>NZ_WJOK01000012.1 GCF_009649785.1 Agrobacterium tumefaciens | reverse complement strand
GTTCACGGCGACACTCGACGGCGTTCGTAACGACTTCAACATGTCCGCCGAAAAGCTGCAATCGGCATTGACCCGGGTTGCGCAGAATGCCGGTGGCATCGGCGCGGGCGCAAACGAGATCAAATCGGCCGCCGACGATCTGGCCAAGCGTACCGAACAGCAGGCAGCAGCCGTGGAAGAAACCGCTGCCGCTCTGGAAGAGATCACCACGACAGTGAAGGATTCCACCAAGCGAGCGCAGGAGGCCGGCCTGATCGTCAGCCGCGCCAAGGCAGGTGCCGAACAATCCGGCGAAGTGGTACGCCGTGCCGTGGTCGCCATGGAGCAGATCTCCAAATCCGCTAACGAGATCAGCAACATCATCGGCGTGATCGACGAAATCGCCTTCCAGACCAACCTTCTTGCGCTGAATGCCGGCGTGGAAGCTGCGCGTGCGGGCGAGGCGGGCAAGGGCTTTGCCGTTGTCGCGCAGGAGGTGCGCGAACTGGCGCAACGCTCCGCCAATGCGGCCAAGGAAATCAAGGCGCTGATCACCACCTCGAACGATCAGGTGCAGCAGGGCGTTCAGCTGGTGGGCGACACCGGCAAGGCACTGGCGACGATCGTATCGGAAGTGCAGGAAATCAACCGGCACGTCGTCTCCATCGTGGAATCCGCGCAGGAGCAATCCTCCGGCCTCCAGCAGATCAATACCGCGGTCAACCAGATGGACCAGGACACGCAGAAAAATGCTGCCATGGTGGAAGAGACCAACGCCGCCAGCCACAATCTGGCCAAGGAGGTAGCTTCGCTCAACCAGCTTCTCGCGCAGTTCAAGCTCGCCGATACCGCCTATCAGCAGAAGAGCCAGCCCGCTCCGGTTCGCAATGCCGGCGGCAACGACAGATACGTGGCACCCCCCGTACGCGCGCTTGGCCGCAAGATTGCATCCGCATTCTCTGGTAACGCTGCTGTCGATACGTCAAAGGACGACTGGCAGGAGTTTTGATCGGCGATCGGTCAACGACATGAGCATCGGCGGGGGATATCCCCGCCGCTAATCAAGGACTATGCCACGCAACCGGAAATCGTTTGCGTGGCATAGTTTATGCCAGAGGGGTGACGAACATGTCTGGCAATCTTCGCAATACATTGTCCTTCACGCAGCGCGTCGCGACTATGGCCGCGGGATCTTTTTGGGCACTGACTCATTCTCGATGATGTTTCGGATTCAATTGGTGTGATTTTCGAAGGAGAATCAGCGCCATGCGAGCCCAGTTTCGACTTCCGATCTGCTCCCGGCCGGTTTGAACGTTGAATCGGTGCATGATGCCACCGACGCGATCGTTGTCACTGCGTCCGCCGCGTCAACGGACTCCATATATCCCCACTGCGGGACCGTTTCCCGTCGAGTTCATAGCCGTTCCCCTCCGGTGATCGGTGATCTGCCGTGTACGGCTCGACGGATCGAATTGCATCTGACCGTCAGGCGCTTTGTCTATAGTGCTACCAACTGCCATCGAAAGATTTTTGCCGAGCGCTTCGGTGACGGTGTGGCCTCACGCTACCTAACGAACTTCACTGCCTCAAGCTTGTACTCGCGGCTGGACTTCCTTCGTTGCATTTATGCACTCCAGTTTCGTTGGAAGCACCTTAACTTGGTGTCCACGAAACTGGCAGCAGGACAACACTCACTTTACCAGGTTTATGATCACGGGTATCCGTTGAGTCGGGCAATAGCCCCACCAGCAGTGATGCGAGGGCAATTCTGGAGACAGTGCCGTGGACGTTAATCTCAAAGAAGCTGAGTGGCTGAATAAACCTGTAGTGTGGGAAGCCACCGAGACGGGTCTCTCTTTAACCACCGATGCAAACACTGACTTCTGGCGTGAAACGCATTACGGCTTCACGCGCGACAGTGGCCATTTCCTAGGTGTAATGGTCGTGGATGGTTTCACAGCGAGTGTCCGCGTCCAAGGCGAATTCCGGTCTCTCTACGATCAGGCCGGTCTTATGGTGCGCATTGATGAAAATCGATGGGTGAAGTCAGGCGTTGAGTTTACAGATGGCGAACGGTTTCTCAGCACAGTCATCACCGATGGAAAATCCGACTGGTCAGTGTCCCAGCCCTTCAAGGAGCTTGAAGATTTCTATATCCGGATCACATTGAAGGAAGGCACGATGCGTATTCAGGCATCCTCCAATGGGAGCATTTGGCCGTTGCTGCGGCTTGCTCCGTTTCCTAAAGTTTCCCATTATTTCGTTGGGTTGACTGCATGTACGCCTGAGCGTGGCGGACTGGATGTCCGGTTTTCGGAGTTTTCAGTCGGTGCGGCGATCACTACCGATCTCCACGACCTGTCTAGCTAGCAGCTATTTAAGGGAGTTCTTCGCAAATGTCGTCTCGATCTATCGTCCTTGTAACAGGTGCCAGTAAAGGGATACGAGCAGCCACGGCCTCTCGGCACCAGTGCCGCCTGATCAGACACTACATAAATCAGTCTTGGTCAACCGGTTCTCCCGATTTCGACACGACGGTGGACCCGTACGGTTCTCGCGACGAAATAATCAACGCATCGTTCTGAAGCGGGCGGACAAGATGTTTTGCCTCGTCCCACGGCGCCCGCATCCAGATGTCCGTGTCCTCCTTCGTCAGCAACAGAACCGGCATGGCTTTCTCATGGATCGGTTTAACGAGATCGTTGGGGTCTGTGGTCAGAAAACCATAGAGATCGTCGGTCGTGAGTCCGTCCCGAACCTTCCGGACGCTCTTCCATTGCGGCACATGGATGCCGGCAAAAAACATCAGCGATTTCTCGTCATCGCGGGCAAACCAGGCATTGGGCACATTGCCGCCTTCCTCTCTGCTCGCCGGATCCGGTTCGGCGAAGCTGGTGACTGGGACAAGGCATCTGTGTTCGACGTCGAACCATCGCGTCCAGTGCGGGAAATTGAGCTTACGCACGTTTGTCGTGCCGCGGTCGGCCTCCATGCGGATCAACTCCTCGAGATCAAATGGCTTGCCCTTGGCCGCGAGCTTCTCGGCCTTGGCTTTGGCCGCTTTCTCCAAGGCGAAGCGAGGGGAAGGTAATCCCCATCGCGCATGCACAAGCTGCTTCTTGCCGTCCGTCGTGTTGCGGACGATCGGCCCCATTTGGTCGGGGTTCATCTGATAGGCTGGCATCAGGTTGATCAGGCTTTCGGCGTCCTGAGCCCATTTGGAGACCCAGTCCTTGTCTTCCATCCGATATAGATTGCACATGGCAGCAATTCCTCCGTTGCGACCGAATGCAGTTGTGTGGTGAGTTCCGCCTGCGTCGCTAGTCGAGCTTGTAAACGTCGGCATTGTCTTGCCGTTCCCGCAAGCCTTTGTAGGAGGCATGGCGTAGCTTGCCGTCCGCCGTCCAGGCCCGGAACTCGATCTCGGCAATCAAAGTCGGCTCGACCCAAACGATGTCTGCCTTTTCGGCATAGGGAACAGGCGGCTGCTTCCGTTTCCAGCGCAGCTTGTCGAGCATCTTGCGCAGCCTGTTCATCTCGGCTTGCCTGAAGCCCGTCCCGACGTTCCCGACATGAACGAGCTCGTCACCGCGATAGGCAGCAAGCACCAGAGAGCCGAAGCCGCCGGACGATGCCGTCGATGGCTCGTAGCCAACAACCATGAAGGCTTCGCTCTTAACGCACTTGATCTTGACCCAGTCGCCGGTCCGGCCGGAGCGATAGGGTTGATCCAATTGCTTGCCGACGATGCCCTCGAGGCCAAGGCTGCCAACGTGTTCCAGCAGGATCGCGGGATCGGCGTCAATGGTTTCCGAAAGGCGGATCGCGCCGTCGTGCCCCTTCAGCGTATCCTCGAGAAGATGCCGGCGCGAACGGTACTCCACGTTGCGCAGGTCATGGCCGTCGAGATAAATAAGATCGAACGCGTAGAGGATGGCGTCCGAAGCTCGGTTGCCAGCCGTCTTTCCAGACGCACCCAACGATTTCTGCAGCAGCCCGAAATCCGGCCGCCCTTCATCGTCAAGCACAACCGCCTCGCCATCAATGATCATCGTTGCCGGACCAAGCGCCCGGGCAGCCTGCTCGATCGCCGGAAACCGGTGCGTCCAGTCATGGCCACCACGCGTGAGGATGCGGACCCCTGTCGGCTCGATATGGATAGCGAGGCGATAGCCATCCCATTTCAGCTCCCAGCTCCATTGGTCGCCTTGTGGAGGGTGCGCCTTCAATTGGGCGAGCGCCGGCTCGACGCGATCGGGCATCGGATCAAACAGCAGCTGTGGCTGTGCGGGATTGCGCTTCCGACGCGGCTTTGACCGTAGCGGAGCTTCGGTATCACGAAGGAGCGGCTTTGATCTCGGTGGCTTCGTCATGCAAACGAGTTCAGCACGAAAACCTTAAGAAGATTGTGACGCCGTTCATCTATCCCCGCTATCCACCGTTTTGAACCCGACGGACGCAAGGGCTGCAAAAATTTCTGTTTTCCCTTACCTCCTTGAATCCTTTTCGAATCTTCGACTTTGCTAATACTGGGATAATATTCCTCAACCATGTGGTGCTTGACTCTTTTGCATTCCGAGAACAAACAATGAACATATAGCCCGTACGACATAATGTCGATCCTTTGAACGCGACCTTGAAGGGAGCCGTGAACGATGAGTGCTGCCCGTCAGAGGGTGATTTGCGACTTGCGAGACCGCATCGCGTCGATGGAAGGGGTATCCGCGAAGCGGGCCGGAACACTTTCTTTTGGCGTTTCCGAGATCGATGCGGCCTTGCCTGGCGGGGGCCTCGCCTATGGCGCGCTGCACGAGTTTGCAGGCGGTGGCTCCGGTACTGTCGATGGTGCAGCGGCCGCCCTTTGTGTTGCCGGCATTGCCGCAAGAACAAAAGGCCCCGTCATCTGGTGTCTGACGCGGCCGGATCTTTTTTTTCCGGCTCTTGCCCATGTGGGCCTGCATCCCGACCGCGTCATCTTTGTTGAATCCGACAAGGAAGAGGATGTGCTGGCCAATATGGAGGAGGGCCTTTCCTTCGGCGGACTTGGTGCCGTCGTCGGTGAACTTGTTCGCCTGCCTATGGTCAGTTCCCGCCGTCTGCAGCTTGCAGCCGAGCGAACCGGGACCATGGCGCTCGCGGTCCGCCGATGGCGGCGACAGACGGAGGCCAATGACTTTGGGCAGCCGACGGCCTCGACCACGCGATGGCGTGTCAGCGTGATGCCGTCAGAGGACTTGCCGGTACCGGGGGTGGGCAGGCCTCAATGGTTTCTGGAATTGATGCGCGTGAAAGCGGGTGAGTGTGCTGAGTTTCTTGTGAGGGCGTGCGATGACAAGGGTCGTCTCGATCTATCTTCTGGATCTGCCGACGGATCGCATTCGTCGGGCCGATCCGTCTATTCCGCCTGAACAGCCAATCGCCGTGATCGCGAGAAGCGGTTCGAAGCGATGGGTGTCTGCCGCCGATGCGGCTGCCAGAAAGGCGGGCGTGCATGCCGGCATGGCGGCGGCAAAGGCGCAGTCTCTGTTTCGCGGCCTGATGCTGGTTGACGCAGATTCGCAAGCCGATCAAGCCGCGCTCGAGCGCATCACGCTCTGGGCGCTGACGATCTATTCGCCGATCGTCGCCGTCGACGGGATTGATGGTATCGTCATGGATACGGAAGGCGCCGATCATTTGCAGGGTGGTGAACTGCCGATGGTGACGAAGATCGCCAACCAGTTTCTTGCCCGAAAACTGACGGCGCGCGTGGCGGTTGCCGACAGCTGGGGTGCTGCCCATGCTTGCGCCCGCGCAATCAATCGCGAAACGATTGTCGTTCCTCCGGGCGAGACGGCCCGTGCCGTCGAAAAACTGCCGATTTCGCTTCTGCGCCTGCCGTCAAAGATCGTCTCTGATCTGCGCATTCTCGGTTTCCAGACAATCGGCGAGCTTGCCAACACCCCGCGGGCTCCGCTGACATTGCGCTTCGGTCCGGAGGTCGGCCGCCGTCTCGACCAGATGCTCTGTCGTGTCGCCGAGCCGATCGAACCGATCCGGACCGCAGAGCTGGTTGAAGTCTCCAAGGCCTTTGCCGAACCGATCGGGGCTGCGGAAACAATCAATAAATATGTTGGCCGTCTGGTCGTCCAACTCGTTGACGAACTCCAGAAGCGCGGGCTTGGCGTTCGCCGTGCCGACCTGATCGTCGAGAAGGTCGATGGCACGAGACAGGCCATCCGCGCCGGAACCGCCAGGCCCGCCCGCGATGTCGCCTGGCTGACAAAACTGTTTCGGGACCGGACGGAAAAGATCGAGCCGGGCTTCGGGATCGAAAAGCTGATCCTGCTCGCCGTGATAGCCGAGCCTCTCGAGGAGGCTCAGAAAGCCTCTGCTCTGGTCGAGGATGAGGTCACTGATGTCACGCCGCTGATCGACCTCTATGGAAACCGGGGGCAGAGGGTCTATCGCGTCGCACCGGTCGCCTCCGATGTGCCGGAACGCTCTGTCCAGCGCATCAGCCCCGTCGCCGAACCGATCGCCGTTGCCTGGGTCAGCCATTGGCGACGCCCCGTTCGTCTCTTGCCGAGACCTGAGTTGATCGAGGCGATCGCGCTGATGCCGGACCGGCCCCCAGTCTCCATCGTCTGGCGTGGCAAACGCCGCAAGGTCAAATGTGCCGACGGCCCGGAACGCATTTTCGGGGAATGGTGGCAGCGAGATGCCGAAATGGACGCCGTGCGCGACTACTTTGTCATCGAGGACGAATCCGGTGAGCGTCTTTGGGTGTTCCGCTCTGGCGACGGTATTGATCCGCAAACCGGGTCACACCGCTGGTTCTGCCACGGGATATTCGCATGAGCTATGCCGAGCTCCAGGTCACGACACATTTTTCGTTTCTGCGTGGTGCCTCGTCGGCGCAGGAGTTGTTTGATACTGCAAAACTCCTTGGGATCAGTGCGATCGGCGTCGTCGATCGCAATTCGCTCGCAGGCATCGTCCGCGCCCTTGAAGCATCCCGCGCGACAGGTCTCCGCCTCGTCGTTGGTTGTCGCCTCGACCTCGCCGACGGTATGTCGTTGCTGGTCTATCCGATGGATCGTCCGGCATATTCGCGGCTGACCCGGCTGATCACGCTTGGCAAGTCGCGCGGCGGCAAGAAGAACTGCATTCTGCACTGGGACGATGTCATGGCTTACTCGGAAGGCATGATCGGCATTCTGGTGCCGGATTTGCCGGACGCCACATGCGCAGCACAGCTTCGCAAGTTGGCGCACGTTTTTGGTGATCGCGCCTATGTATCGCTTTGTCTGCGCCGACGCCCCAATGACCAGCTGCGGCTCCATGAGATTTCCAACATGGCGGCACGGTTCAGGGTCAAAACCGTCGTCACCAATGACGTGCTGTTTCATGAGCCGGGTCGGCGGCAGTTGCAGGACATCGTCACCTGCATCAGGCACAATACCACGATCGACGATGTCGGCTTCGAGCGCGAGAGGCATGCCGACCGATATTTGAAGCCTCCGGAAGAAATGGCTCGCCTATTTCCGCGCTATCCGGAGGCCCTGGCGCGAACCATGGAGATCGTGCGGCGCTGCACGTTTTCTCTCGAGGAGCTGACCTACCAATATCCCGAAGAGGCGATCGTGCCGGGCAAGGATGCTCAGGGATCGCTCGAGCATTACGTTTGGGAGTGTGTGCCCAACCGCTATCCCGAGGGGCTGCCGCCGGATGTGTTGAAGACCGTGCGGCACGAGCTCGATCTCATCCGCACCATGAAATACGCGCCGTATTTTCTGACGGTGTTTTCGATCGTGCGCTTTGCGAGAAGCCAGGGCATTCTCTGCCAGGGCAGGGGATCGGCGGCCAACAGCGCTGTCTGCTATATTCTCGGCATCACATCGATCGACCCCTCGACCAATGACCTCCTGTTCGAGCGTTTCGTCAGCCAGGAACGCGACGAGCCACCGGATATCGATGTCGACTTCGAGCATGAACGGCGCGAGGAGGTAATCCAATGGATCTACAAGACCTACCGACATGACAAGGCAGCCCTCTGCGCCACCGTTACGCGGTATCGTGCCAAGGGAGCGATCCGCGATGTCGGCAAGGCGCTCGGCCTGCCGGAAGACGTGATCAAGGCGCTGTCATCAGGCATGTGGTCCTGGTCGGAGGAAGTGCCCAACCGAAACATCCGCGAGCTCAATCTCAACCCCGACGACCGGCGCTTAGCGCTCACCCTGAAACTGGCGCAGCAGCTGATGGGTGCACCACGCCACCTTGGCCAGCATCCAGGAGGATTTGTCCTCACCCATGACCGACTGGACGATCTCGTGCCGATCGAGCCGGCGACGATGAAGGACCGCCAGATCATCGAGTGGGACAAGGACGATGTCGAGGCGCTAAAGTTCATGAAGGTGGATGTGCTCGCACTCGGCATGCTCACCTGCATGGCAAAGGCGTTTCATCTCATCCGTGAGGATAAGGGCGAGGATCTCGATCTGTCTACGATCCAGCAGGAAGACGCAGCCACCTACGCAATGATCCGAAAAGCCGATACGCTCGGGACCTTCCAGATCGAAAGCCGCGCGCAGATGGCGATGTTGCCGCGCCTGAAACCCCGCACCTTCTACGATCTGGTCGTGCAGGTGGCAATCGTCCGACCCGGTCCTATCCAGGGCGATATGGTGCACCCCTATCTTCGCCGCCGCGAAGGAAAGGAGCCGGTAGAGTATCCCACACCTGAGCTTGAGGCCGTGCTCGGCAAGACGCTGGGCGTGCCGCTGTTTCAGGAGAGCGCCATGCGCGTCGCCATGGTCTGCGCCGGCTTTACTGGCGGGGAGGCCGACCAGCTGCGCAAATCCATGGCCACCTTCAAGTTCACCGGCGGGGTCTCCCGCTTCAAGGGAAAACTCGTCTCCGGCATGGTCAAGAACGGTTATTCGGCGGAGTTCGCCGAAAAGACCTTTTCCCAGCTCGAAGGTTTCGGCAGCTACGGTTTTCCGGAAAGTCACGCGGCATCTTTCGCGCTGATCGCCTATGCATCGAACTACATCAAATGCCACTATCCGGATGTCTTTTGCGCGGCGCTTTTGAACAGTCAGCCGATGGGCTTTTATGCGCCCGCCCAGATCGTCGGCGATGCGATCAAGCATGGCGTCGAGGTGCGACCTGTGTGCGTCAACCGCTCGCGCTGGGACTGCACTCTGGAAAAGATCGGCAGCATTGATCGGCATGCTGTCCGGCTTGGGTTTCGGCAGGTAAAGGGACTGGCTGTCGCTGACGCAGCGCGGATCGTGACGGCACGCATGAATAGTACTTTCTTATCCGTCGATGACATGTGGCGCCGGTCCAGCGTCCCGACGGAGGCCCTTGTCCAGCTTGCAGAGGCCGATGCCTTTCTGCCATCGCTCAAACTCGAGAGGCGTGACGCGCTCTGGGCCATCAAGGCGCTGCGTGATGAGCCATTGCCGTTGTTTGCCGCCGCGACTGAGCGCGAGATGGCGGCAATTGCTGAGCAGCAGGAGCCGGAGGTCGCCCTTCGGCAGATGACGGACGGGCACAACGTCATCGAAGATTACAGCCATACGGGCTTGACGCTACGGCAGCATCCGGTTGCGTTCCTGCGCAGGGACCTGTCGGCACGCAACATCATCTCCTGTGCGGAGGCGATGAATGCTCGGGATGGGCGATGGGTTTATACTGCAGGTCTGGTGCTGGTGCGCCAGAAGCCCGGGTCTGCCAAGGGGGTCATGTTCATCACCATCGAGGACGAAACAGGCCCTGCCAACATCGTCGTCTGGCCGTCACTGTTCGAGAAGCGCAGGAGCGTGGTGCTCGGATCCTCGATGATGGCAATCAATGGGCGGATTCAGCGGGAAGGGGAGGTCGTGCACCTCGTCGCGCAGCAACTATTCGATCTGTCAGGCGATCTCGTTGGCCTGGCCGATCGGGATGTCGAATTCAGGCTGCCAACGGGACGAGGCGATGAGTTTGCCCATGGGGGCGGTGGGCCGGATTCGCGCGATCGGCCGAGGCCGGTCGTCCCGCGGGATATGTTCACGCCTGATCTTCATATCGATACGCTGAAGGTGAAGAGCAGGAATTTTCAGTGATTTTTCGCTATCCCGGGAGCCGCGCCGCTTGGCGTCCCTCGAGGGCCCCCGCAGCATTTTTTGGGAAAACAGTAGAGTTGGCGTGCAGCCATGGGTGCCACATCAGCGCGATCATTACCGAACGAGGCTGAGCATGTATGGGAGTGGGACGACAGCGCGCTCTACAGCGGCGAATGGTTCGAGATCGCCGACGCATCCCACGACTACACGTTTGAGATACTGCCGCCGCTCTCGATCAAGGCCGGGATATTCGCCATGCGCGAATTCCCGAACGGTTTGGTCACCAGCATCCTCTTCTCTCTGCCGGTCGACGGGTGCCTCTGGCACTTCCGCGGTTATTGCGACCTGGCCGACAAGAGCTCGCCCGAACGCATGCAAAGCGCTGTCATCGAACGCGAATCCAGGCCCTCCCTTGTGATGAAGCACGACGAGAAGCTGGAACATATTTGGTCGCGCACTGCGGACGATTGTCTCGGTTATGCGGCATAATTCCTCCGTCGATGGACTTTCGTGAACGCTCGCGCGACAGGAGGATGCAATCGCATCATTGCGTGCCCGTGCACATCTGCCGGGTGGCTCAGGCCAAACGGGACCACGAGCCGATAGTGACGTCGGCGGTTGTGATGACTGGGCAAGCTGCGGCTTGGACGTTGGATCGGCGCGGCCTGGCGCAGGTCTAGCGTGGTTTCCTCTCAGCTTCGGCATCCGAGGTTTGCCTCTGGCCGTTCCGTCCTTCGGTTTCGTGGCGTCTGAACCGGCGCCCGTTCGGTTCAAGGCCGCTGTCGCGCCGCGGGGCGGCCGGTCATGCCGCTCTCGACAAAGCAGGCACGCGGGCTTCGCAAGGGCTTGTCACCCCTGCTTGACCGCCTGCCTGCTTCGCTCGATCTGGCCTGACCGGGCCCTGATCCGCCCGGATTGCGCCTGTTCCTTTCGACCGCACCGAAGGACAGAACGGCCAGGGGGCCGACACTTCGGCGAAGCAAAGGAGACCACCATGGCAAAGTCAGCAACTCAATCCCGTCAATCAATCCGCCAATCCGCCCGCGTCGTGCCGCTGCGCAGAGGCGCCACCCTCGAAATGGTCCGCCTTTCATGCCCCGATGAAACACAGGCGCTTCGGATCGCCGAAAGCTTCGGGATCGCCATTGTCGACAGCGATGGCATCCGTGGCATGCACGAGCGCCTGATCGTCGAAACCGCCACCGCACTTTCCGATGGCCTTGGCGACCGGGCGATGCAGATCCATCTGCAGCGCATCGTCGGGGCCTATGTCGGATCGGCCCATGGCGCCGGCCAGTTCTACTCCCGCGCCGTCACCGAGGCGCGGAACGCCACCGCCAAGAGCGCTGCGGATGCCCGCGACGAGGATCTCGACGGTCCGGTCGGCTATGAGAGCGCCGCCCAGCGCAAGCGCGAATTCGCAGCCGACATGGGCATCCAGGCACATGCGCTCAGAATGGCGGCGGTCGGCGCTGTCGCAGCCTATGAGCAGGTGGTGGGCGAAACATGGAAACCCTTCGACCGGCCGGTCGAAAATCCCGGCCAGACGCTCGACCGCAAGGCGGCAGCAGTCCAGCTGTCAGCCTTCGAATAACATCCATCACGGCGGGGCTCCGGCCCCGCCTTTGTTCACGTCGACGAAGGTGTCGTGTTCTCGTCAGCTCGAAGTCACGAGGGCCTGTGCCGGCCACCGCCTCGGATCAACGACGGGACGCGACTTCAATGCGTCGACAGAAGGTCCCAACCTCAACCGCGCCGTTGCTAAGATTCCATCGGCTACCGTGCGGCAGAAAGTGGTCCTGCTGGCGAAGCCCTCGTATTGGCTGCGGATCAAGATCGGGAATCTGTCCATTGCGACCCCGTCCCGCCTTCGGTCTGCCGGGCCGAGGGTCTCGCGCAAGGGCTTCGCCCTCCTTCACGTTGTTACGGCGCGTTCCGCGTGCGCTCATCCCTGATCTGCCCGGCTTTTGACCGACGTAACGGGGTCGCGATGGTCGCGACCTCCGAAAACGGAGGTTCAAGGATATGAAAAGAAAAGGGCAGGGTGAGCGCGCCGATCTCTATGCGCGGATCACCGACAGGATCGTTGCGGATCTGGAAAAAGGCGTCCGTCCGTGGATGAAGCCCTGGTCGGCCGCAAATACGACCGGACGGATCAACCGGCCGCTGCGCCACAACGGCGAAGCCTATAGCGGTCTCAACGTGCTGCTGTTGTGGTCGGAGAGCACAGCGAGGGGCTATGTCTCGCCGACATGGATGACGTTCAAACAGGCCTTGCAGCTGGATGGAGCTGTTCGCAAGGGCGAAACCGGAACGACGGTCATCTATGCAAGCCGCTTCACCAAGTCGGAGACCGACAGCAATGGCGGCGAGGTGGAGCGCGATATTCCGTTCCTTAAATCGTACACGGTGTTCAACGTGGCGCAGATCGACGGCCTGCCGGACCACTATCATGGCGTACCCGAACCGCTCCTGAGCCCGATCGAGCGCATCGGTCACGCTGACGAGTTCTTCCGCAATACCGGCGCAGTCATTCGGCACGGCGGCAAACAGGCATACTATTCTCCGGCCATGGACTATATCCAGATGCCACCGTTCGAAGCCTTCCGCGATGCCGCCGGGTATGCGGCAGTCCTCAGCCATGAGGCGACCCACTGGACGGCGGCAGAACATCGCGTGGGACGCGACCTGTCGCGCTATGCCAAGGACCGGACGGAGCGAGCGCGGGAAGAACTCATTGCCGAACTTGGCAGTTGCTTCCTCTGCGCTGACCTCGGTATCGCGCCGGAACTTGAGCCGCGGCCGGATCACGCGTCCTATCTGCAGTCATGGCTCTCGGTGCTGGCCAACGACAAACGGGCAATTTTCCAGGCGGCCGCGCATGCGCAGCGGGCGGTCAATTATCTCCACGGTCTTCAGCCAAGGGCGGATGCCTGCGCGACGAGGGAGGCAGTGTAATAGCGCCCCTCTCTTTTTGGAGCGTCCTTTGGTACTGCTCCCAAAATCTGAATCCGGGCAGCGCGGATTGACCGTTCGGGAGGAAAGCGAAGGCGATCTTGTTCCGTGCGGGCGCGAGCCAGTTTTGCTGCGACTGGCCCTAATGCGTCCTGCATCAGCAACAGGTCATTCTTGCGGATACGAGCAAGCATGGGCGACATGTGCCCGATCGAAAACCGGAGCCGCCATCGACACGGAAAGTTCGGTGACGCTCCTCGGACTTGTCGCATTGGCCCGGCAATGCCCAAACGATCGATGTGGCCATTGCTGCCATCCATTCGGGCATAGGAAGTGGGCGCGGCCAACGCGGCCTCGATTTGACATGTCTGATCGAAGAGCGGCTGCGCCTCGATCGTTCTCCCGCAACGGCATCGCCCCCTTTCTTCCCCTGCGACCTGCGTTCGCATTCCTCGCGGTCCAAGAAAGCCGTCTCCCGCCGCCCTCCATTGCATTCCGGTCCCTTAAGGATGCGGTCCGATCGTCCCCGATCAAATCGACAGTCATCGAGGACGCGATGGTCGCGGCCCGATCAAACCGAAAGGATCACGACAATGGCAATCATCGGCGAATTCACCACCAACGGCAACACCATCCTCGGCCACGTACGCACTCTGACGGTCTCCATGAAGGCCCGCCTGAACCCGATCGAACGCACATCCCGCGACGCTCCCGACTTCCGGATCATGTCTGGAGCGGCCGAAGTCGGCGCCGCCTGGAGCCAGGTTTCCGGCGACGGAGAGCCCTACATCTCGGTCAAGCTCGACGATCCGAGCTTTCCGGCCCCGATCAATGCGGCACTTTGGCCGACCGAGAGGGAAGGCGACTATACGTTGGTCTGGAACCGCCCGAAGCGCGACGCCTGATCAAAGACGAAGCCCTGCCGGAAACGGCGGGGCTTTTCCCTTGTTCAAACCAACAAGGAACCGGGCATCTAGCCCGCTTCTTCTTCTGGTCGCGATACGGAGAGGCGGGGTCTGCTCAGAGTGACCAATCGTGCCGCGAGTAAATGCCGGCCTCAAGGACTTCGCGTGGCCCCCCGATTTTGCTTCCGCTCCGGTTCCCTGCGCTTCAACAAAACCGGTACCCCACTCGCCGCCTCTGGCGGTCGCCGACGCGATCCCTGACCCCGTCATTTCCTCACGCCCCGCGGCGTCATCTTTCTCAAACGTCAAGGAGATGACGATGCTACTGGAACAACATATCGAAGAACTGCGCGTCGAGATGAACCATTGCCACCCAGACGAGCGTCGCCAGATTGCCGCGGAGCTGGAACTGGCTCTGGCCGAACTGGCCGTTATCATGGCCGAGCAGGACGGTTCCGTTGACGCCGTGCCGCCCTTCTGAGGGTGGCATACACCCGCAATGCTGCCACCACCGTCCGATTGCCATCGAGATCGAGATCAGCTTTAAGCGTGATGGCAAGCAGCGCCGATGACGCTGCGCCGTCTGCCTTTGGCGGCTCCCCCTGATGACCCCGCTTACCGCGGTTCGGCTCAATTGTTCAGCACATCTTTCAGTGCTTTGGCAGGCTGGAACGTAAGCTTCTTCGCAGCGGCAACCTTGATGGTGGCGCCGGTTGCCGGATTGCGAGCCTCACGCTCCGGGGTATCCTTGATCTTGAACTTGCCGAATCCTGGGATAGATGTTTCCGCTCCGGACGTGGCTGCCGTCGTGATCGACGCGAAGACGGTTTCGACGATCGATTTCGCCTGGGCTTTGGTCAGGTTCTGTTCGGATGCGATCTTTTCGGCGATTTCATTGGTTGTGGTCATGACGGTTTCCTCGTTAAAGACGGGAAAACCCTTTCAGGCGATCGTTACGTTGTCATGCGGCGTTGTCCTCAGAGTGGCGCTCCTGCAGGGGTTTCCACAGTTTCTTGCCGGTTGATAGCCCCTTCTGCGCTTCTGCAGTACCAGTTCGAGAAAGCGCGATATCGCATCATTCTCATTGCCGAACACCTCGGTCATCTCCCCGCCAGCCTTGCCGATCCGTCCCCAGCTTCGCACGACGGCTATTTCGCCAAAAAGGGTTGGCCGGATCGCAAGCGCGTAATATCGGGCCATGTTCCTGTTGGCGTCGATCCTCTGGCAATAAAGCTGGTAGTGGTGTGTTCCCATCCCCGCATGATCGGCGATGCTCGCGATCTGGTCCAACGAGACTTATGAATCGAAAGGTCGCTTCCGATTCATTTCTGTGATGGATGCCTGTTGCGGTTTCGGCAGTGTCCGATCATCCTCACGGCATCAAGCTTCCCGGTCTGAACGATACGCCCGGGCGCGATCGTCGAGGTGAGCACAGCCGGTAAATCAGATGGCGAGCTGTCCTCGCTTTCAATCGTCAGTCGGTCCATGTTCAGGCATCGCACGTTTTCGAAAAAGGAGGATCAAATGGCATCCATTGCGGCGACCGCGACGACTACGATACAGGAGCATCTGTCATCTACACTGGAGAGGCACTAGGACGGGTTGAGCTAGCACATCGTCAATGCTTCGGTGTCCATGCTCATCCTTCAACGAGACACAACGACCTGATCGAAGCGCTAGAAGGCGATCGACGCGGCACTGGCGCTGATGAAGGCAACGAAATGGCCAATAGAAGTCGAATATGGTCCGCAAGAAAACGCCTGAGCCGTCAAGGTCCCAGCTTGGCAAACCTGTTGGGCCTGGCGTGCCTATCCATGTCCTTCCGCCTGAAATAGATCGCCCGTCCGCAGCGGATCGGACTGTGGCCCTGGACGATGATGATCTGCTCGTCCTTGCGCATCGATTGTGTGATTTCGTGCGGCATAATGAGCGGCCGGCGCTGGAAAGTGATGCTTTCGGATTTCCGCGACGCACTGTTTTTCGTACCCCAGCCGAGATTGCGAGAACTGCCTTTGACTTCGACAGTCATTTCTCCACATTGGGCAGAGACGTTGCGGGCGGTATCCAGTGCCTTGATCGCGGCGTAACTCGCGAAAGCGCAGCCGTCGATCCACGACACCGCACCGTCTTTTCCGAAGTGCCGTTCCAGTTGCCCGACGGACTGGTACATCAGCATCATGCTAACGCCATACTTGCGACCGCGATCGCGCGCCTCTTCAAGCACGCGCATGTAGCCAAGCAGATCGACTTCGTCCAAAATGAATAACGCTCGCCTAGTGAACGCACCATCCGCTTCGATCATCGCGTTGATCAGCGAGCCGATGATCACCCGACCGATACCGGGATAGGACCGCAGGATCGATGCGGGGATGTTGATAAAGACGTCTTTCTTTCCGCCAGCGATCTCGCTCGATTTGAACGTGTTGCCGCAAACCAGTGCCGCGTAATTATCGAGCGACAGCCATTGCGTATCCTTCGATGCCGTCGAATAGACGCCTGAAAACGTTTGCTCGGTCATGTTAACAAAGACGCCGAGCGTTTCGCGGATGAAGGCGGACGCGGAGTGTTCCTGTACGTCGCGCAGCATGGCGAGCACGGAGGTTTCCGGCTCGGAGACGATCTGGCGCAGGCTGCGCAGATTTCGTCGTCCTGCATATTCCGGTGACAGCATCACATGCGCCAGAAGACCAGTCAGCAGATTGTGCGCCTGCGATTGGAAGTAAGAGCCAGTCGACGATTCGAAGCGCAAGCTTTCCGAGAGTAACATGTGCGCGATGCCGACAATGTCCTCTTCCTTTTTTAGCGAGTGCTCGATGCCGTCGAGCACGTTAAATCCCATGACCGGATTTGCCGGATCGAGCACAACAACCTCTCGGTCGAGTTTATCTCTTCGATGGTCAACGACCATCGGGGCCACCTCGGTGGACGGATCCAGGCAAATGAGCGGACCCGTATATCTGAGCGCCGTCGGCACGACGTTGCTGGTGGTCTTGAAGCCACCAGAGCCTGCGAAGAAAAGCATGTGGGTAGAATCGAAATCCTGGGCGTAGGTCAGCAGCGGGGCTTTGCCACCACGTCCCCAGGTAGCCGAATCGTTCGGATCGAACGGCAGCTCATGGATGAGTTCCTTGTCGACCCTGTAGCGCTCACCGATGACGATTTCGCCATCATCGGGAAACAGCCGTGCCGCCGCCGACATCGGCAGCCAGTCTGCATCTCCGAATGTTCCGCGCCTGGCGCGCGTCACCTGTTCGGGCACGACGCTGGATATGCGCGCCGCGACCGCGGCCGCCATGAACCCCATCGCTGCGCCAACGACCGCAATCACGTCAACGAATGATAGCGCCTGATCCCAGGTCAGCACACCGCTCTCTACGAGCGGCTGAAGCCGACCGAACTCGCGCATCCCGTAAAAGCCGGCCACCAGGAAAAAGCATAGAAAGCTTGCCAATGCCACGGGCCTTCGCCGATGGAGGGGCAGCGCCCAAACTGCCAGCAATCCAGCCAGCGGCCCGAACAAAAGGACGGGCAACGGTGACGCCCGAAGGAACCAGTATTGCGTCTTGCCTGTGATGCCGGCGGCCAATTCAGGCCAACGCCAGTGGGCGACGTAAAAGGAAAATCCGGTGACGGCGATGGGAATGGTGATAAGCAACAGGCTCGGATGCTGTTTGGCCTTTCCCTTCATTCCGCCACCTTCAAAAAGCGTTCTAACCCGCCGTTGGATGCCGCCTCTCTGAAGGCCAGCTCTCCGATATCGCACAGACGCCGATGTTCAGGTGTCCCCGGCACGACCCGCTTCATTTCGAGAAGTCCGCCAAGCAGGAAAGCCCGATCGGCGTCCGACAGGCCCGCGCGAACGACAATGTCACCGAGCAAGAACTTTTCTCTCGCTCCCTTCTTTCGGTCAGATGTCATGTGGAGGCTCCGTTTCCGAACCAGTCGCTCCATTTGCCTGTCCACGCGGCGAAGAAGGTGAGCCAGCGGCCTGCTTCTTCTCGCCGTTGCGAAATCGCGCTGCGATCTCGTCGAAGATGCGATCCACCTCCTCGTCAGCGATCTCCATCTCTGCCAATCCCGACTTCGTTGCCGCACGCGCGAAACGATCAGCTGATTTTACTATTAAAGTTTTTCTTCTTTCGCGAAGCTTCTCAATTTGAGCATCAATATCCATGAGCGTGGGCTTAGTGGCCATAGGCAAGTCCTCTCAACGTCTTTGGAAATTTTCATCCCGTCATTTAACTGACTAGAAAATAGTAGTCAAAAGCGCTACCGTACACAAGCCCACAAACGTCGATATTGGAAATCCCAGCAGGGCCGTCTTCTGGAAAAGCAGCATCGGTCTTGTCAGGCCGATTGATTTGAGGGCGCAATATACGTCGCTGACGCGACGTGCCTGGAAGGACTGGAGACGTTAGTGGCGATCATGTTCGTCAGAGCGCAGGTGATCAGCAGGGGAGCGGGACGCAGTATCGTTTCGGCCGCCGCCTATCGTCATCGGGCGCGGATGATGGACGAACAGGCCGGAACCTCCTTCGGTTACCGTGGCGGCGGCGCCGAACTGAAACACGAGGAGTTGGCGCTGCCGGACCAGGTACCGGCCTGGCTGCGCGCGGCCATCGATGGGAAGAGCGTCGTTGCGGCCAGCGAGGCGCTTTGGAATGCAGTGGACGCATTCGAAACTCGTGCCGACGCGCAGCTTGCCCGCGAGTTGATCATCGCGCTTCCGGAAGAGTTGACGCGATCAGAGAACATCGCCCTTGTGCGCGAGTTCGTCCGGGACAACCTTACGTCCAAGGGCATGATCGCCGACTGGGTTTATCATGACAGGCAAGGCAATCCACACATCCACCTGATGACCGCGCTTCGACCTCTGACGGAACAGGGTTTCGGGCCGAAGAAAGTGCCGGTGCTTGGCGCCGACGGCGAGCCGTTGCGGGTCGTCACCCCGGACCGACCGAAGGGCAAGATCGTCTACAGGCTCTGGGCCGGCGACAAGGAAACCATGAAGGGCTGGAAGATCGCCTGGGCGGATACGGCCAATCGGCATCTGGCGCTTGCCGGCCATGAGATCCGCCTCGACGGGCGTTCCTATGTCGAACAGGGGCTCGACGGGATTGCCCAGAAACATCTCGGGCCGGAAAAGGCAGCGCTCGCCCGCAAGGGTGTCGCGATGTATTTCGCGCCGGCCGATCTCGCGCGCCGGCAGGAGATGGCCGACCGGCTGCTGGCCGATCCATACCTACTCCTGAAACAACTCGGCAACGAGCGCTCCACCTTCGATGAACGGGACATCGCCAAGGCACTGCACCGCTATGTCGACGATCCGGCCGATTTCGCCAACATACGCTCCAAGCTGATGGCCTCTAACGATCTCGTACTGTTGAAGCCGCAACAGGCGAACCTGCAGACCGGCAAGGTGGCCGAACCTGCGGTCTTCACCACACGCGATATCCTGCGCACCGAATACGACATGGCGCAGTCGGCGGAAGTTCTGGCCCGGCGCAAGGGCTTCGGCGTCGCCAACGCGAAAATTGCGGCGGCTGTCAGAACCATAGAAACCGGCAATCCGGAAAATCCGTTCACGCTTGATCGCGAACAGGTGGAGGCTGTCAATCATGTCGCCGGCGACACTGGCATCGCCGCTGTGGTCGGGCATGCCGGTGCGGGAAAATCGACGCTGCTTGCCGCGGCGCGCGTCGCCTGGGAGAGCGACAACTACCGCGTCTTCGGGGCGGCGCTTGCTGGCAAGGCGGCCGAAGGGCTTGAGGATAGTTCCGGCATCAGATCGCGCACGCTCGCCTCATGGGAAATGGCTTGGGAGAAAGGACGCGATCTCCTCGACCGGCGGGACATCTTTGTCATCGATGAAGCCGGCATGGTCTCGTCGCAGCAGATGGCGCGTGTGCTCAAGCGCGCCGAGGAGGCTGGAGCCAAGGTGGTTCTGGTCGGCGATGCAATGCAGCTTCAGCCGATCCAGGCCGGCGCAGCCTTTCGGGCGATTTCCGAACGGATCGGTTCTGCCGAACTTGCAGGTGTGCGGCGCCAGCGTGAAGAGTGGGCGCGAGAGGCCTCCCGTCTTTTCGCCCGCGGCAAGGTTGAGGAGGGGCTGGATGCCTATGCGCAGCGGGGGCATATTGTCGAGGCGGAGAGCCGGGCTGAAGCTGTGGAGCGCATCGTTGCTGACTGGACGAGCGCTCGCCGCGATCTCATCCAGCAATATGCCGATAAAGAACAGTCGGTTCGCATGCGTGGTGACGAACTGCTCGTTCTCGCCCATACCAATGACGACGTAAGGCGGCTCAATGAAGCGCTGCGCAACGTCATGAAAGATGAAGGCGCCCTGACCGTCTCTCGTGAATTTTACACGGAGCGAGGCGTGCGGGAGTTCGCCGTCGGCGACCGGATCATCTTCCTCCAAAACGCCCGGTTCCTCGAGCCGAGCGCGCAAAGGCTTGGGCCTCAATATGTCAAGAACGGCATGCTCGGCACGGTCGTCTCCACCGGCGACACGCACGGCGGCCCACTACTATCGGTCCGTCTCGATAATGGCCGGGATGTCATCATCAGCGAAGACAGCTATCGCAGTGTCGATCACGGCTATGCTGCGACCATTCACAAGTCCCAAGGTGCGACCGTCGACAGGACATTCGTGCTCGCAACCGGGCTGATGGATCAGCACCTGACGTACGTGTCGATGACACGCCATCGCGACCGGGCCGATCTTTATGCCGCTCGCGAGGACTTTGAGCCGAAGCCGGGATGGGGCAAAATATCCCGGGTTGATCACGCCGCAGGCGTCACGGGCGAGCTGGTCGGAACCGGCAATGCGAAGTTCAGGCCGCAAGACGAGGATGCCGATAAAAGCCCCTACGCCGATGTGAAAACGGACGACGGAAGCGTGCATCGGCTCTGGGGCGTAAGCCTTCCGAAGGCCCTGGAGGAGGCCGGCGTGTCGGAAGGCGACACGGTGACGCTGCGCAAGGACGGTGTCGAACGGGTGACGGTGATGGTGCCCGTCATCGACGAAAAAACGGGAAAGAAGAGGCTCGAGGAACGGACGGTCCATCGAAACGTCTGGACTGCCAAACGGATTGAAACGACAGAGGTTCGCCGGCAGCGCCTCGAGGAGGAGAGCCATCGGCCGGAACTGTTCAAGCAACTGGTGGAGCGTCTTGGCCGCTCCGGCGCCAAGACGACGACCCTCGATTTCGAGAGCGAGGCCGGCTACCGGGCGCACGCCCGCGATTTTGCCCAGCGTCGCGGTATCGATACGCTCTCTGGGGTCGCAGCCTGGATGGAGGACGGAGCGGCGCGGCAGCTGGCGTGGCTGGCGCAGAAGCGCGAGCAAGTGGCGAAGCTTTGGGAGCGGGCGAGCGTGGCGCTCGGCTTCGCGATCGAAAGCGAGAAGCGTGTTTCCTATAGTGAGGAACGAGCCGAAACCCGGACGGCAAAAATTCCGACGGATCGACAATATCTCATCCCGCCGAAAACATTGTTTTCCCGTAGTGTCGGCGAGGATGCCCGCCGCGCGCAGCTTCGCTCAGATCACTGGAAGGAACGCGACGCCATTCTTCGCCCAGTCTTGCAAAAGATTTATCGCGATCCCGAAGGTGCGCTTGCAAGACTGAACGCGCTTGCCTCCGACGCGCGGATTGCGCCCCGCGAGCTTGCCGACGATCTTGAGGCCTCGCCGCAGCGTCTCGGCCGTCTGCGTGGATCGAATCTTCTTGTCGATGGCCGCGCGGCCCGCTCCGAGCGCGATGCGGCGGTGTCGGCCTTGTCCGAATTGCTGCCGCTGGCGCGTTCCCATGCCACAGAGTTCCGCCGCCAGGTCGAACGCTTCGGCATGCGAGAGGAGCATCGGCGCGCGCATATGTCGTTGTCGATCCCAGCGCTTTCCAAACCGGCTATGGCGCGCCTTGCCGAAATCGAAGCCGTACGCGAGCGCGTTGGCAAGGATGCCTACAAGACGGCCTTCGCCTACGCGGCGGAGGATCGCCTTTTTGTTCAAGAGGTGAGGGGGGTCAACGACGCTCTCAACGCTCGCTTCGGCTGGTCCGCCTTCACCGACAAGGCAGACACTGTTGCCCAGCGCAACATGATCGAGCGCATGCCGGACGACCTTGACCTCGACCGGCGCGAAAAGCTCAATCGTCTTTTTGCCGCCATACGCCGCTTTGCCGAAGAACAGCATCTTGCCGAAAGGAAAGATCGCTCCAGGATCGTTACCGGCGCCAGCGTCGTGCCTGGGAAAGAGACGGTGCCGGTGTTGCCAATGCTTGCAGCTGTAACAGAGTTTGAAACCCCGATCGACCACGAGGCGCGGGAGAGGGCGCGAGCTGTTCCTCACTACAGTCAAAATCGCGCCGCCCTTGCGAACGCGGCAGCGCGTATCTGGCGCGATCCGGCAGGTGCTGTCGGAAAGATTGAAGATCTGATCCTGAAGGGCTTTGCCGGTGAGCGGATCGCTGCGGCCATCAGCAATGATCCCGCTGCCTACGGCGCGTTGCGAGGCTCCGGCCGTATCATGGACAAATTGCTCGCTGTCGGCCAGGAGCGGAAGGAGGCTTTCCGTGCCGTCCCGGAGGCGGCAAGCCGTGTGCGGTTATTGGCCACCTCATTTAGGGCCGCATTTGATGCAGAGAGGGAGGCGATCACTGAGGAGCGCCAGCGCATGAGCATTGCCATCCCGGGACTGTCGCCGTCCGCCGAAGATGCACTGAGAGAACTCTCAGTGGCGATGAAGAAAAAGAACGGCAGGCTCGACGTTGCTGCCGGCTCGCTCGATCCCTCCATTAGTAAGGAGTTTGCAACCGTCAGCCGCGCCCTCGACGAGCGCTTCGGCCGCAATGCCATCCTGCGTGGAGAGCTGGATGTTATCAATCGCGTGCCGCCTGCTCAGCGCCGTGCGTTCGAGGTAATGCGGGAACAGTTGAAGGTGCTGCAGCAGGTTGTCCGCATGCAGGCAAGCCAGAACATCGTAGCGGAGCGCCACCGGCGTGTACTCGACCGCGCCCGCGGCGTTATCCTCTTTAACCAATGAATGGCTAACACCTGTGCTGAGCTTGTCCCTCATGCTGTTCGCTTACGGCAATGCGTTGCGTGGCCGGAAGATGGTCAGCCGGATCAGAAGTTTTAATGACCGCTTCAGTAGCTGGCAGTTCCAAGGGCAGTTATTAAACCCACTTTGATGGGTTGAATAAATTGAAAATATGCATTAATTGAACCATTGAAAGGGTCAATTAATGCGCCTAACGCTCCAAACCCATTTTTATGGCCAGTGGGATCACGCCGCGACGCTAGAACTTAAGGATGACGCGGCCGGCTTCCAGGGCGCGTCCATCGTCGATTATGATCTCGACTATTTCGTCACAGTTGCATCTGCGGAATTCGCTGGTGGCAAAACGGTTCGCGACCATCGCGCGTTATCTGTCCGATATCCCGTTGATCTCGAAAATCGATATAGCCGCAGCTGGCCGCCCTTCCTCTTGGATCTTATGCCCCAGGGGCATGCAAGGCGAAAGCTTGCCGAGCATCTCAGTCTTGCTGAAGGCTCGCGCGCTTCTGATCTACCGCTGCTTCTGCGATCGGCGACGGGCGGCATAGGCAATATCCGGATCAAAGAAGCGGCGGAGGCCGAGACGGAACGGCTGCGCGGTGTTGAGCGCCAAGGGGTTACAGAAGCGGAAATCCTTGAGCGCTCGGATCGTTTCATGGAAGTCGCCGATCGCTTCGGAATGCTCGCCTCTGGCTCAAGCGGCCTGCAAGGCGAATGGCCTAAGGTCTCGATGACCCAAGCGAATGACGGTCTCTATTATCCCGACAGCTTCGTGACTGATGATGAGGCCGTGCGCCACGTCATTGTCAAGCTGGTCCGCAGCAGCGAGCCTGTGGACCGCCTTATACTCGAAGGCGAAGCCCTCTATTCGCGGATCGCTCAAGAGATCGGCCTGAATGTACACGAACCTTCGACCTATGCCGAAAGTGTCCTGATCATTCCTCGGTTCGACCGGAAGAAAAAAGAAGGTGGCGGAACCGTTAGGCTGGGACAAGAAAGCCTGGTATCCGCGATCGGCGTTGCTGATTTCGGTCATGTCGGCTCGCACGAGGCCTACATCGACGTTTTGCGCGAATATTCTGCTAATCCCTTCGCGGACATTGTCGAATACCTGAAGCGGGACATCGCCAATTTGGCGCTCGGCAATCCCGATAATCACGGCCGAAATTCTGCACTGAGTAAGCACCAGAACGGCACGATCCGCCTGTCTCCGCTCTTTGATTTCGCGCCAATGCGGCTCGCCAAAGAGGGGATCGTTCGTTCCACCCGCTGGGCCATGATGAGGGACGGTGGTCGCGATCACCTTCCCGATTGGAAACGCATTTGCGCTGAACTGATCCACGATCCTGATGAGCAGAATGCGCTCGCAGCTGAGCTTTCCGTGTTTGCCGGTTACCTCCGGCAAACGCCGGCTATGGCGAAAGATATGGGTGGGTCTGCGGAAATTCTGGAGCGTGCAATGGGACGCTGCATTGAAATCGCGGAGAGCGTTCTGGCGGCGTGCCAGTGATGCCGGAGGACAGCTAAATGGCTCGATGGAGAAAGCCAACGAAAGAGGAAATTCTTGAGAACCGGCGAACACTGGCGGAACGCGCTCGGACTGGCGACTTGAGGTTACCTGAGGCTGTTGTTGAAATCCGAAGAGGGCTTGGTTTGACGCAGGACGAATTCGCTAAGACGCTATCGCTCACCAGGCGCCAAGTTGCTGAGATCGAAGCCGGGACGGCGAACCCAACGCTCGAAACTTTAGGGAAAATTGGCCGATTGTTCGGATTTACTGTGGGGTTTATTCCGAAGGCGCAATGATAGCTGAATTTTCTCGGGGGATGGGCGTTGGTACCACGCAAGGAAGCGACGGCGAGGATCAAAATCAATCGGCTGCTGGAGGCCGCTGGCTGGCGCTTCTTCGGTGACAAGAGAGCGGTCCCGCGAATGTCGTTCTCGAGCCGAACGTCATGCTGAAGCCTGAGCACATCCAAAGTCTCGGTGCGGACTTTGAGAAAAGCGCGAAGGGATTCATCTATTTTTTGTTGCTGGGCGACGACGGCAAGCCGCTGATCGTCTTGGAAGCGAAATCGGAAGATAAAGATCCTCGTACATACATGTCCGAGGCATCGAGGGAGGGTTGCACCCAGCCCCACCCCTCGACTTTGAGAGGTTCCGCGGTCTGCTCGAGAGTGATTGGGGCAGCCCGCAGCAGTGCACGGGGGTACCCAGGCGCACATTGCATGGTGCTGGTACAAACGGTGGTTCGACAGCTACGACCTGGAAATTTTTCGCATTGATCCAACGGAGCTAGCGACCGTCATTCTCTCATGCCCGTTGTCGCGGTTCTAGGGAATTGCCCGGAGCGGGACTCTCGTGCTGGTAGCCATGTCATTGATCTTGCGGCGCTGGGTGCTATCTCCCACAAGCGACCCTCGATCACCGTTTGAATGCCGTAGAACGTGAGCAGATCTCCGGCGGAGACCCTTACAATGAGACCATCGTCAACGACCGTGATGATGGCACACCCATTTTCGAAATTCAGTTGCCTGCCGTTGCACCTGTCGGTGATCGACGAGCAGATATCTCGGCTCAGCGTGCAGATTTTCTTCGCTACGGTGAGTGCAGCTTCTAGCTCAATGAAGGCCTCTGAGACATTTTGATACCCCATTTATCATTCCTCAGAAGTGTCTTCCCTCAGCTTTGCCCAACATAAAATATAAGCGACGACCAGCGGTGGTATGGAGGACAACATGCAGTTGGTCCGGTTGATGGGAAATACCCACAACGGCGCTCCCTCATATGAGGGGTATTAATGCGATCGGCGTACCTCGCGGCTAAACCGTGCGGCGGGCGGGATAGAATTTATCAGGATGGCTTGGAAAGAGAGGTTCTGCCGATTCTTCAGAACGGGCGGCTCTTTGGGCCCCAACGGTTGGCAGTTCATGGCCGGGCAAACGAGACAGCAAGTGCGTAAAGGCCGGTGGGTAGTAACATCGCTGCTACCGCGGTTGCGCGGGGCTTGACGGTCAACACCCGCGTCACAAACATTTTCGATGCCGCCGATCTGAAGGTCACCGATCCCTGAGATGTCGCGCGGTGATTTACGTCGACAGACTTCCTGTTTGCTGTATTGCGCGAGAATAAGGTCCGTACGTAGCAGTGCGTTCACGACTGTTCAGCCAACCAGAAACCCCGGTCTGCCGCATGCTACTTCGGATGTTCAGTTGCGGTGCTGTTTACGAGCCGGCCCTTTCGCCATATTGGATGCGAGCTGGCGGCCGATCTCGATGATGTCATCACGATTGGCGGTCGGGTCCTGGCTGCTCCAGGCGAGCCCAAGGCCGATACGCAGATCAATCTCCTCCACTGCCTTCAAACGAAAGTTTCTGTTCGGCAGGTTTGCCGCCCATTCCGGAACGAAGCCAACACCGACGCCTGCGGAGACGAGCGCGATCAGTGAAAGTGTGTCGTCGCAGGTATAGACGATCCGATCGGAGAGTTCATGCTCGCGGAACGTATCGAGAAAATACCGCTCCGTGTAGGAGAGGTTCGAACGCGAGAAGGAAATGATCTTCTGGCGGCGCAGGTCTTCCAGCGTGACGGTCTCTGCCTCAGCCAAAGCGTTTTCTTTGGAGACGGCGAGTAAATAGCGCTCCTCTGTTATTGCCTGCCATCGCAATGCGCCGCTGTTATCTAGGGGCCGAACGAAACCGATATTGACCTGCCCGCGCTCAATGTCCCGTACGATGGATTCGGTTGTGCCGTTGCGGATATGAATGCGAATATCCGGATAACGTCGGCCAATTCGGGCAAGAAAATCGGGCAAAACACCGAAGGTTGCCGGGTGAATTGTGCCGATGGTGATCTTGCTGGCAGCCTTGCCCGCAACCGCCTGTGTGATCGCACAAGTTTCGTCGACGTCGCGAAGCAGTTGAACGCAACGTTCGTAAAAAACCGATCCTGCGGGAGTAAGCTGAACACGGCGTGTGGAACGGATGAGTAATGGAACCCCCAGTTCCTTCTCAATCGCCTGGACCTGGGCAGTGACGGCAGGCTGCGCAAGGTTGAGCCGGATGGAGGCGCGCCCGAAATGCAGTTCTTCCGCGACGGCAACGAATGTGCTCATTTGGCGCAGATCCATTTCAGTTCCTTCCGCCAGGGCGCAATTAAGATCGAGGAACGCCTCGAATACCAGGAAGGATAAAGTGGTTCAGCGCCTCGGTCCAGATGCGACATTGATAGGTTTGTACGATTAATGGTTGCTGAGCGCGGTTGAGCCTCGCATAATGTGGATGCAGGCGGATTGGGACTACAACAATGTGGAGTAGCAATCGCCTGCCGATAGCGGCTAAAATATCTACCCAGAAGAATCGATGGTGAGGCCATGAAATCGGATATCGGACATCTTCCGCAGACAAAGCAGCGCGAACTGGAAAGGGTCGTCCGGATCATCCACGAAGAGTTCACTGGCATTGTCGAGCGCTCGAAGTCCGAGGCCAAGAAAGACGGGCGGATTTATAAAATCATCCTGTTTGGTTCCTACGCCCGTGGAACATGGGTGGATGAACCGCATACGTCGAAAGGCTACCGCTCGGACTTCGACATTCTTGTCATCGTCAGCAACAAGGAACTGGCCGATCCCAGATACTGGGACAAGACAACAGATCGGCTGATGTGGGACAAGGAGATCGAGACACCTGTCAGTCTCATCGTGCATGGCGCACGCGAGATCAGCAATTTTTTGCACGATGGCCAATACTTCTTCGTTGATCTCGCACGCGAAGGTGTTGTTCTTTATGAATTCGACGACAGGCCGCTGGCTGAAGCGAAACCGCTCAGCCCTGCCGATGCACTCAGGGTTGCCGACGGGCATTTTCAGCGGCATTTCCCGGATGCCCGAGATTTCGCCGACGTAGCAAAATATCTCGTTGCGAAAGGCAACCTACATCTAGCCGCGTTTAATCTACATCAGGCAGTGGAGAGCGCTTATAACTGCTATCTCCTGACACTGACAAACTATTCACCTGCGTCGCACAACCTCAAATTCCTGCGTGGGCTTTCCGAAGGTCGCGATCACCGTTTGATCGACATCTGGCCGCGTGATCGTCAGCGATTTACCACGTGGTACAACATCCTCAACGAAGCCTACGTCAAGGCGCGCTACTCAAAGCGTTTCGAGGTTTCCGAAGAAGCGCTTGCCTGGCTTCAGGAGCGAACCGCAGAACTTCACGCCTTGATCGAGACGCTCTGCCGCGAGCATATCGAAAGACTGCACCAGGCCGTGGAAGACAGGAGCTGACGGCTGGGCTGTTTCGTCTGAATATCATGGACTGTCGGGATTAGTTGTGCGAGCGACCTGGTCAGACGCTGACCGGCGCATTTCTTGCGAAGAATACAGCACGGAGCCGCGCTTGCTCGCGCAGCGTTGCTGATTTAGGGCCGTCCTCTGACTGTCCGGTCTCCGGCAGAAAAGCGAAGAAGCTGACGTTCGCAGAAGCCCATCGACCGTGATGATTGAGATGGAACTGCCATCCAGCCACCAAGGCAAGTAATACGCTACACGTAGACGTAGGGGCTGGCATCTGCTTCCAGGTGCATGAGATGCCTAGCCCGTCCCTCTACAAAAATTCCCGTGATTCTGCTGCCAGGGATATGGTTATAAGAACAGTCGAAATAGAGACCTTCTGCGGCATAAATGGTCTGGAGTGGCATGCCAAGCCGGGCCGCTTATTTTGAACGAAATCAGCGGCTTCTTACGTCCTCTGCCCTCTGGTTTTCTGTGCGATCGTTAGCCTTTATCCAAAAGTGCCCAATGCTCGCCGCCATAGTTGACACTTCAAGATGGCAAACAGGTCAAGGTCAAGCGCGTATCGACAGCGGTTTCGCGCTCGTAGTCCGAGGTCGCAGCGACGATGGCCGCAGCGGCACAGGCACCTGCGTCGAAGTCGATCAGGATCGCTATGGAAGAATTGTCGCCGATTGCTTCCGGGACGACCGCGAGCCGGTCGATGACTGGCCTGTTCGACGGGTGCATGCCGTCGATTGGGTCGGTATTCAAAGGCCGGTATGCGAGGGAGCAAGTAGCGGCTGAGGCCGAGCGCCGGGGCATCTGGGAAGCGAATTCGAGCAGCCATGTATGGCGCGGTCTGCGCGCACGAAGCGCGTGCCCGCTTGCTGACTACATCTGCTTGAGGCGCGTGCTGCTAATTGGCAGCTCGAACATTGCGCCGCCCTGCACGAGCGCCGATTGCGTCTCAATCGTCAGCCACAAGGCGAGCAACCGCTCCATCTGCTTGGTGAGCGGTGACTTATACAGCCCCTTTGAAAGAAAAAAGCCGACAAGATTGGAGGATCGGAAGGCGTTGTATTCCGCTTTGTTGCGGGTAATGCGGCGATCACCCGAGATAATGATCCAGCGTCCCTCCGCGCTCAACTCGGTGATCCACTGCAAGTCTTTTACGCCGGGACCATATCGCTCGCGGACGTGGATTATCTCGTGCTTTCCAGCGAATAGTGCGTTCAGAGAACGTGCAAGAGCAGGGGGAAGGTTTTCATCTATCAGAACCTTCAAGCTGCTCTCTTCAAATCAGTTTCGAACTGGACCGCATCGCGAACAACAGCGACCGTCACGTCGAATATCCGGGCGACTTCCTCGACTGAGCCTTCCGCTTCTACCGCGTCGGCCAGCGCAACCGTTGGGACGCCGAAATCAGAGACGATTGGCTGACCGAACGCCCGGCCCGGATCAATCACGATGGATTTCTTTCCGTGGAACGGACGCCAGCGCGCAACCGCGGCATCTTCAATGTCGAGGTCTTTGAATGTGCGCTCGATTACCTGCTTAAAGACGTATTGCTTTTTCTTGAGATCGAGCAGCTTGGTTTCGGCGACCTGTTCGCCCGCTCGTTCAATGCTTTCGAGGAAGATCGTCCTGCCATCAGTCTGAAAGCGGCGTGTGGAAAAGGGGCGGTCATCCTTTGCGCATTCCCGCGCGTATTCGAGGCAATTGCGGATGGCGAGAAGGCCAACACCTGCGTCAACAAAAGCCTTGACGAAGCGAAGCTCGATCAGATCGCGAAACCCGATCTCAAGATGGTCCTCGATGGAGGCATGCTGTGTCGTCCAGAGCGGCGGCATGTGCCGCACCTCGCCCGAACGCTTATAGGTGTATCCCCGTAGCCACCGGTTCACGTTAAGCGGGGTCGTTCGCAGCAGGCGCGCAGCCTCCGGCGCGGTGTAGGAACCTACGCCGATTGCGTCCGAAGCCAGAGCGTTGTGCTGTGTCGAAGTCATAGCGGCAACCTATCTATATATCCAACTCCCGCAAGATGGATTTCGACCATGCGGTGAGTTTATTTGCCGATGGGAATAGCGTCCGTTCGAACCGAAAGCCCGCCTGCCGCCCCGTATCTTCGTCGAAGTAGAGGCGTAAACGGCGGCGCGTGGAGCGCAGCGCTACTAATTTGTTACAATAGCTCGTTATTTTGCGGAGGGGGCGGAGGTACAACTACACCAGAGGCTCCAAGAACACACTCATACATGCCTCGCACTTCATGTTTGGTTATCGCAGACAAGAAGACTTCAAGGTGATCAAAATGCAAGGGATGCTTTTGAGCCGCGTGGCTTACAAACAGCTCCAATCCAGACGGAATACCGGCCGCATAGAGTATCTGATTGTTTGCGACCACCGTCTCGAAAAGCTCAACCGTCTTTGATGGATCAGCTGTCTGTACAAACGGAGAAATGCACCCACTAAAAAGCGCCTCGGCCCCTCTGAACGATCCTGCACTGCGTAATTTGGCCAAGGCAATAGGCCAATAAACCGGCAACGGAAAACGGGAAAATACTGCAACCTGCGTTGACAAATCTGCTTTCGTCAGCCGCGCGGCGGCTTTCGCCGCAAATTCTGGGATAACGGCAGCCCCGAAAACTCGCACGTCGTTCTCATCGAGTTGGCAATTCTCAACGAAGGTGTGAAGTCTTGTCCATGTCTGCTGCGACAGGGTATCTCGCACATCTTTGAAGCGAGCGAGAATTCCAAACGAATTCGGTAACGTTTCGTCGCTGGCCTCGTCAATCAATCTGGTGATCAACGGCAACGTTGTCGAAGACCATACTGAAGCATCGGTGTCTTTTACAGCTTGAAGAGCCAGAGGAAGCAAGTGAAGCTTAGAACTCCACCCCTCCGGGGCGGTTTTTAGCAAAGCCTTAGCAAATACGGCAGCGAGGGACGTGTGAACGCCTATTCTTGAATTTTCGAGGTAACGTCCTCGGACAAACCGCACGATTTCTTCGGCGTTTGTCGGGAAGGAAGCACTTTTAAATTCTTGATCAAACTGGTTGATAATCGCGCGACCCTGAATTGGCCTTTGAGAAAGTAGGTTCCGAACGGCTTCAACAATATATAGCCGGACTAACTCCGGTTCCGGCATAAAAAGCTGCCCATCAGCGGTGAAAGCAGGATGAGCGCAGAGATTGCGGTCTTGTTTCAACCGATCAAAATGACGTTTTGTGATAGGGTCCAAGAACTCAAATTCCGCTTCGGCGGTATCGAGGAGCTTTCCCTCAATCTCCAAGAGCTTTTTAGTGTTGTTTTCGCGGACGTTTGCGTCAAACGTCGCGACAAAAGCGAGCGCCTTTGCGTCGCCACCTTCTCCCAGCTCTCTGATTTTGCTGATAATATCAAACGTTACCGCCACGTAAACGGCGACGATTGCAGCTTTGTAGCTGCCCGACCTGTATGCCTGTATTGCTTCCTGAATATAGGATCGAGATAGAGGTTGGCGAACTGTGAGTGTTAGGGCGTCTAGGTCTGTAAGATGTAACTGCATTTTATTGCGCTTTTTTGTTTACTCATTCGGGTAGGCGTATGCGAATAGTTTCGTCATCCATAACTAAAAGTTGTAAAAATTAGGTTCCTAATATCCCTAGTCTTTTATTGCCATCCGTCAGCCTAGGCTCAGGACCTATTAAATAGCTTGCGTAGGCCTCCCCTTGTTGATTCATTGTGATCGAAAGGAGACGCTGTTATGAGTGATTTGATGCTTCTGTCAGATGCGCAGATGCGCCGCATTGAGCCGTATTTTCCATTGTCGCACGGCGTGCCACGCGTTGATGATCGGTTGATTTTGAGCGGCATCATTTTCGTTTTGCGCAATGGGCTGAGATGGCGCGATGTGCCAAGAGAGTATGGTCCGCACAAGACGATCTATAACCGCTTCATCCGCTGGAGCAGGCTCGGCGTATTCAATCGGATTTTGGCTGAGCTGACTGCCAAACGCGGCAAGCCGGAGCAGTTGATGATCGATGCTACACATTTGAAAGCCCATCGCACCGCAGCCAGTCTGCTAAAAAAGGGGATGTTCCCCGACGTATCGGACGAACCAAGGGCGGCCTGAACTCCAAGCTGCTGTCTGCGATGGTCACGGTCGGCCGCTGATCTTGCTTTTGAGCGAGGGGCAGATGAGCGATTACAAAGGTGCCGCACGGATGATCGAAGCCTTTCCAAAGGCCAAGACCTTGCTGGCGGACAAGGGTTACGACGCCGATTGGTTTCGAGAGGCCCTGGCGCAGCGCAAGATTACCGCCTGCATTCCTTCAAGAGCAAGCCGCAAGGTCGTTATCCCGCATGATCCCACGCTCTACAAAAAGCGCCACAAGATTGAAAACATGTTCGGCAGGCTCAAAGACTGGCGGCGAATTCACACCAGATACGATCGCTGCCCCCACACTTTCTTCTCAAGCATATGCATCGCAGCTACCGTCATCTTCTGGCTTTGATTTAACGAGTCCCGAGCCTAGTTCTTCTGACAAAGCCCCTCGCTCTTGCTCTTTTTTGTCGTGGCAATAACACTCCCCGTCCGAAAAGGAGCAACACCATGGCGAAGAAGATTCACCCAGCCGACGCTGCCAACCGCGCCAAGATCGCAACCGCTACGCACACTTCAACGTGAATCTGTGCCGCAGCCCTACCAGTAAGATCAATCACGAAGCTGCCACGCAGGCCGAGACAGCTAAGATCACCGCCGAATTCAAGAGAGCCCCCCCCGATATTCCAAGCCACCACACCGGAATGGATCGAGGTTTTTGGTCAGGAGGAAATTGTTCAGGCTGGCGCGGTGGCGATGAAATGCTCAAGGTAAACGCAGAACGCTAACGCCAAAAAAATAAAGGTGAAAGCCCTCCGGACGGCATTTTCGTCACGACTACTTTCGAAACTTGTTGATCCGGATAATCCCTGTAGAAATTGATACGCTATACGAGGAAACTACTTTCCGCGCTTTAAGCCAAGACGCAAACTGCATATTGGTGTCCGTCAGTTCTATTTTTGGAATTTTTTCGGATGTCACTACGTCGCAATATGGAGACGGCAATTCCTCGAGAATGCTGCGGACTTCTTCCAGGGATAGACTTTCCTGCAATTTGTTGAACAGAGATATTTGGGGTTTACCTTTCCGAGAATTTACAATGATAGCTCGTATGAAATCAGGATGGTAAGGCTTTCGCGGAATAGGCTGTCCATTCAAGACGGGCGCTACCAATGCAGCGACCTCAGGATGACCGACTATGAAATTCGGATCAATTTCAGAAATGACGAGCATTTTTTGCGCTTCTGATATGCGTTCTTGCAAAAGCTCCCCGCGTAAACTGTCGTCCATCTCGAACTCATCGCGGTCGCTCCAGTAGCTGTTGAAATTCGTTGCGATAAAGAAGGGTTTTATGCCTTCGTCCATCGCTTCGAAGTTCTCACTTGAGAACGAGATTTTGCGTGCTTTAATAAGGATTCTGAGTTTTTCAGAGCCGACGCTCGGCAGCTTAGTGAATTGGTTCGGAAGATTGCTAATGTATGAACGGTATATTTCATCGTCAAACGCTTCGTTGTTGACCAGAAACTGTCGAAGTTTACGCCACTGCTCTCCGTCTGCTACTGGAGTTTCGGAAAGCACCTCAGCTGCATTCCCGCGCTGCAAATAGGAGGTTAGCACTTCATCGTCATAGATGTCGCTGTTGATGTATTTTAGGCAGTTTTCCCACGTACTCTCGACTTTCTCAGTGAGAAGGAGCACTTCGTAAAATCCCTCCGGAACGTCGCTTAGCGAATGAATGCGGGCGGATTGCATCTCGAGGAACTGGGCTCGGCTATCAAAATCCACCTCCTCATGGTTCAGCACTTCAACGACGGCCCTTGCATCCTCAAACGTGTTTTCTTTTAAGCTCAGCAACACGTCCGTGAGATACGCACCAAAATTCGCATCAATGTGGGCACGAAGTCCGCTATCGTTAGCCCTGCAAACCGCGGTATAATTTCGCGTCTCAAGATCATTGAGGTTAGAATATCCGATGGAATACGCCATAATGTGCCTGATGTTCTCGATCGAAATTCTATAAAGCTTTTCAGCTATAATGAACTCGGAAGCACCGCTGTAGTCAGAAATGCTTATTAGACTTGTGACAACAACATTACATACCTTAAGGCGTTTGAATTCGAAGTCCACATTCTGGTCGAGAACTAGGCTCAAATTTTCAGAAAGGAATTTAGATAGCGCAGCGCGGCCTTTGCTTTCTGAAGCGAAGAACTCCTCAGGAGCAAATGCAAGAATACGCGCCGCATGAGCCACAGCTTGCGAGCCTTCTAGAGCGACCAAGGGAAAGTCAGACCAATTAGCCAAAAGCATTGAGATGAGCCGATCGGTGAACTTTCCAGTCGCATAGTGACCTGTGAAAAACTCCTCACATTCATCAAAATTCTCCTTCACAAATGCGATTGCCCGATCAATACGGGTGGCATTTTCGCCGCAATTCTCCAGCATATACTCGAATATATTCAAATTTAGGACGTACTCACGGCCGAAATCGTCTTCCCTCATCGATGCTAATACTTCAGGAATATTGTTCAATTGGAAATTTGGACGGGGGTTTTTGTAGGCGCGGATCTGAAGAAGAAACTGATGATCATGGGGGGAAAGGCGTTCGCCGTGAAATAGCGAAATGTACTGGTGATATGAGTCATCAAGATATCCTTCTAAGATAAGATATCTTAGAAGATCTCGATTTCCGCTCGCCTCCCCAAATGTCTCGTCGATTAAAGCGGAGCCTGTCCTAAGAATCTCGTGGAATTTCTTCATGCGCAAGAGCGGAATCTCGCGTTTCAGTTGCTCTAACTTTTCAGAAATCCTCGCTCTAGAATCCGCCGCTTGACTCTCAATGGCATTCTTTCGTTCAGCGTACGTCATGCTGGAGTTAATTGCTTTTTCGACGCTCGATAACTGGACCGAGTTCGGCTGACCATATTGGTTGGTAATTGATATTGTGTTCCCTGAGAGGATTTTTTCAAAATCGGGATGGTCAGGAAGCTTTCCGATGCCGATTTGTCCAGTATCTGTGGCGATGGTCGCTGTATGTGGTGGAAGTTGTGAAATGATGCCTATAGCAAAAACTCTACGAAGGTCTCTGATGTCATCCAGTGTGTGATTTTCAACTCTATCAATTTCGCCTTGTATTTCGTTAATTTGGAGTCGTATTTGGCTCTCTGCTTTAGCGATGATATCTTCGTATAGGCGCAATGCTTTAATTAGTAGGCCGTCCTGTTTGTGGAGGGAAGCAAAGTCCTTTGGCATTACATTCTTATAAATAAGTATGGCGAGCAGCCGATTGGCATCGATTACCCCTTCATTCTGTTGCGCAGTCAGGTTGCTGTAGTATACGATGTATTCGTTGAATACGTTAGCAATAAGCCTCATGTCATCCAGGTATCGCGAGACATCACGCAAGAAACGAGGGTCAAGCTGCCCCGCAAGTCCAATTCGATTCACATGTGTCAAAACCTTATCTATTGAATTAGAATGATTGATTACAGGTATTATTGGAATAATAAATTCGAAGAACTTCGTCCGATCTGTTGTAACAAAAATTTCGTCACGTAGAGCATATATAAAGCGGATGCGGCGGCGTATGCCTGAGTTCTGGTTCACCAACGCATTAATCTCGCGCAAAGTCACAAAGATATGCGGCTCCTCGAACCGGTCCAAATCTTCTATGATAACTAGATCGTATTCCGTTGACTGAAAAAAATATATTATTTCGTCAAGATGCCTGTTGAGAATTGATTCTTGATCAAGTGCTTTGGGAGCGATCTGTATGTCTTTAAGCGAAACGCTTTTAAGAGAGACGTCAAAGCTTTTGACATATATTCCATAAGCGAGCCACCATATGCAGGCAATCCCGCTGACAAAAGCCACATAATTAAACCAGTTCGAAATTTTCCATGGCGTGAAGTATTTTCCGTTGGTTATGATTGATACGTTGTTGAAAAGATACCAAGCACAGAATAAGCCTACACAAAGCGCCAGTGCGCTTAGAATCGACAGTCTGTGTGGCGTCTGAATCCGTTTAAAGCGTGAATGTGGTAGATTGTTTGCATTTGCTCCGTATAACAATTGCTGCAGGATACTTCGCTCAATTTCTTGTTTGCTTAATTTTGTTTTTCCTTCTGTTTCCGCCTCAGGTATGAAGGAAGCCAGTGATAAGGGTAGTGCTTTTCCTTCGTACGACTTAAGAAATGTCTTTATCACGCTGCTTTTACCAGACCCGTAAGGCCCAGTGAGCGCGATGTTGAATACGTTCTCCCTGCCGATGGCCGCGTTGAGCGCGGACGAGTAAACGCCAGTTCGATCAGCATCGTCGGTAGGAGCCAAATCGACAAATCGGTTATCCAACTTTACCCTAGGTTTGGCTTTGAAGAATTCCCGCCATAGGTTTTTGAAAGAGCTCAAAGGATCACCTGCTTGATTAACGACGTTACCACCAATTGAACTGGCGAGTTATTGGACACCTCCAGAAATACACGCTGATTCAACGGAAGCCACAACCCTACGTTCGTCTTATGAGCAAAAAGAATCGCTCACTGAGGCCAAGGCAATTTACAGAGGCCGTCGTCAACAGTGTTGCGAAGGCGCTGCCGAACCATGTGCTTAAAATCTCGTAGAGAGGGTAAGCCCCCGGTGAGGGCCGCATTTCGAGGTTGATGCGAACATCCGAAGTCCTAGTGCAAACACTAGGAGTAGTCCTATGACGAAGCATCCAATTGAAGTGATCACGTCTGTCGAGCGCCGTCGGCGCTGGTCTCGCGAGGATAATGAGCGGCTCGTTGCTGCCTGCCTTGAGCCAAGGGCAGTTCTCTCCGAGATTGCGCGATCGGCCGGCATCCACGTGAGCCAGCTCTTTCGGTGGCGCAAAGAGCTTTGCCATATCGAGGAACCGAGGCTCGAGTCGGCGAGCACGTTGATGCCTGTGATCGTGTCGGAGGCTGCGACGGCAATCCAGCCCACCGCCACGGAAACGCCGGCCCCACCGCAACCCCGCGGGAAGCGTAGCGATGTGATGATTGAGCTGGGCCGCGGTCGCCGTGTCCGTGTGGACAGCGACATAGACACTGAGGCCCTTGGCCGCGTTCTCGATTGTGTGCTGGGTCGGCGATGATCCCGGTTCCTGCTGGTGTGAAGGTCTGGTTGGCGACCGGCCATACGGACATGCGCAAAGGCTTTCCCGGTCTGTCGATGATGGTGCAAGAGACGCTGAAGTGCGATCCGATGTGTGGAAATCTGGAGCAAGAGCGCTGTACAAATGTCGGCGTTCTGCGAGACGCCGCCGACTGAATTACCACGAATTTGGGGCAGGTCGTCCTGCTGTTCATTGCCCACGCCGGCGACAGCTATTTCCCTATAAATACAATGCCTTCTACTATTGAAGATTCAATCTTAGTGGTTTGCCTGAAGCCCTAATCTTAGATCAATCCCAACTTTGTGGCCAATGCGGTTGTCTGGGGAAGGGTAACGGTCTTAAGTTTCCGTCGAATGGTCTTCATATGAAAATTGACCGTATGGTGTGTCATGTTTTCGAGGAGGGCTATCTCCTGGGTCGTTTTCCCTTCGGCGGCCCACTTGAGCACCATTGACTGCCGCGCCGTCAGTTCGATGGCCGGTGCTCTGATCGATGCCGCCTCGGTTGCCTCCACGCACATGTGGAGTAATGCCACAGCGTTTGCACTCAGAACAGGCTGTAGTTGGTATTTGTGGGGCAACGTTACATCGCCGGTGAAAAGTGAGAGGGTAAACAAATCGCTGAAAGGCGCCATCACGGGCATGCATATGCTGGCCCTGATGCCCGCCTCGTCGGCACTGGAATAGAAGGTCTGGTCGGGTCCGCGCGCGACTTTTCTCTCATGCTCAAAATCAAAGACGAATGGTGCCATTATTTCACGGGTGCGGTCCAGGATTGGATCGATCCTGTCGAAATGCTCCTGCCGATATTGGTCCAGCCACGCCTCGGGAGCATTCGACAGGATGGAGTTCCCAAACCCGGGATGACGGACAGTCAGCGCATGAAAATAGTCAAACCCCAGCTCTTGGGTCAGGTGATCGAGTAGTTCTGTAGTCGCTTGGCTGGTTTTCATCATGGACGTCGTATCGATCAATTTGTGTAGCCAGAGTTTCATCCGAGGTATTTTCCTCCCATCCGTGAGAGACACGTCTGGCTGCGGGCTGCGTTGCAGGTCCAGAAGAGCTCCGTTTTTCTAAGAGGTTTGATGTGGTCCGAGCCTTGAGGCGTTTGTCTTGCGGCCGCTTCTGACGCCGCTGGCAAAAATCGCCTGTATAGAGGTCGTGCAACTCGAAGGACTGTTCGCATTTGCTGAAGAGTTTCCTCTGAAACAGCGAACACGCCGCAACACACCGGAAGCCGGCCATAACCGTCAGCACGGCCAATCTCCTCCACGATCAATCCGGCTCGCCGATATACTCTCTCCATTGGCGGTTCGTAGTTTGACACAAGTGTTTTGATGCCATGCGCAAAGGCGCATTCGAACAGGGCCAGCAAAAGGAACCCAAACGCTCTTGATGGGCTGAGCGTCGGTTGAGACGCTCTGAGGAGGTCGACATCAAGGCACATTCGTGTGCCTTCCCATGTGGCTGGTGACACCAGATCCTCTGCCGGCAAAGTTCGCCTGAACACATCATGCAGCAATGTCGGCCCTGTCGTCGGCATGAGCCGTACCGTGCCATAGAGATGGTGCGCGTCCTTGTCACACCAGACCAGGTACACAGCGCCTAACTCGTCATACGCGTCCCGTTCAAGACCGTGATGCACATCGACCTGCCAGCCAAGACAATCGTGAAAAACCCGCTTCCGCAATCGGAACGACTGCTCCAGCAGGCCTGCGTACCGATAATATTGATAGGGTTGGATAAGAAGGAACACGAGCCAATCTCCGATCATGTGTCGGAATAGGATGCACGTAAATCCCGAGTTGGCCATCGCTACAGATGGGTACAATCAATTGAGGTATTGCGCCGAAAATTGAAGGTCTTTGGTTGTTGTGCCACTAGGGTGAAAGTCCCGGTTCGTGCTGCTAAATCAGATGTTGATCAGCCTGAACTTCATCGCCTGGACTGCGGCGGATGAAATAGTTGCGCATCCAAGCTTTAACCGGCCCGACTTGAGGTAGCTTCTTGCCGTATGCTCGGAAATTCCGAGAATGAGTGCAATATCCTTGTGATCTTTTCCGCGTGCTACCCATGACAGGCACTCCCGCTCGCGTGCACTGAGACCCGGAACAGGGTCTTCTCCGCCATGAATCTCCGTGATCGCCTTCATATGGATCTGATAGGCGATTTCGATCCAGTCTGACATATTTCCTGCAACAAGTCTGTCCCAGCCTTTCGGGTCGTGCTCCGCACTGAGGGAGAAAATCGCCCGCCGGCCGACCCTGTCAGTAATGGGGATCGAATAACCGAACTCTCCGACGCCATGCTGCCGGGCATCATCAAAGAATGCTGCGATTTCGGGCGTCATTTCGAATTCACGCCAGTCGAATGGAAGCTGCCGCAAAAAGCCCTGTTGCACAACAGGATCGACCTGAACATATCGCTTCAGGAAATACCGTGCGATCCATTCCGGACTGTAAGTTGATTGAACAAACGGCGCATCAAGGTCGCTGATCACAGTTGCGGTGAGATGATAGGTGACGAAATCGACGTCGTAAATTCCCTGAACACATAAAAGAGCCTCGTAGACTGTGGGGGCATCTGTGATTGTCTCGATAGCCTTGGCGAGATTCGCAGACACTGATTTCATGCCGTAATCCTTTTCGTTGTGAGGTGAGTCTCACGGCGCAGACGACAAGCACCTCGTTCCCCATGGGCGCTCAACGACAACGCGCCAGCGTTTTAGACGACCGACATCCTCATGATTTTGCCGCTCGTCTTTCGGTTGAAGCCGTGGCAGGCTGTACCGCGTCCAGACTTATTGTTCGGCTATCGGCTCGACGTTGGGGGGAACGATCGCTTCGAAACCGACGCCTTATCAACATTTTTTAGCTTTGGTCAGCGTCCCGCTCGGTCGCTGATAGCTCGCCCGTCAGGAGTCACGCCGAGCGACCGTCTTGGTCTGGCAGCAGCATCTTTCCGTTGCGGCCTATGTAGCTTCCAACCAGACCGCAGCGATGGCGTGGTAGCCCGGATGCCTGTTGCCCGTTGGTGGAGGCATCTACTTCGGCAACGCAAAATAGCCGTTTCGCACAGGCGTTTATCGCTGTTTGGATGATGCGATGATAATTCAACGATTGCGACGCTACGCTTCCGATCTCGCTGCCAAGCGTTCGATACGAAGCCATCCCTGGTCTTTCCGCTCTTCGATGTGGTCAAATGTCCGTCCCTGCAATGATCGTCCTGCGAGTAGCCAAACTGTGTCGGCGGCCACCGTCTCCCCTGATAACAAAGATAAATTTCAAATGTGCCACAACGCATCACTTTTGGCGACTACTACTTCTAGTAGTCGATTTCACATCGAAAATGAGAGAAAGTAGTGTGTCGATTATAGGTATGTTGCTTCGATGCAGGAGGTAACAGCCCTGCTTTTGTAGGGTGCTGCCGACGCAAAGGACATTTGATGAAAAAATTGATCCTGATCGGTTCGGTTGATGCGGACTTCTTCCTCCTCCTTTCACATATTCTGGAAGTTGAGGGTTATCAGGTTCGGATGGCCAGAGGCGTGGAAGAAATGTCGCATCTGGCCGACGATCACCAAGTCATGGCTATACTGCTTGACTGCAGACCTGATCCCTTTCCCGCGGTTGAGCTCTGTGACAGGATCAAGGGAAATCATCGCACGGCGGGCGTCCCCGTGCTCGCGATCATTGGTGCGGGCGCCGAGGGGCAATATGTCGATATGCAGCGCGCCGGCGCCGAAGAATGTTTCGTCCGGCCATTTGCGCCGGTCAAGCTGCTTGAATATCTGCGCAAGCGTACGCTCAGCCGGGCACTGCCTCGAGTGCGATCAGGGCAGTTGTCCTATGGCGGCATTGAGATTGATTTCGAGCATCATCGGGTTTCAAGAAACGGTCTAAACGTCCATTTGGGACCACTGGAATTTGCTCTGTTGTCGTACTTAATGGAGCGACCGACCGAAATTTGCCGGCGGGCGGAGCTCATGAGTGCGGTGTGGCCAGGTCTGCATCATGTCGAAGAGCGCACACTGAACGTCCACATAGGCCGATTGCGAAAGAGACTGAACGGGAACGGGCAACCCGATCTTATCCGCACCGTCCGGGGTGTCGGCTACATTCTGGAATCCCATGCGCGTCAGGCTCCAGACGGTTTGGGGGACGATCGCAATGTCTCATAATCGGCTCGACAGGATCATACGCGGTGCTTCCGTGATAACGGGAGATGGCGCGACATTTCATGAAAATGCATCCATCGGTATCGGAGAGGGCAGAATTGTTTTCGTCCAGCCAGGAGATATATCCATCAATCCTGATGAGATCGACGTCATCGACGCTCACGGCCACACGATTATCCCGGGCGTTATCAATGCGCATGCCCATGGCTGCGTGTGCGGGCCATCTATGCCGAGCGGGTCGTCTCCTGTCGATAGGGACGTGATCGTCTGGAACAGGAACAGGCACCTTCTCGAAGGGACGTCGACATTGTTGAATGTATGCGGGTTGGCGTTGCCTGATGAGGCGTTTGAGGTCGATCCACATCCGCTTGATGTCCATATCTCCACAGCGCATACCCCTTCCAATATCGAAGCCGCCTTGGCAATCGATGGTGCCGGTCTTTCCGAACGACATCGACATGCATCCATCGATGATGCTTTGTCTCAAGGAGCAAAAGCCCTTGGCGAGGTTGGCGGGGGCCAGACACTGGGAGGCGGTGCACAGGAATATCGGTTCATTCCCGAGGCGATGAAACGGGCGACGGGACGGGAGGTATCACCTCTGGTTTCACGCCAGTTGCGAAATGCCGTGGTCGGCCGATACCTGAAAGTCGAGGATGGAGTTTCCGATCGCGAATTGCAGGAGATACTCAACGAATGCGGTCTGTCCGATGTCTGCAGCGTGCGAACCGTCCGTCAGGTCATTCTCGCGTCCGTAATGCCACCGGTCGACCTCGCGCTGAGAGGCTTTGAGGAGGTGGCGCGAGAAGCCGCGCGTGTGGGCTTCCCGGCGATTTTTCACAATTCTGCGCCGTCGGTCCAACGTCTGATCGAAGTCGCTGAGAAATACCCCCACGCAAACATCGTCGCGGGTCATACGAACCATCCGATGTTTCTGCCGGATGAATCCGTGTCATTCGCCCACGAACTGCGACGGCGTGGCGTCACCATCGATGTCTCAACGCTTGACAGCATCCAGACTCGTTGGCGCAATAATCCGGCGAATTTCGACGCCCTGATCGAGGCCGGATGCGTCGATACGATCTCGACTGACTATGCCGGCGGCCATTGGGACAGCATCCTCGTGGCAATCCAGCGCATTGTTAACAAGAAGCAGATGTCACCGGCTGCAGCTGTCGCATTGGCGACCGGGAACGTCGCACGCGCCTTTCCACAATTGGCAAGCGATCGCGGTTTGATCGAGAAGGGCAGGCGCGCCGATCTCGCGATCGTCGATCGTGTCAACCTGGGCCGCGTCCGTCACGTCATCATCCGTGGCAAGGTGGTGGTCTGGAATGGAACGATCAAAGGCAATAGTTCGGGCGCTTCTACGGCCAAGCGAAGCGATCAATAATCACAGGTCGGCCGAAATCTCTCGCAGGAACGGCAGAGGATCACCATACTTGAGCTGGTCAATCGCCGTGTCGAAAACGTCCTCACGCGCTGCACTCATTTTGCCCTTGCACACCTCATGGAACTTCTCCCCAAGGTCGTCCCAAAGCATCGGTCGGCCCGCATCGCCACGCGGCATAACGGTGGTGGAGGTTATTTCGCCCGAAGGAGTGGTTAATGTCACTCTAGCCAACGTTTCTGACGGAAATTTTTCGTCGATCTGTTCATCGAGGGCCAGGGTAACGGCACCGGCAAGGGAACAGATTTCCCGGTCATCGAGAAGTCGCTCATCGATGGGCGCCAGCGCAGAGGCGCCACGACGGACGGCCGCTGCCAGACAAAAAGGCAAACTGTATTGAGCCTCCACGAGAGTTTTCGGTATGACTTTGTTTTGCAGCCGCTGAGCCCACTGGAATGTGTGGACCTCGATTGACAGTACGTCTGCCGGCTCGAGTCCCCGGCTTTGCATGAGGTCCAGCGTTGCATCGATGGCCGGATGGATATAGCGGCAACAGGAATACGGCTTGAAATAGGTCCCCAGGATTTCCCAGGTCAGACCAAGCCCGTTCTCGATACGATCCCTGTCAAAATGGGAAGCGTGATCGAGAATATCTTCTGGGCCCGTAAACCCCGTTTCGGCCAATTCGAGTGCGGTGAGGCCAGTGAGGACGCTCCACGGGATTCCTTCTTTCGCATGATTCCCGGTGAGCTTCGAATAGCCGGAACTTCCATTTGCCGCCTGATTGGGGGCCCATACACCGTTGATCGCCAAGGCTTGGGCAAGATGATCAGCGCGTGTGCGATTGATACTGCCGGCTGCAGCGACCGCACCATAGCCGGCCCAGAGACCGCTTTGGCGACTTTTTATGGTCTCAAGATTTTGTGCGGCGGCGATCCGAATGGCGATCTCGTAGCCGGCGACGATCGCAGCGACGAATTCGTCCGCGTCGATTGCCCCGTCCGCGGAGGTGGCCAGAACAGCAGGGATCACCGCAGCACCTGGATGTCCGCGCGCGGCACGATGACCATCATCAAAATCAAGGGCGCAAACAGAAGCCGAGTTGGCGAAGGCGGCGCCGATGGTCGATAAGCGATGCTCCGAAAACCAAAGGGCCGCGTTTCCGAGACCGAAAATTCGGCTGGCAACAAGTCTGGCGCTTGTCGATCCGGTGGTATGTTTGCCGGCGAGAGCGCAGGTCGCGGCGTCGAGCAGGCAGCACAGTGCCTTGTTCCTCACCTCTACCGGCACGGTATGGAAAACACCGTCAGCAATGCATTCGGCGAGGAGCTTCGTCATATACATGGGAGCATCTCTCAGTGGGGCGCTTCAACAACCGTCGCTCCGCCGGCGTTATCATCAGTGACGCCTGACAAAGCCTCATAGACATGTGCGGCCACATAAAGGTCCAGCATGGGCAAACCGACACAGGTGATGTGGACAGGTTTTTCCTGTGCGATCTCAGACGGATCCAGAACCGCCGTAATTGACCGGATGCCGAGAAGTGGTCCCAATTGCTCCAGCGTCGTTCCTTTCCGCGAGAAGTGAAGCGCGAGGCTTTGCGAACCACGACGCGACACCATCTCCACGTCGTCACACAGAACGCTACCGCACCGCAGCGCCCGTTCCAAATGTCCCGTGGGTGTTTCATCTCCACCCAGATGAAGCACGGGAGCGTCGCCTATCTCACTGGCCTCGAAGACGGGAGCTTTGGCGTTTGATGCAGTAATCACAAAATCGCATCGACCGAGATCGGCGTTGTCCCGAACGGGAATCATGTCGAAGGTTACCGTCTTTTCCAGCGATCTCGCGAACCGTATGGCTGAGTCAACTGTGCGGCTACGGATAAAGACTTCGCAAATCTTTTCCCCGTGGCATCGATCAAGCGCCAGAACGATTTTTTCAGCAATCGGTCCGGCGCCGAACAGGAAGATAGACATATCTCGACGGCGCGCGAGCAGTCGTTCAAGAACAAGCGTCGCATAACTCGCCGTCCTGGCGGCGGAGATGTCGGTTCCATCGAGCAGGCAAAGAGGAAGGAGGGTGAATTTGTCCAGGAGGACAATCGTGGACCGTGACCGTGGAAGACCGAGCTGGCGATTGAGGGCGTTCGCGCCCACGATTTTCACTGCCCCATAGCGGCTGTTGACGCTTGAAAGGCAGGACAACTTCCAGCCAAGACGCTCCTCCAGCGATACTGCATCCTTGATCAAGGGATGCCTGTCAATCTCTCCGGGGGTGATGGACAGCACGGATTTCGTGCCGTACGCGGAACCGCGCGCAATGTCGTCCCATGCTTTGCCGGCAACCTCATGGACGATCTTGCCATCAAGGAGAGCCTCGTTCCCGGCGATATCTGTCGCGCAGTAACACGGTATGTCTGACAGGCTTGGACTGATAATTCCTCCACTCATGCGAGTTCCTCCTCGAACATCCGAACGAGAGGATTTCAGCAGGAATCAGCGGGAAATAAAGCCAAGATTAGCTATCTTTTATGCGACAATATTCATTCCGGTTACATAGGGCTGTCCATGGACTGAGGCACGCCTCTTGGTGTGCGGATCGTGTCCAGCAGAAACAGCAGGTCGTCTTTCAACTCGAGCTGCTTGAGGAACTGCAGCATTTCCAGTTTTGCGTTCCCATGCAAACGCCCCGCCGACAGGCGCAAAAACTTCTTCTCCAGAAACGAAGGCGAAAGTGGATTGGCAGCATCGCCCTTTGCAACCTCGACATTGGCCTCCACCACGCGGCCGTCGAGCAGGTGAAGACGGACCTTTGCCCCGTGATGATGGCTCAATCGATCCGTGGGTCTCAGAGGAAAGAGCTGGATTTTTGACGTCAGCTCGCGCACTGTTTGATCCAGGAAACGGGAAGGCTCGAACCATTCCGGACCGGCAGCGTGTCCGAGCACGCCCATGGCGATTGAAAAAGGTGCGCTGAACTGGGCCGCCCAGATGTCGCGGGGTTGGGGATCATTGAACGGGGGACGGCAGACGATCTCGGAAGCGAAGACCTCGACTTCCCTGACGTCATGACCGTTGCCGTGAACAGCCGCGACGGCGAATGCCTCAACAGCAGCTTCGACGCTGCTTTGAATGATCCTGCAGCAACTGAACGCCTTGAAGCCGACGTCTTGTATTTCGTAGCGAATACCGGGCCCGATTTTCAGCTGCGACAGGTCGACGCCATCGGCTCCCGCCATCCGCCAGAAACCGGTGTCTCCTTCGAAAACGTCAAGAGGCCCTTCAAATCCGGCACGAGCAAGAAAGGCTGCGTTGACGCCACCCATTGCTGCGGTCGCAAAATTGTTTTTCGCCATTGTCGGTGCGGCCCCGTAAACGGTCTTCATGACCGACGCCACAGGTGCATTGACAGCCGCGATTGCCAGGGCATGGGCCGCTTGCTTATGATCGAGTTTCAGCAGTTTCGCCGACGCGGCGGCTGCGCCGAATATTTGCCAGGTGCCATGGCCATGGACGGTCTTGCGCGGTCTGTTGTGGCGGAGCGACATGCCGATGCGGCATCCCACCTCGTAACCGGCGACGATTGCAGCAATCAGGTCGCGCCCTGTGGAGCGCGACCGGTTGGCAACTGCGAGAGCGGCAGCAACCACTGTCGCCCCGGGATGCCCCTTCCAGTAGATGTCATCGAGGTCAAGGGCGTTGGCCAGAGTCGCGTACTGAAATGCGTGCCAGGCGGGGTCCGGACCGGGAGGGTTAGCGGAACCTCCGGCGATGTCCGCCGAAAGCTGTTCCAGGCCCGGAGCGACCGGGGTTTGGTGACCGCCGAAAAAGCATCCGACCGAGTCCATCAGGCAGAGCTTTGCTTTCTCTACCACGTCCGGCGGAAGGTTCTCAAAACACGCATTCACGAGGCATTCGGCAAGGGTCTGCGTTGCGGGGGTCGTCATGGCGCTCTCTCGACTATTCACACGAGGCAGGCAGGTCTGTCTTGCTGCGGCAAGTCGAACATAGCCCGTCGCAGGCAGCATTTTCGACTACTAGATGTTGAGCTGTTGGTGACGGCGTTTCAGCAAGACCTGCCCGGGATGCTGCGCTTGGAAACTGCTGACGATGGCGCTCCATCGGAATAAGCCGGCGCACATCATTTATTCGTTGGATGTCCAGCCGTGCCGTTGCAATGCCGGTTCCATCCGAGGCGCGGGCGATGACTTGTCCCCACGGATCGCAAACCAGAGAGTTGCCGAAACACTGCCGGGTCTCGCCGCCGGCGGCAAGGTAACTGCCCCATTGGCCGCACGCGGCGAAATAGACCTGGAACTCGATGGCGCGTGCCCTGCAAAGGACCTCCCAATGATCCTTTCCGGTCTGCATCGTGAAGGCAGCCGGCAGAATGACCAGATCGACCTTGTTCTCGGCAAGTTGATCGAACAGGCGGGAAAACCGGAGGTCGTAGCAGATGGCGGCTCCGATCCGGAAGCCACCAGCCTCGTAGACAAAAAGGTCGTGCCCTGGTGCGACCGTGACGGACTCGCGATAGGCCTTGCCGTCGGGAGCCACAATGTCGAAAAGATGAATCTTGCGATAGCGGCCGACTTCCCTGCCTTCGGGATCGAACACAACGGTGGTGTTGTATATTCGCTCTTCCCCGGGAACACGCTCGAGCATGCTGCCGGCATGGAGCCATAATCCGTGCCGGCAAGCAAATTCCTGCGCCATCCGGTAAGCTGCACCACCGGGCATGTAGTCTGCCGCCGCCAGCTTTTCCGCGGCGGTACCGCCTGACCAATCGAAATGTTCCGGCAGGACTATCAGATCCGGCACCTCCTCCTTGACGGCCTTGAGCATCAAAGCCTGCGCCTGACGCAAATTTGCCCTGCGGTCCGGCTGGGAGTTCATTTGAATGAGCGATATTTTCATTGGGATTGCCCCTCATCGTACGCGAAGATTGAATGGCCTGCCGCAAGATGGGCACGCAGCCGAGCGGACCGTTCTTGACGCTTCAGCGCCGCCTCAGCCAGGCTGCGCATCCGTGAACGGTCTGCGACGAAGATCCCGGAAGTGTCTGCGAGGACCGCGAAACCGGGAAGCACCGCGGTGCCGGCGCAGGCGACGGGAACATTGATGGAGCCACCAGTCCGGAATGCCCGGTTCGTCGTTTTTGCCGAAACTCCGCAACACCAGACCGGCAGGCCTGACGCGACGATTTCCTCGACATCAGTGCATGGTCCGTCCACGATAATTGCAGCAGCGCCACGCGCTTTTGCTGCTGTCGCGACGCCGCCGCCGACACAGGCGATATCGTCCCCATCAACCCGCGCGATAACGAGAATATCGCCGGGCCGGATGAGGTCGATCGCCTTATAGATGATCACTCCGTCGCGGCCTGGTGCCGCGACGGTCAATGCCTGCCCGATGACCTTCGCAGGAAGGACCGGACGGATGCCTGTGTTGAGAAAGCCAAAATGCTCGGTATGTCCGATCGTTGCAGTTTCAACATCCTGCAGCAGGACACAAAGGTCCGTTGGAAGGGGAGCCCCTCCCTTTTCTATCCGGTACTCTTGCATGATTAAGGTCGCTTTTCTTAAGCTTGAGACGATCAGACCGGACGTTCGCCGGAGGTCGTGGTCCGGTGCATGATCCGGATCGTGTTGGGATCAAAAGAATCCCGGCGATGCATGGTGCAACGATTGTCCCACATCATGATGTCGCCTCTCGTCCACTTCTGGACAAAAACCTCGCTTGTTTCGGTCGTGTGCTGCCACAGGCGCTTCAGCAGGTCATCGCTTTCATCAAGTGGCATCCCGACGATCCATGCACCTTCAGCCGTTCCACCAAGATAAAGCGCCTTGCGACCGGTTTCCGCGTGAGTGCGCACCAGCGGATGGACAATACCGTTCCATTCCCGGAAATCCTTGCTGGCAGGCTTCACCTTGCCAAGCCGCAATTTCCCGGTTTTGTCGTAGACGTTCTGGAAGAATATCTGCCTGCCATCGATTGCCTTGCGAAACTCTTCCGGCAATGCATCGTAGGCGCGATAGGTGGAGAGAAAGTAGGTGTCCCCACCTTCCGCCGGCACCTCCACCGCACGCAAGATTGCACCTGCTGGCGGGCGCTCGTAAAACCAGGTATCCGTGTGCCAGGTCGCCTCGCTGTTGCCCATGGCACCGGAAGGCTTGCCGTCTTTCATGGTATTGGCGATAACAAGGATTTCCTTGTGTGTCGGATGTCCACCCTCCTGCAACTGCTTGGGGTGAATGACGAACTCGCCGAAGTGACGGGAGAAAGCGACTTGCTGCTCGTCAGTGATGTTAGCGGCCTTGAAACGAAGAACGCCGTAGTGCAGCCAGTATTTGCGAACTTCTTCAATGTCCCTTTCGTCATAGTTGTTGAAGTCGAACCCGACGATGTCGGCACAAACGTTGCTTCCGTCCTGTACGGCCGATATTCTTTGAGTGTTGAGCATTTCCTGTTCCTTCCTTGGAAATTTCCATCTCTGCAAGGGAAGAGTAGCGTTACTGACCTTCGTATCTCCAATATCAATTTCAGTGCATTGATAGGAATACACGATCAATTCAATCTTCAAGTAGCTGTACAGCCTCGGGATCAATTGAGAGACGGACAGGATGACCGACCCTCAAATCGGGCAGCCGCGTCGATCGCACGAGTGACTTGAGAACGGTCCCGTTCGTCAGGGTGACGAAGCAATCACGATACGCCCCGAGGTTGACGATCCTGGTTACGGTTCCATTGAACGTATTGGCAGGGGAGGGTAATTCGGTTCCCCGGGGCGTGAGACGGACGGCTTCCGGTCGCAGGCAACAGTACCGGACGACATCGGGATTTTCCGGCGACACGACGATCAGTTCAAGACCGCCCTCGACAACAGCAATCGTCGCTGCTTCATCCCGTCTCAGGGATACGATCGGAAGCAGATTTGATTTCCCGATGAAATCAGCGACAAAACGCGACTGTGGACGGTCATAAATATCGTCCGGCTTACCCTCTTGCGCCACAAGGCCACCATGCATGACCACGATGCGGTCAGACATCGCCATTGCCTCGTCCTGGTCGTGGGTGACATAAATGAAAGTCATTCCGAGCTCCTCCTGGATTTCTTTGAGCTCAATACGCATCGCCTCTCGCAGTTTGAGGTCCAGGTTAGACAAGGGCTCATCTAGAAGAAGGAGCGACGGTTTCGGCGCGATCGCTCGGGCAAGCGCAGTGCGTTGTTGCTGACCGCCGGATAATTCCTTGGGATATCGCTGTTCGAGACCCTCGAGATGCACACGTTTCAAGGCCGACTGCACCTCGGCCTCGGTTTTATCTCGTGGGCAACCTTTCATTTTCAGGCCAAAGGCGACATTTTCGGCAACCGTCATATGCGGGAACAAGGCGTAGTTCTGAAAAACCAGTCCGATCCCGCGCTTTTCCGGGGGGACACCCAGCTGGCTTTGCCCCCGGATCCGGATATCTCCGCTGGAAGGATCCGAGAAGCCCGCGATCATGTTCAGGGTCGTTGTCTTGCCGCAACCGGACGGACCCAGGATGCTGACGAATTCGCCTGCCGGGATCGAAAGATCAATATTGTCGACGACGCGGTTGGCACCGTAATTCTTGGTAATCGCGATCAGTTCTATGTCCATTGTGCTCATTTGCTTCCACCATGTATCTGTGTCGAAAAACCGCCGATCCGCTCGAAGAGAAAGACGGCCGCGAGGATAAAGAAGAGGGAGGTGACGTTGACTGCCGCCAGAACCGGATCGAGGCTGTATTCAAGGTGATTGATAACGGTAATGGGAAGTGTCGTTTCGCCAGGCCGGACGAGGAAGACCGACAGGGGAATGTTGTTGAAGGAGAGAATGAACGCGAAGGTCATTCCTGAAAAAAGGCCGGGCTTGATCAAGGGCAGCAGGATATAGCGGATCCTTTGCAGCTTGCTTGCACCCAGAACACGCGCCGCAAGATCAAGCCGTTTGTCGAAATTGAACATTGCACCTGCGATCATCCGCACAACGAATGGCAAGGTGAGTATGACGTGTGCGATGATCAGGCCGGGCGTTCCGAGAAGACCATAAAACCCGGTCGACGAAAGGAACAGGACGATTGCCACCCCCTTGACGATCTGCGGGACGGAAAGCGGAGACAATAGGAAGGACATGATAGCGGCATGGCCCGGGCATTTCTCGTAGGCGACCGCGAAGGCTGCCAGAAGCCCGAACAGTCCGCTAAGAACCGTTACAATCAGCGCGAGCTCGACGCTGAGCAAAAACGGGTCGATCCAGCGGCTGGTCAAGAGCGCGCCATACCACTGCGTTGTCCAGAGCGATGGTGCAAAAACGATCTTTGCGGTCGGGCTCACGGATGCCACCAGCACCACCAGGAGCGGGAGCGTGATGAATGCAAGGATGAGCGCCAGCGAAGTCTTGAAGGTAATCGACAAAAACCGGTTCACGTCATTCTCCTAGAGATGCAGCTTGTTATGGAGGCGCCCTTCAATGCGAGAGCCAATGAAGACTGCGACAAGCATTGCCGCCAGCAACACATTCGCCATCACCGCAGCGAACGGCCAGTCGATGTAGAAAAGGACCTGCTCGTAGACCATCGTTGCGAGTACCTTGAAGCCCGCACCGCCGAGGAGTGCCGGGGTCGCATAGGCACTAGCAGCCATCGTGAAAGCGATGAGCAGCGAACTGACGATGCCTGGAATGGAAAGCGGCAAAACGATATGGCGCAGCACGGCCGGACGCGAGGCCCCCAGGACTTGCGCGGCCTTTTCGAGATTGGGATTGATGCCTTGCAGGCTTGTCAGCAAGGAAAGAACCCCGAAGGGCAGAACGACATGCGTCAGACCAGCGACGACGCCGAACATGCTTCTCGACAGTGGCAGTGGGTCAGAGATCAACCCTGCCCATATCAGCATCGAGTTCACAAAGCCGTGGTCCTCCAGGATTACCAGCCAGCCGTAAGTGCGCAGCACAACACCGGCAAGTTCGGGCGCAATCGCAAGTGCAAACACGACTGTGCGCCAGCGTGACGTCGAACGTGCCAGGTAATATGCGAGCGGATAGGCCATAACGGTCACGCAAATGGCAACCAGACCGGACATGAGCATCGTCCGGCCAAGACCAGCCAGCATCAGATCGTCGGAAAAAAACCGCTGATAGTTGGCTGTTGTCCACGCCTCATCATCGGCTCCTTGAAAGCTCATCCCGACCATCATGCCCATTGGCACAGCAAAGAAGATCAAAAGTACCGTTGCAGGTGGCACTAGAGAAAGATAGGGCCGCAGCGTAAAGGCCCGGCGTCGTGCAGGTTCAAGTGGCGACAGGAGTTCCAGCGTTGTCATTGTGCCCTCCCTTATTTCGCTGCCGCGATCACTTCACGCTCCCAGCGAGCTCCCCATTCCGGCAGTTTGGCTGCGACGGTGGAAAGATCAGGGAGAAGAAGGGTCTTTAGATCGTCCTCGGTGGTGATCTGACGGGCGCGAACATCATCGGGAACATCGATATCAGTGCGGGCGCTGCCGACATTGTAGCCCGTGACCCACGCCTCCTGGCTGGATTTCTCGAGAAAGAAATTGACGAATTTGTTCGCCATTTCTTTATTGCGGGCGCCAATCGGCACATTCAATGTCGCAACGAGCGGGATCGTCCCTTCCGTGGGCCTTACGTAATCAACCGGTAAACCGCTGTCGACGAGCAACTGCGCACGCCCGTTCCAGAATGGCATGGCCCAGACTTGGCCTTCTTTCATGTAATTCTCCATGATTGAGGAAGACTGTTCGAAGCCGATCGATTGTTTTGCAAGTTTGCCCATCGCCTCGAAGCCGGGATCGACGTTGTCGATAAGATCGCCACCGTTCGCAACCGACATGATCTCCATGAGATAGGCAGCCATGATGTTCTGGAACGTTGGAAGGATAACCTTGCCCTTCAGTTCCTCGCTGAAAAATGCCGACCAGGAGGTTGGTGTGGATTTGAGCTTGTCACTACGCCACAGAAGCGACAGGTACTGAATTTCGTGGACAGCACCGCAGGGGCCGGCGATCCTGCTGATTTCAGGGTTGAGTTTCGCAATGTTGGGTACGGTTTCCGGCGAAAACTTCTCCAGAAGACCATCGCGGCAGCCATCAAGAGACTGCGAGGCAGTCATGACGACGACATCGAAGCCCGGTCGTCCACGCGTCGCCTTGATTTTCGCGTAGTCTTGCGACGCGGATCCAACCGCGTCGTAGATAACCTTCACGCCGAATTCTTTTTCGAAGGGCTCGATGATCCTATCCCGGATGATATCTTCGTAAGGTCCACCGTAGCTGTTGACGATCAACTGCTCTGCGTCTGCAGATCTGACCAGGCCGGTTGCTGCTACAAATGTAACAAACAGGATTCCACGTTTCATCGTTCGCCCTCGTAATGGATTGATTTTTCGCAATTTGCTGGCAGACATTGGCTACGCTGCCGCGCCAAATCCAATATTAGTTTTTTATTATTGATCGTATTTCGCGAATAATTGCGTTTCCGACATGCCGGGATTTGAGCAGCACCGAGAGGCAGTCACACCTGTTCTCCGCGGACGGAATTCCGGAGCACTCAGAAATTCCTGGAATGTTGAAGGCTGGTGGCAACTGAAGAGAGAAGACCGGGGACGCCTTGCGAAGATCGCAAAAAAGACCAAACCAGAAACGATAATGGTCATCCTTACCGTCGCCACGTGCTTCTATGGCGCACCATGCCGCGGCTGTCGCAGCATAAACCCCATAGTGGTCACGCATCACCTCAAAGGCGACAGCGGCGTGTATTCCGTCGCAGGTTTCTACACGTACGAACGGCAAGGACGGCGTTGCAAAAGATTGTTCCGACATGACGACTCTCCAATGAGAGTCCGGCCGAGTTTAGAAGTTGCTTGTGGCCGGACACTGCCTTGGCGACCCTCGCCGTCCGGATGCACACCGCCTGTCATGTTTCCACAGCATAGGACAATTCTTCAACAGGGTGAAGCCTGTATGCGCCTGTCATGTGAGCCAACGTGATCGGATGCCCGTGACTGACATGGATACTCCCAAGTTTTGAGGAAATTTTGCCTCGGCAGCCTTCAGCGCCACGCCGCTCACTTTTGCCCGGCTCAGAAATGATCGAAGGCGCTGCGACATAGACCGTCACGTTGATCATGTAGTTCGTCGGTCAATCCGGCCCCTTGGAGCCGCCATGACTGTCGGAAGGCTACGACGAGTGTTTTTTGTGTCGGGTGCCATCTCACGCTCGGAACGGGAGGGGGGAGACGTCAGAGGGGAGGGCGACTTTACAGCCAGAAACAGTGCGATCGTTAAGGCTGCGCTTGGAATATCGGTATCTAAACCGGTTGAGATCCGCCAGCATATCGGTCCATATAGGACGAAGCAGAGATCGAAGAGCCATGGTCCTTTCACTTTCCGGCATCAAGAAATCCTACCAGACAGCCGAAGGCAATATCCCGGTCCTGAACGGCGTCGACCTTTCACTTGAAGCCGGCGAAAGTCTTGCCCTTACGGGGGAATCCGGCAGCGGAAAGAGTACGCTTTTGCATCTGGCCGGCGGCCTTGATTTGCCCGACAGTGGCATCATCACGGTGAGGGGTCGGAAAATAACCGATCTCGACGAGGCCGGTCGAGCGAGCTTCCGACGCCGGGAGGTGGGCTTAATCTTCCAGCAGTTCAATCTCATTCCGAGCCTCGATGTCGGATCCAATATCTCGTTTCACGCCCGGCTGGCGGGCCGTTTCGACCCGGTCTGGGAAAAAAGCCTGGTCGAGGCGCTGGGGATCGGAGAGCTGCTTGCACGCTATCCCGAACAGCTCTCCGGCGGTCAGCAGCAAAGGGTGGCGATCGGACGTACGCTTGCGGCAAGACCGCCCCTCATTCTTGCCGATGAGCCGACAGGTAATCTCGACGAGGCGACGGCTGATATCGTCATCGATATTATGTTGAGACTGACAAAGTCCGCGCAGATCACACTCCTCCTGGTGACCCATTCCAGCCGGTTGGCGGTAAAACTCGATCGGCGTATCGCGCTGAGTGGCGGGAAGGTTTCGCAATGAACTGGACCGCTTTCCGGGCGCTGCTCTCACACTGGCGCTACCGACCGCTTCAGCTTCTCACTCTCATTGTCGGCGTCACGCTTGCAACCGGCCTCTGGTGCGCGGTCCAGGCAATCAATGCCGAAGCCAGAGCAAGTTATGACCGGGCGGCCTCGGTCCTGGCGCAAAACCAGCTGGATCAACTGGTGGCAAAGGACGGCGGCAGAATTTCCTCGCAAACATATGCCCGGCTTCGAAGGGCGGGTTTGCACGTCTCTCCGATCATTGAAGGCGATTACAGGTTTGGTACGACGCGTATCAGGCTTATCGGCATCGACCCCCTGACCATGCCGTCGGACGGAATGGTGCCTGCACCATCTGATCCGTCCGGGCTGGTGGAATTCATTCAGACGCCCGGACAGATGATCGTTTCGCCTGCAACGGCTGCCACATTGAAAGATACCTCTGGCCTTACCATTAAGGCACGAGCGGATCTCCCCGATGGCGCAGCATTCGTCGATATTTCCACGGCTGACCGCATGTTGAAACGCAATGGTGAACTGAGCCGGCTTATCGTTTCGCCATCGCAAGACCCCGATCTTCCGACGATCGGAAACATAGCCCCTGAACTTTCCCTCGAACAGGCAAGAAGCAGGCCCGACGTCGCAAGCCTCACGGACAGTTTTCATCTCAACCTGACGGCTTTTGGTTTTCTTGCCTTCGTTGTCGGTCTCTTCATCGTGTATTCCGCAACGGGCCTGTCGTTCGAGCAACGGCGTGGCACGTTCAGGACCATACGGTCGCTCGGGGTCTCGCTTCGCTCCCTGACCGCGATGCTGGTTATCGAAACCGCGCTCTTTGCGCTGGTATCGGGAGCGCTGGGCATTGTCGTCGGCTACGTTGTCGCATCGGCTCTATTGCCGGGCGTGGCCGCGACCTTGCGTGGCCTTTACGGGGCCAGTGTTGCCGGTTCACTCTCGCTGCGGCCTGAATGGTGGATCGCCGGCCTTGCAATGGCGCTGGTGGGGACCGGGCTCTCCTCGCTTCAACATCTCCTCCGCGTCTGGCGGATGCCGATACTGTCCACGGCACAGGGCAGGGCGTGGGCGATGGTGTCCACGAAAAGCCTCCTCCATCAGGCGGCCGCCGGGATGGTTCTGCTTTTTGTATCCGGCGCGCTTGTGCTGCTGGGCGGCGGTCTCATTTCAGGTTTCGCAGTGCTTGCAGCGCTTCTTCTGGGCGCTGCACTCATTCTTCCAACCTTGCTGGCACTGGGCATGAGAGTGGCCGAACACATCTCCGGACACGGACTGACCCGCTGGTTTTTCGCCGATACGCGCCAGCAGCTGCCAGGTCTTTCCCTTGCGCTGATGGCATTGCTGCTCGCTTTGTCGGCCAATATCGGGGTCGGCACCATGGTCTCAAGCTTCAGGCAAACCTTTGTGGGATGGCTCGATCAGCGCCTGGCCGCAGAGGTCTATGTGACGGCCCGTGACGAGGCTGAAGCTGCGCGTCTGCGGCAGTGGTTTCCCCACCACGCAAGGGCGGTTCTGCCCATCTGGAGTACGGAAGGGGAAATTTCGGGGCAGAAGGTCCGCATCTTCGGCGTCGCTGACGATGCGACATACAGGGATCATTGGCCGTTGATTTCGGGCGGGCCCGCAATATGGGACGAGATTGCGAGCGGGAAGGGTACACTGGTCAACGAACAGTTCTGGAGGTCAGGAAAGGCGTCGCCCGGCGCAGAGATAGAAATGCCAGGTGGCTGGAAAGCCCGCGTCGTCGGGGTGTTTTCCGACTATGGCAATCCGAGGGGCGAAATCATCATTGGTCTTGATGCCCTTGTCCAGCACTACCGGGACGTGGAAAAGCTGAGATACGGCCTTCGCATGCAGCCACAGGAGGTTGCGGGCTTCAGACAACGCCTCATGACGGAGTTCGGGCTACCCGAAGCCAATATTGTCGACCAGGCCTCGCTGAAACGGCAGTCTGCTGCAATCTTCGAACAGACGTTTGCGGTCACCGGCGCGCTTAATGTGCTCACGCTCGCGGTGGCGGGTTTTGCCATGTTTTCGAGCCAGCTTACGCTCGCTTCGCTTCGATTGCCGCAGCTTGCTCCTGTCTGGGCACTTGGACTTCGTCGCCGCGACCTTGCGATGCTGGAGGTCCTGCGAACTCTTGCTCTATGGCTTGTGACATTCATTGCCGCCATTCCTGTCGGGCTGGGACTGGCCTGGGTTTTGCTGGCAATCATCAATGTGGAGGCTTTTGGATGGCGACTGCCGCTGATCCTGTTTCCGCTAGACTGGCTGAGGCTGGGTCTTGTTGCCCTGCTCGCCGCCATCATTTCGGTCCTGATCCCTGTTCGACGGCTTGCTAAAACCGCGCCGGCCGATCTTCTGAGGATATTCGCCAGTGAACGCTAAAGCCGTCCTCCTGCTCCTTTGCGGTTCATGCACTTCCTTGCCCACGCCGGTCATGGGGCAAGGCTTTGCGGGCCTCGGGTCAAATGCCGAAGGCTTCAGCATTCCCACACGCGGCGTTGAAATCGTCTTTCCAAAAGACCACAAGGCACATCCCGGTTTCAGGATCGAGTGGTGGTACGTTACTGCAAATCTGCAGACGGCCGATGGACGGCGCATGGGCGTCCAATGGACACTCTTTCGTTCTGCGCTTGAACCTGTCGAGCGCCCCGGATGGTCCGACCCTCAAATTTGGATTGGCCACGCAGCCGTGACGACTGCCAGCCGTCACCATGTTGCCGAACGGCTGGCGCGGGGAGGCGTGGGACAGGCGGGGGTCAAAGGCGAACCCTTCGACGCCTGGATTGACAATTGGCAAATGAAGGCAGGAACTGACAATGCACGGGACGACCTCGATCAGCTTGATTTGAACGCCAGTGGCGAGAGCTTCCGGTATCGTCTGAAACTTCAAGCCCACGGGCCTTTGGTGCGTCAGGGGGACAACGGCTACTCGGTTAAATCGGCAGAGGGCCAAGCAAGCTATTATTACTCCCAGCCATTCTACAGTGTCAGCGGCAGCGTCTTTCTTGATGGTGAAACCCATGAGGTAACGGGCGAGGCGTGGCTCGATCGGGAATGGTCGTCGCAACCGCTAGCCTCGAGCCAGACGGGATGGGACTGGTTTTCCCTTCACCTTGAATCCGGCGAAAAACTCATGGCCTTCCGTCTGCGTGACGACAAAAGCGGCTACATCTCCGCCAACTGGATTTCCGCCGATGGCAGGGCGTCTCCCGTCGATCCGGACGACGTTTTGCTCAGTCCGTTGCGAACCGCGGATATCAACGGCAAGAGCATTCCGGTCGAATGGAGCGTGAAGATACCCAGCCGTGGCCTCGACATAAAGACGAAGCCCCTGAACGAGAAAGCCTGGATGGCGACGTCAACCCCCTACTGGGAGGGGCCAATAGAGTTTGATGGAAGCACATCGGGACAAGGCTATCTGGAGATGACCGGATATTAGCCTGTCCCACTGTTCCAGGCGAGATATCGGCTGGAACGGTGCCTAAGCTTACAGGCGCCGTCTTATCCGGGTAGGCGCGACACCCAGGACACGCTCCGAAGGAGTCGTCTTGTGATGACAACCCATTGTTCGGCTTCGTCCCAGCCAGGAATAAGGCAACGCGGTGGATCGTGCATCTGCGGGCCGAGGTCTTTTCCCTTGGTGCTCAATACATCGATGAAGTCTTTTATGTTCTCGACCCGAACTGCGCTCGGCGCAGCCGTACTTGGGACAGGGGCTACCTGGGGTATCGGTGCACTGGCGCATACAGCAAAGCTGGGCTGGTCGGCATCGACTATACCGCTACGGGTTACGACTAGTCTTTCTGCGATCGGTACCCAAGCTTTTCTGAAAGCGCGTTGGCTGTGGTGCGAAGCTCCTCACCAAGGCTAGCGATTTTTTCGTCGCTGGCTTCGCTGCGGATCAGACTGATTGCAATGCCGGCAGATGCGGCTCCCGAGTAATCGCGTATGGCAGCCCCAATGCAAAGCATACCTTCGCGGATCTGACCATCGTCGATGGAGTAGCCGCGAGCGCGCGTCAGAGCCAGTTCCTCTTCAAGCTGCGAAAGGCCAGCAACGCTCCTTGATGTCAGAGGCTGTGGAAATTGAGAGAACAGCATCCTCAATTCACCGGGCCCCAGATCGGACAGGAGGATCTTCCCGGTGGCCGTAAATGGCGCCGGCAGACGCATACCGATCCGAAACGTGTGTCCAAGCGGCTGAGCCGAGTTGCGACAGCCGATGTAAACGACTTCGCCACCCTCGCGGACGGTGAGGGTCACCGTGTAGGGATCGAGGTCGTGGCGCTGGGCGAGATGGTCGTTGAATGTCGATACGATATCGAGGTGCGACAGAAAACCATTCGCCCATCTGAGCGAGTGGGGTCCAATACGCAGGGTTCCATCGGCAGATCGCGCCAGAAGATCAAGCTCAGTCATCACCGCAAGCAAGCCATGCGCGCTGCTTTTGGGCAAATCCAGAAATCGTGTCAGCTCGGCGGCTGTAAGGTCCCGCGGGGAACCTGCCACAAGATCCAGAATACGCACGGCGCGTCTGAGTGCCGGTACAGTGTCTGATATTTGCGACGATTGTTGATCTTCAGCCATGCACCTTCCTTGACACACTTGGCCCCTTTGGCCCATAGTTCACTCTAATGATTCAAGTTCAATTAGTTGAACTTTAGTGCGGGAGAGGTGGATGATCAAGCTAAAAAATGCGGCGCTGTTGCGTGATGCCTGCCTGGTGAATGGTCGCTGGCTGAAAGCTGCGGATGGCAAGACGATTGCGGTCGAAAATCCCGCCAACTCGATGATCATCGGTCACGTTCCTTCATTGTCGGCAGATGAGGTTGAAGCTGCAGTCGAGTCAGCAGGCAAGGCATTTTCCGAGTGGAGCCGCCGGGCTGCGAAGGACCGCGCTGCCATATTGCGTCGATGGTTTGATCTCATGGTGGCTAACGCTGACGATCTTGGTGCGTTGATGACTGCCGAGCAGGGAAAGCCGTTTGCGGAAGCAAAGGGCGAAGCCCTTTATGCGGCATCTTTCGTGGAATGGTTCGCGGAGGAAGCCAAACGTGTTTATGGCGATACCATTCCTTCGCCGACCACGGACAAGCGCATTACCATCCTGAAGCAGCCGATCGGCGTCTGCGCCGCGATCACGCCATGGAACTTCCCGGCCGCGATGATCACCCGCAAGGCGGCCCCGGCACTTGCCGCAGGCTGCACGATGATCGTCAAACCGGCTGAGCAGACCCCTCTCACCGCACTTGCTCTGGGTGTTCTTGCCGAAGAAGCGGGCGTTCCCGCCGGTGTCTTCCAGGTGGTGACGGGCGCCGCACGCGATATCGGCAAGGTGTTTACCGAAAGCGACACGGTGCGAAAGATCTCCTTTACCGGATCGACCGAAGTCGGTCGTCTGCTGATGGCGCAATCGGCCCCGACGATCAAGAAACTGTCGCTGGAACTTGGTGGCAATGCGCCTTTCATCGTCTTTGATGATGCCGATCTGGATGCGGCCGTTGAGGGCGCGATCGTTTCGAAATACCGCAATGCCGGACAGACCTGCGTGTGCTCCAACCGGATCTATGTCCAGGATGGTGTTTACGACGCATTCGCGGAAAAGCTGGTCAAAAGGGTCGAAAGCCTGTCCGTCGGTGAGGGCACCGAACCTGGTGTTCTGATCGGTCCACTGATCGACCAGGATGCCGTGGCAAAGGTCGAGGATCACGTTGCTGATGCCCTTGGCAAGGGAGCAACGATCGTCACCGGCGGAAAGCGCCATGCTCTTGGAGGCACGTTTTACGAACCAACGGTTCTGACCGGTGCAACCCAGGCCATGAAGGTTGCCCGTGAGGAGACCTTTGGACCCGTCGCCCCGCTCTTTAGGTTCGGGACGGAAGACGAAGCGGTCGCCATGGCGAACGACACCGAATTTGGTCTGGCGGCCTATTTCTACACCGAGAATGTCCGCCGGACATGGCGTGTCGCAGAAGCGCTCGAATACGGCATGGTGGGCCACAATACAGGCCTCATCTCCAACGAAGTCGCACCATTCGGTGGCGTGAAGCAGTCCGGCTTGGGCCGCGAAGGCTCGCACTACGGCATCGATGAATATCTTGAAATCAAATACCTGTGCTCGGCCATCGGCTGAGATCACGCTGGGAGGATCAGATGACCATCAACCCTTTCGAATTCCGCACCGTTCCCTCCATGCAGGTTGCCTGGGGTGGCGCCCAGCGCCTCGGAGAGATTCTTTCCGGCAGGTTTCAGGCGCGCAAGGCGCTGCTGATTACCGATGCAGGTCTCATCAAGGCCGGCCTCATCGAGCCGATTGCTGACGCCCTTGCGGCCAGCGGCTTTAACGTCACGATCTTCGACAAGGTCGTTGCTGATCCGCCAGAGCATATCGTTGCCGACTGCGTCGAGTCCGCAAGGCAGATCGGCGTCGATATCGTCATCGGTCTTGGCGGGGGCTCATCGCTCGATATCGCCAAGCTCGTGGCTGTCCTTCTGGTCTCCGACCAGACGCTTGCCGACATGTACGGGATCGGCAACGTAAAGGGATCACGCCTGCCGCTCGTGCTGGTGCCGACCACGGCCGGTACAGGTTCGGAAGTCACAAACATCTCGATCATCACCACGGGCGAAACCACCAAGATGGGGGTCGTTTCCCCGCAGCTTTACGCTGATTTCGTTCTTCTGGATGCTGAACTGACGGTGGGACTGCCGCAGGTCCATACGGCTGCCACCGGTATCGATGCCATGGTGCATGCCATCGAGGCTTACACCAGCAAACACAAGAAGAACCCGCTATCAGATGCTCTGGCGCGCGAGGCACTGCGTCTGCTCGGTGCAAACCTGATCGCCGCCTGCAGGAACGGGGCCGACCGGAAAGCCCGTGAAGGCATGCTGTTGGGTGCGACATTGGCAGGTCAGGCTTTCGCCAACTCACCGGTGGCCGCCGTGCACGCGCTCGCTTATCCGCTGGGCGGCCATTATCACGTGCCACACGGGCTTTCCAATGCCCTGATGCTGGGGCCGGTTTTACGCTTTAACGCGAAGGCTGCAGCGTCGCTTTATGCGGAGCTTGCCGACGTGCTGGGTGTTCCGGGTGAAGGGGATGCGGCAACCCGTTCGGATGCGTTCGTTCAGCATATGGAAACGCTGATGGACGAAAGCGGCGCGCCGCGGCGTCTGCGCGATGTCGGCGTGACGGACAACACGCTCGCCATGCTTGCGTCCGACGCAATGAAACAGAGCCGTCTGTTGGTCAATAATCCGGTTGAAGTCCGCGAAGAGGATGCGCTTGCGCTCTACCGCGAGGCGTTCTGACCCATTTCTTACAGCAATATCTTCAGTCCCAAGGGAGGAAAACGAGTGACCGATATCAGACTTTACATGCTTCAGTCGGGTACGCTGAAATGCAAGGTACACAACATCAAGATGAACCAGGGGAACGGTGCAGACTATGAGATCCCCGTTCCGTTTTTCCTGATTACCCATCCGGCCGGGCACACCGTGATCGACGGCGGCAACGCGATTGAAGTTGCAACGGATCCGCGTGGCCATTGGGGCGGCATCTGCGATGTCTATTGGCCAGTGCTGGACAAGGACCAGGGCTGCGTTGACCAGATCAAGGCGCTTGGTTTCGATCCGGCCGATGTCAAATATGTTGTGCAGTCGCACCTGCATCTCGATCATACCGGCGCCATCGGTCGCTTCCCCAACGCAACCCACATCGTGCAGCGCTCTGAATACGAATATGCCTTTACGCCCGACTGGTTTGCTGGCGGCGGCTATATCCGCAAGGACTTCGACAAGCCGGGTCTGAAGTGGCAGTTCCTCAACGGTACGCAGGACGATTATTACGACGTTTACGGCGACGGCACGCTCACCACGATCTTCACGCCCGGTCATGCGCCAGGCCACCAGTCCTTCCTGGTGCGCCTGCCAAACAGCAAACCGCTTCTCCTGACGATCGATGCTGCCTACACACTGGACCACTGGGAAGAGAAGGCTTTGCCTGGGTTCCTTGCCTCGACCGTTGACACGGTCCGTTCTGTTCAGAAGCTCCGCACCTATGCCGAAAAGCATGATGCAACAGTCGTCACCGGCCATGACCCTGACGCCTGGGCGAACTTCAAGAAGGCTCCCGAATTTTACGCGTAAATAGAACGCGCAAGTCAACGGCCAGATACGGCGAGGTTGCATGCAGCCTCGCCGATTTTTATCATATGAGCCAAGGGCACCGAGCCGAGCGGGACCGTGTATTTCGGCGCATCGGCCTTTTCCGGATATACGCCTTCGTTCAAGTCGCTCGCGTTGTCGCTTCGAATGCCTGAAAGCTATCCTCTAGCTGCGCGAGTGTGCTCATACGACGTTTTTCGCCCCGGCGTTACGTTGAGCCATCAGGGTTCCGGCTGACAATTTGCCAATACCGGATGGCTTAGAGTAAACTTGTCTTTTTGGTCCAAACTGTCTGCAAATGGAGCAGATCATGGCGCTCACTTAGCGTTCCCCACGTGTCGGGCCAGCCATGCTCCCCAAAACAGGCTTGCAAAAAACCGAAGCGGTTCGTTGAAACCAACGCCTTCCAGCAATGAAATGACCTCGTCTTCCGATCGGGGTGGCTCCGCACCCTGCAGAATCTTGCCCATTTTGGCCTGGACCTCTTCTGGCCCGGCGCCGTTCATACGCCAGCGTGCTGCCCATGCTGCCATGAGCAGGGGCTGCGACGCATACGCCCGATAATTCCCCGCCACAATCAGGGGCGCGTCAGGATACAGCCGCATTGCAATCTGCGCCAGAACATCCTGCTTTGCGGCGTTCCCTGGCAAATGGTGCAGCACGCCGATCATGATTGCAGCGTCAAACGATGGAGCTCTATCCAGATCGGAGACGGTTCCGAGGACGGTCTCCACCCGGTCAGACACTTCGGCCCTGACCAGATGATCGCGTGCAAGGTTGAGCATCGGTGCTGAAGGATCGACGGCGACAAAGGACCATTGCGGTTCCAGCCGAGCGGCGGCGATGATTTCGCCCGCCGTACCGCCGGCCCCGACAACCAGAACCCGTGCCGCCGTTCCTTCGCCCAGAGCTGCCGACAGCATGCAGGCGGAAAGCTCGTGGCAGGCGTCATATCCGGCCAGCGCTATCCTGCTCTGTCGTGCGTATTCCCCTGCGCGGGAGGCGTCAAATTTAGCTGCAGAATCCTGTGTCATGCTGTCTCTTGTCTGTTTAGACGTGCTGGCGTGCTTCGCTCAAGAAGGATACAAGATTTGCGATCAGGAAAGGGAGGAAATACATGACTGAAAGTTCAGATTCCGGGCGAAAACATGATCGGTTGACGGCTTTCCTGAAAGCCTTTCATCTTGGCGCATCACGTTGCGATTGTGCTGAAGCCGCTAACCTCCTGATCATCAATGTCCATGGCGCAGGTGAACCGACCCATCTGCTTTATCGCGCCAGATCCACGGCGTCGCTGCCGGATGGCGCAGCTATATGCGCTGGCGCCACAGTGGATTTTGGCGGTAGTGCCAATCCGTTGGTCGGTGCACTGCCAGACGAATTGTGCCTTTCACTGGCCAACGAACCGGAATTGCGCGGTTTGTGTCAACTGATGGTGGCCGAGGTCGAGGTCGCCCGCTGTGGTGGCGGTACTATCGAGGCGCGTCTATGCGAGATCATCGTCGTGCTTGCGATCCGCAAGGCAATAGCGATCGGCACGGTCGATGCGGGATTACTGGCGGGTCTGGCGCACCCCGCACTGCATCCCAGCCTTGTGGCCATACATGACAATCCGGCGCGAAATTGGCGGATTGCGGACCTTGCCGCCATAGCGGATATGTCGCGCGGACAATTCATTTCCACCTTCACGCAAACCGTTGCCCAGTCGCCTATCGCCTACCTCAATGGCTGGCGCCTGGCGCTTGGACGAGCAGAACTGCGCGCCGGACGAAGTGTCAAATCGGTCGCCACCGGGGTCGGCTTCGGCAGCGCCGCCGCATTTTCCCGCGCCTATTCCCGCAAGTTCGGCTCACCGCCGGCCCAGAGCAAACCACGACCATGAGGCAGAGGATATTAGTTCCCGACAGTGCTCCTGCCCTCTCGGCCAATACTGAGGCCACTTTCCAGGGCACGACCGCCGATGCTCGTGTCGAGTGGCACAATCTGGGAGAGTTTCCCAGAGGAACGTTCGATTTGGCGACCGTCATGTTTCTCACACGAGACCTTGGGGAAGCTGCGAGCGCGGCATAAGGACGGAGCGCAAGGCAAGCTTTTAGATTAGTTGCTCGCGGCAGCTTTTGGGCGTTGGCGTTCTGGCGCCAAACGGCCAGAATGGGATCGGGTCTGGCAAGCTGGCAAAGCGGCTTCAATCGGTCGTTCGGCCCGCATTAAGTTCACGGAAGCTTCCGTTCGCTAAACCAGCCGATCCTCACAGACGCATCGGTTCACCTTTGAATGCGAGCTAACTAATGGCGTCGACGAGGCGACCCATCGGTTCCTCTTCAGGCGCGCGATCGACTTGCGCGAGAACGCGGAAATGGCAACGCTGCTCTATTGCATGCGTCGCTACCTTTACAGCTAAGGCCCCCCCGCGATGATTGCTTCCGGGAAGTCAGCCCGCATAGTGAACGGCGATAATGGGGCGGCTCCGGCCAGTCGGCAAAGCGCCTTCGTGTCGGTCACAGAGGCCATCATGGGACGCGCCTGAAAGCAGGCAACGCTTCGCAGCGGCGTAACACGTCACCTGTGCGCCAGAAGCGGTCATTGGCGCACAAACACTCGCCAAGCCATTATAAAAACCATTCATGGCAGCGATAAAGGCGGCACGGTGGCTTCCGTGGCTTGGAAGGGATATCGTCATTCCGATCACGTCAATCTAGCCTACTCAACGCGCCCGACCTCGTGTAGCGTCGGAATGGGCAGTAAAAGGTTCACCATGTCGCTCCTCGATCCCGACGCAATCCATCCCATCACCCTGCCTGACGGCAGGGTTTATTCGGACACGGTGTATCTAAAGAACGTCGTCGACCATCCTCGTATCGAGGTCGGCGAATACAGCTACTTCACGCATTCTGGAACCCCAGAAGAGACAGCCCAGATACTGGCCCCTTATCTCGGTCACACATGTCGCGAGCGGCTGCTGATCGGCAAATTTGTACAGATTGCTAAGGGTTGCTACTTCATAACCAGCTCGGCCAATCATCCGATGACTGGTTTCACGACATATCCATTTCGAATCTTCAAGCCCGAGACGTTTGGCTACAAGGAACTGCCGGTCAAAGACACGGTCGTCGGTCATGACGTTTGGATCGGCCACAACGCGGCTATCATGCCTGGTGTGCGCATTGGCGCGGGTGCTATCGTGGCCGCAGCCTCGGTCGTTGCTCGCGATATCCCGCCTTACGCCGTGGTTGGCGGCAATCCCGCTACCGTCATTAGGATGCGTTATCCCGCTGAGGTGATAGATGCCTTGCTTCATATTGCTTGGTGGGACTGGCCAATCGAGAAGATTGAAGCCAATTTAGCATCTCTGAGTAATGGTGACCTTGACGCTCTCAAAATCGCCTAGCGCCGGGCTCGCCATCTCGTAATGTTCGCAATCGGCCCAAGGCTGTCATGTCGCAGAAGCGCCATTTGGGGACCTTGACGGTAGGACATCACGCCGTATCCTCACCCGCAGTTGCAACGGGGTGACCGCCATGGCTGAGGTAACAGAACACACCATAGATCGGGGCGATGGCGCTCGTGTTCAGCTATTCCAGGCGCGTGCTTCGGATCGACGAAACGGAGCGATACTGTTCGTTCACGGTAATCAGGGAGGACTTCTTTTAGGTGGACAGGAAGCGGTCGAAGATGGATCGCTCGTCCGGTTCTCCTCGCGCCTCGGCATAACAGCGGCCGCCGTATCGCAGCCTGGTTTCGGCACATCGGACGGACCAGCGGATTTCTGCGGACCGTCGACACAGAAAGCGATTGTCGCGGCGTTGGATTTCCTCAAGCGGCAGCCATCGGTCGATCCAGAGCGTATCGTACTTTATGGCAACAGCCGTGGGGCTGTCGCCTCTGCCATGGTGGCAACCAAGGTGGCCGATCTCAAAGCGATCATACTGACTGGAGGCGTCTATGACTTGAGAGACGCCTACAAGACAAGTGCACGAGGCCTGCAAGAGGCTATCCGAAACGAAGCAGGTATCTCAGACGAGGCCTTCCTGGATAGATCCGCACTCTATCATGCTCATAGCATCCGATCAGAAACCCTACTTCTCCACGGCAAATATGATGATCGTGCATCGGTCGATCAGGCTGAACGATTTTCCGAGGCTCTTGCAAGGTCGGGGGTCCCTGTACGTTTTCACGCGCTTGATGGCGGTCATCGGCTTCCCCGCGATCAGGTCACTCCCATTCTCCGCAATTTCCTTACCCGCGTGTTCGCACCGATGGCGACTATTCATTGATGGTCGTCCGCTCAGGGCCGACTGCCGTCTTCCGCTTTGCGCCAATTGTGGCCGTCTTGCAAGCTCGTTTCAAGGTTCAGCCGAAGTAACCCGATATGCCATTCCCAGCGATCGCGGAGCAGTTTCTTTGAAGCCAAATTTTTCGTAGAGTTTGTTCGCCGGAACGTCGGCGATCAGACTGACATAGGCCGAGACGGGCAGCTTTCGCGAGACATACGACATGATTGTCTGCATGATGGTTTTCCCCAGTCCTCGTCCCTGATGGTCGGGATGAACAGCGATGTCGACAACCTGGAAAAAGCAGCCTCCATCGCCGATCAATCGCCCCATCCCGATTGCCGCGCCTCGATGCATGACAACGACCGAGTAAACCGTACCCGTTAGCCCTAACCGGGCAGCCTCTGGCGAAAACGCACTTAGCCCGGCGACAGAACGAAGATGCAGGTACTCTTCTACTGTCGGCAAACGGGACGCGGTGCTGTATTGCGATTGTTCCATCTTATCGGACGCTTTCCAAATTGAGCCCATAAAGTAGCGATTATTTGCCACTCCAAACAGGGTCAGTTGTCAATGGACGTTCAGGACCGAGCTCGACTTCCTCTCCGGGCCGAAGGTCGTCTTCCGCTTCGCGCCTTCATTCCAGTCACAGACACCGTGTTTGCCCGTACCTAAATGCAGACATGGCTTTACATCCCGGTGCTTGCTGCTTGCGCTCGCACGAGCAATCGCTCCGCTGGACGGTTGGGGGAAGGCATCCCGCGGCAATTGACGGTGCGAGACGGCTGTTATTCCCCCTATCGGCACAAAAGTTACCCTCACGGGTGACGATGGCGGCAGTGAAGTTGCCAACGCAGCGTTTGTATGGCACCTCGTTTACATGCCAAATTTGCGAACGACATAAGGATGCGACCGTGGGAGACGAAGTTTGGGGGACGTTAGTCAAAGAATTCTCTGATGTTCCAGACGCGTCGGCCATAACTCGCATCACTGTGCGCCTTGTGATCGCGGCGGTACTCGGTGGGGTTCTCGGGTTCGAACGCGAGAGCAAGGGCAGAAGTGCTGGCTTGCGGACTCACATGTTGGTTGCCGTCGGTGCTGCACTTTTCGTTTTAGGTCCACTGCAGAGCGGCATGCAGATCGGCGATCTGTCACGGGTACTGCAGGGTGTCGTTCAAGGAATAGGCTTCCTCGGCGCGGGTGCTATCATAATCCGCTCGGCGCAGCGGGAGGTAGAAGGGCTCACCACAGCGGCCAGTATCTGGGCGACAGCCGCGATTGGTGTAATGGCCGGCCTGGGAATGGAGGTAACGGCCGTCTTATCGACCGCGATCGTCTTGGTCATTCTCGCAGCGGTGCCTCACATCTTGCCCACGCCATCCGAGACGGACTCAAAGTCTAGTGGGGACGATTGACCGTAGGACAACAGCGAAGATGTTTCGGCCTCAACTCAATCTGTAGCAGGTAGCGCGAAAAGGCTGAAAAGCGCCAAAAACGGTCATGCGACCTGTATTATCGTCGGGATCCCGCGATTGAGGGAGTTGGCGACTGTGCACACCGACCACGCATGATCGATCAAGGCTTTCGGATCGGAGCCGTCCGATGTCTCGCACTTTACAGATAGCACGGCTTTGGTGGCGACCAGCGGTACACCCTCTAGGTCAAGTGTCACTGTTACGGCAATTTGTTCGATTTTCACGCCACGTTCATGGGCGACATAGCGTAGGTCATTACAGTAGCAGCCTCCTATTGCTAGAGCGAGCATTTGGCCGCCATTGAAACCGAGACCCAATCCCCCGGCCTTGCCTTCCGGCCGATCGATGACCACCGTATGGCCGCCAGCCCAACCCATTGCTGCCTCAGTGCCGGCGACGTTCCGCAACTCGATGACCGACCGCACCATCACATAACTCCATCCATGTCTGAGCTTTGCAAGTTCGTGGCAAACGTTGGCGTGGTCAACTGTGTTTTCGAGCCTGTTCTTTAAAAGATGAGGTTTGAGGCCGCTCGGGGCGGCGGCCAGTTTGGCGAGAGTGCACCAGAAGCGGCCGTTCCGGCAACGGAGAGTCCAACTTATGGCTGGGTGCCGTTGAGTTAAGGAATGCCCGCAATTTCGGGAAATGCTACACTTCTGATGTCCACCATGTCGAAGCTAATGAAAGGTTGGCTTGGCTCAATAACGCAGTTTTGGCGGCATCCCGTTGAGCGCCAACTACCACAACTTGTGCGAACCCCCGCCGATTTAGCTCCGATTTTGCGCGCTGCAACAATGCTGCACCCGCGTCGTGCCAACGATCTTTAGCAGCAACGCAGAAGTCATCGATCAAAGCGGTCGCCCCACCCGGATCGTATACTTGCGGAGTTGGAAACTCTCGCGCGATAAGAAAACCGACGATCAGTGTGTTCTCAACGGCGACAAGAGACACGTTGTGCTCATCAGAGAACAGTTTTTCAAACCATGAAAGAGTCGAAGCAGCTGAGTTAGCGGCTTTTTTCCAAAAGCGCGGCTCGTAGTTCTCGTATTCTTTACGTCTTGCTTCGACAAGCTCCACGCACCGGAGCGCATCCTCTTTCGAGGCATTCCTAATTTGCATCTGGCTAACCTTGTGGCTGCATTCATCTGCGATGGCAGCCAGTACAGTGTGGCGAAACACCTCTGTCAACATCTGCTATGGGCCAACGGCCGACTTGGCGCGGAAGCGCCAATTGCGGACATATAGCGTGCTGGAAAGAATGATGAACTCAGCTCAGCGATAAGCCTTCTTCAAGTATGGACTGCTTCACCGCATCCCGTTCTTTTACGCGTTCATACCAGCCTCTGAGGTTGAGAAGATCGTCGAAATGGATATCTGCACCATAGTATGACTTCAGCCATGACGCTTGTCCCCAGCTTGTCAGAGCGAACAGATATGCATCGGCGACCGTGAAATTCTCGCCCATCAAAAAACGCTGCGATGCCAGCAAATTGTCGATCCATGCGTAGCGCTTTTCCAGCTTCGGCGTTGCTGTTTCGAGATATGCACCCGCCTGTTTCGCATAAAGAAGTGGAATGAAGCCCTTGTGGATTTCGGTCGATAGGAAACTCAGCATCTCCTGCAGCTTGTAACGCTCGAAAGTGCCGTTGGCGGGAGCGAGGCCGGATTGAGGCTTCAGATCGGCCATGTATTGGACGATGGCTGGCCCCTCGAAAAGCATCGCGCCGTTCCCCACGTCCAGGGCCGGAATGTAGCCATTGGGATTGATGTCGTAATAATCTTGGCCCCCTTCAGTCTTATGATCTTTGAAGTTCACCCTGACAAATTCGATATCCAACTCCAGTTCGTTGGCAACGATGTGTGGTGAGAGCGAGCAAGCGGCGGGCATGTAGTAGAGTTTCATTAATCGTCTCCAGGATTTCAGTACCTCGCGACATGTTGCACGAGGACCAAAATCCACTTAGTTGACGCGGTAGAGAAATGTAAGAACGCAAAATAATGTCATCTAGGTACATAAATTATACCGGTTTTCAGGAGGTGCGAATTTGAAGGACACCGTCACCGGTTGTTCCGTTGAGCTCGCAATGCATCTGCTGGGCGGAAGATGGCGTTTGCTAATCGCATCCTATCTCATCGATGGTCCAAAACGGTTCAACGAACTCAGGAGGCTCATACCGGGAATTTCTCAAAGGATGCTGAGCCTAGACCTCCGTGCATTGGAGGACGCCAGCTTGATTGCCAGAACCGTTTACCCAACAGTTCCCGTAAAGGTGGAGTATGCGCTCACCGAAGAAGGACGCCGTCTGGGTAAAGTTGTCGCAGTCGTTCAGGAATTCGGGCTTTGGCTGAAAGATAGGAATGCAAGCTGACCTGATGTCCGCTTCGGGCCACAAGCCGACTTAGCTACAATCACTCTCCCCACCATCAAACCGCCCATTCCTCATCCGTCGTAAACACAATCGTCAGCCATCGATCCGTCCCCTCGCCGCCGAGTGCATCGCCGATCTCGTCGCGGATCGCGTCCCATTCTTCGAGACGCCGGGGTGGCCAGTTTTTCGGGACGATGAAGAAGAGTTCGATCTGGCGGCCTCGCCCCACGCGGGCGACATAGGAATAGTGCGAGGCGAAGCCGAATTTTTCGACGGTCTCGGCCGCTACCCTGTCCACATGCTGCTTGAATTCAAACGGCGTCACCAGAAGGATGTCGGCGAGCGCCTGCTTCACATTGCCGAGCGGCATGGGAATGATGATGAGGCAGACCAGCGCCAGAACGGCGGGGTCGATATAGGGCGCGATCCATTGATGCGCCGTTCCCGTCAGCCCGTAGCCGATGGCGAAGGCGAGGAACAGGGCCGCGCTCAGGAGCGCGCTCATCAGCCAGCTTTTGGCGTCCAGCGCCACGAAGGCCGATTTCAGTCTGCGGTTCTGGCGTTTGACGAACCATGCCATGATGAGCGAAACGGCAAAGCTGACGAAGGTGACGATGATGGCGTAATCGAACTCGATCGATCTGCCGCCGTCCATCAGGCTGTCGATGGCGTTGATCAGGGCATAAATCGCAGCGCCCATCAAAAGCGTGCCGTTGAGGCCGAGGACCATCGGCTCCAGATGCCAGAAGCCCATGGTGAAACGCTCTGCCAGCCGGCCACCGGGCCGCGGGGCGGCGGAAGCCGCGATCAGCCGCGCCACCAGTAGCGCCAGCACCGTCATGAAGGCATCCGTCAGGGCATAAACGCCATCGAACACCACCGCGAAAGAGCCGGAAAACAGGCCTGCACCAATGCCGAACGCGGCCAGAAGAACCGTGATGGCAATTGAGAATTTCAGCAGAGATTGTTCGGTCATGACGCGTATTTAACCTTCAAAAGCGGGCGCCGCCTTCCTATAAACAGCACAGATGGAGCGGGATAGCGAAAACTGTGGACGGTTTTCGCCTGTAGTCACGCTTCGATTCTTTGATCTGCTGCAAACAAGACAGGACAAAACCCATGGATCTCGGCATTTCCGGCAAACGCGCCCTCGTTCTCGCCTCCTCTCGCGGCCTTGGGCTGGGCATCGCCACGGCGCTGGCGAATGAAGGCGTGAATGTTCTTCTCGTTGGCAGAAGCAGCGAAAAGCTGGACGCGAACTGCAAGACGATCAATGCACTCGGCAAGGGCAAGGCCGACTGGGTGCGGGGCGATCTTGGCGATGACAATTTCGTCGAGGCCATGGTTCAGGCCGTGAACGACAAGCTCGGCGGCATTGACATTCTCGTCAACAACACCGGTGGCCCGACGCCGGGTCTTGCGCAGGAGATCACGACCGAGAAGCTGGAGAGCTTCTTCCAGTCGATGGTGCTGCGCGTCATCACGCTCACCAATGCGCTGCTGCCGCAGATGAAGGAACAGGGCTTTGGCCGCATCCTGACCGTTGCCTCCTCCGGCGTGTTCGAACCCATCCCCAATCTGGCGCTCTCCAACACGCTGCGTGGGGCGCTGGTGGGCTGGAGCAAGACATTGTCGAGCGAAGTGGCCGGTTTCGGCATCACCTCCAACCTTCTTCTGCCCGGCCGCATCCATACCGACCGCATCGACGAGCTGGATGGCGCCAATGCCAAGCGCCTGGGTAAAAGCATGGAGGAAATCCGCGAGGCTTCGGTCAAGAGCATTCCGGCAGGCAGGCTTGGCACGGTGGAAGAATTCGCCGCCGCCGGGGCTTTCCTCTGCTCGGTTCCGGCAAGCTACATCACCGGCACAATGCTGCGGGTGGATGGCGGCGCGGCGAAATCGAACTGACGCCGGTGCGACGCCGGAGCGGTCAAGAGGCCGCTCCGTAGACTACGAAGCGGTTTCTGCCGGTATTCTTGGCTTCGTAGAGTGCCGTGTCGGCGCGGCGCAGCACATCGCTCGCGCTCTCGCCGGGATCGGCAAAGGCAATGCCAGCCGAACAGCTGTCACGGAAATCCGGCACATCGCTCAGCGGCGATGCCTCGGTCAACGTCGCCAGCAGCTTCTGCATGGTGCTTTCCGCGCTCAGCATTCGCGAACCGCTGAGAACGAGCAAAAACTCCTCACCGCCGATCCGCCCCACCAGATCGTCCCGGCCGATCGCGGCGGAAAGCCGGGTGGCGAAATCCTTAAGGACGAGATCGCCGCAGGCATGCCCGAAACGGTCGTTCACCGCCTTGAAATGGTCGATATCCATGATGATCACCGCAAGCGCCTGCGCCTTGTTGGGGCCAAGCATCTGGTTGAGGATATCCATGGCATAGCGGCGGTTGCCGAGGCCTGTGAGTTCGTCGCTCAGCGCCGATTTCAGCGCCCTGTCGCGCTCCTGCCGCAGATCGCGCAACTGGATGCCAAGCTCGGAAACATCGGTCACGACACACAACATCCAGCCGCCCGGCAGCGTCGTTTCCGTCGTCAGCATCCAGCGTCCATCGTTCAGGCTGGTTTCGATGGTGCGGTAAGGCAACTTGCCGCGCCTAGTCCGCGCCGAGCGCAACCACAGTTCGAAATCGGTGGTTTCGACCGCCGTTCCTGTCGAGCTGCGATACCCGCCGCGCATCAGCTCCATCCAGTTCGGAAAACCGTCCGGAGCCATGCCCAGCGCCTCGCGGAAGGCCGCATTGGCAAAGCGCAACTCATCGCTGCCATCGAAAAGGGCATAACCCTGCTGCGATGACGCCATGAGGTTCATAAGCTGGGAATGGAAAATTTCCACGTCGCCGCGAATGAGGACCTCCGGCCCGGGCGGCACATCTTGGAGGGCGGAACATGCCTGCTTGCGGGACATCTGGACTTCCGGGTTACAACGCGACAGCTACAATTAAGAAAGCTCCCTGAGGATATAGCCTTTATCTATACTTTGCGATTGCGAAAAAATATTTAATTTGCATCGCAAAACTGTATTTATAACGGAAAATTACTTTATTCTAATGTTTTAATAAACCGAGAACTGGCGCTTGCCATTCTGCCGGGCCTGTGCAATCAACCGCCCTCCTCTGACATCGGGATGCCAAATGCGTCCCTTATTCTCACGCCGGGCCGCCTTTGGGCCGGGCGAGCATTTCTATCGGCGACAAGGATATGGCGATGACGCAAAAGCGGGCACTGGGCCTCGATTTCGGCACGACCAACACGGTCATGGCTCTTTCCGACGGCGGCGGCGAAAGCCGCTCCATGCAGTTTACCAGCAGCGCTGGCACGGATGACAGCATGCGCACCGCGCTCTCCTTCATGAAGGATTCGGGCCTTGGTGCGGCTGCCCTGCACGTGGAAGCGGGCCACGCAGCCATCAGGCAATTCATCGACAATGCGGGCGATTGCCGCTTCCTTCAGTCGATCAAGACATTTGCGGCCTCGCCGCTCTTCCAGGGTACGTTGATCTTCGCCAAGCGCCAGAGCTTCGAGGATTTGATGGACGTGTTCCTGCGCAAGCTGAAAACCTATGCGGGCGCAGAGTGGCCAAGCGACGTCTCGACCGTCATCGCCGGTCGCCCCGTGCGTTTCGCCGGCAGCAATCCGGATGAGACGCTGGCGCTCTCCCGCTACAACGAAGCGCTGACGCGTGCCGGTTTTCCGGAAATCCACTATGTCTACGAGCCGGTGGCGGCCGCCTATTATTTCGCCCAGAGCCTGAAGAAGGACGCCAATGTGCTGGTGGCGGATTTCGGCGGCGGCACCACCGACTATTCGCTGATCCGCTTCGAGAGCCATGCTGGCAAGCTCTCCGCCACCCCCATCGGCCATTCAGGCGTCGGTGTCGCCGGTGACCATTTCGACTTCCGCATGATCGACAATCTGGTCTCGCCGGAAATCGGCAAGGGCAGCAAGTTCAAGAGCTTCGACAAGGTGCTGGACGTGCCTTCCGGCTACTACGTGAATTTCGGTCGCTGGAACCAGCTGTCTATCTTCAAGACCTCGAAGGAATTCACCGATCTGAAATCGCTGGTGCGCTCGGCGCTGGAGCCGGACAAGCTCGAACTCTTCATCGATCTCGTGGAGCATGACGAGGGTTATCCGCTTTATCAGTCGATTTCCGCCACCAAGATGGCGCTGTCCTCGGCCGAAGAAGCGGAATTCAACTTCGCGCCGCTCGGCAAGGCCGGCCGCAAAATGGTCAAGCGCAGCGACTTCAACAACTGGATCGCCGACGACCTCGCCAAGATCGAGGGGGCGCTGGACGAGGTTCTGGAGAAGACGCAAGTCGCGCCTGAGGCAATCGACAAGGTGTTCCTCACCGGCGGCACCTCCTTCGTGCCGGCGGTGCGCGAGCTTTTCACCCGTCGTTTCGACGCGGACCGGATCGAAACCGGCGGCGAGTTGCTCTCGATTGCCCATGGTTTGGCCATGATCGGCGAAAGCGGTGACATTCAGCGCTGGACAGCGTGATTTACGGGTTCCCCGGGCGGGGAACATGGGATAATTTCACCCCATGATCGCCGCTCACGACCTCTCCCCGGCCGAACTCGCCGCGCTTCTGCATTTCCATGCGGATGCGGGCGTGGACTGGTTGCTGGAAGACGGACCTGTTGACCGTTTCGCCGAATTTGCCGCCTCCCGCCCTGCCCGACCGGCAGTGCGTCAGGAAAGCTCTGCGCCCGCACACCAGATGGACAGCGGCACGGAGCGTCGTGCCGATGCTCCGCAGCGGCAGACGGCAGGTCGCAGCGCGCCGACGAGAGGCGCGCCGCCTGCTCCGGCACTTCAGCAGAATGTTGCCATGCCGGACGAACAGGCCGTGGCGGCTGCCCGTTTTGCGGCTGAAAGCGCAAGGTCGCTTTCCGAACTGAAAATCGCGCTTGAGGGTTTCAGCGGCTGTAACCTCAAGAACAGCGCCCGCAACACGGTATTCACCGAAGGCGACCCTGCTTGCGCCGTCATGGTCATCGGCCCGATGCCGGATGCGGATGACGACCGCGAGGGCCAGCTTTTTGCCGGCAAGACCGGGCTGCTGCTCGACCGTATGCTGGCCGCTATCGGCCTTGACCGCGCACGCATCATGCTCGGCAATGTCGTGCCCTGGCGTCCACCGGGCAACCGCCCGCCGACTCAGGCCGAAATGGATATTTGCCGCCCCTTCATCGAGCGCCAGATCGCACTTACGGAGCCGAAACACCTGTTGCTTCTTGGCAACTTGACCGCACGTTTCTTTTTCGGCGGCACCGGAACGATCCATACGCTGCGCGGACAGTGGCGTGATGTCGCAGCCGGGCACCTGGTTTTACCGGCGCTGGCGAGCCTGCATCCGCAGGAACTTCTAAACGCACCTGCCAGCAAGTCATTGGCATGGCAGGATTTATTGGCGTTTCAGGCAAAAATCTCCGAAGGCTGATTGCCTGATTCTTACTCAGAGTAAATGAAGTATGAAAAAAGCCATGCGTATTACGCATAACAGCGGCGCGCTGACCCGGCTTGCCGAATCCATGCTGCACTGCGATAAGCCAGCCTGTGTCTTGGGAGGAATTCGGTTTAAGGAACCAAGGCAATGACCACTCGCTTCCGTCCGGTACATTCCGGCTTTGAAACGCTCCGACTGGCGGGCCTCGGCCCTCGATCCAGTCAGGGTTACCATCGTTTCGGCGCTGCCGCTAACGAACAGATGACCGCACGTGCTGCCATGCAGCAGGTTCGCGTCACACGTCCTGCAGCTGTCTTTGCGGATTTCCGCGAGCGCTGAGAGCACTCAGGCCGGTGTAAAACCGGTCCATATCTTTGATTGCGCGCTGGCGTCTTTCTTCGGGAAGGCGCCTTTTGCATTTGCGGGACTAGGCGCCGAAACGACAACGGCTCTGGCGCCGACGATGCCGCATGTTTGCGACCTCCGCCAAATTTGGTGCGTTACCCCTGCGGCGTGGAGGCCTTGCGTGCCGCGCGTCTCGCCAGGCCCAGCTGGTGCTCGCGGAAAATGATGAAGATGCCGGCGAAAATCACGATTGCCGTGCCGATCAGCATGGTGAGCGTTGGAATGTCTCCGAACAGGATATAGGAGACCGCTATCCCGAAAACGATGGAGCTGTATTCGAAGGGCGCGATAGTGGAGACCTCCGCGTGGCGATAGCTCTCCGTCAGGAAGATCTGTGCGACGCCGCCACAAATGCCGCTGGTGATCAACAGCACGGCCTGCTTGGTATCCAGAGCGCTCCAGCCGAAGGGTACGCTGACGAGCGACAGCAAGGTGGCCGTGAGCGAGAAATAGAGAACGATGGTCGGCGTCTTTTCCGTTTCCACCAGTTGCCGCACCTGGATCATTGCGAGACCGCCAAGTGCTGCCCCGCATAGCACGGCAATCGCGCCCAGCCCCTCGCCCGCGGCAAAACCGCCTTCACGCAACAGGGTCATCTTCGGCCACAGGATAACCAGCACGCCCATCATGCCAACGAAAACCGCGCTCCAGCGGTAGATGCGCACCTTCTCGCGCAGGATGAAGGCGGCGAACACGACGGCCAGCAGCGGTGAGGCATAACCGATGGCGATGAATTCCGGCAACGGCAGCAGCGTCAGCCCGTAAAACCCGCAGGCCATGGAGAGAATGCCGAGAAACCCGCGCTTGAAATGGCCGATGAGATTATTGGTGTGCAGCGCGCTCGTCAGCGCATGCAGCCAGGCAAGATAAACGACGATGGGGATGATGGCGAAAGCGGAGCGGAAGAAAGTGATCTGACCGGCAGGCACATCGGGACCGGAGGCTTTGATACAAGTCTGCATCACCAGAAAAAAGCCAACCGAAATCAGCTTCAGGCTTATCCCCCGAAAGGGATTTGTCGGTTCGGCGTTCATCGGCAGTTACTCATATCGGCTGCGCAAACACGCCATCGGGAGATTGTTCATGCGGGGCAGGACGACGCGGGGGAATTGGATTTGCCCAAGGCTAGAGCATTCCCGAAGCGCTTTACAACAAAAAATGTTATTTACCCATGAATTCCGTTGATCTGGTGAGGCGCAGGATTGCTTTCCCCGGCTTGTGGCCTCCTCACCCCCATTGTTCAGGCCTTCAGCCCTGATGGCGACGTGAGAATCAGACCAAAAGCGACACGCGCTAAAATTTGAAGAAAATAAAATACAATTTCAGCAATCGTTCAACATTTGCTGGCATGGTCCGCAGGTCCGGCAGCGGCAGGATCGTCTGCAGGGCCGGCAAAGCCTTCCATGGCAGGACAGAACGTCCTCCCGATGCGCACATGATTGTGACGAATACTCTACCTATTTTACATCCGGGCCTTATGACGACATGATGCCCGGAGGACAACGACAAAGTTATTCAGGAACAGTCATGCGAACAGACACGGGCCAGATCGTTCACCTGGCAGATTACCGCCCCACCGATTTCGTTCTGGAGCGGGTGGATCTCACCTTCGAACTCGACCCCAAGAATACCAAGGTCGAAGCCCGTCTGATCTTTCATCGCCGAGAGGGCGTCGATGTGTCAGCGCCGCTCGTTCTCGATGGCGACGAGTTGACACTTTCGGGCCTCCTGCTCGATCAGGTGGACATTCCCGCAAGCCAATATGACGCGACGCCTGATAGCCTGACGATCCGCGATCTGCCTGCGGAGACGCCCTTCGAGATCTGTGTCACCAATTACATCAATCCGCAGGTCAATACGCAGCTGATGGGGCTTTACCGCACCAACGGCGTTTATTGCACCCAGTGCGAGGCGGAGGGTTTCCGCCGCATCACCTATTTCCCGGACCGGCCCGATGTTCTGGCACCCTATACGGTGACGATCATCGCCGCGAAGGAGGGCAATCCCCTGCTGTTGTCGAACGGCAATTTCCTCGGCGGCGGCAATTACGATGAAGGCCGCCACTTTGCAGCCTGGTTCGATCCGCACCCGAAACCCAGCTATCTCTTTGCGCTTGTCGCCGGCGATCTCGGCGTGGTGGAAGACACGTTCACCACCCTTTCCGGCCGCGAAGTGGCGCTGAAGATCTATGTCGAGCATGGCAAGGAGCCGCGCGCGGCCTATGCCATGGATGCGCTGAAGCGCTCGATGAAGTGGGATGAGGAACGCTTCGGCCGTGAATACGACCTCGATATCTTCATGATCGTCGCCGTGTCCGATTTCAACATGGGCGCGATGGAGAACAAGGGCCTCAACGTCTTCAACGACAAATTCGTGCTGGCCGACCCGGAAACTGCCTCCGACGCGGACTACGCCAATATCGAGCGCATCATCGCGCATGAATATTTCCACAACTGGACCGGCAACCGCATAACCTGCCGCGACTGGTTTCAGCTGTGCCTGAAAGAAGGCCTGACGGTCTATCGCGACCAGGAATTTTCCGCCGACATGCGCTCGCGCCCGGTCAAGCGCATCGCCGATGTGCGTCACCTGAAATCGGAGCAGTTTCCAGAGGATTCCGGTCCGCTGGCCCATCCACCACGCCCCGATACCTATCGCGAAATCAACAACTTCTACACGACGACCGTTTATGAAAAGGGCGCCGAAGTCACCCGCATGATAGCCACGATCCTTGGCGAAGACGACTTCAAGAAAGGCATGGACCTTTATTTCGAACGTCATGACGGCGAAGCGGCGACTGTTGAGGATTTCGTCAAGAGTTTTGCCGATGCCAGCGGCCGCGACCTGTCGCAGTTTTCGCTGTGGTACACCGAGGCCGGCACGCCGCTCGTCTCCGTTTCCTCCGCCTACGATGCCGCCAAGGCGACCTTCAGGCTGACGCTGGAACAGACCGTCGCACCAACGCCCGGCCAACCGGTGAAGCAACCGCGTCATATTCCGCTGTCGCTGGCGCTGATTCTCGACAATGGCCAGATCGCCGAGCCGCAGGCTGTCACGGGCGGCGAATACCGCGACGGCGTGCTGCATCTGACCGAACGCAACCAGACATTCTCCTTCTCCGGCATTTCATCGCGCCCAGTGCTGTCGCTCAACCGCAGCTTCTCGGCGCCGATCAACCTGCATTTCGAACAGAGTGCTGCCGATCTGGTGCAGGTCGCCCGGCACGAGACGGATATGTTTGCCCGTTTCCAGGCGCTTACCGATCTCGCTTTGCCGGCGCTGATTGCGGCCACCAGGGCCGTGCAGAACGGCCAAGAAGTACGCTCGGACGCCGACCTTATCGCAACGCTGATCGAAATCGTCGGCGACGCTTCGCTTGAACCCGCTTTCCGCGCACAGGCGCTGGCGCTGCCGAGCGAAACGGACATCGCTCGCGAACTGGGCGGCAATACCGACCCGGACGCCATCCACAAGGCACGCAACGCGACGATCAAGGCCATTGCCACGGCCGGTATCGAGACGCTCCGCCGGCTCGCCGACAGTGACGGAAATGGTGAAGCCTACAGCCCCGATGCTGGCAGCGCCGGACGGCGTTCGCTTCGCAACGGCGCGTTGAGCTTCCTTGCTTTTGCCGAGGGAACGCCTGACAGGGCGGCAAAGGCCTATGCCGGCGCCACCAACATGACAGATCTTGCGCATGCGCTTGGTGTGCTGACCCAACGTTTCCCCGACAGCGCGGAGACAAAGGAGGCGCTTGCCGCCTTCGAAGCCCGCTTTGCCGACAATGCGCTGGTTCTCGACAAATGGTTCTCGCTGCAGGCCGCCATTCCCGGCGACGGCGCGCTGGAACGTATCAAGGCGCTGATGACATCTAAACACTTCATCGCCTCCAATCCCAACCGGGTACGGTCGCTGGTGGGCACGCTCGCCTTCTCCAACCCGACCGGTTTCCACCGCGCCGATGGTGCCGCCTACCGGTTCCTCGCCGAGCAGATCATAGCCATCGACAAGCGTAACCCGCAGCTTGCCGCGCGCATTCTCACCTCCATGCGCTCCTGGCGGTCGCTGGAAGCAAGCCGCGCCGAACACGCCAAGGCAGCACTTTCGACGATCGCCGAAGCAAAAGGTCTTTCGACGGATGTCAGCGATATCGTCGGGCGTATTCTGAAAGGATAATACCCGGCGAACATTCGCCAACTCCCCTATTCCGGACAATGCCTGTGCGCCGTCTTGATTTCCGTCAAGGCGGCGCAACGCATTGCGCGACACAATCGTCAGCGACAGGCCGGAACGCGGCCGCAAGCGGAAAGGGACTTCAAATGACGGATATTTCCAACACCAGCAATTCGTTCCAGCGTTTCATCACCGAGGCCCCGGCCCATCAGGCTGTCTGGCTTCAGGCCGTTCAGGGGCTGGGTGCGGCGTCCACGCTGGATGCCAAGACGCAATGCCTGGTCTATATCGGCATTCTCGCCGCACTGCGGCTGGAAGGCGGCGTGGCATTTCATGTGCTGGAAGCCAAAGCGCATGGCGCAAGCCGTGACGATATCATCAGCGCGGTGCTGACCGGGCTTCCTGCCTCCGGAAACGGCGTTCTCGGCGCACTTGGACCTGCTCTCGAAGCTTTCGACAGGGCTTGAGAACCACCGGCCGTAACACACCGGACGTCCCAGACCGGCCATCCGGGTGTCGGTTTTTCCAATGCCTGCCGCCGCTGTGAAGACCGTAACGCGCTGTCCCGAAAAAATACGGAGTCGGTTCAAGGGGTTAAAATTCTTTTAACTTTTGCCTCTGGACACGGCGAATCGCATTTGATTCACTATGCCTATTCGAGCGGCGGCGCTTCGAATCAGTGGGGATATCTTGAAGGCGGGACAATGACGAACGTGCGGCGGGCGACTGCGGGCGATGAGCGGCCGTATGCCAAATTTTCTGATCTTGCGGCCTGGGGCGAAAGGCTTTCCAGCGACCTGATGGGTTTGATGAACGGCTCCGACCGCCCGATGCCGCAGGTCGAGACCCTGCTGAAGCGCCTCATTCCCATTCTCATTCTTGCATTTCTCGTCGTCATCGCGGCGTCACGCATGCTGGGCATCGTTGCCGAATATAGCCGCATGGAAGAGGCAGCCCGCCACTCTACCGCACTGACAGCGCTGACGGCCAAAGCAGCCCTTATCAACAACGGTATTGTCTTTGCCTCGCAAGAGCGCACCCGCGCAGAGGCGAGCCTTGCCGCAGCGCTGCCTTCGGGCAGCCTTGCTGATGGCACGATGGTGCTTCTGTCGGGCAGCAACGGCCGGATTTTCGCCGGCGCCGGCAAGGGCGCCACGCTTTACATCGGCACCTCCCTGCCGGCTTTGCTTCCCGAAATCGCCATTGTTCAGCGTTTTCCCGGCGCGCCCGGCACCATCGAAACGAATATCGACAACCAGCCGCATTATGCGACGATGATCCCCTTCGGCGACGATGGAGGCATGGTCATCGCGGCGCGCTCGCTTGAGCCGATCCGTTCTTTCTGGCGCAGCGAAATCGCCATGAACGTGACGCTGTTTGCCGGAATCTCCTCGATCCTTCTTGTCGTGCTCTACGCCTATTACATGCAGGTCAAACGCGCCCGCGACGCTGACGACATCTTCGCTGAATCGAACCTGCGGGTGGAGACGGCGCTGTCACGTGGCCGCTGCGGCCTGTGGGACTTCGATCTTTCCACGCGGCGCATGTTCTGGTCCGGCTCGCTCTACGAAATCCTCGGCAGACCGCCGAAGGCCGCACCGCTGTCCTTTTCCGATGCGGCGCGCATGATGCATTCCGAAGATGGGAACCTCTACGAGCTTGCCCGTGCTGTCGGCTGCGGTGATCTGCGCCAGATCGACCAGATCTTCCGCATGCGCCACGCGAAAGGCCACTATGTCTGGCTGCGCGCCCGTGCCCAGGTCATCCGCACCAATAACGGCCCGCGCGTCATCGGCATCGCCATGGACGTGACCGAGCAGCACCGCCTTGCGCAACGTTATGCCGAGGCAGACCAGCGCCTTGCAGACGCCATCGAATCCACCTCGGAAGCCTTCGTGCTGTGGGACAAGAATGACCGTCTCGTCATGTGCAACACCCATTACCAGAAGGCTTACGGCCTGCCGGACAGCGTTCTGGTAGCGGGCACCGAAAAGAGCGCCGTGCAGGCGGCTGCGGCGCGCCCGGTCGTGGAGCGGCGCGTTGCGGACCCCGATCAGTCTGGCCTTTCGCGCATGACGGAAGTGCAGCTTGCCGATGATCGCTGGCTACAGATCAATGAACGCCGCACCCGTGACGGCGGCCTCGTCTCCGTCGGCACCGACATTACGCTTCTGAAGCGCCATCAGGAGCGCCTGCGTGACTCCGAACGCCGGCTGATGGCCACCATCGGCGATCTTTCCGCCTCGCAGCATAAGCTGGAGCGGCAGAAGACGGAGCTTTCAGACGCCAACGCCAATTATCTCGCCGAAAAAGAGCGCGCCCAGGCGGCAAACCTCGCAAAGTCCGAATTCCTCGCCAATATGAGCCATGAGCTGCGCACGCCGCTCAACGCTATTCTCGGCTTTTCCGACATCCTGCAAAACGAGATGTTCGGGCCGGTCGGCTCGCCGAAATATTCCGAATATGCCCGGGATATCCACGACAGCGGCAAGCACCTCCTAAATGTCATCAACGACATTCTCGATATGTCCAAGATCGAAGCCGGCCATATGCGGATCAACCGCGAGACAATCGATCTCGCGCCGCTGATCGAGGAAACCCTGCGGCTGACCGCCATCCAGGCGGAACAGAAGAACATCACCGTGCAGCAGAAGGTCTGCGCCGGGCTGACGATGCAGGGCGACCGCCGCGCCATGAAGCAGATCATGCTCAACCTTCTGTCCAATGCCGTGAAGTTCACCGGTAATGGCGGCCGCGTAGCGCTGCGCACCCATGTGCATCAGGCCGCCATGATCCTCACCATCGCCGATACCGGCATCGGCATTCCCGCCGAGGCGCTCGACAAGATTGGCCAGCCCTTCGAGCAGGTGCAGAGCCAATACGCCAAAAGCCAGGGCGGCTCAGGCCTCGGGCTCGCCATCTCGCGCTCGCTCGTCAGGCTGCATGGCGGCACGATGAAAATCCGCTCCTGCGAAGGCAGGGGCACGGTGGTGACGATTATCATCCCGCATGCGGCAGGGTGCTGTGGTACGGTGCATTGAGGAATATCGGGCTGTGCCCGCTGCGTTGCAGTAAGTGACGGCAGAACGCGCGATACCCACCATCACCCGCCATTCTTCACCGTTGCCACAAACGCCTTCCTGACAACCTTCGCCAGCCGCTTCACCTCGCCCTCCAGCGTGGAAATATCCGGGCAATCCCCGGCCCGGCAAACCAGATCGATAAGACCGGCAGGCGCTTCCTTCGGATTGAAAGCACCGTCGATGCACAGCCGCACGATCTGCGATATCTCGGTGTAAAGCGCCGTCGCCGCCATGCAGTCGTCGAAGGATTGCTGCTCCATCACCGGGGCGGCCAGCACCTGCAATGCCTCTGCCGTGTTGCGACCCGGTTCGTGCGGCTGGAGACCCCTGGCGGGACCGACCAGCGCCAGATATTGGGCGATGAATTCGAGGTCGATCAGCCCACCATTGATGAGCTTGAAGTCCCAGATATTTTCCGGCGGCTTTTCCTGTTCGATGAGGCTTCGCATTTCCAGCACATCGGCTGAGACTTTCGCCACATCGCGCTTCTGGGACAGTACCGAGGCGATGATGCCGCGCGCATCTTCCATCAGCGAGGCTTCGCCACAGATCAGGCGAGCGCGGGAAAGCGCCATATGTTCCCAGGTCCAGGCTTCCTCGCGCTGGTATTTCTCAAAGGCGGAAATGCGCGTCGCCACCGGCCCCTTGTTGCCGGAGGGGCGAAGACGCATGTCCACCTCGTAAAGCACACCTTCGGCCGTGGGCGCCGATAGTGCGGCAATCAGCCTTTGGGTGACGCGAGTGAAATAACGCACCACATCGAGCGGTTTTGCGCCGATCGATTCATGGGCGGCATCGTCGTAATCGTAGAGGAGAATGAGGTCGACATCCGAACCCGCGGTCAGCTCGAAGGAGCCGAGCTTGCCCATGCCCATCACGGCCACGCGCCCGCCCGGATATGGCCCATGCGCCGTCTCCATCTCCGAGAGAACGGCATTCAGGGCCGCTTCAATTACCAGATCGGCAAGATGGGTAAAGGCGCGGGCGGCGATCTCGCCACGGATCGCGCCTGTCAACAGCCGCACGCCGATGAGAAAGCGCTGCTCGGCGGCGAAAATACGGAGCCGGTCGAGAATATCCTCGTAGTGGCGGGCATTGGAGAGGAAATTGCCCATGCGCTGGGCAAGATATTCGCGCGTCGGCACGTCGCTCATCAGCGCCGGGTCCAGCATGCCGTCAAAAACATGCGGGCGGGCGGCGATGATTTCGGCAAGGCGCGGGGCCGACGACATGATCGTCACCAGCAGCGACAGCAGCGCCTGATTGTTGCCGAGCAGCGAGAAGAGCTGGATGCCCGCCGGTAGCCCGGAGAGGAAATTATCAAAGCGCAGCAGCGCCTCATCCGCCCGCTTGCTTTCGCCAAAGGCGCGCAGCAGATCCGGCGTCAGCTCCGTCAGCCGCTCGCGTGCCTCGACCGATTGCGTCGCCCGGTACCGGCCATTGTGCCAGGTGCGGATGACGCGGGAAATATCCTCCGGCCGCTGAAAACCAAGTGCTGAGAGGGTTTTCAGCGTATCTGGATCGTCCTTCTGCCCAGTGAAGACCAGATTGCCTGCCTCACCGGAGAGTTTCGTCTCCTGTTCGAACAGCGCCGAATAACGGCGCTCCACCAGCCGCAGCACCTTTTCCAGCTTCTCGGAAAACGCCTTGGTATCTTCAAAACCGAGCATGAAGGCAATGCGCTTCAGTTCAGTTTCGGTGTCGGGCAGCACGTGGGTCTGCTCATCGCGCACCATCTGAATGCGGTGTTCCACTTCGCGCAGGAACCAGTAGGCGTCCGTCAGGCTGTCGCGCGTTTCGGCATCGATCCATTTCGCTTCGGTGAGCGCCGCAAGCGCCTCCTGCGTCGCGCGGACCCTGAGCGCCGGCATACGGCCGCCGGCAATCAGCTGCTGCGTCTGCGCGAAGAACTCGATCTCGCGGATGCCGCCGCGTCCGAGCTTGACGTTATGGCCCTTAACCGCAATCGCGCCATGGCCCTTATGCGCATGGATCTGCCGCTTGATGGAGTGAATATCGGCAATCGCCGCGTAATCGAGATATTTGCGGAAGATGAAAGGCGTCAGTTCGCGCAGGAAATTGTCACCGGCCTTCAGATCGCCGGCCACCGGCCGCGCCTTGATATAGGCGGCGCGTTCCCAGTTCTGGCCCCTGCCCTCGTAATAAAGCAGCGCCGCTTCCACGGGAATGGCGAGCGGCGTCGAGCCGGGGTCTGGCCGGAGCCTCAAATCGGTGCGGAAGACGTAACCGTCTGCCGTGCGTTCCTGCATGATACGCACGAGGCGGCGCATCATGCGGCCGAAATTCTCTGTCGCAGCATAGGGATCATCGATAATGCCAGCAGAGGGTTCGAAGAACACCACTGCGTCGATGTCCGAGGAATAGTTCAGTTCGCGAGCGCCGAGCTTGCCCATGCCAAGCACGATCAGGCCGGAACCTTCGCTTGGCGCGGCAACGTTCTTAAGTTTGAGCTTGCCGGTCTCATGGCCGACAAGCAGCAGGTGGTCGATGGCGGCCGACAGCGAAGCATCCGCCATGTCGCTCAGCCAGCGCGTGGTATCGCGGGCAGTGAAGATGCGCGCCAGATCGGCAAGCGCAGCGACAAAGGAGAGCCGACGCTTGGCGATCCTCAAGCGCGACATCACCTCGTTTTCGACGGGCACGCCGCCCTCTTGCCCCGGCTTCCAGCAATCGCGCGCTTCACGGACGAGATCGGCCAGTAGTGGCTCCAGCGGCTTCGAAATCGCGAGCGTCAGCAGCCCCTCATCCGCCGCGGCCATGTCGCGCAGATAGGGCGACAGCGTGAAAGCCGCAGCGATGAAGTCCTTCAGCGGGCTTTCGGCGGCAAGAAGCGCGGCCACAGCTGGCTCGCCCTTGGCGATATCCTTCAGCGTGGAGAGAACGGATTTCAGTTCCGTCTGCGTATAGGGGCGGATAACTCCCGGCAGAACCTCGCTCAGCCGCCTTTCAGCGGTTTCCCGTTTCGTCACTGTCTCTCTCCCTCTCCCGAGCGACCCATCCTTGCGCTTCGACCGTGCCTGATTCTCAGGGAGGATCGCTCCCCGCAAAATCGTCCTGCCGCCACGCATTGTCGAAGCTTCCGGGCGCATACACTCCGCGTTGTAACAAATGCGTGGCGCTTTGCGATCAGGAAAACCGTTTTTGCCGATCTTTTCCGCGGTCTGGCCTGCGGAAGCGCCATTTCAGTCGTGGCCGGCAATCTCGCGTAATGTCTCCGCAATTATGCCCACGTAGCGTCCTGCTCAACGAAACCCGACTCCCAGGTTTTGCAACGCTTGATGCTGCAACGGATATGATCATGAAACAGATTTTTACAGTGAAATGGCAAAAGAACCTGCGTGCAATGGCGTTGTGCCTGACCGCGCTGCCCCTGGCGCAGGCCGTCTGCACGCCCGTCCTCGCTGCTGATCTCGGCAAATCGGACAGGTTCGCCGAACCGCAGGGCAATTTCGACAATGCCCGCTACAGCAGTTCCAGTGAGTGGAAAATCACACTTGGCGTGGGTGCTGCCTACGCTCCCAAATATGAGGGCTCGGACAAGCTGGAAGCAGGCGCGGTTCCCCTGGTTTCCGTTGAGTATGGAGATACGCTGAGCATCGATTTCAGCGGCGTCACCGTCAACCTGCTGAACAGCAACGGCTTCAGACTGGGCGTCAAGGGCGGCTGGGAAGCCGGGCGCAAGGAAAAGGACGACAAGAAAAATCTTCGCGGAATGGGTGACATCAAGGCGGGCGGCGTGGTCGGCGGTGTTATCGCTTATGGCATCGATCCCTTCGAGGTCTATGCGAAGGTGGACAAGACCATCAGCGGCAGCGAAGGGTTGACCGCAACCGTCGGCGCCAGCGTTTCGCACAAAGTCGACCAGTTCATCCTTGGCGCGGACCTCTCCGCCACCTGGGCGGACGACAAGCACATGAAATCCTATTTCGGCGTCACCTCGGCCCAATCCGCCCGTTCCGGCCTGCGCCGCTATGACGCCAAGGCAGGCTTCAAGCGCATCGACGCCAGCGCCTCCCTCACTTACCTTATGACCGAGAACTGGTCGATCACCGGCGCCGGCGGTGTTGGCTTCCTGCTGGGCGATGCGAAGGACAGCCCGCTCTCCAAGAAGGACATCCAGCCCTTCGCGATGATTGGCGTGGCTTATACGTTCTGAGCCGATGGCGACGTGGCGTTGCGGGGATGCGTAACCATCTCCGCAACGCCGTCACGTGTCTGTCCCGCCGCCTGAAATTGTCGCCTGCCCTGGGCGGAGGATCGTCGCTAAGTTCAGAGAATCCTGTCCCTGTATTCCGGCGGCGCCACCCAGCATTGCGCACGTTTTCCGAACCAACGGTAGCGATTGCGGGCGACAAAACGATAGACGGGATCGCGCAGAAATGCGGGAATTACGCGCAACATGCCAAGCAGCCGCCAGGGCATTCCAAGCGCCTCGTAGATAGCAAGAACGCCGTCGCTATCCTGTCGCACCCTGTCGCCATCGACGACGAGCAGGCTGACCGGATTTTTGGGGTCCATTCCGTGCCGACGGTAGATTTCCGTGCCGACGGCTCCCTGCATGGAGGCCAGCCGGAAATATCCGGCCTTGTCATGCCGCAGTACGAATTGCGCATTCACGGAACACAGCACACATTCGGCATCGAACAGAATGATCGGTCCATGGTGGTCGCCAACCAAGGGGGCCATGTTTGCCATCGATCATAAGTCCTTTTGCCGATCGCGATGCGATCCCCTCATAAAGTCCAGCTGTAGAACCTTATAAGATATTCTTCCGATCATCTTTCAATTCAATCTCGAGAGACGATTATTTCTCGGAGGTGAACGAATTTCCGCACAAATCGCGGTGACCAGCCGGTGCTGGTGGCAGCGGCGTTGGATAGCGCGGCTTACTGGGTCGAAACGGGAAAGATCATCGAAACGGTCAGGCCCGGGCAGACGGAATTCGTAGTGTCGGTGTCCGACAGCGCAAGCGATCCGCCGTGCAATTCCATCACGGCCTCCACCAGCGACAGGCCGAGCCCCGTGCCGGGTTTGGAGCGGCTTTCGTCCAGCCGCACGAAACGTTTCAGCACCTCGCCGCGCTTGTCGGCGGGGATGCCGGGGCCGTTATCGGAGACGGACAGCACGATGGCGTCCGGTTCGCTCACCAGACGCACGATGAGTTTTTTGTCGCCCTCGCATTCGCAGGCATATTTCATGGCGTTGTCGATGAGGTTTGAAAGCGCCTGGCCGATCAGCTCACGGTTGCCCTGCACCGAAAGACCGGGTTCGATCTCGGCCTCAAGCGTAAGTCCCGCGTCCTCGGCTACCGGTTCGTAAAGTTCGGCGCTGTCGGCGGCGATTGCCGACATGTCCACATCGGTCATTTCGGCGGCGATGGAGCCGGCCTCGACGCGGGAAATCATCAACAATGCATTGAAGGTGCGGATCAACTGGTCGGATTCGGCGATGATGCCTTCGAGTGCCGCGCGCCGTTTCGTCTCGTCGTTATCATCCAAGGCGGCGGCTGCCTTGTTGCGCAGCCGCGTCAGCGGTGTCTTGAGGTCGTGGGCGATGTTGTCGGACACCTGCCGCAAGCCCTCGTTCAGCTTTTCGATACGGCCGAGCATGGCGTTGAGCGAGCCGGACAGCCGATCGAACTCGTCGCCGGAGCGGCCCTGCGGCAGGCGCTGCGAAAGATCGCCGGCCATGATCTTCTTGGTCGCTGCCGACATGCGGTCGATGCGTTTCAAGGCATTGCGGCCGATGCCGAACCAGATGAGCAGCGCACCGGCGCTCATGATGGCAAGCGCCACCATCAGCGCATTGCGCACCAGCGCCCGGAATTTGGTGGGCTCGCCGAGATCGCGGCCGATCAGGATGCGCAGGCCGTTGTCCAGCATGAAGACATTGGCGGTCGCCATATGCTGCACGCTGTCGCCGCTTTCGGAATAACGTTCGTAACGGAAGGGGAAACCCGTCCAGCCCTCCTTGTCAAACACGCCGGGCTGCACGGAAGCGACGTTGCCTGCAAGGATTTCGCCATTGGGGCCGGCGATGATGTAAAGGCTCGCCCCCGGCTGGCGGGCACGGCGCTCCATCATCCGCAACAGCGGGTTGATGCCGCCGCGATTGTAGATGCGCTGCACATCCGACACTTCCTGCAGCACCGCGTCACGCGTCTGCTGGTTCAGCAGCCGTTCGGAAAGGGCGGTGACATAAAAGACCAGGAAGGCTGCGCAGAGCGCAAACAGCAGGATATAAAGCGCAGAAAGGCGCACCGCTGTTGACCGGAACAATATTCTGAGGCGGACCATTTTCGCCAATCAGCCCTCGTCCTTCATCATGTAACCCGCGCCGCGAATGGTCTTCAGCAGCGGCTTTTCGAAGTCCTTTTCGATCTTCGAACGAAGGCGGGACACATGCACGTCGATGACATTGGTCTGCGGGTCAAAATGATAATCCCAGACGTTTTCCAGAAGCATGGTGCGGGTCACCACCTGGCCGGCATTCTTCATGAGATATTCCAGCAGGCGGAACTCACGCGGCTGCAACAGGATTTCCTTGCCACCGCGACGGACATCGTGGGACAGCCGGTCAAGTTCGAGATCGCCAACACGGTAGACCATGTCCTGTTCGGGTTTGCCCTTGCGGCGGCCCAGCACTTCGATGCGTGCGAGAAGTTCGGAAAAGGCATAGGGTTTGGGCAGATAATCATCGCCGCCAGCACGCAGGCCGGTCACGCGGTCGTCCACCTGCCCAAGAGCCGAAAGAATGAGAACCGGCGTCTCGATGCCGCGCCGGCGCAGCTCGCTGATGACGGAAAGTCCGTCGCGGCGCGGCAGCATGCGGTCGATCACCATCACGTCATAGGAATTCTCGCAGCCCATGAACAGGCCGCTTTCACCATCGCTCGCGTGATCGGCAACGATACCGACTTCCCGGAACGCCTTGGTCATATAGGCCGCAGCCTCGAGATCGTCTTCAATAACAAGAATCTTCATGTGCGGGACAATAGCGCCCTCGCCCTTTTCCGCACAACCGGAAACAGATGCGACAGACATTTCCTGAACCTTGTTTTCCATGAGATTTCCTCCTCGGTGCTGACTGGACCGGCTTTGTGGGTCCTTGTCTTCTCCCCCGCCGGGGGGAAGGTGGCCCGAAGGGTCGGATAAGGGGGCAAGGGCGCGGTCTATCGCTGGCCTTGCCCTTGATCCCGCTGCCGCGACCTTCTCCTCCCTAGCGGAGAAGAAACAAGCGGCACGCGCGTTCCACATACTCTGTCCCGCCCTCAAGGTGAGAGACAGTCCCGAGCGACGCCGGCTCGAAGAAGAACCGGCGCCGCATCTCAGATTATCAACCCTGGTCGATATCCAGTGCGATGAAGCGGCTGCCGCTGTCCGTCTGGATCTGGAACAGCGCCTTGGAGCGTCCGTCCTTCTTCGCCTGCTCGAGAACCTTCTCGATATCGGCGGCAGAAGCCACCTGCTGGTTGTTGACGGAGGTGATCTTCTCACCCGTCTTCAGGCCACGGGCAGCGGCGTCGCTGTCCGGATCGACATCAGTGATGGCAAGGCCGTTGCCGTCGTCAGCGGGCGCAACCGTCAGGCCGAGGCTCGACAGCACCTTTGCGCTGGAAGGCTTGCTGCCACTGTCGTTTTCCTGGCCCGGCGTTGCCTTGGAGGCATCGTCGCTTGCGAGATCGCCAAGCGTCACGGTGACCGACTGCGACTTGCCGCCGCGCCAGAGCGAGATTTCAACCTTGCTGTTTGGCGTCATGCTGCCGATGCGGCGCGACAGATCGCGGGCATCCTTGACCGGGTCGCCATTGACGGCGGTGATGATGTCACCCTGCTTGATGCCAGCCTTGTCGCCCGGCGAACCGGACTGCGGCGAGACGACGAGCGCGCCCTTCGCTTCGGCAAGACCAAGCGACTCGGCAATGTCCTTGCTGACGGGCTGGATCTGCACGCCGAGCCAGCCGCGTTCGACCTTGCCGTCCTTTTGCAGGTCGGCGATCACGTCCTTGGCAACGGACGACGGGATGGCGAAAGCAATACCGACATTGCCGCCAGATGGCGAGAAGATCGCGGTGTTGATGCCAACGACTTCACCGTTGAGATTGAAGGCGGGACCACCGGAGTTGCCGCGGTTCACGGCGGCGTCGATCTGCAGGTAATCGTCATAGGGGCCGGAGCCGATATCGCGGCCACGGGCGGAAACGATGCCCGAGGTTACCGTGCCGCCGAGGCCGAAGGGGTTACCGACGGCTACGACCCAGTCACCGACGCGAATCTTGCTATCGTCGGCAAACTGCACATAGGTGAACTTGCGGTTCACATCGACCTTCAGCAGCGCCAGATCGGTACGCGGATCACGGCCAACGAGCTTGGCTTCGAGTTCGGTACCGTCATTCATCACCACCGTGTAGGCGGAGCCGTCATCGACAACGTGGTTGTTGGTGACGACATAACCGTCTTCGGAGATGAAGAAGCCGGATCCTTGAGCGACGGGGCGCAGCGGACCCTTGCCGTCACGGTGACGGTTCGGACCACGGTCGGGACGGTCCTGGTTGGGGCCGCCGAATTCCTTGAAGAAGCGCTTCAGGGGATGGTCGTCCGGCAGCTGGTCGAGACCACGGCCGCCGAAATTGAAGGAAAAGTTGCTGGAATCATCGGAAGCGGGCTGCACGTTCGACTGGACGCGAACGGAGACGACGGCGGGCGAAACAGCCTCGACCACATTGGCGAAGCTCGGAACCTGCGGCGCAGTCACCTCCACCGGAGCGGCAAAGGAATGAACGATCGGTGCGGCGATGCCTGTGGAAAGCATCAGCGCGGCAAGACCGCCAACGGTCGTTGCCTTCAGAACCGTCTTCAGCGAGGAGCGTCCGTTTTGCGAGTGAGACATGGTGTACCTTCTTTCTTCATTCAGACTGGAACCCGTTTGACCGGGGGAGAAGCGGTGGATGATGAAGATATAGTAGGCGACACCTTACAGCGAAGTGTCTGACGAATGAAAAAACCGTAATGTTGAAAAAGAACCGAGGACGGATATGAAAATCGGTTATTTTTCAATGAGATTACGAATTCTCTCTTCTTCGTCCGCGCTCAGTTTTTCCGGCCGCTCCTGGGTGGCGCGCCGACGCGAAAAAACGAGGATGGCGAATATTCCCGCAAGCGCCAGAACGATGGGCGCGCCCCACAAAAGTGCGGTGCGCAGGCTGAAACGCGGTTTCAGCAGCACGAATTCGCCATAACGAGACACGACGTAGTCGACTACAGCCTGATCGCTATCGCCTGCCACCAGCCTGTCCCGCACCAGAACGCGCAGGTCCCGTGCCAGTTCGGCATTGCTGTCATCGATCGACTGGTTCTGACAGACCATGCAGCGCAGTTGAGACGTTAGATTGCGGGCGCGCTGTTCCAGTGCGGGGTCTTTCAGCACCTCGTCCGGGTTGAAGGCGAAGGCCGGCCATGACGTAAACATGAGAACGAGAAGGAGCGTGAGCCCCGCCACAACCTCCCTCATTCCGCCGCCTCCGGCATCGCGGCCGTTTTTGCCGGCTTCGCCTTGCGGCTCGGTGCGCCCACCCTCAACCGTCTGTCGGAGAGCGATATCAAACCGCCGGCCATCATGAACAGCGTGCCGCCCCAGATGCACAGGATGAAGGGTTTCCACCAGATGCGCACTACCATGCCGCCATCCGCCATCGGGTCACCGAGCGAGACGTAGAGCTGGCTGAGGCCGAACGTCAAAATGCCCGCTTCCGTGGTCGGCATTCGCCGTGCGGTGTAGAGCCGCTTGGAGGACCAGACGTCGGCCACTTCCACACCCGCCTTGCGTATGGTGAAATGGCCGCGATCCTCGGTAAAATTAGGGCCGACGGCATGGCGGATGCCATCGAAGGTGAGACTGTAGCCGCCCGCCTTCGCCTCCATGCCCTGCTTCATTTCAAGAACGGTTTCGGTCTCGAAGGTGGTGACGGTGACGATGCCGAGCACGGTGATGCCAAGCCCCATATGGGCAAGTGCGGCGCCGAAGGCCGAACGCGGCAGGCCCTTGAGGCGTCGAAAAGCGATGCCGAAGGCCAGTTTGCCGAAATTGGCCCGATACCAGAGATCGGCAAGCGCCCCGAAGATCAGCCAGAAACCGGCTGCGATGCCAAGTGCGGCGAGCACCGGGCCGCCGTTCTCCACGTACCAGAGCGTCAGCCCGGCAAGGGCTGCAATGGCGGCCGCCACATAAAGCCGCTGGAAAGCGCCGAGAAGATCGCCGCGCTTCCAGGCGAGCATCGGCCCGAAGGGCGTGACGATCAGGACCGGGATCATCAGGAGGCCAAAGGTGAGGTTGAAGAACGGCGCGCCGACCGAGATTTTTTCGCCTGTCAGCGTTTCGAGAATGAGCGGATAGAGCGTGCCGATCAGTACTGTTGCGGTCGAGACCGTCAGGATCAGATTGTTGAGGACCAGCGCCCCTTCGCGTGAGATCGGCGCGAACAATCCACCCACCTTCAGCGAGGGCGCCCGCCATGCGAACAGCGCGAAAGCTCCGCCGATGAAAACGGTAAGGATGCCGAGAATGAAGATGCCGCGGCTCGGATCGGTGGCGAAGGCGTGCACGGAGGTCAAGACGCCGGAGCGCACGAGGAAGGTGCCGAGCAGCGACAGCGAAAAGGTCATGATCGCCAGAAGCACGGTCCAGATTTTCAGCGCTTCGCGCTTTTCCATGACGAGTGCCGAATGCAGCAGTGCGGTGCCCGCAAGCCATGGCATGAAGGAGGCGTTTTCAACCGGATCCCAGAACCACCAGCCGCCCCAGCCGAGTTCGTAATAGGCCCAGTAAGATCCCATGGAGATACCTGCCGTCAGGAAGGTCCATGCGGCGAGCGTCCACGGCCTTACCCAGCGCGCCCAGGCCGCATCGATCCGGCCCTCCAGAAGTGCAGCGACGGCGAAGGAGAAACAGACGGAAAAGCCGACATAACCGAGATAAAGCAGCGGCGGATGTATGGCGAGGCCGAAGTCCTGAAGGACAGGGTTCAGGTCCTGCCCTTCGGCCGGCACCCGCTCCAGACGCATGAACGGATTGGAGGTGAGCAGGATGAACAGCAGGAACGCGACGGAAATCCAGGCCTGCACGGACAGCACATTGGCTTTCAGCGTTTCCGGCAGGTTGCGACCGAAGACGGCAACGAGCGCGCTGAACAACACCAGGATCAGCAGCCACAACAGCATGGAGCCCTCATGGTTGCCCCAGACGCCGGTCAACTTGTAGAGCATCGGCATCAGCGAATGGGAGTTTTCCCAGACGTTGCGCACGGAGAAATCCGAGACCGCATAGGCCCGCGTCAGCGCCGCAAAGGACAAGGCCACGAGCAGGAACATCACGACGGAGCCGAGCGAGGCAATATCCATCAGCGCCCGGTCGTTGCGGCGCGCGCCGATCACCGGCAGCGTCGAGACGATCAGCCCCACGGCGAGTGCCAGAACCAGAACGTAGTGGCCGATCTCATTGATCATTTTATCGCTCCGGTCTTGTCGGCTGAAGCCCCCGCAGGAGAAGGCGCTGCGCCGGAAGGTTGCCCGCCCTCTCCGGTGTTCTGCCACAGGCCCTTGTCTTTCAGCCGGTCGGCCACTTCCTTCGGCATGTAGTTTTCGTCATGCTTGGCCAGAACGCTGTCGGCAACAAAGCCATGGGTCGCGGCATCGAAAACGCCTTCCGTCACCACGCCCTGCCCCTCGCGGAAAAGATCGGGCAGAATGCCGGTATAGCTGACGGGCACGTTTGCTTCACCGTCAGTCACTGTGAAGCTCACCGTGCGGCCCTCCCCGCGCTTGACGGAGCCTTCCGCCACCAGCCCACCAAGGCGGATGCGGGTGCCAGGATTGACCGGCGTCTTCTCCAGATCGGCCGGCATGTAGAAATAGGCTATGGACTGGCCGAAGGCGAACATGACGAGCAGCACGGCCGCGACGATGAAGCTCATGCCGCCGCCGATGATTGCGAGCCGTTTCTGTTTGCGGGTCATTGCGTCACTCCCTGCGGCATCGCGCGCCCTTGCCCGTCCATGCGAACGGGTCCGGCGGAAACTCCCAATTCCTTCGCCAGCGCCAGTAGCTGCTTACCCTCTTCGCCCTCAGGCGGGAAAACCTGCAAACCGGCTCTCAGTGCCTCGCCCGCCTTCGCTGCATTGTTCAAGACGGAGTAGGCGCGCACGAGGCGCATCCAGCCTTCGAAATCACCGGGATTTTCCTTGAGCTTGGCGTCGAGGCTCGCCACCATGCCCTCGATCATCGCCTGCCGGTCGGCGGGCGTCATGTCTTTCGCTGCCGCCACGTCGCCTGCGGTCGGGCCGGGCGCTGCCTCGCCGCCGGTTCTGGCGATATGTTCCCGCACCAGCGGCAACCATGGCGCACCGGCTGGTGCATCCGCCGCCAGTGCTGCAAAGGCCGCACGTGCCTCCTGCGCCTTGCCCGCCTGCTCCAGCGACAGCGCCAGATAAAAGCGGGCGCGTGGATTGCCGGGTTTCAGCCGCTCGGCTTCGGCAAAGGCCTCACGCGCAGCCTCGATGACGATGCCGTCATTGCTCGCCACCAGTGTTTCGCCAAGTCCCGTCAGCCGTTCTGTGCTCGGCCCTTGCAGACGAAGCGCGTTGCGATAGGCAAGCTCGGCATCGCCAAGCCGCATCGTCTTGAAATAGATCGGCGCCAGGATATCCCAGCCTGCACCGTCGTCGGGGTTTTCGGCTAGGTGCCGCTCGGCACGGGCGACCAGAAGGTTCATGTCGTTACCGGGTTGCTCCAGACGTGCCTCGAGCGGCATGTCCGGCACTTCCGGACTTCCCTTCCAGATGTAAAGACAGAGGCCAAGTGCAGGCAGCAAAACGGTAATCAGGGTTACGGCGAGATTGTGCCGCAGCGGCCGGGCGCTGCTTTCAGCGTCTTGACGGGTATCGGCTGCGGCAAGCAGCCGGCGGCCGATTTCGGCGCGGGCATATTCCGCCTCCGTCTCGCCGATCAGGCCAGCGGCACGCTCGCGGTCCAGTTCGGCAAGCTGGTCGCGATAGACTGCAACCTCGCCGTCGCGGCGCGTCTGCGACACCTCGGTCTTCCGCATCAGCGGGTACATCAGGACGATGGCGACAGCCGCCGTCAATATCGCAACGACAATCCAGAACATAAGGCTCAATTACTCGAATGCACGGCACATGGAAACATGAAGCGCGGAGATGACGCGAATTTGAGACATCACGCCGCACCGCCCGGCGTCCAGGTGCACCGCTATAGCCCTTCCTGTCACTCGGAAAGGTCCATGACCTTGATTTACGTCAAAGGAGACCAGCTGCCATCGGCATTGCGACAGGCCGCACCGCGAACCCGGGTTTCCTTTTCATCGACAGTCAGCGTGTGGGAATATTGCCGGCAATTCTGGTTGCCCACCTGATAGGGCGCATTGGCAACCACCTGGCCGCTGGCATCGTCGCCGGTCCATGTCACCGGCGTACCGACCGGGGCGGTTTCCAGTGCGCGATATTCGGCCTCCAGCGCTTTGGTGCGGTCGCCCTTTTCGAGCTGCAGACCGCTTCGTCCGACAATGCCGCCCTGCATGTTGGCAAGGAACGGTGTTGAAGGTTGTGCCGAACCGCCGAACAGGCTGCCACCGGCCGAGCGGGTGCCCGTGGTGGTGCAGGCGCTCAGCATCGATACGCACAGGATCGAGAGAAGTGCCGGGCGTGACACCAGCGAACGCATCGTCACGGAGCGGCAGCCATCATACACGTCAACCAAACCCTGTCCTCTTTTCCTTACCGCACCGCGCGTTATATATCGGCATTGAATTTCTTGCCTTTTTTCTTGCCTCACGCAAGCTCTTTCGAGAGGCCAGGCAAAATCAGATCGGCTTTCAGGCCACCTATCCCGCTGCGCGAGAGGGAAAAGTGGCCATGGTACTCAGACACCACTTCGGAAACGATCGACAATCCGAGGCCGGTGCCAGGACGGCTTTCGTCCAGCCGCCTGCCGCGCTTCATCGCTTCGCTTATCTGCCCGGGCTCCAGCCCCGGCCCGTCATCCTCCACGATCAACTCCACCCATGAGCGCCGGCCCATTTCGGGGTCGGAGGACGGGTGAGTGCCGGTCGCAAGCGTGACGACGACTTTGGTCTGTGCAAAACGCGCGGCATTCTCGAGAAGATTGCCGACGATCTCCTCCAGATCCTGCTGTTCCATGCCCAGCACCGCCCCCGGATGCTCGAAATTCAGCTCGAACTGCTTGTCGGGGTTGAGGCGGCGCATGACGCGCACCAGCCGTTCCAGCGCCGGCTCCGCTTCCACACGGGCAAGAATCGAGCCGCGCTGGGCGGCAATGCGGGCGCGCGAAAGATAAGACTGCACCTGCGCCTGCATGGCGTCAGCCTGCGCGCGCACCAGATCGCCATGCTGCGGCTCCAGCGTGCGGGCCTCGTTCAGCAGCACGGCAATCGGCGTTTTCAGCGAATGTGCGAGATTGCCGACCTGCATGCGGGCGCGCTCGACGATGCGCCGGTTGCTGTCGATCAGCGCATTGACTTCGTTCGCCAATGGCTGGATTTCGCGCGGGAATTCGCCTTCGAGGCTTTCCGCCTCCCCGCCCCTGATCTTTCCGAGCGCCAGACGGGCCTGATCGAGCGGCCGCAGACTGTAGAGAATCGCAAGGCCATTGACGACCAGACTGCCGACACCGAAGACGGCGAGCGCCAGATAAAGGCTGTTGGAGAAATTGCGCACATCGTCTTCAACGACGTTGAGGTTGCCGGAAACGCGGAAACGCGCCGCGCGGCCCTCACCATCCAGCACGACTTCCGTTTCCGCCACCCGCACCTTGTTGCCCGCCTCGTCGGTCACGGCATAAAAACGCTCGTATCTGTTATCGAAGGGAGCATCGATAATGCTCGGCACCGGCAAGGACGCGACGCCGAGCGAAGAGGAGACCAGCGGTGCCGTCTGGAAATTGCCGAGCGGCTCCACCACCCAGTACCAGCCGGTATCGGGCTGCGAGAACCGGAGATCGCCGAGCTGCGGGCTGCCGGCCAGCGTATTCTCGTTCGAAATCGTCACGGAATTAATGACGTTATAAAGCTGCGCCCGCAGAAGATCGGTGAAGCTGCGCTCCACGCCCTGCCGGTAGAGCGTCGAGATCACGACGGCAATGACCACCAGCGCCAGCGCCGACCAGGCGGAGGCGAGAAGAAGAACGCGGGCGGTAAGAGAGCTACTTCGCATCTGCCGGCGCTTGCATCCGGTAACCGAGGCCACGGATGGTCTCGATCAGATCAACCCCGAGCTTCTTGCGCAAACGTCCGACAAACACCTCGATCGTGTTGGAATCCCTGTCGAAATCCTGATCGTACATATGTTCGACCAGCTCCGTGCGCGAGACGACCTCGCCCATGTGATGCATGAGATAGGAAAGCAGGCGGAACTCATGCGAGGTGAGCTTCAGCGTCACGCCGTTGACCGTTGCCTTGGAGGATTTGGTATCGAGTTTGACCGGTCCGCAGACGAGTTCGGAGGAAGCGTGGCCAGCGGCGCGGCGGATGAGCGCACGCACGCGGGCAAGAACTTCTTCCACATGGAAGGGCTTGGTCACGTAATCGTCGGCACCGGCATCGATGCCCGCCACCTTGTCGCTCCAGCGGTCACGGGCGGTGAGAATGAGGACCGGCATGGCCTTGCCCGCCGCGCGCCATTTCTCGACGACGGTGATGCCGTCCATCTGCGGCAGGCCGATATCGAGAACGATCGCGTCATAGGGTTCGGTATCGCCGAGATAATGGCCTTCCTCGCCGTCAAATGCCTGATCGACAACATAACCGGCTTCTTTCAGCGCGTCGGTCAGCTGACGATTGAGATTGGCATCGTCCTCAACCACGAGAATACGCATTATCCGCCCTTTCCTTACGTCCCGGCCCGCGCGCGCGTCGCCGGTCATGCTAACTGTGTCGGATTGTTTTCCGATATTTCGGCGATGCGGGCAAGGCTACATCGGCACGCGCATCGTTACCTTGCGCGGGCGCTCGCCATTACCCTGGACGAGAACGGTAACTACACAGGACTGACCGTCACCGGAGGGATAGACCGAAAGAAGCTGGCCACCGGTTTCGCGCACCACGCGGGCAACGGCCGCGCCGCAATCGCTTGCAGCCAGAATGTAATGGCCCTGCAAATCAGCCTCGGGCGCCGTGAAACCGGAAAGCCCGGCTGCAAGCGTCGCGATGATGAGAGGTGATGCCATTGCACAAATCTTCCAAAAAAATCGGCTGCGTCTCGAACCGTATTGTGACCGAATATGTAGCGCAAAGCGTCTGAATGGCAAATGAATGCCGCCCCCGACGCCACGACGCACGGCGGGGACGGTATGGGCGCTACTGGCGTCAGCGGATGGCACGGGTTGCCGAAAGGCGGCCGTAAAGTGCGACGAGGCCGCCAATTCCGCCCGCAACGGTCACCAGTCCCTCCGCCAGCTCGCCGTGCAGGCCGGCGGGAAGATCAAGACCAGCGACGCTGAAAAGCGGTGCGAAAACCGCAACCAGGGCGCCCCAGATAGTGCGCGATTGATACCATGCCTTGGTACTATCCATAATCTCGTCCTTTGCGTTGTTTTTCAGGTGGTTGTCAGAGTGGGAGAACGGCGTGCGCCGCCACTCCCAGAGGCACCGCGCGGCCGAGCTGACGGACACGCACGGAAATGTGATCCCGCAAGGTCGGGAAATCTGTGAGTTCGCCCGCTTTGGGGTACAGCCAGAAGGGTTCGGAGACCTCTGCCGTGCGTCGAACGGCCTCGCGATCCAGCACCTCCACGCGGTAACGCTCGAACGGCTCTTCCAGCGGTATCTCGCTCGCGTCCCAGCCATCGGCCTCCATCCGGCCTCGGCGCACCCAGCGCAGCAAAATGCCGTCCCTGCGTCGCTCGGCCGCAAGATGCACCGGCGCGAGCGGCGTTTCAGCCCGCAAGCCACCCTCGAAGACAAAAGGACCGGCGGGGGCGCCCGCCATTCCCGCAGCCTCGACGATCCAGTTCAGCCGCCGTCCGCGTTCGGTCGCGGCAAGACCGAGCGGCTGCACCGCCGCGTCCAGCACCACAACAGGGGCGCCCACCGGCGCGCCAATGGCCAACGCATCTTCCGTGCCGCCAAGCCCACGCAACAAAGCGGAAAGCCGCCAGCGCGCGGGCGCAATTTCCTCTGCGCGCGCGAAAGCGATGATCTCCCAAACACCGTTTGCGGCCCTCACCGCCATGCGGTTCTCGCCGTTCAGCACCGAAAGCTCCGTGGCCGAGGAAAGCTCGCCGGATGGCAGATCGATCAGGATGGTGTTTTGCCGGTCGAAACGGCCGGAGGGGCCTGATGTCAGCGGCATGGCCAACGTGCCGATCATCGCGGGCCGGTCAAGCACGGCGCGCTGCCGGTAGCCCTCCGTGCCGGCGGAGGACGAAACGACGATTGGCCGCCATGGCCGTGCAAAAACGGCAATCTGCGCCGAATTTTCAGACGCTGTGCCGTCATGGCGCGGCAGGTCGAGAAACAGCACCTCCGGGGCAAAACCTTCCGCGCCCTTTGCCACGCCAACACGACGCTCATCCACAGCGCCCGAAAAAGCAGCGGATGCGGCGGAAAAGGCGCGCGCCTCCACCTGCCGTACAGTACCGTCCTCAATCCGGCTGACCAGGAACCTCCCTGCCGGAACCTCCGAAAACACATTCTGCGGGAGACGGATGCAATCGCCGGGTTCCAGAGCGATATCTGCGGGCGGCAACGCAAAACGCAGCGTGCGCTGCGCCTGCCTGTTGTCACGCAACAGGGCCTCAGCCGCGACTTCCGCTATTTCCGCCGGGAGTGCCGCGTTAAGGTCGAGCCGCATGACGCGGCGGCCGGCATTGTCGATACGGCGCGAACGCACGCTCGCCTGCTCGTAGTCCAGCGCCGGATTGAACGAGGTCAGCACGGCCTCTGCGGCGAAATCGCTGTCATGGCCGCGATTTTCCGACCACAGCGGTTCGTCGTCCAGATCGGCCAGCACGGCAGCGTCACGCACGGGCAGAACCGCCGTATTGCGAGAGCGGAAGCGCAGGGTTCCGCCGTCCTCGGCCACATCCACCTGAAACGCCGCCATCAGCGGCTCCAGGAGGTTGCGGGCCGAGGTCACGTCGCCCTGCACATATCCCGTCAGATCGCCACTGACGGCGGAGACGTCGAAGCCGGAAAAGCCATGGTCCGTCAGGATCGCGGCGATGGTATCGGCAAGTGTGGCAGTCCCAAGCCGGCCGTTCAGCCAATGGCCGGTACGCCAGTTGGCCCCATCGCTCCAGGCCGCGCCGTTCTGCGGAAAGGCGGGGAACGGCCGCGCATCCCAGGTCCACATATAGACGCGGTTATGATCCACCATCGCCGCATCCCCCTTCCCCCTCCAGTGGTCGAGATGCGCCTCCAGAAACCGTCGCTGCTGGCTGTCGGCGCGGCTTCTGCGGGAAAAATAGGGATAAGCGTTTTCCGCCGATTTCGGATCGGGACAGACATTCGGGCGCGTCGCACTCTTGTCCACCGCCGGGCAGCCGAGCTCGGTGAACCAGATCGGTTTCGACCCCGGCACCCATGCGGTTGGCGTCAATTTCTCAGCACCGCGCACCCGGTCAAAATGGACATTCCGCCACCAGCTTCGCAGGTCCTTGTAGCGGAATACCCACGGCTTGCCCTTGAGACCATCGGTGATGGGCGTGCGCCGCCGCGCCGCGCGGTCGGCATCGCTGGCGTAATACCAGTCGAAACCCTCGCCCGCCGTGATGGCACGACGGAAGGCGTTAGCATCGTCCGGGCCGCTCATACCATCAGGATTGCCGTTTGCGGCATCCTCGTCGCGCCAGTCGGAAAGCGGCATATAGTTGTCGATGCCGATGGCATCGATATCAGGGCTTGCCCACAGCGGATCTAGATTGAAGAACACGTCGCCGGAACCGTCCGCCGGCTGATAGCCGAAATATTCGCTCCAGTCCGCGCCATAGGTCAGTTTCGTTGCCGACCCGACAACGGCGCGCACATCCGCCGCCAGCCGCACCAGTTCCTCCACGAAAGGAAAGGCGTCGTTATGGTCGCGCAGGCTTGTCAGCCCGCGCAGCTCCGAGCCGATCAGGAAGGCATCCACCCCACCCGCCTGCGCCACCAGCGCCGCATAATGCAGCACCATGCGGCGATACCCCTCAGTGCGGTTGCAGAAGGTGGAAATCTCCGTGCGCGTGCCTGCATTGCGGTCGGGCGAACCTGCCAGGCCCGGTGCCGGAAAACAGGTGATGCGTCCGCGCCAGCCATAGGCGTCCTGCTCGCCTTTGCCGTAGGGGTCCGGCAGGCCGTTGCCGGCTGGCACATCCATCATCACGAATGGGTAAAGGCAAACCTTCAGACCACGCGCCTTGAGGTCGGCTATCGCCTGCACAACGCTTTTATCATCCGGCGTGCCACCATAGGCCGGGCCGCCGCCGTGATGGCTGACGAGATGCGCTTGCCCGCGCGAAACACCGGCGACGGACCATGCTGCACTTTCCCTGTCGCGACCCGCCACTTCCACACCCGGCAGAATGCGGCATTCGCCCGCGCGCATGTCGGTGCCGAACCAGCTCACCACCAGCGCCACGCTTTGCAGATTGGGGCACAGCGCCTGCAATTCGTCGATCGCGGCCTGCCAGTCGGTCAAGGCCGTCAGGCAATTGCGGTTCATGATGCGACTTTCGCCCATGCCGGTGCGTTCCGAAACCTGCGCCGTGGCGTAACCGTGTTCCGTCGCACCGGGAATGACGGTGATGGCACGGATGGCTTTTTCCAGCCGGCCGACCGGTCGCACCACCTCGAACTGCATCAGCGGAATGCGGTTGCCATAGCTGTCAAGCGGCAGGCGTTCGAACACCACATAGGCCAAACCGCGAAAGGCGGGTGCATTGCCTGCGCCCTGTTTTGCCTCGATCAGCGGATCCGGTAATTGCGTCTCGCTGCCGGGATAAAAGCGCATCTCGATGGCGCTCAGGTCCAGTTCCCGCCCATCGGCCCAGACGCGCCGCACCATGGCCGCCTCGCCCTCGCACAGCCCGACGGCGAGATTGGCGAAATAGCGGAAGGTCTCGACCTTCGGGCCGCGATTGCCCTTGCCGCCACGACGCGTCACCTCGACGCTTTCCTCAAAGCGCGTCGCCCAGATCAGCGTACCGCCGATCCTCGCCGTGCCGTAAAGCCGGTTGATGGCCGCGCCTTCGTCCGCACCCGGAATACGCGCTGTGGAAAGCCGGGCGCCGGACACCGTCCGCCCGTTCGAAAGCAGCGCGCGGTCGACGGCATGGCCTGCCAGCGCGCCAGCCGCGCGGCCGATGATGGCACCCACGGGGCCGAAAACGCCGCCGAGTGCTGCACCCGCCGCCTGAAAGAGAATGGTCGCCATGGTCGCCTCGAAAAATGTCAGGATTCGGGAAAACGGAAGACGCCGGCAATACGTCGCTTCCAGCCGGGCACCAGCGCCGAGCGCACCACTGCCGCCTGTTCATAGGCATGGATGAAATGCTGCGGCCCGGCGAGAATGCCGAGATGTTTGGCCGCTGCATGGGCCCGCCAGCGGAACAGCAGCAGGTCGCCCGGCATCGCCTCTTCCATATCAGGCACCGCCGAAAAATAACGTGTCGCGGCATCCAGCAGCCGGTCCTCGCCGCCCCGCTCGGCCCAATCTGGTGTGTAGGGCGGCGGCAGTTCCGGTTCCTCGCCGTAAAGCGAGCGCCAGATGCCCCTGACAAGGCCGAGGCAATCGCAGCCAACGCCTTGCAACGACGCCTGATGCCGGTAGGGCGTGCCGATCCAGCCTTGCGCGAGCGCCAGCACTTTTTCTGAGGTACTGCTCATGGAAACAGCGCCCCGCCGTCATGGGTCTGGCCGCTGCTGGCGTAGGAATAGGCGAAATCCGCCCCCGGCAGATGCGGAAAGCCACGAAAGTTCAGGTAATTGGCGAATTTCGCCTTGCAGGTCGCAAAACTCTTGTCGCAACCGGCGATGACGGAAAAAACATCACCCGGCTGCGGCGGTTGCTCCGGAGCGAGCCAAAAGGACAGAAGCGTGCCGCCATCGCGTTTCTCGTGGCCGTCGAGATCGAAACCCTTGCCGGCAAGTTGGCCGCTCAGAAACTGCAATTTCCCACGGCTGAAGAAACCATCGGCGAAAGCGTCCAGCCCTGTTACCAGCAGGTTGCCCGCCGCGTCCGTGCCCGCAACGCTGCCGGTGCCGGTAAATCGATTGAGATCGACGCCGCATCGCCGATCACCAAGGGCGGCATCGCAGCGCCGCCCATAGACCCTGCCCTGCGGCTGGGAAAGACGATGGGCGATGCTGCGCAGCTCGGCACGAAACGCTCCGCCCGCCCGTGTCACCTCGCCGATTTCGCGCATGTTCAGCAACACATGCTGTTCCGGCACCTGCCAGTTGACGAGGTAGAGCGCCACCTGCGCACCATCGAAACGTCCGGCGGCCAGATCGCTTTCGGAAATCGCCTCACTGGAAAAGCCGCCCGTCACTTCGCCCGCACTCGCGCCAAGTCCGGCCTCGCGGTCGCTGTCACTCGCACCAAAGCCGGTTGCGGCCAGGTAGGCAGTACCGGCGAAGGAAAGGGTCCCGTCATGGTCGGTAAAACCGATGACCTCGCCGTCCTTCAGTGTCACTTTCCAGCAATGGCAGGTGGTCGTGGCCTCGCCCGCCAGATGCTCGGCAAATGCGGCAGGAATGGTCTTCATGGCAGGATTTCCATCAATGGAATGGAGGGAATGCGGCCCGCCTCGAAGGCGGTAAGGTTCACGTCGATGCGGTCGATTGCAAATCGCACCGGCACGTCGAATTCGAAACCGGCCCGGATTGCGGCACCGGCAGGCGGCGCCTTACCGGCGCGAAACGTCACCGTACCGGTCGCGTGGTCGACCGAAAAATCCGACAAAACGGCTTTCACCCCATCGACTGAGATGATGACCGAAGCCTCGACCGGCTTCGCCACCCGCCGGGTGAAGGAACCGCCCGCATCGGCATAGGTCTTCACCAGCTGAAAAGCCGTCGTCGTGCCGTCACCGGTGCCAATCTTCTGGTCGCTTGCAGCAGGTGTCTGGCCCGGCGGACATGATTTGAAATCCACCGGGTCGCGAAACCGAAAACCATGGAGTTCACCGCGCCGCGCCTCGAAAAAGGACAGTACCTCGTAAAGATCGGCAACGGAGCGAATGCCCGATCCTGCGTCATAGGCGCGTCTGGCATTCTTCCAACGCTGGTTGCGGTTCTCCCGCCCATTGGAAAGGTTGACGATATCGGTTCTCCTTACCGGCCCGCCGCTTACGCCAAGCGCCAGCCTGAGCGGAAACCGCACTTCATGAAATGCCGCCATGTCGTTGTTCCTGGATTCGTTTTGATAGTCTGGGAAAGATGGAAGGGTCACGCTCGACACAGAGGTCTTGCAGGGAGGAGGTTCAATCCGTCACAGGCCGCGCTGGCCACGCCCGACGCTGCGCGCCAGCATGGCGGCGATCTGGCCTTCACTTTTTCTGAAGCTCGCCGCGTCCGTCGCCGTCACATTGAAAACGATCTGCGCGCCGCCGCCACCCCCCGGTGCGGCAACACCGAGCGCCCCATCCGAACCACGCTTCAGCGGCAGGATCGCCTCGGCACCCGCTTCGCCCATCAGGCCAAGCCCGCCGCCCATCGGGAAGAAGGCCGGGCTTGCGACCACACCGCCATCGGCAAAGGGCGTGATACTGCGTCCCGGCACCCCGCCATCGGCAAAAGCAAACAGCGAACCGCCGCCATTTAAAAGCCCGCCTACGGCATTGCCGATCATGTTCTCAAGCGGCTTCAGCCCGGCGGAAAGCGCAATGCCGGAGAGCCGTTCGCCAAGCCCGCGCAACACTTCATCCAACCCCTTGCCGCCCGTCACCGCGGCCTGCATGGCAGAAGTCAACGCCGCCCCGAACCGCTCGGAACGCCGTTCGAGATCACCCATCACCTCCGAAAGCGCTTCCGCTTCCTCGCGACTGTCCGCAATCGATACTTCGCCTGCCATCACGCTTGCCTTTCTGATTCAAAACGGAGCCGTAGATGTTTGAATTGCCTGGTGGTTTTCACGAAAGATGCAGGTCCCCCAAAATAGCAAACCACACTCACCCATCCGGAAACCGCCGCATCATCGCATCCATCGCCGGGCGGTCGAGGGTGTGGAAAGCGGGGCGGATACCGCCGGTCATGGCAAAGAATTCCCTTGGCGTCAGCTGCCAGAAGGTTTCGGAGGAAAGCCGCAGCAGGTGGAAACCGGTGTGTATTACCGCCTCCCAGGGAAAAGGACGCGGCGTCAGATCGCCCACCTCACCTGCTGCGGCACTCAAGGGTCCGGCGGTGTGCCCCTCGAACCGGCAAAGGTGGCTGTCAGGAGATCGGCGACGATGGCGGCGTGGCCGGCAACGCCGCCTTCCACCGTGGCTGCGGCCACGTCCTCATCGGAAAACACGTTGCCCGCGCCGCGCAGACCGGCGCCGATCACCCGTATCATATCGGCCGCCTTCATACGTCCGGCTGCGAAACGTTCGGCGAGCGCGGTGAGATCATCGGCCTGAAAGGCGGTTTCGAGTTCGGCGAGAGCGCCGAGCGTCAGGCAAAGAACGCGCCTTTCGCCATCGATCAGCGCCTCGATCTCGCCGCGATGGCGGTTCGCCCGCCCGTAACGTAACCCTTGCGGCATCAAAGTGCTCCGAAATTAAGGAAACCGGCCGATTCCAGCGCGGTCTCGAATTGCACTTCGCCATCGTGGCGACCGGAATATTCGAGCGCGACGATCTGGAACGGCCCGGTGATCGTGCCGAAGTCAGGAATGACGATCTGCCAGCCCGGAATGGAGCCGGCGAAAAATGCGCCACGCACCAGTGCATCGCTTGCCTGATCCTTGAAGATGCCCGACGCCGTCAGCGATGCCCGCTGCACGCCGGCGCCGGCCAGAAGCTCGCGCCAGCGCCCGGCGCTTTCGCCGTCGGTAATATCAACCGCCTGCGCGTTGAAGGCCAGACGCTTGGTTCTGAGCCCCGCCACGGTCACATAGGAGCCGGCGTTGTTGAACTTCAGCAGCAGGTCCTTGCCCTTGTGCGCCACCATGGTGTTCTCCCTCTCGTTTCGATTGATGTCGTCTCGTTTGATGTTGCCGGGTCGCAACTGGCCTGCTACCAAGAGCATTCCCGCATCTCGCACCCGCGATTTTCATCATGTCTGATGCCACCCCCTTCACGTCTCGCGCGCGCCTTATCGGCGTGCTTGCGGTTGGGCAGGTCGTCAGCTGGGGCACCGGTTTCGACATGCTGGCCATACTGGGGCCACGCATCGGACAGGAACTGGCCATCGCAAACGAGGTCGTTTTTGCCGGTCTCACCGTCATGATGACGATCAGCGCCCTCTGCGGCCCGCTTCTGGGAAGAACGCTGGTGCGCCGTGGTGCCGCCCCTGTTCTTGTGGCGGGTTCGTTGCTCTTCACGGCGGGTTTTGTCGTGCTCGCCTTTGCGGGCGGCGTGATCAGCTACGTCCTCGGCTGGATCGTGATGGGTCTGGCCGCGACCTGCGGCCTGACGACGGCGGCCCATACGGCTGTGGTGGAACGTGTCGGCGCGGAAAGTGGCCGGTCGCTGACGCTTCTGATGGTGTTTACCGGACTTTCGGCAGCGGTTTTCCTGCCCGTCACCACCGTCGCAGATCAGCACCTGGGCTGGCGCGGCACCCTTTTGGTATATGCCTGTCTGCAGATATTCGTGCTTCTCCCACTCTATGTTTTTGTCCTTCCCGGACGAAGGACGAGCAATACTCAGGGCACTTCGAAAGGCGCTGCGGTCTCGACATCGCCTGTCGATACGCGGCGCGCCTTTCTGCTTCTGGCGGCAATGACGACGCTTAGCGCCTTCACAGCCTTTGGCTTTTCGCCGCTCCTGCCTCTGCTGCTGGTCCATGCCGGCGCATCGCAATCGCTCGCCGTGCAACTGGCAGCCGTGCGCAGCGTGCTTGCGATCATGGCGCGCGGGTTGGATTTTCTGCTTGGAAAACACGGCAATCCCTTCGTCACCTGCATGATCGGCTTAGGTATGCTGCTCGCATCCTTCGTGCTGTTGCTCGTTTTTGCCCCGGCCATGCCCGCTTTCATCGGCTTCATCATTTTCTTCGGCTTTGGCGCGGGCGTGCTCACCGTCAGTCGCGCGGTGTTGCCGCTCGCGGTATTTTCACCGGAACAATATGGCCTTCAGGCCGCGCGTATCTCCCTGCCGCAGAACCTTGCGATTGCCGTGGCGCCCGTCATTTTCACGCTGGCGCTGGATCGCGGCGGGGTGGCGGCCATGCTCACCATCGCCGCCGTGCTGATCAGCATTTCGTTTCTGCTGCTGATCGTGCTCTGGCGCACCGTGCGCAAACAGAATTCCTGAACCGACCCTATTCCGTTACCGCCCTGAAACGCATTTCTGCGAGGAAGTTCCGTGTCTTCGGCTCGCGCCGCGAACGGCTCGAGAGAAGCTGCAGATTGACGAGCGAGATACCGACAAGCGGGAGGGCGGCATCGTCGAGCAGGGTTTTCACCCGCCCGGCAATCTCACCCGCGCACCTGCGGCCATTGGCATCGCTCCAGATGTCCAGCGACAGAAAATGTTCTTCGGCCTTTTCCGTCGCCGTCGAGTAATCGCGGCTTTCAAGTTCGCCGATAACGATCAAGGGCAGGACGGCGCGCGGCAAAAGCCGGTCGACGATACCGCCGGGGATGAGCTCCGTCAGAGCAGCGTCGCCGGAAAGTCTTGCGAAAATCGCCTGTAGAAGCACATTTGCGGCACTCACGGGCTTTCCTCCTCACAGCGGCAGACGATGAAACGGCGGGTCTCGTCCGGATCCATCACGGCCCGGATCGCCAGAATGCGCCGTCCCTTGCGAAAGCGCATGCCGGCAACAATGTCGCTGCGCCAGACCAGCCAGACGCGGTGGGTGATTGTTACGCCCTCAGCCGAGGCCCGCTCATGCGAGGCATTCGAAACAGGTTCGATAGCCGCCCAGAGCGAACGCAGGAAACTCCAGCTTTCCGCGGCCCCACCCTGCCCATCCGGTACCTCACTGCGCACCTCAAGCTCCAACCGCGCCGTAAGCTTGCCGGGGTCGAGAAAAACGAGGTTCATGGCTCAGAGCCCCACACGGCAGAACGGCGACACCAGCCGCTCGTAACTGGCCGGAACCGCTGCGGGTTGATTCTCCGGAGCAACGGCACCGCGGAAGGCGAACATCTGGGCCACATGCATCAGCATGGCGCGTTTCAGCGTATCGGGCACATCGGTTCCCGCCTCACCGTAACCGGCAATGAAGTCGATCTCGATGCCGTTCATCACCCGTCCGGGGGCTGGCGGGTCGCGCAGCCACAGCCGCGCCGGGCGCGCCTCGCCGTCAAGCAACCTGTCGGCGGCTGTGATGTCGGCCGCGCGCCCTTGACCGTCAAAAACCAGAATCGTTTCGATGGTTTGCACCGGTCCCTTACCAATCAGAATCATGCCACTCGGCGGCCACCGGTCGAGATAGAGCCGCCAGGTCTGGCGTATCAGGCAAAGTCCTGTCGTACGTTCCAGATGCTCGCGGGCGGTACGGATCAGCGCAGCCAGCAGCGCATCCTCGTCGCCGCCGTCGAGACGCAAATGCGCCTTCACCTCGGCAAGCGTCAGCGGCTCCGCCTGCGGCGGATGAATGAGGGCATAGGTCATGGGGTCTCCGGATATGGGACAGAAAGAATTCCGGCCGAAAGCGTTTGGCGAAAATGTAGCATCCGCACGCCGTCACCCCCGACTTGGTCCGGGGTGACGGGGAAGATTGCGGTCAATTCACCCCGAACTTCACCAGCTTGATCGCCTCGAAGTTCTGCACGCCGCCGCCCACGCGCTTGGTGGTGTAGAACAGCACATAGGGTTTTGCCGAATAGGGATCGCGCAGGATGCGCACGCCGGTGCGGTCCACCACGAGGTAACCGGCGCGGAAATCACCGAAAGCGATGGCGAAGCTGTTTGCCGCGACATTCGGCATGTCTTCGGCCTCCATCACGGGAAAGCCCATCAGCGAGGCGGCCTGCCCGGCGGCAGCGGGCGGATGCCAGAGATAGGCGCCGCTGGTATCCTTGAAGCGGCGCAGCGCGCCTTGCGTCTTGCGGTTCATCACGAAGTTGCCGTTCTGGCGGTGGCCTGCCTTCAGTCCATAGACGGCATCCAGCAGCACATCCATTGGCCCCGCGGAGGCGAAGCCACCCGCAACACCGGTGGCGACATAACCGATATTACCCCAGCTCCAGCTGTCATTTGCGACGGCCGTATAGGAGAGGAAACCCTTCGGTTTGTTGGTACCGTCGCCGGCGATGAACGCCGCTGCCTCCTGTTCTGCAAAGGCAATGTCCACTTCCGAGGCGATCCAGGCCTCGATATCCACGGCCGCATCATCCAGCAACCCCTGGGTTGCGGCAGGCATGGCGTAGAGTTCCATAGTCGGGAAGGAAAGTTCGGAGAGCTTCGGTGTCGTCGTCTCGGGGCGAGCCGCAGTTTCAGAAACCCAGCCGGTGGCAAATCCACCCGGCGAAAACGGCTTCTTCAGCACGGCAGTGGAAACCTGCCGCACGGTCGCAAGCGACCGGATCGGTGAAATCGCCGTCATGCGGCGGCCGATCTCGCCATCCGTTTCGGTGGGCAGCAGATAACCACCATCGGCGCCTGTCGATCCGGCAAAGGCCTTGGCCTCTAGATCGCGCAGCGCGCCCTCCTCACCCCGGCGGATATAGGCCTCGAAGGCGGCCTTGTGCTCATCCGTATCGAGGGAATGCGCCTGCTTGCGGCCGAGCGCCGGGCGCGCTTTCTTAAGCGCCAGATCGTCCATGATCTTGCGGTTGTCATCGAGCGCCTTGTCGATGCGGTCGAGCTTGTCGCGGGTCACGACGTCGGACCCCATCTTGCGTTCGATATCGGAAAGCCGCTGGTCGTTGGTGTCGCGGAAGGTCTCGAAGGCCTCCATGAACTCGTCGAAGGCCGCCGTCATCGTATCGGGCACGGCCTTCACCTGCGGCGCAACCGTCATTGCGGCCGATTTTGTCATCTGGTCTGTCATGTCGCCATCCTTGTTTTCGGAAGTGTTTGGGAGGAAGTCAGCGTTTGAAGGCTGTGTCGAAAAGCGAACGCGCCGCGCGGCGCATGGTGCGCACCAGCTCGGTTTCGCGGTCGCGGAAGAAGCGGGCGTGTTTGACATCCGATACCCGCGCGGACGGCAGCATCGGAAAGGTCACCACAGAGATTTCCCAGAGATCGGCCTCAAGAATGCGCCTGACGCCAGAGCGTGCCGCCTTGCCGGAGCGCCCCTCCTTGCTGGAACGTACCGTGCGAAAACCGATCGAAAGCCCGTCCAGCGCGCCTGTCTTCATCAGCGAATGGACCTCGCGCGAACGGGCGACGCCGGGGGCGAGAACACCTTCCACGTAAAGCCCGCGCTCATCCTCGCGGATGGTGCGCCATGCGCCGATCGGCTCGGCCGGATCGTGCTGGTAGAGCATCCGGATACCGCCCGCACCGCGTTCCTCGATGGAGCGGCGGAAAGCGCCGCGCTCGATCACGTCGCGGCCGAGATCGACCTCGCCGAAGACGCTGGCATAACCGGAAAACGTGCCGTCGCCAGCTATGCCGCGCAGTTCCAGATTGGCGAATTTGCGCGTGGCGGGGCGCGGCCCGCGATAGACGTGCATGGGAAACTCCTACGATGTGAAAAGGGGTGCCGCGTCGAGGCTAAGCGCGCGGACGGGCGTTGTAGCGGTCGGCCACGCGCACCAGCAGGCCAAGCCCCCACCAGGCCACCATGCTGGCAGCGGCGGAGCCCGCCACCATGATTTCCCGGCCGGAAAGCGCGCCGGCAATCTCGAGTTGCTGCACGATCCACAGGCCCACGGGGCCGCCGAAGATCATGCCGCAGGAGACGCCGGTCACGAAACGGCTCGCCGCCTCGCGTTTGCTTTTCGGCAGGAGGTAGACGAGCGACACACCCGCGCCTGCGACGGCACCGGTGATGCGGGCGGCCCAGATGCCGCCTTCATTGGCGAATTCAGACATGGGTAATCATTCCGGTTTAGGATGTGAAAAATCGGACAGACGCAACGCGTCGCCCGCAGGTCGGGTGTGCAGTTTCAAAACGCCATTTCGCGAGTCTTCAGAATCGCTTGAACGGCGAACCTCACAAAACGATTCCGCTGGTTCAGAAATTGGTCGAAGACGCAGCCCGGTGGCTCAAGCACGGTGGCTAATACCCCACCGCCTCCCGCTTTTCCTCGTCGGTCAAAAACGACGCTGCGCCGATCCTTGTCCACAGAGCGTCCCGCTCACCGGCAAGACCGGCGATCCTGTCAAGATCCGGTTCCAGCCGCAGCCCGGAGCCGAAAATCGGCGATAGCCAGCCGCAGAGCCGTGCCGCCGTGCGGTTGACGAGCGGCAGCACGGTGAGACGATAGAAAGCGCGGTTTGCCTCCTGGTAATTGGCATAGGTATTGTCGCCGGGAATGCCGATCAGCATTGGCGGTACGCCGAGTGCAAGCGCGATGTCGCGTGCCGCACCGTTGCGCGCCTCCAGAAAATCCATATCGCGCGGCGAAAGCCCCATGGCCTTCCAGTCGAGACCGCCTTCCAGAAGAAGCGGCCTGCCTGCATTCATCGCGCCCTGATAACCTTCCTCCAGCTCGCGCTTCAGCCGCTCATATTGCTCGGTGGAGAGATTGCCACCCTCTTTCGGCTGATAGACCAGTGCACCGGAAGGGCGAGCGGAATTGTCGAGCAGACGTTTGTTCCACTGGCTTGCGGCATTGTGGAGATCGAGAGCCGCGCCCGCCGAAGCAAGGGGAGCGAACCCGGCCCGATCGTCCAGCGGATGAAAAAGCTTCAGGTGCAGCAGCCCCAGCCCGTCTCGTTCAGCAGCAATGCGCCTGATGGCGCGGCCCTCGGCACGATAATCGTAACCCACGGGCCAGCCATCCTCGCCTTCGATGATGCTCACCCGGTCCGGCCGTAGAAGATGCAGCTCGCGCAGTCGTTCGCCGACCACTAGCGGCTCGATATAGGCGTTGCCAGCCAACATCAGATGGCCATACAGCGTCTCGAAAAAGTCCGGCCCACCCATATGAGCGCTGGGCTTGCCTAGAAGTGCGAGCAGCGGATGATCGCCGATCTCCTCATCGCCATCGTAAAGCAGCCAGCTCACCGATGCGGAGGCTTCTGCCACCATGCGGGCGGCGCGGTGCGCTACCGGGTTTTTCATGAAGCCCTCGCGGGCGAGTGCGGCATAGGAGCGGCCGGTCCAGAATGCCTGCCCACCCTGCGCCGCAACCGCCATGAAGCCGCCCGCCGCTGTCTTGCGTTCAGGCACGGCTCTGCCATCCGCCGGGCGCCGCCACGGCAGGGAAAACGGAAATCGCATGGAATTATCCTTGTTTTAATGCGGGCTCAGTTTCCCGCCAGGCCCTCATCCCTGTGCTCGTCACAGGGATTCAGCCAGCCCAAGTTTTTGGACTGAAAGCACTCGTTTCGCCGTGCAGACGCGCGTCGACTGGATTCCTGTGACAAGCACAGGAATGAGGATCGAGAGCCCGAGTCTTGACGAAACTTACCGGATTGGCGCTTTCACTGCCGTATCGCTGTTGAAATCAGCGGCAACCCGCGTCTCGCGCAGCGGCTTCACCGTACGCGTCGAAAGATCATAAGCGGGGTCGGCTTTGTAGGCCGCGAGCGCCGCCTCGTTTTCGAACTCGCCATAGACGATGAAATCGACCGAATTGCCCCATTGGTCCTTCTTCACATTCTCGCCGATTTCGAGCTTCAGCGAATGCGGTATGGCGGTGAGGCCGGAGAGCCCCTTGCGCACGGCGTCGCGGTTTTCCTCGGGAACGGTGAAAAAAACGATATGGCGGATCACGGTGTCACCTGTCATGCAAAATTCGAAATTGGCCCTTGCGGCGCATGCTAACGGGTTATCATCTGGCCCGCGCCGGTTCAATCCGCGCCGCCAAAAGGGCGCGATGAAATGCCCGGCCGTAGTCCCCGACAAGCCGCGCCCGGTCGCGGCCATTGATGATGGCGCGCGCGCCCTCCCAATCCTCACGCTTGCCCTCGAACACATCGGCAAGTTTCCGGCCGGTAAAGCTGCCGGCTATCATGCCGTGGATCAGGATCGCGGTTGCCACATCCGGTTCCATGGCGCGCTCGGGACGCTCCAGAAGGTCCACACCGGTCAGCTGCGACATGGCCTCGTAATTGCGGCGATGCGTCAGTTGCACGAAACCGCGCCCGAGCCAGCTTTTGCCGTCGGCGTCTGGCCGCCAATAGGGTTTGCGCACCATGGGCAGCCTGCCTGCTGCAAAGGCCCGGTCCAGCCTTGCGATAGCCTCGGCATCGTTTGCCGCCAATGTCTCGCGCACCGGCTGCATGGTCGCAGCCGTCTCGTGAAAAGTGGTGGCCAGCATGTAGGCGAGCCAGCGGGGATCACCGCCCGGCAGGGCCTTGCCGAAGCCGGCCAGGATCGTCTTCGTCCCGTCAAGCTGTGCAGCTCGCAGGCGACCACCGTAGATGGAAATTCGCACCGACGCGAAGAATCGCGCCTCGTCATAGGCCACAGCCGGCTCCTGAAAATCGGGGGCGATATCACCCTTTGTTTTTTCCACATGACGGCCGTCAGAACTAAATCGATTTGAAAAAATCCTAATCGATTTTAATCCGCTGACCGGGGTTTTGAGGTAAAAAATTCCTTGAGTTGCGGAACCTTAGCGCGCTAACTCCATTCACCGCGCACTTCCGCAGCGTTGACCATTCAAGGAGGAATGCCACCATGACAGCGACAATCCCCCAGACCGTTTATGACCGGCTCGAAAACGAGTGGCGCCAGATGCGCGAAACCGGTTCTCAGCCGAAACCCGCGCAGTCTCCGAAGAAGTAGGATCTGCCAGACGTCCGATTTTGGGCGTTAACGGCGACCCGGATTTCTTCTCCCCGCCGGGGAGAAGAACCAATATGCATCGGCTAGATGGGCAATTGGCTCTCATTCATGGGGCCAATAATCGCCGATATCACATTCCGCGCACCCTCGGCTCACTCGCCACAGTCGTCGTCAACGCCGTTATTGCCCAAACCAGCGCATCCAGCCGGTCGGGCGAGCGTCCGGATGAAAGACCGTCGGGTCCGAAATCCGCCATCTGGTCGGTTAGTTTTTCAAACCGTGCGGCGTGGTGCACCCTGCCCTGTTCGTAGAGTGCCGCCACCGGCTCGGCGCGGGTGAACTTTCCCCGGCTTGCCCGCACCAGGGTCAGCGGCAGATTGGCGTCTATGCTCTGCAACATTGCCCGCACCATCTCGCCGCCCTGATTGACTTCCGCCACCACCCGGTCGGCCTCATGACGGCGAACGGCAGCGACAACGGCCCGCGCCCAGCCGGCCGGTGTTTCACCTTCCACCGAACAATCCGCAAGCACGACCAACTTGCCTGATATGCCAAGCCCGGCCGCCACGATACCGCAGCAGGAATTTTCACCGATACCGGCGGGCGGGTCTACCGCGACCACGATCCGCGCCAGCGGCTCATGGTCAGTTTCCACAATCGCTTCCAGATCGGCACGTTTCCACAGCGCGCCTTCGCGCTCATCAATCAGTTCGCCGCCGATTTCCTGACGCCCCAGCCGCGTGCCGCCGTAACGGTCGTGCATGGCTTTCAGGAAACCGGGTGAGAGATTTTGCGCATTCATCGCCGTCGGCATTTTGGCCACCCGGCTCGAAGGGTCGGCGAGAAGCGCCTTCAGGAGCGGAATGGGCCGTGGCGTCGTCGTCACCAATTGCCGTGGGGCCTCACCCAGACGCAGACCAAATTGCAGCATGTCCCATGTTTCCTGCGGATATTTCCATTTTCCAAGTTCATCGGCCCAAGCCATGTAAAATTGCGGGCCGCGCAGGCTTTCTGGGTCTTCAGAGGAAAACACCTGCGCCATGGCCCCGTTTGGCCAGATGAGCCGGCGGCGCGATACCTCGAAGGCGGGGCGGCAACGGCGGGCGATACGGCAGATACCGGAAATGCCGTCGATCATCACCTCACGGGCATCCCCCAGGGTTTCCGCAACAAGCGCGATGCGCAAATCAGATTGCTTGCCGGCGGACGCAATCCTGTGCACCCATTCGGCCCCGGCGCGGGTCTTGCCGGATCCGCGCCCGCCGATCAGAAGCCACGTCCGCCAGTCACCCTCAGGCGGCTGTTGCGGCAGGTTGCCGATGAAACGCCAGTCGCGCAGAAGGGTGAAGACCTGCTTTTGCAGTTGGGGTTCGCTCGAAACATCCGTCATGTGTCAGCTTCTGTAGATGCACTACGAGCCAGATCTGCCTCCAGCCTCGCGCGGCATTTCTGTTCTGCCAGTTCGTCGATGCGTTTGAGGAAATGCGCCACCGCCATTTCGTAATCTTCGGTATCGGCTTCGTCCTCGCCGGCAAGAGCCTGCCTCTCTTCTGCCAGCACCCGTTGCAGGGCATCGATCCGTTCCAGTGTGCGCACAATCAGCGAAAGCTGATCCGTTGCGGCCTTCACGTCGGCGCGCGCCTGTTTGCCCGAGGCATCCTCCACCGTTGATAAAAATGCCGCTTCGCTTGTCTGCCGCAGGTTGCGGTACATGCAGAACTGTTCGCGCATCTCCACCGTCAGCTCGTTCAGCAATTGCCGCAGATTGCCATTGCGCGCCGCATCTTCGGCAGCCAGCTTGTCGGCCCGCGATTTTATCTCGGGTGCGGCCTCCAGCCTGCCCTCGCCGCCATAGGCGCAGCTTTCCTGCCAGACGCCGTGGAGCGCCAGATCGCAATTGCGGATATTTGCCATGAGGTGGACCTGCGAGAGAAATGACGTGTCGCGGAAAAGCATCGGCTAAACCGACCTTTGCCGCTCAGCCGCAAATCTCCGACTGTGACCTAAACCTATCAAACCACCGTCACGCTGTAAAGGATTATTTTCCTATAATTGTGATTTTTGTCCTGCGAACAGGGTTTGCACCCTCGCCCGGCGCATACTACACTCGTGCCAGACGGCGGGAAAAAGGGGCAAGTCAAGTTGTTGAAACAATGGGTTGGGCGGTTGTTTGCGGGTCTTTCGGCAACCGGCATCGTCTTTGGCACTATTCTGTTCTGCGCTTCGCTCACGCCGTCTCTTCTGCCGCGCACATGGCTGATGCAGGGTGTGCTGTGCGGATTTTCCTTTGCCATCGGTTATCTGATCGGCGTGGCGCTCACCGCCATATGGACCTATCTGGAATTGCCCCACCCCTCGCGCCATAACCGGCGCAGCATCCGCTTTCTCATCGCCCTTGCCAGCGCGATAACGGCGATCGCGTTTCTTTGGCAGGCGAAAGACTGGCAGAATTCCATCCGTATCCTGATGGAGCTCGATCCGTTGCCCAGCGCCCACCCCACCAAGACCGGCGGCGTTTCGGTGCTGGTCTCCGCCCTCCTCATCGGCGCTGGACGGCTTTTCCAGCTCATCCGGCGATTCTTCTCGGTGCGCAGCCGTCACTTCCTGCCGCGCCGGCTCGCCAATGTGCTCGGTATAGCCGCCGCCATCGTGCTGTCATGGATGCTGCTGAACGGTCTGATCTTCGATATCGGCCTGAAGTTTGCCGATTCCTCGCTGAAACAGGTGGATGCGCTGATCGAGCCGGATGTACCGCGCCCTTCCGATGCGCTCAAAACCGGCAGCAGCGCTTCCCTGATGACATGGGAATCGCTTGGCCGCAGAGGCCGCGAATTCGTGGCCGGCGGGCCGGAGGCACAGGAGATTTCCGCCTTCACCCACCGCCCGGCCAGGGAACCGCTCAGGGTCTATGCAGGCCTGAATTCTGCGGCAACGCCCGAGGAAAGGGCAGCACTTGCGCTGGAAGAGCTGAAGCGGGTTGGCGGGTTCGAGCGCAAGGTGTTGCTGGTCGTCATTCCCACCGGCACCGGCTGGATCGATCCGGAAGCGCTTGATACGGTCGAATATCTGCATGACGGCGATATCGCCAGCGTTGCCGTGCAATATTCCTATCTTTCCAGCTGGATCGCGCTTCTGACCGAACCAGATTACGGTGTGGAAACGGCGCGCGCGCTGTTTCAGGCCGTCTACGGTTACTGGACCACCCTGCCGAAGGAGACGCGCCCGAAACTCTATCTGCACGGGCTGAGCCTCGGTTCGCTGAACTCGCAGAAATCATCCGATCTTTACGACGTGCTCTCGGACCCGTTCCAGGGTGCGCTGTGGAGCGGTCCGCCCTTTTCCAGCCCCACATGGCGCATGGCCACCAATGGGCGCGTGGCGGGTACGCCGGAATGGCTGCCGCGTTTCCGCGATTCCTCGGTCATCCGCTTCGCCAACCAATATACCACTGCGCATATGCCTGATGCGAAGTGGGGCCCGATGCGCATCGTCTATCTGCAATATGCCAGCGACCCGATCACCTTCTTCGAGGCCGCATCGCTTTACCGGCGACCGCAATGGATGGTTCATCACGGCCCTGACGTCTCCACATCCTTCCGCTGGTTCCCCGTCGTGACCCTGCTGCAGCTCGGTCTTGATGTTGCCGCCGCCACCACGGCGCCGATCGGTTACGGCCATGTCTACGCGCCGGAGCACTATATCGATGCGTGGATGGAGGTAACCGCACCGCAGGGCTGGAATGCGGATGATATCCAGCGGCTCAAGATGTTGTTCAAGGCCCGCCGCGGCTCCACCGATCCGGCGTGACGCGACGGGTGTGTCGTTTCTGAGCGTCAGTCCTTCAGCGCGGCCACATGGTCGGCCACATAGGTTTCCAGCGAGCGCGGTGCGTGGCCGGTCAAAGTCTCGACATCACCGGTGACCGCCGACGTCAAGCCTTCGCGCACCGGATAGAAGATCGACGCGAGGAAGGTGGCGTAATCCTTCGGAACGCCAGCGCCGGTCAGAATGCCGATGAAAACATCGTCCGAAACCGCGCTATAGCCGACCGGCTTGCCGATGGCCTGCGAGATGATCGCGGCCGCCTCGCCGTAACTCAAAGCCTTCGGCCCGGTCAGGTTGAACGCCTTATTGTCGAAATCCGTCGAGGTCAGCGCTGACGCTGCACTGTCGGCGATATCGCGCACGTCGATGAAGCTCGACTTGCCTTCGCCTGCCGGAACGGCGATCTGGCCGTGTTCGATGCCGGCCTTCCAGTAGGTGTGGAAATTATCGGCAAACCAGTTGGGGCGCAGAATGACGTAAGGCGCGCCGGAAGCGATGATCTTCAGTTCCACCTGGCGATAGGGAATGGAATCGTCGGCATCGACGCCGAAGACGCTGAGGAACACGATCTTCACATTGCGGCGGGCAGCTTCCTCGACAACCGGCGTCAGCGCGTCGATTGCATCCAGACGCCCGCCAGCCAGGATCAGAAACAGACGATCGACGCCATCGAAGGCATCCGTGTAGGTCGAGGCGTCGGTGTAATCGAAGCGCACCCCTTCCGCGCCTTCGGCTGCCTTGCCGGTGCGCGAGGCCGCTTTCACGCTTTCGCCCTTGGCCAGAAGCGCCTTTACCAGCGGCGTGCCGATGGTGCCGGTGGAACCGATTACGAGTATCTTGCCAGTCATCTCAAATCTCCGTAGTATCTAGTAGAAACCATGTTTCGAAAACATACGTACTGCGTATTCGAAATCAGGAAAAGAGAGCACTTTCCGGTTATCTGGTATCCTCAAGGAAACCGACCCGGGCTTTTCAGAGCGGGATGAGACCCATGGAACATGTCTATGACGTTTACGAGGATCGCTGCCCCACACGCATGGTGCTGGACAGGATCGCTGACAAATGGGCGCTGCTGATCCTCGACAAGCTGCGGGTGGACGCGGTGCGCTTCAACCTGCTGCGGCGGGAAATCAAGGGCATTTCGCAGAAGGTTCTGTCTCAGACGCTGAAAAAGCTCGAGCGCGACGGCCTGATTTCGCGGCAGGTCTTTCCGACGGTGCCGGTCACGGTCGAATATTCCCTGACGCCGCTCGGGCGCACGCTGACCGACACGGTTGCGGCACTGGCCCACTGGGCGGAGGGCAATATGGACGCGGTGCTGGCGGCGCAGAAGGCTTATGACGAGAGGGGTGGGTTAGGGTAAGGCAGACCCCCACCTTCCTGATTCCTGTGCTTGTCAAAGGAATGAGGGAGACGAGAGCATTGCGCGCACTCGTCCGCCTTTCGCCTGCCAAATCCTCCAACGCCTACCGAGAAATCCGCGTGGAAAGAATGATCGACGATAGCGTGCGTTCCACGCCGTCCAGCGCGCCGATCCTGTCGATCAACCGGTCAAGGTCGAGAATGGAAGGTGCTGCCAGAATGGCGATCAGGTCGAAAGTGCCGCTGACCGAATGCAGCGTTGTCACCTCCTTGATGGCGGTGAGCGCCGCCGTCACGCCGGGCAGCGCCTTTGGCCCGATGGTGATCAGCACATGGGCGCGCACCAGCCCGGAAAGATAGCTTTCCGAAAGTCTCAGGCCATAACCGGTGATCACCCCTTCGGCCTCGAGCCGCTCGATGCGAGCCTGCACGGTGGTGCGCGAAAGGCCGAGTTTGCGGGCCAGTTCCGCCACCGGCATGCGGGCGTTTTCGGAAAGCAGGGCCAGCAGCGCCCGGTCCTTGTCGGCAATCGTCATAATGACCAATCCTGTCGTCTAATTGTCCAATATTAACCCGCTATCCGCACATAGTGAAGCTGCGAATCGTCCAAAAAAGCTGACATTCTGTCTATGAAGCGCATCTGGTGCGCAGAGGCATATGAATTTACTGCGGGGAACAAAAACATGAAAAACATCGTCGTCATCGGCGCGGGCAATATCGGTTCAGCCATCGCCTGGATGCTGGCTGTCACGGGCGATTATCGCATCACGGTTGCCGATCGCTCGGCAGACCAGCTGACAAATGTGCCGGCGCATGAGCGTGTCGATACTGAAATCGTCGACATTGGCGACCGTCCGGCGCTGGAAGCGCTGTTGAAAGGCAAGTTCGCCGTGCTTTCCGCTGCCCCCTTCCACCTGACGGCGGGCATTGCGGAAGCTGCGGTTACAGTCGGCACGCATTATCTCGATCTGACTGAAGACGTCGAATCCACCCGCAAGGTCAAGGCACTGGCGGAAACGGCTGAGACAGCGCTCATTCCCCAATGCGGTCTTGCCCCCGGGTTCATTTCCATCGTCGCCGCAGATCTTGCCGCCCGGTTCGACAAGCTGGACAGCGTGCGCATGCGTGTCGGCGCGCTGCCGCAATATCCGTCCAATGCGCTCAACTACAACCTTACCTGGAGCACGGACGGGCTGATCAACGAGTATATCGAGCCCTGCGAAGCCATCGTCGAAGGCCGCCTCACCGCCGTTCCGGCGCTGGAAGAGCGCGAAGAGTTCTCGCTCGACGGCGTGACATATGAGGCCTTCAACACCTCGGGCGGCCTCGGCACGCTATGTGCGACGCTGGAAGGCAAGGTGCGGACGATGAATTACCGCACCATCCGTTATCCAGGCCATGTCGCGATCATGAAGGCGCTTTTGAACGACCTCAACCTGCGCAACCGCCGCGATGTGCTGAAGGACCTTTTCGAAAACGCCCTGCCCGGCACCATGCAGGACGTGGTCATTGTCTTCGTTACCGTCTGCGGCACCCGCAACGGCCGTTTCCTGCAGGAAACCTATGCCAACAAGGTCTATGCCGGCCCCGTTTCCGGCCGGATGATGAGCGCAATCCAGATCACCACCGCAGCCGGTATCTGCACGGTTCTCGATCTGCTTGCGGAAGGCGCCCTGCCGCAGAAGGGGTTTGTCCGGCAGGAAGAAGTGGCCCTGCCGAAATTCCTGGAAAACCGGTTTGGAAGATATTACGGCGCGCATGAGCCGCTGGCCCGGGTTGGGTGAGTTAAGGGGAGCAATCGGCCCCGACACTGTCATCCTCGGGCTTGTCCCGAGGATCTAACGTCTCACGAAATCGATAGGTCGCAGATGCTCGGGACAGGCCCGAGCATGACGACGAGCGGCGGAATGCCTCTCCCAAATCACGTCCCGCAAAAGGTCCGAAACACCTTTTCATCGCTCATCGGCGGCTGCATGTAGACGAAATTGTCCGGCCGTTCCTCAAATGGCGCGGCAATCGCCGCCAGCATGGCGTGGAACGGTTCGAAATCGCCGTCTTCCACCGCCGCCTCGATCAGTTCCTCGATGCGGTGGTTGCGGGGAATGATGGCCGGGTTGACGGCGAGCATCGCCCGCGACCTCTCGGAGGCAGAGACTTCTTCCCGCCCGGCCCGCTCCTGCCAGCGCGCCAGCCATGCATCCGCCGCCGCGATATCGATGAACATGCCGCGAAACGGCTCGGCATCGCCCTCTACCGCGTGAGAGAGACGCCGGAAGGTCAGCGTATAATCGGCTTCCGATGCCTGCATCAGCGAAAGAAGCGCCTGCACCAGCTCGATATCGCCCTCCTCTTCGCCCGTCAGCCCAAGCTTTTCGCGCATGCCGGCAAGCCAGCGCTTGGGAAACGCGGCGGCGAAATCAGCGAGCACGGCGTTTGCGAGTTCGGCTGCTTTCTCCACTTGAGGGTCAAGCAGCGGCAACAGGCATTCCGCCAGCCTTGCAATGTTCCATTGGGCGATGCCCGGCTGATTGTTGAAGGCGTAGCGCCCCTGTGCGTCGATGGAGGAGAACACCTTGTTAGAATTGTATTCGTCAAGGAAGGCGCATGGACCGAAGTCTATCGTCTCGCCGGAGATCGCCATATTGTCGGTATTCATCACGCCGTGGATGAAGCCAACCATCATCCAGCGGGCGATGAGTTCGCACTGCCTCTGAGCGATGCCCTGCAACAGGGCGAGATAGGGATTGTCCGCGTTTTTCACTTCGGGATAGTGGCGGTCAATCACATAATCCGCGAGATTTCTGATCCCCTCATCATCCTCGCGCGCGGCGAAGAACTGGAAGGTGCCGACCCTGATATGGCTTGCCGCAACACGGGTGAAAACCCCGCCCGGCAGACCCACCTCGCGCTGCACCCTGTCACCGGACAGGACGGCGGCGAGCGCCCTTGTCGCGGGAACGCCGAGCGCGAACATTGCCTCGGAGACGATATATTCGCGTAGCACCGGGCCGAGCGCCGCGCGCCCGTCGCCCCTTCGCGAAAACGGCGTCGGGCCGGAGCCCTTCAGCTGGATATCCCGACGTTTGCCGTGTTTGTCGATGACTTCACCGAGAAGAATGGCACGACCATCGCCGAGCTGCGGCACGAAACCGCCGAACTGGTGGCCGGCATAGGCCATCGCCAGCGGCTCGGCCCCTTGCGGTACCACATTGCCGGAAAAGATCGCCGCCAGCCTGTCGTCGTCGAGGCCTGAGACGTCGAGAAGAAGCTCGTCTGCCAGCGCGCGATTGAAGGCGATGAGGCGTGGCGCCTTCACCGGCGTTGGCAAGACGGCGGCGCTGAACCTTTCCGGCAGGCGGGCATAGGAATTGTCGAATGTGATCACGGGTAAACTCCCTGCTTTTACCTGATATGGCCCTTTTTCCGCCCGGTTGCGAGGGGTGAATAGCCACAATTACGGGAAGCCGCAGCGAAGTTTGGAAAAATCAATTTGAACTACAGGTATATTTGAACATACAAACATCCAATGAATGAGCCGCAATGCAAGCAGGATAAATTCGTGCCAGAGTTCCCCTATGACGACAGTGAAATGGGCGAGGCCATCCGCCGCTTCGACTGGGCGTCGACAAGCACGGGGCCGATAGAGACATGGCCGGTATCACTCAAAACCACCGTGCAGATGATCCTCAAGCAAGGCCATGCAATCTGTCTGTTCTGGGGGCCTGACCTCAACATCGTCTACAACGACGCCTACCGCCCGTTTCTTGGGCTGAAGGAAGAGGGTGCGCTCGGCAAGCCGTTTCACATCATCTGGTCCGATGTCTGGAACGATGTGAAACCCTTCGTGGATCAGGCACTCTCCGGCAAGGGCACGTTCGCCGAGGACATGCATCTCGTCATGGACCGCAACGGCTACCCCGAAGACACCTACTGGACCTTTTCCTACAGCCCGCTTTACGACGACCAGGGCAAGATCGCAGGGCTGATAGACATAGCCGTCGACACGACCGGAGCGGTGCAGAGCCGCAGCCGGGAGGATCTTCTGCGGCGCGAACTCGTCCACCGGGTCAAGAATACGATGGCGATCACCACGGCGGTCGTCAGCGCCACTCTGCGCCATTCGCAGACGCTTGAGGATGCGCGCGACACCATCAAAAGACGTATCGCAGCACTCGGCAACGCCCAGAACCTCATTCATGCTTCGGGAAAGGGTGCCAGCATCTCCGCGCTTGTCCGCGAGTCCGTTTATCCGCATCTCGACGACAAGGCGCGCGTAACGATTTCCGGACCGGACATGGAAATCGCGCCGCAACAGGCGCTGGGCCTGTCTCTGGCCATTTATGAACTGGCCACCAACGCGATGAAATATGGCGCACTTTCCAACGAGAGCGGCAAAATCGAAATCTTTTGGACGCTGGACGAGGATGACCGCTTCGAACTGCGCTGGCGCGAGACGGACGGACCTGCGGTCAGGACGCCGACGCGTACGGGTTTCGGCTCGCGGCTGACCAACCAGATCGTTGCGGCTTACTTCTCCGGGGAAGGCCGCACCTTCTATCATCCAGACGGGCTGGTGTTCGAGCTGGATGGCAAATACGAGGCTGGCGACGGCGAAACCTCTGGCGGTTGAACTTTCTTTCGTCCCATTCGTTGCGTTTCCTGAACCAAACTAGCCGCAACGAAAGGAACGGGAATGACCGTCGTTGAAGCCGTAGCCGCCGAGCCGGAAAGCGCAATCCGCATCCTGCACACCGATCTGCCTGTTAACGCCACTTTCCATGTATGGCTGAAGGCGAAAAAACCGGCGGAACCCGGCGCCGTCTCCTTTTCCAATGCGAATGGAAAATTCGCTGAGGTTTCAAGCCTCAACACGGAAGAGTTCGGATTTAGAATCTATCAGGTCTTCGGCGGCGGCCATGTGGAACTAAGCTACGATACTGTCACGACCGCCGTTTCCGTCATCTACTGGTTCACCGCCGCCGACGTGCTGGAAACCGGCATAACCGTCGTCCATACCAAGCCGGACAATGCCGCACCGGAACTGCCTGACAGCTACCACTTCCGCCCGCCCTTCGGCTGGATGAACGATCCGAACGGCTTTGGCCGGTTCGAAGGACGGCCGCATCTGTTCTACCAGCATTATTCACACGGGCTGCGCTGGAACACCATGCATTGGGGCCACGCGGTTTCCTCCGATTACCTGCGCTGGCGGCATCTGCCGATCTTCCTCTTCCCTTCCGAGGACCTGACGACGCGGCCGGACAAGCGCGGCGGCGCTTATTCCGGCTCGACAATTCCTTTGGTCGAAGGTTCGGGCATCCGCGTGTTCTTCACCGAGCAGGTGCAGGATCGCATTCCCGAACAGCAGATCCAGCTCACCGCCACTTCTTCCGATCTCATCATGGCCGGACAGGCCGAAGTCATTCTCGGCCATCGCCCGGACGGACAGGGGCTGACGCCGGATTTCCGCGATCCTTACGTCTTTCGCGGCCCGGATGGACTTTGGAAAATGCTGCTCGGAAGTCAGAGCGACGGTGGCGGCGTCATCCTGCTTTACGAGACGCTGGACCCGACGGCGGCGTCAGGCTGGACCTATGTGGGCAAGCTTTGGGTGGAAACGCGCTACAAGACCACTGCCATTGAATGCCCCTGCCTTCTGCCGCTCGACGGCCCGGCCAATGCCCGATCCACGCGCTGGGTTCTGGTCTATGGGCTGATGCATTCCGAAGACCCTGAAACCGGCCGCAAGAACCTGACCATGGCCGATGTCGGCTGGTTCGACGGCAAGGTCTTCACCAAGGAATTTGGGCAGGAGCTGGATTTCGGCACCGACAATTACGCCTTCCAGGCGTTTCTGGATGGCGACAGCATCATTGGCATCGGCTGGCTCGCCAATTGGGCGGATGCCAATCCGGAGATCGATTTCCCGACATCCATGACGCTGCCGCGCCGGATCCACTATTCGAACGGCGAGCTACTGACCCCGCCCATCGGTGCGGTGGAAAGCCTGCGAAGCCATATTGTCGATCGCACGCGGCTGGCGGCCGGGGAGCGCGTCACTTTCATCAACGGTGCGGTGGAGATGCTGATCGAGCTTGCTTCGCCCGGCACACCGTTCGAGTTGGTGCTCGATCATCCCGTGGTCACACTGGGCCTCATCGCCGATGAAACGGGCCTGTGGATCCGCCATGATGACGGGCGCGATGGCCCCTCGCCGCACTATATCGCCAGAGGAGCAAGGGCCTCGCACATCCGCGTCTTTCTGGACTACGGATCCATCGAAGTGTTCGCCAACCGGGGCCGGTATGTGGGGACAAAACGCATAGAGGGTTTCGAGCCCGTGCGTTCAGCGCTCCTCAAGGCAGCGCCGGGGGCTGTAGTGCACGCCACCAGCTGGGCGCTGCGTCCGTGAGGAACCTTTTGGCGGATCTGCTGTTGATAAGCAGCAACCGCTCAAAGGAGAAACGGCATGACAAAAATCAGCGATTCCCGCGATCCCATCCTGTTTCCGACAGAAGCCAACGAAAACAAGACCGAGAAAAAACGCGCGGGCAAGGGTGTCGTCATCATTATTGGCGCAGTCGCGATCATGGCTTTCGTGGTGTATCTGGCGGCGATCACCATCGCCACCACGCAGTCTTAACCGCACACACGCCGCAGAGGCGTCAGCGCTGTCCGCTTCGCAACCCGCGGGTTGTCAGGATCGCCAGAAGCGAGACGATGACACCCAGCCCATAGAGATAGAGCATCGGCATCGTCACATCCGCACGATCGATCTGCAGAACTAGATCGCTCGCGGCAGCGACGGTGCCGCTTGCACCCGCACCGGCGGCGGCACCCAGCGTCGCGACCGTAGGCAGCAGCGCGCCCGTCATCTTGCGTTCCTCTTCCGGCGCGGCTTCCATGGCTGCCTGGCTGATGCCTGCCCAGGACATGCCGAAAGCTGAACCGATCAATATCTGCCCGATCAGCATTTCCGGCCAGTTCCCCGTCGCCAGCCCAAGCCCGAGCAGCGCACAGCCCGGCACCATCTGGTAGGGTCCGTAATGCAGGCAAAGCTGCCGCAGGCGGCCCGAACGCAGGCTGCCGATAAGCATTGCCACGAAGCTCCAGGCAAGCGGCATCGTCACGACGATAAAACCGGCGAAGGTCGGCTCATGGTGCCAGAGATTGATGGCGACATAAGCGAGATAGACGCTGCCGAGTGCATGGGCATAGGACATCAGGAACAGCACCCAGAAACCGCTGCCAAGTACCGTTTTCAACCGGAAGGAATCCCTGGGGAACAGGCCGGTGGAAGGCCGGATGCCCGCCTTCAGCGACGCCCACAACAGTGCCGCACCAACCAGCAGCGACATGATGCGCAGACCGGCATCCTCAAAGGCGGAGGGTGCGGAGAAAGCCAATGCGCCAACAAGGCAAAGGAGCAGCGGCACCATCGGCTTGCGCGAGGTCGCGACCGACCGTTCCGCCGAGACCGCAATCGCCGTATAGGCCAGCAGCAGCACGATCAGCGGCGCAGACAAGAGGAATGTGGCGCGCCAGGAGATGTGCTCCGTGGCAAAACCGCCGGTGAGCGGCCCGACGAAGGACGCGACCGCCCAGATGGCCGCCTCGATGGCAAAGACCTTCGGCAGTAGAGCCGAGCGAAAGCCGGCAGGTATGAGGCTGTAACACACCGCCACGATCAGGCCATCGGCAAGTCCCTGCAACGCCCGGCCGATGACGACCCATAAAAAGCTGTCGGCGAGTGCCGACATGACGGAGCCGAAGGAAAAGATAAGGCAGCACAGGAATAGAACGCTGCGTGCGCCAAAACGCTCGCGAAACAGAACGGCGGTGACACCGCCTGCCACGGAACCGACGAAATAGAGGCTGTAGGCCCAGCTATAGAAGGCCGCGCCGCCAATCTCGCGCACCGCGACCGGCAGGGCCGTGACTACTGCAAACTGGTTGAAGGCATGCAGGCCGATACCGGAGGAAATGACGGTCAGAAGCGAGAGGTTCGCCCCACCAAGCAATTCCGACCAGCTATTTTTCTCCGTCATTTCCATACTCGTCAAAGCCGTATCCTTTCCATTCTTGCGATACGGCGGGCAAACTAGAACCTCAAGCAAAATTGAGGTCAAGGCGCCTTTTTACCTATTCCGCTCGAGCGAACTTGCAGGCATCAGGAACCCTCTGCCTCCCCGGTCGTTTGCGCAATGACCAGACAGAAAGGATACCACCATGGACCGCAAGAAAATCACACCTCTCAACGAAGACGCCATGGACGAGGAACTGCTCGATCTCGATATCGACGCCCTTCCGGCAAAGGGAGAAATTCCGCAGTCCATCGAACATGAAATCGAGGAAGAAGAGGCCGAGAGCGAAGACGACCCCTATCAGGAAAGCGACGAGGCCCTTCCCGATGACGCGGAAGAGCGCGTGATCGACCGCAATCCCTCGCGCGAAGGCGGTGCGTTCGACGAGGTTTAGGGACTGGCGGCGGGGCGGGATGCGGCCGTCAGTGGGCCTTCGCAGGCTTGTGGGCGGCCTTTTCGACGCCTGCCGCTAGATCATCGAGGATCGGGCAATCCGGCCGGTGGTCGCCGCCGCAGCAATGGGCAAGGTGGGACAGCGTCTTCACCATGCCCTTCATCTCGGCAATCTTCTGTTCGAGATCGGCGATATGGCCGAGCGCAATGTCCTTCACCGCCGAACTCTCGCGGCTCTTGTCCTGCCAGAGTTTCAGGAGCGTTTCCGTCTCCTCCAGCGAGAAGCCAAGCGTGCGCGCCCGCTTGATAAAGCGAAGATTATGCACGTCCTGCTCGCCATAGACCCGGTAGTTGTTGCCGGTGCGGGCGGCGGGGGTGATGAGGCCGATCTGCTCGTAATAACGGATCATCTTGGCGGAAACGCCGGATGCATCCGAAGCCTGTCCGATATTCATAATGCCACTTCCCTCAGGGCGACTTTCGCCCGTTTATGGCTACTATGTAAGGATTCCCATCATGGGAAGGTCAAGGGATAACGACATTTTTTATCGCACACACAATCGTGAGTGCTTGGCAGGGCTCTGAATTCGATGGTTACGCCGCCACACGTCTGGCGAGATAAATCGTCGCCCCACCGCAATCGGGATCGTTGACGATGTGGTCGAGAAGTCGAAACCCGTGCGCGGCAAGCAGGCTTTCATATTCTTCGCGAGCGAGGCTGGCATGGTAAAGCAGCTTTCCCTGAAGGGTCCCCGTCGCTTCCCCGTGTCCCGGCCCGGCCGTGAACATCAGTGCGGCGCCGTCATTGGCGTGCTGCCGGAAAATACCGAACATGCGGCGCTGATCGTCGGCCTTCAGATGGAAAAAACTATGCCAGGCAATCAACCCGTCGAAGCGGCTACTCAACACGAGTTCACGCATATCGGCGACCACCCAGCGCTTTTCCGGAAATCTGGTGCGGCAAATTTCTATCAGGGGATATGACGTATCGATGCCGGTCACGTCATATCCGTTGCCGATGAAGTAGCCGGCGATCGGCTCGCCTGAACCGCAGCCGATATCGAGGATGGATCCGCCCTGCGGCAAAAGCGACGTGAACCGATCCAGCCAGGGTTTTTCGGCGAGTGAACGACCGCGCAGCCTGTCGAAATCGGCCCCATGGTCGGTGTAGAGCTTGATCACATCGTTGGAGGCATCCGCCATGTCCGCTTTTCCTTGGGGCTGGCCAGCCGTATAATCATCTGTGCACTGCCAGCCGGGCAATATCGCGCAGGAAGGCGTCGCGCACTGCGGGGCCGAGCGGTTCACTCGACGGCTTGTCGGCAACGCGAAGCCTTGCGAAGACGATGTGCTGGCCTTCGCGCTCCGCCCAGCCAACGAACCAGCCGAAGGGGCGGCTTCGGTCGGGGTTGCCTTTTTCGTCGCGCATGAAGCCCGTGCCGGTCTTGCCGTGCACGCTCCAGCTCTCCGGCGCATCGAACACCGGCACGATCGCCCGCGTCTTTGCCTGCGCGTCGCGCGAAACCGGCAGATTTCCGGCCAGAAGGCGGCGGATGAAGCCCACCTGCTCGACCGGGGAAACGGTCAGGGAAGCGCCGAGCCAGGAATGGGTGAGACCGTTATTCTTGCCGGGTTCACCGGATACATCGGCATTGCCGTAACCCAGACGTTTGACATAGGCGGCGAATTTTTCCGGGCCGAGACGGCGGGTGAGTTCGCGCGAATACCACAGCACCGAATCCTGCTCCCATATGGTCGGATCAACCGTCTTGCGGTCCTGCGCGCGGGCTTCCGTGCCGGGTTTCCAGTCCCATGCGGGGGTCTTGTCATCCAGCAGGATGCCGGCGTCATAACCGATCAGAGCCAACGGCACCTTGAAGGTGGAGGCCGGCGCCACGCGCTGATCGCAGGCGCCCTGCTGGTTGATGACAGCGCCGGTCTCGATGGAGGTGACCAGCGTGCATTCAAAAGCCTGCGATTGCTGGGCGGAGGCGGAAAGCGGCAGAATACCCTGAAGGGCAATGCACGAAAGAACGATGGCGGGCAGCCGATAGCGCATGCGTTTTGATGTCCCTCGTCCGCATTCTGCGGATCATATGCCGGAATGGATGAACGGCGGCCCTTGTTTCAGGCATGCCGTTCTTCCGAAACATGCCTTAAGAAAACGATGGGGCAGGAATAGGACCAACACGAAAATTGGCGACTTCCGTCAGCTATTCTCTTTTTCGCCCGCCGTCTCACCCACTGTGAGCGGCCAGTCCACCACATAATCCTCGAAATCGTCAACCTCCACGTCCAGCTCGTTGACGGTGCGGCCGCGCGCGGAAATGCCGGCCTGATGCACCGTGTTCACGTCGCCGGAGACGAGATAGTGCCACCAGTACAGATCCTTGCCATCGCGTACCAGCGCGTAGGCGCAGGTGGGCGGCAGCCAGCCGATTTCGTGCACCTTTTTCAAATCAAGCTGGATACAGTCCGGCACGGTGGCGCGGCGGTTCTCATAGTCGGAGCACCGACAGCTTTCACCGTCGAGCAGCTGACAGCGGACCGACGTGAACACCACTTCGCCGGTGTCCCAATCTTCCAGCTTGTTCAGACAGCACAGGCCGCAGCCGTCGCACAGGCTTTCCCATTCCTGGCCACTCATCTCTTCCAGTGATTTGGTTTTCCAGAACGGCGCGTCATTCATCGTTAACATTTCCGTTCCATTTTGATCTCTTGGAGGGCAAGGTTTAACCGATCCCTAATCCTTAATATCGTATCGCCAAGGGCTGGTTTGTACGATATTTTAGCATTTTGGCGAGTGGCAAAGGGTCATTGACCCGCGAGAGGCCGCCGCGTCAAGCAATTCCAGCAGAACCATGTCATGGTTTTGCGTCCGGAATTGGATGAAGCGCAGAAACATCGACAATCCGCGTTGCGTTGAACAGGAAAACATCGCCAGGTGCAGGAAGAAAAAGACGATAAAAACGGTCGCAAAAAGCGGCACATCCTGCTGAGAATCGATAGCTTTATCGACTCCGGCCTGTGGACGGCTGCGGCAAGGCTGGTGGATTTCTGGGAAGACGTCACCATTGCCTCGCGCAAACTGCATGTGCGCGGCTGGAAGAAGCTTCTCGTCAACCTGACATGCGACGCGCTGACCTTCGGAACGGCCGGCTGTGTCGTTCTTCTGGCGCTTGCCATGCCCGCCTTTGAGGAGACCAAGAAGGACTGGCGTTATCGCGGTGATTTTGCCGTGACCTTCCTTGACCGTTACGGCAACACCATCGGCCATCGCGGCATCATCCATGAGGATTCCGTCCCGATCGACCAGATGCCGGATCATTTCATCAAGGCGGTTCTGGCCACCGAAGACAGGCGTTTCTTCGACCATTTCGGCATCGATTTCATTGGCCTTGCACGCGCCATGAGCGAGAATGCCCGCGCCGGCGGCGTGGTGCAGGGCGGCTCGACGCTGACGCAGCAGCTTGCCAAGAACCTGTTCCTTACCAATGAGCGCTCGCTTGAGCGCAAGATCAAGGAAGCCTTCCTCGCGCTGTGGCTCGAGGCCAACATGTCGAAGAAGGAAATCCTCAGCCTTTATCTCGACCGCGCCTATATGGGCGGCGGCACGTTCGGGGCAGCAGCGGCGGCGCAATTTTACTTCGGCAAGAACCTGACCGATGTCACGCTTGCCGAATCCGCCATCCTCGCCGGCCTGTTCAAGGCGCCGGCTAAATACGCACCGCATGTCAACCTGCCCGCCGCACGTGCGCGCGCCAACACCGTGCTTTCCAACCTGGTGCAGAGCGGGCTGATGACCGAGGGTCAGGTGATCGGCGCGCGGCGCAATCCGGCCACCGTCATTGACCGCGCCGATGTGAAGGCCCCGGATTATTTCCTCGACTGGGCGTTTGACGAGGTACAGCGGCTGGCGGCGCAGGGCAGGTTCAAGGACCATACCGTCGTCGTGCGCACCACCATCGATACCGGGCTGCAACAGGCAGCCGAGCAGGCGATGGAAATGGAGCTGCGCGAGTATGGCGAGGGCTACCGCGTCAAGCAGGGCGCGATGGTGATGATCGAAAACGGCGGCGCGTTGCGCGCCATGGTCGGCGGGCGTGACTACGGCGAAAGCCAGTTCAACCGCGCGACGGCGGCGCTGCGCCAGCCGGGATCCTCCTTCAAGGTCTATACCTACTCGGCCGCCATGGAAAAGGGCATGAAGCCGGAGACGCTGATTTCCGACGCGCCCGTGACCTGGCGCGGCTGGTCTCCGCAGAATTATGGCCGCTCCTACGCCGGCAAAGTGACGTTGCAGGTGGCGCTTGCCAAATCCTACAACACCGTGCCGGTGCGTCTCGCCAAAGACGTGCTCGGCACGCAGGTGATCGTCGACACCGCCAAGGCGATGGGCGTCGCCACGCCGCTGCGCAGCGACAAGACCATTCCGCTCGGCACATCGGAACTGACGGTTCTCGATCAGGCGACGGCCTATGCCGTGTTCCCGGCCGATGGCATGCAATCGCGCCGCCACGGCATCGAGCAGGTGCTGGATTACGAGGGCAAGGTTCTCTACGATTTCGGCCGTGACGAGGAACCCGCCAAGCGGGTGCTTTCCGAAGAGGCCAATTCGAAGATGAACCAGATGCTTGTCACCATTCCCGTGATGGGAACGGCCCGGCGCGGCGCGCTTGAAAACGGCATCGTTTCCGGCGGCAAGACCGGCACGTCGCAGGCTTACCGCGACGCCTGGTATGTGGGCTTCACCGGCAATTACACCACGGCGGTCTGGTTCGGAAACGACGATTTCACGCCGATGAACAACATGACCGGCGGCGCGCTTCCCGCCATGACCTTCAAGCGGCTTATGGACTACGCCCATCAAGGCATGGAGCTGCGCCCCATTCCCGGCATCCAGAACCCGCTGCCGACAGGCGCGCGCCCGCAGCCTTCGGCCCAGGTCGCTGCCGCATCCGCCACCGCTGCACCCGCCATGCCGGCACTCACCCGCCCACGCTCGCTCTCAGCCGAAGCAACCCGCGTCATCCGTTCCATCGCCAAGAAGATGAAGGAAGCCACGCCTTTGACCGTCACGACGCAAAAGGTTGCGGATGCGTCATTGCGGGATGGCCCGGGGGATGCGGCCCGGCGGTGACGGCTTGGCAACCTTGGCTCATAATGCTGAAGGCGTTTTTCCCTCCAGATTGCTGCCTGCACTCGGCTTTAGAAAAATCCATATTTGGTGCTTGACCTCAATCATGGTTGAGGTTGCACAGTCCGGTTGCAAGAAAGCGAATGCCCGAAAGGTGCAGCGCTAAGGCAATTGAGGACAGGAAATGGTGAAAGTAAAAGCATTGTTCGAGACGCATTTGACGGTTTCGAACCTGGAACGCTCGGTTGAGTTTTATCGTAATGTTGTCGGCTTGGAGCTGGCACAACGATTCCCTGAACGGAATGTGGCGTTCTTCTGGACCGGCGAACGTGGGCATTCGATGCTTGGCCTATGGTCCATCCATTCCGCACCCATCAATATGAGACTGCACATCGCCTTCAGCGTCGATTTTGATCAGCTTCTCGCCGCACCGGACTATCTACGCCGGAACGGCGTAACGCCGCTCGGTTTTGACGGCGAAAACGAGATCGACGAGCCCGTCGTCTTTCCATGGATGCCGGCAGCCAACGTCTATTTCAAGGATCCCGACGGCCACTCGCTGGAATATATCGCGTTTCTTGGCGGCGAAGCAAAACCGCAGATTCCGCGCGTGTTGAACTGGAGCGAATGGCAGACTATTTGATCTGCCTCAGGAAAGAAGCGCCGCCCGTGCTGTTTCCACCACATGGGCGGTGAGCGTGCCGAGGCGTTCAGCGGCGAGCCGATTGACCTGCCAGTAGAGCGGGATATCGAGCGGTGTGCCGGGAACGACTTCCACAAGCCGCCCCGCCTCAAGGTGCTCTCCCACCAGCTGCACCGGGTTGAGGCCCCAGCCCATGCCGGCAAGACTTGCCTTCACGAAACCGTCGGTCGAGGGCAGCCAGTGGGTGGGATAGGATATATCCTCACCCAGCGCTTTTTTGATCCAGCTGGCCTGCAGCCTGTCCTTCTGGTTGAAGGTAAGCCCCGGCGCGCGGGCAAGCGTGGCGGGCGTGACGCCATCGGAGAAATGGCGCGCCATGAAAGCCGGGCTGGCGGTGGCGTGATATCTGAGCACACCGAGAGCCAAGACCCGGCAGCCCTGCACAGGCTTGGCATGGGCGGTGACGGCGGCGAGCACCCTGCCCCCGCGCAGCCATTCCACCGTATGGTCCTGATCGTCCACCGCGATGTTGACGAGATAGTCGCTGCCACCGGTGAATTTCGAAACCGCGTCGAGAAACCATGTGCCGAGACTATCGGCATTGGTGGCAATGTTGAGTGTGACACGCTCTGCCGCCGCGCCCGCTTCCGAAAGAACCGGAAGCTGCCGGAACAGTTCGGTTTCCAGCATGCCGACATGGTCCATGTGCCGGCAAAGCCATTCGCCCTTTTCCGTCGCCACGCAAGGATTACCGCGCACGATCAGCACCACGCCGAGGCGCTCCTCCAGCTGCTTGATACGCTGGGAAACGGCCGAGGGCGTGACACACAGCACCTGTGCCGCCTTCTCAAAGCTGCCGGTCTGGGCCACGAGCGCCACGGCGCGCATGGAAGGATAGTCCAGCATCAAAGGCCTCCTTGTAAAGATTGATATGGGCGTGGTTGACGGGAAGCGTCCGGGCAGTAGCAGTAGCACTCTCCTCTTCCCTCATTCCTGTCCTTGTCACAGGAATGAGGGTCAGGCGAGGTGCCCGCACATGAAATCGCCCTGTCGCATAGTTTTTGCCCGTCATTAGTTTTACTTACTTGAACTGAGTTTGTTTAATTTGATTAAACCATGTGAGGGAAATATCAAAGCACTCGGTCTGGAAGCGGTGGCATCATCCATCCGCACAGGCAGAGACAAAAGGCAGCAGCCAGCACATGGACATTCAAATCTTCTTCACCGGCCTGACGATGGGTCTCAGCCTCATCGTTGCCATCGGCGCGCAGAATGCTTTCGTTCTGAAGCAGGGGCTGGCGCGCTCCCATGTCTTTGCCGTCTGTGCCACCTGCGCGATTTCCGATGCGCTGCTGATCACCGTCGGCGTCTTCGGTTTTCAGCGGATAAGCGCCGTCATGCCGGCGCTCGATCCCATCATGCGGTATGCCGGTGCGGCGTTTCTCATCTGGTATGGCGCGAAAAGCCTACATTCGGCCCTGCGTTCGTCGGAGGTGCTTTCGGTGGCGGAAAGGCGGGAGGCGAGCCTGTGGCAGACGCTTGCCATTTGCCTGGCGCTGACCTTTCTCAACCCGCATGTCTATCTCGATACCGTCGTGTTGCTCGGCACCATCTCCACGCAATTTCCCGGCTTTGAAAAAACCTTCGCGGCGGGTGCCGCCACCGGCTCCCTGCTGTTCTTCTTTTCGCTGGGTTACGGCGCGCGCTGGCTGCGCCCGATCTTCGAAAAGCCGTCCGCCTGGCGCATCCTCGAAGGGGTTATCGCCTTCACCATGTGGGCCATCGCCTTCAAGCTGGTCATGGGCGCTTAAAGCGGAGGGGTTTCTCCCTCTCCGAGGTCCCAGTAAAGCCCGGCCATGATGGCAAGCGCCTCGCGGGCAATCTCCTTCGGCAAATGTTCGTTCGGCGCATGCTGCGAGCAGCCGGGATAAGAATGCGGCACCCAGATGGTGCGCAGTTTCAGTATATCGGCAAAGATATCGTTGGGCAGCGAGCCACCCAGATTGGGAAGAAGTGCCGGTGTCTTGCCCGTCGTGCGGGCCATGGAACTCAGAGTGAAGCCGACCCATGGGTCCTGCGGATCGAGCCGCGTGGCGCGGAAAATCTCGTCGCCGGCGGGTACGATCCGAACCATGCTGAACCCCTGCCGGTCGAGATGGCGGCGGATGGCGGGCAGCGCGGCTTCCGGATCGATGCCGACAACGAAGCGCAATTGCAGCCGCGCCCATGCCCGTGGCGGAATGGCATTGACCGGCGCGCGCGGATTGCCGGTCTCAAAGGCCAGCACCTCCAGCGCGCACCAGCCGAACACACGCTCGGCGGTGGAAAGGCCGGGCTCGCCCCAGTCAGGATCGATTTTCGGACCATCCGGTCCGCCATCGATCTCGCAATCGGCAAGCGCGTCACGCACCGCCTGCGGCAGTTCTTCCGGCACCAGTTCGGGCACGCGGATCTGCCCGGATGGGCCAACGAGGCTTGCCATGGCATGCGCCAGCTGCACGCCGGGGTTGGACAGCGCCCCGCCCCAATTGCCGGAATGATGGCCGCCTTCCCGCGCCTCGATCACCAGATCGAAGGTAATGCCGCCGCGCGCACCGAGAAAAACGGTCGGCCGCTCCGCATTCAGGCGCGGGCCGTCGGAGGCGATCAGAAGATCGGCTTTCAGCCGCTCGCTATAGTCCCGGCAAACTTCCCTCAAGCCGGGAGAGCCCCTCTCCTCGCCCATCTCGATCAGATATTTGGCGTTGAACCCAAGTCTTCCACGCGTCTCCAGCACCGCTTTCAGCGCCGCCATGTTGACCGAATGCTGCCCCTTGTTGTCGGCGGTGCCGCGCCCGTACCACCTGCCATTGCGCTCGGACATCACGAAAGGCGAAAGGCCTTCTGCCCAGCCGTCATCAAGACCACGCACCACATCGCCGTGGCCATAACCCAGCACGGTCGGCAGATCTTCATCCTCGAAACGTTCGGCGATCAGAAACGGCAAATCCGCCGCCGGGTCGCGCAGGATCGTGCAGGAAAACCCCATGGCGGTGAAAGCGGGCTGCATTTCGCACTCCAGATAGAGCGCCAGCTCGGCACCGCGCGCCTTATCCTGGCTTTCGGTGCGGAGCGAAACGCGCCGCGCCAAGTCCTGCTCGAACCTGCCATCGTCGAAAAAGCGGGTGGCGTGGTCGATGGCGGCTTGTCGCGACATGGTGGAATCCCTCTTCTGGTCATTTCCATCAAGACTAAACAAGGCGTACCATTTTCCAAACAGGGAATCAGTGATAGTCCTCGACCTGTTCAAAAACGGGAAAACAGCGTGTTTCGAGTTCCATTCCTTGTCGGCATCGCCCTATTGATCGCCTTTGGCGGCGGCATTGCCGCGACGCTGGCAGCACTTGAGGCGACATCCGGCTTCGGCTCGATCCGCATCGGCTCATGGGATGCCTTTCCGGAAGCGCAGACGATCGAGGCCGATCCCTACGCCAAGTCGCACCGCGCCGATGCCGGCAAGCTGCTTTATGGAACGGCCGAGGGACTGGCCTTCACCGCCTCCGTCGACAGCGACGGCCAGCGCCTGACCGGCGAATGCCGTTACCAGCTGGCGGGCGCCGTGCCGCCCTCGCGGTTCTGGACGCTCTATACCGCCGACCAGCAGGGCAATGTTCTGGCGGAAGATGCCGGACGACCCTTTGCGCTCAATTCGCGCACGCTGCTGCGCAGTGCCGATGGCGGCATCGACATCACCATTGCACCCGATGCCCAGACCTATAACTGGCTGGCCGTGCCGCAGGGGCAGACATTCAAGCTGGTCATGACGCTGCTCGACACGCCGGTTGCCGGCAGTTCCGGCCTTATCGACATCGCCATGCCGCAAATCCGCAAGCTGGGGTGTGGCAATGCTTAGGACCCTGCTCGCCATCCTCACCGGCCTTGTCGCCGCCGCCGTGCTGCATGTCGTCATTCTTCTGGCGATACCGCATTTCAGCAATCGCGACGCCTATACCCGCGCCTTGGCGGAAGGTAAGCCGCATCAGTTTCATCTTCTCGAAGAAACGACGGAGAAAAAGACACTGGGAAGCGGCGATCCCTTCATGCGAGTTGCCGTCTGCACCTTCAATATCGAGGAAAAGCCCGTCAGGCTGACGGCCATCGGCGCGGTGCCCTTCTGGTCGGTCGCGGTTTACGACAAGGCGTCGAACGAGGTGTTCAGCATGAACGACCGCACGTCCGCAGGCGGGGTGATGGATATTCTGGTGGCGGATTCGGTGCAGATCGCGGCCATTCGCAAGGCGCAGCCGCCATCGCTTTCACAGGCCATTCTGGCGGAATCGGATCAGACGGAAGGGTATGTGGTGTTGCGGACCATGGTGCCGCAGCCGAGCTTCGGGGAGGAAGCGGAACGGTTCCTGAACGAGGCGAAATGCCAGCCGACACCGTGGAAATAGCGCCGGTCAACCAAGCGTAATCAGGATTTGAAGGCGGTTTCCGGTGCGGGCTTGCGCTTGCGCGCATCCTTGCCAGCCGGTTCCGTATCGCGTTTTTCATAACGCACGCCGGTAAACAGCACGACCTTTGCCGGGCCCATAACCTTGCCGGACATTCCGGCCGGGCGCACGCTTCGTCGGGCCTCGGCGATTGGAATAATAACTGCCATGCTCGTCTCCTCTTCGGGAGTCAATGTTGCCCATGGGAACCGCGCAAGCCTCGTCTTGCGTCGGGAATTTCATCACCATCACATTGCGCATAATCCAGCCCACAGACTGGTTTTCGCACGACCCAAAAATCGATGGCGATTTTGCAAGGTGTCGTGCGCATATCAAGGCTTCGGCATGCCATTTTCGAAATTATTCTATCAATCAGAATAACATGGAATCCTAATACTGCCCATGAAATTAGAAACAGACAGAGGTTAATGATCCGTTAACCCTAATCGCCGGGCGCCAACTTATCCTTCATAAAGCTGCACCCGTTGAAAACAAAGGCGAGACGGCAAGGTTCCATGACGTTTTGTCCGTCACGAAGGTTTTAAAATTTCCTTGTTGATAAACGCACAATAACGCTTGCCACCCCCCATAGTTAACAGGGTGTCAACGGATTTGCTCTAATTTGAACCGATATTGTGTTTGCGTTTTTGTTGGGTAGTGCGTTGACCGACCGGTTTCGAGAACTTGAGAGGCCAAGAGCCGTGAGGAAGAAAGATGTGGTGCTAATGGCCACTGTCACGAATTTTGAGACTGTTCCCCATCCGTCAAAAACGGACCTTCGGCAGTTTGCCGAGCTTTTCATGCCGCTTTTCAACGCTTCCACCGAAGAGGCCAAGCGGGAAGCCATTGCAGCGCTTTCCCAGCATCCCAACGTGCCTTCGGCGGTTGCCTTCTTCATCGCCTGCCAGCCGATTTCCATTGCCGCCCCCTTCCTGATTTCGTCGAAGTGCCTTGATGACGACACGCTGATCACCATTGCCCGCACGCAAGGGGCCGCCCATGCCCGCGCCATCGTGCGGCGCGAGGACCTGTCGCCGACCGTCATCGACGCGCTAGTCGGCCTGCGGCACATGGAAGACCTGAAGCGACCCGATGACGCGACGCCTCCCGCCATGCCGGAGCCAGCCATTGCGCAGCCGGCAGACGCCCAGATCAAATCCACCGCCGTGGAAGAGGAAATGCGCCAGCGCATCAAACGGATGGCGCATCAGCTCAGCCGCCCGGAAAGCGACGTTCTTGGCCTGCGCCGCCTGAGTGACGTGCAGGAAGCGCTGCTCGTGCGGTTCGCGCGCGAGCGTGATGCGCGGCAGTTTGCGGTGACGCTGGCGGATTCGCTGTCGTCCAGCTACTGGCTGTCGGAGCGCATCATGCTCGACATATCAGGCACGCAGCTCGCCACCACCCTGATCGGGCTCGGCATGGAATTTTCCGAAGCCGCCTTCATATTGCAATGCTTCTATCCGCATCTTGCCGCCGCCGAAGGCGACATGAGCCGCGCCGAGGCCATGCTCGACCGCCTCGAAATCATTGAATGCGAAGAGCGGGTGGAAAGCTGGCGGCGCGCCGACAGCTACACCCACGGCCGCGAACGACCGAACCACAGCGCACCTGTCATTCACAGAACGGGGACGTGAGGGTTAAGGCGGCCCCCCCTCGCCCGGAGCAATTCCGGGCGCAAAGCTGCTGCACGCTTTAAATCTTCGGTTGGTCTACCAGCGTCAGGAGAGTGCCGATCTCGTCCGTTTCGATCTCGACGACCCATAGATCGCTGTCGAAGCGCCGCTCCCTTTCGAGAAGAGCAGCACTTTCCTCCCCCTCCACACCCGCAAGGCGCGTCTCGAAACGGCGTTCGGCCCGGACTTCCTCGTCCTCGGCAAAACTCTGCGGCGCAGGCCCGTAGAGGTTTTCGCGGCCATCACGAAGGCGCTGGCGGATGAAGATCGCACCGGCCTCTTCCGCACCCTTCTTTTCGACAGCGGCAAAGCCACCAGCGGAAAACACGCGGCGGATAAGGGCTGATACGAAGATTTCGGATTTGAGGCGCATTGGGGGTGCTTTCGATGGAGGCGCCAGGCCGCTGCCTGTCCGTGTTGTTACGCTCTCTTCTTTCCTCGTTCCTGCGCTTGTCACAAGAATGGAGAGAGTTGAGACCCAGTCCCCTAAAGCGCCCCGATCGATTTCAGCTTCTTCAGCACGGCTTCGCTCGGTTCACCGGTCTCCGGCAGGCGGTAGTGTTTTTCGAAATGGCGGATGGCGTTGCGGGTCTGCTCGCCGGCCACACCGTCCACCTTCACATCGGCATAGGCGATATTGATCAGTCCCTGCTGGATCTTTGCAATCAGATCGCGGCTCACCGGCTTTGAAGCGGCGGCAGCGCTGTTCAATGAGACCGGTTCGGCCTTGGGATGAGGCGCTTCAGCCTTGCGGATTGCGGCCGCGACCGGGTCGATCTCAACGCCGCCGCCGGTGTTGGCGTCGGAAGGCCGATCCTTCGGAATTGCGGCGACGGTTGCGCCGTCGATCCTGAGCGCCGCCAGCACCCGTGTCGTCGGTTCGCCGGTCTGTTCCATGCCGAGTGTTTCTTCGAAGAACATGATGGCGGCAGCCGTGCGAGGTCCCATCTTGCCGTCCGCCTCGCCTTCGTAAAGCCCGCGTTTTTTAAGTTCGGCCTGAATATCGGCAACGATCTGCTGCGGCTTCTGGTTTTCCGCCGCAACCGATGTCGCAGGCGTCGCCGTTGCGGCCGCCGGTTGCTGCGCCGTTTCGGTTTCGCTCGGGCGTTCTATGCGGAAGGTCGTGACATGGCCCTGCGTGCCGAGCGGCTCTGCCGCGCGATAGCCGGCAATCCCGTTCGGGTTTGCCGCATCGCGGGTACGCAGAAAAGGAGACGGATGAACGCCCGGCTGGTACCAGAGCGCGTTGGCGGCGACAAAACCGAAAACGACCACGAAGGCGCCTGAGCCGCCCACCAGTTTGGGACGGCGCAGGAGTTCGCGCCCGATGGCCGAAACCACCAAGGAAACAATCCCGGCGCCAATCTGGGCCGTTGTTTTCTTAGGCGATTTTCGCTTTCGCGGGGCCATCGTCACCATCCTTCTTCATAATCGCGGCCATTTCGCCGAGCCGTTTGATGCGCGGCGGAAACTCCACCATGCATTCGGTTTCAGCGTTTTCGCCACCCGCCATGCCGGAACCGTCGGCAGGCAACATGATCGTTACGACCGTCCCCGCGCCGGGCTGGCTGGTGATGGCGAAAGTGCCGCCATGCAGTGCTACCAGACCCTTGACCAGGGACAATCCCAGACCCGTGCCCTCATAGCGACGGGTATATTCATTCTGGACCTGCATGAAAGGCTGGCCCAGGAGTTCAATCTTGTCGGATGCGATGCCGATGCCGGTATCGCTGACCGTCAGTTTCAGCATCCTGCCTTCACGCGCAGCATCGATCGACACTACACCGCCGGCATCGGTGAACTTGATGGCGTTACCGGCCAGATTGATGAGAACCTGGCGGATGGCGCGCTGGTCGGCGGAGATTTCGCCGATACCGCGCTGGATGCGGCTGGTCAATGTCAGACCTTTTTCCTTCGCCTGCAAGCCGAGCATGGCCTCGCAGGACGAGATGGTTTCGCCGATCGGGAAGCTTTCCATCATCAGCTCGTAACGGCCTGCTTCCAGCTTGCTCATATCCAGCATGGTGTTGACCACCGACAGGAGATGCGCGCCGGACTGGCGGATCAAGCCGACATATTCCCGCTGGCGGTCGTTTTCCAGCCGGCCGAAATATTCGCCCGCCAGAATGTCGGAAAAGCCGAGGACGGCGTTGAGCGGGGTGCGTAGTTCGTGGCTGACGGCAGCGAGGAACCGCGACTTGGCGTCGTTGGCCGATTCCGCCTCCGCCGCCTTGCGGGCGACATCGCGGCGCAGAAGCTCCATCTCGGTAACGTCGGAGAGCTGGGCGACGACGCGGCGTAGCCTGCCAGCCGCATTGCGGATCGCCGTCATTTCCATACGCGCGTGGATGAACTGCGCCTGGCGCGATTTCGCGCCGGTTTCGAACCGCAGTTCCACGCTGGACTTTTCCTCGCCCTGCCGCAGAAGGTCGAAAGCCTGCATCAGCTCGATGCGATCAGAAACATAAACATATTCGGCAAAGACATGGCCCTTGCAGGCCTGAAGATCGGCTGGAAACGTTTCAAGGTCGCGGCCGGAGACGCGCTCGACGAGGCCGTTTTCATTGATGGTGAGTACGAGGCCGGGCACCTGCGATGCCGCAACGAGGTCATCGTCGCCGGCTTGAGCGGACAGGGACGCTGCGCCACGGGCAGGACGCGAAAAGGCGATCAACAGGGCGGCTGCGGCCAGATACAGCGCCAGCACCAGAGCGGCGCCGATGGGCAGCGCGATGGCGGGGCTGAAGACGAGGCTGAACAGGGCGGGAACGACCAGAAAGCCGACGGCGCTGAAGGCAAACAGGCGGCGCAGGCGCGCAACGGTGCCGGCGCGCCTTTCGGCGTCCTCCTCCATACGCGCAAGCCATCTGCCTGCGGCATGGTCGACCAATGCGACCGCTTTTTTTCTCATATTACGCAATACCAAACCTGAATCCCTGAGACGGATCTAACGGCTCCGACAATAGAAGCCCGCGGCTTAAGGAATGGATAAAAAGAACGGCACCAAACAGCCTCGAAATGCGCCGCAGTCCCATTACGGAGCATTTCAACCAAGCTTTGCCAATCATGGTTAATGACGGGTAAGCGACGGATTTCGCTTTATTTTTGCCATCGCGTTAACCTTTGTGGCGGCACGGGTGACCACTTTTGCCCGGAACAGACGGCATCTGTCGCAATTATGCTTAACATGGACTGTTAAAATGCGACGGAATTGCTGGAGCCGGTCCCGATGCGAGGAGAATAGATACAATTTGAATTAAATTGCGCGGCTTTTTGCAATTGGCTGTTCGCCGGTCGCCTGTAGCTTCTCTCCAAGCCCGAAAAACGGGACAAAGGCCGATGACCCAAAACGGGCGGGGCTTCAAAACAAAGATCATCTGGCAGGGTAGTCTGACAATGTGGTTTCTGATCAAAGGAACATTCTGGTTTTCGCTGGTGCTGGTCGCGCTGTCCTATTTCGGTAGCAGCAACGATCCGACCAAGGAACCTTCGGCATTCGATATTCCCAGCGCCGTTTCGGCAGCCGGTGAGGCCTATCGTTATGTCAGCGCCATCTGCATCGAAAAACCCGACGTCTGCGTCAAGGGCGCCGAAACCTTCCACGCGCTCGGTGAACGGGCAAAGGAAGGCGCCAAGGTCGCCTATGAATTGCTCGACGCGCAGCTTGCATCCGGTGATAAAACGGCACCCGCAGCCGAACTCGCCAGCGAGAGCGAAAAACTGGCCGCAGCACCGGCGATCAGCGTCGAATTCCCTGGGAATGCCGACATGCTGAAGACCGGCACCATCATTCCCCTGCCGCAGAAGCGCCCCACCCCCTGATATTTTGCGCCGCCTAACGCCGCGCCGCCCCTTCTCTGCAGCCGGATATGTCCGCCTGCGTGACTGCCTGCCAAACTTGCCCACGGAAACCTGTTTTCCGTGGGCTTTTTCATGGTCCGCATGGTTCAAAACCGTCTGCACTTGCCCTATATCGTAGCAAAGCATGGCAATAACGAACGATACGGCGCGCAACATGGCCTCTCTCGATACGATCCTTGACGATTTCGCCTTCCTCGACGACTGGGAGGATCGCTATCGTTACGTCATCGAACTCGGCAAGGCGCTACCCGACCTTGCGGAAGACAAGCGCACGCCTGAGAACAAGGTGCAGGGCTGCGCAAGCCAGGTCTGGCTCGTCAGCCACAGCGATGGTGCGGAAGATCCTCTCATGACCTTCGAGGGCGATTCCGATGCGCATATCGTGCGCGGCCTCGTCGCCATCGTTCTTGCCGTCTATTCCGGTAAAAAAGCTTCCGAAATCGCCGGCCTCGACGCCATTGAGGTGTTCGACAAGATCGGGCTGGTGGAACATTTGTCCTCGCAGCGCGCCAATGGCCTGCGTTCCATGGTCAAACGTATCCGCGAGGAAGCGAGACTTCTGACCGCCTGAGCCTTCATTCTGTTGCCATCGTTGGCGCCATCGGCGGGCGATAATCTTCGTCGCCCCAATGGTGGCTTGTCCTTCTGCTGCGTTGCGCTTGCGGCGCATAATGCCGGGCAAGCGATAGCAGAGCGGCCCGCAGCAGCAGTTTTGCCGAACGCGCCGGCCATTGCCGCTCGCGCTCTACGGCCTCCAGCCCCTTTTCAAAGCAGCAGATATCGATGGCGACACCTGAAAGTTCAGGCCCCATAGCATCTGCTGCACGGGAAAACCGCGTCCGTGCGGAAATCGCCGCATCGGTAAGATCGAGCTTGCCACCCGCCTCCCCCTTCGTGCGGCTTGCAATTTTCGGCTCCCATGTTGCCGTCACCTTCGGGTTCAATTGCGCGCGGTGAAAATCGGCGGCGAGGCGTTCGCCCGCCTGCAAGGCGTCGCTGGGGAAGAATGCCGTGCCATCCTTTTCCTTCAGCCGTGAAAGGCCTGTCAGTGGCGAGCTATTGAGGTTGCGCCGGGCCGGCTGCCTGTCCTTGCCGACATCCAGAACCACCGTCTGCAAATCCCAGTGCTGTTCCTGAAAAATCTCGTCGCGATCCCTGGCTATAGCGCGCTTCAAATAGGAGGCGAGCGGCGGCGCGGCGGAGAGTGTGTTTTCGCGTCTTTCGATCAGCCCCGAAGAGAGGGCGAGCTGCACCGTGGCGGCCGGAAACCGCAACGCTGGACGCCCTCTCCTGCCGTTCCCGGCCTCCGGTCGCTGCAATACCATATCGCCGCGATCCTCCGATATCTCAGCCGTGCCCGCAGCAATGCAGCGCAGGAGCCGCAACAGGACAGTATCGGGAAGTATCGATGGAGCGCTTTTTGTCTCACTCATCCCGAACACCTTTCATCACGTTGAAAATGCTGCCGGAAAGCCGCTCCAGTGTGGCGACGAACTCGTCAAAGGCGGGTTCGTCGCGACGATCCTCAACCACTTGGCAGGCATGGCCGACTGTCGTTCTGTCCCTGCCGAAACACGGGCCGATATCCGACATGGGAATACCGAGCTGCACATGGCACACATACATGGCGATCTGGCGGATATGGCATTCGGTGCGCCGCCTGTCCCGGCGCGCAGCCACACGATCGCCGGTTAATTGCACCATTTCCCCGGCCAGTTGCCGGACCAGCCGGCAAATCCGGGAAATCTCATCCCGCCCGGCAGCAGGCGGAAAACGGCGGAAATTGCTATCGGCAACCTGCACACAGGGCCGAAAGGGGGCAGGCAAAGACGATATGTCCGAAGGCATATGCAACTCCTTTACGAATAGGAATTAATTCATACACCTGAGGATGGACGCGGGGAAGGGCAAATTTGGCGTCGAAAAACATGCAGTTGATTTCGCTTTGTTTTTGAATAAAGGTGACGCCTAGACAAGGATTTTTTTCCTCTGTCGAAATTGCGCGCGGCAATAAAAAAGCCGGTCTAAGGACCAGCTGGACATAACACTATGGTGCAAGTTGTGTATGGAGCGGGCATGCGCGCCCTGCCGCCATCTCCTGCTAAGGGAAAAGGTCACGGCGGCGAGTTAAGGGGCAAGGCCAGCAATATGCTGCCAAGGTCCCCTTTATCCGGCGCTTCGGGCCATCTTTCCCCGGACGGGGAGAAAATACAGCCGCGACACAATCCGTCTTAGAAAATCAACGGTTCGCCTTGCGGCGCTGACCGAGACCCATTTCCTTGGCGAGCCGCGAACGGGCTTCGGCATAGGCGGGAGCAACCATCGGATAATCGACCGGCAGATCCCATTTTTCGCGATATTCTTCCGGCGTCATGCTGTGATGCGTCGTCAGGTGGCGTTTGAGCGACTTGAACGAGCCACCACATTCCAAACAGACGATATGATCGTCCTGAACCGACTTGCGAACCGACACAGCAGGCTTCTGCTTTTCAACATTGACCGCCACCGATGCCGGTGCCGATGTTCCGCTGAGTGCCGTATGAACATCCGAAATAAGGCCGGGAAGCTCAGTTACCGGAACGACGTGGTTGCTAACATAGGCAGCCACAATATCCGCCGTCAGTTCGACCAGCAGATCCTGGGCGTTACCGTATGCAGTTTCCGTCATTTAAGTATCTCCTGTTATTTATCTCCAGACACGGATGAACGCCGCATCGAGCGATGTGAAGTTACCCGGTGCCCCTCCTTCGCCCTGTTGAAACCAACGTGAAATCTACCCCTAGATTTCAAGCGAAACCGGAAACGAATTGATCCGAGATTCAACTTGTAGCCCGCGACATGGCCAACAAAGGTCTGATCAACCATAGATTAGACATTAATAAAATGCCTACGCCGACCATGAAGAGGCTAGATGCAAATCGCAATAAGCAATTTTACACTTAATTTGGATAGCATCAAAACAGCAAAAGTCAAATTCCTATTATGATTTTTTCAGTTCAAAACAGTCTAATTGGAATACAAAAAATCACGGGTAATAAAATACTATGCCAAGTAGTAATGCAAAACGAAGACCCCCCATTATTAGGGGGTAATTCAACTTCAAATTTTCTTTAGGTCATCAACTACCGATTTATCAGCAAGTGGATAACCTGCCTTGTGTGCAGCCATTGCAAGAAGATGTGCGGAGACCGGTGCTGTCAGAACAAAGAAAAAGAAACCGGCAAGTGCCCGTGCCAGCGTCGATATTTCCGTGGAATGAATGCCGACAGCCAGCAGCAACAGGCCCGAACCCACCGTTCCCGCCTTGGAAGCCGCATGCATGCGGGTGTAGACATCCGGCAGGCGATTAAGCCCGATTGCCGCAATCAGCGAGAAGGCGGCACCTGAGACCGTCAGTGCCGCAACCAGAATAGCCACGATCCAGCCCATCATCGACCGCCCCTTCTTTTTCCACGCCTGGATACTTGTTTGTCAGGCTTTTCAACAACTTCCGATGCCCGCTCGCCGTCGAGAACAGCCTTTGTCCTGCGCCTGCCATCTGCACCGCGCGACAGGACGAAGCGGGCAAAAGCCACCGTTGCGAGAAAACCCACCAGTCCGAGCGCAATGGCGATATCGACATAAAGATCGACGCCGGTGCGGATGGCGATAACCGCAATGAAGCCGATGGCGATACCGACCAGCATGTCGAGCGCGACGATTCGGTCCGGCAAGGTCGGACCGACGACGACGCGATATACTGTCAGCAAAAAGGCAGCGGACAGTACAACCGTGGCAAGTACAGTTGCAAATGAAACTATGAGTTCCGGCGTCATCCCTGAAACGCCTCCATGATCTTTTTTTCGAAGCCGTTTCGGATGTCATTCTTGGCGGCTTCGATATTGCTGCAATCGATCGCGTGGACGTAGAGCGTTGTTTTATCCTCGGAAACATCGACCGAAAGTGTGCCGGGGGTCAGCGTGATGAGATTGGCAAGCAGCGTGATCTCGAAATCCGTCGTCAGCCTGAGCGGATAGGCGAAGATACCGGGCTGCACATCGAGCTTCGGCCGCGTCACCATCACCGCCACCTTCCAGGCCGACAGCGCCAGCTCCTTGAAGAACAGCAGCAGCAGCGACAGCACGCGGACCGGACGCAGTCGATGACGGCCGCCCTTGGGGATCTGGTGACGGATAAGGCCCAGAGCCAGCGCCGAGACGATGAGGCCGAAGAGAATGTTCGCCGGCGTGACGCTGCCACTTACGGCGAGCCATACGCCAACGAAGAGCAGTAACAGGATGTAGCGGCTCATGGTCTGCTCCCTTCGGGAAACACCGACTGGATATAGGCTTCGGGGTTGCCAAGCCCCGCCGCCGCCTGCTGGCTGAGATTGAGCAGGCTTTCCGGAAACAGACCGAAGAATACCACCAGCAATGTCAGCCCGACCAGCGGGACGAAAGAAGGGGCCGCCAGAGGCGACGCAGGCAGCGACGGCGCCTGGCCGGTTGAGGCCACTGCCGGGCGCCAGAAACATAAGAGGAAGACACGCCCGAAGGCGATGGTGGCGATGAAGCCGGACAGGAGAAGGGCGGCGGCAAGCCACCAGGCGCCGATATCGATCGCCGATTTGACGAGAACCACCTTCGGCCAGAAGCCGGAAAACGGCGGCAGGCCGGAACCGGCGAAAAACAAGGCGAGCGCGAGGCCCGAAAACCACGGCGCCTGCCGATAAAGGCCACCGAGCGAAGTCAGGGTAAAACTGCCGCCAAGGCGGGCGGCGTGGCCGGCGGCGAGATAAAGCGCCGTCATCAGCACCATGGAGTGCAGCGCGTAAAAGATCGCGCCAGCAACGCCGGAGGGCGTGCCGATGGCGATGCCCGCCATCATGTAACCGATGCCCGATATGACGATGTAACCGAGCATGCGGCGGATATCGTTCTGTGCGAGCGCACCCATGGCGCCGAGCACCATTGTCAGCGCCGCAGAGATGGCGATGACGATACTCAGCTCCTCTCGCTCGACCGGAAACAGCATGACCATGACGCGCAGCAGCGCGTAGATGCCGACCTTGGTAAGCAGGCCGCCGAACAGGGCGGAAACGACGATGCGCGGCGTGTGATAGGAGGCGGGCAGCCAGAAATTCACCGGAAAGGCCGCCGCCTTCATGGCGAAGGCGAGAGCAAACAGGCTGGCAAGCGTCATCAGCGGAGCTGTGCCGCGCAGCTGCGTCGCCTTCAGCGCGATATCGGCCATATTGAGCGTGCCGAAGATGGCATAGAGATAACCGACCGTGATCAGGAACAGCGTCGTGCCGATGAGGTTGAGGATGGCGTATTTCAGCGCGCCATCGATCTGCTCGCGCGTGGAGCCCAGCACGATGAGGCCGAAGGACGAGATCAGCAGCACCTCGAACCAGACATAGAGGTTGAAGAGGTCGCCGGTCAGGAACGCACCGGTGACACCCGCCATCAACAGCATCAGGAATGGATAAAAACCGTATCGCCTGCCGCTGGCGTCGATATCGGCGCTGGCGTGGATGGCACCGGCCAGCGCTACGATGGCGGCGGCGAGCGACAGCAGCGTGCCAGTCAGATCAGCCGTAAAGGCAATGCCGAAGGGTGGCAGCCAGCGGCCCATGACCATGGTGAACGGCCCTTGGGTCACGACCTTCCACAGAAGCGCAGCATCGAGCAGTACCAGCAGAACAAGTGCCGTGATTGCAATGGGCGCATGCAGACGCATGGTGTGGCGCAGCATCATCAGCACCGCACCTGCGCCTATTGAGAGCGCGACAGGAAGGATGATCAGCCAGTCGGATAGCGGCACGGGTGCCGTGACAAGCGCTGCGGAAAGATCTGATATTGCAGAAGTGGTGGATGAAGCCATGTGTCTGTGCCCCGCCCCGCTCAATAACCGAGCGGCGGCAAAGGCTCGCCTGCCGGTTCTGCGGTGCGCATTTCGTCGGTGTCGTCGGTCTGCAATTCCTGGAACGCGCGCCAGGTCAGCACCAGCAGGAAACAGAAGAAGGAAAAGGAAATGACGATTGCCGTGAGGATAAGCGCCTGCGGCAGCGGATTGGCGGCACCCGCCGGCAGCGTGTCCATGCCGGGCGGAATGATCGGCGGCACTTCGCGCGTCAGCCTTCCCGCCGTGAACAGCAGGAGGTTGACTGCGTTGCCGAGAATGGCGATGCCGAGCAGCATGCGGATGCTGTGACGCGAGAGCATGAGATAGATCGCCACCGAAAAGAAGATGCCGACGAGAATGGAGAAAACAGCTTCCATCAGTCGCTATCCCTTTCTTCCAGAGCCAGCGCAATGGAGGTGATGGCACCGACCACGACGAGATAAACGCCGATATCGAAGGACATGACGGTGGAGAGTGGCACTTCCACACCGAGCAGGCTCGGATAGACCCACAGCCCGGTCATGAAGGGCACGCCGGCTGCAATCGAGACGAGACCAGACAACATCGCCAACAGCAGCCCCGCGCCGACAATGGACAGCGGATGGTACACGATGGCGCGCCGGACTGCGGCCACACCATAAGCGATGCCGTAGATCGCCAGCGCCGAGACCGCGATCAACCCGCCGATGAAACCGCCGCCCGGCTCGTTATGGCCGCGCAGCAATACAAAGATGGAAAACAGCACCATGAGGCTGGTGACCACGGGGGCGACGGTGCGCAGGATAAGCGTGTTCAAGCCCGCGCTCCCTTCTTCTTCGCTATTTTTGCTGGTCCCTTGATGGCAGCAGCCGGGCGGATGCGGATGAGCGCGAGAATGGCCAGGCCTGTTATCATCACCACCGCAATCTCGCCCAGCGTATCCGTGCCGCGGAAATCGACGATGATGACATTCACCACATTCGCCCCGTGGGCGATGACCTTGGAATAGGTGTTGTAGAAATCGGTGAGGCGATTATCGAACGACGCTTCCGTCGCCCGCATCAGGAACAGGGCAAAGCCGGTTCCGCAGGCAATGGCGATGGTGCTGTCCAGAAGCTTCTGGCCAGGGCCGCGGTGGTCTGACGGCGACAGGCGAAGCCTTGTCATGACCAGCGTCAGAATGACCACGGAGAGGGTTTCGACCATGAATTGCGTAAACGACAGATCGGGCGCGCCGAACAGCAGGAAGATGACCGCCACCGCAAACCCCTGAATGCCGAGCGCGATGATGGCCGTAAGCCGGCTGGACGCCGTGAGCACAGCGACAAGGCCCGCAACCGCGATGCCAATGAAGGTCAGCTCATGGATTTTAATGTCGTGCGGCCACGCCGGCATGGACGGCAGTTCGCCATAGAGAAACAGCGGCGCAAGCAGCACGACGGCAATGACGGCGAAAGTGGCGGTGACGTAAAATTCCAGCCTGCCGGGCTGGATAAGCCTGACAACATGGAACGAGATTTTGACCAGCGTTTCGATGAAAACATCGAAGCCCCTGTCCGGCCCTGCACCCAGCGCCTTGAAGGTGCGCACCATCAGGCCGCGAACGGCGGAAAGCTGCATATAGAGGACGATGCCGAGCGCGATGGTCAGCAGCGACAGGCCGAGCGGCACGCCGATATGGGGAATGAGCGAGATTTCCACCGGGCGCGCCTCACCCGCGATCGCGCTTGCCATCGGCGTCGAAATGTAAAAATGCGAAAGGCCAGCGAAGAGAGCGATGGTCAGCCCCTTTATCGCCAGCAGCGCCGGGCCGAGCCACAGCAGCAGTGGTCCCTCATGCGCGTGTTTCGGGGTTTTCACGGGCTTGCCGAGGAAAGGTTTCAGCGCCACGGCAAAAGCGACGGCAAACATCAGCGCATTGCCGAGAATGGCGATGCCGGTGAACAGCACGGCACGCGGATTGCCATGCGCCAGCGCATAATAAATCTCTTCCTTGGCGAGAAAGCCGAAGAAGGGCGGCAGGCCGGCCATGGAGATGGCCGCTGCCAGCGCTGCCGCAAAGGTGATCGGCATGGCCTTTCGCAAGCCGCCGAGCTTCGTCACATCGCGGGTTCCGGTCTCGTGGTCGATGATGCCGGCAACCATGAACAGTGCGCCCTTGAAAAGCGAATGCGCCACCAGATAAAGCACAGCCGCCTCGATCGCGTGGTCCGAGCCGAAGCCGGTCAGCATCACCAGCAGACCGAGCGAGGACATGGTGGTATAGGCCAGCATCAGCTTCAGGTCGGTCTGGCGCACGGCCAGCAGCGCGCCGGTCAGCATGGTCAACCCGCCGAAGAACGGCAGCAGGATCTGCCAGGCAGCGGTATCGCCGAGAACGGGGTTGAGGCGCATCAGAAGATAGACACCGGCCTTCACCATGGTTGCCGAGTGCAGATAGGCCGAAACCGGCGTTGGTGCCTCCATCGCGTTGGGAAGCCAGAAATGGAACGGAAACTGCGCCGATTTGGTGAACGCGCCGCCGAGAACCAGCAGCAGCGCAGCCAGATAGAACGGGCTGTCGCGTAATATATCGCCGCCACGCACCAGCATGGACAATTGCGTCATGCCGCTCATGTCCCAGATGAAGATCAACCCGGCGAGCAGCAGCAGACCGCCGCCGCCCGTTACCACCAGCGCCTGTAAGGCGGCACGGCGTGCGGCCGGGCGCGCATGGTCGAATCCGATCAGCAGGAACGAGGTTATCGAGGTCAGTTCCCAGTAAACGAACAGCATCAACAGGCTGTCCGAAACCACGACGCCCAGCATCGCGCCCATGAACAGAAGCAGGAAAGACAGGAAGCGGCCCTGCTGCGGATGCCCCTTCATGTAACCGCCGGCATAAAGCACGATCAGCAGACCAATACCGGTGATCAGAAGTGCAAAGGTCAGCGACAGGCCGTCGATGAACCACGAAAAGCTGAGGTTGAAACTTGGAACCCAGACGTAACCGCCCGTGACCACGCCGCCAGCCGCCACCTGCGGCAGCATCAGTGCGAAGTGGACAAAAGCCAGCGCGGGCGCGATCGCCAATATCCAGACGGCATTGTGACCTAATCTTTTCACCAGCATCGGTGCGGCAAGCGCTGCCAGAAACGGCAAAAACAGCGACAGGAATGTCAGCTGCGTGACATCTGATGTCATTCACATCTCCCAGGGCTTCCCCTACCCCTGTACGCCCATGAATGGCGTTCTTTTCAAATCGTATTTTTCAGTTAAGGCATAGACACCGCCATCTCAACCCAAATCGACTCTCATACCTGCCCATAACGTACTCGTTATGACAGCTGCCCTCTTTCAATCTGCAGCACCGATGCCTATTTCTGGCAGGAACAGAAAGGATCATTCCATGAGCGATCTGACATCCCCGAAAGTGAACAAGAGCGATGCCGACTGGCGCGAGCAGCTGACGCCGGAGCAATATCGCATCCTGCGTGAACACGGCACCGAGCGCCCATTTACCGGTCCCTACTGGGACACGTTCCAGAAAGGCCTCTATCGCTGCGCCGCCTGCGACGAACCGCTGTTCCTCTCCGATACCAAATTCGATGCAGGTTGCGGCTGGCCGAGCTATTTCGAACCGGTGAAACCGGGTGCGGTGACGGAACATCGCGATGCGACGCTTGGCATGGTGCGCACCGAAATCCGCTGCGCCAATTGCGGCGGCCACCTCGGCCACGTCTTCCCGGACGGCCCACCGCCCACCGGCCTGCGTTATTGCATCAACGGCCATTCGATGGTCTTCGAACCGATCTGATGAGAGACGGGTAACGGCCGGCTGCCTGCCGGCCTTGTTGCGAAGAAAATGACCGTCTCGACAGCCGGACCGGAGAGTGAGATTATCGCGATCTCACTCCTTCCGGATCACCATCATGGCGCTCGAAACCATCCTCATATTCATTCCCGCCTGCTTTGCCCTGAACATGGCGTTCGGGCCCAACAATCTCCTGTCGATGACGGTTGGTGCGCGATACGGCATGGCAACGGCAATGATGGCCGCGAGCGGCCGGCTGGTTGCGTTTGCGGGCATGATCGCGATCGCCGCTTTGGGCCTCGGCGCACTTTTGATGGCTTCCGAAATGATGTTTTCGCTGATCAAATGGATCGGCGTTCTCTACCTGCTGTGGATCGGCTTCAAGCTCATCCGCTCAAGGGCGGATGTCACCGCTCCCGATATCTCCTCGGGCAACGGAAATATTCTCAAGACCTATCTGCGGCAGGAGTTTTTTGTCGCCTCCGGCAATCCGAAGGCCATCCTGATCTTCACGGCCTTTTTCCCGCAGTTCATCCAGCAGGACGCCTATTGGCAGAGCTTCGCCACGCTCGGCACAATTTTCCTGCTGCTCGAGGTGGTGGCGATCACCGTTTATGCCTTTGTCGGTTCGCGACTGTCCGGTCTTATGCGCAATGCGCGCGCCCTGAAGCGCGTCAACCGGATCAGCGGCTCGATGATGATGGCTTTCGGTGTCATGCTGGCCTTCGCCCGGCGCCCTGCCTAAGAGAAATCCCGGCTCACATACTAGTTCAGTTTAAGCTCCATGCAGGTCAGGTCCAGCCAGCGGCCAAACTTGGTGCCCACTTCCGAAAACCGGCCGGCAACGGTGAAACCGAGGCTTTCGTGCAGGCGGATGGAGGCGGCGTTTTCCGATTCGATCGCGGCGATCAGCACATGCACATCGTTGCCGGAGGCGTGGTCGATGAGCGCCTGCATCAGCCGCTTGCCGATGCCGTGGCCGCGCGCGTCCTTGTGGACATAAACCGAATGTTCGCGGGTGTGGCGATAGCCGTCGAAGGCGCGCCAGTCGCCATAGGAAGCGTAGCCGGCAACCTTGCCGTCAAGAATCGCGACTATCACAGGAAAGCCGCGTGACTTGCGGGCGGAAAACCATTCCTTGCGGTTTTCCAGATCGACCAGCACTTCGTTCCAGATCGCCGTCGTGTTCAGGACCGCGTCGTTGTAAATCTCCATGATGCCGGAAAGATCGTCCACGGTGGCATCGCGCAGTTCCAAACTCATTATCGTTCGCCCTCATTCTTGTCTGCATCGCGCGCCCGACGTTCCGGGGCACGACCTTCAGGCGAGCATTAGGCGATGACGCGGATGGCTGTCCAGTGCTCTCTAGCTCAGGAAGACATGGGAACGAGGCTGAAGGAAGTGACCACGGCAAAATAGTGGACAACGGCGGCGGCAACGACGAAACCGTGCCAGATGGCGTTCTGGAATCGCAGCTTTTCCCAGACATGGAAGACCACGCCGAGCGAATAGATGACACCGCCAGCGACAATCAGCCAGAGCGTGACGGGGGCCAGATGCGTCGAGAGTGGCTGCACCACCATGATGCCGCTCCAGCCCATGGCGAGATAAAGGCCTATGGCGACCCGGTCGTAACGGCCGGGAAACAGGCATTTGAGCAATATGCCACAGATGGCGGCAAGCCAGATCAGCGCCAGCATGGTGGCAATCAGCGGCTCGTGGATACCGCGCATCAGGAACGGCGTGTAGGTGGCGGCGATCAGGATGAAGATCGCCGAGTGGTCCAGCCGGCGCAGGAACCATTTTACGTTGGAATGCGGCCAGATATTATAGGTGAAGGACACGGAAAGGCAGGCGACAAGGCCGATTCCGTAAATCCAGGCGGCCGCGATGGCGCTGAGGCTGCCCCAGACGGTCGCGTAAAAAATCAGCGCCGTGGCGCCCACCAGCGCAAAAACGATACCCACGCCGTGGACGATACCATCGGCGACAATCTCGTGAAAATCATACTGGCGACCAAACCGCCACACGTTACTCATAGTCCATTCCCGTTTGCCTGCTTGTGGCCAAGCATGACGGCAATATTAGACAGGAACAAGACAGCAGCCGGTTAACGGCGATCAAATTGCGTTCCGGGCTGTTGCGAAAGGAGAGGTTGAGCGGTGGCCTCGCCGTTTCCCTCATTCCTGCGCTTGTCACAGGAATGAGGAGGGAAAAAGGAGCGCCCTCACAAGGCCGCAGCGCATTCCTGGCAGAACGGCGTATAGGGCACGGCTTTCAGGCGGTCTTCCGAAATTTTCTTGCCGCATTTGACGCAGGTGCCGTAGGTACCGTTCGCGATGCGGTCGAGTGCGGCGTCGATGGCGCGCAACTCGTCCTGGCCCACCTGCCCTATTTCATCAAGCACCTCGTCATTGCTGCGTTCAGCGGCGCGGTCGTCGTCATCGGGGTTGCGCGGTTCTTCGAAATCCGCCTCGATTTTGTGCAGGCGGCTGTAAAGCTCGCGCTGGCGGTCGCGCAGGATTTTCTCGTAACTTTCGACATTCATGGTCTTCTCCTCCAGCCGGTGCGGGCGAAAATCGCCCGCAACCCCAAGATTTCAACTCACTTTACCTGTCAATCAGCACCGAGCACTTGGCATGGCGCACCACGCGGTCGGCGGTGGCGCCGATGAAATAATTGGTAAAGTCAGGCATATGCGATGCGATGATGATGAGATCGGCCTTGTGCTCTTCGGCAGCGGCAATGATTTCACGCGCCGGCGCGCCGCTTCTGATTTCGTGCTTGCCCTTGAAGCCGGCCTTCGCCTGAATATCCGCAAGTTTCGTCTTGGCATCCTTGATGGCATTTTCGATGAGGTCTACCGGCAGGTCGATCGCCATATAGCCGGGCAGTTCCTCAACCACATTGATGAGGACGATCTCGCCATCGGCATCCAGCAGCGCCTTGGCCTTGGCGAGAATCTTCTCTCCCTTGTCGATGGCGCTGAGGTCTACCGGTACGATGATTTTCTTGTACATGGCTATCTCCTTTGGCGTAATCTGCCGTTCACGTGTCGGGCTCATATTTCCCTGCCGATGCGCCCTTCGCCTTGATTGAAGTCAAAGCTGCGTCGGAGCAGCAACAGGGCCATTGTCAACGAATAGTGGACGGTCAATCGCCAGATGGCGATCTTTGCTGAACGACAAAACCCGCCCATATTCACCACAAATGAACGCCGCAAAGCGGCGTCGGCTGATGCAGACGCGCAAATCCGCGTCGTCAGCACGCCGGATTCAATATGGAGATTATGATGAGTGAAATCAAACAATTCGCCCTGACGCGGCCGGCTTATGTCGGTCAGGCTCATCTTGTCGTTCACGATCTGCCGCGCATTTCGGAATTCTACCAGAAAATCATCGGCCTCTCCGTCATCGAAAAAAGCCCGAGCGGCGAGGTTCTGGGCGTCAACGGCCAACCGCTGCTGACACTTTCCACCTCCGGCACGGTTGAACGCGCGCCGCGCAATGCCGCAGGCCTGTTCCACACCGCCTTCCTGATGCCGCGCCGCGAGGATCTGGCCCATTGGCTGGCCCATGCCGCGCACAACAATATCCAGCTTCAGGGCGCATCCGACCATCTGGTGAGTGAAGCAATCTATCTGGCCGACCCCGAAGGCAACGGCATCGAGGTCTATCGCGACCGGTCGCCCTCGGAATGGACCTACCAGCAGGACGGCACGGTGGAGATGGCCACGCTCCGCCTCGACCTACAGGCGCTGTATGACAGTGCGCCGAAAACGGCGTTCGAGGGCGCTGCCGATGGAACGGCCATCGGCCACATGCATCTGCAGGTCGGCAATATTCCGCAGGCAGATGAGTTTTATCAGGATGTATTGGGGTTGAAGATCATGGCGCGTTATCCGGGTGCCAGCTTCTTCGGCTCGGGCGCTTATCATCACCATGTGGCCGCCAATATCTGGAACAGCCGCGGCGCCACGGCCCGCAAGGACAACATGACCGGCCTTTCGGGCTACTCGCTGAAGTTCAACGATAGTGCGGCGCTCGATACTGCAATGGCCGCTCTCGACCGGCTGGAAATAGCTACGGAACGGCAGAGCGACGGTATTGTTCTCAAAGATCCGTGGGGCATAGGCCTGAAGCTTTCCGCGTAAAGACCACGGGGCGGCAGAAATTTTTGCCGCTCCGGAACCGCCTCATTTTTCGAACGTTTGATGTCTTATTGGGGGACAGTTCGATGAATGAGAATGCCAGGCCGGAAAATACCGGCATATTGGGCAATATCGGGCGGCGCGCCGCAAACGCTCCGTCGACGAGAGCCGACCCTTTCGAGGGTCTGGCGTCCGGCTCGCACCGTGACGACGCGCGCAGCCAGCAACCGCTCGGCCGAGAAGCGCTCGATGTGGCCGTTGCATGGTCGGTGATCGGCATTTTTCTCGTCGTCATGATGGCGGTCATTCATGAATTGTCTCTGATCCTCATACCGGTGGTGCTGGCGATTGTCGTGGGCATGATCCTCGGCATCGCGGCGGAAAAGCTCAGTTCCTATGGCATTCCCGGAGCCGGTGTGGCTGTCATTCTCTCCGGCCTTGTCGCGGCCGTGATGTTTTTCGTGATCAATTCGCTGATAGACCCTTTGTCGCAGCTCGCCTCCGAAGGACCAGCGCTGATCGAACGCAGTATGGACCGCTTCCTGCCCTATCTTCAAAGCATTCGATGGCTGAACATTTCGGCAGCGACCTTCAGCATGGGGTCGATTTCGATGGAGTCGCTGATTTCGCGCAGCGGCGAGATCATTTCCCTGCTCGGTTCCAACGTCACCCCCGCCGTCGTTCAGGGCATGATCTTCCTCGCCGCGCTTTTGATGTTCCTCTACAGCCGCCTGCGGCTGCGCAAGGCGATCATCATGGCCTTTCCGGCCCGGCACCAGCGGCTGAGGGCCATTCGGATCATCGCTTCGGTGGAAGAAGTGCTCGGCACCTATTTTGCCACGGCAGCGCTGATCTATGCGGCGCTGGGCGTGACGATGGTGGCGATCGCCTATTTCGGCGGGCTGGCCATGCCGCTTCTGTGGGGGCTCTTCGCCTTTCTCTCCAGCTTCGTGCCATTTCTCGGCATCACCGCCATGACGGTGTCGCTGGCGGTGGCAGGCATCATCACGCATGACAACATGGTGCTGGCGTTGCTGCCATCCGCGATCTTCTTCACCATTCACCTGTTGATGGAAAACCTGGCCTTTCCGGCAGTGGTGGGCCGCAACATGGAGATCAACCCCTTCCTCGTCTTCGTGATGATCATCTTCTGGACGTGGATGTGGGGTGCTGCGGGCGCCATGCTGGCACTGCCGCTGTCGCTGATCGCCATGACAGTAACGCGCGAGCTGTTTCCTTCACGCCGCATCGTTCCAAACCTGCCGGCCTGATGGCCGGTCAGGAGGCGAGAGGGATGCGGAGCTTATCGGCCATGCGCCGCTCGTGCTCGATCAGCCATTTCTTGCGCCACAGCCCACCGCCATACCCGGTCAGGCTGCCATCTGCGCCCAGCACCCGGTGGCAGGGAACGACGATGGCAATCTGGTTAGCGCCATTGGCGCGGGCGACGGCACGCACGGCGGATGGCCGTTGCATCGACGTCGCAAGCGAAGAATAGCTGACGATCTCTCCCGCCGGTATCTCCCGCAATGCGTGCCAGACATCGCGCTCGAAGGGTGTGCCGTGTCCGGCAAGCCGGGTTTCGAAGTCAGCCGAATGCCCGGCGAAATAGGCCGCGAGTTCTGCTGCGATCTGGCCGGTGACCGGCGTCCTGCCCAGCACCATATCCGCGCCTGTGCGGGCCTTCAGCCGCTTCAATTCGGCCGGAAGCGCTGGCCGGTCAGCAAATTCTAGAAGATGCAGGGCGTGATCATCGGCAACCACCAGCATCGGACCGATCGGCGTGTCGATCCAGTCGCCCTTCAGAAACCCCTTGCCCTTCATGGCGGCGGGAGAGGTGCCGAAGAACTGGTTGATGGCCGAGCGGAAACCGCTGCCGGATTCATATCCGGCATCGATCTGCGCGCCGATCACGGCTTCTCCTGATGCGAGGCTTGTCGCCGCATCTCCCAGCCGCCGCAACCTTGCGATTTCCAGAAAACTCATGCCGAAACGGCGTTTGAAGGTGCGGCGCACGGTGGAAGGGTCATGGCCCATCGCCACCACATCCTCCTCACGCCAGCGCCGCGCCGGTTCGCTTTCCAGCGCCGTCAGAAGGGTGGTGACGGTTTCATCCGCCGTGCCATAGGAAAGCATCGGCTTGCAGCGCTTGCAGGGGCGGAAGCCAGCTTCCAGACATTCGGCGATGGTTTCGCGAAACCGGCAGTTTTCGATCTTCGGCTTTCGCGCCGTACAGGTAAAGCGACAGAAAATCTTCGTCGAGGTCACGCACACATAGGCCACGCCCTCATAGGCGGGGTCCTTGTTAACAAGGGCGGAATATAGGGTTTCGGTGTCGGGGCGTTTGAACAGCATGGGAGGATGCTAGCGCAAATTTGCGCGGTATGCCGCCGAAAAACGGGCGTGGATGTGAGATGCTCATTTCCCTCGCTCCCGTGCTTGTTACAGGAATGAGGAGAGAGCCGCCCCGCTCAATTACCCGGCGGCGTAAACGACGGGTCGTCCAGCCTTGTGAACACCACGCCGCGCGCCTTCAGCGCCAGAAGTCCCCTCACCACGCCCTCACCCGCTTCGTGGGTAGGCTGATTGATGTGGGAGATGATGACGTCGCCGTCCTTGGCCGAAGCGATGTGCTTTGCCGTGGCGGCCGCGCCCAGAAGCGAGCCGCCATCGCCATTGACGGAATAACCCGCCACCCGCATGCCGAGCCTGTTGATGGTAGCCATGGACGAGGTGGTATATTTCGCCGTCGCACCGCGAAACCATTGCGGTTGAAGACCGGTCATGGCGACAATTGCCTGCCTGCCGCCCTCGACCTCCTGCTCGACTGCCGCTTCCGAACCGGCAGCGGCAATGCCGTAGATGGCAACGGGCTTGTCCACCGCTGGCACATGGTTTTCGCCGTGGTTTTCGATCTCGAACAAATCCGGATGCGCCATCATTACGGCAAGTGCTTCGCTATTGTGCTTCAGCCAGCGGGCAGTGACAAAGATCGTCGCCGGTATCTTTTCCTGCACCAGCGTATCGAGAATGCGATGGTCGGTCTTGCCCATGCAGGCGTCCAGAGTCATCGCCACCCGCACCCTGCCGTCATGCCTCGGCGTCATTTTCAGCGTCGGCTCGACGAGACCCGTCCCCGCGAAGGCGGCCGTGGAGAGCGACAGGAAGAGAGCGGCAAAGGGCAGGCTACGCAGCATTTTTCAGTTTCCGAAGGGTAAGATGTGGCAATCCGCCTGCAAAACGCCCGAATTATGGCGCGGCTTCCAGCGTTGACAGAGCGTTCAGCACCTCTTCCACCCGCTGGCGCTCCGCGCTGGTGAGCGACAGGATTGGCCGGGGCGGCTCGCATGCCGTTACCGACAAAGCATTGGCGGCGGCGTAGATCACGCGGATACTGCCGAATTCCTTGAAGAGCGCCCAGAGCGGCTGGAAGGCCAGATCGAGCCTGCGCGTCTCCTCCGCATCCCCGGCCTGAGCGGCGCGCATCAACCGCAATGCCGGAACCGGCAGCAGGCCCGCAACGACGCTGTACCAGGCATCGCCACCGGCAAGCGTTGCTTCCGCACATCCCCAGTCGCCGCTGTAACCGATGGCGAAATCATCCGTCAGTTTCGGCCGCAGCCGCGCAAGCTCTCCCGAATAGTCGGAATCGGCCGGCAGCGGCATCTTTATGGCACGGATATTCGGGATATAGGCGAGCCTGACCAAAAGCTCATCGCTGAAGGAGAATCGCGTCGTCGTCGGGTTGTTGTAGATGGCGAGCGGCAAATCGGTTGCGCCGGCGACGGCGGCGAAATGGTGATAGGCCTCTTCCTGAGTCAGCGGCGTATAGGAAACGGGCGCCAGAAGCAGCGCATCGGCACCGGCAGCTTCGGCGTCTTTCGCCAGCGCCACGGCCTCATCGGTGCGCAACGCGCCGACGCCTGCAATCAATGTGCGCCTGCCCTTGAGGACGGCATGGGCCGCCTCGACCGCGCGCCGCCTCTCGGCACGCGACAGATACATATAGGTTCCGGTGCTGCCGAGAATACCGATGGAATCGACCTCCGCCGCATCCAGCCGCTCGACGAGGGCGGAAAAGGCTTGGCTATCCACCTGCCCGGCCTCGTCAGCGGGCGTGATCGGAAAAGCCGAAAGTCCCTTGAATTGCTTCGCCATGTTCTCGCCCCTCAATTCGATCGAAGGACAGCGTTACAGACCCATTGGCAGGGCGGCAAGAAAAGCGGGGTTTAAACCGGCGACCGCGGACGAAGAATTCTCCGATCAGTCATAAAGATACAACTTCTTCCACTGCTCTTCGGGAATCTTGTCGCCGACACGGTAATCGAAGGACTGGATGGAGAGGCTGTCGCTTTTCAGCTGGCACTTGTATTTGAGCTTGTACCATTCACCGGCGCTTCTGAAGACTGCACCCGACGCCTTGATCGAATTCTTGCCAACCTCGGGATCACCGAAGGTATAGGCAATGACCTTATCCGGCTTCATGCCCTTCTGCTCCGTCGCGATCCGCTCCATCGCCTCTATGTCGCAACGCTGCTCCAGACGCTCCTCGGGGGCGAGCACGTTCAGCTGCCGCATGACGTTGGCGTCTATTGCGAAAGCGGGTGTAGATGCCTGCAAGGCAAGGAAAAACGCAGAAAGAGCAGCGGGAAGAAACTTTCGCATGGGATCCTGTCAGTTTTCGTTTGTTCTTATCGATGCACGGCAGGCCGGTGGCAGGCGCGTATCATCGCTGATTTGCCGGATATTGCCAAAATGTGATCGAAAACTGACGAAATTGTGCCCAAGCCTCATTTCACCTGTGGAGATTTGAAACTTGATCGGTGGTGAGGGGCACTCTACATCTTGGGTGCCGCCCACGCATTTTTCATACGAAAGCGAGTTTCCCTTGCCGATTTTCAAGAACCTGCCCGCCGCCCCGACCGCCGAAAAACGGCCCGTCCAGGATACGCATCACGGCATTACCCGCACCGATGACTACGCATGGTTCCGGGCCGATAACTGGCAGGCCATGTTCAAGGACCCTACCCTGCTCGACCCTGCCATCCGCGCCCATCTGGAGGCCGAGAACGCCTATATGGAAGCCGCAATGGGCGACACCAAGGCGCTTCAGGAAAAGCTGTTCGAGGAGATGAAAGGCCGGATCAAGCAGGATGATTCCTCTGTTCCGGTCAATGATGGACCTTATGCCTATGGCACGCTGTTCGTGACCGGCGGCGAGCAACCGCATTATTTCCGCACCCCGCGTGATGGCGGCGAAAAGCACGTGCTGCTTGATGGCGACAGGGAAGCGCAAGGCAAGGATTATTTCCGTCTTGCCGGCCTCGACCAGTCTTCCGATCACAGTCACGGCATCTGGGGTTATGACGACAAGGGTTCGGAATATTTCACGCTGCGCATCCGTAATCTCGAAACCGGTGAAGACCTTGCCGATGTCGTGGAAAATACCGGCGGCGGCGGGGCATGGGCGCCTGACGGCAAGAGCTTCTTCTATACGCTACAGGACGAAAACCACCGCCCCTCGAAGGTCTTCCACCACATCATCGGCGAGCCGCAGTCGGCCGACCGGCTGGTCTATGAGGAAAAGGACCCCGGCTTCTTCATGGGCGTTGGCGCGTCCGTGCTCGACGACTTCATCTTCATCGACATTCACGACCATGAGACCAGCGAGTACCGCATTCTTTCCACCAAGGACCTGATGGCCGAGCCTGTCGTGGTTGCGGAGCGCGAGGAAGGTATCGAATATTCGATGTGCGAAGGCGGCGATGTCTTCTACATCCTCACCAATGACGGCGATGCCAAGGATTTCCGCATCATGGAAGCGCCGGTGACCGCGCCGGGCAAGGAAAACTGGAAGGAGGTCGTGCCGCACGAGCCGGGTCGCCTCATTCTCTCCGTCGATGCCTATGCCCGCCATCTGATCTGGCTGGAGCGCCGCGACGGCCTGCCGCGCATCGTTATCCGCGATCGCCGCACGGGCGAGGAACATTCCATCGCCTTTGCCGAGGAAGCCTATTCGCTTGGCCTGCATGGCGCTGCAGAATACGACACCGATGTCATCCGCTTCTCCTACTCCTCGATGACGACGCCAAGCCAGTTGTTCGACTACAATATGGTGACGCGCGACCGCACGCTGCTGAAAACGCAGGAAGTGCCTTCCGGCCATAATCCCGACGATTACATTACCCGCCGCATCATGGCGCCTGCCCATGACGGCGAGTTGGTGCCGGTCTCGCTGCTTTACCGCAAGGATGTAGCGCTCGACGGTTCGGCCCCCTGCCTGCTTTATGGCTACGGCGCCTATGGCATCACCATTCCCGCTTCCTTCTCCACCACAACGCTGTCTTTGGCAGACCGTGGCTTCATCTATGCCATCGCCCACATTCGCGGCGGCAAGGACAAGGGTTTCGAGTGGTATGAAACCGGCAAGATGAAAGACAAACAGAACACGTTTAAGGATTTCATCGCGGCTGCCGATCATCTGGTCAAGGAAGGCTTTACCTCCTACGACCGCATCATCGCGGAAGGCGGTTCGGCAGGGGGAATGCTGATGGGCGCCGTCGCCAACATGGCCCCGGAAAAATTTGCCGGCATCATCGCTGCGGTTCCCTTCGTGGACGTGCTGACGACCATGCTTGATGACACGCTGCCGCTAACCCCGCCGGAATGGCCGGAGTGGGGTAATCCGCTGGAATCGGAAGAGGAATATCAGTGGATCGCCGCCTACAGCCCCTATGACAATGTCGGGGAAAAGCCCTATCCGCCGCTGCTTGCGCTTTCCGGCCTCACCGACCCGCGCGTGACCTATTGGGAACCGACCAAATGGGTGGCGAAACTGCGCGAAAAGACGACGGGGGAAGCCCCGATCCTGCTTAAGACCAACATGGCGGCTGGCCATGGAGGCAAGTCGGGCCGTTTCCAGCGGCTGGAAGAAATTGCCTTCGAATATGCCTTCGCACTGAAGGTCGCGGGCAAGGACACCGTCTGACACGCTGAATGCAGAAACGGGCGGCGATCCAATCGTCGCCCGATCTTATTTTGGACTAAAATACCTGCAAAAATCTCGTTATTGAATATTTTTTCCACAAATTATCATACGCATCTTTTATTTAAATAAAAT
>NZ_WJOK01000011.1 GCF_009649785.1 Agrobacterium tumefaciens | reverse complement strand
CTCGTGTCACCCCGTCCTGAATGTCATGCCGCAAGACGATCGATACGCGGGAAATCGATCTCGGTATCGAGGGCTTCGTTGACGTAGTTTGTAAAGGTATTGAGCGCGACATGCGCAATGATCTCGACGATTTCCGCGTCGCTGTAGCCGGCGTCCCGAACTTTTACGATTTCCCCTGGTGCCACCGAGCCACGCGCGGTCGTCAGGGCGCGGGCGAATTCGACGGCTGCCGCAGCCTTGGCGTCGTTCGATGTTCCGCGGCGGTTCGAAGCGATCTCCGCTTCATCGAGCTTGGCGAACTTCGCTCCGGTGAAGGTGTGCGCCGAAAGGCAGTAGTCACAACCGTTGGCTTCGGCCATAGCCAGGGCGATCCTTTCCCGAGTGGCGGGTGCAAGCTTGCCCTTGCCGAGCGCACCCTGCAACGAGGCGAGGCCGTTGAGGGCGGCTGGGCTGTTGGACACGAGGCGGAAGATATTCGGCACGGAGCCGATCTGCTTCTGGATGGTCTCCAGGATCGGCCGTGAGGCTTCGGGCGCCTCCTCAATCGTGGCGGGGGTAGGAATGCGTGACATGGTATTCTCCTTTAATGGTTTTGAGAGACGTGGCTCTCTGATCCTCAAGATGATTGGTAACCGGTTGTTGTTGAACGTCGAAAAGCAGGAAGTGACTGTTGCGTCAGGCGTAGTAATGTTGGTTTAGACGGCGATCTGGATGCCGCCTTCCTGGCTCGCTGGAATGGCACAGCAAAGGAGGATCTCGTCATCGTCAACCTTCGCTGTCGGCTCCTTCAGGTACGTCACAGCGCCTTTGACGAGTTTTGTTTTGCACGTACCGCAATTGCCTTCGCGGCAACTGAACTCGGGCTGAAGACCGCGTGCTTCTGCAAGTTCCAGCAGCGTTCCGGAGCCGGGTGCCCAGCGGGCCTCCTTCAGCGAGTTCGTGAATATGACAGGCACCGGCTTGTCGGATGGCAGCGCACGCAAAGGGGCGGCCCTGGCATCTTTGGCCTCTACAGACCGAACCAGCGACGAGGGTCCGAACGCTTCCGCGTGGATACGATCGTCTGCGATGTTGTAGCCGCGTAAACCGTCATAGAGCGCCTGCGTAAACTGCGGCGGACCACACAGATAGAAGTCGTAGTCGTTGAACGGCAGATGCTTGGTGAGCATAGCCATGTCGATACGGCCGGCAGTATCGTAGTCGGAGCCCTCTGTGGCATCGCCGATGTCGCTGAGAACTCGCACTAACCGGACCACGCCCTTGGCCGCAGCCACGAGTTCGGCAATCTCCTTGTCGAAAGGTCGCTCGGCTTTCGTGCGGGCAGCGTGGAACAACGTGATCGGCCGGATTCGCTGTTTGCGAATTCCCTCGTAGACGACATGACGGAGCATGGCGAGCAGCGGCGTGATGCCGACACCACCGGCAAGGAGCACTGCAGGGCGCGTGGCACGGGCGTCAACACCGAACTCCCCTGCGGGGGGCCGCGCCTCAATCACGTCGCCAACGGAGATGCTGTCGTGCAGAAACTGCGACACGAGCCCATCGCGTTTGACACTGATGCGGTAGATGCCATCGGACGGTGCGACAGACAGGGTGTAGGTCCTGACAACAGGCCGCTCGCTTCCCGGCAGCACCAGCCGGATCGGGAGGTGCTGCCCGGCAGCATGCGGCAGCAACCCCGCGCCGTCGCTTGGCTGGAGATGGATCGAGCGGATCGTCGTGCTTTCCTCGACGATCCTGGTGACCGTCATCGACCGCCATGTGTCTGAAAGTCCGGTGGCACGCATCCGGTCTGCTGCCTGCGCCCAGTTCCCGGTCATCAGAGAATTCGGCGACCATCCATCCTTCTGGAATGCCCAGCGGAGTGCGAGTGCATTCGGTCTCCGGACGATCCGGGTTGGCCTGAACGTCCAGAGCCGTTCCGCGCCCTGGAAGGCCGCAATCTCGGGTGATTCCAGGATGACGTCGGCTTCGCCTGTCATCTGCAGCACATCGCCCGTCGCGAAGTCTACGAAGAGCAGACCTGCTTTCTTGTTCAGCAGAATATTCCCCAGTGTCGAGAAGAAAAGGTTTCCGTCGAAATCGGGAATTGTGAGAACGTCATCATCGCCAACGCGGACGAAGCCGGCATTCCCGCCGCGATGCGAAACGTCAACCTGGCGCCTGTCTTCGCGGTCGACATAGGAGGCAACGAAGAACGCGTCCGCAGTCTTGATCGTGGAGCGAGCAAGGTCGTCAAGCTCGGACAGGTCTTCACGCTGGTTCTGGCTTGGTTGGCCGGGTGCCCTCTCGAATTGGAAATCCCGCAATTGTATGTAGCGCGGGCAGTTGCCGAAGCTCTGATCCACATCGATCCGATAACCGTTCGCTGCGGTGGAGACAAAGCCGTTCATGCGATTGCGGCGACGCGTGTGCATCTCGATGCCGAGCAGGCCGATCGGTTTGCCGTCCGCCATTCCTTCGCTGGCGGGGTCGCTTGGCTCCAAGGTAGAGCGGATATCGAGCGTGGTCGGCGTAGGAGAGGACATGAAGCCGGGTCGGCCCTCGACAAAAGTGGCCCATGCGTCATCGTGGCCATCCACACTGCCAAGGACGATGAACGGGAGCTGGGCATAGAAGTCCCGATGCTGATCCGGCATGAAATCGCGAACGACCCGCTGGCCGACGACCTCCATACGCTCGGCGACACCGACTTTTTCCTGGATGAACTTCTCGCCTTCGTGCCATGTCGGCAGTTTTGTCAAAGTGTCGGTCATGTCAGCTCTCCTAAGAAGGGATCGGGCACGCTTCGGCGCGCACCCGAATGCGGATCAGGCGGCAAGGCCAACCGGAGTCCCGATAAAGTCCACGAAGCCCGGAAGCGCTTCGATACGACGAAGCAGCCTGTTGACCGCAGGATAAGTGGAGAGATCCACGTTGCCTTCAGGGGCGCGGGCCACGTAGCTGTAGATTGCGACGTCAGCGATCGTCGGGCGTTCGCCAACCAGCCATTCTCGGTCGGAAAGCTGAGTTTCGAGTTTTCCAAGGACCGCATGGGCGCGACTAATGACTTCTTCCGGATTGAACTTGGCACCAAAGACGGTGACCAGGCGGGCCGCCGCCGGACCATAAGCGATCTCACCGGCAGCTACCGACAACCAGCGTTGGACCGCTGCGGCGCTCTTCAGGTCATCGGGCAGCCAGTCCGTCCGTCCGGTTTTCTTGGCAAGGTAGACCAGGATCGCGTTGGAATCCGATACGTATTCGCCGTCGTCGTCGAGAACCGGAACCTGGCCAAACGGGTTCATCTTGAGGAAATCGGGCGTCTTGTGCGCGCCGGACATGAGGTCCACCTCAACCAGCTCATGCGGCAGGTTGATCAGTGAAAGGAACAGACGGGCCCGATGCGAGTGGCCCGACAAAGGATGATGATAGAGTTTCATTGTGCGCTCCTGCGAGTATCGTTCGGGTCAATTCCCGATCCGCACCTGCAGATTGCTATTATTACGTGGTGATGAGAACGATCGCGCTTCACACTTCATCATTACGCCAGGTGCAACAATGGCCGCCCAACAGGGTTCGCTCGACGGTATGTGGCATCAGGCCACGCAGCTAAAAAGTTGCGTGGCCTTTAAATGTCACGACAGTACGGCACGGGGTTCGAGAAAGGCCTCGAGCCCAAAGACGCCGAATTCCCGCCCGAAGCCGGATTGCTTGAATCCGCCGAATGGTACCATTGGGTCATGCGGCGCATCGTTGATGAACACGCGGCCTGCCTCGATCTGGTTTGCGACGCGTTTTGCCCGCGCGACGTCGGAAGAAAAGACGTGCGCCTGCAGGCCGTAATCGGTGTCGTTCGCGATCGTGATGGCGTCTTCCTCGTCGCGGTAGGAGATCAGCGATAGCACGGGGCCGAATATCTCCTCGCGCGCGATGCGCATGTCGTTGCGGACGCCGGTAAAGATGGTGGGCTTGACGAACCAGCCGCGCTGCAGCCCTTCCGGACGACCTTCGCCGCCTGCCAGCAGTCTGGCGCCTTCCTCCTGTCCCAGGCGAATATAGCTTTGCACGCGATCCCACTGCTTCTGGCTGACCATCGGACCAACCTGAACCTGTTCGTCGGCCGGTTCTCCCGACCTGAAGTCTTTGATGGTGTGGCTTAGCCGTTCCTCGATTTCACCGAACCTGCTTTCTGGAGCAAGAATGCGGGTTCCGGCAATGCAGGCCTGACCGCTGTTGCGGAACCCTGCCACCAGCACCTGCGGGATGGCGACCTCAAGATCGGCATCGTCCAGAATGATGCTGGGGCTTTTGCCGCCAAGTTCCATTGTGACGCGCTTCATAGTGGCCGCGGCCGCCTGAACAATGCCGCGACCTGTGGCAGTGGAACCGGTGAAGGTGATCTTGGACACGTCGCGGTGAGCCGTCAGTGCCGCACCAACGACGCCTCCATACCCGGTGACGATATTGAAAATGCCATCGGGAAGACCGGCCGCGTGCAGACATTCAGTGATCACCTGCGTCTGCAGGGCGCTCATCTCCGAAGGTTTGATCACCATCGTTGCTCCGGCTGCAATGGCGGCGGAGAGCTTGCCGCAGATAAAACTGTAATTGCTGTTCCAGGGCGTGATCGCCACGGCAACACCCGACGGTCGCATCTCGACATCGGCGCTGCCCATGCGGCGTTGGAACTCGTAGTCCTTCAGCGTTCTTGCCATGTCGAGAAAGACGCTACCTGCGCGTGACGCTGAAAAGCCGATGAAGCCCGATGGCGCACCGTATTCTTCACGCATGGCGGACGCCAGATCGTCGGTTCGGGCGGACACCGCGGCATGCAGCCGGTTCAGCATGTCGATCCGCTCTTTTCTGGTCGTATTCGAAAAGGCTGGGAAAGCGCGTTTGGCGGCAGCAACTGCGCGGTCGGCGTCCCGCTCATCTGCGAGCCGCACGCTGCCGATCTGGTCCTCGGTTGCCGGATTGAAAAGCGGCGCCCATTGATCGCCGTGCGGCGTGACAAACGCCCCGTTGATATAGATCCGATCGATGATGTGCATGTTTCTTCTCCTGTGATGGCTTCACAGCAAAAATGGCATGCGGTAAGTGTTGCGTGTAGTAGGACAAAATCGGACAGCCTGATGAACTGGATTGCGCAATGAGGGCAAGCCTGATCGAGCTTGAAGCGGTTGCCGGCGTCGCGCGTCACGGTGGATTCCGGGCTGCCGCGCGCGAACTGGGTATGTCGTCATCGGCTTTGAGCCATGCGATCGCCGCACTTGAGGAGCGCCTTGCCGTCAGGCTTTTCAACCGCACCACGCGTAGCGTGTCCTTGTCTGCAGCCGGTGAGCAATTCCTATCTGAAATCGCACCTGCCCTGCAGACGCTCGAGAAGGCGATCGAAAATGTCGGTGAACATTCAGATCGGCCCTCCGGGAGACTCCGGCTGAATATGGCGCCGGGCGCGGCGCGCATTCTGCTGCAGCCGCTCATCCTCGAGTACAGCCGTCGATACCCGGATGTCGACATCGAGATAGTGACCGAAAATGCGCTCGTGGATGTGATCGGCAAAGGTTTCGATGCGGGCATTCGTCTCGCCGAGGCTATCTCGCCCGACATGGTGGCCGTACCGATCATTCCGAAAATGCGGTCTTTCGTCGTCGGCTCGCCGCGCTACTTCGACGGCCGTTCAAAGCTTGTCGTCCCAGCCGATCTCGCCCGGCACGTCTGTATCCAGATGCGCATGACAAGCGGGAGACTCTATCGCTGGGAGTTTGAGAAGTACGGGGAAACACACTTGATCGATGTCAGCGGCCATCTGACATTTGATGGGTCTGACCTTATTCTGGAGGCCGCTCTTGCCGGATTTGGGCTCGCCTATCTGGGTGAACATGCACTTGCGCCCCATATTGCCTCAGGCGATCTCATTCCTGTTTTGGAAGACTGGTCTCCCGAATATCCGGGACTTAGCCTTTATTTCTCGCAACGGCGACACATGCCAGCCAAACTGCGTGCCTTCATCGAGCTGATCCGAGAGCGTTCGACTGGCGACAATTGATAACGAGGATGCCTATCTTTGTCGTAAGCCTGGTCGTTGGTGCATATTTTGTCGATACCGGTCTTCTTGCAAACTTGCGAGAAGGCAGTCTGAACAGTCTTCGACGCGACAAGATTCGGCGTGGTGCGCCACTGGAGAGGCGCGATGTTTCCAGCGAGCTCTTTTTTGGTATCGGCGCGCCGATCCTCCAGCCTCGGCGTCCCCTGTATTGTAGGGCGAACAGAGACCGACTTCACGTTTTGAAATGAACGGTCACCGAAAATGAGTTCCCATTCCGTGCCAATGCGGTCATGTCTTTGCAAAACTTGCACGAGCCAGTGTTCGATGACAAACTTTAAAGAGTTGACAGCATGGAAAATCCGGTTGCATTGAATCGCCTTTCTGAAAACACGGTCTTCCGTAAAGGCGACGTTTTCGTACTCTTCGGCGAACTGTTCGGCCGCGGATACGCCACCGGCTTGCTCGACGAAGCGAGACGGGCTGGAATGGAGATTGTGGGGATCACCGTCGGGCGGCGTGACGAGAACAACACGCTGCGGCCGCTCGACGCCGATGAACTGTCTTCGGCGGAGGCCCAGCTGGGCGGCAGGATCATCAACATACCTCTTATGGCGGGTTTCGATCGCGATGCGCCCGCAGACGGGCCGACTCCCACCGATCTCCTGGCAAAAATGACGCTTGAGAGCTGGGAGCACGACAAGCTCGACTGGGACTATGTCAGGCAATGCCGCGACATTGCCAATGCGCGTTTTACGGAATCGCTTTCGAAAGTCATGACCGTTCTCGACGGTATGATCGCCGATGGCCGCAATGTTTTCTTCGCCCACACAATGGCAGGCGGCATCCCGAAGGCGAAGGTGTTCCTGGTTATCGCTAATCGGATCTACAAGGGAACCGGAACCCGCCACATGTCCTCGCAGACCCTGCTCGACAGTGACATGGGAAAACTCATCCTGCAGAATTTTGACGACGTCTCCGCAAACACCTTTCGCCATCTCATCGATTTCAGTGCGGCGATCCGCGAGCGCGTTGAAGCTTCAGGCGGTCAAGTGCGATATACGGCCTATGGTTATCACGGATCGGCGGTCCTCATCGACGGAAGTTATCGTTGGCAGACCTACACCAACTACACCCAGGGTTACGCGAAGATGCGGCTCGAAGGCATTGCAGAGGAAGCCTGGGCTAAAGGGATCAAGGCAACAGTTTATAATTGCCCCGAAATCCGGACCAATTCGTCCGATGTGTTCACCGGTATCGAGCTGCCCCTGATACCGCTGCTGCTTGCGTTGAAGAAAGAAAACGGCGGCCAATGGGCAGATGACCAGTGGCAGGCCTGCCAGCAGCTGCTGGTAGATGGCCTAACGATGGAAGACGTCTTCGGCAAGATCGCCGCCATGCAGGCCAGCGATGTCATGCGTCCGTTCTATGACTTTTCGGCATGGCCCATGGCAAACAGCCAGGCGCAGGCTGATCTCACCATCGGCACGTCCAACGAAATCACCCAGATGCATCGGGATAGCAAGGTGATGATCAGCGATCTGTTGAGCAGTCTCGTTGTGACGGCAACAGGGCAGCTAATCTTCGGTGAATCTTCCGAACCCTCCGGTCCAGTTCTGTGGCTCAACCATGACATTGTGGCTCGGCGACTTAACGCGTCCCACGCGCATTCGAAGTCTTCCGCGCCGCTAATGGGATCCGCGCAGCCTGAGATGGCGTGAAGGCTTCCCAGCCTGGCCTGGAGACCGGGTGCTTTAGCCATGAACGATCCAGAACCACATGGGTGGACTGGTCCCTGGTGGTAAGAAACAACTACCCCGATGCCGAGCTTTTTGTTGATCGTCTCTCCCGGGCCTTGGTCGGATCGTCGCTGATCGCGGCGAGATGCGTTGGCAAGTTGCAGGCTAGGGCTTGCAGGACTAACGTCTACGCCAGATCTGAAGGATATAGCAGCGCAAAAAAATCGGGCTTGCTATAAGACAACTTAGGCTCACACCGGGACACAGTGGTGCGAGCCTGCGTTAACAGGGGATTGAGACATGCCATATCATTTCCTTGAAGTCGCCGTGACGCCAAGCGTCAGAGCCGCTCAGTCTGCCATGGGCGTGGACCAGATCTGGTTGGGTAATGATAGCCGTCCCTCCGATACCCTCACAGAAGACGAGATCGCTTTCATCGCCGCACGTGACAGCTTCTATATGGCATCGGTCTCGGAAACGGGCTGGCCCTACGTTCAACATCGTGGAGGCAATGCCGGTTTTCTCAAAGTCGTTGATCAACGAACTCTGGCCTTTGCCGATTATCGCGGTAACCGACAGTACATCAGCACCGGCAATCTGGCTGCCAATGACCGGGCCTGTCTTTTTCTGATGGATTATGCGCGAAGGGCGAGGCTCAAAATCTATGTCCATGTCGATCGGCTGACACTTGATGCCGACCCGACGCTCAACGATTTGGTATCCGACCCCACATATAAAGGCCGTGCGGAGGGGATTTTCAGGCTTCGGCTTGAAGCGTACGACTGGAACTGCCCCCAGCATATTACTCCGCGCTACACCCAACAGCAGGTCGAGCAGGCAGTCGCTCCTCTTCGTGAAAAACTGATGCAATTAGAAACCGAAAACGCAGCCTTGCGAGCACAGTTGGGAGGACTTCAAACATGAATGAAGTTCTACGACCACCATGTCCCCCGTTCAGCGTGGTGGAGAAAGTCCTGCTTGCCGTCTGTTAGGATATCTGGCAGGCGTTCTTGGCCGCTCCTTTGAGTGCGCGCAACACCTGCAGTGATCAGCCTCATGGGGTACTCACGGTCTACCGGAAATAATTGTCAGCTTTCGGGCTTCGAGTTTGCGGTGAGGCCGTCACAACGCTTCCGACCGCCTTGTGTCGATCGCGGTAATTGTGGAAGAACGGCCAAGAATGTTGGCCGAGCCGCTGCCTTGAGGCTTGTGCCAATGCGTATCGGAGCAAGCCATCAGGCAAGCACAAAAAGTGAGAGAAAATGTTCCGTTTTTCAGTGATAGTGGCTGCGTGCTTGAGTATCAGCGGATGCGGACTAACCAAGGTACCTGATTTTGTGCATGATCGCGACGTGAGCAAGCTGGATGCGGTAGGTGTCAGCCTGGAGGCCGCAAGAGCGATGGCGACGCGAAACGGCTTCCGATGCAACCAAAGCCTTGATCGAAACCGCACAGTCGTGGCCAAAGACAACGTCCAACGCAAGACCGATATCCTTGAGTGCCATAAAACCTCCTTTGACCTGGTCTGCCCGCAGCGACGATACGTGGTTTTCAATGCCGATCCGCAGAGCGGCATAGTTTACAGCGTGGGCCGGCGTATAACCCAACATTCCTGTTTCTAAACCGATGAACTTAAAATGCTCCGGCGTTGAACCTGCCGACGAATGTTCTTTCACGGCAAAGATCGCCGCTGGAACATTGACCCTGCCGATGAAATGTCAGGCCAAGTGCTGTGATCGCGCGTGATACCAAGAGTGCTGGCATAAGTGCTTAACGAAGCAGTCCGTCCACGTCGAACTCCTCCCAGCCGCCGAGCTTCGAGGCCGGATCATCGGAAGACGTCGTTGGCCGCTTCGCAACCTTCTTCTTGAGCGACCGCGTCAGCTTCGCCTGATATGCCGCGCGCCGCCTCTTTTCGGCTTTCGCCTCTGCATCCTCCACCCGCCATTCGTCCACAACGCCACGGTCGAGAAGGTCTTCGACCACCTTGGGGTCAAAGACATGGAACGTGATCTGACGGGCGCGGCCATTCAGTCTGACCGTTCGCGTCCCCGCGCTCGGCAGGCGACCGTCGGCAAGCCAACGATGCCGCTCGCTCGTCTTGATAGTCAGGATGTCCTCGATTTCGCGCGGGATTACCGGCAGTGCAGCGGCCTCCGTCACCACTTTTGTGACGATGGTCGCTGCTGCATTGAAGGCGGTCTTTTCACTGGCCGTCATCGCCAGGGTGAGGTCGACTCCTTCGAGCGAGATCAACTTTTTTGCATGAGCGGGCAGCCTTGCCTGTATTTCTTGAAGGACGCCTTTGGCGCGAACGGCCGACCCCATTGTCACGGTAGCCGGCAGGGTCCATGTTCTGATCAGTTCGATGTGATGTTTTTCATGCTTCGGCATGTCGCACAGATGGTGTTTGAGCGCGTTCAAGTCAAACAGCTAATTGATGGCACTCGTTCACTCGGCCAACTCGCTACGAGGCATGGAAGACACGTCTGATGAACATCAGCCGATCTTTCCTCTCCCTTCGTATTGCTGAAATCTTCCATCAGGATACGCAGGAATGGTGTAGCAGCAGGGGCGTTTCTGCCGGCTTTCTGGCCGGACTGCGGTGATGTTCGCCCTGGTGGGGCGAAAGATATCGCTGAGCTCTCTCTCCCGAGGCTTATTTGGGAGCCCTCGTTGTCGGTTTGTCTCAAGCCCAGGGTGAAGGCTGATCTGCAATAACTGAGTTGAAGTCGCCTATGGCAGCGTAGCGCGCGGCTCGCACCTTTCTGAATTTGCTGCTGTCCACCACCAGATGCTTTTGAACCGAGCGTTGCATAACCATCTGCTTGATCGGCACTTCATGAAAATGTGAGCAGGTGACGCCATGCTGTTCGTCCACGCCACCGGCAGACAAAAATGCCTTGTTGATATTGATGCGCTTCAGCACCTCGATACCCTCATCACCCGAAAACGAAGCCGCTTCCGGATGATAGACCCCCCCGAGCATGATCAGGCGGACATCGGTTCTGCTCGCCAGCTCCTCTGCAACATTGAGGGAATAGCAGATGACCGTGACATGGGCGTTTGCCGGAATTTGCCGCGCCAGATGCGGCATCGTCGTTCCGCAATCGATGAATACAGTGTCATATGGTTCGATTAGAGCTGCCGCCTGCGTGCAGGCGCGCGCCTTGGCAGTTGCATGGCTGTCCTTCTCCTGCTCGAGCACATAGTCGCTGCTGATGGCGCCATCCTGAACCGGAATGATGTAGCCGCCAAGACAGCTAAGCCGCTGACCGTCGGCGGCAATGTCGCGGCGAATGGTAATTTCGGATACGCCAAGCCGGGACGCTGCGTCCCGCAGCCTCAGGACACCCGTTTCCTGAACCAGCCCGGCCAGTGCGTCCAACCTGGCATTGTGTGCACTTATTCTGCTCACCTTATCTCCGCTTTCGGTTTGTCCCTGCGCTTCATATTTCGGTGTTAGTTTCCTTGCAATCGCCCCTCTCTACGCTTGACAGAAGAACAACAAACATGAAACGATCGAAACATAATGATCGGATTGTATCATAATAGTTCGCATTATCGGGAGAGGAAGACAACAGGTTTCTGGGTCACATCGTGGTCCATCTACCGGGGCGTGGGAAGCCTTTTCCGGGAGAATGAGGAGGCGTCGGACGCGTGAGGAGCGGATACCGGCGTTAGGGATCGACCATTGTCGGGTGCTGCGACTGGAATAGGTCCGGCACAGTGCAGTTTCAAAGGGAGGAGTTATCCGTGAACAAGATTTTCGCAACCATCGCGCTTGCTGCCACGCTTTCGGCGTCGGCTGTCTTTGCGCAGAGTGCCGTCGATACATCGAAGGTCAACAAGGAATTGATCACCGCGGCGAGTGGCAAGAAATACACCATTGCGACCGTCGTGAAGGTGGATGGCATCGCGTGGTTTGACCGCATGCGCGATGGCGTCGAGCAGTTCAAGGGCGATACCGGAAACGATGTCTGGATGGTTGGCCCAAGTCAGGCCGATGCCGCCGCCCAGGTACAGATTGTTGAAAATCTCATCGCGCAGGGCGTTGACGCCATCGCCATCGTGCCGTTCTCGGTGGAAGCGGTGGAGCCGGTGCTCAAGAAAGCCCGCGATCGCGGCATTGTCGTCATCAGCCATGAGGCTTCCAATATCCAGAACGTCGATTTCGACATCGAAGCCTTCGACAACAAGGCCTATGGCGCGAACCTGATGAAGGAGCTCGGCAAATCCATGGGCGGCAAGGGCAAATATGTCGCCACCGTTGGCAGTCTGACGTCCAAGTCGCAGATGGAATGGATAGATGGCGCCGTCGAGTACCAGAAGGCCAACTTCCCGGAAATGTCGCAGGCGACCGAGCGGCTGGAAACCTATGACGACGCCAATACCGACTACACCAAACTCAAGGAAGCGATGACCGCCTATCCTGATATCACCGGTATTCTCGGCGCGCCGATGCCGACATCGGCAGGCGCGGGTCGCCTGATCGCCGAAGGCGGTCTGTCGGGCAAGGTCTTCTTCTCGGGCACGGGCCTGGTTTCCGTTGCCGGCGAATACATCAAGAACGATAACATCCAGTACATTCAGTTCTGGGATCCGGCCGTTGCCGGTTATGCCATGAACATGCTGGCTGTCGCGGTTCTCGAGAAGAAGAACGAGCAGATCAAGGCCGGCCTGAATATGGGCCTGCCCGGTTACGAAAGCCTGCTGGTTCCTGACGCCTCCAAGCCACATCTGCTCTATGGCGCAGGTTGGGTCGGCGTGACCAAAGAAAACATGGACAAGTACGACTTCTGATCCGAACCACGGAGGGAGGGGCAACCCTCTCTCCTTACACCCCGTGTTTTCCAGCCTTGCACGAGGCCATTATGACTGAAAATCTGATCGAGCTGCGCCATATCGGCAAGCGGTTTGGCGGCGTGAAGGCGCTCGACGACGTGTCGCTGAGCATTCGCCCGGGAGAAATCCATTGCCTTGCCGGTGAAAACGGTTCCGGTAAATCCACCGTCATCAAAATCATGTCCGGGGTTTACACGCCCGAGGACGGCGAGATTCTGATCGACGGGAAGCCTGTTGGCAAACTCGATCCGGTAAAATCCGTTCACCACGGTATTCAGGTGATCTATCAGGATTTTTCGCTGTTCGGTAACCTGACGGTCGCCGAAAACCTGGCGATCAATACATTCTTGATGGAAGGCCGCAAGACGGTCGACTGGCGACAGGTTCGTCAGCTGGCTCAAAAGGCGTTGGACCGCCTCGGCGTGAGCATCGATCTTGATGCGGATGTCGAAAGCCTGCCCACGTCGGGCAAGCAGATCGTGGCGATCGCCCGCGCTCTCATGGCCGATGCGCGCCTGATCATCATGGATGAGCCGACGACGGCGCTAACGCGCCACGAGGTCGATGCCCTGTTCAAGATCGTGCGCGATATTCAGGCGCAGGGCATTGCCGTTCTCTTTGTCAGCCACAAGATGCGCGAGATGCTCGAAATCAGCGAGCGCCTGACCGTTTTCCGCAACGGCAAGAAGGTTGCCGAAGGACCGATTGCCGAATTCGACGAGCCGGCAATCACACGCGCGATGACGGGGCAGGAACTGACCGCCCACAGCTACCAGTGGGCTCCTCGGGAGGGCGCCGACATGCCGGTGCTGGAAGTGCGCAATCTCTCGGTTCCGGGTTCGGTGGAAAATGCCGACCTGACGCTGAGGCCGGGCGAAATCGTCGGTATTTCGGGCTTGATCGGTTCGGGTCGCACCGAACTTGCACTGGCGCTGTTTGGCATGCGCCCTGACTTTACAGGTTCAGTGCGCCTTGCAGGCCGCGAGGTTCACCCGAGGACCGTTCAGGAAGGTATTGCCTGCGGTGTCGCCTATGTGCCGGAGGACCGCCTGACCGAGGGGCTATTCCTGACACAATCGATCGAGCGCAATATCATTGTCACGTCGATTGAGAAATTCGTCCGCGGTCTTTTCATCAATCGTAAAAAGGCCGACGAAACGACCCGCGATATGTTCTCGGCCATGCAGATCGTGGCGCCGGGACCGCACACGCCGGTCAACCATCTGTCCGGCGGCAACGCACAGCGCGTGGTTCTGGCCCGCTGGCTGCTGACGGGCGCCAAAGTGCTGATCCTGAACGGCCCGACCGTCGGTGTCGATGTTGGTTCCAAAGCACAGATTCATAACATCATCCGCAAACTGGCCGAAAAGGAAGGCCTGTCCGTGCTGATGATTTCCGACGATGTCCCGGAACTGGTGCAGAACTGCAATCGCGTGGTGGTTATGCACCGCGGCCGTTTCGTTGATGAATTGTCCGGAGAAGGCATGACCGAAGACGCCGTTAATGACCGGCTCAAGACGCTGAATTGAGGGGCCGCAAAACATGAAATTCTTCAGAAGCACAGAATTTATTATCGCGGGCGTCTTGCTGGCGGCCATGGTCATTATTGGTACTATCAACCCCGCATTCTGGTCGCTGGACAACATTTTCGGGCTGCTGCGTTCCAATGTCGTGATCGGCATTATGGCGCTCGGCGTCCTGCTGGTGATGATTTCCGGCGGTATCGATGTTTCGTTCACGGCCTTTGCCATTGCAGCGATGTATCTGACTGTGCGCGCCATGGTCTATCTGGGTTATGACGGCGTGCTCGTTCCCTTCGTTTCGGCAACGCTGATTGGGCTGGCTCTTGGTGCGTTCAACGGTTTCATTATCCACCGTTTTAGGATGATCCCGCTGATCGTGACGCTTGGAACCGGATCGATCGTGCGTGGTCTGGTTCTAGGCCTCGTCGGCACCAGCATCGTCAACATCAACAAGATGCCAAAGGAACTGATCGGGTTCGGCAAAACCGACGTCATCTCGCTGACGTCGGCCACGGGATCGACTTTCGGCCTGACCGCGATGTTTGTGGTCTATATGGGTCTGGCATTGGTTATCCACCTCGTCCTCACCTACACCATGATCGGGCGCAGTGTTTATGCCTATGGCGGCTCGCCCGAAGCGGCCAAGCGCGTTGGCTTCAATACGGGCGCGACGATCTTCTTTGTCTATTGCGTTGCCGGTGCGCTGGCAGGTTTCTCAGGGCTGCTGCACTCATCGATGATCTGGCTTGCCAACCCGCGTGACTTTGTCGGTCTCGAACTCGACGTGATAGCGGCCGTGGTTCTGGGCGGGGCATCGATCTTTGGCGGACGCGGCACGGTTCTCGGCACGTTGATGGGCGTGTTCATGCTGGTGATGGTCAAAAACTCACTGATCATCATGAAGGTGGACACCACCTGGCAGCGCGTCGTTGTCGGCCTGATCATCATCGTCGCCACCGCCATCACCGCATGGCGCGATCGCAAAAGCATAGCGTAACGGGAGAGCGCATCATGAAAAATTCGTTCGATATGCGCCGGCTTCTCGGCAACGACAACAACATCCTTCAGCTCCTTGTGATCACCGTCATCGTCTTCGCGCTGATGACCTGGATGAACCCCGGCAAGTTCCTGAATTATTACAACTTCGAGTCCATCAGCTATATCATGCCCGAACTGGGGATCCTCTCCATCGCCATGATGATCGCCATGCTGACCGGCGGCATCGATCTTTCCGTGGTGGGGATTGCCAATCTGGCGGGTATCATCGCAGGCGTCTATTTCCATTCCACCATGGTTCAGGCAGGGCAATCCTCTACGTCGGGCATGGTGTTATACACCGGTCTTGGCATCCTGCTCGCCATGGCAGTCGGCTTGCTGGCCGGTTTGGTCAACGGCCTGCTGGTCGCGAAACTGCGCATTACGCCAATCCTTGCGACGCTTGGCACAGGCCAGGTCTTGATGGGACTGGCACTCGTGATGACCGGCGGGCCGGCGATCGTCGGTTTTCCCGATGCATGGAACTGGATCGGTAACGGTAAAATCTTCGGCATCGCGACTCCGTTCCTGCTGTTCGTCGCCGTGTGCATCATCGTGGCTATCCTGCTGACGCGCTCGACGCTTGGCATCAACCTGATGCTGATCGGGACCAATCCGCGGGCCGCAGTGTTTGCCGGCATCCGCAAAGATCGCATGATGCTGTATTCCTACATGCTGACCGGCGTTCTGGCGTCACTGGCGGGGATCATTCTGTCCGGCCGAACCAATGCAGCGAAATCCGACTACGGTGCGTCCTATCTGTTGCAGGCGGTGCTGATCGCGGTACTCGGCGGCACCAATCCCGCAGGCGGAAAGGGGCGGGTTCTTGGCATCGCCATCGCACTGATCGCCCTCATGCTGCTTTCCTCCGGCTTCCAGATGATGCGGTTCTCCAACCACCTTATCGACTTCATCTGGGGGGCATTCCTCATTCTCGTCATCGCCATCAATGCGTGGCGCAACCCCGGCAGGTGATCTCATGCAGGCGACGGAATTTCATCTCCGCAGGCAGGACTTTACAGACGTCCCGCATCTTCTGGCCGCAACCGATGGGCTGAAGGTCACCGCCTTCCGCTATGCCACCGGCATTGAGGCACTGCAATTGGACAACCGCCTCGGCCGGATCGTCATATTGCCTTTCATGGGGCAGATGATCTGGAGCGTGGCGTTCAACGGCGTCGACCTGACCATGGGAAGCCGCTTTGCCATACCACGACCGGCAGGTTCAATCGTCGAGACCTATGGGTGTTTTGCATTCCACAGTGGCATGCTGCGCAATGGTTGCCCGTCGCCGCAGGACAATCACCCCCTGCACGGTGAAATGCCCTGTGCCGCCATGGACAAGGCCGGTTTTGTCGTCGCCCACGACGCGCGCGGCGCCTATGTTCGGGTAACAGGCGAAGTTGAATATGTCATGGGCTTCGGCGCCAATTATCTCGCCCGCCCCAGCGTGACTTTGCACGCTGAAGACACGCTTTTTGACATGGTCATGGATATCCAGAACCTGTCATCAGCGCCCATGGACCTCATGTATATGTGCCATGTGAACTTTGCTTATGCCGAGGGTGCACGCATCGTTCAGCCCGTGCCGTATACGCCGGAGCAGGTGAAGGTGCGCACGGCCGTGCCCGGCCATGTGACGCCAAACCCCGATTATCTTTCCCTGCTGGAGACGCTGGCAAAGCAGCCTTCAGCCATGGAAGTGCTTAACGAGCCGCAACGTTACGACCCCGAACAGGTGTTTTACATTAACGGCCTGCCGACGGACGGCGAGGGGCTTACGCATCTGATGATGCAGCGGCGTGAGGGCGATGGCTTTGCCATCTCCTATCCGCTTGCCGCCTTCCCGAAGACGGTGCGCTGGATCCTGGTCAATGGGGATTCGCAAGTTGCCGCATTTGCCCTGCCGTCGACCTGCGAGCCGGAGGGCTATCTGGCGGAGAAGGCCAAGAACAACGTGCAGAGCCTGGCACCGGGCGAACGCAGGGCGTTTCCGGTACGGCTCGGCTATCTCGATTGCGCTGCCGCCGATCAGTTCGGCGCCAGGATCAGCGCCCTTTGAAACAGGATATCCAGGGAATTTCGGCATGAGCAAGAAAATCGGGGTCGTAGGCTCCAACATGGTCGACCTTATCACCTATGTGAACCGTATGCCCGGACCGGGCGAGACGCTCGAAGCTCCCGCCTTCGAAATGGGTTGCGGCGGCAAGGGCGCCAATCAGGCGGTGGCTGCGGCGCGTCTTGGCGCTGACGTCATGATGGTCACCCGGGTCGGTGAAGATGTCTTCGCCGACAATACCATTCGCAATCTCGAGAGCTTCGGCGTGGATACGCGTCACGTGGTGAAGGTTGCCGGCAAGTCCAGTGGCGTCGCGCCGATTTTCGTCGAGCAGTCTGGCGAGAATTCGATCCTCATCGTCAAGGGCGCCAATGCCGATCTTCTGCCGGCAGAGGTCGACAAGGCGGCCGCCGATCTGAAACAGTGCGGTCTGATCCTCATGCAGATGGAAGTGCCGGTTGAGACAGTCTATCACACCATCGAACTTGCGGCCCAAAACGGTATCGAGACGATCCTCAATCCAGCGCCCGCCGCTGCCAATCTCGATCCGGAGCGTATTCGCCAGGTAACGTTCCTCGTTCCGAACGAGAGCGAGCTGGCATTACTGTCCGGCTTGCCGACCGAGACCGACGAAGCAATCATCACTGCCGCCCGTTCCCTGATCGCACGCGGTATCCGTACCGTCATCGTGACGCTGGGCGGACGTGGCGCGCGCATGATTACGTCAGATGAGATCGTCAATATCGAGCCCGTCAAGGTAACGCCGAAAGACACCACCGGCGCTGGCGACGCCTTTATTGGCTCCTTTGCCCGCTTTTATGCCGAAACGGGAGAGGTCGTGTCCTCACTGAAGAAGGCATCTCTCTATGCGGCGCATTCCATCACCCGTCCCGGAACACAGAAGGCTTATGCCAGCATCGAAGAGTTCGAGGCATTCTGCCGCGAACATGACCATGCCGCAGCCTGACCCCAAGAATGGACAGAAAATGAGCGAAGCATTCCCCAGAAACAACGGCACGGCTCTCAAACCGGAATGGTTTGAAGATGTATCGGTCAATCGCAGTGCCTCTGAACGGCGGGCAGCAACAATCACCACCCGGCGCTCGGTCAAGAAGGAATATCAGGTTGCCTGGCAGATCAAGGCGATTACCTGCATCGATCTGACAACGCTGTCCGGCGACGACACGGCCGGTCGTGTGCGCCGCTTGTGTGCGAAAGCACGACGTCCGGTCAGGGACGACATTCTTGAAGCACTCGGCCTTGCGGACGCCGGCATCACAACCGGTGCCGTCTGCGTCTATCCGACCATGGTGCCCCATGCCGTCAAGGCACTGGAAGGCACGACTATTCCGGTCGCATCGGTGGCGACAGGCTTTCCCTCCGGCCTAACTCCGCTACCGCAGCGGCTGGCAGAAATCCGCTATGCCGTCGAGCAGGGCGCTAAGGAAATCGATATCGTCATTACTCGCGAGTTCGTTCTGACGCAGAACTGGCCAGCACTTTATGATGAGATCGCCGCGATGCGTGAAGCCTGTGGCGACGCCCATATGAAGGCTATCCTGGCGACGGGTGATCTCAATACGCTTACCAATGTCTATCGCGCCTCGATGGTGGCGATGCAGGCGGGTTCGGACTTCATCAAGACCTCGACCGGCAAAGAAGAAGTCAACGCCACTCTGCCGGTCAGTCTGACCATGGTGCGTGCGCTGCGCGACTACGGCGAACTGACTGGCCAGATGGTCGGCTTCAAGCCTGCAGGCGGGTTGAAGACAGCGAAGGACGCGTTGTCATGGCTGACGCTGATGAAGGAGGAGCTGGGCAATCGCTGGTTGGAACCGGACCTGTTCCGCATCGGCGCCAGCTCGATGCTTGGCGATATCGAGCGCCAGCTCGAACATTTCGTAACCGGTCGCTATTCCAGCGCTCACCATCACGCTGCCGCGTAAGGACTGAAAAAATGCGACCCATCAAGGACATTTTGGAAACCATGGAATATGGACCTTCCCCCGAAGCCAATGGTGATGTGAAACAGTGGCTCGACGCGCATGGACGCTCGTTTGGACATTATATCAACGGCCGGTTCGTTTCTCCGGAGGGCCGCGAGACCATTTCCGTGTCAAACCCCGCAAACGGGGATAAGCTGGCGGAAATCATTCGCGGCAATGAGGAAGACGTCGATCAGGCGGTCAAGGCCGCCCGCACGGCCTTCGCAAAATGGTCGAAGCTGTCGGGTCACGAGCGCGCTCGTTACCTCTATGCCATTGCCCGACATGTACAGAAGCGCGAGCGCTTCCTGTCCGTTCTGGAAACGATGGACAACGGCAAGCCGGTTCGCGAAACCCGCGATATCGACATCCCACTCGTCGCCCGCCATTTTTACCATCACGCCGGATGGGCCGAAATGGTGGAAGACGAGTTCCGTGGTTTCTCGCCGGTCGGTGTTTGCGGTCAGGTGATCCCGTGGAATTTCCCTCTGCTGATGCTGGCGTGGAAGATCGCGCCAGCGCTTGCTGCCGGCAATACCGTGGTACTTAAGCCTGCCGACCTGACACCGCTGACCGCTGTCGCCTTTGCGGAAATCTGCCACGAGGTCGGCCTTCCCGCCGGTGTCGTCAACATCGTGCAGGGCGATGGCTCGACAGGCGCTGCAATCTGCGGCCATGACGGCATCGACAAGGTTGCCTTCACCGGCTCCACTAAGGTCGGTCGCGTTATTCGCGAGCAGATTGCTGGTTCGGGCAAAAAGCTGTCGCTGGAACTGGGCGGCAAGTCACCATTCATCGTTTTCGAGGATGCAGATCTCGATGCGGCGGTTGAAGGTGTTGTTGACGCGATCTGGTTCAATCAGGGCGAAGTCTGCTGCGCCGGTTCCCGCCTGCTGGTGCAGGAAGGTATTGCCGATAAATTTTATGCACGGCTGAAAAAGCGGTTGGAAACCCTGCGGGTCGGCGATCCGCTCGACAAGTCGACCGATGTCGGCGCGATTGTTTCGGCCACGCAGGTGAAACGCATCACGGATCTGGTACGCAAGGGCGTGGAAGAGGGCGGTGAACTTTGGCAGAGTTCCAACCCGTTGCCGGCCACCGGCAATTTCGTCGCTCCCGGCTTCTTCACCGAAGTCGATCAGGCATCGACGGTTTGCCAGGTGGAAATCTTTGGCCCGATCGCTGCGGCGACCACCTTCCGCACGCCGGATGAAGCCGTTTCGCTGGCCAACAATACCCGTTACGGCCTCGCCGCCTCCATCTGGTCGGAAAACATCAACGTAGCGCTTGATCTGGCCGCCCGCGTCAAGGCTGGCGTGGTCTGGATCAACTGCACCAACATGCTCGATGCCGGTGCAGGTTTTGGCGGCTACCGCGAAAGTGGCTTCGGTCGCGAAGGTGCGCGCGAGGGGCTTTACGAATATCTGGCGGCAGACTGGGAAAAGAGCCTGCCGGTTACAAAGCCCGCTGAATCCTTCACGCCATCTGCATTGCCGAACGCTGACAGCAAGATGGCGATTGATGGCCTTGATCGAACCATGAAGAACTATATCGGCGGCAAGCAAGCCCGCCCCGACGGTGGCTACAGTTATTCGGTGACCGGCAAGGGCAACGCCGTGATTGGAATGGCCGGAATAGGCAGCCGCAAGGACATCCGCAATGCTGTGGAAGCAGCGTCCAAGGCAGGCAGCTGGAGTTCCGCAACCGCCCATAACCGTGCGCAAGTGCTCTATTATCTTGCAGAGAACCTCGATGCACGGCGTGACGAATTTGTCGCCCGCATCATCGATAGCACCGGTGTCAGCGAAAAGAAGGCGAAGGACGAAGTCGACGCATCTCTGCGCCGTATTTCCTATTATGCCGCCCAGGCAGACAAGTTCGATGGCGCCGTGCACTCCACCAAGTCGCGTCACGTCACGCTTGCCATGAACGAGCCTTGGGGCATCGTCGGGATCATTTGCCCCGATGAGGCACCCCTCCTGTCGCTGGTGTCGCTGGTGCTGCCTGCAGTAGCGATGGGCAATCGCGTTGTGGTGGTCCCGTCGTCTCGCCATCCATTGATTGCCGGTGATTTCTACCAGGTGCTGGACACGTCGGATATGCCCGGCGGGGTCATCAACATTGTGACCGGCGAAAGCGATCTGCTTGCAAAGACACTGGCCGAGCATGATGACGTTGCGGCTGTGTGGTATTTCGGCTCGACCGAGGGAAGCGCGATGGTCGAGCGGGCTTCTGCGGGCAACCTGAAGGCCACCTGGGTCAATAATGGCCGTCAGCCCGATTGGCTAAATCGCACCGAAGCGCAGGGTCGTGATTATCTGCGCAGGGCGATCCAGGTGAAGAACATTTGGGTGCCATACGGAGCCTGACCGGCATTGTGCACGGGCGACAACTGACAAGATGGCTTACGGAGGCCAACGGTCTCCGTAGGTTTTTTGAATTATACTAATTGCTGCAACCGCATCTTTGCCCTGTTGGCCAACCTGGAAACGTCATTGGCGCAACTTCTGGGTTTCGAGCGGAACGAGCAAGCTAATAAACGGTTGAAAACCGTCGATTTAGTAAAGATCGCTCAGGGCCTTGGCGCCGATCTGGCGCCACAGCCAATCGCGGCTTGCTACGAAATCTCATATCAAAGCGACGCCGACAAAAATCGAACACAAGGGACGCCCCGTTGTCTCCAATAGGTTAGCCGTTCAGGGCGACTCCCAAGGTACAACAGGATGGTCTATTTCTTTTGATTGCCAGCAAAAGCGGCCGTCAAGCCAAGACCGATATACACGAAACCACTGACCCAGCGTTCAGCCTTCAGGTACGCGGGACTGCGCTTCAGCCACTTGCCGGCCGTGCCGGCGGCAAGTGCGTAAGAGCTGTCCGTCAGAACGCCAATCGCTGTGTAAACAAGCCCGAGAAAAGCGATCTGCATAGCCACATGGCCACGATTGACCTCAACGAACTGCGGCAAGAAAGCCAGAAAGAATAGTGCGGTCTTCGGATTGAGGAGATTAACGATAAAGCCCTCACGAAAGAGGCGCATGCGGCTCCGTGTGGGTAAATCGCCCTCGACGCCGGGAATATCCGAGGGGCCAAAAAGCTTTTTGAGGCCAAGCCAGATCAGATAGGCCGCGCCGGCATACTTTACGACGCTGAAGGCGAGCGCGGATGATGCCAGGAGCGCCGACAACCCGACAGCCGCGGCGGCGACATGCACAAGCGTGGCCGTATGGATGCCAAGGATTGAAACGAGCCCCGCAGAGCGACCCTGCTCGACCGAGCGCGCGAAGATGTAAAGAACTGCCGGTCCCGGCACAAGAAGCAGCACCAGTGTAGCGCTGACGAACAGGCTGAGATTTGTTAAGCTGGGAATTACCAAATCCATGATTGTCTTGCCCCGTTTTATATTGCACGAACGATAGCATTGGGCTTGCTCCAATGCCATATCGTCGTCTGCGGCTTGACACTTTTATGGTTTCACATCGCGCCGATTCCTGGTTCCGGGCTCACATGAGCCGCTATGACCTGAAAGACGTCGACATTGTGCCGCCTTTTACTGATGCCATTTGACGAGAGGCTGATAGTGATGCGGCTGACGCATGACGACAAGGTCTTTTCGCCGGACGATGTTCGTCGGATATGGCGTGTCGAGATTGGTGGTATCGACAGCCGCAGCGGCAATCCCCTCCTCATCCAGGATCGCCGATTCCTGACGTGGAAAAGCAAAGGAATCCGGCCCGAATACCGCACTCTTGCCCAGATAACCCTTTTCCTGGTCCAGCACATTGGCGAAGGCGAAATAGACGTTGTTCTCGCCGCCGCGAACGCGAAGCGCATGCCAGTGGTAGGGATCGGCGCCCTTTGGGATCGGATAGTTGTGCGGGATTTTCGTACCGCCATGGCTGCCGGTGAAGGTGCCGGCGATCGCCGAAGGGCAGGCAACAAGATCGCATCCCATGAGTGAAAGCGAACGGATGGCTTCCGGATAAAGCGCGTCGTGGCCAATCGCCAGGCCCACCCGGCCAATGGCAAGGTCGTAGATTTTCCATTCGTCGCCGGCCGTTGCCCAACTGTCGGCGACGCCCAGATGCGTCTTGCGATAGCTGCCCACCAGCCCCTCCGGCCCTGCAAGGACCACGCTGTTATAGATCCTGTCTTCGTCCGCTTCGGCAAATCCGGCGACGATATAAAAGCCGAGCTTCATGGCCAGACGAACGAAGGCGGATACGGTGGGACCAGACAGCGGCTCCGCACGCGTTTGCGGGGCCTCAAGTCCGGTCAGCGACAGTTCCGGGAACACCAGAATGTCCGGCGCCGTTGTCGCCTTAGCCTCGTTTGCGAGCCTTGTTATGTGGGCAATATTGTCTGCAATGACCGAGGTTGGCGCGAACTGGGCAACGGCTGCACGCGATCTGCGTCCGCGCGGGATTGGCTGATAGCCATAGAGGCGGAAGTAATCGCCAGGGTTCCAGGTGAAGCTGTTGGTCATCATGTTCATGTAGAGCTCGGGCCGGCGCGTCTTGAAGACCGGTTCGCTTAAGACCTCGCGGCGACGGGCACGGGCAAGATCGACCTTGCCATAGGCAATTCCGTCGCCTGTGTCGATGGATGCGGCAACCGTTCCGTCGGGCTCGATCAGGCAACTTCCCCCGGAAAACTGCACGGTTCTTTCCAGACCCCACCGATTACTTTCGATGACATAGCAGGCATTTTCGAAGGCGCGGTTGATCCAGTAGGGAGCGGGCGCGCGCTCCTGCAGCCAGTTGGAGATGTGGCATATGATGTCGGCACCGGCCAGAGCCTCCAGCCGCGCCGTCTCGAAGAAGTGCAGATCCATGCAGACCAGCATTGAAATACGTCCGATCTCCGTTTCGAAGACCTCGTGCACGATGTCGCCATTTGCGGCCCATTTTGGCTCGGCGATATAGGGATGCGACTTGCGGTGCCGACCAACGATGCCATCCGGACCGATCAGAACTGCCGTATTGTAATAGAGATCGCTCGCCGGATCGACTTCCGGCATGCCGACGACGATATAGCAGCGGTGTTTGCGGGCAATCGCCTGGAAAACATCGGTTGTCGGTCCGGGGATCGCCTCGACGAAGGGCTTCACCTCGGCCCTGTCGAACCAGCAATAGCCTGTCGTCCCCATTTCGGGGGTGACGATCAGGCGGGCGCCGGCCTGCGCCGCTTCCTCGCAAAGGGCGCTCAGCCGGCTGATATTGCGCGCCTTTTCGAACATGGTCGGTTCGAACTGGATAGCGGCGGCGGTGTAGCTTTGTGTCGGTGTCATGATTGTTCCCATTGTCTTATGAAAGGATGCGTCTTTTCAAACAGCCATATGCCTATGAACCAGCGCGTCGGAGAGCGCGTCGATGGCGCCGGCCGCGACCACACCTCCCTTCTCCAGCATGGCGAAGTGGTGAGAGGCATGCCGCGCAAATGCAACGTTCTGCTCGACGAGGATGATCGTCATGCCGATCTCGCGATTGAGCCGGATGATGATCTTTTCAATCTCCTCGACGATCGAGGGCTGGATGCCTTCATTGGGTTCATCGAGAAGCAGTACCTTCGGATCCGCGGCCAGTGCGCGGGCGATGGCGAGCTGCTGTTGCTGGCCGCCCGAAAGCACACCGCCGGGCCGATCAAGGTTGGCCATCAGATATGGAAAAAGCTCCGGCACCAGTGCCGGAATTTCGCGTTTGCGATCGGTGCGCGCAAAGGCGCCCATCAGGATGTTCTCGCGGATGGTGAAATCGGGAATGATCTCCCGGCCCTGGGGGACGTAGGCGATCCCGGCCCGTGCCCTCATATGCGTCGAAGATGAGCCTATGTCTTTCCCCTGCAGATGCATCTCGCCCGTCATACGGTCGGTCAGCGCCATCAGGGTTTTCAACAGGGTCGTCTTGCCGGTACCGTTGCGGCCAAGAATGCTGGTTACCTTTCCCGCCGGGATATCAAGCGTGACGCCGTGCAGGATATGGCTGCGGCCGTAGTAGCTGTGTACGTTTTTCAATGTCAGCATCAGGATATTCCTTTCGAACCGAGATAGGCCTCGCGGACCTTCGGATTGCTCTCGATATCCCCGACGCTTCCTTCGGCGAGCACCTCTCCCAGATGCAGAACGGTGATGCGTTCGGCGATTTCACGGACGAACCCCATGTCGTGCTCGACGACGAGGATGGTGTGGCGGCCTTTGAGATTTTTGATGATCTGGGCCGTCTTGCGGGTTTCGGCCTGGGTCATGCCCGCCGTCGGCTCGTCCAGCAGAACAACCTTGGGATCCTGGACGATGAGCATGCCCAGTTCCAGCCATTGCGTCTGGCCATGACTGAGATAAGCCGCAGTCACATTCTCCTCCGCTTCGAGGCCGGTGAGGGCGAGTACCTCATCGACGCGTTTGGCTTCGGCGCGTGAAAATCCAAACCGGAGATTGGCAAACACCGATGGATTGCGGCAATTGGCGACCTCCAGATTCTGCCGCACGGTGAGATCGCGAAAAATGCTGGGGATCTGGAATTTTCGACCGATCCCGGCGCGGGCGATCTTGTGTTCCGGCCAGTTGGTGATGTCTGTGTCGTAGACGAAGACCCTGCCTTTTGTGCTGCGGGTCTTGCCGCTGACCAGGTCCATCAAAGTTGTCTTTCCGGCGCCATTTGCGCCGAGCAACACACGCAACTCGCCATCGCGAACGGTAATGCTGACATTGTTGACGGCTCTGAATCCGCCAAAATCGACGCTGAGACCGTCGATGGTCAATGCGATTGCACTCATATTACAATGCCTCGCTTTGTTGCTGTAACGATGAGGATGCCGGGCCTGGTTTGACACGGCGGATAAACTGCCGCAGCACATCGTGCGCGACGCCGCCAAGGCCCCGCGGCATGAACAGGACGACAAGGACGAAGATGAGGCCGATGATCGCTTTCCAGGCCTCGACCAGCGCTTCGGTCTCGCTGACCTCGGCCTCGATCATGTTGATCAGGATCGCGCCGATGCAGGCGCCGAGCAGGGAGGAGCGGCCGCCGACGGCAGCCCAGACGACCATCGTCACCGAGAAAGACAGGTCCATGAAGGTCGGCGAGGCGAACTCCGCGACGACCACATAGAGCATGCCGGCAACGCCGGCGATGCCTGCAGAAATGACAAAGAAGAATACCTGGTAAAGAGAGACGTCGAAGCCAAGATAGCGGGCGCGAAGCTGATCGTCGCGGATCGCCTGTAGGATCATACCTGCACGGGTCTCCACGATGAGACGCGCGCCGATGAGCGTCAGGGACAGGCATGCGGCGCACAGATAATAGGTTGCCCGGCTGTAGGGGTCGAATTCGATGCCGCCGATCGTCAGCCAGCCAAGATCGGTCAGGCCGTTGAAACCGTTCGTCACCGGTTGCGCATCGACCATGACGAGACGCACAAGCAGAACAAGCGCCAGGGTGATGATCGAGACAAAGACACCGGAAATACGCTTGCGGAAAACCAGCATGCCGAGTGCCCCGGCGATCACGACGGGAAGCACGATGCCAAGCACGAGACCCACGGACTGGCTCTGAAACGGAAGCCAGAGGAAGGAGCCCTTGTTGATACAGCAAAGTTCCGTCGGCGCGCCGGGCTCGGCATTCCACAGCATGAAATCCGGAACCGGCCTGTCGGAGCCCTGTTGCAGACTGGTCAGGCTCGACAGTTTCAGCGACATGGCGAGCATGTAGGCGCCCAGGCCAAAAAACAGCCCTTGGCCGAGATTGAGAATGCCGGCATATCCCCATGTGAGCGCAATGGCGACGCCGAGCATGCCGTAGACCAGATATTTCGAAATGCGGTTCAGCCAGAATTCGTCACCGAAAACCGGCGCTGCAAAAATCACCGCGATGAAAAGCACATAGGCGGCGATCTGGAATTTTCGTTCGATGCTCATGTTAGCGCCCCTTGAACGAGAATAGCCCGCTGGGCTTGACGAGAATGACGAGGATGACGACCCCGAAGACGACGGCGCGCGCCAGAATGTCGTTCGTTCCAATCGCCACCAGCGCATTGATTTCGCCCAGAAGCCCTGACGACAGGGCCGTGCCGAAAAGGCTGCCGACCCCGCCGGTCACCACGACCATGAAACCGTCAACGACCATCGTCGTGCCCATGTCGGGGAAAACGGTCTTGAAGCCGGACATCATTACGCCGGCGACGCCCGCAAGGCCGGAACCGAAGGCGAAAGTCAGGGCATTGATGCGTTTCACATCGATGCCGCAAGCGGCGGCCATTTTTGGATTACGGATGATGGCGCGCACCTGCATGCCCGCTGTCGTCCGGTAGAGAATGAACCATGTCGCCAGCGTCAACGTGGCCGTCACCGCGATGATGAAGGTGCGATACGCGTTGATGTCGGCGCCGGCGAACCTGAAGGTGCCCTGCAGATACGAAGGCACGGCGACGTTTTGCAGTCCGGCTCCCAGGCCCTCGATATGAATGCCGAAAAAGCTGAGGCCGAATTCGAGCCTTACGGCCTGCTGCAAAAGGATGGCAATGCCCCAGGTGGCAAGAAGCGTGTCGAGCAGGCGGCCGTAAAGCCTGCGCACCACCACCCGCTCGATCACCAGGCCGAGCAGGGCGGTCACGACAAAAGCTAAGGGAATTGCGAACAGAAGGCCTGTTTTCAGCCAGATGCCCGAGAGGACGGCGACGTAGGCACCGATCATGACCATTTCGCCGTGGGCCATGTTGATGACGCCCATGGCGCCGTAGGTGATGGCAAGACCGAGTGCCACCAGAAGAAGGATTGAGCCGAGACTGAGGCCGATAAAGAGAATGTCGAGCATAACGCCACCGTTCGTGAGAAGGGCGGATCAGACTTTGTCCTGCTCCTTGCCTGCCCCAAAATCGGGTTGGCACCGAGCAGAGGAAAAAACGCAGATCCGCCTTGCCGAGACATGATCCCGCCAGGCATGGCTGGCGGGAGGACGCGGAAAGAGGGGTCAGCCCTTGAGCTTTGCTGCGTCGAGACCGTTGCTGGTGCAGAAAAGATTGCTTTCCGTCTCGCCATAGGCCGAATAGGGCAGCGGCTTGATCGGTGACGGGTAGGCGTTCACGACCTTGCTTTGTCCATCCGGCTGCCATTGGCCGATACGCGGCGTCAGCCAGCAATGCAGGTTGTCGGGGTCGGTGGTCACCTTGCCGCCGGGCGCGTCATAGGTCTGGCCACGAATGCCGGCCCGGATAGCATCGGCGGACAGATCGCCGGATTTCTCCACTGCCTGCTTCCACAGGAATACCTGGAAATAGGCGGCCTCGAGCGAATGGTATGTCACTGCCTTCGGATCGTTGACGAAGGTCCTGAAGCGTTCGATGAAGCTCTTGTTGGCCGGCGTTTCGATCGACATAAAATATGGAAATGATGTGTAGCTGCCCGCCGCATATTCGGCGCCCATGGCGGCGATCTCGATTTCGGAGGTCACTGTCGCGCAGATCGGGATGACCTCCTGCGAGAGGCCCTGGTTCTTGAACTCGCGGTAGAAGGCGATGATCGAGTCGCCAACCACGTTGGAAAGAACCACGTCGGCGCCCGATTCCTTGATCTTGCTGACCATGACAGCCCATTCGGAGTGTCCAAGTTCCAGATATTCGTCCGCCACCCATTCTGCGCCCGCCGCCTCGATCAGTTTCTTGGAAACCTTGGCCATCTCGCGCGGATAGACATAGTTGGAGCCAACGATGAAGAACTTCTTCTTGCCCAGTTTCTCGACAATCCAGGGAATGTAGTTGGAGAGCTGCTGGTTTGGAACGGCGCCGGAATAGACGACGTTGCGCGAGCACTCAAAGCCCTCATAGTGCGTCTGGTAGAACAGCATCGCGCCGCGCCGTTCGAAGATCGGCAGCACGGCCTTGCGGCTGGCAGAGGTGTGGCAGCCGAAGATGGTGGAAATCTTGTCCTTGAGGATCAGTTTCGATGCTTTTTCGCTGAAGGTCTTCGGATCGGAAGCGCCGTCTTCGACGACGACTTCCACCTGGCGGCCAAGAACGCCGCCGGCTGCGTTGATTTCGGCCACGGCCATCATGACACCGTTGGCGAGAAGCTTCTCGGCGACAGAAAGCCCGCCCGTCTGGGAGTAGAGCGCACCGACCTTTATAGCATCGGCTGCAAAGGCCCGGCCGCCCAGCGTCGGCAAGGCGAGTGCGGCGGAAGCGGTGGCTGCGGTTTTCAGAAAGTCACGTCTGTTGAACACCATCTTGGTTCCCCTTTTTTTGATTGGCGCACGCGACGGCACTGCCCGGCTCTACGGCGAGGCTTTCATGCCGAAAAAATACTGGAAGGCCGACTTCACTGTCAGCAGATAACAAAAAACCCGCGAGGCTTTTCACAGCCTGCGGGCACCCTTGCCATCATCGCATCACGGCTGCGCCGCGTGCAACAGCGGCACATGGCTTCGCGAAACGAAGGGATGTGCCGGAGGTGTTCATCTGGAACACATCAAAAACTAATCATGTTTTTGGGAAGGGCGCAAGAGCTGTTCGGCGTTGATAATCGAATTGGCGATTTCATCGATTGGGACCCGCCGAGCCATCGCTTGCTCGCGCATTTCACGATACGCCTCATTCTCGCTCGTGCCGCGATTGGCCATGAGAATGGCCTTTGCCCGGGCAAGCTTCTGGTCTCCCAAGACCTTGCGCTTATATTTACGGGCTTCCTTGACGAGCCTTTGGCGCTCAAGCCAGAGACTGCGCGCTATGGCGAGATTTGTCAGCAGGCCGAACGGTTTGATCGGTCTCTCGACAATGGCAAGCGCGCCGCTTTCCAGAACGATCTGCAATGTGGAGGGATTTTCGTAACCGACGATGGCGAGCATGGTCGGAGCGGGATTAGGGAGGCACTTCAGCAGGCGTTCGATTTCCGGTCGCGCCTCGTCTTCCATGGCAAGAAAGACGACATCCGTGCCGTGTGGCAACTCGGCAGGGACCGGCCAGAGGCAACTGACCGTACAACCGATACGGCGCAGGTGATCAACGAGAAACTCTCCTTCGGATGTCCGGGGATGAATCACCAGAACCTTGAGGTCCCGCAAATCTCTAAGAAGGGCGAAAGACATCGTCGCTCCTTCTCAGACCTGAACACGATGTGGGAACGGCTGCGTCAGATCCGGGCGATATTCTCGCATGAAGGGATCTGGCGCCACGCGCAGCGACGGGTCATGGACGATGTCATAGCTGCCTTGCGCATTTACTTTTGCAACCCTTGGCCACAGATGGGTGTGGTTCGTCAGCCGGTCTATCTTCACAGCGCCCTGCGGAGCGTCGTACTCGACCTCGTAAAGGGCTGGAAGAAGCTGCTCCAGCCCGTCGCCACCGGCCCGCTGCAAAGCTCCCGCATAGAGATAGACCTGGAAATAGGCCGCTTCGGCCGGCGCGGTCGGCAGCATCTGCTGGCCGTATCGCTGTTGGTAAGCCAAGACGAAGGCACGCGCGCGAGGCGTATCCAGGGAGGCGAAAAACGGGGCCGCGGTGATATGCCCCTCGGCCACTTCCGGCCGCATCCGGATCACGTCGGCCTCGCTTGTCGACTGACTGGCGATTGGCATCGTCGCTGAATCAAAACCCGCCTCTTTGAACGCCGTGTAGAAGGGAATGATACCGTCGCCGACGATTGTCGAGTAGATGACATCCGGCCGTGCCGCGCGAATATGCCGGATGATTTTGGCGACATCTTCGGGTTTTAGGTTGAGAGGAACATATATTTCGTCCAGCACCTGACCGCCCAGCTGAAGAAAGAGATCGCTGATCGTCCGGTTGGATTCGTAAGGGTAGACGTAGTTCGAACCCACAAGGAAAACCCGCTTTCCATAATGCTTGGTGAGGAAGTCGACCAGCTGCACGGAGTTTTGGTTGGGTACGGCCCCGGTGTAGATGCAGTGCCGAGAGTATTCAAACCCCTCATACAGTGTCGGATAGAATAGCAGGGCATCTCGAGCTTCGATGACGGGCAGTACGGCTTTGCGGGTGCTAGACATATGGCAACCGAAAACGACCCGGACCCGATCCTCGTCGCAAAGCTTGACCGCAAGTTCCTTATAGAGATTGGGCGTCGATTTAGGGTCATAGGCGACAGGCTCGATCATCCGGCCAAGGACGCCGCCAGCCGCATTGATTTCGTCAATCGCCAGCAAGGTCGCGAACCTCTGGGTTTTTTCGACGGCTCCGGTCACACCCGTCTCGGAGAACAGCACACCGACCCGCCAGCTTTCTGAATGCATCATCGCCCACCAAAAAATAAAAAAGCTCCCGCCCGTTTCCGGTCGAGAGCTACCCTGCTCATGGAATATCAGCGGCCCGTTGAAGCCTGCAAAACGATGATGTCAGTTTCCTTGTCCGGTGGCAACATAGAGGAGAGCTGAAAACACTCGCAAATCTAAAATCATGGGATCAAAATTCTTCCGCGTGTTCGCCTGAGCATCGAGAATACGCACACACCCTCTTTGCTCCACCGAGCGATGTCTAACTACCCTTCATCCGCGCGGCGCTATTCGGTAGCCTGGATGGAACGCGATATGGACATCGGTTCCACCGCCAAGTCGGCTTCGACAGCGGCGGCCAACACCACATTGCTGAGCTGTAACCGGAGGCAATTTATGTCTCAGCTGGATCTTCGATCGCCTTCGCAAGGCGTTCAAGTTCGACGGAGTAGCAAAAAAAACTGAACAGTACCAACAGGATCAAAGCCCCCTGCAGAACCGTGTGACCAAGCGGAGGCAGCGTGTTGGATTCCGGCAAGTGTCGAAAGAAGATCGTTGAGAACAGGACGCCTCCGAACAGGAAGGCCAGGCGTGCGGCAAACGATAAGAGGTGAGATACGAATATGGAGTGGAACGGTGCGCGGACCTCGACCCAACGCATTCTTGTCCAGTAGCTTGCCTGTAAAAGCAGCGCAACCGCAAGGATTGTGAGCAATGTCGACACGGGCACTTGTTGGCGTTCGCCAAGATGGGTGACGACGGCGTAAAAGATCGGGAAGATAACCCGGAGCAGGAATGCGACCGCCAGGGACTGGAGCACGATGAGTGATCCGTAAGCGAGAGCATTTTTCCTTCGATCAGTCATCATGCGCATTCCCTTCGAGCCGCCTGGAGAGGCTGCGCCCTATGGGTCAATGGCCCACCGCCGGCGCAATGATCCCTAGACGCCCTAGCCCACTGACAATCAGCTGGACTGCGACAGCGGTCAGCAAAATCCCGAACACGACCTCTGAGACGACCATGCTCGCTGGCTTCATGTGTTTGGACAGCTTGTCGGTATTGGTAAAAACGACATAGTCGAAAGCAGCGACAATCAGGATCAGAACAGCGACAACTACCGCGCTGGCGACTGAGACAACTTCGCCAGACGCCAGGATTATGACGGTTATGCCGACGGGGTTGAGCAAATAGGGAACCGCAAGCGGGAACACTGCGAGTTTGTCCGGATCGATCGGATCGGCAAGCTCGTCATGCGGCTTTTCCGTCGGTCCGGATGCCATCTTGATCGCTATGAGCGCAAGGATGATGCCACCTGCCACAGCGACGGCGCCGCCGGTTATGTGGAGAAGTCGCATCAGAAGCGCGCCGGTCGCAAAGAGGATCAGTGCTGTGACGAGTGCTGTCAGTACCATCTGGCGGCCGATGCGCACTTTGGTCGCGGTGTCGAAACTATGGGTTTTCTCAAGAAACGGCACGAGGGCAATTTTTGGACCCATGCCGATCAAAAGCAAAAGAAGAAGCTTTCCGACAAGCGTGGCGTCGATGGTGTTGAAGTCCATGGAAGATCCCCTTCGTTGATGATCTGCGCGTGCGCGAGCAGCATGATTGTCCCAGCCAAGCAGTTTCAGTGCGGGCAAACGTCCCAGAAGCCGGTCGTTTTGGCCGGAGACGTGTAATACCAGCACTGGCCGGGCTGCGGCGGTGTACCAGCCAGTGCGACAGCTGCTGCACCGGTGACGACGCCAATGGCTGCGCCTGCAGCTATCGCGGCGCCCGGCCGCCAGTAGCGGCGGGGAGCAACAACGACAACGCCGCGCCGCGCTGGCCGGTAGGCCGGGGCCGCAGGCCGATGGGCAGGGCGATATGCGGGTGCATGACGACGTCCGGCAGCAGCGCAACCGCGCGGTCCGCACGCCGCCACACCGCAGCCTCGGGGGCCGCAGGCTGCAGCCCCACGACGGGCTTCAGCGGTCGAGGGTAAAAGAACCGGTATGCTGATCAGCATCAGCACGGCGATCAGGCTGAGTAGGTGTGATACGATTTTTGAGGTTTTCATTTCATATCCTCCTTGTGATCTTTGATGGCGTTTCGCCTGGTTCACTTCGTGATCAAGCTGGCCCGGGCACGGTCACGGCGTTGTGTTTTGCCAGCGCCTGTTGGGCAGCGGCAGCAAGACCCTCTTCCTTTCCGCCTGCGACTTGCACGGTCGGAACGGCGATCTTGATGCCTTGGGCGTTGAATGCTTCCCGCAGCATTGCATAAGCTCTGCGACGGATGGCCGATTGCAGTTGGGTAGGTTTCAACGTCATCCCAAAGCTCAATTTTATTCCAATGTCTGTGATCTCTTCGACGCCTTTCATTTTGAGGTTCTCAATAATGAACGGCTGGAATTCGGGGTCATCGTACAGGGCTTTGCCCACGGCTTTGGTGATTGCCTTGACCTGGGCGACGTCGGATTCGTAGGACACGGACAGCAGGAATTTGACCACTGACCAGTCGCGGCTCATGTTCTGGACGGCACCCAGTTCACTGAATGGGACGATGAATATCGGGCCCCTGTGGTGCCTAAGCTTGACCGAGCGGAGACTGAACGCCTCGACGGTTCCTTTGTAACTGCCGCTCTGAATGTATTCACCAATCCGGAATGCATCGTCGAGTAGATAGAACATGCCGCTGATGATGTCCTTGACGACGGTCTGCGCACCAAAGCCAATGGCGACGCCTACGACGCCAGCACCGGCGATCAATGGTCCGATCTCGATTCCGAGTGAAGACAGGGCCATCATGATCGCAATCGCTGCAAAAAGGATCATGACGAAGTTGCGCAGGATCGGTAGAAGAGTTCTCAAACGGGTACGCCGCCGCTCCCGCTCGCTTCCAATCTCAAGCGCGGCTTCCGTGTCTCCCATTTTCCGATCGATCAGCACTTTAACGACATTCCATGCCAGATCGACGACGAGGAGAATGATGCCGGCGCTTAGCACTCCACGTAAGAGCCGTAGCGCGGGTGAATCCTGCATCGTCATCTCGGTCAGTCGAACGTCCATGACATCGGCGAGGAAGAGGATGGCTGCAACGATCAGGGCTGCCCTTATCCCACGCTCGACGACAACCGAAACCACTGTGACACGTTTATGACCATCCTCTTCAGCGCCGGAGCGGCGCAGAATGTTGTTTATAGATGCTTTGGTAAGAACGATCGCGCCTGGCAATGCGGCGCAGACGACCATAATCCAGAAAAGCGTCGTCGCGCCCGCCACCCAGAGCAACCAGATACCGGTTAAATAGGCAGTCCAAAGCCAGTTGCGACCATTCAATCCAATCCGGCTGCCCTGTAACGTGGAGGAATGAGGCGGGCGTCGCCATATGGCCTCGATAGCAATGCCGAGAAGAATGAAACCCAGGAAGTAGGCCGCGAGCTGCCGCGCCGGGATCGATAGGCCAAGCGTACCGAGAAGCCGAATGGTCACCCAGCCAAAGGCGTACCAACCCACGAGATAGCTCAGTCGTTTTGCCCAGTGACCTGCCGTCTCGTCAGAGATCGGAACCACGCGGAAATGGCCTTTCTCGTTCGAGCGTGGCGCCAAAAACACATCCAGTACTGCGCTGGCGAGGCGGTAAATGACGACAGCGAACAGGAAGCCGACGACGATTTCCCTAACGATCGGTGGCCACTCAAAAAGCAGGAAGAAACCGATGCTGCCCAGCCCGAACGACAGCACGTAAAAAGCCGCCCAGAGCAGCCGGGCGGTTATGGCAATAATCCTGTGCCAAACGGTCGTGAACGAGGCTTCCGCCATCCATGACCGCCAGCCAGCACTGATCCACCAAAATACCCATTGAGCGGCAAGTCCTGCGACAACAAACGCGACCACCAGCACGATGGGCCGGGTCCCGCCAATCGTCTTGATGTCCTGCTCAAGTAAAGCGGCGCCACGCATTGCTTCGGACGGAAAAGAATGTGCAGCGTCGACCATTGCGGCCGCATGGGCGCGGAAACGCATTGTCGATGCGGCAAACGAGGGACCCGCCTCTGCGCTGGTCGAAGGCGGCGCTTCAGGATTCGCTCCACGAGCAACGTGCTGCAACCATTTCTGAACATCGGGATCCGACATTAGGGTGATGAAGTGCTGGACATTGGGTGGTTGTTCCGCCGGAGCGGGCGCGCCAGGCATTTGCGCTGCTACGGCTGAGATGCCAACGAAAAGGATGAGCATCGCCGCAATAGACGTGCGAGATATTTTCATCAGCAAAAATTTCAGGCGCATTACCATTGTCTGTCCCTGTTGTGGTACCTCGGCGCCCTTCCGAAGGACGCTCGACCCGCTAGTGATGACATGCTTCAGTCGAAGTGTTCGGTGTGTTGCAGTGCGATGATTTCCGTGTCGTGCCACCTGAACCAAGAAGGGACTGAACGCCCCCGGCATAATTGTCTCTGGTGTCGGCATCGACGACGGCAACCGGAGCGGCAAGGATCAGCCCTGCGGTACTGCCCACTGCCGCTGCCGTGCCGGTTGTTGCTGCAAGGATCGTATCTCCAAGGCCAATCTTGCTGTCCGTCAAAGTCTGTCCATCAGAAATCCGGGCTCCAATCAGCCGGACGATCTCTGGCGACTCCGCGAACTTCCCGTGGTTGAGGCTGTCCCCGGCTTTGATCATGGTGAGGTCGATTACCGAGATCTGGCTTTCGGCCAATTCACTCTTGTAGGGAGGCTGCTCAGGGTCGATAGCGCCAAGCCTCGCGACGTTGCCCCACACTCGGCGGGACACGGCCAATGCCCGATCATCCCGGGAGACAAATAAAGTGAATTTCGGATGCTTTTTGCCCATGTCGGCGATCTGTTGCCGGAAGACGTCGACGTCGACGTCGGGAGATGCGAGCATCACATTCTTGAACTTGGCCGGAAGGCTTCCATTGCGAATGGCCATTTGACGAAGCGCCTCGAGCGCGAGCCAGTTACCCATGGAATGAGCAAGGATCGAAACTTCCTTCACCTGCTTATCCCTGGCCAGATATTGAAAAAGCAACTCCAGGGCATTGCGCGTATAGTTGGTGCTCTCGCGGTCGTAGCCGTACGCAAGCAGGCTTCCGCGCGACGGCCAGGTGACCAGTACGGGAGCGCTCGCTACGCCGGAATCCTGGACGATTTGGGCAAAGCGATAGACCGAGTCTTCAAATCGATTGTTGAAGCCGTGAATGAAGACCAGCACGCTGCCGTCACGGCTCTTTCTGACGGAAGCGCTCAGCCATTTCCGAGCATCGTCGCGGCTGATTTCCTGTGCCTTTAACGTCGCAAAATCAGTGGCTGGATTGGGAGGAATCCTTTTCGGCCAGGCAACATTACCAATCTTGCGGACATTTCCCGGAGGGATGGACACGGTGATCTCCGCGAAGGCCGCATCCCTTGCGCGTTCACCCGTAAACATCTCGCCTTTGTTCGCGGAGCGACTACGCGTTGTTGTGATCAGCATGTCCACCTTGGTGGATGTGGGGGCGCTATCGGCAACAGGGACAAGAACGTTTTTCGCGTGGCCGCCGCAACCAACGAGAGCTGCGAACATCACACAAAAAGGGAGCCTTCCCATTCGATATGGAAAGCGTCCGTTACGGAGGTCCCTTGTATCGTTGCCGTTCACCAGATCGCCCGCCGCCATATGTCACAGCTTTGTCCTCGCCACGTCGGCGCACAAAAAACCTATGCGAATGACGGGCTGTTTTCCCGTAACATCGGGTATGTTACGGGCATCCGGCGGACGATGCCGTCATCTGAATGCGTGAAAGTGTGGAAGTTGCCAGAGACAATCACACGCGGCCCCGTAACCGTCGTCTTTCTCGCCCGCTCGCTAGCGTGTTAAAACATGCGAGACCTTGACGGTGCTGCAATCCAACCTCGGTAAGCTGACCGCACCAGCGTATATTACGGTAACATACTGCACGAGCCGCGCTTCATCAAAGAATATGCCATCGAGACATTCGGCGTCGCCGTGACGCTGTGAGGGTGGGAGAGGACAATGGATGAAGGTGTGGCTGCGGTCAGGCTGCGGTTTCCCACAAGAGTTCAGGCCATCAACGAGCTTTCGTCGCGCGACGTCATATTCTGTGAAATCTGCCAGGATTTTGCCGAAGCCCAGACGGAGTTGGCAAGATGGGAGGCGGCTTCTTCCGATCCGGTCCGAGATGACCGTGTGGCCGAATACAGGGAATTGTTGGCGGCCCTTGGCAGAGAGATTGAAGATGCTCTCGCCCGAGCCACCGTTGTCTCTCTTCATCGCTCACCCGGTCCGCGCCCGGTGTAATTCCGCCGGATGGGCAGTTAACTTCGAAGGAACGAGATCGTGGCTTCCGAGATATCACACGAGCCTGTAGCTACCCCGCCACCCCGCAATCCCCTGCGGAGGATCGCTTTCGCTGTCGTTTGTCTGGCGCTGGTCCTGTTCGTGCTGTCAGTCTTCATGGAGCGGCGGACACCATCAACATCTCAAGCGCAGGTCCAGGCGTATGTCGTTGGCATAGCGCCTGAAGTCACAGGTCGCGTCGTGGAAGTGGGCGTTAACGACAATACGCGGGTGGAGGCCGACCAGATCCTGTTCCGAATTGATCCCCAGCGCTACCAACTCGCCGTGAACGAGGCGGAGGCCGGTCTGGCCAGTGTCGGACAGTCAATCGGCGCATCGACCGCTGCGGTGGATGCCGCCCAAGCAAAGCTTGTCCAGATCCGTGCCGACAGGGACAACCTTCGCGACCAATATGCCAGGGCCTCCGAACTCCTCAAAAACGGCGTGTTTTCAAAAGCCCGTTTCGACGCCGCCAAATCTGCCTTCGATCAGGCAGAGGCCTCGGTTTCCGGTGCGCAGGCTGATCTCACCAAGGCCCGCGAGCAGCTCGGCCCTTCCGGAAACGACAATCCGCAACTGCGCGCAGCTCTTGCTGGATTGGAGAAGGCCAGGCTGGACCTGATGCATACCACAGTGCGGGCGCCTTCGTCCGGGGTCGTGACAAACCTTCAGCTCACCAGTGGCAAGGTCTTGCCAGCCGGCCAACCGGCCATGACCTTTATCGATGTGGGCACCATCTGGATCAATGCCGCGTTCAAGGAGAACAGCCTCGAAAATGTCGTCGTCGGCAACAGGGCGGAAATCCTTTTTGATGCCCTTCCAGGCCGACTGTTCCCTGCCACGGTAGAAAGCGTCGGCTTCGGTGTCTCGCAAGGGAGCACGGATCCGAGCACCGGGTTGCCAACCATGCGCAGTGACAGCGGCTGGGTCAAGGAAGCGCAGCGGTTTCCGGTCCGTCTCAATATCGATGAAGCTCAAAGACCCAAGGGCGGCGTGCGCTACGGTTCGCAGGCGACCGTCATCATCTATACCGGTAACAATCCGGTCGCCAATGCTTGGGGATCACTCTGGATCCGTATCATGTCGGTGCTCACCTATGTCAACTGACAGCACCGCCGCCGAGCAGAAACGAAAAGGATTGCGGGTCACTCTTGCGGTTTCGATCGGCTTTGTGCTGGCGGTGTATTGGGGGGCCTTTGTTCCGTTCCTCGGGCCGCTTTTCGCCGCGCAATTTCTGCTGGGAAGCTCTCGACCGATGCCGCTTGCCAAGACACTTGGCGCGGCGCTCGTCATTCTGGTCGCGGGAATGGCGATGATGATCTTGACCAGCAGCCTCGGCAATCGTCCTGTTCCCTTTCTCCTGCTTCTGGGGCTAACCTATTTCCTGTGTTTTGCCTTACAGACGTCGGGAAAGGGCGGGCCTGCGGTCTTTCTGGTGTTGGTGGTCGCGATCATCGTTCCGCTGCTCGGTATTTTGAACGATGAGTTGGCCAATTCCATCCTCTCGATTCTTGTTGGTGGCGTGTTGTCGGGCACGCTTTTGACGTGGCTCGCCCATGCGATCTTTCCCGAACCGGTAGTTCTGGACGGAAGTGCCGCGCCATCCTTCGACCATCCGCCGGCTCTGCTGAGAGCATTGGCAAATACGCTGATCCTGCTGGCATCTGTCGTGATCTGCCTGACGAGCGACAATCTGACGGCCGCGGCGGTCATTCCGATCACCGTTGCATCCTTACTCGGCCAGCTCGACGTCGCCGCAAGCACGCGGGCAGCTGTTGGGCTTATAATGGTCAATCTATTCGGCGGCGTCCTCGCATCTTTAGCTTATGCGATCCTTACGCTTCGCCCCAACCTGTTCTCGATCTTTCTGATTGTCCTTGTCGTTGCCCTCTTTCTGGGAGGTCGGGCAGCAGCTCCTACCAGGGAGGCGCCGATGTTTGCCGGTGCTCTGACGATTTTCCTTATCCTGTTCGGGCTCGGTGTGTCGCCCCTGCCTGGCAGTGCTGCGGAGAGCTTCGCCACCCGCATTGTCTATATCGCGTTAGCTTTGACCTACACTCTGTTGCTCGCCACCATTCTGTGGCCCAGAAGGCCGCACCTGAGAAGGATAAACCCATGAAAACGCAGCTCGTCTGATTTCTACAGCGGTGCGTGGATCTGGAAGTATCCGCGTAAGATGTGGGCGTTCGAAAAGGCCTGAAGGAAAGAGATATTGGCGTCACCTTTCCTACCTGCCCGTTTGGTACGTCGCAGCGGGCGGCATTTCGGTTTTCAGCGTATTAAGCCTCTGCGCTAGCGCGGCTGCAAATCCGAAGCACTGATGGTTATCGCGGCGGGTTCTTTAATCTTGGGAGGCAGCATTCCGGCTTTGCGAAGTCCCTCTACCAGTCGGTCACGATCACCTGGCTGTACGTTCCGCATCGCCAGTTCTTCAACGACGTTTGGCAGGAAGTCCGGGCGCATTCGAACGAAAATCTCTGCCTCGTGCCGGGCTTGATCCATCATTCCGGCATCTGCGTATATGACCGCCGCAACCGCATGAAACAGCGGAAATTTTTGCATATCAGCCTTGGTGATCTCGCGGACGGCGGTTGAATTGTCGTGGAGCATGTAGGCTGCAAGAGCGCGTGTGCCGTTATAATAGCCGCTGCCGCCTGGGTTGAGTGCGATAGCCTGATCAAGTAGGTTGGCTCCCCGTTGCCACTGGCCGCCAAGGGCTAGTCTGGTGCCGAACTCGCCCATCAACTCGGTGTCGTTGGGGTTGGTAGCGAGGGCCACTTCGCCTACTCGCATCGCCTCGGTAAGCTCCCGGTTGAAAAACAGGGCCATCATCAACGCCTGAAGCCCTCGCGTGTCGCTCGCATCAAGCTGGGTCGACCGCCGCGCCGCGCGAAGCGCCCGCTGCAATGGTGTTTCCGGACCTTGGCCCCTATTGAATTTGAAGCGGTCTTCATCGAGATAGATGATTGATAGCATCGCCCAGGCAGTGGAAAAGGTCGGATACCGCGCAACGGATGTTTCCAGGCATTCGCGAACGTGTGCATGCTCTTCGGGGCTGAGCTCGCTACGATATGCGTAAAAGCGCAGGCTGCATTCGTATGCACCAAGATCCTGCGGTGGAGGATTTGCGGTGTCGGCCTGTGCCATCACACCATATGGCTGCGCAATGGCGGTGGCGACTCTTCTGGCCACGTCCGCCTGTATGGAAAACAGGTCTTTCGATCCGAGATCGTTGTCATAATCCCGGGACCAGACTATTTCGCCATCGTCGGTGTCCAGAAGACGGGCTGTCACGCGCAGGCTGTTTCCAGCAGTTCGCACACCCCCTGTCAGAAGATAACGGGCGCCCAGCTCCTCCCTAACTTTGGATACATCGACGTCCGACGGCAGCGCTTTGGACGTCTCGCGACCAAAGACCTTGATCTCCTTGAAGCGGGGCAGGGCAGTCAGAAGCTCCTCCGTAAGCCCGAGGCTGTATAACTGGGCGTTTGGTCCATCGCCCAAATTGGCGAAAGGAGCCACAATTAGGGCGGGTCTGTCGGGAGCCGTGCTTTCGGCTAACTCTTCTGTTGGCGCCAATCTTGAGTGACTTGAGAATTGATAGGCAGACGCAGCCGTAAGCAGGGCGAGGCAAGCAAGCGAAAGCCGCCTCACGCTCCACCATCGGACCATCGGCGATAGCTGTGAGGTCGGAACGGACCCATTATCGACCTTCTTGGAAACGACCGCAGTATTCAATGAGAACACCGGGGCATATCCGCCCTTCGGTATGTCGATCCTGACCGGGTCCTTGTGACCTTCCACCAGATAATAACGTTCTAGCGAACGCCTTAGACGCGCGGCCTCGATCCGCACGACCGGATCGTCCTGCGTGAAGCTTTCATTGCGGCCGAATACCTCAATTGCGATGGAGTAACCCTTGATGCGGGCGGCCCGCCCGGCGATGGCTTCTTCGACAACATATCGCAGAAATGCGGCACTTCGCCCCAAGCCGGGAAACTCCGCGCTCGCGACGATGCGTTCGAGTTGCGACCGGATTTCCTCTATTCCCGGAGGGTCTCGTGCTGCAGTTGAAGCCGTGGACACCGTCGTCTGCATAGCCGCCTCCCGTCCCCCTCGAGATTCATCGCATGCGTGTAGTGTGTTGTGAGCTTACACCCGAGATATGGGCGCGTCCATTGTTCCGTCGAGCCGTCGCCTGTGAAAGCCCGCTGTTTTTGTCTTTATATGCACATAAGGCTAACGCCTTGAGCAAACGTTTCGTTAGTTGCGGTGCCCGACGATTGCACCCGATCAGGCATTTAAGATCGAGAGCGAGCTGGTTGCCATGTTCTTGGCGTCCCAACAGCATGTCCCCGGTGGTGCTACATTTCCATCATCTATGCCGACTGATACGTCCGCTTTCCGTGGACGGCAACGCCGTAGTTTCGACTGCAACAGAGTTGACTCTGGCAACTGGGCAAAGCGCCTGCATTCCAGTCGTGAATTGCGAGGCGCTATGGCCGGCTGCTAGTCGGGCCTCCTGCAATCTGAGATGCTTGTGGTACTGACTAGGACTGAACGCTGTTATCGCCAGAAAATGGCGATGCAGGCTTGCGCGGCTCATGCCGCTGGCATCGCGATCTTCGAGATGGTCGATGCGGTGTTCGTGCCTCTTTTCCGGTACTTCGGTTTCATCGACCCAGCCATAACGCAGACGATATCTCAGGGTCTCCCGCGCGTCACGCGATGGCGCGAGGCTTTGGCTCTACGAGCGAGTGTCGTCGCAGCGGTCAGTCAGGACTACGGTCAGCGGTTCAAGCAACCTCTGGCCGCGCACCGGGTGCTTTTGGCGGATTGATGCCCCCCAGGCCAGCCTTTGCTCGCTTGGTGTCTTGACCCGGGGGCGCTCCGAAGAGGCGCTTGTACTCACGGCTGAACTGCGAGGCGCTCTCATAGCCGACGGCGAACGCAACTTCGGCTGCACCTGCCTGGTTCGCGATCATGCGTCGGCGGGCCTCGTGGAGCCGGATATATTTCTGATACTGAAGCGGACTGACGGCGGCGACGGCTTTGAAGCGATCGTAAAAGACGGATACACTCATGCCGGCAAGTGCCGCGACCGCCTTGAAATCGAGACGCTCGGCGTAGTGGTCGCGTATCCAGGCCATGGCCTTTCGGATGTGCATCAGCCGCGAGTCGGCCCCGGCAATCTGACGCAGCAGGCCGCCATGCGGCCCCATCAGCAGCCGAAACATCAGCTCATGCTCCAGAGACTGAGCCATGACCGGGATTTCGGATGGGCGATCGAGCAGTTCTACCAATCTCCCCCAAGCACCGAGAAGCGACGCACTCGCGGTGCTGACGCCGTATCCCGATTCCATCGGCAACTCCGGCATCGCCGCCATCTCAAGGACGAGGTCGGACAGCATAGGCGGGTCTAGATATAAACCGATTGCGACAAACGGTCTGTCTGGCGACGCTTCGCAAACTTGGCCCAAGGCGGCAATCTCGGCTGCGACGATCATGCTTTGGCCGGGTCCGTATTCAAACATCTTATCGCCGATAAACATGCGCTGCGTACCCTGGATCACCAGGGACGCCGCAGGATCGTAGATCAGCGGATCCACCTCGGTCGTATGGTCGAGAGTATACGCGAACAGTCGCGGCAATTTAAGACTGGGACGGCCAGCATGGCGCATGGCGATGGCGCGTATTTTGTCGAGTTCGCTCATGGAGTCACCCTAAGTCGATTGCCCAGTTCTATCAAGTATTCCGGAAGATCAGGCAAGAGTGACGGAAGTTTCGGCATCGTGGCATTGGGGTCGAAATCCTACTATCGCGGCAAGACAGAGGCCAACGGGGCTTCTGATGGCCCAGGAGAAACTGCCATGCCCACCCCAATCGAAACCGTTTCGGCTTTTTGCGCCACGTTCGTTGAAGACGGCGGAAGGCCAGCCGTGCGCCGCTGGTTCACACCCGCCACGCGCTGGGTCAATGAGGGCGTGTCGGTCACGACGGGCGCCGACGAGGCCATTGCGATGATCGACGGACTGGAGACATCGCTGGGAATCTCGACAGTCCATATCGATATGCTCGCGATTGCCGCCGATGGATCCCGCGTTCTCACCGAAAGGCTTGACCGGTTCGAGCGCGCCGACGGCAGTGAAATCGGGCGCGTGATGATCATGGGAATTTTCGAGCTTGAAGGCGACAAGATTGTCGAATGGCGGGACTATTTCGACGTAACCGCCGTCCAGAAGTTCTCTGCCGGCTAGCACGGCAGCTTGCGAACGATGATGTTGAGTGCAGGGACTATTGTCTCCGCACTCAACACAAGGCAGTCGACTGGACTTTCGACGACAGGCCGCAATCCTTCCAAAGCAGATGGGCCACGTCCCGAAGGCTTCGCACCGCGAAGACTTCAAATTGTCAGTAGGTCTTTAGCTGGAAGCGAATTGTCATGTCTTTCGAGAAACTCCACCATGGCAGCCTTGAGCGCCACGCCACTGACGCGGGTCCTCATCATATCCCTGGTCAGCGTCGCAATGATCTCGGCAGCTTCGCAGACCGGCAGACCACCATCCCTGATATTGGAGACACAATTTCGGCTGGAATCCAGGTTTCCCGACTTGGGACCGTAAGTGATGTAAGCACTGAGGCTGTCGGCAGCTGAAAGTCCCGGACGTTCGCCGACAAGCACGATCGTCAGTTTTGCACCTAATGCCTCACCGGCAGGATCGCCGAGCGCGACGCGCGCCTGGCTCGCCAGCACAATTGGTGCAGCGGTCAGGTTCAGGATAGCGAGCTTCGGAACAAGCGCCTCGATCAACGGCACGGCATTGAGATCGATCGCGTGGGACGACAGGCCGTCCGCGACGATAATTGCGACATCATAGCCATTGATCGTTCTCTCATGTTTCAGCCGTTTTTCGGATTCCGCCGCAAGCCGCCGGCCAAGATCCGGCCGCCGCACATAGGTGCTGCGGTCACTTGCCATGCTATCGACATTGACAGCCGGAAGGCCGAGACGATCGAGCCTGTCTGCCAGCGAGGGCCGGTCGACGCTCGTCCAGACCGCTTCGCGTGCCCGCGCGTGGTCGAGAAGGAAGGCAAGTTGAGCGCGTGTCGGAAGACCCGCGCCATGACGGCCGAGCGAAACACGCGCATCGGTCATATCCTTGATAGTGAGGTTTTTTCCGGCAGCAGTGGGTTCTCGCACCTCTTCCATGTCAGGCTCCGATCAATGCGCTGTTGCGGACATAATTGGAAAGCGCGACAGGCTCGCCGACCAGCGCGCCATCTGGATCGGTCAGGCCGATTTCGAAAAGCCATTTCTCGAACTCTGGTGCGGGTGGCCGTTTCAGCGTCTCGCGGCAATAGACGGCATCGTGATGCGATAACGACTGGTAGTTCAGCATGATATCGTCGGCGCCGGGAACGGTGATGACGAAATTGACATTGGCTGCGCAGAGGAGCGTCAACAGCGTATCCATGTCTTCCTGATCAGCATCGGCATGGTTGGTGTAGCAGACGTCGACGCCCATCGGCAGGCCAAGGAGCTTGCCGCAGAAATGATCCTCGATGCCGGCACGGATGATCTGCTTGCCGTTGAACAAGTATTCCGGCCCGATGAAACCGACGACCGTATTGACGAGCAGCGGATCGAACTCGCGCGCCACGGCATAGGCACGTGCCTCCATCGTCTGCTGGTCGACGCCGAAATGCGCATCGGCCGAAAGCGCCGCGCCCTGCCCAGTCTCGAAATACATGACGTTTGCGCCCGGCATGCCACGACCAAGCGACCGCCCCGCCTCATGTGCCTCCTTCAGAAGCGCCAGATCGATGCCGAAGCCGCGATTGGCCTTTTCCGATCCCGCCACCGACTGGAAGACGAGATCGACCGGCGCACCCCGTTCGATTGCCTGGATCGCCGTCGTTACATGGCCAAGGCAACAGGTCTGTGTCGGGATCGCAAGCTTTTCCCGCAATTCGTCGAGCAAGGAAACGATGCGGATATAGTCATCCGTCGCATCGGTCGCGGGATTGACGCCAATCACGGCATCTCCCGACCCCATCAGCAGCCCGTCGATGGCAGACGCTATGATACCGCGGCTGTCATCGGTCGGGTGGTTGGGCTGGTTGCGGGTGGAAAGCCGCCCGGCGAGCCCGATCGTGTTGCGGAATCGCGTCACGACACGTCGCTTGGCAGAAACAGCTATCATGTCCTGAAGGCGCATGATCTTCGAAACGGCCGCGACCATTTCCGGCGTCAGTCCGAAGGTCACCGCCTCCAGCCGCTCATGCGACGTCTCGGGCTTGAGCAGCCATTCGCGCAATTCACCGACAGTAAGCGAGGAAACTGCGGAAAAGGCTGCCGGATCGTGCCGTTGCGCGATCAGTCGGGAAACCTCGTCATCCTCCGACGAAATGAGCTCCTCGCGGAGAAATGCTTTCAAGGGGAGATCGGCCAGCGCCATCTGGGCTGCCAAGCGCTCGACCGGGCCTTGCGCCGCAATGCCGGCCAGCTGGTCGCCGGAGCGCTCCGGGGTTGCTTTCGCCAGCAGCATTTTCAGGTCATCAAAGCGGAAGACAGTCTGCTCGATTGTCGTTGTATAGGGCATTTGTTCACGTCACCGGTTGAGGAGGGCCAGGGCTTCGTCATGAAGTCTCGGGGTGGCCGACGCCAGAACCCGTCCGTCGGAATGGATCGAAAGCGCATTTCCCCGCCAGTCCGTAATGCATCCGCCGGCACCCGTCACAACGGGCACGAGAGCCATGTAGTCGTAAGGTTGAAGTCCCGTCTCGAGAGCGATGTCGCAATGGCCGGAAGCGATCAGACCATAGATGTAGCAGTCTCCACCGAAACGCCGCAGCCTGGCTTTGCGGGAGAGACGCTCGAAGCTTTCAGCTTCGCTGTCCACGAACATATCCGGCGAAGTCGTATAAAAACGGGCGCTTGAGATGTTCTCGCAGCCGCTGGCGTGGGCCGGCTTGCCAGCAAAGAGTGTCTCTCCCGGCCGGCCCTGCCAGCGTTCGCCGGTGGCCGGAATATCGATCAGACCACAGAATGGCTTTTCCTGAAATGTCAGTGAGACAAGCGTACCAAACAGCGGGAAACCGGTGATGAAGCTCTTGGTGCCGTCGATCGGGTCCAGCACCCATGTAAAGGCGTTACCTGCCTTTACGCCAAACTCCTCACCATGGATGCCGTGATCGGGAAAACGCGCCTCGATCATCTCGCGGAGATGTTTTTCGATCGTCCGGTCGGCGATTGTCACCGGGCTATCGTCGAGTTTTGAGATAACGTCGAGCGGGGTTCGGAAATAGGAGAGCGCCAGCGGACGCGCGGCGTCGGCAAGTTCCGCGGCGAAGGTGATATAGGTCGCAGCTTCTTGCGGGCTGATATCGGTGACTGGCATCAAAGGGCTTTCAGGAACAGGGGCCAACGGGGGTCGTGGATGATCGAGCGGGCGCGCATATGCTTCCAGATTCCGTACTTGTAAAAGTCGAAATCGAGGGTCGATATCCGGTTTTGTACCATCGCCCAGGTGCTCCACTTGATGTCGGCGAGTGCCTTGTGGACGATGAAGCGAGCGTGATGCGCCTTGTCGTAACGACCGAAATACTCCTCGATTATCTCGCAGTCGGTCGCCTCGGAATAGAACATCTCGCCACTCCAGATCGCGAGATCGTAGAGCCTCTCATTGTTCGACGCATATTCGAAATCGATCAGCTTGATCGACTTGTCGTCACCGATCAGGAAATTGCCCGGCATCGGGTCGTTGAAACAGGGAACCAGATCGAGCCCGGATGCCTCAAGCGCGGCGCGCGCCTGTCTGTAGTTGCGCAAGAGCCAGTCGTGGTCGAGCGGCCAGTGGCCGTCAAGCTGGCGCACTTGGTCGAAATGTTCCTCGATCATGTCGAAGACGGTTTTTGTCAGCGGCAGGGCAGGAGCATCGTGAAACTGCCGGTAGACGCGCACCGCTTCGTTGCGGATCGCCGGGTCTGCAAAATCCCTATGTGTCGAGGCGCGGCGACCGTCGATGAACTCGGCGATTTCGATGTCGAGGTGATCGAGATAGTCGAATGTCTTCGGGCCGATTCCGATCACTTCCGCCTGCTTGCTGGCGGCAGCGGCGGCCTTGCGATCGATGAACATCTCGGTGCCGCGGCCGGGAATCTTTAGAAAATAGCCACGCTCTTCACCTTCGACCTCGATGCGGAAATTGGTGTTGCTGATTCCGCCGGAAACCGGACTGTAGCGCAGCCGCCGTCCTTCCCAAGGTGGTACCTGGATGATTGCAGCCTCAACTGCCCGTTCGGCATCGGATCGTGCCATTCCCAGTTCATTCATAGGCTTGTTCCCGTTATTGTTTCTAGCCCGTTATCGTTCTCGTATGCCTAGAGCGCTCTCAGCCTGGCCTCGAAATCCGGCTGGCCGAGCAGCATTCGGCAACGCAGGAACCGCCAGCCGGCATATTTCAGGAATTCGACACCCCGCGGCGGCGAACGAAGCTCCAGTACGAGGCTGCGCAACGCCCAGTAGAGGTCGTCTGCCGCCGCATAGACACGGCAGCGGTTGAAGTTTCTTTCGCTGAAACCTCCATCGTGCATTTCCAACAACGGCCTCATCTGGCTTTCGAACTGGTAGAGTTCGTTCATCTGAACGCCGAGCTGGTAGTATGGGTCGATGTCGGCAGCCATGTCGAAGTCCACGAGCTGCATTTTCCCGTCTGGGCCCAGCATGACATTCGAAGCCTGCGGATCACCATGGGCCGGTTTCAGGTCCACGCCGGCCGCTGAAACTGCCTCGCGGATCGGCGTCATCCAGGAGAGCATCCATTCGACATCGCCGGGCAGGCTGGTGGCATCGGCACTCACGATCGCCCAGAGCTGATCGATGCCGTCGAAGACTGACCATGTTCGGCCAGTGGAAACACTCCCTGCGATCGTCGTCTGCATCTCGATCAGGCGGGCAACAGTTTGCGGCTTCATCAGATCGTCGATCCTTGCCGCTCGCCAGCCGTCGCCAAGTCGGGCAAACAGCATGCTGGCCGTCCCGGCATCGTAACCAATCGGCTCTGGCGAAAGACCAAGGCTGTGAAAACGGTGTGCCGCAGCATTTGCGGTCTCGGCATCCACGAGATCGGTTACCTCATCGGCACCGAGACGCAGGAAATAACGTGCCTCCCCGTCTGTCGGCGCGACCACGAAACCGCAGGATTCGACGGCATGATAGGACGGCGATGCGACAGCTGCCGTCGCCGGCGCATAGGAAGGGGTGTCGCCAATCACTGCGGAAAAGACTGAAAGCGCCTTCTCCGCGCGGGCTTCCATCGGTGATTGAGGAGAGCCCGATCTCTTCATTCGGCAGCCTCGCTGAGTTCGACAACTTTCAAACCTTCGCAGGCGATCTTGTAAAGCATGTCCGCCACTATCTGCGTGCCAAGGGCCTGGTCTTCAGGCGAGGTATACTCGGTCGGGTGGTGGATGACGCCGTCACGGCTCTGAACCGCCAGAACCACCGCCGGGCAGACATCGGAAACGGCAACGGCATCATGGCCGCCGATCGTATCGAGGTGACGGGCGCTCTGGCCGAGATGCGCCGCAGCACTTTGCGCAAGCGTCACCAGGCCCGGTGCGAACCTTCCCGCCTTGCGGCGGTCGATGGAGCGGACCTCCGAGGTGACGCCGGCTTTCATCGCCGCTTCCTCGATCTTGATCTTCATCTTGCGTTCCGCCTCCGTCAGGACGTCTGGCGATCCCGAGCGCAGCTCGATGAACAGCACGGCTTCGGCCGGCACGACATTGGGTGAATTGGGGAAGACTTCCAGGCGGCCAACCGACGTATGCAGGTCCAGTCCGTGTTCGGTCGATATCTGCTTGAGATCGGCGATCAGATAGGCAGCAGCAAGCAGCGCATCCTTGCGATCTGCCATCGGGGTTGCGCCGGTATGTGCCTGGCGTCCATGGAAGGCGAGGCGATATTTTGTCGCGCCCCAGAACCGCGTGAAGATACCGAACCGCTCCCCGGCGCGGCTGAGCGTCGTGTCACCTTCTATATGCAGCTCGATCAATGCGTCGGGAATTTCCACCTTTTCCTTGCCAGCATAACCGATCTCGTCCAGCGACTGGCGCACCGTAATGCCATCACCGTCGGCCCGTTCGAGCGCCCATTCCAGGTCAATGGCGCCGGTAAACACGCTGCTGCCGAGCAGGCTCGGCTGGAAACGGGCGCCTTCCTCATTGGTCCAGTTGACGATCTGGAAGTTGCAGGCGGACAACCTGCCTTCCGCCTTGAGACGTTCGCTGACGGACAAAACCGCCTCGCAGGCGGCGATGACACCAAGCGCTCCGTCGAACCGGCCGCCGTTCGGCTGGCTGTCGATATGGGAGCCGACCATGACGACGGGCGCATTTGCGCCCGCCAAGGTCATCTTGCCGAACTGGTTGCCGATCGAGTCCACGGCCTGCTCGAAGCCGTTTTCGGCAAACCAGTGCCCCAGCCAGTCGCGCGCCATTCCGTCTTCCCTGGAAAGCGTCAGGCGGGTCATCGAGCCATCGGGGCCGCCGCCAAAAGTGGAGAGGGTCTCCATCAGCATCTGGAGCCGCTCGGCATTGATCGGGACAGGGGAGGAGGAGACGTCAGGCATGTATGATTTCCACTTTGGATTGATTGAATTGATCTGAAAATTCCCGCGCGATGACGCCGCTGGTCACCACCGCGTCGATTTCGCTGAGGCCGAATGTGTGGATGGAGCCGAGGCGCCCAAACTTGGAACTGTCGGCAACAATGATCGAACGTTTTGCCTGGGCCTTGGCGACGCGGCGCAGGATCGCCTCGTCCTCGCCGAAATCCATGAACCCGCGTTCGGCGTGAATGGCGCTGATGGCGATGATCGCGAGATCGAAGAAATGCTCCTTCAGCGCGGCCACGGTCTCATGGCCGTATGTCGCCTGATAATCTGGGCGCATGCGACCGCCAAGAACCCGCACACTTGCCTGCGGCAGATTGAAGAAGTGGGCTGCGACCGCCAGCGAATTGCTGACAACGGTCAAGTCCTTGCGCGTCTCGATATGTTTTAGGCAGGCAATCGTTGTGGTGCCGGTATCGATGAACACCTTCATGCCGTCCTCAACCAGCGACGCTGCGGCCTCGCCGATCTTGGCTTTCTCGCGTGAGCTGACACGCAGTCGGTCGGTAAACGGCTGATCGCTTTCCTGCTGGTCAAGGACCGCGCCGCCATAGACGCGGCGGGCATAACCGCGCATCTCAAGTTCCTTGAGGTCGCGCCGGATCGACTCCTGGCTGACCTGCAGATAATCGGCAAGCTCCCTCACATTGACGCGCTGGGTTTGCTTCAGCATGTCGAGGATAAGCTTGAGGCGATGTTCGGTGAAACTCATGAATGCACCCTGGACTAGTGATCGTTGCGGCCCCGTCTGTGGCGCCGCAACCATGGTCAGGCTAAAGCCATTTGACGGGTTGCGTCATCGAGAGCCAATGGCTGGATGAGATGACAGGCGGCGAAATCCTGGCTGCCACGCGCGGTAAGCGCGGGCTGCAGGCTGCCGCATCTCTCCATCGCACGCGGACAGCGCGACTTGAAGCTGCAACCTGGAGGAATATCGATCGGGCTTGGCGGTTCACCTTCCAGAAGGCAGTCTTCCGCCTTGTAGCGGCGTTCTTCAAGTGTCGGCATCGCGCTGAGCAACGCCATTGTATAAGGATGTCCGGGATCGAAGAACAACCGCTCGTTATCAGCCAGTTCGAAGACCTCGCCGAGATACATTACCGCCACACGGTTGCAGACCTTGCGGACCATCGCAAGGTCGTGGGAGATGAAGATGTAAGTGAGGTCGTATTCCTTCTGCAGCTTCTGGAAAAGATCGAGAAGCTTGAACTGTTCTGTCTGGTCCAGGGCAGAAAGCGTTTCGTCCATGATCAGTATTTCAGGCTCCAAAACCAGCGCACGGGCAACATTGATGCGCTGGCGCTGGCCGGCACTCAGGCCGATCGGCAATTCCTCGTAGAGATCGGCGGAGAGGCCGACTTCGCCCATGACCTTGAGCACCCGCTCACGAATTTTGGCACTGTCCTTCCATCCGTGCGTGCGAAGCGGGCCCTCCAGCATCTTCCCGACCGATGTGCGTGGCGGCAGGGAGCCGAACGGATCCTGCAGTACCATTTGCAGCTTCTTGCGGAAGGTCAGAAGGTCTTTGCCACCGAGCATGGCGATATCGTCGGCACCGCATAGAACCTGGCCGGAGCTCGGCAGTTCCAGCCTGCTCAGAAGCCGCATCAGCGTCGACTTGCCACAACCGGATTCACCGACGATCGCGAAACTGTCGCCGCGCCGGACATCGAAGGTGACGTTGCGAACCGCACGCACATGGTTGAAGCCACCGAAGCCGGTCTTCTTCTTTACCCTGTAGACCTGTGAGGCATCGCGCAGGCTCAAGACAACGTCGCGTTTGTCGTTGAGACGCGGCATCTCGGTCTTTTCGATCCAGATCTTCGGCGTCTGTTCGACAAGCTCCTTCGTATAGGCATATGCAGGGGCGGCGATCAGCCTTTCGGTTTCCTGTTCCTCGACGATGCGACCTTTCTCCATCACCAAAATCCGGTTGCAGGCTTCGCGGGCAACGGGAAGGGAGGAGGAGACGAACAGCACAGCGGTATTGAAACCATCTGTCAGTTCCTTCATCAGACGGATGACCTGGGCTGCGACGGTAACGTCGAGCGGCTGGGTGACGTTATCTGCAATCAGCAGCGCCGGGTTCGTTACCAACGCATCAACGATCAGTGCGCGCTGCATCATGCCGCCGGAAAACTGCGAAGGGTAGTCGCTGAAACGGCTGCGGGCCGAGGGAATGCGGACGGCCTCCAGAAGCTCGATCGTGCGCTTTTCCGCCTCTTTCCGCGAGGTTCCTGGAACGACCGCACGCAGCTTCTCGACGATCTGGACGCCGACCGGCAGTGTCGGATCGAGTGCACCCATCGGATTGGCGCCGACATAGGCGACCCGGCGGCGCAGGGTACGCATCTCGTTCTCGGAGATGCCGTAAATATCCTTGCCTTCGAAGAGGACGCTGCCGGAACGCACGGAAAGCGGCGGTTCCAGCCAGTTGACGACTGCCTTGGACAGCACCGTCTTGCCGGCTCCGCTGGCCCCGACCACACCGACGATCTCTCGCGGCGCGAGGCTGAAGGAGATATTGTCCAGAATAATCTTCGCCTTGTCCGAGCGACCGGCATTAACGGTGAGGTTTTGCAGCTCAAGAAGCGGCTTGATCATCACTCGGACCCTCCGTGAATGGTGTTGCGGGCCCGTTCCAGCGAAGCGCCTATGAGATTGATGCTGGTTAAAGTGAGGCCGAGGAAAATGCCGGGCATGGTTGCGATCCACCAGGCGTTCAGAAGATACTTTCGGCCATCGGCAATGATATTGCCGAAGGTCGGGGTCGGCGGCTGGACACCCAGGCCGAGGAAGCCGAGTGTCGATTCAAAGATCATCATGCGCGCCACATCAAGCACCGAGGTGAAGATCACCGGCGGCAGGAGCAGCGGCAGAAGCAGGCTGACGATAATGCGGAAATCGGTCGAGCCCCCAAGTTTGGCAGCGCGCACATATTCCCGTTGCCTTTCCGTCATCACAATGCTGCGCATGATGCGCGCATAGACCGGCCAGCTTGAGAGACCAAGCACCAGGACGATGGCCGGAATTGTCGGGCGCGACACGCCAAGAACGGCGATCGCCAGAATGATCATCGGAATAGATAGCTGCGCATCGGTCAGACGCATGATCAGCGTGTCGATACGACCGCCGAAGTAACCGGCAATCGTGCCGAGGGCACAGCCGATGATGAGTGTCACTGCAACCGATGCAATCCCGATCAGGAAGGAATAACGCAGGCCGACAAGCGACCTCACCAGCATGTCGCGGCCAATCTGATCGGTGCCAAGCGGGTGGCCCCAGCTCCAGTTGTCGCCGAAGAAAAGTGGCGGCAGAAGGCGGGCCTTCACATCCATCTTTGTCGGGTCGACGCCACTGATTTCCGGATAAAGTGCGGCGGCAATCGCAAGCAGCAGGAAGATCGCAAGACCAATGCGAAAACCGGGCGTCGATGCGGCGCGATCGAATATGCGGCGCGCAATCGAGCGGCTTGCCATTTTAGAAATGATCGGGGTGTCGAGTGCGGATGTGATGGACATCAGTATTCAAGCCTCGGATCGATGGTTGTTGCGACGAGATCGACGACAATGTTGATCAGTACAAAAATGGCGCTCGTGACGATCGCGATACCCTGGATCAACGGAAAGTCGCGCTGCAGCACGGCGTTGATGGTCAGAAGGCCGAGCCCGGGATAATCGAAGATATATTCGACGATGATGACCCCGCCGAGCAGGCTGGAGAATTGCACACCGAGCAGGTTGAGAAGCGGCACCGAGGCGTTGCGCAGGGCATGGTTGGAGATGATCCGCGAACGGCTCAGGCCACGTACGCGTCCGACTGCCACATAGGGCTCCATCATCTGGCTGGATACGGAACTGACCAGCGTGCGGATCAGCACCGGAGACAATTCGACCGCCAGCACGATTGCCGGCAGGATTGTGTAGGCAAAACCCTGATAGCCAATGGCAGGAAGCCATCCGAGCTTCACCGAGAAAAGCAATGCCAGAACGATGCCGAGCCAGAAATTCGGCAGCGAGATGAATATCGATGAAATGTAGAAGGCAAGCTTGTCTGGCCATCTGCCGATCGAAAGCCCGCCCGCAATGCCGATGATTGCCGAGAAGATCAGTGCAATCACCAGTGTCACGGCCGCCAGTTGAAGCGTCATTGGAAGTGCATCGAAAATCAGGTCGAAGACCTTTGCTCGTTCGCCGCGAGTTGAGTCGTTGAATGTCGCGCCACCGGTCGAGGCGCCGTTTGCCGGGCGCACGAAGGACTGGCCAAGATCGCCACGAACCACACCGCCCATGTAGCCACCGAATTGCACCAGTATGGGATCGCGAAGGCCCATGTCGGTTGCGATCTTTTCGATCAGTGCTTCGGGCGCCATGCCGCCCGCCATAAGGCGTACCGGGTCACCCGGCACCACCCGCAAGAGGGTAAAGATCAGCAAGGACACAAGGAATATGATGATGGCGCCCTGCATGAGGCGTCGCATCAGGAAGTTCACGGCAAACATTCAGTCACTCCGCTCGAAAAGTCACGGGCAAGTCCACACGCCGCCTGATCGCGGCGTGTGGCTGATCACGGTCAGGCAGCAGGTTTGGCCGCGTCGATCGACCCGTCGGGATAGATGTACATGCCCTCAAAGTCCTTCTGCATTGCGTGGATCATCACGGATGTGAACAGCGAGAGTGCCGGCATCTTGGCGGTGATGAGAGGCATGGTCTCTTCCTGAAGGATCTTCTTGCGCTCTTCCAGCGTCGGTGCCGAACGTTCCTTATCGAGGCTGGCATCGATCTCCTTGTCCTCAATGCCGCAGATGCGGTGCGAGGTGGAATGGAAATGGGTGCGCAGGACCAGATCCGGTTCCGGAGACGCTGTCGACCAGCCGCAATCGACCATATGGCCCGGGCCGCCGCCGGGGCGATGGTACAGTTGCTCGTTCCAGGCCGCAGGTTCAAGCACGGTCAGGCTGACGTTAAATCCCTGCTCCTGCAGCATGGCGGTCAGCATCTCGCCATATTCCTTGGTCTTCGGATAGAAGCCGACGGACGTGATGTATTCAAGTGGCGGCAGGCCCTTGCCGTTTGGGAAACCGGCTTCGGCGAGCAGGGCCTGGGCCTTCTCGGGGTCGAATTTCGGGTAGTTCGCCAGATCGACATAGCCGAATTTGACCGGCGAGACGAAATTCGACGAGGCATGGCCGGCCGAGCCCATCAGTTCCATGATCATGTCGCGATCGATCGAATGGCAGGCGGCAAGACGGATACGCGGATCGTCGAAAGGCGGTTTCGAGCAGCGGAACCACAGATACTTGTTCTCGACCGAAACGACCTTGTTGATGAAAATCGCCGGATTGTCCTTGATCGTGTCAACCTGTTCAGGCTCCAGACGTTCAACGATCGAAGCCTGGCCGTTCATCAGCGACAACATACGGGTGGTGGAGTCGCCTGTGAAAGTGAAGTTGATGCCGGGAATGGCTGGCTTGCCCTTGAAGTAGCCGTCATAGGCTTGCATCACGGTGTCGTTGCCGCGCTGTTCGACGAATTTGAAAGGACCGGTGCCGTTGAGCCGCTGGGAGAGCGGGCCGCCGGGGCCGCCGGCGACATCCTTGGCCGACATGATCGGCAGGAAGGATGCAAGAAAGATGAAGAGATGGGCCGGATAGCCGCCCTTGGATGTGTCGACGATGACGGTGTAATCGTCCGGTGTTTCGATCGTCAGCGTCTCGGTCGGGCCGGGATACCACTGCGCCGGACGATCTGCCCTGGAGCCGTATTCGAAGGTTGCCTTGACGTCTTCCGCCTTGAACGGCTTGCCGTCATGGAAGACGATACCTTCGCGCAGCTTGATCTGTAGCCGGTGCGGGTCAAGCAGCTTGATGTCGGTGGCCAGTTCGTAGACGACCGCGCCGGGATCATCGAGTTTCATCGGCGTGCGGGTAAGAAAGCCCATGACGAAACCTTCGATATTCTTCTGAGAAAGTGTCGTATGAGCGGTCGGGTCCCAGTTGCCGGTAATGTTTTCGGCCGACAGGAACGTCATGGTCTTGCCGGCCTGTGCGAAGGCCGGCGAGATGAAGAAGTCAGGATTGATCTGCATGTAGCCAGCGACGGCGGCTGCGCCCGCGGATCCTTGCAGGAAGCGACGACGACTGAATTCTGAACCCATCGAGTTCCCCTTTTCTATTTTGAATAAACCGTCAAATCAGTCAAAACGGTCAAATCAGTCACAAGCAAACAGCGTGCCAATCTCGATTTCTTGCAAGAATCGCGCTTTTGGTTCGATGCAATTTGTGGGATTTGACCATTTATTGGTCGAATGAGAAAGATTTAAGCGACCAGCCGGATCGCTAAAATTACGGGGTTACTTCTGCCGTTGAATCGGGGGATGCTGAGCCGTTGTCAGGATGTGTCCGAAACGGACAGCGACGATGATTTCAAGCGCCGCCGGATTGAAACTCTCACGAGAGTTCAACTGAATATTTCGTTTGCTCTTTTGATGGCGTGAATACATCAACAGCGGGCAGTACATCCGCCGATCCATTTCGTGTATGCCCGCCCGCATTTTTGCTGCGGCCTCATCTCTCTGCCGCCTCAGTTGATCACTTGATCCTTCATAGTGATTAATGCTGTACGATGGGTGATCGCGGTTATAGTGACGTCGCCGGCACGGGCTGTCGGTTCCGTCGTTTCACGCTGGGCTGGCCTCAGTAAGGAAAATAAGAGCAGGACCAGAAGAAGGTTCTTGCCATGGCAATTGGCCGTCTTTCACCGCCCGAGAAATTTAGGTCATGCTTGCCGACGTCACGGGTAAGGCCGCTCGGTATGGCAACCGTTCGGTCATAAATCGCAGCCTGCATATTGCGTGTTTACGGCTGATATCAGCCGCTATACTGCTCTTTCAATATCCCAATGAATTGCTCGTCCGCGAATGCTTGGCGCTGCCCGTCTCTTCAGGGTAACCGACCCTACCAGGATTAAAGGACGTTTTGCGGCCCCGGTCACAGGCCATCCGCAAAAGGCCAGGCGGATTGTAGGCGTCCAGTTGCCCTGCGCGACGTGATTGAAGGTCCCACCTGAGTGGGTTTAAATCAACCTCAGTCCCGTGCCGGGATCAAACACGTGTAGGTCGGACGATGCCACTTCAACACCAAGCACCTCGCCGATGGCGGGTCTTATGTCCGCAGGAACAGAAATATTGATCTCGTGGCGGTCGTTTTTCAGGCAGATCAGACGTGTCTCACCGTGGAACTCGTTCCGCTCGACGGTGCCGCGAAAGGCTTGAGCATCCTGGTTTATGCGAAATGATCCGGGCCGAATTCCAACGGTAACCTCACCGGAACGGAGGCCTGCCGGAGCTGTAAACCTGACAAGATTGTCGCCCAGCCACTCCTGCGTCATCTGCAACTGAAGAAAATTCATGTTCGGTGTGCCTATGAAGCCGGCAGCAAACACTGTCCGAGGCGCCTGATAAATTTCTTCGGGCGTGCCCATCTGCTCAATACGGCCGTCCTTCATCAGGACAATACGGTCGGCAAGCGTCATGGCTTCGAGTTGGTCGTGAGTGACATATATGCTTGTCGTTTTCAGGTCGCGGTGGAGGCGCGCGATCTCGACCCGCAGGCTGCCGCGCAGCTTGGCATCAAGGTTTGAAAGCGGTTCGTCAAACAGGAAGACCTCCGGGGTCTTGATCATGGCGCGGGCGATGGCCACTCGCTGCTGCTGTCCGCCGGACAGTTCCGTCGGCTTGCGCGCAAGATAGACGCCAAGACCGAGCGCGTCGACCACAGGCGCCAGGCGCTGATCGATCGCGGCTTTTCCTATTCCGGCCCTCTCGAGACCGAAAGTGATATTGTCCCGCACGCTCATATGGGGGTAAAGCGCGTAGTTCTGGAACACCATCGCGATGCCCCGGTCACCCGGATCGCGATCGTTCATCCGCTCGCCACCGATGAGCAGATCCCCGCCTGAAATCTCTTCAAGCCCGGCAATCATCCGCAGCATGGTGGATTTTCCGCAGCCTGACGGGCCGAGAAAGACGACGAATTCGTGGTTGTCGATCTTCAGGTCAAAATCCCGCATGACCTCAAGCGAACCATAGACTTTCCTGATCCCCCGGCACTCAACAGTGGCCATCACTTCGTCTCCCCGTCCACGACGATCTGCAGCTTTACGTCCTCTGGCCGGCCTTCGGCCGCCCTTTCGAAGGCCTTGATCGATTGATCAAAGGCATAGGTGCCGGAAACCAATGGCTTCAGGTCGACCTTGCCTGCGGCGATCAGCGCCAGTGCACGGTCAAACACGTTGGCGTAGCGGAAAACCGTTTCAATACGGCATTCGCGGAAGCAGGCCGCCGCAAGGTCTACCGCGACGGGTTCGGGCGGCAGACCGACGATAACGACTGTTCCGCCCGGGCGCACGACCTTGAAGAGATCACGGACCGCGGCCGGTGCGCCGGAGCATTCAAAGACGATATCGGCTCCCCAGCCTTCTGTCGCCTCGTTGACGGTCTCAATGACATCGACCTCCTTGAGGTTGATACCAGTGATGCCGCCATAACTTTCGGCCAGTTTAAGTTTTGTTGCGGAAATGTCCGAGATCAGCACTCGCGAGCAGCCGCCGGCAAGGGCAGCCAGTGCCACCATGATGCCGATGGTTCCGCAGCCTGTAACAACCGCCGTATCGCCGGGCGTGATCTTCGCCCGGGCGGCCGCCTGCATGCCCACGGCAAATGGTTCAACCATCGCGCCTTCGGCGAAGGAGACATTGTCAGGCAGCTTGTATGTGAAGCTTGCCGGATGGACTGTCTCCGGGCACAAGACGCCGTGCACCGGCGGCGTTGCCCAGAATGTCACGGCAGGATCAACATTGTAGAGGCCGAGCCGCGACGCACGCGATTTCGGATCGGGGATGCCCGGTTCCATGCAGACGCGGTCGCCGGGCTTCAGATGGGTGACGTTGGCGCCGGTCTCGGTGACGGTTCCTGCTGCCTCGTGGCCGAGAACCATGGGCGCGTTCACGACGAAGTCACCGATGCGACCATGGGTGTAATAGTGTACGTCGCTGCCGCAGACGCCAACAGTATGGATACGAATGCGAACGTCATCCGGCCCCAACTCTTGAGGAATTTCGATATCGCGCAGGGAAAGTTCGCCGACATGTTCGAGGACAAGTGCTTTCATGGGTCAGTCAACCTTGGTCAGTTTTCTTGGAAAATGCGGCGTTGAGGCCACCGGCAAGCACTCCGAGCAGGATCAGCGGTGGCAGCGACAACAGGACGACGGCGGCGTTCAGAATTCCCCAGGGCACATTCATGCCGAGCTGCGACATCTCGGACGCGATGATCGGCAGGGTCTTTGCCTTCGAGGTCGTGAGCATCATGGCAAGCAGGAACTCGTTCCAGACAAGGACGAAGGAGAAGGCAATGGCGCCGAAGACCTGGAAACGGGCAATCGGCAGGGCGATGCGGAAGAAGGTCGCATATGGGCCAAGCCCATCCACCCGGGCAGCTTCTTCAACGTGAAGGCTGACACGCTCGAAAGCCGGCACGGAAAGCCAGATGGTGATCGAGGCTGTCACAATGAGATAGGTCACGATCAGCGACAGCCGGGTGTCATAGAGATCAAGACCGAGCCAGATGACCAGCATGGGAATAGCGATCGCGACGGGCGGCAGAAAGCGCAGCGACAGAACGAAGAACTGCGCCTCCGCCGTGATCCTGTTCTTGAACCGGGCGATCACATAGGCCGCCGGTACACCGAGTACGGCGCCAAGCACGACCGCACTCGAGCAGATGATCAACGAATTGGTAAGTGCGCGCGCCACCGAGCGGCGATTGAGCACATAACTCATATTGTCGAAGACAGGCTGGAAGATAAGCTTTGGCGTTGACACCAGCAGATCGGCATTGGTCTTGAAGGCGTTTAGCAGGGTCCATAGGAGTGGCAGCACGACAAGTGCAGCGGCAAGAACCAACAAAAGCCTGAGCAGAAAGGTGGATATCTTCATCGGTTCAGCCTCTTCCAGGTAAAGGTAAAGGTGACGATGGTCAGGACCATCATGATGACGGCCATGGAGGACGCATAGGAGATCTTGCCGGCTTCTATGAAGCCTTGGGAATAGGCATACATGTCAAGCGTCTCGGTTGAGATGCCGGGACCGCCGCGCGTCATGACGTAAACGAGGTCGAAGGAGCGAAGACTCTCGATCGCCTTGACCAGCAGCAGACTGATCAAGGGTGCTTTCAGCATCGGCAGGGTCACGAAACGATGGATTTCGAAGCGGGTCGCCCGATCTATGCGTGCGGCTTCCAGCGGCTGAGGCGGCAGGGATTCGAGAAGCTTCAAGATGATCACTGAAAAGAACAAGCCCCATTGCCAGACATCGACGAAAGCAACAGCAAGGAGGGCGCCGAGCGGCGTCGACAGAATGTCGGGCGTGATGCCGGTGAGCTCCCTGACCGGCCAGGTCAGCGCGCCGTAGAGCGGATGAAAGGCGAACTTCCACACAAAAGCGGCGCACACGCGTGGCAGGAGAACGGGAATGATGAAGAGCACGCAGAGGACGTTGCGCATACGGGGGCTCGCTGCCTCGAACATGGCAATCCCGAGCGCAACCCCCGTCACCATGGTCAACGAGACGCTGATGACCTCCCACTTGAAAGATACCCAGAGCGCGTTCAGGAAACGGGCATCCGAAAACAGCGCCAGATAATTGGCTAACCAGACATAGTCTGCATCGGGTGCCGAAAGGGTCCGGTTCTGCAGGGATATATTGATAGCGTAGATCGTCGGCACGAGCGCCAGAATGATCAGGATACCCAAACTGGGCCCAAGAAAGACGTAAGGCAGCGAGCGGCCTCGGCGCATGGCAGATCCTCGGATTGGCAAAAGGGGGCGCGTCATCAGACGCGCCCGTCAGACGGCTTGGGAGGCGTCAGAGTTTGGCTGCGAAGGCTTCGAGGTCGTTCAGCGTCGCCTTGATGTCAGTGCGGCTACCGGTGATCAGCTCTTCCAGCATGATGCCCCACTGGTTGCCCAATTCCTGCCAGCGCGGATCCTGCCAGAAGGTGACGGTGGTCTTTTGACCGGTCGCCGCCATGGCGTCGGCAAGGTTCTGGCCAAAGGTCTTGGCGTATTCCGGGCTCTGATAGGTGCTTGTGCGCGTCAACTCGCCCGGCTGGCCGGCGGCGAGGCGGCGGGCTTCCTGTTCCTTGGATGTTGCCCAGGCAACAAAGAGACCAGCGCAGGCCTTTTCCTCATCTGTCTTGTTGGCCTTGGACGCGATTGCAAAACCATGGGCGTAACCGGCCCCCGGCAGCGGCGACGGCGGAACGGAGAACGCAACCTTGTCTGCAACCTGGCTCTGTGCCTTGTCGACGGACATGCCGCCAAGGGGTGCGGATTCGATGATGATCGCCACCTTGCCGGAGCGGAAGGCGCCGGTGGACTCGTCCCAAGAGCCGGTCTGCGTGCCCGGCGCCGAATATTTGAAGAGTTCGAGATAGGTTTCGGTCGCCTTTACCGCGGCATCCGAATTGAAGGCCGGCTTGCCGTCCTTGAACCACTCGCCGCCGTTTGCTTTGAAGAACGGCATCCAGCGCCAGACGTTGGCGCCTGAACCGCGCTGTCCGCGAAGCGCAGTGCCGTAGACGCCGTTGGCCGGATCATGCAGCTTCTGCACGGCTGCAAAATATTCGTCCCAGGTCTTCGGCGGCGCGATGCCTGCCTTTTCCAGGAGGTCGGTACGGTAGACCATCAGGTCGCCACCGCCCTGCACAGGCGCAAACCACTCTTTGCCGTCATAGGTCGCAGCTGCGCGCATACCGGCGTCGAAGTCTTTGTAGTCGTATTCGGATGGATAAAAGCCATCAAGCGGGACGATCCAGCCAGACGAGGCAAAAAGCGCCAGATTGGCTTCGTCAACATAATACACGTTGAAGCTTCCGACCGTCGAGGCGTCGGCCTGCGACTTCGCGCGGCGATCGTTCTCGTTGAGATAACTGATCTCGAAGCCTGCGCCGGAGAGCTCTTCGAACTCATCGACATATTTTTCGAGAAGGGTCAGTCCATCGCGCGGCTGCGCCAGGACACGCACGTCGCTGGTGCATTGTGCGGCGGCAAAAGCGCTGGATGCTGCAAATATGGCGATAACCGCGCAACCGGCGCGGAGAGCGTTGAGTGTCATGATGTCCTCCCTGAATGGCAACTCCCTTGCCATCGACCAGCCCACATTTACGCAAGCGACGGGCGCGTACTAGTTTGCCTCCGTCACAGAACTAGTATTATATTGACATTTGTGCGCTGTAACATGAGCAATTGAATGCCTATTGCATCAGACTTTCCTCAAACAGTCTCTGAGACTTTCACCGCCACGCGCGAGCAGATCGTCTTACCCGGAGGCGCTTCCTATCTGATCCGGAGGGACGACTATCCCAATCCGATCTGCATCTGGAACTATCATCCCGAATGGGAGATTCACTTCATCCCTGACGCTTCAGGATTTGCTTATGTGGGGGACTATATCGGCCCGTTTCGGCCCGGGCATCTGGTGCTCACCGGGACAAATCTGCCGCACAACTGGATCACACCCGGTGCACCGGCTTTGCCAGGCCGAGACATGGTCCTGCAATTCGACGCGGATGCCCTGATCGGTATTCGCGCAGTATGCCCTGAGTTCGAAGTGCTCCACCGGCTGAAGCCTCTGGCCCAACGGGGGATCGAGGTTCTGGGCGCCGACGCGCTCTTGATTGGAGCGAAGATTCTCGAGCTTCACGCGGTGGGACACCGTGGTGGGCTCGGGCTGTTTTTAGAGATACTGGAGGCAATCGAAGCGGCCACCGAAAAGAGGTTGCTCGCCAGCGAACACTTCATAGCGGTCTATAACCAGGTGTCGGACCGCAGGCACCGCCGGATCGACCAGGCAATCCAGATCCTGCAATCGGATCCTGGTGCGCAGATGCATGAAGTGGCTGCGATGGTTGGTTTCGAGCCGTCCGCCTTCTCGCGTGCCTTTCGGCGTCTAACCGGCATGAACTTTTCTGACTACAGCCGATCCGTCCGCGTCTGGCGAGCAAGAACCCTTCTCGCGGAGACCGAAATATCGATCACCGATATCTGTTTCGAGGCGGGCTTCAACAACCTGTCGAACTTCAATCGCTATTTCCGGATGGAGATGGGGCTCACGCCCCGGGCCTACCGAAAGGCCGCGCGCATAAGAGCCAAGTCTGTCATTGGAGGAGTGCCGGTTAAGTCCATTTAATGGTGGTCGCGCCGAGATATCATCGATCCCTGGGGCTGCAATCGGTTTTTATCGTATCACCGCCGCTTCGATATGTCGGCCTCTTCGCTCACAACAAAACTGGCATCTCCATGTCCCTGAACCAGTCTTGCGAGGGGGGTGGCAGCCGGCCGCTGCATTTGTTGCTTCAGCTCTGTCGCATCGAGCGGCTGTTCGCAATTGTCCTATTCGGGTTCGCCCATATCCAAGCATTTGCTTGCCGGTGAGATAAAGACGATTAAAAAATACTCCTGTTTACGCTCCGGGACAGACCGGCGTTTGAAGCGCTGAAAACCTTACCTGGGTCTGTGGTGTTCCGGGCTCATGAATTCGGTTCTTGCAATGGCCCAAATCGACGACGCGATTCCTGGCGACACCGTTTCGACTTCGACTTCGACGTTCGAGCGGCGGTTGATGTATGTGCTGGGCGGTCTTTACCTCGCTCAGGGGATACCGACGTATCTGCTTTTGGTGGCCCTGCCGCCGATCATGCGTGAGAGTGGGGCATCGCGCACGTCTATCGGGCTATTCTCGCTGCTGATGCTGCCGCTCATCCTGAAATTTGCGGTCGCACCGTTGGTGGATCGATGGTCTCCGTTACCCAAGCTTGGCCATCGCCGCGGCTGGGTTGTGCCGACCCAGCTTCTCGTCAGCGCCGGTATCGCTTCCATGACGCTGGTGGATCCGAGCGATGCCACGGTCCTTTTTGCAATCTGCATATCGATCACGCTTGTCTCCTCAATCCAGGATATTGCAACCGACGGCTACGCCGTAAGATGCCTGACCGACAAGACGCGCTCGCTGGGGAATGCCGTGCAGGCGGGTGCCGTAGCGCTGGGCGTAATCGTTGGCGGGACGGCGGCACTGGTGGTGTTTCATGTCGCTGGATGGCGCACGATGATACTGCTGGTAGCCGCGCTGTCGTTGCTGCCCCTTCTTGCAGCCCTGGCGATGCAGCCGGAAGCGCCCACGGTTGGCAAAGAAAAAAAGCGCGCAAGCCTTGCTGGTTTCTTCCGCCGTCCGAGTGCCTGGCTGATCCTCGGATTTGCGCTGACATACCGGGCGAGCGAAGGTCTCGTGCGCGGGATGGAAGGCACCTATCTGGTTGACAGCAAGGTCCCGGCTGACTGGATCGGTTACCTCTCTGGCGGAGCGGCGGCAACTGCGGGCCTGATCGGCGTGGGTATCGCTGCCTCCATTATCCGCAAGGTTGGCCTGACGACAACGCTCATCCTGCTGGGTGGCCTCAGAAGCTTGTGCTTCCTCGCCTTCACGCTGAATGCGTCCGGCGTCTGGCCCGGCATGTGGGTGGCGATGTCGGCCTCGGCATTCCAGACGCTGATCCGCTACATGGAGCTGGTAGCCATCTATTCATTCTTCATGAAGAACTCTTCGGACGATCAGCCAGGAACGGATTTTACCATTCTCACCTGTGCCGAACTGGTCGTCTACATGGTTGGTGCATCCGCAGCCGGCCTGGTTGCCGACCGGATGGGTTATTCCGCGCTGTTTTCGACGGCAACAGTTCTTTCGCTTGTCGGAATGGGACTTTCCGTCTGGTTCCTTGGAAGGATCGGACGCGGTTCAGGCGCGTCGTTACGGCGATGATGACAAGCGGCCGGAGTGACGCTTTCCAGCGGTGTCACGAGACGCCTTAATTCCTCACAGGTTTTTTGCCTCGTCAGGCGCCGTCATGCGGCGCAGGTCTGTAGGGCGTATTCCGTAGCGACTGCGGAAGGTGCGATTGAAATATGACAGGTCGTTGAAACCGACGCTGTAAACGATCTGGCTGATCGGAGTTGCGGTGTTCTCGGCAAGAATCAGGCTCTTGGCGAGCACCAGCCGCCGCTCCAGCACGTAGCGCGAAAAGGTCGTGCCTGTCCGACTGAAAAGTTTCTGGATCGCGCGCGGTGTGATGCCTTCGGTGCGCGCCACATCAGCGATCGAAAACGCACCGTCGGCAAGATTTTCCTCAACCATCGCCTTGATCGCTTCAATGCGGTTTTGCGGAACTGCCGAAGGCGCAACCTCGTTCCCATATCGGGCGAGAACGGGAAGCAGGGAGTAGAAGTGCGCCACCATCATGGTGGCATGCTCTTTGTCCTGATGGTCCTGTTGAAGAAGATATCCTGCATAGTGGGTCAACAACTGCAATGGCAGGCATTCTGCTGAAAAGGGCCGCAACAAGATCCGGTCGATCGACTTTCGTGCAAGGGTGAGGGCGGCATGGGGAAGATGGGCGCAGTCGAGGCGCCCGCCTTCTGGCAAAATAATTTCCGATGCCATATCCGTGGGAAGGATGATGACATCACGGGGTTCCAGTTCGAAAGTGTGCTTGCGATGATGGACGATTAAGGTTCCGTCAGTTGCACGCAACATCGCGATATCAGGCCTGCCGATCCCATGAGCTGTCAGTCGCAAGGGTGTTTTGGGCAGGTAAACGGTTGCGAGAGAAAGGTTTTCGTGTTTCCAGACAAGGCCGGTAACACCCGCCAGATCACCGTCTTCAACGGTGATCGTTGCTTCTCCCAACATGTCCAGAAGGATTGTGCGGCAGACCAGTCTGCTTTCTGGATCAGGTAGCGAGAGGGTTCCAAGTTTCAGGGGGCGGACTACTTCCATGAAAAATCAAACCTGTCTTTGCTGTTGATGTTCGCATCTATCCAAATCGGGTTCGTTCCCATCCAAGCCCGGCGGTTTCATAGCGCATAAAACATGATCAAAACAGTCTTGTATTTTCCGAGGGACGACTTGGAAGATATTTTTTGCGCATTGGGGGCGACATGATCGGAAAGTGGAATGTCGGCGTTAGTCTTGTGGCTATCGTCGTCGCAATCGGGGGCGGCAACAACGCCGTTCAGGCGCAGGATACGTCTCAGAACGCGCAATCAGACAATGGTTCTACGGTGCTGGAGCCGATCGTTGTAAGTGGCAACCGTATACCCCAGCAAATCTCGCGGACGGCGCGAACGATTTATGTCGTTGATGCACAGGCCATCGAGGCCGAAGCCCGTTCGGGCAAGTCGCTTCAGCAGATTCTTGCTGAGAGAGTTCCAAGTTTCGACCCCGCCAGCGAAGGTGCGCGCACAGCCTATGGCCAGAACCTGCGGGGACGCACGGCCCTCATTCTCATCGATGGTGTTTCGATGAACTCGGCGCGCTCCCTGAGCCGCCAATTCGATTCAATCGATCCGTTCAATGTCGAGCGTGTCGAGGTTCTGTCTGGCGCGACGGCAATCTACGGCGGCAATGCAACAGGTGGTGTCATCAACATCATCACGAAGAAGGGGAAAGATGCGCCGGACGGTTTGCGCGGTGAAGTGACGGCGGGCCTTGGCAGTGGCTTTGGCCGTACCCGTGACCTTGACCGCAACGGTGCAGGTGCCGTGACCTATAACAGCGAAAACTGGGATGCGCGTTTCTCCATCGCCGGCAACCAGACGGGAGGCTTTTACGACGGCTCCGGCACGATGCTCACCCCCGATATTACCCAGACTTCCACAGCATTCAACAAGCGCATCGATTTCATGGGTAGTGTCGGTTTGCAGATCGATGACGACAGGCGCCTTGAGGTGTCCGGCCAGTTTTATGACAGCGCCCAGGATTCGCCGTTCGGGCTTTATCTTGGCGCAGGCCTTGCCGGGATCCGCAATTCCAACCTGGTTGAAACGCGGGACGGATACCGATCGGATTTCGACCCGCGCACGCGCCGTACCATGGTAAACGCGACTTACACCGACAATGATTTCCTGGGGCAGGAACTGCTTCTGCAGGGCAGTTTCCGGCGGGAAGAAATCCGGTTCCACCCGTTTCCCGGTAGTGCGATTTTCTCCCCCTTCGTCTATTTCGGCGGCAGCTCGCAGGATACCGATTACTATAGCCTGAAGGCAGCGATGATCTCGGAGCCGCTGGACGGGCTTAAGGTGACATATGGCATCGACGCCGACCGGGATTCGCTGAGTTCCAAACAGAACGTCTTCGATTTCCTGACAGTCGCGACGACCGGTGCGATGGACTTCAGGACACGCGGCATTACCGGGCTTTATCCCGACATCGATGTCTCGACCCTGGCCGGTTTCATCCAGGGATCTTATGAGGCGACGGACCGGCTGACGGTCAACGGTGGTGTGCGTTATCAATATGTCACCACCGACGTATCGAGCTTCGCCGGCGCGGCACAGCAGGTCGCCGTTCTCAACCGGGTCGGCTCCTCTGTGGATCCCATTCCCGGCGGGGAAGTCAGCTACGATGCGGCTCTGTTTAACGCCGGCGCGACCTATGAGCTGACCGATACGCAGCAAATCTATGCCAATTTCGGCCAGGGTTTCGAGCTTCCTGACCCGGCAAAATACTACGGGATCGGTAGCTATAGGCTTGTCGGGGGCCGCTACGTCCTCCTGGACAGCGTCAATGTTGCCGACTCCGCACTCCAGGCGATCAAGACCAACTCTTTTGAAGTCGGTTATCGTTTCAATGACGATAGCTTCAGCTTCCAGACCGCGGCATATTACTCGCTCTCCAACCGATCCATCGAGTTGAACCGCACGACCCTGGCTGTTGATGTCGTTGATCGTGAGCGACGTGTCTATGGTCTGGAGGCCAGCGCCAGCGCGACACTGGATTACGGGTTTGATGTTGGCGCATCCGGTCACTGGGTGAAGTCGGAAATCAAGTCTGACGGTAACTGGGAGAAGGAAAGCATCGGTACCGCCAGTGTTTCCAAGCTCGGCAGTTATATTGGCTGGACGAAAGACAACTTCAACATCAAGCTGGCTGGGCAACATGCCTTCAATCTCAGCGACGACGACAGCCGGAAGATTGATGGTTACACCCTGTTCGATCTAACGGGTGCCTATCGCTTCGAAGCGCAGGACACAACGCTTCGCTTCGGCGTGATGAACCTGTTCGACAAGGATTACACAACCATATGGGGCGCGCGCGCCAACGCGCTTTATGGGGCTTTGGCCAATGAAGCCGTGTTCGACTACAAGGGACGCGGACGCACATTCGCCGTTTCATTGACGAAAGTTTTCTGATGGATCATCAGGGCGGCATGTGGCGGGGATATTTACTCCCGCCACGCGCCGCCAGGTCAGCGCAATGACCGGTCTGACCTGCTATGGTGCCTTCAATCTCCCATGGCTGCGGAACAGCGGGCTTATCGGGAGGGCGCGCGTTCTGGGCGCGGGCGCTGAAGGAGCAGCGGCAATTTCGATATTTCTAAGGCTCGCAGTGGTGGAAAGATCGCGGTTGCTGACATGTCGGCAATGCGTCAGGCATCGAGTGTCTGGAAGCCGCCCTGTTTGAATGTCTGTCTTCCATATCTCCCGCGCTTCGATTTCTGACGCTGTCGGACAATGGCCGGGCAGGGCTTCAAGACGAATTTGCGGCCCAACTTTACCGCATCTGCAATGTGGACCGATAGGATGGGGCAGACGCCCGTTCTCAGGAACGGCGAGGTTATCGGTGCTGTTCGCCATTTCAACGAGGACAACAGCAAACAACGTTGTATCGAGTTGCTGGGCGATGAAACGGTCAAGACTTCACAAGTTGAGGGGGAATTTATGGACCGCGTGAGTGTCCAGTCATCATTGCGCCGGAGTTTCGTTAGGTAACGGTTGTATCTCCGCTGATTTACCGGGAAAAACCTACCGAATGTCATCTTTTTTCGCAGCACTATTTGCGCGGAGGTTGTTGGCGCAATCTCAAAGGCTCACTGAAACTGAAAATCGGAAACAATCTAGTCGAAAGACGATCCAGGAACGCTGGCGCAAGCGCTGGATAGCGCTTGAAATATGACTCCGGAAAAACCATTTGACCGGCGATTTATGTGCAATGGAGGTATCAATGACGACCGTACAAGAGCGCCAGCCCGAGCAACACGTATTCGAAGCCGATGTCAGCCGACTTCTGCACATGATGGTGCATTCGGTCTACTCGGACAAAGATGTATTCCTGCGCGAATTGATCTCGAACGCGGCGGATGCCTGCGAAAAGCTGCGGTATGAGTCGATTTCCCAGCCGCAACTCTCGGCCGATGGGATCCAGCCGGGAATTCTCGTGACGCTCAATGAAGAGGCGCAGACACTCGTTGTCGAAGACAGCGGCATCGGCATGGACCGCGACGAGATGATCGACGCGCTCGGTACGATCGCGCGCTCGGGGACAAAAGCATTCATGGATCGGCTTGAGGCGGCCAAAGCTGGAGAGAAGGCGCAACTGATCGGCCAGTTCGGCGTCGGCTTCTATTCATCGTTCATGGTCGCTCACCGGGTCGAAGTAATCTCGCGCCGCGCCGGCAAGGACGAGGCCTGGAAATGGTCATCCGACGGCAAAGGAAGCTATGACATTGCTGCGGTCGATCCGGGACAAGCACCGACACGCGGTACTCGCGTCGTGTTACATCTCTTGGAAGATGCAAAGAAATATACGAGCAAATGGACGGTGGAGGAGATCATTCGAAACCAGTCCGGCCACGTCCCCGTACCTATCCGTCTGGTCGAGAAGGAGGGTGCCGAGCCCTCACAGGTATCCGATGGTGCAGCGCTCTGGATCAAGCAGAAGAACGAAATATCCAAGCAGGATTATGTCGATTTCTATCGGAGCGTTTCAGGCCAGTACGACGAGCCGCTGAGTAACGTCCATTTCCGCGCTGAGGGCCGACACGAATATACGACTCTTGCCTTTATACCCGGTTCTCAGCCATTCGATGTGTTTGATCCGGACCGACATGGTCGGATGAAGCTCTATGTGAAGCGCGTCTTCATAACCGATGATGCCGAACTGCTACCGCGCTATCTGCGCTTCGTCCGTGGCATCGTTGATACTTCGGATCTGCCGCTCAACATCTCCCGCGAGATGATCCAGGAAAGTCCGGTCCTCGCGGCCATCAAAAAGGGCGTGACGAGCCGGATCCTTTCCGCGCTGGAGAAGATGGCCGAGCACGACGGCGAGACGTTTGCCAAGTTCTGGGATATGTTCGGGGCTATTCTCAAGGAAGGCATCTACGAGGACTTCGAACGGCGCTCACAGTTGCTGAAGCTGGCACGCTTCCGCAGCACCGCATCGGGCGAGGCGACACGCAGCCTGGCTGACTACCTGGCCACGATGAAGGAAGGACAATCGGCGATCTACTATATTAGCGGCTCCACTTTGGACCAGCTGAAATCGTCGCCGCACCTTGAGGGTTTCCGGGCCAAAGGGATCGAAGTCCTCCTGCTTACAGATGGTGTCGATAACTTTTGGCCGACCAATGTGCCAGATTTTGAAGGCAAGCCATTTAAATCTGTCACCCAAGGTCTTGCCGATCTGAACACTGTTACCGGGGAGGGGGGCGCTGATGAGGCTGGCCGCCAAGCTTCTCCCGAGGTCGGAGCCTTCATCGATTTCGCGCGAAGCGCCCTCGGTGAGGAGGTTGCGGACGTGCGTATTTCTGATCGGTTGACCGAAAGTGCGGTCTGCCTTGTCGCGTCGGATTATGGCCCCGACCGCCAACTCGAAAAACTCCTGAAAGGCGCCGGGCGGTTGCAAACAACGTCGAAGCCGATCCTGGAGATCAATGGGCAGAGCGAACTTGTGAAAAACATTGCTTCAATAGACGATCAAGCGTTTCGCGAGGATGCTGCGTGGCTTTTGCTTGACGAAGCCCGCATCCTTGACGGGGACAAACCAGCCAACCCGCGCGCGTTCGCCGACCGGCAGGCCAGGTTATTTGCCCTTGCGATGAGATCCGGTAATTGACAAGCCTCGGCGAGGCGGCCTTTGGCTGCCTTGCCAACACTCGGCCGAAGAGGACGATTGGTGGTTGCCGATGTTGCGCAGGTTATCAATGAGTGTGACGGCGTTGTCTCAAATGATGCATCATGACAGCGCCAATTGCGCTCGGCACAGCCCCTTCAGTGCCGCTTTCTACCCTCTGGACGATGCAACTGCACTACAGAACCCACCATGAGTCATCACTGGAACTGTAAACTGCCGAGCCCGTTATAGAACCCCTGCAGATTTCATAAACCGCTGATGCCAGGTCTTGCTGCTATCTCAAAAGTTCGTAGTGGCTTGCGGCTCGCCCTGACGCCGACCACTGAGCACCGCGAAACGCCATGCTTTGAAGCTGCAGTCCACCTCGGAAAATCCCGTATCGTGCATCCATTGCAACTGGTTCTCGATAGGGGAGCAACGATCGTGGGACATCCGCTCGAGCGCTTTGGTGATTTCCTCTTCTGGTACGCCCAGCCTCCTGACCTGTTGCAGCCAGATTCGGGAGTAACGGGCCTCTACCTCGCAATCATGGCCGAGGACCTGCTCGGCGTTGACGAACAGGCCACCCTCCGACAAGGCGCTCCGAATTTCACCGAAGAAATGTTTTTTCGCTGCGTCTTCCAGATGATGGATCGCCAGCGCTGAGATGATGAGATCCCACGGACCGCCGAGTTCGGTATCTGACATGTCGGCCACGGCATAGCTAATGGCCGGATTGCCATCGAAGCGTTGCCGGGCCTGCTCGAGCATCTTTTCGGAGGCATCGACGAGGTGGATCTGGGCATCGGGGTGGCGGGCCAGCAGCATTGCCGTGAAAAGGCCAGTGCCAGCGCCAAGATCGAGCACACGCAGTTTCTCGGCGTCCCGCCAGTCGTCGATCAAGTCGAGCGCTGTCCCGTAAAACGTATCGAAACAGGGAATAAGGCCGCGCCGAATTGCGTCGTAGCCGGATGCATCCCGATTGAACACGGGTAAGGACGAAACATTTATCGGTGCCATGGTGTGTCTGAACCTTTCGGGATTGTGATCTACTTCGCCGTGGCGGCGGGGATCAGGCTCGGGTTCAATGAATATGTCGCTGTCGCCTCGCCGCTTGCAAGGATGTGGCCAGCCATGGCTTTTTCCACGTCTTCGCCAGTGAACGGCCCGGCAAGGCCCAGTGTCGCAACGTCAAGCGCGACCACCTCAAGGATGTAGCGGTGAACGCGCTGATCGTTTATGGGCGGGCAGGGGCCGTCGTAACCGCCATAGGTGCCTGCCATGCCATCAGTTTTGGCCAGAAAACTCGTATAGACATTGGCGCCGCGCAGTCCGTGTGGTGTCAGTCCGACCGGCTTGCCGCCCACCACTAGACCCTCGCTTTCCGTACCTTCGCCGATGGACATGATGCCGGCGGGAATATCGGCCAAAACCCAGTGGAAAACGTTGATCCGCGGCGCGTCGTCTGGAATCGTGGTACCAGGTTTATTGATGAGGCTAAAATCGAGTGGTACGTCCGGATCGGTCATCAGTAACACATAAGATCTGGTGCCCTCTGGGCCTGCCGACCATGAGACCCCCGGGCTCACGTCCTTCGCCCCTTTTCCGGGCGGGCAGAAGGCGGCGGAATCTGAAAACCGGCCAGAACCGTCAAGCCCTTCGATCTTTACGGACAGCGTGGAGTCCGCGGCCATGGGCGCTGTCGCCGAAAATGCGGCGGCCACAATGGCGGCGCATATGCTTCTTTTATTCCTGTTCATCTCGTCTCGCCTGGTTGATTTCAGTCGAGCATAGGGAACGATGCCAGTGCGGGTGGGCCCGATCTGATCAGCAATGAGCCTGAAGCGGTCAGGCTAATGGTTTTTTACGTGCCCTGCGAACGGTCGAAGGAGCCTGTCCGAAGGCATCCTGGAAGTGCCGCGAGAAGTGTGAACGCGATGCGTAGCCGGTAGCGGCTATTGCGTCGGCGACATCGGCATCCCGATCCGAGAGTATGAGGTAAGCGGCATGCATTCTTTCGGTGAGCAGCAGCGCGCGTAGTGAGTGGTTTTCGTCCCGTAGTCGCCGCCGCAGGGTGGCTTCTGACATCGACAGGGACGCAGCGACCGCGGCGGTTGACCACGCGTGATCGAGCCGGTGGCGGATCAGGAGGCGCACTGCTTCTGTGACTGAGCGGTCGACATATTTGGGCATCAATGGCAGCGCACCTTGTTCGGCCAGGATAAGCAGAACCTCGAGAACACGGTGATCTACGACGCGCCGGGAAAGGTCGAGCGCACCCGCCAGCGCCTCGCCACTATGGATGATTGCCGAGCAGAGCGTCGGACTGATCGTGATGGGCGAGCCGAGGGGTATGTCGCGCTTGGTGAGTTGCGGCCAAAGGCGTGCCGCCTCAATGACCAGGGTGCGAGAGAAGCGGACGAAGAGGGCGCGATAGACGCCAGTATCGGCATCTGGTTCATTGACAACATCAACCTCCGCACCGGCCGGCAGCACGAAGGCGTCGCCGGCGTGGTAGATATTGCGTTCCGCGCCCCACAGCACTTCTTTGCGGCCTTCGATGACAATGACGAGGCCGGCTGCGGGCATGCTGAGCTCGGAAATGGTTTCCCTGTGACGGGCGACGAAGGCCGAGATGGACGGTGGATCTTCGTTTTCGAGCATCAAGCGCGTGTCGCGCTCGGCCAGCGGGCGAAGGGCATCGACGAGACGCCGCCGTAGTGTTTTGTCGCTGTCACGCATTGAACAAGCTATCTCGAAATTGGATCAGGCGTCATTGCTATGTTGAAATCAAGTCGCTGTCGATACGCAGCCGAAGGGCGCTGAAAACGGAAAAGGTAACGTCTGCCATTGGCGATCCTTTGGAGGGCTACAACGTCTGAGATGGTCGGATATTGCAAGCCGGCAAAGCGCCGTTATCTTGGTCGTGGAGGTTGTCATCGCGCGCCTGAACGCAGAGTGCTGGACGCCTTAACGGTTGGAATTACGTTCAGAAGCAGTCAAAGTGTTCACTGCGTTTGACGGCAGCTATTTCACTCTCGCCGCCATAAATCAGACAGTCCGGTCCCGGCCCAAGGCGAAAATAACTTTCGTTTTGGACCGTCGGGTCGCCCATTCGTTCCGGCAGAGGTGCATCCCAAAGCGGTCACTTATGTTTCGGAATGATGGAGATGCTGGTCGAGAAGTGTTGGATTCGTGGCGTTGGCTCGTGCCGGACGTCGGCTTAGGGAACGAGGTCATAATTGATGCCGTCGCAGAAATGCTAAAATATGCCGAGACCCTCTGATCTTTCCTCAATTGGAGTTCGAGCCCTGATGTCGATTTCCGATACGATCTATCGACCCTTTGAAACGCTGATCCAACCCCTCGACATCCCCTATCAGCCGTTGCCCGCGAAAGGCCCGGTGGCTGTTCTCCTGCACTTCATCCGGATGTTCCGCGGCATCTTGCTCGTGCTCGCCCTTTCCACAATGGCAATCGAGGCCATGAATCTGACGATTATTTGGGGACTATCGGTCATCGTTGATGGCGTGACGCAACAGGGCGCAAGCGCCTTCCTGCACAATGAATGGTTGCTTCTGACCTTGCTTGGCCTGATGCTGTTTCCCGCAATCCCGCTTGGTTCCTTTCTCGTCAACACGCTGAACTCGCATACGCTTGGCATTGGTATGCCTGCCGCCATTCAGTGGCAGGGCCACAAGGCGGTGGAGCGGCAGGATCTGGCCTTTTTCCATGATCTCTATGCTGGTCAGGTCGCCTCACGTCTGCAGCAGGTGGCCTCTGCCGTGCAGCAGCAGATCATATCGGCCTTCCAGTCCATCCCGCGCTTCGTGATGCAAATGGCTGGGTCGGTCATTCTCTTGAGCGCTCTCTCCTGGCAGCTCGCCTTGCCGACCATCGTCTGGATCACGCTTAACGTTCTGCTCGCTATCAGGCTGGCACCTGTATTTACCGAGCGCTCGCGCCGTTCCGCCAAGCGGCGCAGCCTGATTTCTGGCGCGATCACCGATCTCTACGGCAATATGCAGATGGTGAAGCAGTTTGCCGCCGAAGACAGCGAGGCGGGCGCTATCCGCGGCATTATTGCCAAGGCCATCAGTGCCCAACAAAGTGAACAGCGGATCTACCGCACCTCGGAGGTCATAGTCGTTGTCCTCAACATGATGCACTGGCTGGCGATACTCTCGATCGGATTTACCGGGCTTGTCGATGGTTTCGTCACGATCGGCGAATTCACGGCTGCCGTTTACGTCCTCAGCCGGCTGTCTGCTCACACCTTCACGTTCCTACAGATGGGCCAACAGATCTTCCAGGCAGTCGGTACGATCAAGGACGCCATGCCCGTCATGACGACACCGCCCACCATCACCGATCGTCCAGACGCAGCGGATCTTACCATTCGCCATGGCGAAATCCGTTTCGAGAACGTCCGTTTCGCCTACAAGACTGGCAAGCCGGTTATCGATGATCTCTCGCTGACGATCCGTCCCGGTGAAAAGGTTGGACTCGTCGGGCTATCGGGGGCTGGCAAGACCACACTCGCCAACCTCCTGCTGCGCTTCTACGATATCCAGGACGGCGCGATCCTGATCGACGACAAGGATATTCGCTCGGTCACCCAATCAAGTCTGCGCCGCGTGATTGGCGTTATAGCCCAGGATGTGTCGCTGCTGCATCGTTCGGTCGGCGATAATATCCGCTATGGGCGACCGGAGGCGAGCGCGCAGGAGGTGGAAGATGTCGCCAGAATGGCTGCTGCCGACACCTTCATAACAGAACTCTCCGATAGCGATGGCCGCAAGGGCTACGACGCCTACGTCGGTGACCGCGGCATCAAACTGTCCGGCGGCCAACGCCAGCGTGTCGCGATCGCCCGCGTTCTCCTGAAAAACGCTCCGATCCTGATCCTGGATGAAGCAACTTCGGCCCTCGACAGTGAATCCGAAGCCGCGATTCAGGAGAAACTTGATCTTTTGATGCAAGGCAAGACGGTTATCGCCATTGCCCACCGCCTATCGACCATCTCCAGCATGGACCGCATCGTCGTGCTCGAAAACGGCCGCATAATAGAGGAAGGCCCGCCGGGGGAGTTAATTGAAACCAATGGTCTTTTCGCGCGGCTGTGGCAGCGGCAGACGGGTGGATTTATTCCTGACGACATCAACTGAACTCGCCTTTGCGGTAAAACCCCAGTTACTCGCGACGCATTCCGGAATTGTTTGCTGAACAGATGGTCTGCTTCACGGTGAATAGTGTTCCTTGTCCAAAGGGCAGCGGACAGTGCCAGAGTCGTCGTCGGCTCCCTGTTTAACCTGAGCGTCGCGCGTTCTTCCTCCGGCCAATCGCGGCCGAAGGAGAACTCAAATCGATATCGCAAGTATGATCCTGCTGGATTGGGGCGACCAGCACCGCATAAAGCTCTCACTGGGCGGGATTGGCCCCGCCGAATTCCGCCGGAATCTCGGAATTGCAGCATAAGCCGTCCAAGAATTTGTCCGCACCTCCAAGGGGTCGATGTTCCTTGCTGATTTACAGGCGCTGTGTCTTCCTAAGGTCCTGCGACTGATATGGGTCAATGGCGGGTAGCTGATATTTCTCTTTATTAATGGACGCGCTGCACCGAGATGAAAATGTAGAAACGGAGAAATTCTTTTGGACTCTGGAGTTGCTCTTCTGCATGGAGGATTTCGAGCAGGTATACCCGCATGACACTATGAGGTGCGACCTATTCACCGCCACGCCTGGCCGATTAAAGCTATTTTCCGGCACGCGTCATGCTAGCAGCCTGATGAGGTCACTATCTGCATCCTGGCCACGTACGTCGAAACGGGAGAGCCCGCGCTCACGCAAGCGGGCTCTGTATTTTTGAACTTCGCGTCTGTGAGCTGGCCACCGTACGCTCCTAGCTATTCCCAGTGATACACACGGGAATATCTTGTCCTGCAAGGCTTGCTCCTCGTGTCGCGTTGTGGCTCCGATAATGTCCAGGTCGACGGTTCAAGGCGTTTAAGCTTTCTCAGGCGTTGGTTGGCAGACCGCCTAGGTGCAGTTTCATTTGCCTGAGGCAATCGCCGGGCTGAGGCGGATCAAACTAAGGATCTCAAAGAGCATTTGGGCGCCGATATGGGCGGTATTGGTGGTTGTGTCATATTGTGGAGCGACCTCAACGACATCGCCACCGACGAAATCCACGCCCTTCAGTCCGTGAAGAATGTCGAGCGCCTGCCGGCTGGTGGGCCCCCCGATTTCTGGCGGCCCAGTGCCCGGCGCGAAGGCCGGATCGAGGCTATCGATATCGAAGGACAAATAGGTCGGGCCATCGCCAACCACTGCGCGCGCCTTTTCGATGATGGCGTCAATGCCCATCCTGCCAAGATCTTCAGCATGGATCAGTGAATGCAACCTCTAGGGGGTAGTCATTTCAGGAAGTTTAATCTCCCTGTCCGCTGACAAGCGCCACGAGGCCAAGCACGACGCAAAGCCGGGCGAGGGCGATAAAGGCGACCAAAAGCGCAAGTGAAGGTCGCCACGTTTAATGTCAACGGCGTGAACGGTCTGCTCGAGGTGCTGCTTCGCTGGCTAGCCGAGGCGGCTCCGGATGCTGTCGTGCTCCAGGAACTGAAGGCGCCTGATGCCAGGTTTCCGGTTAAGGAGATCGAGAAATCCGGATACGGGGCTGTGTGGCACGGCCAAAAGTCCTGGAACGGCGTCGCGATACTCGCCCGCGGTCAGGATCCTCTGCTTACGAGGAAAGGGCTTCCGGGTGATCCGGAAGACGATCAGAGCCGATACATCGAGGCAGTCGTCGACGGCATCGTGTTAGGCGGCCTTTACCTGCCGAACGGCAATCCTTATCCCGGCCCGAAATTCGACTACAAGCTTCGCTGGTTCAAGCGCCTGCACGATTATGCAACCGAATTGCTAGAGCTAGAAGTGCCTGTCATCCTGGCGGGGGACTACAATGTCATCCCGACGGAGCTTGATGTCTACAAGCCGGAGCGGTGGAGGGATGATGGGCTCTTCCGCATCGAGGTGCGTGAAGCTTTTCGCGAGCTGGTAGAGCAGGGCTGGACCGACGCTCTCCGGCAGCTCCATCCGGGAGAACGCATCTACACGTTCTGGGACTATTTCCGAAACGCCTATGGCCGCGATGCCGGATTGTGTTTGGATCACTTCCTTCTAAGTCCTGATCTTACGAAGCGTCTATCCAAGGCTGAGGTCGACCGACATGTGCGTGGGTGGGAGCACACCAGCGACCACGCGCCAGTCTGGATCGAACTTTCCGACAAGCCAATCAAACGGAGGAATAAGAGATGAACAGCGAATGGCGAGCCGATCTTCGGTTGGAACTTGAGGGCCTTATCGACAGGTTTGTCGTCCAAGGCGTTGACCATGAGGACGTTCTCAAGGTCGCTCGTGAGCGGATCGTTGAGCTCGAGAAATCTCGCCACGTGGATCCCGATCCCGCAGAGGATGAAGCCGTAGTCGATGAACCCGCGAACGATTGGCCTGCTGCCACCTGATCGTTCGCATTTTATTAAGGGCCGTCGTCTCTGCAAACACTCCAACTGTCACAGATCAGAAAAGGAAATCCCGATATGGATGGTATGTCTGTAATGGAGCGGGTTGGGCTGGTGTGGGCGTACCGCCACTGATTTTCCCGCTGGAAAACACAATCGAGGTGTATCAATATATGGAAGTTTCTGCACGATAGTACTTGAAGGATAAGCTTTCGATGAAGGTTGTCGTTATACTTGCTCTGTTATGCGCCACGCCGGCTTATGCAGAAGTGAAATGGGAAGGCTTCAAGGACGTTAACGGAAATCCGCAGATCGTTGATCAAAAGCTCGCTGACTCAGTCGTGCGGGTCTTCAGTGTCGGATCGGTGCACAAGAGTACTGATAAGCCGGTAAAAACAGTCGACGTTAGTAAGGTTCGCAAATTTAGCGCCGAAGATTTGGATGCTTCAACCGAAGATTTATTTGCTAAAAATTTAGAAAATATTCAAATTGAGAGTTGCCGCAAGCAAGACCTAAGGAAATGTCCCATTATGTCGGTATATACCAGTTTTTCGGGGCATTTTGACAAGGGTCGCATACTTAAGACTTGCCGCCACCCTTTCCACAATTGGTTGATCTGGGCCTCCAAAGCCAACAATCGCAAAATTGGAACGTTTTCTCCGCCGATGGCTATAACTGACAGGCATGCGAAAGCCGTTTACAACTCGGCCGTGGTCTCGTTTGAAGATATGCTGCAATTTACGATGATAAACACCTCGGCGAAGCTAAATTTTATTTTAGGAGATCGTATAGAAGATCTGTCAAAAGCAGATAAAAATGCGTATTTGTCGACCGACTATGCGGAACTCGAATCTAGAAACGCATTGATGCCTTCAATTACTCAGGATTACGATGCAGACGTAGGCGACTTAGATTTGGACGAAGACATATATTTGATTGGATACTCCGGCAAAACGGAAATGTTCAGCAACCAGTCTTCCAATGCCGTTGGCGGAAAATTGGTGGCAACAAGCGGACGTATCAAAATAAATTTTGAAAAAGAAAATTCAGTTGGGGCATCAAATGTTACTTTCGGCGGAATGAGCGGCGGCGTACTCGTCCACTCTTGGGGAACGATTATAGGGACAAGCTGTGGGTGGGTTAACTATAAAGGCAAAGAGAAGTTAGCGGTGTCTATGTTTAACGACCATGCTGCGATCAACGAGATGTGGTCGAAACTACCGTAGTTTTATCGAGTCGTTTAACGTCTTGTGAATTTGTTGACCGCGAAACCGACCGCCGCGCCGATGGCAGTTACGATAAGCATATGGTCGATGAGTTCGGTCTTTACGACTGCGAAGTCCTGAACCACAGGCTGCCACAGAAATTCAATTGGCGCTTTTTCTCCGATAAGCGGAAGCTTGGGGCGCGTCAGAAAACCTACCGAAAAGCCCGCGAGACTGCCAATTGATGTAGCGCAAATCGGGTAAATTCTCGGCCGGAGACCAAGCTTTGAATGGGCCATTTAGTATTTCTCCTTTGTCGACGCTCTAACTGCTTGCTGAGGACTGATAGTAGTGGAGCGCGATGCGCGTAAGCTACCTGACGGAGAAAGCTGAATGCAACTGGCATATACTCTGTATCCGGTCGGTCAACCAGTCGTCGGTAGATGGGCAGCTCCATGACTTGGGAGGAAGCGCTCGTGAAGCTCTGCGGGGAAACTCTCACTCGATCGACGTCGAAGTGGCGGTGAAGATGCCGTCGAGTAGTCCGAGCGTAATCCGTGGCATCGTGCAGCCTTTCGATTGGACCGTCCTTGCCAAGGTACCGATCTCGGCCAACTTTCTGTCAGCGACCGTTCAGGTTCAGACGAATCTTGGTGAAACCGTCGCAGCCAAGTTCATCCGTGTGCGTGCTTTGCCGCTGGCAGCGTAACATACGCGGCCCCGGCAATGGGCCGCGTATGAGGTTAGGTGGTACTGCCACGTTGGCATTCAATCAGTCAGTGATACGCTCTAGTCGTCTTTGCCAGCTTCACATTGGAGCCCCTAAACCTCGTTATGGCTTCACTGCCTCGAAATACTGGCCCGACGTTTCTCCCCAAATGAGAAAAATGCAATTGATCGAAACTTGGCGGGGCATCGTCCAGAAGGCCGCGACGAGAGTGGAGAAGCACGCATATCCATCACATGGTAATGGGCGAGCTTGCACCCCGTTCAAGGCTGCCGCTGAAACGTCTCATCAGGACATCCGCATTCACACGGATTGCAGACTCATTGCGCACTAGCCGCTCTGTCGTGGCGAACAGCATCCCGATCCGCACGTGCGCCCTCTCCAGGAATGGCTTCCTGGCTAATCTGTTGAAAACTACCTGCCGGACGCTGGAGAAGCTAACCCAAGTGCACCATACCCGCGCTTTAGGGTAGGGGATCACCTTCCTTCTTGCAAATGAGCCATGAACACCTCGGCCGGCGTCCTGTATCCAAGGCATTTGCGCGGTTGATCGTTGATATGACGCGTGAGGTGGAGAAGGTCGCGCTGTGACACGACTGCCAGGTCTGTGCTGCCTGGCAGGAAGCGTCGAATTCGCTTGTTGGTATTCTCGACGGTCCCTTTTTGCCAAGGCGCGCTTGGGTCGCAAAACCAGCTGCACGCACCGAGCCGCTTGTTCTCGGTGATCGCCGCATGCGTGACCCGCTGATCCTTGTCGAATACCGTATAGGGCAGGGAGTACCCTCTCCAGCGCACGTCCAGTCGATCATCCGCATAGGCATAGGTCTCAACATATTTACCAACAAGGCCGCGCGTGACGTCGGTCTCCTCCAGCATGATGCGTTTGCGTTCATAGGAGAATGTCAGCTGTGATCCAACATAACGCTGTTCACGCTTGCAAAGGACATCGGATAACCGATCCGGTGCGAGGTTCACCGGTCGGTGCAGGTCATCAGATCGGGCAGGGACGACCGCAAATCGTGCGTTATAATCCTCCATGAAGTCAGGCAAAAATGCATTACCGGCGTCCATCGTGTCGATGCCAGCCAATCGCAAGTCCTTGACCAGCCGATCCTGCAATGTTCGGTTCATCCGTTCCACACGGCCCTTCGCCTGGCTTGAATTTGCACAGAGAATCTCGATATTTAACTCACACAGCGCCCGCCCGAACTGGGTCATTCCCTGGCCACCTTTGGCGTCCTTCTTTGCCACCCGGAACACCGAATGCTTGTCGGAATAGAAGGCAATCGGCGCGCCGTGACGCTTGAGATAAAGCGCCAGCGCCTCGAAGTAGGTGAAGGCGCTCTCGGAACGCACAAAACGCAACTGCATCAACCTGCCGGTCGCGTCGTCGACGAACACCAGCAACGAACACGCTGGCCCGCGATCCTCAAACCAACGGTGCTCAGAACCATCAATCTGCACCAGCTCGCCATAGGCCTCACGTCGAAGTCGCGGCTGGTGAAACGTCCGCCGCTGCTTGCGCGACAACCAAAGTCCAGCATCGACCATCCAGTTGCGAACCGTCTCACGCGAGACCTGCAGGCCATCACGCTCGGCAAGCTTCTCGGTCGCCAGGGTCGGTCCGAAATCCGCATAACTCTCCCGAACGAGCGCCACAGCGTAGTCGCGAATACCATCATTGATCCGGTTGTTCGACGGTCGACCAATGGCCTTGTGCCGGATCGAGGCTGCACCGTCAGTGCGCATTCGGTCCAGGAGGCGGCGGACCTGGCGCTCGCTCAGATCGAGAACATGTGCCGCTGATACCATCGTCATTCGGCCGGCCATGACTTTCGACAAAACCTCGATCCGCTGCAGATCGCGCTCGCTCATCGTAATCAATCCCATCTGCAATCTCCCAGACGTCAATCAGACCCGGGGAGTGTGACATTCCAACTTTGCAGAAACAGGACACTTTAACTTTGCGGCTACAACTGATAATCGCATAACATATATTATGGAACTTCCATGCGGTTTTAAGAGTGTTGCTTTTTGGGCCTGAACCGCCGTTTACGCTGTTGTAGATTTCCTCGATAAAGTGCGGTCTCGGCTGTTGCTTTTAAGTGTGAGTATGCAACGTTCGCGTCAGTCTCTGAACGCGGGTTCCCATGCCATTCAATCTTGCCTCATCATCGATACCGCCGACGATCTCCGGCATGGCTAGCGTGGGACCGTCCGGCGTTCCGCGCTTCTGGGCCACGATCTGGTCGGACGTACTCAAGACGAGCATCGAGCCCTCGACAAGGCGAAAGCATCTTGCGGCGCTGGACAGGCTCTATGCGGCCGTCGAACGCCAGCATGGCCGCGACTGTCTTGATTGGTTGACCGCCTATGAGCGTACCGGTGACCTTTCCGGACGTCGTCAAATTAGCGGTTGGCTCGCCTTCGTGAGAATGAACAAGGGTATCTTCTGTCGACGAGATAGCCGTTTCGAACGATCTGGAAGAGGTCTCACCTGATTGAACCGGACTCCATGCTGCGCCATGTATTCCTGGCACTGAACACTGCTTCCAGATCGCCAAGTGAAGGATCGTGATCTCGCTGAAGCCGATCAGGACCTTTGGGTTCGCACGTATGGCAGCGAAGTCGACACCATCCGCAATACGGTAGGCCCCCTTTCCGCCCCTCGTCGCGATGATGGCTCGAACGGTCTGATCCCTGATGGCGTCGTTGAGGTCTGCGAGACGGTCTTCGTCTCGACCGGCTAGGTACCCGTATCGGTCAAGGGCATAGGCTCCCACTTGCGGTTTGAGGCCGAGTCCCGCAAGGAATGTGAGGCAGCTTTGCACGTCAGCTTCATCTGGGAGACTTGCCGGTGAAACCAACCGGACGATGTCTCCGACAGCTAGCGGTGCCAACTTTGGCGTCTTAGTCGATTCCATTGTTACCTCGGCTCCAGCCCGAAGGAGTCAATTGGTCAATTAGGTGTTTGATTATCGAATTGAGTGCGGCGGGTCGTTCCATCGGCACGTAATGTCCACAATCCGGAATGACGTGCAGATAGCCATTGTAGGCCGAGGCTGCTTGGTTCACGCTTGTGGTCGTCCCTGGCAATACGTCCGCGTCGCCCGTAACGACATGCACAGGGCCACGGAATGTGGAAAGGACGTCGCCCCTGCTTTGGCGGCTATGGAATGCCCTGACGCCTCGCACTACGTCCTCAAGCGGCTGACGCATAAGAATACCCTCCGCTTCAGCGATGATCTCAGGGGAAGTGCTTGGGGAAAAAGCGGGCTTCCACCATTCGGCCCACGCAGCCTTCAGCCCCATCCGCTGGAGGTCATCGGCGTAGGTTAGGTTCACCCTTGAATCCACCCGCCTTGCAGCTTTCGTCCCTATGATGATCAACCCGGCGACACGATCCGGCGCAAGCGCTGCAACCTCCAAGGCACATGAGCCGCCAACCGAGCAGCCGACGACGATCAGTTTGTTACCCATCGGGAGTTTTAGGGCCTCAGCAGCCCAGTCTTGGACGCAATCACCGAAACCATAAAGCGTTGGCGCATACGTTGCACCTGGCAGGAGGTTGAGTTGGGCTGCCCACATCGATCCATCCAACGGCAGCGCGTGGAGTAAAAGGAGTTCCGGCCTCATGCGGACGGCTCCAACGCTTGCGGGTCACGCCAGCGATGCGGCTGCGTGTCGTTGTGGAGATCGCGATATCGCTTGAGATTGTTGGCAGCTACGACCGAAATCGGCTGCCCGCAAACGTCCACCAAAGCCTTATGCAGCAACGGAGTATTCCACCGGAAAGGAACGTCGCCCCAGAAAAGCGTAATTGGCCCCTCTCGCTCTTGAACCAAAGTTATCTCGCACAGCGTGCCATAAAAGCGAAAAGCTCGTTTGTGCCGGAAGCGCTTCAGCGGAACCTCTTCGAACTCAGGAATGTCTCGAAGCTTGGAATCCAGTTCTTTAAAGGTCTCGTTGCGATAGAGCATGTCGATATCACCGTGAGCGGAGGGCTTGCGGAGCCCCAAAACTTCCTCCGCCCAACCGCCAAAGAGATCGCAGATAATCTCTAAACTTCGCAGCTTGGCTACAACGACGGCGACTTTCTCTCGGGTATTCTCCATTGATCTGCCGATCCCGCGTCGAGTTGTCTTTGTGCTGATGGTCGCCGTTCAGGACTTCCGGGTCAATGACGTTTTATGCGCGGGCGTAAAGCAACAAAGAGATGGAAAACGGGTGCGCAACACCAGTTTTGAGCTAGGGCCGTCGTAAGCCCTTGCTCTACCGCGCATCACGACCACTCACTCACCCAGCTTCAAGGCCGAAACCGCACTCTTTGGAACTTAATTTGTCGAAAAGGCGATGTTCTTTCAATCCTGACTGGACCTAAGCGATACGCGCAGGTGCAAACGGTGAGTGGTTCTATAAGTCGTCACCTTGGGCATTCTTCCGATCCGGACCATCGAAGCGCTTTCAGGACGAGCAGTTATGAAAGGTTTTCTCCGTAAAAAAGCACCATTACAGTGAAGACGAGAACACCAAAGCCTGCCAGGCCGAAAGCGCGAAAAGAGGAAGCTCGGCCTTTCTTAAGCAGCGCTGCCACAAAAGCGCACAGAGACCAGAGTGCCGTGAAAATTATCAATAACCAGGAATACACAAACGGACCAAGGTCGTAGCCTCCCCCGCCGATTGATGGTGCAGAACTTGTATCGACTTGAGCTGCTATCAGAACCGACACAGGGACAGCGAGCATCAGCAGCCAAATATAGAGCGACTTGTGTTTCATACGGTTTAAAATCGCCTTCTTTTGGAGGTCGATTAGCCAGTTCTGGCGTATATGTTTGACCCGGTGTGGCTCGTCAATGTAGTTGCTCTACTAGACTGCGCGGCGAACGCCAAGAGAGCTTCCCATCCCCGGCAGGAACAACCGAATATCACATCCTTAACCGATCCCCTGAGACGACCGCATCCCCGAAGGGTCGAAGTGTTGGAAGCTCATCCGTTACTCCTAGCGCGATATGGTTTGCTGGATGCTTGCGACATCGCGCTTCATGATTGGATCCGTCTGGAGATAGAAATACTCGGCAGCTTTATCGAGGCTGTTCGTCTGCCAAGGCCAGCGTGCCGGCTATCTTTCCGGCCTGGCGAATTCCTGTCTCAATAAACGCTCGCAAAAAACAAGTCGGCCTAAGCGGCTGCCGCTTCGACACCCTGTTCGAAGTCGTGCAGATGAAGAGCGATTTCGAAACCGCGACGTTGCAGCCAATGCGCCACGACCCTGGCGCGTGCACCAAGCAGGTCGTCCACGAGAATGACCCGCGCTCCGCGCACGGCAATTGTGCGATAGGCAACACCAAGAAGCTGCCCGCCTTCCGACGAAATCGAACCTTGCAGATGGGACGCCGCGAACTCTTCCGGCGTTCGAACGTCGAGAAAATAAGTCGTTCGGGTCGTGTCACGCCGCCACGTTTCGGCTGTTGCCCGATCGATAAACAGCAGTTCGTCATTGTGGGAGAGTGTTTCCAGGCGCGCCCTTGCGGCATCTTTCGCGTTGTCACTGGCAAGCGCATAGATCCGTGAAAGCCCCGTTTCCAGTTCAAATCCGTCATCTGTCCAGCCGCGCGTCCCATCGTGCAAATAGCTGACATCGTTTTCAACACCGGCGTCGATCAACGTCTGCGCCCCGAGGATAGCGCGCGGAAGGCCCGCGCAGGAAACGACAACCCTTGTGTCGGGTGATGGCACGAGGTCGGAAAAACGCAGCAGAAGTTCGGCACCGGGTACGCCGATGGCGCCCGGCACGTGCGCCTTTTCATATTCCGCTATTGTGCGGGTGTCGATGACGACAACGTCCTCGCCGGCTTCCTGCCACGCCTTCAGTTCGCGGGCGAAAACCACTGGCGTGTTCTTTTCACTTCTCACCTTTTGGGCGAAAGGAACGCCGGGAATATCGAATGTCGGCAGGGCGTCTAGGCCGCCCTCGTTCCACGCCGGGATTCCACCACGGAGAAAATGAATATCGCTCCATCCTTTGGCGGCAAGCCGTTCCGCCGCCCGCTCGGCACTGCCCTCCCCGTCATCAACAAGAACCGTCCGCACGGCAGGGCGCGGAATGAAGCGGTCGATTTCGGTATCCAGGCTTTCACCCGGAAGGTTGGTCGCAAACAGCGGCGAAGCATACCCCACCTCCCCTGCGGAGCGAACGTCGAGAACGGCAAGTTCCTTGCCATCTCTCAGCCACTCGATGAGGCGGTCTTTGGTTACAGCATGTACGGACATTTCATATCCTCCTGACAAATTCTGGTTTTTCGCATCTGGTTTCAAGCGGTCGGATCGAGCCATAGGTCGCCGAAACTCCAGTTCAGCCCTTGCGCGCCGGTGACGTAGTTCCTGACCCGCTTGTGCGCCACGATCTGGCTTCCCGCCGCTACGAGATCGACGGAGGCGACGTCGTCATGGATGAGATGCTGGAACTTGCTCCAGGTTACCCAGCGCTTCTTGGGATCCGGTTCGATGGCGGCCGCCTCAAGAAGCGCATCCGCCTCCGGATTGGCGTAGTTTGCCGCATTGGAAAATGGCAGTCCGATCTTGAAATTCTTGCTCCAATAGGCTCGCTGTATGCCGAGCGACGGGTCGAAGGTGTTGGAGAGGGATTCCACCACCAGATCGAAGGCACGGTCCGTGTAGACAGTTTTCAGATAGGTCGGCAGGTCGTATTTGCGGATTTCGACGGCAATCCCGATCTTTTCGAGCTGGCTGCGAAGAACATCGGCATAGCCCGGCGTCAGATACGAATTGTAGGTCAACCGCACGGGAAAACGCTTGCCGTCCTTCTTGCGCGGATATCCCGCCGCATCGAGTAACTTTTCCGCTTCTTTCGGGTCGTAGGCATATGCTTTGACCGAAGCATCATACCAGTTGGGAAGGGCCGTGCTGACGGGGCTGGGTGATATCTGCGCATAACCGAAGAGCGCCACATTGACGATTTCATCGAGGTTGATCGCCTTCGCAATGGCGAGACGCACATCTTTCTTGCGGAAGATTTCGTTATCGTAATTGAAGAACAACTGCTGCTGCGGACCCGCATAGGCATAGGTGTTCGTATCCAGAACGAGATCGGGGTTCTGCTTCAGCCGTTCGAGATCCGCCAGCGGCACGGGGTTGTCGCCAAGATCGACTTCACCCGTTTCCAGCGCCACGGCCCGTGCGGCCGGGTCGGTGATGATGCGAAGGATGATACGGTCGAGATAAGGTTTGCCGGGATCCCAATAATCGGGATTTCGATCGAAGATCAGATGGCTCCCCGGCGTCCATTCAGTCAGTTTGAAGGGGCCGGTGCCGACAGCGGTCTGAAGCGTCTGGCCATCGGCCGGCTTCAGCTTTTCGAAAATATGCTTCGGCACGATAGGCGATTCCGAACTCGATTGCGCAGCAATCAGAAACGGTGCCGGTTTGGACAGAACGATAATGGCAGTGAGGGGATCCGGCGTCTCCACCGCCTGAACGTTCTGGTACGTGATGCGGCCTCGCGGATGCGCCTCCTTGAGGCGGAAAATCGAAAAGGCAACGTCTTCCGATGTAAAATCTTTGCCGTCATGCCATTTCACGTTGGGCCTGAGTTTGAACGTATAGCGCAGATGATCGTCGGAAACGGACCATTCCGTTGCCAGCAAGGGCTGCGGATTGAGGTCGAAATCGAATGTCAGTAGACCTTCAACGATCTTCGGGCCGATCGCCTGCCCCGTGCCTGACGATGTGTTGATGGCGAAAAGTGCGTTGCCGGGATCGACACGATAGAGCAGCTTAAGCGTGCCGCCGGAGACGGGCCGGCTCGCATCGCCACTTGCGGCGAAGACCGAACCCGGCAGGGCCGTTCCTGCCGTTGCCAGAAGAAGCATTTTGTTGAACTGGCGGCGTCCTATCGTCATGAAAATCCCCGTTTGAAAACGTCGTTTCGATGAGGAAAGCATCAGGGCAAAGCAGCGCATTACTAAGAAGAAAATTCTTCCTGTCGCCCAAAGAAATCGTTACTTGCGGAATTTTATTCCGATACATAGGGAACGGGGCACCAAAAATTGCGCTGGATGACGGCATTGATCTGGATCTTCGTTGCGTCTCTGGAACCCATGGTGAAATGCGAATAAATCTTGCCGACGGTCGTTTCAGACCTCCTGCAGAAATGTTGTTTCATCGAAAAATCGCAAATGAGAAGGACATTGCTCGGCAGATACCTTGGCGAGGCATATCAAATGGCGAGTATTTCGCAGCTCTTCTAATCCGCACCTCGAGCCCATCCTCCCGCGCCCAACTTTATGGAGTTTCACCCGATGACCCTGTCCAGACCGATCGCCAAACCGGAAATCCCACAGCAGCGCGTCGAGGCCCGTTACGGAACGCAGGCCGATTTTTCTCCGCCTTTCTGGAATGATACGATCGACGCCTTGCTGAACCACCGTACCGCTCGCGCCTATTTGCCGAAGGCTCTGCCGGAGGGCAGCCTGGAACTTCTGGTCGCAGCCGCGCAATCTGCCCCGACATCATCCAATCTTCAGGCGTGGAGTGTGGTGGCGGTGCAGGACAAGGAGCGCAAGGCACGACTGGCGGGTTTCACGGGCGGCAACGCCCATATTAAGGATGCACCTGTTTTCCTCGTCTGGCTAATAGACCTCAAGCGGCTGCGAACGGTCGCTTCAAACCATGGCAACAACGCAGAAGGGTTGGATTACCTGGAAAGCTTCCTAATCGGTGCCATCGATGCGGCACTGGCTGCGCAGAACGCTGTTGCCGCTATCGATTCACTCGGTCTTGGTTCCTGCTACGTTGGCGGTATTCGCAACAGACCGGAAGACGTATCCCGCGAACTGAACCTGCCCGCCGAGACGGTTGCTGTCTTTGGCCTTACCGTGGGCTATCCCGACCCGAACGTGAAGACTGACGTCAAACCGCGCCTGCCACAATCTTCCATCCTGTTTCATGAAACCTATTCGGATGCCGCACGGGATGATCTCGATTCCTATGACGCGGTGCTTAAGACGTTTCAGGAAAAACAGGGCCTGCCACAAAACGGCTGGACAGCGCCCATTGCACAGCGCGTCAAGGACACCGATGCCCTGAAGGGTCGCGCGGAACTGAGCCAGACATTGCGTCGCCTGGGGTTCGGCATCAAATAATGTCCGACGAGATTGCTTCCGACTGGGTGTCGCCCCCACGATCCCTTGTTAGCCGTCGCGGTCGAAGACGCGGCCTGCCGATTTTTGCGCGTGTCTTAGGTGCGGTTATGGTTCTGGACGACGAAGCCAGTGCGCATTTCGTAGCGGCAATCGCGAGCCGAGCTCGCAAGCGCTCGGCAGAATGACGCGAAGCCCTCGCGGCTTATCGGGCGCGCAAGACCCCGGACTGTTAGACGCCCGGCCTTGGTCGGGCGTACAGAATGTCAGCTGAAGTCGGCAACAGGCAATCAGCGCTTGATGAAGACACCAGCCTTCATGATCATTGGCATATATGCGCCCTGATGGGTCAGCAATGTGAGATCCTCGAGAGGGTTGCCGTCGACCACAATCAGGTCGGCATAAGCCCCCGGCGAAACTGCGCCGATTTTGCCTTCCATGCGCAACAGGCGGGCTGCGATATGCGTTGCCGATGCGATAACATCTACTGCTGGCAGGACACGCCCGCGAATAACGAATTCTTCCGACTGATAAACATGCATGCCGCCAAGCAGATCGCTGCCATAGGCCATTTGCAGCCCGGCCTCACGCATGATGGTCAGCGATTCCATGCCTGCCAGACGCACGTCATCTACCTTTGCGATGGAGGCGGCAGGCAGCCCCATGGCGGCGCCTTCGCTGGACAATTTGTCATAGGTAACAAGCGTCGGGACGGCGAAAGCACCTTTTTCGGCGGCAAATTTTGCCGTTTCGCTGCCGATGAGGTTGCAATGTTCGAGCGAGTGAACACCGCACTCCACCGCGCGGCGAATGGCCTGGTCAGTATAAAGATGGGCCGAAACATAGGTTCCGGCATTTTCAGCTTCCTCAACGACGGCAAGGATTTCTTCGCGGGAAAAACCGAGGAAATGAATGGGATCCGTGGGCGAAGATACGCCGCCATTGGCCATGATCTTGATGAAGTTCGCGCCGCTCTTCAGTTCTTCGCGCGCCGCTTTTCGCACGTCCGGCACGCCGTCACAGATGCGGCCCAACGCACCGAGCGCAAAGCCGCGTGTGCGCGTCTGGTCGTCATTATAGGGACCGCGATAATCACAGTGGCCCCCCGTCTGGGCCAGCGCCTTGCCGGAAATGTTCAGGCGTGGTGTGGGCCATGCGGCCTCAAGGGTTGCGGCCACGAGACCGGAGGTTGCACCGCCAACATCGCGAACGGTAGTAAACCCTCGCGCCAGCATCTCGCCCATGATTTTGAAGGCGCGCACCGTCACCAGCGCATCTGGCAGCATGCCATTCTGGCCGAGATCGGCGGTTGAGGCAACGACGTGAACGTGAGCATCGATCAGGCCTGGCATCAGCGTCTTGCCGGAAAGGTCGATGCGCTGCGCCGAGGCAGAGGCAATGTTCTTTTCCACCTCGCGGATGGAACCGCCCTCAACCAGAACCTGAACGGGTTCGGACGGGCGGTCGGCGGTGCCATCGACGATGCGGGCATTTTCGAAAATAATAGCAGTCATAGGTTCATTCCTGGGAAAGTATCAGCGACGACGCGCTTCCAGATAGGCGGGGATGAGAAGCGGCGCCACGGCCTGCGCCTGGCGCAGATGCTCCTGCGTGTAAGCGCCGCTTTTGTCGAGCAGGTTCATGGTGCCGATTGTCTCGCCATCGTAAACGACGGGAATATTGATGACCGCGCCAAGTCCGAGGCTGAAAATCAGGTCGTGATCGTAAAAGGCCCAGATGATGGCTTCTCTGTCGGGACCTAGAAATGCCTCCTGGCGATCTATTACCTTTTCACCCCAAGGCGTTGGCCCCATCTGTTTGCGGCCGAAGACGGGGTAAGCCTCTTCGTTGGTCGAATAAACACGGGCGACCTCCTGACCGTCCCGGTAGAGGAGAGTGAAGAGGCGGAAGCCGATGGTTTCCGAGAGGTGTTTTTCCAGCGCCCTATACAGCGTTTGCGGCTGTCCGGGGCTTGAAAGAGCCGCGAGAAGATTGGTCAAGGTGATGTCTCCGTTTTGGGTGCGGGGGCGATACGTTCGGGCAAAAGACCCTGCGGGCGAAGATGCAGCACGCCCAGAAGCGCCAGTCCGACGAGAATTTCGCGCACCGCGGCGACTTGTCCAGGCTGGAGGCCGGGAAAGATTTCTCCAAGGAAGCGTGTCGCCTCAAGGAAGAATACGACGAGGTAAGCGCCGGCCAGCGCGCCGAGCGGCCGGCCGACACCGCCTGCGGTGACAGCCAGAAAGATGTAAATTGTAATCAGCGGCTGGAAGTGGTCGGGCGAGATATAGGTCTGGAAATGTCCGTAGAGTGCGCCCGCAAGTCCGGCGATCGCTGCGGAAAGCGCGAAGGTCTGGATCTTGAAGCGGGTCACATATTTGCCCGCGAATGTCGCCAGTTCCTGGTCCTCGCGAATAGCTTTGAGAACACGCCCGAAGGGCGATCCATCGATGCGTCGCATGGCGAAGAAGACGATGAGAACGATGACGCTGACGAGCGCGAGATAGAACAGGTTGAAACCGTCTATGCCGAGTTCGGCCCGGAAGGGTGCCGGAATGCCGGAAATGCCGTCGGAACCGCGGGTAAGCCAGCGTTCGTTCAGCGCGACCATGCGCACCACCTCCGCAAAGCCGAGCGTGACGATGGCGAGGTAGTCGCCGCGCAGGCGAATGGTTGCAAAGGTGGCGATGACGCCTGCCAGCGCGCCGATGACGCAGGCGAGCAGCATTGCCAGCGGCAGCGGAACCCCCGCTATCGCCACCAGTGCCGAAACATACGCACCCACGGCGAAAAAGCCGGCAAGCCCCAGATTGACCATGCCCACGCCACCCCAGATGAGATTGAGGCTGAGCGCCAGCAGACCGTAAATCCCGCCGAGCGTGAGCGTGAAAAGCAGATATGACAGCATCAGGTGTTCCTTTCACCCAGTATTCCCGCAGGCCGCAGCGACAGGATAAGCAGGATTGTCGCGAAACCGACGGCGGAACGATAGGTGGCGGGCAGCACGAGAACGGCCAGTTCCTCGCCGATGCCGATCATCACCGCGCCGACGACGGCGCCGGGGATCGAGCCGAGCCCGCCCAGCACGGCGGCGGCGAAGATGGACAAGAGCAGGCGGGAGCCGGTCATCGGATCGATGGCCGTATCGAGGCCGAGCAGCACACCGCCAACGCCCGCCAGCCCTGCACCGAGAGCAACGGTGATCATGGCGATGCGCGAGGGATCCATTCCCAGCAATCTGCCGAGATCGGGATTATCTGCCACTGCCCGCATGGCTTTGCCGAAGCGTGTGAACCGCAGGAAGAGAAACACCGCTGCCATGATGGCAATGGCGATCGCCGCCGTCTGCAGCTGCTGCGGGCCGAGGCGCAGGCCGGAAAAACGCCAGTCGCGTGCGACAGGCAGATCGAAGCCCTGAAGATCATTGCCGAAAATGAAGCGGATGACATTTTCGAGAATGAGATTGACGGCAATTGAGGCGATGGCCACGGCCAGTGCGCCCGATGGCCGAAGCCTTGCGAGCGCCGTCTGCTCTGCCACGAGACCGACGATCCCGCCCGCCACGAAGGCGACGAGCGCCGATGGGAACACACCTAGCCCCAGCCTGGTATTGACATACCAGGCTGCAAAAGCGCCAACCGTGGCATAGGCCCCTATGGCAAAGTTGACATAACGCAGCACGGCAAAGATCGCCGTGAGGCCAAGGGCGGGAATAGCGATGAGCATTCCCGTCATCATCCCGTTGAGTATCGCCTGAGCGAGGGTTGTCATCAATGCCTCACGCGATTTTCAGCAGCTTGAGCTTGCCGTCTTCCACCTGTTCGTAGCGGAACTGGCTGTCGGAAATGTCGCCGGTGTCGGTAAAGTCACAGGGGCCGGAGGCGCCCTCGTAATTGACGGCCTTGCCGGCGGCGATCAGCTTTAGGCCATCGAGCGCGTTATCCACGATTTCGCCGTCCTTGCCCTGGGAGACCGAACGGATGGCGTCGCGAATGGATTTTCCGTCCGCTGCACCAGCCTTAGCCATCGCCATGATGATGAGATTGGTCTGGTCATAGACCTGCGTTGTGTAGGGATCGGGATTTTCGACGCCGATCAGCGACACAAGCCGCTTGTAAGCGGTGGACGACTGCGCGGGTGAAGGCGCAATTGTGTAGATGCCTTCCACTATTTCCGCCGGGACACTGTCGATCAGCTTCTGGTTCACCGAATAGGCGAAGGCGATTTTTTTGCCTTCGTAGCCGGAGCGGTAGATGTCCTTCAGCAGAACGGTCGTATCGGCTGCGTAACCGCCAAGCACGATGACGTCAGGCTCATAGGCGAGCATCTCGTCGACCTCACTGCGATAGGAGGGCTTCTTGTCGTCATAGATCATCGATTTGGTTTCACCGCCCGCAGCTGTCACGGCGGCGGTTATGTTGTTAAACTGGCTTTCGGCAAACGGCGTCTGTGGCGAGAAGAAGAATAGCTTCTTCACGCCCTGTTCGACGGCGAATTCGCCGAATTTGCGGCCCTGAAGAATGGTCGTCGGCTGGGTGCGGATGATGTAACCCTGGTGCGGCAGCGCGGTGATGGCGTCGGCACCCGATACGGTGGCAAGCAATGTACCGGATTCCCAGCAGATCGGCGCAACGGCTGTGGTGACGGAGGATGCCCATGTGCCGAGGATCGCCGAAACCTTGTCGACATCCACCAGTTTGCGGGCGGCGCGCACCCCCGCCTCGGGGTTGGTCTGGTCGTCTTCGGAAATGATTTCGATCTGACGACCGAGGACACCGCCTGCATTGTTGACCTCGGCGGCAACAGCCTGGATGGCCTTGACCATGACCGGGCCGTATGGACCGCCGGAACCGGTCAACGGCGTTAGCGCGCCAAGCCGGATCGGGCCTGTCTGCGCCAGAACGCCCTGCGACAACAGGCCGGTTGCGGCCAGACCAGCGACGCTGCCCATGAAACCACGACGATTGATTTTAAAGCTGCTCATGCGTTGTTCCCTTTTTTTTAATAATGAATGTCAGGCAATTCGATGTCAGCCACCCAGAAACAGGCGACGGATTTCGGGGTCGGCGGCGAGTTCCGGGCCGCCGCCGGTGGCGGCGTTGCGACCGGTGACGATGACGTAGCCGCGTGTTGATATTTCGAGCGCCTCAAGAGCGTGCTGCTCGACCATCAGCACGGGCAGCCCGGACTGGTTCAGTTCGATGATAGCCTGAAACAGCTCTTCAGCCGCCTTCGGGGAAAGCCCGGCCGTCGGCTCGTCCAGCAGCAAAAGCTTCGGCTCGGTCATCAGGCCCATTCCCATTGCCAGCAATTGCCGCTGGCCACCGGACAGTGTACGCGCAAGCGCTTTGCGCTTGTCAGCAAGGATGGGATAACGACCATAGACGCTCTCGCGCCTTTGCGACATGCCGGAAGGATTACCGAAGCTGGCGATCTCGAGATTTTCCGCTACCGACATGGTACCAAAAACGTTTTTTTCCTGCATCACAAAGGCGAGGCCGGCTTTCGATCTGCCCAACGCATCTTTTCTGGTCAAATCCGCACCATTCATCACCACGCTGCCGCCTTTCAGCGGAACCAGCCCGGCGATCGCCTTTAGCAGGGTTGATTTCCCCGCGCCGTTGGGGCCGATGATTGTAACGATCTCGCCCGCATGCACCTCGACCGATGCGCCTTTGAGAATTTCCTCGGCGGCCCCGTAACCGGCCACTAGGCCTTCTGCCTTCAACATCGTCAATGCCTTCCGCCCAGATATGCTTCCTGAACCCGCTCGTCGGCGACGACGGTATCGAAACTGCCCTCGGTCAATTTGCGCCCTTCCGCCATGACGATGACCGGGTCGCAAAGGCTGCCAATCAGCTTCATGTCATGTTCGATGAGGCAGATTGTGACACCATCGGCATTGAGGCTGCGCAAGTGATCGGCAATCTCCGCTGTCAACGTCGGGTTGACGCCCGCCATCGGCTCGTCAAGCAGCACGAGCCGGGGCTTCGCCATCAGCGCACGGCCTATTTCCACCAGTTTTTTCTGCCCGCCCGAAAGGGCAGTGACCGGATTGTCCAGAACGTGGGTGAGGCGCAACCGGCGGGCAATCGAGATGGCTTCCTCGGCAAGCTGCTCTTCGCGCCGCTTGCCGGCCGCGCTGCCGGTGATGCTGGCAAACAGGCCTTCGCCCGGATGATCCTGACCATAAAGCATCAGGTGCTGGAAAACGCTGAGTTTGGGAAAACCACGAGCAAGCTGAAAAGTGCGCACCAGGCCCGTCGACACTCTTTCCTGCGGGCTGAGGCGGGTTATGTCGACGCCCGCAAAGGTCACGGAGCCGCTGTCAGGCATGTAGAGACCGGAAATGCAATTAAAAAACGTCGATTTCCCGGCACCATTCGGCCCGATCAGCCCGGTAATCGACCCGTCGATCACCTCGATGTCGACGCCGTTCAGAACCCGCACTCCGTAAAAAGCGCGCTCGAGATTTTTTACCTGAAGAAGAGGCTTCATGGCTGGCGCTCCGCATCATCGGCAAGCGTTGCAAAATAAGCCCTCACCTGTTGTTTCCAGAACGTCAGAAGGTTTTCGTAATAGGTCGGGTCCGCCGGTCGCAGCACCGTCTGGGCAATCATGCCGCGGATCAGGCACATGGTTGCGTTCATGACGATGCGCACGCTGGCCGGATCGACGTTGCGATAAGTCGCAAGCGCCGTCCAGATATCGTCCAGCCTGTCATGGAACTCCTGCACGACCGGAATGAGTCCGTTGCGAAAACCGGTATTGTGGCGCGCTTCCGGAAGGTATTCGAGCGTGACATAGAACAGTCGGTCGAACATCGTCTTCCAGAGATAATCGACGATCTCGTCGGTCGAGCCGCTACCGGATCCGAACGCCTCAGCAAAGTCTGCCAGCCGCCGATTGACGCTGGTCAGGTCATCGGCAACAGCGCCGATGACAAGGTCTTCCTTGCTGCTAAAATGATGGGTTAGCGCGCCGCGAGACACACCCGCCCTGCGGGCAATTTCGGGAGTGGACGTCTTGTTGAAACCCGTTTTGTACAGGAGATTAATCGTCGCATCGAAAATGGCCTTGCGCGTATCCTCAGACCGCTCACTTTGCGTGCGCTTACGCCGAGCCGGCTGCTGCAGCTCCTTCCCAGTTACCATCAGTTCCCTCGTGTCGTTCCGACTACTTTTTGTGCATTTGTTTTTGCTGCCGCATTCCGGGCATAACTCAAATCTGCACTAAACTTACAAACAATCAAGCCTGTTTTTAAAGTGCGCAATTTCTTATTTGAAGGCATTGGGAATTGGCGACAGATCGTCGGGTTCTGGTGGGGCTGAAATCCGCGTAGCGTCAGCGTCAGTCCGTTTTGACACCGCAATACAAACTGCCTCGTTGGCAGGGACGAGGCCTTCTATTTTACGCAGGATCGCAAGGAGTTATGTGGTGTCACGACTGCTCGTCTACATGAAAAGACCTTCGGCTTTTGCCGCATAAGGGAGCGGGACGGCCAGGATTTTTCCTTTGGACTTGACGCGCTTCAGATCTGATTTTTTGCGCTCCACGAGCAGATCAAGTTCATTTTAGCTCAACGGCGCGGGACAAACATGCCGGTGCTAGAAACCTAACGCGAGACGTCGACTCGCGTTTCTGCGAGGGTATCCTCCCCGATTGGCGGGTTTCTCTGCTATGTAACTTTGCCTTGCTTGGCCAGGAAATCAAGAAGAGCGCGCACTCTGGAAGGCAGCGGGCCACCCTGCCCGATATGAATGGCATGAAACTCCTCCCGGTCCCCAGGATTATACTCGTCGAGCAACGGCACCAGCCGGCCGGCCTTCAAATCATCGCGTATGGTGAAGTTGGCGAGACGGGCAATTCCATTTCCAGCGAGTACCAGCTGTCGCAGCGCCTCGCCGTCATTGGCCTGGACACGGGCGGCGACTGGGGCAAAAATCGTCGCGCCTGCCGATATTAACGGCCAGCCATCCATCGAGCGGGTGTAACCAAGGCCCATCCTGTCATGCCTTTCAAGCTCCTCGATAGTCCGGGGAAGGCCACGCTGGTCGACATAGGAGGGAGCAGCGACGATTGTCATTGCAGTATCGCCAAGCCTACGCGCGACGAGGCTCGAACTTTTAAGCGGGCCTGCTCGAACTGCAACGTCCACTCGCTCCTCAAGCAGATCGACGACAAGGTCGCTTTGTACGATATCGACGGTAATCGCAGGATATCGCTCCAGGAATTCCGGGAGTATGCCGGCGAGGACATGGGTGGCATAGGAGGCGCTGGTGCTCAGGCGGAGGCGGCCACTGGGCACCTCACCCGCACTCGCGATCCGCTCGGCATCTTCGATGTCTGCCAGGATACGCGTGGCGCGCTCGAAAAAGACGCAGCCTTCCGAAGTCAACTTGAACACGCGCGTCGAGCGATTGATGAGACGGGTACCCAGCCGCGCCTCCAGTCTCGCGACCAGTTTGCTCACCGCCGACGGCGTCATTCCGACGCTGCGAGCAGCTGACGAGAAGCCACCGCGCTCGACAACCTGCACGAAGACTTCCATTTCTCCGGATCGATTGACTTCCGCTCGAGCCATCTGGTCCCTGATTTCACAAATGTTGTTCCCGCCCGCAATCTATATCACGAAAGCCGGATCTCCTATCTCTTCCCCATCAGGTGGCGCAAGTCGCTTCCATTTCTCAAGAAGGGAAGACCAGATGGAATATCGTTCTCTTGGCCGATCAGGCCTCAAAGTCTCGGTCCTGAGCTTTGGTGCAGGCACGTTTGGAGGGGCAGGTCCCCTTTTCAGTGCGTGGGGCACGACCGATGTCTCCGAGGCAAGGCGACTTATCGATATCTGCGTTGAAGCAGGCGTTAATCTGTTCGATACCGCAGATGTCTACTCGAACGGTGCATCGGAGGAGGTGCTGGGTGCAGCGCTGGAGGGTCGTCGCGAGACCGTGCTGATATCGACGAAGACCAGCCTGCCTATGGGAGATGGGCCGAACGATGCGGGTTCCTCCAGGTTTCGCTTGATCAGATCGGTCGAAGACGCACTTCGCCGGCTTCGGACGGACTACATAGACATTCTGCAACTTCATGCCTACGACGCCCGGACACCCGTCGAAGAAGTCTTGTCGACCCTTGATATGCTCGTTCGTGCGGGAAAGGTCCGCTATGTCGGCATCTCGAACTTTTCGGGATGGGAAATCATGAAGTCGCTGGCGGTTGCCGACGCGTACGGATGGCCTCGCTACATTGCCAATCAGGTTTACTATTCCCTTCTCGGTCGAGACTACGAGTGGGATCTGATGCCACTGGGTATGGATCAAGGCCTTGGAGCACTCGTCTGGAGTCCGCTTGGCTGGGGGCGGCTTACGGGAAAGATCAGGCGCGGCGCTCCCCTGCCGGAGAACAGTCGTCTTCACGAAACCGCAAGCTTTGGTCCTCCGGTCGATGAGGAGCATCTCTACCGCGTCGTTGATGCCCTTGAAGACGTTGCAAGACAGGTCGACAAAACAGTTGCGCAGGTGGCGCTCAACTGGCTTACAGGCCGGCCCACGGTGTCTTCCATTATCATGGGAGCGCGAAACGAAGAGCAGCTCCGGCAGAACCTCGGAGCGGTCGGATGGCATCTCACCGATGATCAGATTGCTCTCCTGGACAATGCGAGCGTCTTGACGCCGCCATATCCGCATTTCCCCTATCATCGTCAGGAGGGCTTTGCCCGTCTTAATCCACCGATGGTAGGTTCCAAGATGCGTGGATGTTGAGCGTAATATTGCGATTAATGTGGTGGCAGATCCGGCTGCAAAAGTTATGCAGAAAGACCAACCCACAACAGCTGTGAGAATGCCAGCAGCTGTTGGCGATGCGTTACTTTGTCGGCTGAGACCGTGCGCTCAATTTATGTCCGTCCGGATCACGAAGATAAGCGACGAAGGCCCCGTTCGGTCGCTCATTCGGCGGGCTCTCGATCGATGTGCCGCCGTGCATAACACCGGCGTCGTGCCACGCCAGAACATGCTCGCGGCTCAGGGCGGCGATTCCGATTGTCCCGCCATTGGCAACGGTCGCCGCCTTGCCGTCGATCGGTTTCGTGATCATCAGTCGTCCGCCTTCGTGGACATAAATCAGTCTGCCTCTCGAATCCATCTCGCCGGGCCTGCCGCCCAATGCAGCGAACGTGGCGTCGTAGAAGTTTCTTGACCGCTCCAGATCATTACTTCCGATCATGATGTGCGTGAACATGGTCTCATCTCCCGTAAGGCAGCGCGCTGGCAGCAGGGGGCGAGCTCCCCCTGAGCCAGGAGCTCGTTTGTATGCTTTCACCGTACACCGTCCTGAGGGCCTCGCAAAGCGTGGCGAATTTGATGGAATTATCGTCCCAAGGCTCTCTCGAAGAGTGGAAGAAATGTATTCAAGAAACAGCGGGCCGTCAGCCTTCCACCGCCTGGCCCGTGCGATGCGAGATCCCACATTCATCGATCAGGTCGCGAACACGCTGCGCGACGAAGATTGCATGCTCGGTAACCTGCGGCAGCCCCATTAGTTCTCCGAAAGTGCCGCGTGCAAGCGGCCCGGCAATAAACAGTGAAGTCGTACTTTCGCCTGAAGCCGATACGGGATTAGACTTGGCATCAACCAAGATGCCAAGCCCGGTCGGGCAGGGTTGCAACAGGCCCGCCTGCTCAAGTTCTCGAAGCATGGCTTGGCTTTGAAGAATGCCGCCATGCGCCGGGCCCGTGGTGACGACGATCGCATCGACGTCAAGCGTTTCGAGAGACTTGGCGCGCTGGGGTCGCAACGTCACCCTGTAGCCGGCGTCTATCCGTGTCACGGAAGAAAGCGAGGCAGCCCGGACATCCATTTGGCCGCTCGCGATCGCCTGCTCCACAGCAGCCTCGACTTGCGGCGCGATGCGAAAGCGATGCACATCCCAGACCGGCCGCAAGTGTCGGGCAACGCGCCGTCTCTCAATGACAGGCAGATTTCCCCATATGTCCCTCCCCTGCGCCCTCAGCGCATCCACGACGCTATGCCATGTCATTCCCCGTTCCTCTGCTTCTCGCAGCGTTTGGCGAACCTTATGGAGCAACTTGCTTGCAGAGGTGAACGGTTCAGACAGGAAATCGCCGAAAGGCTCCTGCCCGACGGGGCCATGGCCGCGAGACCGCAAGCCCCTGCGAGAGAACGACGTTATCTGGCCGACATGGCCCCGTCTCTTGAGCGAGGCAACCACATCGGCGGAGGTCAAGCCATTTCCGACGATGAGAACACGATCTCCAGTCTCGACGGCGTCGATCGCATTGGTCACGGTGACATCCGCAATCAGCTTGGGATCATCTTTGAAGGGCTGAAGCACCCGAGGCAAAGAAGGTGGTGGATGGCTGACGGCCAGCACGACTATATCCGCAATGAGCGCTGTACCGTCAGACCCCGCAATCTCATAGCGGTTTCCTTTTCGTGACACCGAGATCGCTTTGGTCCGCCAGTGTCTGATACGGCCGTCATCCAAAAACGGTTGAATCCGTGCCGAGACGTATTCGCCGAAGACAGACCGCTTGGGATAAGGCAAGCCATCGTGTCCGATGAGCTCGGCATCGTCTCGGGTCGGAATACCGCCAACATAACGCTCGAAATCATCGGGAATATCCGGAAACAACGTCATTCTTGCAGCGGGAACGTTGACCCGATGCGCCGGATCGGTTGCGCTATAGGCCAAGCCACGGCCCAACTCCGATCGAGGTTCGATGACGACAACGGATGTATCAGTCGGGTATCCGATACCCGCTACCAGATGCATTGCCATTGCCGCGCCGGTGAAGCCACCGCCGACAACTGCCACGGTCAGGCGGGCAGAAGCTATGGGAACAAGAGAATTCATTGCCTCTACGTTCTCCCCAAGGAGATCTGTGCCCTGCACGATTGGAAGGCCCTAAAAAGCGTTTTCCGCTTCCTGTGCTTAAGGCTCATCGTCACCACTATTCTATGTTCCCGAGGTTTCCGGCAAAGCTCCTCGTTACGGGGCGCTTGATTGGAAACGCGCTTGAGGGGCACCGTCTCATCACGTCACTATATCTCATTACTGCTGGTGGATGTAGCAAGATCAATTGCCAACCGGGGCGCCTTGCGCGCCCCGGCCTCCAAAATTTTCTCAACTCCAGGCGTGAAGCGGTGGCTTCTCGCCATTGAGGAAGTACTTGCCGAGGATGGAATATTTCCACCGGACCGGATCGTGCAGCGTGTGGGTACGGGCATTGCGCCAATGGCGATCGAGGTGATGCTCTGCAAGCGTGGAGCGGGTGCCTGCAAGTTCGAACAGCTTGTTGGTCGCCGTAATGGCAATCTCTGTCGAGAGAATTTTCGCCTCGGCCGTCACGATCTGTGCTTCGGCGACCGTGTCGGCATTCGGGCTCTGGATGGCGCGATCGATGGCATAACCGGCTTTTTCAAGCAGCGCCTGGGCCGCATGCAGTCGCAGCGTCAGATCGCCGACAGCCTGGATCGTGTAGGGGTCATCCCAGGCATGATCTACGCCGCTATCCACCCATGCGCGGCTCTTGGTGCGCACGAAGGAGATGGTTTCATCGATTGCCGCCTGCGCTATACCCGTATCCACCGCGACCTGGATAATCTGGAAAATCGCACCATCCGCAGTGGGTTCCGCATAACCCTTGTAGCCGGGAACCAGATGGGTTTTCGGCACCTTGACGTTGTTGAGGATGACAGTGCCTGAGAGCGTCGTGCGCTGTCCGAAGGATGACCAGTCGTCGATGACGGTCAATCCGGGCGCGTCTCGCTCGGCAATTGCATACCAGGCGCGGCCTTCATCATCGAGCGCAACGATGGGCACGAGATGGGCGAGAAGTGCGCCGGAGGAGTAGAATTTCTGGCCGTTGACGATCACATGGTCGCCCGCATCGACGAACTTCGTTTCGAAGTCCGCCGCCCGCTTGGAACCGAATTCGGAGAAGGCATTGCCGAAGCGTGTGCCGCGCAGCACTTCTGCGAAAAGCAGCGTCTGCTGAGCCTCATCGGAAACCGTCCGGATCGCGGCAACGACGCCGAGATGGTTTTGCGCGATCTGGCCAATCGAGGAATCGGCCGCGGAGACGATCTCGATCACCTTGGCGAGCGTCGCATAGGAGACTTCAGGACCGCCGAACTTCTTCGGCACGTTGATCGACCAGAGCCCGCTTTGCGAGAAGGCATCGAGTTCCTTTACCGGCCAGATGCGATCGCGATCGCGAATGGCTGCGCCGGGGGCAATTTCGGCGGCGAGTTTCTTCGCGACTTCGATCGCTTCGGCATCGCTCTTGATGATGTGTGCCGGCTCACTCGGCCGCGGCACGGCGGGAACGCCTTGAGCCGCATCTTTCGTCTTCACGTTGGAAATGGTCATGCCATGTCTCCTCTTTCCTTTGATTTTCAGTGAATATGCGTGACGAGCGCGGCTGGCTTCTGGCCCAGATAGAAGGCTTTCACGTCATCGCGCGCCTTGAGTTCGGCGGCCGTGCCTGACAGCACGCTCACGCCGTTTTCCAGAATGATGGCCCGGTCGGCATAGGTCAGCGCGACTGCTGAGTTTTGTTCAGCGACCAGGATCGAAAGCCCTTCTTCGCGATTAAGGCGCTTCAGCGTGCGGAAAATATCCTGCACGATGAGAGGCGCCAGCCCCATTGACGGTTCGTCGAGGACAAGCAGCCGTGGCCGCGACATCAGTGCCCGGCCGATGGCCGTCATCTGCTGCTCGCCGCCCGAAGTGAGGCCGGAAAGCACCCGGCGCTTTTCCTTAAGTCTCGGGAAATGCGTATAAATTTTCTCAAGGTCGGTCGCGATTTCAGTGCGCGTGGCGGATCGGCCAAGGCCCCCGGAGACCAGGTTTTCCTCGACCGTCAGTGTCTTGAAGCAATGGCGACCTTCGAGCACCTGCACAAGACCGAGACGGACAAGGCTTGCCGGGGTTTCGCGCGTGACATCACGACCGTCAAACAGAGCATGACCGGCGAGCACCTGCCCCCGTTCGGCCGGAAGGAGGTTGGAAACCGCCTTCAGCGTCGTCGTCTTGCCAGCGCCGTTCGCACCGAGAACGGCAAGGATCTCCCCCCGTCCGAGCGAAAAAGTGACACCGTGCAATGCGGTGATGGCATGATTGTAGGTTGCGTGGAGCCCCTCCACGGCAAGCAGCCTGTTCCCATCGGTCATCACGATCTCCTTGGCGCTTTTCGGGATATTTTGGCCGGACACGGGGAGACCCTTGTCCGACCACGCAAACATCAGTTCGTCACGGAATTCGCATCTTCCGACGTGCGAAGCTTGATGCCCTTTTCAGCCGCATAGGCCTCGGACGACTTCTCGATGATCGGGCGCAGCAGTGCCCAGTCCGGTGCGATCCAATCGGAAACCACGTTCCACTTCTTGCCGTCCCACTGCTGGAACGTTACGTAGCCGTTACCCTCATGGTTATCCCAGGTTACATTGATCGAGTGGAAGAGATCCTTGGCGCCCAATGCCTCGACACGGGCTGGATCAAGCTGCAGATGCTCGAAGCCCCAGCGAACTTCGTCGCCTGTCAGGGTGCGCTTGCCGAATTTCTCCTGGGCGATCCGCACCGCCTCGACATTAAGGATACCGTTGACGATACCGAGATTGTGATAGACGGAGCCGACGCGGCTCTTGTCATCAAGGTTGCCCTTGCCGGCGTCATAGACGGTTTTCACGATTTCCTTGACCACCGGATATTCGGCACCTGATGCCTGGGTGGTGATGGCGGTGTAGCCCTTGGCCGCATCGCCGGCGGGAATAACGTCCTCTTCCGAGTTGGACCAGACATTGCCGATGATGTGATCCACCGGGAAACCAGTTTTCGCCGCCGTCTTCAACGCCACCGGGTTCATGACGCCCCAGCCGCGCAGCACGACATAATCCGGCTTGGCACGGCGGATCGTCAGCCACTGCGACTGCTGCTCGTTGCCCGGATGCGGGACTTCGATCTGCTGGAGCTCGAAGCCATACTTCTTGGCCAGCAGGTCATAGATCGGGATCGTTTCCTTGCCATAGGGAGAGCCGTGGTAGAGCACGACGATCTTCTTGCCCTTCAGTCCTCCAACCCCGCCTTCCTTGGATGCAATGTAGTTCACGATGCCGGAGGTTTCGCTGTAGGGATTGAGCAGCAGCGGGAAAACATAGGGAAAAACACGGCCATCGGTCGAATCCGTGCGGCCGTGGTTGATGGTAATGAGCGGCACCTTGTCTTGGGTGATGCGGTCGATCATGGCATAGGCTATGCCGACCGACAGCGGGTTCCAGGCGGCAACGCCGGGGTTGCTCTTCAGGCGTTCATAAGCTTCGACCCCTCGCTCAACTTCGTACTGGGTTTCGGCTTCGGACCATGTCAGCTTGACACCGTTGATACCGCCGTCCCTGATGTTGACGAGATTGAGATAATCGATGAATCCGCCGAAAAAGCCCGTGCCACCGGCTGCATAGGGCCCGACGCGGTAGCTTTGCAGAGGAAAGTGCTGCTCGTCGGCCATGGCCGGGGAGGCGATGGCGGCGAGGCTGATGCCGGCAGCAAAGGCTGCTGCTTTGATTTTCGTGTAGAAGGTCATATCTGGACACACTCCGTCTGTCGGCTGGCGCTTGGCCATCCGTGTTGGTTTCAGGAATTCATTGCTGATAAGCTTTTCTTGTTGGAAGCCTTTGCCTGTCAGGGCCGGCTTCGAGGGGTTCACGCCCGCCTGACGGCAGCCGTAATGCGTAACTTCAAGCGATCCCACAATGACACGAGGCCGTCAGGTTCCAGGATCAGAAACAGAATGATCAAGGCGCCGAGAACGATGCGCTGCGTCATATCGAGCACTCCGGAATTAAAGACATCGCCTAATAGCAAAGAGCCAAGCCGCGAGAGGACGAGCGGAAAGACGACGATCAAAGCCGCGCCGAAGAAGGCACCCCGGATCGAGGCAAGCCCGCCAATGATGACGATGAAGAGTATTTGGAACGAGCGGTCGAGATTGAAACCGGCCGGCTCCACCGTGCGAAGATAGGCAAAAGCCCAGATTACCCCGGCAACCCCGACGATGAAGGACGAGATCGCAAAGGCGAGCAGCTTGGTGCGAAGCACCGGAATGCCGATGATGCGTGCGGCGGTCTCGTTGTCGCGCACGGCGATGAAGTTGCGACCGGTCTGCGACGATACCAGCCGATACGCGAGGAACGTGAGGACGGCGACAATGGTCAGCGCGAAGAGATAACGCCCGATCGGCCCTTCGAAAGAAATCCCGGCCAGCGATAGCGCTGGCGCATCGATCACGCCGGATGCGGATTCGTTCGAGAACCAGCTGAATTTCGTTAACGCCCATTGCACGAAGAACTGCGCCGCAAGAGTCGAAACGGCGAGGTAGAAACCGCGCAGTCGCAGGCTCGGCAGGCCAAAAACTATGCCGATTGCCGCGGCGGAAAGACCGGCAAGTACAATCGAAACAATAAGCGGCAGCGCATCGATACGCAGATTGAAATTGTATGCCGCGAAGGCACCGACGGCCATGAATGCGGCCGAGCCAAGCGAGACCTGACCCGCATAGCCAGTTAAAAGGTTGAGACCAACCCCGGCAAGGCTAAGCGCAAGAAACGGCAGCAGGATTGCCTCGAAGAGGTAACTGGTGCCGACGAACGGCACGACGAGATAAGCAACGGCGAGCACTGCCACCGTGCCGGCATGGCGCGGCAGGGAGAACGACGATGAAAGATCGGCTGTAACGGCGGACATATTAGACCCTTTCCACAAGCTTTTGACCGAAGAGCCCGGACGGGCGGATCAGCAGGAAGGCAAGGGCCACGACATAGGCGAACCACCCCTCGATGCCGCCGCCGAAGTACTCACCGATATAGACCTCGGCGAGCTTTTCCGACGCGCCGACAATCAGACCACCGATGATCGCGCCTAGAATGGAATCGAAGCCGCCGAGAACGAGCACCGGCAGAGCCTTCAGCACTACCAGCGACAGCGAGAACTGCACCCCGAGCCGCGCACCCCAGAGCAGCCCGGCGACCAGGGCAACGAGGCCTGCCGCCGCCCAAACGCTCGCCCATATCCAGGGCAGCTTGAGACCGACGGCAAGCGCCGCGAACTGGTCATCCGCGACGGCGCGGAAGCCGAGGCCGATGCGGGTGTAGCGGAAGAAGGCCGAGAGAGCCGCCACCATGCCAGCCGCGACGACTGCGGCAAAGATGTCGAACTGGCTGATGAAAACGCCACCAACATCAAAGGGAATGTCCTCGATACCGAGATCAAGCCCATGAACCTGCGTACCCCAGAGGAGTTGGGCCGCTCCCTCGATGATGTAGGAGAGGCTAAGCGTCGCCATGAACAGCGTGATCGGTGGCTTGTTGGTGAGCGGCCGAAGCACCGTACGCTCGATCGCAACACCGATGACGACCATGATGGCAAAGGTAATGGCAAAGGCAGCCACAAAAGGCACGCCACGCTCGACAAGGCTGACAAAGGTCAGCGCCGCGAACAGGAGAAGCGCGCCCTGCGAAAAGTTTAGGACACCCGATGTCTTGTAGATCAGCACGAACCCGATGGCGACGAGGGAATACATGACCCCGGAGAGCAACCCGCCGACCAGCACCTCGGTAAAGAACAACCAATCAAACGCAGCCATCAGATACCCTCCCCGTCTTCGTTTTCCGGCGCAGCGCCGAGATAGGCATCGATGACACGACGATCGCTGGCAATTTCCGCAGGCGTGCCATCGGCGATCTTGCGCCCGTAGTCGAGCACCGCGATGCGATCGGAAAGACCCATCACCACGCCAATGTTATGCTCGATCAGAACGACGGTGACCGCATATTCGTCACGCGCGAGACGCACATAATCGGCAAGTTCGTTCTTCTCCGTCGCCGTCATGCCAGCCATGGGCTCGTCAAGCAGCAGAATGCGTGGCTCGGCGGCAAGCGCACGCGCCAGTTCCACCCGCTTCTGCAATCCATAGGGTAGCGTGCCGGCAAGCCGGTCAACATGGGGCGTCAGATGCAGAAAATCGATGATCCGCCCTGCCCGCTCGCGGGCATCGGCCTGCTCGCGACGAGCGCTCGGTAGACCGGCTATCTGGCTCAGGAAATTTGCCCGCTCGGCGTAAGCCCGCCCCGTGGCAACATTATCGAGAACACTGAGACCCTTGAACAAGGCGAGGTTCTGGAACGTCCGCGCCACGCCGAGACTGGCGAGCTTCTCAGTCGGCACTGGACGATAGGCTTTGCCATTAATCGCTACATGGCCACGATCCGGGCGGTAGACGCCTGAGATAACATTAATCAGCGAACTCTTGCCGGCGCCGTTGGGCCCGATAATACCCAGGATTTCGCCCTGCTGCACGGCCAGGTCGATATTCTCCAGAGCGACGACGCCTCCAAAGGAGAGGTCAATACCGCGAAGCTCCAGCACAAGTTCTTTGGCGGCGTCCACCGCGCGGCGTTCTTGCCCGGCATGCTCGCTGGGCAAGGAAATGTGTTGGCGAATGTCCGTTGGGATCGCCACTTCCGCGCCAAGGCTTGCAACCAGAAAACTCGATGCTGACATCGTTCAGTCCATGCTCCGCCCAATGGGCACAGGTTTCCAATCACGGAGGCGGTCCCCCGTGGTGCAGGCGGCGGCCAAAGGCCGCTGCCGTCTGATTTGCAATCTTACTCCGCAGCGATTGCCGCGCTGATTTCCGCCTGTTCCAGTTCGCGCACGAGCGGGATGACATGCTTGCCGAAATACTCGACTTCTTCCTGAAAATGCAGGAAGCCCAGCAGGATAAGGTCAGCGCCGGCGCGTTTGAGGTTCACCACGCGTTCGGCAACCTGGCGCGGCGTGCCGATCAGGTTTGAGCGGAAGCCGTCATTATACTGAACGAGATCTTCGAAGCTGGACTTCGCCCAGTTGCCCTCGCCTTCGGGAGAAGACTTGCCGGCATTTTTTACCTCATGGCCGAAGGCATTGACCGCTTCCGGATTGGCCTTTTCGATGATCTCGGCAAGCACGGCTCTCGCCTCTTCCTCGGTCTCGCGCACGATGGCGAAGGCGTTCACGCCGACTTTGACCGCGTGGTTGTTTTCCTTGGCCTTGACGCGAATGTCATTCACCTGCTTGGCGATTTCCTCCGGCGTGTTGCCGTTGGTGAAATACCAGTCGGATACGCGGGCCGCCATATCGCGAGCCGCACGCGACGAACCGCCCTGGAAGATTTCCGGCTGCGGATCAATCGGCTTCGGCTTGAGGGAGTAGTTGTTGAAGCGGTAGAAATCGCCGCGGAAGGTGAAATTGTCTTCCGTCCAGATGCCGCGCAGAGCCCGGATGAATTCTTCCGAACGGCGGTAGCGTTCGTCGTGATCGAGCCAAGGCTCGCCGATGGCGTGAAACTCGCCGCGGAACCAGCCGCTGACGATGTTAACGGCAACGCGACCGTTGGTGAGGTGATTGATCGTGGCAATCTGTTTGGCGGCAAGCGCGGGGTTCCACGGACCAGGCAGAATGGCGGCGATGACCTTGAGCGTCGTCGTCGATTCCAGCAGAGCGTGACTGAACGACACGGATTCATGTTGGAATTCGGCACCGTAGCCGGCGGTGAAGCGGATCTGGCTTAGCGCGTAATCGAAGCCGCTCGCTTCAGCGATCTGCGCGAGCTTGCGGTTGTAGTCAATTGTCCAGCTGGTGCGCTGCTCGATGTTCGATATTACGAGGCCGCCGGACACATTCGGCACCCAATAGGCAAATTTCACGGGCTCGGCGTGGTGTTCAGTCATGGAAATCTCCTCTTTTCTGATGTCAGTTGGCGACCGCGTCGTGTGAAACGAGGCGAAGGGCCGAGCGGTGATCGTCGGCGACAAGGTTTCTGGCCGGCAGTAGATCGATCAATTCGGCAACGGCGCGCTCGATGCGCGCCTCAACCACGGGGTTCGAGAGCGTGTATCCGGTGAAATCCGCCTCAATGGCGTAGACCGTCGTTGGCACTGTAACGGCGCCAAAGAAGCCGAACAGCGGCCTGAACTGATGCTCCAGCATGAGGCCATGCAGTGCTGTACCGCCCGTTGCCGCAAGGATCACGCGCTTGCCTTGAAGCGCACGGAAATCGACGAGATCGAACAGATGCTTTAACGCGCCGGTGTAGGATGCGCGGTAGACAGGCGAACCGACGACAAGTACGTCGGCACCTTCCACAGCATCAATAATCCTGCGGCCGGCCTCATCCAGTTGATCTGCGCGAAGAGCCCTGAACAGGATCGGCGCCGCCACAGCCAGATCGACCGTGTCCACAGAGACGCTTGCCCGTCTCTCAATCGAGTTCAGGATGTCCGAGACAATGCGTGCCGTGCGTGACGGTTGTTTAACGCTGCCGCTTATTCCAAGTACGTTCATTGTTCGCCTCACTCCTGTTACCTTTAATTTCTAGAGTTGTGATAGATAATCAAAGATGCAAATTACAAAGTGAGGGCATTTTGAGGAAACCAATCTTGTGCATTCGCCCTCTGGCGCAAAGGACTAAGCAGGCAGTGCCAGTGAGCAGCGAAGCGTTTAGGAGCCACGTCGCTCGTTTGTCGTGACCGACATACTAAAACAGTCGCGTTCTCCCTCACCATAATTGAATATGAGGGTGTCGCTCATTTCACTGTATTAATTGTATGCCAACCATCGAACCGCCCCGCTTCGATTGGTGAATGACTGACGAGCGATCTACGTCGATAAAATGCACACTTCGGTAGCGCCCAAGTCAGCGCATGTGCGCAGGATAGGTGTCATCGACTGCGTGCGGTCTTTCCGGCATGGCATTTTTTTGCGTGCCGCCGCCATGCCGCGCCTTACCATCAAACCGATTGGGCGACGAAACCAGCCGAAAACGGAGCATTTACCGGATCTCTCTGCACAGAGAAGCCAAACCTCCGGCATGTATGGCGTCGACTGCGTTTAAGCGACAATCGGCATTCGAGGTCTTGTTGGAGGCACGCGACCGACTGAGAGCAAGAAATTCAATGGTCTTGGTCGCGGTTCCGATATAGTCGGTTATCGTAGACCTAATCTGCAGGGCGTTGCATGGACCAGATACTCGCCATACGAACATTCGTTCGCGTCGCCGAAGCCGGATCTTTTACCAAGGCAGCGGACACAATGAATCTCCCACGGTCGTCAGTTAGCAAGCTCGTGCAGGATCTTGAAGCACATCTCGGGACAAAACTCGTTGAGCGGACCACCCGGTCGGTGACAATGACCACGGAAGGTATTGCCTATCACCAGCGCGCCCTTCGCCTGCTTGCGGATCTGGACGACATGGACGGCACCGTCGCTGGCGCCCGCAGCGCGCCCAAAGGAAGGCTTCGGATTGATATTGGTTCTGTCCTGGCGAACCGGAGCCTCATCCCGTCCCTTTGGGACTTCCAGCGCCAGTATCCGCAGATAGACCTGCTTCTCGGCGTCAGTGATCGATCTGTCGACCTTATTGGCGAAGGGATCGATTGCGTCATTCGTGGCGGTTCACTTGGCGATTCATCCCTTAGGGCGAGGAAGCTATGCGAACTCGACTATGTGCTCTGCGCAGCGCCAGTTTATCTCGCCGGAAAAGAACTGCCGATGCATCCAGACGACATTCAGGCGCATCGTGTCGTCAGCTATTTTTCGGCGTCATCCGGTAAACGGTTCCCGCTGCGCTTCCAGCGCGGCAACGAGCAGACCGAGTATATGCCGATGTCAAGCGGCATTTCCCTCAACGAAAGCACGGCGCATTTGAATGCGTTACTAGCCGGGTTGGGTATCGGCCAAAGTTTCGGTTTCCTGGCAAGACCTAATATCGACAAGGGTTTGCTGATCGAACTGCTTCCTGACTGGAAGCCTGAAAACCATGTTCTGCACCTGGTCTATCCCGCTGACAGATTTTCAAACCCGCGGCTGCGGGCATTCTCGGACTGGGCGGCGAAAGTGTTTGAAGGCGTCGACGCAAGGCGCGGCGCGGCGATGGAGACTGTCCATACAGATGGATAATGTCTCCATACGAACTGGCTTCTCCCTGCAGGGCTGAGGAATTACGTTCTGCACATCGGACGGCGACGACAGGCCCAAGGCCGGCGCCACCTCCCGCATAGCTTTAGACCGTCAACAGGCCGCGAATTCGGACTGACCCTTTCGCGCGCCCAGCCTTAGGAGAATAAAATGACCAAGAGACTAGCAAATAAGATTGCAATCGTGACCGGTGCAACGAGCGGCATTGGCCTGTCGACCGCCAGGCTTTTCGCAGCCGAAGGAGCCCGGGTCTACATTACAGGTCGCCGCAAGGACGCTCTGGACGAGGCCGTCGCAGCGATCGGCCACGGCGCCGTCGACATACAGGCGGACTCGGCAAAGAACGACGAACTCGACGACGTCTTCGCCCAGGTGAAGTCGCAACTGGTCGTCAACGCCGGCGGCGGCAGCATGCTTCCCCTCGGCGAAATCACCGAAGAGCAGGTTGACAACACGTTCGCTCGCAATGTGAAGGCGGTCATCTTCACTGTTCAAAAGGCTCTGCCACTGATGGGTCGGGGTTCGTCGATCGTTCTAACGGGTTCGACCGCCGGCACAGAAGGCACGGCCGCATTCTCGGTCTACTCAGCCTCCAAAGCGGCCGTCCGCAACCTCGCCCGCTCCTGGGCTCTCGATCTCAAGGGCACTGGCATACGCGTGAACGTCGTCTCCCCCGGAGCAACGCGCACGCCCGGACTTGTGGAGCTTGCTGGTGATGACAAGGAGCAGCAGCAGGGTCTGATCGACTACCTAGCTTCCCGTATTCCGCTCGGTCGCGTCGGTGAGCCCGACGAAATCGCCAAGGCGACCCTCTTCCTCGCCTCCGACGATGCGAGCTTCGTCAACGGCGCCGAGCTGTTTGCCGATGGTGGCCAAGCCCAGGTCTAAATACTTGGACGGGAGCGGGCCGCGCCCGCTCTTTTTTCCTAGGGCACCAGCGTTCACAGACCCATCAGAATGCACCAATCTGTTTCGATGAAGTCGCTCTGGTTCGAACGGCCTCCAAAAAGCAGCGTTGAATCGCTGACTGGTCAGGACTTCAATGAATGGGATACGTTGGCTTCGTTTATCGCGGAAGAAGATGATAAACTCATTCTGATGATTGAGAGAAAAAATGGAAATTGAATCCAATACCGACATCGTATCCAATGAGTTGGAATCCTTTGCCATTACTCGGGTCGAGGCCAAGAACCCAAAGTGCATTGCTTTGTTCGCAGTCGGTCGTGGCGGTAATCCGTCACGCCACCGTCATTTGCTGCAGACCTTGGCTAACGGGAATTGCACGGTCATCGCACCACACTTCGAAATGCTGACCTCAATCGCGCCGACCAAGGCCGAGTTGGACATGCGCATCCGCAGGCTCGAAGCATCTATCGACGATTGCACCTCCAGCAATCTCCCCATCGTGGGTATCGGGCATTCCATTGGAGCTACGGCCATGCTTGCCCTTCAAGGTGCCGAGGGCGAAACCCTCGATGGGCAGCAACTGATTACAGGCTCCACGCCACGCCTCGAGCGACTGGCAGTCTTCGCTCCGCCAACGGACTTCTTCCGCCGACCAGGTGCGCTTGACCGCATCAAGATGCCGATGAAAATCTGGGTGGGAGCCAAGGACACAATCACGCCCCCGGCCCAGTCTCGTTTTCTCATGGATGTTCTAACCGCCCAGGCATCTGTGGCGCTCCAAGTTGATCCCGATGCCGGCCATTTCACATACATGGACGAATTGCCACCAAATGTCCCGGAACCTCATCCAGATCGACACACTTTTCTCGCTGGCTTGGCCGATGAAGTAACCGCGTTCTTAGTCGCATAGCGGCTAATGCGGTTAGCAGATAACCGTCATGCCGCGACCATGGGACAAGTATTGCTTTTAAAACACCCGGTAGGTCCGCGTGCTGTCAGCGATTTGTCCACGCGCCCTGGCAGACAGCCTTGGACAGGTCGTTGACGCGTCAATCGACGCCAACGTCTTTCCACTTGGTCTACTGGTCGAGGCAAATGGCTCGCTGCGTTGCCTCAATGCTCGCTGATAGTGCGGCGAGTTGCGAGGGCCGGCCATCAGTCGCGCTCAGATACGCATGGGCAAAATGATCGAACAGGCCGTGATTGAATAAACTGTTAGCTCTCACGGAGCCGAGAGCTCGATCCACTGATGTGGAATACCGGGCACGTCAGTTTCAGCTTTAAGGACAGCTCGGCCGCCCTGGCACAGAGAAAGGAGAAAAAGCCAATCCCTCAACCAAACCCTGATCAGAAAATCGTACTCGGAGATGGCGCACTTCTCCTTGGAAATCGGCTCGGTTCCTCGTTGAAACCGATGTCCAGTGGTCAGGCACGGTCGTAAGTGAAGGACGTCAGCAATGTCGTCACGAAGTTGCTCGCCCGTTCCTTTACAAGCACTTCAGTCCACTCGTCGGTTCCTCGAAGTCGAAGATCGGAGTGGATGCTGTCGACCGCAGCTTCTTCAATACGTTTTATATGGGCCTTGAAATTCGCTTCTCCACCGTCATGGTACATGTCGCGAATGACCATGCGCAGGATTTCCTGGATAGCGATTTGCCACGACGTGTTGATTGCCTGGAGCTCGTTATTATCCGGTGCCATGGGGCTGCTTTCGTTAGAGTGTCACCAGCATGACGCCGTCATGTTGTGGGGTCGGCGTGCAAGGGCAAGGTTAGGCTTGTCTTGCCTTCCGGTTAGCGTAGCGCCGGTCGCGTTCAGCCTTTCGCATCGTCTCATCTTCAATGACCCGGGCTATACGTGCCTTTTCGGCACTCTCCCGCGCTTCGATTTCTGCGACTGCGACCGCCTCAATCGCTGCCTGGCGCTCCAAAGCGTCGGTCTCGATACGCTGTTGTTCCTCAAGCTTCGTGCGCTCGCGTTGAAGACGTCGCTCTTCTCGAGCTGTGGCAATGGCTGCTCGTTCTGCCTGTCTTGCCAGCCTGGAAGGTTCTAAAGCAGTCTTTGCCGCGCGGTACGCATTGAGCAGAGCAGCTTTGGCTTCGGTAGATGCGGCGCGACGGTCGGCGACGTCATTGTTTCGGGCGTTCTTCATGGATATCCTGATAATGAGTGGAAGAGAGATCATCGCGTTTTGGCGCGATTTATGACCGGACTGATGGAGCAGTGCCCTGCCTTCTTGGCGAGACGTGCCGCTGGCAGCCATTCGGTCTACGGGGCGTGAGCGCCGTATTCCGACACTACCGCAAGGTTGCTTTTGACAGAAAATAACATCTGGATGCCGGTGAGGCAGATCGTCGTCTGCGAGCCGGATCCATTTTGTTTTTCTGCTCTTGCAATCTCAATTGGTTCGGCTTGAAACCGAAACGAAAAAGGCCAGGCAAAACGCCTGACCTTAATGAAGCAGCTTCCGACAGTGCCAGTACATCCGTGGTCAAAGGGAAGCAAATCTTGATTTATGCGGCCTGCAGATTGGTAGCAGACATCTTGCCCGACTTGTTGTCGCGCTCGAGTTCGAAGCCGATCTTCTGGCCTTCAACGAGCTCGCGCATTCCGGCGCGCTCGACAGCGGAGATATGAACGAACGCATCAGCGCCGCCATTGTCAGGCTGGATGAAGCCGAAGCCTTTAGTGGAATTAAACCATTTTACTGTGCCAGTGGTCATGTTGAACCCTTTCAAAGCATAGAGTGTAGGACCGCGAAGCTGGTGCTGCGCAGCGAGGAAACCGACTATTTTTGAAATGGAAGTTCGCTTAAAGCGCGGTGCCAATCGCGCGGTAGACAAAGCTCGGCAAGCAAAAGATCGATGATTTATGTATAACGGACTGAAGTCGTCGCGTCAACGATTAGTTTTCAAATAATGCAAACTCACCTTTAAATTGTGCGGCGCGCGACGCAGGGTGCCAACTCCTGCCTGCGTAGTGACGGTTTTTCTATGCGTGGCAACGGTCTGATGGTATCTCTGAACCCCAGGTTTTCTCTAGGGTCCGTGCAGCCGACAAGGGCATTGGCCTTATGTGAGAGACCGGGCGGGCGTTTCCATATCAATAAAAAATGCCGGCCGCGGCGGCGACCGGCTCATTTTGGCGATATCTGCCTCACATTGCTCAATTCAAGGGGAAACGCTCAGGTCGGAAGGTTGCGAGCATGGGATGTTCGGTGCCTGTCGCAATCTCGAACGCGAGCAGCTCGCCCACGATGAGGCCGAGTGTAGCACCGCTGTGGCTGAAGGCCACGTAGTAACCGGAAATACCCTTGATGGCTCCAATCACCGGCTCGCCATCGCCGGGGATAGGTTTGCCACCAACGCCGATGGAAGCCACCTCCAGTTTCGGATTGCCTTCCATCACCCGCGCAGCCTCAACCAAAAGCTCTGAAACCACGCTATCGTCGATATCATAGCTGCCGTCTGCGCGCACTGTCACACCCTCATCGGCCGCCCAGTCGGCATCCAGGGAGAATGTGCTGTCCGGCGCCGGGCGAACGGCGACGCGCGGTGTATTGAGAACAGCGCGCAGGGGATGGGCCAGCGGCCTCGTCTGCACGAGAAGGGCGATCGGTGTCCCGTCGGCAATGGTCTGTCCGCTTTCCGCAGCCATCTTCGGGACGGCCGGACCGGTGGCAAGCACGACGGCATCCGCCCGATGGAGAACAGCATTTGCAGTTTGCGCGCCAATGACACGACCACCCTCGATCACCACCCGTGCAGCACCTTGGTCCGTTACCAGAACGCCACCGAGTGCGAAAAACTCCTCAAGCAGCACACCAATCAGCGTCGGCAAATCGACCCAGCCTTCGCCGGGATTGTAGATTGCGCCCTGTCGAGTGATTGCGCCGGCGTCGACACCGGGGACGACGCGGGCGACTTCGGCTGCTGAAAGGCGCTGCGCATCATAGGCAAGCGAAACTTCGTGGCGATAGGCCGCGTCGATCTCGTTTCGCTCGTCATCCGCGTCCCAGGTCAACCCGCCATCAAAGCGAAGCCATTCTGCGCCGGGATTCTGCGCCGCGAGTGTGCGATACCGGTCGATGCCGGCCATACGCAGCCGATGATAGGGCTCAGAGCGCATGCGTGCCGAGTTCAGCCAGGACAGCGAGCGGCCGGAGGCACCATTGGCCGGCGGCCCGTCATTGAGGATCGTCACCTTAATGCCGCGCCGCGCAAGCTGTACACCAGTGGAAACGCCGAAGATACCGGCGCCGATGATGACGGCCGAAGAGATGGTGTTGTCGGTCATGGAATTGGCTTTCAATCAATTGTCATACGGATGGGGGTAAGGCATCGGGGATCTCCCAGCGACCGCTGGCTGCGGAGCGGAACAGCGCGTCAATCGCCGTTATATTCGCGATTGCGTCGCCAAGCCCCGTCTCGAGTGGTCCGCCGGAGAGGACAGCCTCGGCGAATGCATCGGCCTGTTCGCGATACTGGTCGACAGGCCCGATCGCGATCTCCTCGCGGCCGCCGCCGGCAAGATCGCGACCATCATCAAAGACAAGAATGGTCGGCTCATCAGCCGGTGCATTGAAGGGAATGGGGATTTCCAGACGCCCGCGCGTTCCAAGCACCGTGACCTTCTGCGTGAGGCAGAGTTGTGTGGAACAGGTGAAGGCAAGCTGCCTTCCCTCTGGAAACGCCAGCAGCCCGCTCGTCAGCCGGTCCGTGCCGAAGACGGGATCGCGCTCCATGAGCGCGATCGCCCGTACCGGTTCCGCGTCGAACAGGAGCCGCGCCGTGTTGATGGCGTAACAACCAACGTCGAACAGACCGCCGCCGCCAATATCAGCCTGGTTGCGTACATTCCCGGGGTCGTCGAGATAATAGGAAAAGATCGTCTGGATGGCCCTCACCTCGCCGAGGCGCCCCTCGGCAATCAACGCGCGCGCCTTTTTCCATTGCGGATGGTGGCGCATCATGAAGGCTTCTGCGACCGGCAGGCTTGCCGCCTTTTGTGCCGCTGCCAGTTCCCTCGCCTGCTCGGCATCAAGCGCGATCGGTTTCTCGCAGAGTACGGGTTTGCCCTGCGCCAGTGCCTTTATCGTCAGTGGCACGTGCAGATGATTGGGCAAAGGGTTGTAAATTGCGTCTATTTCCGGATCGGCAAGCAGTTCCTCGTAGCTGCCATAGGACTTGGCGATGCCGAAGCGGGCCGCCATCTCCTTCGCCTTCGCGGCATCGCGCGAGGCGACTGCCGCAACGCGCCCCAGGCGGCTGGACTGGATGGCGGGAATGACCGCCTTGGCAGCAATGCCTGCGCAACCGAGCACACCCCATCGTATCGTTTGTGTCATTGGTTTCTCCTCCCGGCGCTCAGAGCACTTCCGCTAGGAAGCGCTGGAGACGCGGGCTTTGCGGGTTGTCGAATATTGCCTCTGGCGTGCCGGCTTCAACGACGCGCCCCTCGTCCATAAAGACGACCTGATCAGCCACCCGGCGGGCAAATCCCATTTCGTGCGTGACGACGACCATGGTCATGCCACGCGTGCCGAGCTCGGCCATGAGGTTGAGCACGCCCTTGACCAATTCCGGATCGAGCGCACTCGTCACCTCGTCGAAGAGGATAACCTCCGGTTCCATGGCAAGCGCACGGGCAATAGCAACGCGCTGCTGCTGCCCGCCGGAAAGACCGCCCGGACGGTGGTGCTGGCGGCTCGCAAGGCCGACATCGGCAAGCCTTGCCTTGGCGATGCGCTCGGCCTCGGCTGCGGGCAGGCCCTTAATCTTCGTAAGCGACAGCATGACGTTTTCCAGTGCCGTGTGGTCGGGAAAGAGGTTGAAATGCTGGAAGACCATGCCGACCCGGCGGCGCAGCGTTTCCGGCTTCATTGCGAGAATGCTTTCGCCATCGATAAGAATATCGCCGCTCTTCGGCTCGACCAGACGGTTGAGCCCACGCAGCAAAGTCGATTTTCCGGATCCGGACGGGCCGATGATGCAGGTGACGCTGCCTGGCTTGACTAAAAGATCGACACCCCTCAGCACATCAAGATCGCCATAGGCCATACCGAGACGGCGCACATCAAGGCTGCCGCCCTTGAACGAGACGCCAGTCGCGCGAGCTGCACTGTCGAGTTCACTGACTTCCTCCAGTCCGCTGGTGATGACGGAGGGGCGCTGCTTGCCAACCCGCAGACGATTGTCGATCGCATTGACGACATGGGTAAGCGGCACGGTAACGACAAGGTAAAACACGCCCGCCAGCAGGAGCGGTGAAAGATTGCCGGTCACCACTGCCTGGTCCTGTCCCACGCGAAAGATCTCACGCTCTGAGGCCAGAAGCCCGAGGAAATAGACCAGGCTCGAATCCTTGACGTTGCCGATGAACTGGTTGACGAGGGCCGGCAGAACGCGGCGCACGCCTTGCGGCACGACGATAAGGCGCATGCCCTGGCCATAGCTCATCGACAATGCCCGGCAGGCCTCCATCTGCCCACGGTCGACGCTCTGGATACCAGAGCGGAAAATCTCGCCGATATAGGCACCGGCAATCAGGCTGAGTGCCAGAATGCCGAGCGGATAAGGCGATGGACCGAAGAGCTCGCGGCCAATGCGGGCAAAACCCTGGCCAATGAGGAGAATTGTGACGATGGCCGGCAGGCCGCGGAAAATATCGGTATAAAGACGAGCGGGAATGCGCAGCCAGGGCGAGCGGGAAATGCCCATGATCGCGAGCATCATGCCGATGGCGACGCCAAGCACAGTCGAGGTCGCAGCCAGGATCAGCGTATTCTTGAGACCAACGGTGATCATGGTCGGCAGCACTTCGGCCATGGCATTCCAGTCGAGAAAGCTACGGCGCAGGTTTTCAAGCCAGTTCATCAGGATATCCCTTGAAAGAAAGGCCGGTCCGACCGGTAAAGGCCGGACCGGAAGGTGGCATCACTGCTTGGGAAGATATGCCTGCGGCATCGGCGTGCCGGGGAACCATTTTTCGTGCAGCTTTTTCCAGGTGCCGTCCTGCATGGCCTCTTTCAGGCCCTTGTTAAGCGCCTCGCGCAATGCATCGTTACCCTTGCGGATGACGAAGCCGGCGGGCGCGTCGAAGCTCGGAATGTTGACTGCGACTTTTAGCGCCGGATAACGGGCGGAATAGTCCTTTGCAGCCTCGAAATCGAGGAAATGTGCATCGACCGTTCCGTTGTTGAGTGCGGAAACGGCAGAATTGTTGTCCGGGAACTTCACGAGATCGGTGCCGGCAAAATTCTTCTCGGCATAGATTTCCTGAAGTGTACCCTGCACCACACCGAGACGCTTGCCTTTGAGACCCGCTGCATCGGTGATGCCTGGCTCCGAAGTGAGTACGCTCAAGAAACCTGCAAGATAACCATCAGAGAAATCAATGGTCTCCTTGCGCTTGGCAGTCGTGCCGATCGCAGCGGCCGCAACATCGAAGCGGCCGTTGGCGACAGAGGGCATCAGGGCCGAGAATTCCTGGCCGGTGAACACCACCTGTTCCTTCTTGAACCCAAGACGTTCGGCTACGTTGAGGAACAACTCTATGTCGAAACCGGTAAAGTTGCCGTCGGCGGTGGTGAAGGCATAAGGCTTGGCATCGCCCATCGTGCCGACACTGATGGTGGCGGGATCGATGAGGCCAAGCGGATTGTCGGCAAGTGCGGGCGTCGCCGCGCCTGCAAGGACACCGAGTGTGATCGCGGCCGTTGTCGCGCGAATTTTTGCGAAGGCGGATGTTAAGGCTTGGGTAAATTGCATTGGTTTCTCCTCTGGTGTCGTTGTCTGCGATAAATTCAAGGCGCACGGGTCCCATCCGGTCGGCGGCATGACGTCACCTACCCGGCCCACGCAGTTCGCATGTCGGAAGTCTTTTTATATTTGAGACCGGTCTCAACTAGAAAGAGACCGGTCTCTTTGGATATTGGCAATTGTTATCTTCGCATTTGCCAGTCGTCAAGTTCTCTTGTAAGGCTACCGCTTATGGACAAGATCCCACCTAAAACTCCTTCCGTGACAGTCGCTGACGTCGCACGCCAAGCCAGCGTCTCAAAGGCAACGGCTGCACGCGTACTGGGTGGCTACGGAACCGTCAGCGACCGGGTGAGAGAGGCGGTCCTGGCAGCGGCTCAGTCCCTCGACTATCGCCCCAATGAGCTTGCTCGCAGCATGACGACAGGTCGTTCAGGCACCATCGGCGTCGTGGTGGGAGATATTGAAAACCCCTTTTTTAGCCTCGCCGTGCGAGGCATCACGGATATTGCCCGGCAGGCAGGCTTCACCGTCATCCTCATTAACTCGGGTGAAGACGTCGTTGCGGAAAGAGCGGCCATCCGCACTCTGCTTGCCAAGCGTGTCGACGGTCTCATCGTCTCGCCGGCCAAGGAAAACGATGTCGAGCATCTGCATGAGGTTATTCGCTCGGGGCTGCCGCTCGCGTTGCTCGATCGTGGAAGCGACACGCTCGATGTCGACACCGTTATTGCCGACGACCGGCATGCCGCCGAGAATATTACACGCCGGCTGATTGCGCTCGGCCACCGCCGCATCGCCTATTTAACCGCCTGCGACACGCCGGATCATCGGTTCCGCAGTGCAGACGACATCAGTACCGGTTCGGTCAGGCGACGCATCGAAGGGTATCTTGGTGCGTGCTGTGAGGCTGGTCTGACCAACATGGAAAGCTGGGTACAGGTCGGTGCCGTCACGCAGCAAGAGACGCATCGCATCGTTACCGAAATGCTCCAGTCGGCGCAGCGTCCGACGGCAATCATTGCATCGGACAGTATAATCGGCCTGGAGGTGTTCAAGGTTCACCGTCAACTGGGGCTTAGCATCCCGGACGACCTGTCGCTGGTATCGTTCCATGATGCGGATTGGACGTCTGTAACAACGCCTCCCGTGACCGTCGTGCGCCAACCCGTCTACGATCTTGGTGCGACGGCGGCCAGGTTGCTGGTCGACCGGCTAAATGGCAAAGGTCAGACGGTCCGCAAGGTCGTTCTGAAAACCGAAATCGTTGAACGTGCCTCCATGCGGGAAGCACTTTGACTCGGTAGACGGTGTTGAAAAGCTGCTTTGATCCCTCCGTCTTTTGTGACGGCCCCTCGCCGATCGATCCGCTGTCACTATTATCGCCAACGTAAAAACGGCGCTGGTCCTCGGTCAGACAAAAACCGGTAGATCGGCTCGCAGCCGGCCCCTTTTAGTATGGCCGAGTGGTTGCCTCTTGAGATCGAATGTCGTTCGATTCGCCATGGGGTAGATTTTTTGCAGTGAAAATCTCGTTTCGACCGACGCTGATGACCTTGATTGCCGAGCAAAAATGCAGTTGCCCCGCAGGGTCAGGATGGCCGAAATATTCTATAAGTATCTGATTGTAATTTATAAAATGGCCGCCTCTATTCCCCTGTCAACCACGGACGTCAATATCCGGTTAACCGTAAATAACTGGACGGCGAAACAGAATCATGTTGTACCTTTGGCGGACGATGGTCGGCAAACCGGCGAATGCCCGCCAAGAGGAAAATATGGCGATAGCAAAACACGCAGAAATGACGAGCGGTCAGAAGGAAGACGCGGGCGCCAAGATCATGCGCCATGCGGGTCTTCTGTCTCAGCAGTTGCAGGACCTTCGCACCCGCATGTATCCTCCGAAGTCGGAGAAAAGCCTGCGGCCGTTCCTCACCAACGAAGTCTCCAAGCTGACCTCAATACCCGATTCTACGCTGAAACTCATGTCGAGCGAAGGCCGTGGACCGATCCCTGGCCGGCTGGAAAATAACCATCGTGTCTATACGCTTGCTCAGATCAATGAATTGCGCGAGCTCTTTGCCGCCCAGAAGCCTTCTGAAGCGCTGAGATTTTCTCCTCGCCGACGCGAGGGCGAGCATCTCCAGGTCGTTGCGATCGCCAACTTTAAGGGCGGCAGTGCCAAGACCACGACCTGCGTCCATCTTGCGCATTATCTCGCCCTGCAGGGCTACCGCGTCCTTGCTCTTGATCTCGATCCGCAGGCATCACTTTCTGCACTGTTCGGCGCGCAACCTGAGTTTGACGTTGGTGCCAACGAAACGATCTACGCTGCTCTTCGCTACGACGACGCCGAGCGCCGGCCAATCCGCGATATCATCCGCAAGACCTATTTCGACGGGATCGATCTGATACCCGGCAACCTCGAAGTGATGGAATATGAGCATGAAACGCCGCGGGTTCTGGCGCAGAAATCGGGCTCGGGAGCGATCTTCTTCGAACGGTTGAAGCTTGCTCTTGCCGAGGTTGATCAGGACTATGACGTCGTCATTCTCGATACTCCGCCGTCTCTCGGGTTTCTGACGCTGAGTGCGATTTATGCTGCGACCAGCATGATTATCACTGTACACCCGGCGATGCTCGATGTCGCATCCATGAGCCAGTTTCTCCTGATGATGGGGGACCTGATAAGCGTGCTCAATGAGAGCGGAGCGCAGCTTGATCAGGATTTCATCCGCTATCTCATTACCCGCCATGATCCCAACGACGCACCACAGTCTCAGGTCGTTGCGTTGATGCGCCATCTCTTCGGAACGGATGTGCTTCTTCCGACGCTGATTGAAAGCACTGCTGTCGAGGCAGCAGGACTTGCAAAGCGCTCGATCTACGAACTCGAAATGGGCCAGATTGGCCGTGACACGCATAAACGCGCACGCGAGGCGGTTGATGCCGTCAACGAAGCGGTCGTGAAACTCATCAACACCAGCTGGGGACGCACATGACCAACAAGTCATCGCGTAAATCCATCGTTGCAAATTTTGGCCTGCTGTCGGCGGAACTTGAAAACCGGCTGGCGACCGATGCTCCTGTCTCCCCGCAGCAACCTGCACCAACTGCCCGTGTCGGTGCCGGCGTGATCGGTGCGGCGCACAGGGCGATCGACGACATCAAATCGGAACGCGACCGCCTCAAGGCGCTTGTTGAATCGGGTGGTGGTGCGATCAGAGAGCTCGACCCGTCAAAGGTCGATCCCTCTCCCTTTCCCGATCGTCTTCCAGATGACGACGCATCGGATTTCGAGTCTTTCAGGAACTCGATAAAGTCCGAGGGTCAGAAGGTCCCGATCCAGGTCCGCAAGTCACCAGCATCGCCCGATCGCTATCAGGTTATCTACGGCCATCGCCGGCTCCAGGCAGCGCGCGATCTTGGAATTGCGGTCAAGGCGATCGAAGTCGAGATTTCCGACGTCGAGCTTGTCATTGCGCAGGGTATTGAAAATGCCGATCGCCAGGATCTGACCTGGATCGAGCGCACCCTGTTTGCCCGCCGTATGGATGATGCCGATGTGAAGCCTCGTGATATCAAGGCGGCATTGTCTATCGACGATCCCGAGCTTGCACGAATGCGAGCGGTTTATCGCGCACTTCCGCTCGATATCGTCGAGACAATTGGTCGGGCAGCCAAGGTCGGTCGTCCAAGGTGGGTGGAGTTTGCAAAGGCTTTCTCCGAACAGCCTGACCTGCATGATGAACTGCGCAGGGTGCTTTCGGCCGCTACGCAAAGACGGCTTGGATCCGATCAAAAGTTTCTGGCCGCCTTTAACGCCCTGAAACCTGCCGCACCGTCGAAGGCCGGCAAGATGATTGCCGGCGCCGCAGGCGAACCACTTGGCAGCTTTTCGCGCACGAACAAGGATATCCGTATTTCGGCGGATACACCGGCCGGAGCAGAATTCCTGCGTTTCATCGAAGCGCAGCTGCCGTCACTGGTTGAGCGGTTCACGCGTGAAAGATCAAAGATTTGAACTGAAGCCGAGAAACAGACTTCGGAACCATTTTAAGTAAGGAAAACGCGCAAAAGAAAAAGGCCCCCGAAACGTTGCCGTCATGGAAGCCCTTCTCGTCGTGTGAGAGCTAGAGAATCGCATTTCCATGAATCCTAGTCAAGAGTCTTTGGCACCGTTTTGGTGAGCGTAATTCTTTTGCCTTTTTGAAGAGGCGAGGGACATGGAAGGTGGACAAGTGACGACGCCGTTTGGGCGGCGGTCGGTAACGCTTGCGCTTGTGAAGCAGCAGATTGCCACGACCAGGATCAAGGAAGGCAAGTCGGCAGACAAATGGAAAGTCTTCCGCGACGCATCGGAGGCGCGAGAGGTGCTTGGTCTGCAGGATCGCAGCCTTGCAGTGCTCGATGCGCTTTTGAGTTTCTATCCTGAAAATGAGCTGCGCCAGGACGCACAGCTTATCGTTTTCCCGTCGAACATCCAGCTGTCAATTCGTGCGCATGGCATTGCGGGCGCTACCCTGCGGCGTCATCTTGCCCTGCTTGTCGATGCAGGACTGATCATCCGCAAGGATAGTGCAAACGGCAAACGCTACGCCCGAAAGGATGGTGAAGGCTCGATCGAGCACGCCTTCGGTTTTGACATATCGCCGCTTCTGATGCGCGCCGAGGAACTGGCATGCCTTGCCCAGCAGGTGGCTGCCGATCGGATCGCGTTCCGCAGGGCAAAGGAGAACCTAACGATCTGCCGGCGGGATATCCGCAAGCTGATTACGGCGGCCGTCGAAGAGGGAGCTGCAGGCGATTGGGACGAGCTGGAAGAGCAATATCTGGCCGCTGTCAGGCGAATTCCTCGAAACCCGACGCTCGACGAACTGAGAGATTTGGGCATCGAGATGGATAATTTGCGGCAGAACATCATCAACCAGTTGAATTCCGATGATTTTTCGTCAGAAATGACCAGCAATGATGCTCAAAATGAGCGTCACATACAGAATTCAAATACGAACCTCCTTAATGAACTTGAACCTAGCTCTGAAAAAGAGCAGGAGGCGAAGCCGAGCCAGAATAAGCAGGCCGAACATGTGCCGATTAAGGCTTTTCCGATTGGTCTCGTCTTGCGCGCCTGCCCCGAGATTTTAAACTACGGTCCTGAAGGCCAGATCAGAAACTGGCGAGAACTCATGACGGCCGCTGTGGTGGTCAGATCGATGCTCGGGGTGAGCCCGTCCGCATATCAAGAGGCCTGTGAGGTGATGGGTCCGGAGAACGCGGCAGTGACGATCGCCTGCATTCTCGAGCGGGGCGGCCACATCAATTCGGCCGGCGGGTATCTCAGAGACCTAACCAATCGGGCCAAGCGAGGTGAGTTTTCGCTGGGGCCGGTGCTGATGGCGCTATTGCGGGCGGCCGGTCATTCGGTGAAGGCAACGGGGTGACGTTGACGTCATGGATGAGGGTTCCCGTTGCGCCGGTGTTTCCATCTGGAGACTGGAGCATTTGAGGAATCCACATCCAGGTTTGGGGGCTTTCCCTACATTTTCCGGCCTTCCATATCAGTTCCTTCCGCCTCAATGTTTACGACCCAACGACAGCTGAACTCTTGTTGGATTGCAGCCAGGTTAAAAGGCCGAGTGAGACTGACATCAGCTACCGGACGTTGTTCACGGAGCTGATGCGGCGGACGTTGGGTGCCTAACTTGCGGCGGACTTCCGTTTGGAATCGTAGTTCGTGACTGTGACGGTCAAATAACGCGACTATTGGTATTTCAATCTCACTAGCCCCGTGGACAAGGATGAGCGAAGCTATGTCGGGTCGCACTACGATAAGCAGATCACGGTGCGGTATGATCATACGGTACCCAGATGAAGATTGTGGTTATGGACTAGGGATTGATCACTTTCACCCCGGCAGCCTCGAAAGTGCTTGTATAAGTCATGTCGAGGCAAAAAGTTCTTTCATGGCACTTCCTCCCAAGGTGCCATGTTGAATATCTAACCCGTTAATGCCATCGCGCACTTGGACGGGCCGTGAGCGGCTTCGGTATCCTCCTCAGAACACGAAGCTGCCGTGTCCTGCTAAGTCGGCAGATACTCTGCGCTCCAACTCTCGCTGATCGTGCCGGATGCAATCAACCGATCGATCTCGTTATCGGTGTAGTTCAGGTCGCGGAGAACGGCGCGCGTGGAGGCGCCGTACTTCTCCGCTGGCGTTATAGCCGTGACCTTGCCGACTGCCGGACGGATGGCGAAGGGGTCGAGCTGAGTGACGGTGTGCCCGCTCGGATGGTCTGGAAAAACCGAGAATGAATAACTGCCCCGGTCGATCCCCGGCGTGCCGTCGGCAATGCGGGCGCTGCGGCTGCGGATCTCCTCGATGTTCTCGCAGAGAGATACGCCGATATCGGCTTTTTTCAGGCGCTGTTGCCAGGTTTCAGCAGGTGCCGTCATGAAGGCTTTCGCCAGATAGGCCTCGCGATCGGATGCAGCCATCTCGACAATTGCCTCAAGCCCCTCCGCCCTGCCGAAGCGTGGCAAATCAACTTCCGAAGCACAGAGGAGAATATGATCCCCCGACGCCGTTTCGTAGAGCTGCGACAGGGCGTTATATCCCTTGGTCTCGCGACCGGAGGCTCATCGAAGGGACCTCGGTTGGCATAGTCATAGCAGAAGGGTATCTGGGCGAGACCGGTAAGCGCTGACAGCGAGGTCCGCGGACGGCCGATGACCCCGGTTCTGGATTTCTGATACAAAGCCGCTGCAATGCCGAGCGCAGCGCCGAAACCGCACATTACGTCAATGGTACCGACATGGGCGTGTTCCTCCGGCGTGTCCATGGAGCCGCCAAACCGTAACATGATGCCGGTTGCCGACTGCACGAGGTCGTCATAGCCGAGATAGTCGGTACGCGGACCGGTGCGCACGCCGCCGAAGCAATCGAGCTGGCAGAAGATCGCTTGGGGGTTGAGCGCTTTCAGGCTTTCGGCATCGAGCCCCATCGCCTTGACCTGACGGTCGGTGGCGTTCCAGACAACGACATCGACTGAGCGCACCAGTTCTTCGAACACGATGCGGCCATCGGGCGAACCAATGTTCAGCAGCACGGACTGTTTCCCGCGCATGTGGGACATGCCGAAGATCACGGTGTTCCAGCAGTCATAGAGCGGCTTGGCCGGATCGATCTTGACGACCTCCGCACCGAAGCGGGCAAGATAGGCGACCGAATGCGGACCGGCGATCACATTGCACAGATCGAGAACCTTGACGCCGTCCAGCCAGCCGCCGGGGGCCTCATTCGCTACAACCGGCAAGGAAGCGTGCTCCATGCCGGCGAGCAGTGCTAGCGCCTCCTTGCCCGTTCCCCAACGTCTCGGGCTTGGCGTTAACATAGATTCGGCGCTCTCCTGCAGCCAGGCCATAGGCCCCGGCTGGGTCATGCGGCCGAAGATCGGATCGTCCACTTCGATCATGAGGCCGGCAGCCTTGGCATGATCGTCGGCGATCCATTCCTTCAGCCAGCGTTGCGGCGCACCCGGAAACAGCCCTTCTCCGAAGACACGTTCCCATTCGGAAGCCGTTTTGGTCAGGAAAACATCCTTCATGCGAGCCGCGATTTTGTCAGCCCAGAATTTTGGGAGCGGATAGACACCGAGCGAAACGTCCGAAGACCACTGCGAAACTGGAAGATAGGTGTCTTCCTCCTCGCGCAGTCCTTCAGCAACGAGCTCGTCGTAAATGCCAAGCGCTTGCAGGCAGCGTTTGGCATGGTTCTTGTGGCTGGGGCAGACCACGTAGAACATCCGCCCGTCGGCGCACCTATAGCTGCGATAGAAGGGATCGAGAAACTCCTGGAGGTCGTCAAAAGACATGTCCATTTGCAGGTCCTCGCCGCGCCGGCGCTCGATTTCCCGCTCGCGCTGGGTTTTATAACGCAACGGATAGTCGTCAATCAGAATGGAATTGTAGGACAGGCCCTCCATGACGGCGCTTGCCAGCGGCACCTCAATATGATCGCCGTGGCCGGTGCGCTCACGCGCCTGAAGCGCCAACACCGTCGCGGAGGCCGCAAGCATCGTACCATATGCGGAAGAGAGTGGAAGCGGCGAGAAAGACGGGTTGATACCCATAAGAACGCGGTTTAAGCCCATATCCGTAAAGACGCCCGACGAGGCTGCGATCACTGTCTCGAAGGCTCGCCAGTCCCGGCGGAGTTCATCGTCGGAGGCGAAACCTGGGATAGACAGGGTGATCAGCTCAGGCCGCGATTTACGCAAAGTCGAAAAATCGATCCCGAGCCGGGCAAGCACACCAGGGCGGAAGTTCTCGATCACAATATCAGCCTCGGCCACCAGCGCTTTCGCCTCAAGCAAACCCTTCTCCGTTTTGAGGTCGAGTGCGACGATCAGCTTGTTGCGGTTGAGGATGGCGTTGGCGGGATTGTCCCAGAGCGGCCCGCTGGGGGGATCGATATGCACGACGGTAGCACCCAGATCGCCGAGGATCATGGCCACTGCCGGGCCGGCAATATATTGCCCGAAATCAACCACTCGAACGCCGGAGAGCGGAAGCGTGGAACGTGCGATGAATGTCATCTCTTTTAACCTCCCCCAATAGTTTTCTACGCGTGTGCGTCAGCAACAATCCAGCCGGCTGCCTTTTCGGCGATCATCAGCGTCGGCGCATTGGTGTTACCACTGGTGATCTTCGGCATGATGCCCGCATCGACGACCCGCAGTCCCGCGATTCCGCGAACTTTGAGGCGACTATCGACAACCGCCATAGGATCGTCATCCCCGCCCATTTTCGTCGTACCGACCGGATGGAAGATGGTATTGGCAATATCGCCCGCAAGCCGCGCCAGCTCCTCATCGCTTTGGAACTGCGGGCCCGGTTTCCACTCCTCCGGCCTATATTTCGCCAATGCTGGCTGCGACACGATTTTGCGCACTTGCCGCAGACTTTCGGCAGCAATCCTGCGGTCTTCGTCCGTGCTGAGATAGTTCGGCGCAATCGCCGGCGCGTCCGACGCCTTATTGGAGCGAATACGAACGCTGCCCACGCTCGATGGATTGAGGTTGCAAACGCTGGCTGTGAAAGCGGGGACAGTGTGCAACGGTTCGCCGAAGGCGTCGAGGCTGAGCGGCTGGACGTGATACTCCAGATTGGCGTGGGCCTGGCGTTCGTCCGAACGGGTAAAGGCGCCCAGCTGCGAGGGCGACATGCTCATCGGACCACTGCGTTTCAACGCATATTCGAGCCCTATCATCGCTTTACCAAAGACGCTGTTGGCGAGCGTATTCAGCGTTTTCGTATTACCGACCTTGAAGACGGCACGGATCTGCAGATGGTCCTGAAGATTTTCTCCGACACCTGGCAGGTCGTGCTTGACCTCAATACCGAAACGCTTCAGCAATCCCGCTGGACCGATGCCAGATAATTGCAGGATTTGTGGTGAGCCGATGGCGCCGGCCGACAGAACGACTTCTCCCCGTGCCCCAACCTCGGCGCGCTGCCCTTGACGCTCAACAATAACACCGATGCAACGCTTGCGACCAGATGCCTCGTTCGCAAGGATCAAACGCTCGACATGAGATTGCGTCCAGATCGTCAGGTTTGCGCGGTTTTTCGCTGGGCGCAGGAAAGCCTTGGACGTGTTCCAGCGCCAGCCCGAGCGCTGGTTCACCTCGAAATAGCCGACGCCTTCATTGTCGCCACTGTTGAAATCGTCCGAACGCGGAATGCCCGCTTCCACCGCGGCTTCTGCAAAGGATTCTAGGATATCCCATTTCAGCCGCTGCTTCTCGATGCGCCATTCGCCGCCATGGCCATGCATGTCGGAAAACCTGCTGTTGCCACCAGTCTTCGGGTCTGCGCCATGGTCCAGCCGGTAGTGGTCCTCATGCGCCTTGAAATCGGGCAGGCAATTTTGCCAGGACCAGGCATCGTCGCCGGTTGCCGTTGCCCACCCGTCAAAATCGCGTGCCTGACCACGCATATAGATCATGCCGTTGATCGACGAGCAGCCACCAAGCGTCTTACCGCGAGGATAGCGTAGCGAACGACCGTTCAGTCCGGCGTCCGGCTCGGTTTTGTACAGCCAGTCTGTGCGTGGGTTGCCGATACAATAAAGATACCCGACCGGGATATGTATCCATGGGTAGTCGTCCTTGCGGCCGGCTTCCAGCAACAGGACACGTTTTGACGGGTCACGACTGAGGCGATTGGCAAGCAGGCAGCCTGCAGAGCCACCACCGACGATAATGTAGTCAAAAACGTCGTGGAAATTGCCGGAACCACCATTCCTCATTGGGTTACCCTCCAATCGCGGTGGAACACCACACAGTTATAAGACTGGACACTTTGCAGTGGCATGCCATGCTTCCTCCCTGCTTTATATGCAGGCATAGCCAACATTCGCTCGTGAAATCCAATGACAAATTCAACCAAGCATTATAAGTGAAATTAATATGCTGGAAGGTATCGATCTGAGAACATTGCGAGCGTTTGTTACCGTGGGGCGAGAAGGGAACGTCACCCGCGCCGCCGAGCACCTGCACGTCACGCAGCCTGCGGTGACGCTTCAGTTGAAACGCTTGGCCGCTGACACCGGGCTAACCCTGTTCCGGCGGACCTCGACAGGTTTGGAGTTGACACAGGAAGGTGCACTGTTGGCGGCAAAGGCCGAGCAAGTGCTGGCGGCGCTGACGGAGTTTGGCCAGACAGCCGGGCGTTTATCGACCGGCGTCCGGGGAAAATTGCGGATCGGTACGATCATCGATCCGGAGTTCACACGATTAGGGGCGTTTCTGAAAGCACTTATCGAAAACGGGCCAGGTATCGAGACAACGCTGCGTCATGGCATGAGCGGCGATGTGCCGGAGAGGCTGAAGCGAAACGAACTCGACGCCGGTTTCTATCTTGGTGATCCAAGGGACTATGACCCGCCGACCGATGTTACTGGAGGGAGTACCGCGTCGCTTTTCCACTCTCGCGCACTTGCGCAATTGACCTATTGCGTTGTCGCTCCGCCATCGCTCGCCAGCTTTGTTCGAGGGGCCAACTGGTTACAGCTTGCCTCCCTCCCCTGGATCGGCACGCCACCCGCATCGGTCCATAACCGGATGCTGGCACGGCTGTTCACCAATCTTGGCGTTCGCCAACAGATTGTCGCCCAGGTGGACCAGGAAGCGTCAATGATTGCCATGACACGCACAGGGATAGGGCTGAGCCTTTGTCGGGAATCGATTGCCCTGCATGAACAGCAGTCTCATGGACTGGTCATCGCTGATAATGTGAAGCTCTCGACGACCTTAAGTTTCCTCTGCCTGGAAGCGCGTATCAGCGATCCGTCGATCGTCGCTGCATTTGACGCAGTCAAACGAGTTTGGGTTCAGTAAACCGACTTAGCGGTGAAGCTCTTGATGGGAATCGAACCGCCATCCCACATTTCCGGTGACAGAGAAATCCAAAGCGGCGATCGCCAAAGTCACAATTTAGCTTCTGCAATGAAATGGTTGAAGATCAGCGGCATCGCACCGCAGAGAGGCGCCATCTGGCCGCAGAAGGCTGTCGGATATGTCCCGGATTTAATAGTATCTGTTCCAGCGTGAGAATTAGGCGTCCGTACGGCGTATTCGTTCTAATTCCTTGCAGTTTCATCTAAAATCTCGTCTGTTATACAAATTCGATCTTTTGTCAGCATTGTTAATCCGCAACCGAATGGACGCGCTTCTTTGGGAAACGACCGCCGCAAGACATCCAAAATAGATGCGCCGACGTATTCTCCGGGCTACGTGGTTGCAGTTGCGGACATCTTGCCGTTGGCTCGTGTTCACGGGCCAGTGAAGTGACTGCAAGGCTGACCGACATCTTTCTGAGCAAACGCAGATCGCTCATCTGGAGCGTCATGCGGATCGTTCGCGATCCACAAACGGCAGAGGATGTAGCGCAGGAGACATATGTCCGCGCCAGAAAGGCGATCGAAAACGGCCCGATCGAGCACATCGAGGCGTTCCTCTATCAAACGGCCCGCAACCTCGCTATCAACCACAAGCGGCACCAGGACATGCGCGGCAGCGTGGAACGCAACGACCTGTACGACACCGATGTCGAGAATATCGCTTCGCCATTGCCGTCTCAGGAAGCCGATTTGATTCATCGCCAACGGCTGGAACTCCTCACTGAAGCGATTGCGAAACTACCGCAGCGTGCACAGACTGTCTGGATGCTGAGCCGCATTGAGAAATGGTCGTATCCGCGGATCGCCGAACACCTCGGCGTGTCACCCAATACGGTTTTCAATGATCTGAAGCTCGCCCATGCCCATTGCCTCGACGCCCTGGAAAAAATCGACCGTGGCTGAATTCGTCTCATTACCCGGCTGCTTACCAATGGGAACGGGTAGCGCTGCCAGATCGCCTCCGGCGAAGAGGATTTTTGGGAGATTCCGGTTTGTGAAGTGTCTCAGGAATAAGGCGGCCCGATCTGGCGACTGCCGGATAGGGATGGGCTGAGTGGAACGCGACACGCATAGGCGCGAGAATGAAGAGCAGCAATTCGTGCATCCGGATCCAGCAATGGACGCTGCACTGAACTGGCTATTCACGCTGCAAGCCTCGCCCGACGATGCCAACCTTCGCGCTAGGTTAGACGACTGGCTGCGGGCTGATCCTTCGCATTCGCGAGCCTTCGATCTCGCCGTCGGCACATGGGGACTTCCCGAAATGGACATGGTGGCCAACGAGATCGCAGCCCGATCCGAACACGCAATTGCTTTGCGCGAGGCCATTGATCTTCGCCAAACCGGACCAAGGCGAAGACTGTTGCCCAGGATCGCGATGGCGGCAGCGGCGGCGGTGCTTCTGGCCATAGGCATTCAGCAATATCCGGACGTCATGCTGCGCTGGCGGGCTGACTATGCGACGCCCACAGGTCCGCATGAAGAGGTCTCGCTGCCCGACGGATCACGGATGATCCTGAACACCGCATCGGCTGTGTCAGTGAATTTCCAAGGGGCGAAGCGTTCGGTGACCCTTCTTAGGGGCGAAGCATATTTCGATGTGGTCCATGACGCAGCCCGGCCGTTTACGGTGGCGGCCAGTTTCTCGGAAGTGGAAGTCAAAGGCACGGCGTTTTCAGTCCGCACCGACAATGCGGAAGACACAGTGGTGTTGGAAAGGGGCCATATCGATGTTTCGCTTCTCCAGAACCGCAAAGATATGGCATCGCTCGAACCGGGGGAAAGCATCACTGCCTCCTCCAATAATCTGTCTGTTGTCAGGAAGTCAGACACCTCGACCTCTCTTGCATGGCTTCAGGGACGGCTCGTCTTCACGGACCAACCGTTCGGTCAGGTTCTGGATGAAGTGGAAAGATATTACGGCCAGTCAATACTGGTGGCGAATGCCAGACTCTCAAGCGTGAGGGTTAATGGTAGCTACCGCCTCGATAATCCCGAGCGGGTCATCCACTCTCTGGCCACCGCTGCTGGCGCGACTGTGACACGGCTTCCAGGCGGGATAATAATCCTTCATTGAATAATCAACTTTTTTTGTGAGATTTACCCAGCCCGATTGTCAGGTGTGTATGGGCCGAAAAAGCATAATGCGTGTCGGCCCTTGGATCAGGATTAAGAGGGACGACCATGGGGCTGATTGCGCGGGCTAAAGCAAGGGATGAAACTGGCAGGAACGGGCCGCTTTGCGGCAGGCGCCATCTGACAGCCCTGCTTGTCACATCGAGTGTTCTTGGTGGTGTAAGTGTCATGCTTCCCACGGTCGCCAAAGCGCAGCAGCAGATCACCGGGCAATCCGTCAGCTTCAATATCCCGTCACAGCCCCTTTCGTCGGCGATCAATGCATTCATCCGCGCAAGCGGCTGGGAAGTCGGCTTTGCGTCACAAGCGGTTGCCGGAAAGCAATCATCGTCAGTCAAGGGCTCCATGACACCAGCCCAAGCACTGCAAGTTATGTTGACCGGTACCGGCGTCGGCGCCCGGATCTCCGGCCCATCGACGGCTGCCCTGGTAACGGCGCCGGTGACCGGCAGCGCGATCACGACTGACGGCTCAACCGTCCTGCAAACAATTACCGTCGCTGGCGAGGGTATCGATTCTTGGGAAGCCCCGCCCAGCTATGCAGGCGGCCAGGTCGCATCGGGTGCAAAGCTCGGCATGTTGGGCAATACGAGCATCATGGATGCACCCTTTAATGTGGCCAGCTACACGTCGAAGACGATCCAGGATCAGCAGGCTGTTACCATCGCCGATGTGGTGGCCAATGATCCCTCCGTCCGGGTCTATACAAGTGGCATGGGATCGTCCGCAGGTGTCGGTGACAGTTTTTACATTCGCGGCTTTTCAGTTGGCACATATAGCGTCCTGATCGACGGCTACGGCGGCATTGCACCCGACCGCATCATTCCAGTCGAAACCATGGAAAGCGTCGAAATCCTCAAGGGGCCGAATGCCCTTCTCAACGGATATTCCCAGTATGGATCTCTTGGAGGATCGATAAACGTCGTCCCGAAAAGGGCCACCGATGAGCCCGTTACACGCGTTACGACAAGTTACGCGTCGGACAGCCAGTTCGGAACCCACCTCGATTTCGGTCGACGGTTCGGCGAAAACGAGGAATGGGGTGTCCGGGTCAACGGCATCTTTCGAGGCGGCAATACTGCAATCGACGGGCAATCCGCTCAGCTCGGCGTCGGCACCATCGCACTGGACTATCGTGGCGATGACTTCAGGGCCAGTCTCGACGCTGGCTATGTCGATCAGCAAACGGATGTACCGACCGGCGCTGCCGGCTTCGGATTTACTTCCGACATACGCAATCCTGCTGCAACTGATCTGAGCAAGCAGATCTATCAGGGTTGGGAATATTCCAACACCAGGAGTACCTATGTGCTTGGAAAATTCGAATATGACCTGAATCCGTCATGGACCATCTATGGCGGCGCTGGCTACCGGGGCTATTCTCAGGAATCTCTCTCCACCGACATCTTCGTCAACGACGCCTTGGGCAATGCTACGGCGACAGCATATTACAGCCCGATCCACGGACATTCAGCCTCTGCTCAGACCGGGATCAGAGGCGAATTCGACACCGGCCCGATCAGCCACAAGTTCAACCTGAACGGTTCCTATCTTTTTCAGGCGCTCAATCAGCAAAGCAATTATTACGGCTTCGCGGCATTCGATACGAACATATACAACGCGCCGACCGTCGCCCGCCCCTCGACCGCGGGTTTCAGCGATAGTCCGCCGAGATACTGGAACGTCAACGCTCCGGCCGTGACGCTTGCCGACACCATATCATTCCTGGATGATCATGTGCTGTTGACCGCAGGCGTGCGCTACCAGCAGATCGGTGTCGATGTGTTCAATCCGGATGGCAGTACGTCTCAGGCATATGACAGGCACGCGCTGACACCAGCATTCGGCCTGGTCGTGAAGCCCGTAGACAACCTTTCCATCTATGCCAACTATATCGAGGGTCTCCAGCAGGGACCGACGGCCTGGGCCGGGACATCGAACGCGGGCCAGATCTTCCCTCCCATCCTGACGCAGCAATTCGAAGCCGGGGTCAAATATGATTTCGGGACGTTCACCGCGACCGCCAGTGTCTTTCAGATTGCCAAGCCGGGCAGCAGCATCACCACCGATGCCTTCGGCAACTCGGTGTTCACCGTCAATGGAGAGCAACGGAACCGCGGCGTCGAGCTCAACGTCTTCGGCGAGGCCACAGAAAATCTGCGCCTGCTGGGCGGCATTGCCTATACGCAAGGCACGCTGACCAAGACGGATGATGGCTTCTATGACGGAAATACCGCTATCGGCGTGCCCCGCTGGCAATCCAATCTGGGCATCGAGTGGGATCCGCAGTTCGCGGAAGGCCTGACGCTGTCCGGCCGAATGATATCGACCAGTTCCCAATTCATCGATCAGGCTAACACCCAGAAACTGTCAGGTTGGACCAGGTTCGATATCGGCGCTCAGTATAAGACGAAGTCATTTGGCAATCCGCTCGTCTTGCGCGCGTCGGTGGAGAACGTGTTCGACAAAAACTACTGGGCCGGGGTAGACGGCGGGTGGGCAACGACGGGCACGCCCCGCACTTTCAAACTGTCGGCGACTGTGGATTTCTAAACATGAGAGTGGGGCCAACCGTCCTTCGACCGACACGCCGACATGTGCTGCAAGCCGGTATCACTACCGGTTTGAGCCTCATGCCCGGCTTTCGAGGGAGCACTGCGCGAGCAATGCCCTCCCATCCCCTTGTCGTGCTGGATTTCGCCCACGCGCAGTCGCTTGTGGCCCTTGGCGTCGAGACGTTCGGCATGGCGGAGCGCTGGCGCTATGAACAGTATGTCGAGGAGCCCCGCCTTCCAGCCTCGGTTTTCGACATTGGTACATTGCACCAACCAAACCTTGAGCTTCTGGCTAGGGTCCAACCTCAGCGGATCATTCATTCGCAGGAGTGGCCAACCGATATCGAACAGCTCGCGCGGATCACGTCCTTGACGGAGCTATCTATCTATACCGGCACACGTGCGCCTCTCGATCGTGCACGGCAATCATTCTTGCAAATCGCGGAGATCGCCGATGTCACGCAGCGCGCGGCAGATTATATGGCCAGCTTCGAAGATCACATGAATGCCTGCCGCTCCCGTCTAAGACCATTCGAAGGCAAAAGAGTGATGGAGCTATGGGCAGCGACGCCGCGCGACTTCTGGACGCTTGGTACTGCCAGCCTCGTACACGATGTCCAAGAGCATCTGGGGCTGAGAAATGCTGTACAGGAGAGCGGCGACACCTGGGGTTGGCTGCCGGTGACAATGCGAGATCTCGGCGCGCTGGACGACACGATCATCATCCATTTCGGCCCGGTGCCTGCCCCGTTAAGCAACAACCCGCTCTGGAACAGTTTCGGCTTCGTTCGACGCCGGCAACTCGTCGTCCTACCCCGCAGCTGGCTGTTCGGCGGACTTCCCGAAGCGGATAGAATTGCCCGGCTCCTCACGCAGGCATTGGAGGGACGACATCATCTCTCCGCAAACTGAAACGCGACGCAAACGGCGCTTTATCTTTTCCTTTCCATTGTTATGTATTCCCGGAGCCTTGGCCGCCCTTCTGAGCCTCTATCACATTTGGCTGGACATTCCTCTGTCAGCATGGTGGCAAGCGCTACTAGCGCCGGATTTCGAAATTCCTGGCCAGATGATCGTGCATTTCATCACCCTTCCGCGCATAGCCGCAAGCCTGCTGGCCGGCGCATCCTTGTCGCTCTCCGGCCTGATTTTCCAGCAAGTCCTGCGCAATCCACTGGCCGAGCCGTCGACAACCGGTGTGTCGGCGGGAGCGGCACTCGCCCTGAAAGCTTCGGCCTTGCTCGCTCCTTCGTTGGCCCTGCCGCCTGTGCCGGTTGCATGCGCAGGCGCGGCTGCGGCTATGTGCCTGACGCTTGCGCTGGCATCGCGCAACCTCGCCTCACCGCTGCGGCTGATCCTGGCGGGCCTTGTCGTCGGCCTGTTCTGTGGCGGGATCAATTCCGTGCTGGCGCTGTTCTTCCACGAAGAACTGCGGAGCGTCTTTCTCTGGAATACCGGCTCGCTGCTCAATCTCGGTTGGGACGCGTCAGCCTACGTGGCACCTGTGCTGCTGATATGCGCTTTACTGGCCGTTCTGATGATCCGTCCGCTGGAATTGCTTGCACTGGAAGAGCATGGCGGCCGCAGTCTGGGCGTACCGGTGGTCACGGTTCGGTTAACCGGATTGCTGCTTGCGGTCGTGCTGGCTTCCGTCACCATCGCTGCGGTGGGCGTGATCGGGTTTGTTGGCATAGCGGCGCCGACAATCGCACGGCTCGCAGGTGCCAGGACATTCAGGCAACGGGTGGTCGCGACGCCCCTCCTGGGGAGCATTCTTCTCTGGCTCGCCGATCAGATCACGCAGATCAATCCACTGTCAGACAACGAACTGCCGACCGGTGTCTTGACGGCCATATTCGGCGGCGCCCTCCTGCTCTGGATGCTGCCGCGCCTCCGTGGCGCGAGCCTTGGCGACGCTGGCGTCTCCCTTGCAAGGCGCAACGTCACCAAGGCTCCGTGCATCGCATTCGCGTTATGGGCCGTCCTGCTGGTCATTATAATATGGGCGTCGCTTTTATCCGCGCAGAGCCTTGAAGGCTGGTTCTGGCAGGGTTTTTCCGATGGAAATGCCGCTTTTGAATGGCGCTGGCCTCGTGTCGCTGCCTCCGCAATTGCAGGAGCGATGCTCGCTGTGGCGGGCGCTATCATCCAGAGGGTCACCGGAAACGCGATGGCCAGTCCGGAAATTCTCGGGATAAGTTCTGGCGCTGGTCTGGGAGTAGCCTTGTTATTTCTGTTTGATCCAGCTTCGGGCCATGCGCTGAAAGTGTCTGCAGCCAGCGGCGGAGCCTTCCTGACCCTGGCCCTGAGCTTCGCGCTCGCCAGAAATGCATCGGCGTCCCCGGAACGGATGTTGCTGACTGGCGTAGCCCTTGCGACAGTGTTCGGCGCGCTATTGTCAGCCATCACGGTGCGATTTGATCCGCGAGTTGCCAGCCTGCTGTCATGGCTTGCCGGCTCAACCTATTCGGTCACGATTTTCGACATCCTCGCCCTTGCAAGCGTCGCCCTTGGCGTGACAGCGATCCTCCCTCTTACCCTGCGCTGGCTTGAGATATTGCCGTTGGGAGACGTGACGGCGCGCCAGATCGGGGTCAATGTTGGTGCAAGTCGCCTAGCGCTGCTGCTCATTGCATCGCTGCTTACCGGAACAGCAGTACTGACCATGGGGCCTTTGAGTTTCGTCGGTTTGATAGCACCTCATCTCGCCAGGATGACCGGCGGCAGAACCATACTTTCTCAACTCATTATCTCGGCGATTCTCGGAGCAATCGTCATGGTTTCAGCTGACTGGCTTGGCCGAAATCTCCTGTTTCCGTATGAGATACCCGCTGGCACGCTGGCTGCACTCGTCGGTACACCCTACTTTTTCTGGCTGATGTGGCACAAATCGCAATAGCGGTTGGCGTGTCACCGAATGAGCTCTCGCCCTGAACCAGTCTGAACCGATGACCCGGTCATACTGGTCAGACTTTGCCCTGCTACGTGAAGTCGATCGGGCGGTAGACTCTTCATCTCTTTTGCGGCGGCGCAATACTTTCTCGCGAATTTGGAAGGTGGGGCCAATGGCCCGAACGGGTTGCTTCGCTGTCAAGCGGCGTAAATCACCGGTGACGGACAAGGCTCGACGTCTCCTAGAGAAATACCAATCCTGTCCCGCCGACGCTCATCGTGATGACAACGATCCAGGAACACCCAGACGGTCAGGTAGCGTTCAAACGTAGACATCGACTTCACCCTATTATTGTCTTGGCAAGCAGTGTGGCAGATGCCGGACATAGGCTTGCTGCCTGGCGGGTCTGCAGAATGGCGGCGGGTGCAGCCGCGCGATCAATCTGGGCGAACCCGAGGTGCTCGAAAAAAGATGTCGCCGAGTCCGTCAGAAGATAGACGGTGCGGACGCCATGACCCATCGCTTGGTCAAGCACGAGATTGGTTACGGCTACGCCGTAGCCGCGCCCGCGATGTTCCGGAACCACGACCACCGAGCGCAGGAGGGCGTGCTGACCATAAATCTCAAGACCGCCGAAACCTACCTTGCGGCCGTGATCGCTCAGCCGGAAGAAGCTGCGTCCGCTTTCCGTGAGATCGTCGGTCGGCAGACTGGCAGCTTGCAGGGCCGCCAAAAGGTCGCCATTGGTTCCGGCGACCGGCTGCAGATCCAGCCGCCAGCTCACGCGACATCGCTCCGGCGGTTGGTTGAACCTTCCATCGCACCGATGGTGCGCAGCTGGGTTTCCAGAGCCAGCTTGTCGATCGACGAAAGGGGCAGGCTCAAAAACGCGGTGATGCGGTTCTTGAGGAACCGGGCGGCCCGGGAGAACGCTTGGCCCTTTTCGATGAGCGAGCCTTCGACCGCGGCCGGATCCTCGACCCCCCAATGGGCGGTCATCGGGTGGCCGATCCAGACCGGACAAGCCTCGCCGGCGGCGTTGTCGCAGACCGTGAAGATGAAATCCATGTGCGGCGCGCCGGGTTCGGCAAAGACGTCCCAGCTTTTGGAACTGAAGCCACTGCTTTCGTAGCCGAGGCCGCGCAGCGTATCGAGCGCCAGCGGGTGAACCTCACCCTTTGGTTGACTACCGGCGGAATAGGCTTTGAACCGGCCCCTGCCCTCGCCATTGAGAATGGATTCCGCCAGGATCGAGCGGGCGGAATTCCCGGTGCAGAGGAACAGGACGTTGTAAATACGATCGGTCATTGCAGCTTCTCCATGGCTGGTGCGCAGCAGGCGGCGACCTCTGCCGCTGGTGCGCAGATTTCGGGATGGCCGGCGCAGCAGTCTTCCATCAGGAAGCGGACCAGGGCACCGAGGCCGTCATAGTTGGCGGTGTAGATCATCGAACGGGCCTCGCGCTTCTGATTGATCAGACCAGCGCGCTCCAGCTCTTTCAGGTGAAACGAGACGTTTGATGGTGAAACCTCAGCCTTCTCGGCAACGGCGCCGGCGGCCATGCCATCAGGTCCTGCGACCACGAGCATGCGCACGATATGCAGCCGGGTTTCCTGCGACAGCGCTGCAAATGAGAAGAGGGCTTGACGTTCTTTCATATTTCTACAATCCTTGAATTATTGAATTGTGAGTAGCCGAAATGAATGCAATCGACAAGTCCCTTTTGGAACTGGACATCAGCCTGGGCCGGCTGCTGGGCACCATCGACGCTGCTGGCGATGTGCAGCTGGTCTTTTCCTACGACGGCCGGCCGGTGAAACCCGGCTACCATGTGACCGAGGTGAAAGTGGGCCAGTTCGCCGCACTTGACTGCGGCGCCAACCCGGAAGTCTGGTCGGAAATCTTCGTGCAGCTGTGGGACATTGAGGAAGGCGACCGCACACATATGCCAGCGGCCAAGTTCGCGGCAATCATCCGCAAAGTCTCCGAGCATGTGCAACTGGATGGATCAGCGAAACTGACCTTTGAGGTAAGCGATGGGACCCGGCCAATGCAGCTCTACTGCGCATCGATGCCAAGGCTTCGGGATGGCGCACTGCATGTTGAACTTGCGCCGCGTCCGGCAAGCTGCAAACCGCGCGATCGTTGGCTAGAACAGGAGACCCGGAAGACAACACAGGCATGTTGCGGAGCGAGCGCCGCCCAAAACACCTGCTGCGGATAAAGTCGCAGCACACCTTGCGTCCGTATAATGACAGGTCCGCAGCGCTACAGGAGAAAGGATGCCGACAGGAGCTTTGCCGGTATTGCGGCGTCGTCCGCATCGGTAACGAGAAGCAGTTCCAGCGTCTCATTCTTCGTCTGAGCGCTGACGCCTTCCACCTTGTATGGCTGTTCAAGCTGGTGCAGCGAGAGCAACCGCCCATCTTTGTTAGCGATCCCGACCGCGGCCCCTACGCAATGGCCGTCAACATATGCGTCGGCAGTATCTTCCGCCACGGCACAAAACACAACGTCGCCACTGGGCAGAGCCGCCGCATCCGTGAAGCAGAGTGGAACGCCCTCGATCATACCAAGATCCACCCTCGTGATGGAGGATGGCGCAATGGCAGCGTTATACGGACCTCTCAAAACCTCGAGAACAGGTAGCAGCGGATAGTGGATAATCGCGTTTTCGATATGTTTCTTGTTGCCTCGCTGAAATAGCAACAGCTGATCGCCAACCACGGCTGCTCCCTCGATATTGAGATCAGCGAACGCCTGATGAAGCGGACCAAGCAGCGGCCCCATATCGATTTGCTCCGGTGAACCGCTCAGCGCACCTTGTGGATCAAGGCCAAGGAGAACACCGCGGCCGCGGTTTGGACGCGATGCCGACCCCAGTGCCAGTAAAGCGCCATCCGAAAAGCTCTCGAAAGCTGGAATGAACACGATCGCCTCCAGGTCCGGCTTTTGGCGCTTTCGATCGGCCTTGATGATAGGCAGGTCGCCCGAAAACAGGCGGACCAGTTGACCCGGTCCGTTGTCACGCGTGGAAAACACCCCGAGGTGATGTTCGTCATCCCCGACGACATAGAAGTGTGACCCGACGCAGACCAGACCGCTTCCGGCGCTGATATAAGACAACTGCGTGTCACATCTCCCTGGAGAGACGTCGAGTTCTCGAAGTTCGGTCGTAACAATCATCGATCCTTGCTATCACCGTGAACGTCGGGGTTCTACCGGCTGAGACGCGAAATTGTCTACGCCTTGAAGGGTTGCGTACCGTCGACCCATGAGACGGATCAGCTAAGCGCCTGACAACATCGGTAGTTTCGCTGCGCGCTGTGGACCGTCCTCACTGTGGCAGCCCGGCGGGTCGCGACCATGAAAAGTTTGCGCATTATCTCGCGGTCGCGGGTTGACATACGACAGCCAAGCGGAAACGACCATCTCGTCGACGGCAACATTGCGTCCCCGGGCGATGCGGGCGGAAATCTGTAAGTGCATCGACACGCCAAAACTGTTCGCTCGCGTGTTTCCCAAAGTCTAACCAGCCGCTATCGGATCATCAATATCTTGGCTCTGGAAATGGTCGATCAGAAAGCGGCCGGCCGGTCCTGGAGGTGTGTCCGTTCTATAAACAGCCTGAAGGCGGTAAGGACCGCCCTTGCAGTCCGGAAGATCAAGCTGCACCAGACGCCCTGCCTCAATATCGTCTCTTACCATAGGTTCGGGCATGTTGCCCCAACCAATGCCTTCTTTTAGCAGCATGTGCTTGGCGCCAAGGTCAGCGAGCCGCCAAGTATGGTTCCCGACAACAGCGAACTCGTGTCCTTGGGTAAGAGGCGATCTGTCGGTCAGGACCAACTGGATATGTCCTCGGGCCGCGCCCGGTGGATGAGATCCCCCAGCTAAGGGATGATCCGGTGAAGCGACGGGGATGAGTTTGACAAAGCCCACACCGATGCGCTCGAGGCCCGCAATCTCAACATCGAGGGGGCCACTGATGCCGATCGCTGCCGTACGGTTGAGAACAATCTGGGTGACGGCACCCAAAGCTTCGACATAAAGCCGAAGGGAAACGCTCGGGAATTCCTTCCGAAACGCCTTCAGCGCATCCATCACGCGTGCCGCCGGTAGCATGACGTCAAGTGCCAGGTGCACCTCCGGCTCTACACCACGAAGCATACTTTTTACCTTGGCCCGAAGATTGTCTATGCCATGGGCCACGCTCTTGGCCTCGGCAAGGACCGTTCTTCCTTCCAAAGTTAGCTGCGGCTTCTTCGTCGAAAGCCGATCGAAGAGCGTGACCCCCAACTGCGCTTCCAGGTTGGCGATTGTGTAGCTGATCACAGAAGTAGCACGGTTGAGCTTCCTGGAAGCAGCCGCGAAGCTGCCTGTCTCTACAACTGTAATGAACACTTTGAGCTGATCCAGGGTCGGTTGGCCGGGGTCTGACATTTCTAATTCCTCGAACGTTTTCGCCGAAATTATCTGAGTTTTCCGAAACGTCCAGTGGGCCTACCTTCAATCCATCGAATTCAACCGCCGGAGCTGACAATGTCCTATTTGTCGAACGCTGACATCGAGCAGGTTATCCTGCCCTCGACCCGTGATCTCGGAGGCTTCTCCGTTCGCCGGGCGCTGCCTGCGGCCATGCGCCAAATGGTCGGGCCATTCATATTCCTCGACAGTTTCGGACCCGTGCGGTTCGGTGCTGGTGAGGGAATTGATACCCGCCCTCACCCACATATCGGCCTTTCAACACTCACTTACCTTCTCGAAGGTGAGCTGCTGCATCGTGACAGCGAAAGCTACGTCCAGTCGATCAGCCCCGGGGAAGTCAATCTGATGGTCGCGGGCTCTGGCATTGTCCATTCTGAGCGGACGCCCGACCATATCCGCAAAGAAGGAGGAAAACTCACAGGCCTGCAGAGCTGGATCGCTCTTCCCAAACAATCGGAAGAGACTGCACCGCTCTTTCAGCACCTCGGCGCCCATGAACTGCCGACGATCAATGGTGAGGGCATCGATATGAAGCTTCTCGCCGGCACCCTGCACGGACGGCGCTCACCTGCCAGTACCTTCTCTGACCTCTTTTCTGCAGAAATCCAGCTTCAGGCTGGAGCACGCTACAGGATCGACGGTGAGCATATCGAGCGAGCGATCTTCGTCGTCAGCGGTACGATCGAGATCATCGGGCAGGACGGAACCTACGGCCCGGATTGTCTTATCGTGTTCAAGCCCGGCGCGGAGATCGTGGTGAAGGCGAACGAGCCAGCCCGGTTTCTCGCCTTCGGAGGCGAGCCGCTTCCTGAAAAGCGGTTCATCCGCTGGAATTTCGTGGCCACGGACCAGGAGCGTATTCGCCATGCGGCAAACCTGTGGCGCGAACGGCAATTTCCCGGCGTGCCGGGCGACGACGAATTTACTCCCCTACCAGACAACTTCAACTGAAACCCAATCAAGGAGAACTACTATGACGACCTATGCAATCATCGGTTCTGGTGCGATCGGCTCGGCACTTGCTGAGCGCTTCCACGCTGCAGGAGTTGAAGCCGTTATCGCCAACACACGCGGTCCGGGCTCGCTTCAATCTTTTACCGAAAAGTTCGGCAGCACGGTGAAGGCTGTCGAACTCGATCAGGCTCTTCAATCCGACGTTGTTATTCTGGCCGTGCCTTATGACGCTGTACCGGAAGTCGCCAGCAAAAATGCAGCTTGGGATGGCCGTACCATCGTCGACGCGACGAACGCTATTGACTTTCCTGCTTTCAAACCACGTGACCTTGGTGACCGGCTGTCTTCGGAAATCGTCTCCGATCTCTTCCCTGGCGCTCAGCTCGTGAAAGCGTTCAACACTCTCCCGGCCGCCGTATTGGCTGCCAATCCGGTAAAAGCGGGCGGAAAGCGCGTTCTCTTTCTGTCGGGTAATTTTCCAGAGGCCAGCAAGAAGGTAGCAGACCTGATCGCTCGTCTGGGCTTTGCGCCGTCTGACCTTGGCACTTTCAAAGCCTCCGGTTCAATTCAACATTTTGGGCAGGCGCTGGTCGCGCTCAACCTGCTGAAGGACTGAGAGGCCAAATCGATCGATAAAATCGAACGTAATGCGCCAAATTATACAGATTCTATTGAATGATGAAAAAGCAGATGTTGTCTCCATCCAATTCAGCCATCCCAACGGAGCAAAGCGAATGACCAAGGTACTCGTCCTCTACTACTCGTCCTACGGCCACATCGAGACGATGGCAGGCTCGATCGCAGAAGGCGTGCGACGCGCCGGCGCCGAAGTAACAATCAAGCGTGTCCCGGAAACTGTTCCGCTCGAAATCGCCGAAAAGGCTCATTTCAAAATCAACCAGGAAGCCCCGATTGCGACAGTCGCCGAACTGGCGGATTATGATGCGATTATCGTCGGTACCGGCACGCGTTTCGGCCGCATGTCGTCGCAGATGGCGGCGTTCCTCGATCAGGCCGGTGGCCTGTGGGCTCGTGGCGCTCTGAACGGCAAGGTGGGCGCTGCGTTCGCATCGACCGGCACACAGCACGGCGGTCAGGAAACCACCCTGTTCTCGATCATCACCAACCTCATGCACTTTGGCATGATCATCGTCGGCCTGCCCTATAGCCATCAGGGCCAGATGAGCAGTGAAGAAATTGTTGGCGGCGCCCCTTATGGGGCAACGACAGTTGCCGGTGGCGACGGGTCGCGCCAGCCTTCGCAGATCGATCTCGCCGGTGCCTTGCATCAGGGCGAGATCGTCGCCCGCACTGCGGCCGCTCTTGTCGCTGCGCGCAACTAAACCCGCCTAACTCAATCTTAAAATCCAGCTCCAACCAGACCAGCCGATTGCGATCGGCTGGCAAGGAGAAGTCATGTCCTCGCTTTTCTTAAACAAGGTCGTCGCGGTCACCGGCGCAGGCTCTGGGATCGGTCGGGCAATAGCACTTGGGCTCGCTCGCGACGGCGCGACAGTGCATCTGGCTGATCGCGATGCCGAGGGTCTCGCCCAAACGGCAGAGCTCATTCGAGCCGAAGATGGCCGGGCGTTCACAACCGAGCTCGATGTCGCGAGCGAGCTCCAGCTCGTCGGATGGATCGAACAGATCGATGCCGCATCCGGTCGGCTCGACGCAGCCTTCAACAATGCCGGGATAACCGGCCCTGCAAAGCGGATTGAAGATTACCGATTGGAAGACTTTCAGCAGGTCATCGCAGTCAATCTGCAGAGCGTCTTTCTCGGGATGAAATACCAGATCCCTCTGATTAAGCGCAATGGTGGTGGATCTATCGTGAACACGGCTTCCGTCGCCGCTTTGACGGGACCGGGAGGCATGAGTGCCTATGCTGCTTCCAAGCACGGGGTGCAGGGCCTGACCCGGGTCGTCGCGATGGAGAATGCAGCGCACGGCATCCGCGTCAACGCGATCGCGCCTGGCTGGACTGAAACGCCCATGGTCGCGGCAAACAACCGGCAGAACCCGGCTTTTGCGGCACTCGCCCAGAACGCCATTCCTGCCAAACGCGGCGGCAAGCCGGAGGAAATCGCGGCCGCGGCAATCTGGCTTGCCTCCGACGCCGCCTCCTATGTCACCGGACACATGCTGACCGTCGACGGCGGCATGACCATCGGTGGTTTTGAACTCTGACAGCGAACCTCGAAAGGAAAATCCCATGTCAGACCAAGCTGAAGCATTGAAAGCAATCGTGCGCCGCAACACGCTCGAGGTGCAGTCCGGCGGCAACTTCGAGCTTTTCGACGAGCTTTTCGCCGACGATTTTCTGGACCACACACCGCAGCCAGGCGGCACGCCAGATAAGCAAGGAGCGCGTCGCCTTTATCACGCGCTGCGCGAAGCCTTCCCGGACTTCCGCGCGGAAATTCACTGGCAAGCGGTCGACGGCGACATCGTGACGACTTTCAAGACCTATCACGGCACCCACCGGGGCGTCGTTCTTGGGATCGCGCCAACGGGCCGCCAGATCAAGTTCGAAACTGTCGATGCCATGCGCATTCGCAACGACCAGATCGTAGAACACTGGGGTGTCGCCAACCTCTATTATCTTCTGCAGCAACTCGACGCCCTGCCCTCCTCGGCCCCCAAAGTGCCGGAACATTAAGGATCACCACAATGAGCAACAGTAACATTCTCGAAGGCAAGGTCGTGATCGTAACCGGCGCATCGAGCGGCATTGGGCGTGCAATCGCCATCCGGGCTGCCGAACATGGCGCCAAAGCAGTTATCGTCTCGGACGTGGTGGAAGCACCGCGCGAAGGCGGTGAACCGACTGCCTCCGAGATCAGAAAACTTGGGGCCAAATCCGTTTTCGTGAAAGCAGACGTCAGCCGCAAGGTTGACAACGACGCCCTCGTTGCGGCGGCAGAAGAATTCGGCGGCGTCGATGTCATGGTCGCAAATGCAGGCATTACGCTGAAGACAGACGGGGCGGAGGTTCCGGAAGACGATTACCGCCGCCTGATGTCTGTCAATCTCGATGGCCCGCTGTTTGGCGCGCAGGCAGCTGCGCGCCAGATGAAGGCGCTCAACAAGCAGGGCAGCATTGTCCTCATGGCAAGCATGGGCGGGATCTCTGGCTCCGGCATCACGGTTGCTTATTCGACGAGCAAAGGCGGTGTTGTGCTGATGGCCAAATCATTGGCCGATGCTCTTGGCCCCGACGGTATCCGCGTCAATGCAGTCGCACCCGGCACCATCGACACAGAGCTTCTTCGCACCAGCCCCGGCATCGCACAGGCCTCCGAGGGCTTTCGCCAGAGGACGCCGCTTCGCCGGCTTGGCAAACCGGCGGAAGTCGGCGATGCTGTGGCCTTCCTTGGCTCCGACATGTCGAGCTATGTGTCAGGCACTGCGCTCCTGGTGGATGGAGGGCTGCTCTCCGTTATATGATTTCTTGACCCTCCAGTCGGACCCGCGCCCTTAAAAGCGCGGGTTTTCTATGTTTGAAGAATATCTTTGTCGTCTAAACCGTGTGCGGAAAACGCATCTATCTCTGAACGAGAGGCGCTGCCGAGATCGGGTCCAGGACAGAAGCGGTTCGTCATCTCGCTTAAACGAGCACGCGCAACAGAGACTTCAGATCTGCCTGACTTGAGAGCCCGGTTTTTTGAAAGATGGACTTTAATTTTTGGCGGCTGGTTTCATACGAGATGCGATTAGCCGCGGCCGCCTCTGCCAGCATAAGGCCTGCCGACAACGATCTGCATAGACGCAGTTCAGAAAGCGTCAGGCCATAGGCCTTGATCAGGATTTCCTCATCTGGGTGTTCGTTATGCGGCGTCAATTGGTGAATTTGGACTAGGAATTGATCACGGCTTGGCATCAGCCCTGTTTCAAACGTCGCAGGAATTTGATTTACCATCACAATCCATTGCGACTCTTTAGCTTGCAACAGCTTCTTGGCAGTGAACTGTGCCTGTCGGCTTCTGAGGGAGTCTACAAAAGCGGTCGTGAACGGCGAACTAGCGAAGTAAACGTTATGGTGCCGACAACCGACTGGAAAGTCATGGGAGAAGGCGGCAACAGCTAGGTGATTGGCTTCAATTAGCCTCATACGATCATCGATAATGAAAGCAATTGACCTTTCCCGGCTCACCAACGCCGACCTCGCCGCGGTCTTGCTGGTTATTTCTTTCAAGTAGTCAGCAATTTGCATCGCGTTGATTAGCGAGCTCCGAGCACTCTCCATCACCAACTCAAGCGTTGACGAATATTCGCCCGACAGCCTCTCGGAAAAATGGACTGGCAGGTAAATAACTTGATCGTCGCTCGCCTGGAGGCGCAGGCCAACGGCGGCGTCGAAATCCCCGACTGCCCTCATCCAGTCGTTATAGAACTCACTATCATGATAACGGCGAGCTGGGTCATCTCTTTCTGCGACGAGGATCGCTCCGTTCTTGGCATATTGCCAGAACCGCCGCCATGGATTGACGTAAGAGTAGTGCGTAAGGAACGATTCGAGATGCCTTTGGTCGAGACCGTCCGCCACGGCAAAACTAACTTCAGGCGTGGTAAAATCCTGGTTGAGTAAAGCCGCGTAGGATCCCGGGAAGGCCTCTGTAAACGATGAGCAGACATCCCGCCAAGGACCGCGGCCTGTTGCTGCAACAAATATAGCTGATGACACTTGCTCTGATGCATTCCGAGTTCTGTCCTTTGGCAACATCTTGTCTCCAGTTTATCAAAAAGGAAAACGAACGATTGTCTTTGCCACTCAACCCCCTCCCAATTGGGACTGTTCGGAACTGCTTCGCTATCGCTAGAATTCCCTCATTTCTGACAGGAGGGAAATTAAATGATAATTCGAAAAATCGCTGTGACAATTACTATTCTATGCAGCTCGTTTGGTGCGTCCTTTGCAGACAAGCTGCCGAAGGACGCGGTTAAGCTGACGCCGCAAGAGGTCACGGATCTCTACACGGGATTTTCATCTAACTGGTCACGCAGCAATGCTTACTTTTCACCGGACGGGGCTTACTTTCTTGTAGGCAAGAACGGAAACTTTGTCGGGGAAGGGAAATGGTCGGTCAGCGACAATCAGGTCTGCGCTGATTTTACAGTGAAGGGCGTCAAGGACGGAGGCTCCAAAAAGGCGCGGGATTGCTGGGCATGGTATAAGCAGGGCGATAAACACTGGACGTTCTGGAACGGGGAAAAAGACAAGCGAAACGGCTTCTACACCGGAGAGAAAAATAAGTTGTCAAAGGGTGATAAGGTAACTGACAAATTTCGAAAGCTTGTGGCATCACAATAAAGCTATAGCAGCGTTATGGTGCATCAGCACTCGTGAAGGCCGGAGCGTCGAGGTAAAGAAGGCGTTCGTGACCTACGAGCGTCGTTCCTCGTAAGATACTTCACGGATCGTGCCGAAATCGCGATAACTGGCTATGAAAGGTCGCCGTGCACCTCCTCTGGCATAAGTTGGCGACACGGGGAAGCGTTCGATTTTTTCGACGATAGAGTGCGATATTATCCAGCTTTTTCGTTCGCTTGGATGATGGCAATTTCTCCTCACGACGCAGCCACGGTGGCTACGCCCCAAACTTAAGGAGAACGTCCATGTCTTATTCCGAAGCAATCGCCCAGCGCGTTGAAACTCTCTCCCATTCGGCCCTCATCAACGGCGTCACGCCTCTCACCGGCCGTGTCCTGCTGGCGGCAATCTTCCTTCTGTCCGGTATCAGTAAGATCTCTGATCCAGCTGGGACGATCGGCTATATCAATATGGTCGGCCTGCCCTTCCCGTCGCTGTCCTACGGTGCAGCGGTCGTGACTGAGCTCCTGGGCAGCATTGCCCTGATCCTCGGTTTCCAGACCCGCATCGTCGCTCTGATCCTTGCCCTGTTTAGCGTTGCCACGGCACTGACGTTCCACAACAACCTCAGCGACCTGAACCAGTTCATCCACTTCTTCAAGAACATCGCAATGGCCGGCGGCCTGCTCCAGGTCGTGGCGTTCGGCGCGGGCCGTTTCAGCCTCGACGCCCGCCGATAAGCGAAGCACCCGATCAAAAGAAAAGCCCAGACGATGGTCCGGGCTTCTCGTGTTTTTACTTGCCCCATTCCGGGCCGCCGCCATCGGTGCAGGTCTGGCCCCCATCGACCGGCGGGACAATTCCGGTGATCCAGGCCGCTTCATCACTGGCAAGAAAAGCAACCGCCGAGGCAATCTCTTCAGGTTGGCCTGCCCGTCGCAACGGGATCCGGTCCCACGCCTTATCGAGAAGCGCGTCGTCATCCATGATGGCATCCACCATTCCCGTGACAGTAAGCCCGGGCGCCACTGTATTGGCTCTGACACCGAACTTGCCGAGGTCACAGGCGGCTGAGCGGGTTAAATTCGCAACCCCACCCTTTGCAGCATTATAGGCCGCATGGCTCCAGCCGCCACCAAGGGATGAGACGGAGCCGATGTTAACGATCGAACCCTTGGTCTCCTTCAGATGCGGAACCGCCGCACGGCTCATATAAAAGACGCCGGAAAGGTCCGAGGCAATGCATTCGTCCCAATCCTGATCGCTCGTCTGCTCGATGGTGCCGACAAGATTCATGCCGGCGGCATTGACGACAGTGTCGATGCGGCCGAACCGTTCGACCGTCGCTGCGACAAGGGCGTCGCAGTCCGGCCGTGAGGAGACATTTGCGACAAAGATGCCACTGCGGTCGGCCGGCGTCTTCGAGGCAGCTTCCGACAACCGCTTATCGGTTCTGCCGGAGATCATCACCGACGCTCCTTCCTCAAGAAGCCGGTTGGCAATGGCGGCGCCGATACCGGAACCCCGCCCGTTACGATTGCTACTTTTCCATCAAATCGCTTTGACATGACACACTCCTTCATTCTGCGTGGCGAAGGCCGCGGCAGTCTTGGTTTCGTGTTTGGGTCTGACTGGATTGGTTCAGTTTGTCGGGAAGTCGGCGGAACGAGACAAAGCTTCCCAGGCGAGGACGTTTGCCTTGAGATCGTCAGCCTTCTTCAGGGCTGCGTCCACGGCATCATTGCCGAGCGGAAGATGGTGCGGAGGCTGGTCAGCCAGCACGGCTTCCCGGATCGCCTTCGCCGCGCGCGCGGGATCACCGGCCTGCTTTCCGACCGATGCGTGGTAAGCACGACGTGCCTCGCCCGCTGTCGCCTCATAATCTTCAATGGACGCGGAGACCTCGTTCGACGATCCTGCCCACTCCGTCCGGAACGCGCTTGGCTCGACGGTCAAGACGTTGATCCCGAGTGGGGCGACTTCTTTTCGGAGCGTATCCGACAGGCCTTCCACGGCAAATTTGGTCGCGCAGTAGTAGCCCACGCCGGTGTAGCCCACCAAGCCGCCGTTTGATGTCAGATTGACGATCGTACCACTGCGGCGGGCTCGCATATGCGGGAGCACCGAATGGATGGTGTTGGCAGTACCGAAGAAATTGACATCAAACAGGTGGCGGGCGTCGGCTTCGGCGGTTTCTTCAATAGCACCGAAGAAACCGATCCCGGCGTTATTGATCAGAACGTCGATGCGTCCGAAGTGCGCTTCTGCAGCGTCAACAACCTTTTGGCACTGATCCCGATCGATGACGTCGAGCGTTAGGATCAGGGCATCGCCCTTCTGCTCAAGATCCGCGATCTTGTCGGTTTTGCGAGCCGTCACCACGACCTTTTCACCGGCTTCCAGCAGGTGTTCTGCGATGTAGCGACCGAAGCCTGTAGAGCATCCGGTTACGAGCCAGACTTTAGGGTTTTGCGTGCTCATTTCATATACTCCTTTCTGTTTCAGGCCAGCGGGGACCGTTGCTGGTAGCCGCAGATTTCCACGTCTTCGACGCACAGGTCCGGGACCTTCGCCATGAAGGCCTCGACGTAAGGTGTGCTCACATGCAGTCTGAAGTCGGAGGCGTGCCGCCAGTCTTCGAGCACCATCCACACGTCGGGAACGTCATTGGACTGGTGGATCTCGTAACGGAGGCAGCCTTCCTCGTTTCGGGACGGAGCGACGAGCTGAAGCAGTTCGTCACCTAGATCTCCTGAGCGGCCCGGCTTAGCAGTGAAGTAGGCCACATTGGTGAGGTCAGCCATTTCAGGTCTCCTTCTCGGTTAGGGCAGCACCCGCACAGTGACGGCATGCCTGGAAAAGATTTGCCGCGTCTTTGCGGGAGCTGTCGTGATCCTGCTCTTTTCAGACGCCGTTGATCGCGATGATGCGCGATGCGGCGGCAGCCTGCCGCTGTGCAGCCAAGGGCGCGTATTCGGGGGATGCGAAGAGCTGGCGGATCGCATCCTTGTCCGGAAATTCGATGATAAGCATGTTGGTGGCGGTCCAGCCCTCCAGCTCCAGTGGTGTTTCGTCGATTGCGATGAGCTCGCCGCCGGCTTTGGCGACGAGCGGCAATGCCTTAGACCTGTAATCTTCGATAGACTTCATGTCGTGGATGTCGAGATCGACGACGAGATAAGCAGTCATGGTTTTCTTCCTTTCGTAATGGGTTGCTGGTGTATTTTGGGCCCGGCGCCTCTCACGGGAGATGGCGCCATTTGACCATCCGATCTCGAAGATCGAGTGTGCCGCCGTCGACGGTGAACGTGCCGTCGCCGCGGTGATGCATCATTCGACGCTCTTTTCGGGTCTCGTTGATCCATATCCTCGTCGCCTCGAGGATGAAGAGGTTGTAAGGATCCGAGAGCCTGGTATCGACGACCCGGCATTCTATGTTGGCCAAGCAGTCTGAGAGGAGCGGGGCTGATACGTCCTTGGCAGGTCGCGTTTTGAGACCATACCTCTGGAATTTATCCACCCGATCGCCTGAACAGTTGCCGACGTCGACAAGGGTTTCAGCAAGATCGAGACCGGGCACAGCGATGACACATTCTCCGGTTTTTCGGATAGCCTGATAGCTGTGATCCCAGGGCCCGATGACACAACCGATCAGCGGCGGGTCATGCTGGATCATCATATGGAAGCCCATTGTCATCACATTGGGCTTGCCGTTATCGCTCGTTGAGACCATGACGATCGGGCCAGGTTCCAGAACGCGATATGCTTGAGATGCGGGTAATTCCTTCATGACAGTCTCCCTTGAGAGGTCCCTGCATCTAGGCAGGGACCCTTCAGGGCCGGTCTGTTACCAACCCTGTTCTACTGGCAGAACGAACAGCTCGGCGACGTCCACATGAGCCGGGGCTTGGGCGGCGAAGACGATGGTGTCGCCGATATCCTCGCCCTGGAGGAAGGTCATCTGGCTCGCCAGCTCGTCCATCTGCTTGCGGTAGCCCGGATCGGTGATGTGGTCGTAGAGCTCGGTGGCAACGGCGCCCGGCTGGATGCAGGTCACGCGGATGCCGTGTTTCTGGCCGACTTCCATACGCAGGCCATCCGAGAAAGCCGTTACCGCATGTTTCGTGGCGCAGTAGACCGACAGACCCTTGAAGACCTTGCGACCAGCGATTGAGGACATGTTGAAGACATGGCCCGAATGCTGCTTGATCATCTGTGGCAAAACGGCGGCCGTAGTGTTGAGCAGGCCCTTGACGTTCACGTCCACCATCCGTTGCCACTCGTCAACCTTGAACTGATCGATATCGGAAAGCGGCATAAGACCGGCATTGTTGACGAGGATGTCGATCGAACCATACGCATCGATCAGCTTCTTCACGCCCGCATCGATCGAGGTCGTGTCAACCACGTCCATCTCGATGACAAGGGCTTCGCCACCCTTGGCTTCGATCTGTTTCTTGAGATCTTCGAGCTTGTCGGTGCGCCGTGCAGCGATACCGACCTTGGCACCGGCTTCAGCAAGCTTTGCAGCGGTCGCAGCGCCAATTCCACTCGATGCGCCGGTGACCAGTGCGATCTTTCCGTTGAGGTTGGTCATTGTCTTCACTCCTTGTCTGAAGCCCACCACCGCGGTGGGCGTTTCGTTTTGACAAGGAGAAATTTAAGCCGATCGTCGGCGCCCTTCTCACGGGCTCTTGCTCGACCTGTCGCGATCTTGCTCGAAACGTAAGATGTTAAAAACCAGCCTCGGCGATAGTGACTGGGGCGGCAGGCCATTTTCGCAACGGGCTAGCTGGACCAACTGAAAGTCTTCGTCGATTTCGACGTAAACAAGAATGTGGCCGCAGCCACGCGCGCTATTGCGTCTGCTGAGCCGATCAAAATATCTGGAAGGAGCCCCATCATCCGTTTCCCGAAATTTAGGCATGTTTAGGGAGACGAGACACACTACAGGTGAGGCCACGCGTCCGGAGCTGATAATGCTGATGCCAGCGTGCCAACGGCGCTCAATGGAGCGGAAACTCTCTTTCAGCCGACGGCGTGATGGGGATTATCAAGCGTGTAAAGCATTTGCGCGCCTTCTACGCCCTTGAGTGCGAACCGGCCTACGCATGAGAGACGCTGACGATCACGCCCCTCTATACAGTCTGCAAAGTTGGAAGAAGTAAGCAGGTTTACATCCAATGACCGACACATCGAGACGATGCGGCTTACCTCGTTTACGGCGGGACCTATCACGGTGAAATCGAGTCGATCCTCGCTTCCGATATTCCCGTAAAAAACATCACCAATGTGTAGTCCGAGACAGACTTCCGTAGTGGGGCGGCCTTCCGATGTTCTCCTGCTATTAAGGGTTTCAAGCCGCAGGCGAAGAAGCTTTTCGGCTTTCAACGCGGCGTCACAGGCATCGATTTGTCGATCCCCTCTGAAAATTGCCAGGACGCCATCACCGATTAATTTCAGCACCGTCCCGCCAGCCTCATGGACGGCCGAGATCACCGCGTCGCTGTAATCATTCAGGAGAGGAATGATCTCTTCAGGTGCTACTGTAGCAGAAATTCTTGTATAATTTGCTAGGTCCGAGAACCACAGGGCTGCGGATATGCGTTCTGCCGAACCACGGTTGATTTTACCTTCAAAGACTTTCCGTGCCGCGTCGTGCCCGAGATAGACCTCGGCAATCGTCCTCGCAATCCGCGCAAGCGCAGTGCTTTTGATTGCCAAAGCCAGAACCGGCAGAAGCTTGCGAAGGTTCTGAAGATCGAGATCAGAAAAGCCGGCGGAATCACGTGTGGCGAAGTGCGAGAAAAAGCAGTCCATCTCGCCGATGGTTCCCTGTTTTTCAAACCTATGGATAAAGGCAACGAAGTCCGTGTGACCAGAACGACGCATATCATCCAGCGTTGCGAAGTCGGCCGGATCGCCTAGTCCGATACGACGTCGGACTTCAGAATCCTCTCCTGCCCACAGATAATAGAAAGCTGAGCGTTTCCAGTTTTCCAACGCGTCTCCGGAACTACTGGGACCGTACTCGAATTCTGTTTCCACCACTTGCTGACTATCCCATCGAAAGGCGCGCCCCTCGTGGACCGGGTGAAGCGTGTCAATAAGAGCAAGACTGCGGTCAAGTGGTAAACCGGCGTCGCGACATGCTGCACAAAAGCCACCGAGCAACATGGACTCGCTTGCTCCTCGAAGCCCTTGGTGAGCTACCCAGGCGGAAATCCTCTCTATGTCTTCGTCAGTCATGCCTCTGGAAACTTTCGCGAGCCGTTGTGCCTCACTGTGCGCACTAAAGTTAACGAAAACAAGGGGCTTTGGCTTTCGGCCGCCCCAATCGACCAAAGCCGTCGTTCATCCCGTATTTTGCTTTTCCGGATCCGATCATTCGAACCGCGAACGCTATCGCGATTTTGCTCGGGCTGGCCGAACTTTATCCTCGCCGGTAGTGACTTGGCGGCAGGCCGGTTTCTCGACGGAACACCTGAGCGAAATGGCTAGGGCTGGAATAGCCGACGGACATGCCGATTTCGATAATGCTGGTATCTGTCTCCTGCAGAAGCAGCCGGGCCTTTTCTACGCGCTGGCGAATGAAGTAGCGCGACGGTGAAAGGCCGGTGGCTTTCTTGAACAGGCGGCTGAAATGAAATTCGCTCATGCCCACTGTCTCGGCGAGTTGGGCCAGATGGAACGGGTCGGCCAGATGCTCTTCCAGATGCGCGACCGCACGTCGAAGCTTGAACCCGGGAAGCGCGTTCTGCCTGTCCTCGGCAACTTCACCAGATGCATAGTTCCGGATCAGATGAACAGCGAGGCTTTGCGTAAGGCCCTGGATGAACAGCTGGCTTCCCATTCCTTCTGCCGTCAGTTCCTGATGAACCAGCGCGAGGAGGTGAGATAGTTGCTTGTCCTTGCCGCCGGAAACGTCGCGTAGTACCGGTGGAGCCACGCAACCCAGCACATCGTAGGCAACACGCTCGAACAGCGGTACGGAAAGATAAAGATGCATTACCTGGAAAGGTGCATCACCGATCGCGCGCCAGCGCATCTCATAGGGTGAGGGAGAGCGGGTCAGGAAAAAATCACCTACCGTAACCGTATTGGCGACCCAGTCCCCGTCAAGATCACGTTCCTCAACCACCGCTTCTCCTGAAATCACCCAGACGATCAGGGGTTCGGCAACAGCGGGAACAAGAAAGGGCTCCTGCTTGTTGAGACGAGAATAGACCTGCACGAACATGTCGCTCCACGCGGGACTATCGCCACTAACGAGCGTGCGACCGGCTATATACTGCTCAAGCCCGAGCGGGGACGTCCGCTCGGGCCTAGCAATAACCTTTCCCATTTCGGGCATGAGTGCCCCTCGATAAGTGGGTTTTCCAGTCACGGCCGGGGCAGAGCGCATATCGGTTTGACGGGATTGTTCTACGGTTTCCAATGCGGTCCCTCCCTAAAAACGGGGCTAGCTGTTTAAGGTTGCCAAAGACTTCAACGGGACTTTTGTCGGCTCACATGTCGCACACAACCATCCCCTCCAATGATACAATGCAGCATTTGGTTTCGTCAGACAGGAATATAAAGATGGTCTCATCCGACACTTTGAGGCAAAAAAACCCCCGTTAACGACGAACGTGACTGCTTCACCGACGAACATGTTTCGTTTGAGCAAACATCGCGGACTACGATCGCGGCGATGATCTAACGGAGCGAAAAACGCATCACGCCGGCAATGGACATGTGCCGTCGTGATCGCGTCTCGTTTACGTCCTGCGATAGAGAACCATGCCGGCATGGTACAGGACATCATCGACAAAGTCGCCGTCGGCCGTAAAACCGGTATCGTCCCAGTACTCGATGTGATCCCCGGACACCTCGTATCGTCCTTGATATGCACTTTCGCGTCGGCCACGCGCCTCGTCGTAGCGGCCATTCGGGAGCAACTGGTGGCGGATGCGGCGGTCTGCGGTCTCCCACATGCCGACATAAGGGTGCAAAGGCGTTGCGGTCGTCATTGTGCCGCCTCCGTCTTGCCCAGGAAAGACTGAATGGTTTCGGGCTCAACGACCCAAGCGTAGTTCAGTTCATGGCGGATTTTCCATTTGCCAGCGGTGCATTCCCACCCTAGCTGCGAGCGCCCATCAAAAGCGATCACCTTGCCGTCGAGACGATCGATGCGGCCGACGAAACCAAGCGTCGTCGAAGCGACCGTGTCGCCGACGATCGCATCATGACCGCCGGTGAGGCCGTGGCGAACAGATCGGGCAGCGTTCTGCAACTCCTCCCAGTTGGCGCCATAGCGAGCCGAGTTGTCAAAGAGCTGTGTGCTGCCTGGGGCGAAATTGTCGTAGAAAACCCCTTTAGTGTCTTCCAGGTTGTAATACCGGTTCAGCTTCTCTGCGAATACGAATTTGCCGTCGCTTTCATGGCGTTCCCAACCCTTCATGATCCAATCGGCATGAAGCGCAAGCGGAGCGTCGGCGCCTTCCCGAGGGCAGGAGCTGTCCTGTGCAGCGACGGGTCCAGCGCAGATCCCAAGTGCCAGAGCTGCTGCGAGTGTGATCTTGTTGTTTGTCATTGGAATCTCTCCTTCGATGATCGGTTGTGCTTGTTTGTCAGCTGCCGGTTTGACCGGTCGGCTATGGCCAAAAGGTAGACAAATTCGATTGTCGCTTGTATACCCTCGTCGCTAACTGTTTTGGTTAGCAGGATGCGACAATGACAATCGATCTAAACTTGGTGCCGATGTTTTTGGCCGTCGCCGAGGAGGGGAATTTCAGGGCGGCCGCAGATCGCCTTGGCGTGACACGCTCGGGGGTTAGCCAGGCGATCAGACGGCTCGAGGATATTTGCGGCATCGCGCTTGTCAGCCGCACGACGCGCAGTGTGCGGCTGACAGAGGCGGGCAATCGCTTCCGTGAAAAGCTGTCTCAGCCAATGGCCGATGTGAAATCGGCATTCGAGGATGTCGCAGGCGACGCAAGGCCTAGCGGCTTGCTGCGGATCGCGGTTACGTCGATTGCGGAACAATTTCTGTCAGGGCCGCTGATCGCGTCCTTCGCGCAAGCACATCCGGGCGTCACGATCGATGTCACGGTGACCGACGACGTCTTCGACATCGTAGCAGCCGGCTACGATGCGGGGGTTCGGTTAGGTGATGTGATAGAGCAGGATATGGTTGCAGTGCCACTCACAAAAGAAGAGAGAGAAGTGGTAGTCGCGACTCCGGGATATTTCGATATCCATGGAACGCCCCGCCACCCCCGGGACCTCGTACATCATCGCTGTATCGGCTGGCGTCCGTCTCCAAGTGCTGCACCGTATCGATGGGAGTTCGAGGAAGATGGCATACCTTTCGACGTTGGGGTCGAGCCGCAAATCACCACCAACGATCTGCATCTGATGGTTCGTACCGCGCTCGCAGGCGGCGGTATTACGTTCGCATTGGAGGAGACGTTCCGCCGATACATCGATCGGGGCGAGTTGATCACGGCGTTGGACGGCTATCTGCCCCCCTTTCCCGGGTTCTTCCTCTATTTCCCCAACCGCCGCAATATGGCGCCCAAGCTGCGTGCGCTCATAGAGCATGTCCGCGCACATAGATCGACACAGCCCTAGCTTTCCGCGGCGAAAACTGGCTGGGTGCGCCGTGTCTCGCACCCATAGATGGTTCTGCTTTCCCGTCCGCTCGACCTGAACCACGTAGGGTGGATACGGGCCGGTCGGACTTGTAGAGAACAACCTTTGGCGCTGCGGAAGACGAGGCTATTTCGAGCCTCGTCAGGCCATCGCTTAACCGGACGGTCAATCCTAATCCTAGGAATAGTTGACCGGGAGCCAGTCATAATTGGTGCTATCTGTACGCACGTGGCCGACCCCGGGAAACGCAATATGGGCGCCCGCCACCAGATATTTACCGTCCACCGCCTGTTTGAATGCAAGATCGCGGGCAGCAACGGCGGCTTTCTGATCGATATCGAATTCTATGGCGATGCCGGGCTCATCGAACTGCAGGATATCGCCATGGGTGATGTCGCCCCAGAAGACGATCTTCTGGCCTTCGCTTTCCAGCGTGATGGCGCTGTGACCGGGCGTATGTCCCGCATAAAGAACCGAGCCCAGACCCGGGGCGGGTGCTTGGTTATCTCCGAAGGTTTCAAATTTTCCAGCTCGCACGTAAGGCGTCACGCACTGGTCTGCCTCGCCAAAATGTTGCTTGACGATGCCGGTCGCCGCTTTGGCGTTTTCCGGGCTCAGCCAGAATTTCGCCTCCCGCTCATTGACCCGTAATGTGGCGTTAGGGAAAGTGCGTTTGCCTTCGCTCATCAACCCACCGGAATGATCGGTATGAATATGGGTGAGGATGACATCGTCAATGTCACCTACCTTGTATCCGGAAGCCTCGATGTTGGACACGAGCTTGCCGAGCGATGGGCCCAAATAGGTACCGGTGCCTGCGTCGATCAGCACCAGTCTTTCGCCGGTGTTGACCAGGAATGCGTTGACGGAAGTTGGTACGATTTCCGGCAGAAAAGCATCATTCAGAGCGCCCTGCGCGTGTTCTTCGCTAGTGTTGGTGTAGAGCTTGGCGAGCGGCAGGGCAACTGTGCCGTCCGACAGGGCTGTGACCTCTACGGAGCCGATCTTCAGCCGGTAGAAACCCGGTGCCTGAACAGCGGCAAAAGGCGCCTTGGCGAAGACGATTGATGGCGCGACAAAGGGCGCTGCGACTAAGCCAGTCAGAGCGCTTTTGAGAATGGAACGACGAGATGGCATGGGTTTGCTCCTTACGTTGTGGTGCGGAACGGCTTGCAAGTTCCTGCCCATCAGCTAAGGATGCTCGCGTCAGCAATCAAATCGATATAGTTCATGCAGGTCATCGATCATTTCAATCTTCGTTCCTTCGACCTCAATCTTCTCGTCGCCTTCGATGCGATGATGGAGGAGATGAGTGTGACCCGGGCAGCGCAGCGCTTGAAGATTCAGCAGCCTGCCATGAGCCACAACATCTCGACCTTGCGCACGCTGTTTCAGGATGAGCTGTTCATCCGTGTCGGGCAGGTGATGAAGCCGACGGCACGGGCGCTGAATTTATCCGGCCCGGTGCGGCAGGCTCTGCGACAGGCACAGGCCGCCGTGTTGATGGCAGAAGCATTCGATCCGGCCACCGAGCGACGTACATTCAGGCTGGGGCTGTCCAGCGAGGTGGAACTATTGTTGCTGCCTGACCTGACCGCTCGGTTGCGCGATATCGCACCGGGCATTCGTATTCTGGCTCGCGGCGGCGATGCACTGGAGATCGAGGCGATGCTGGATTCAGGCGTCGTCGACCTGTCTGTGGGATGCAGCTATCTCCCGGATTCACGACACCATTGCGAGCCGCTTTATCAGTCCAGCGTATTGTGCTGTTTCAATCCGCAACTGGTGAAGCTCTCCAGCCCCGTAAGCCTTGATGCCTATATGGCGGCACAGCACGCCGTGATTTCGCAGACTGACAGTCTGCATGGCTGCGTCAAGGATGCTCTGGAGCATGCGGGGGCAGAACTGGACGTAGTGGCGGCGGCTCCGGATTTCATGTCGATATTGGCGACGGCGCGTTCATCTGCCGTGATTGCAACCGTATCGTCACGCATTGCACTTCGTTACGGACCGCTGCTGGGTCTTGATGTAAGCCCTGTGCCGCTCGCGCTGTCTTTTCCACCCGTATCCATGGTGTGGCCGCTTCAGATGGACAGCGATCTCGGTTGCGCGTGGTTGCGGCAGCAGATCCGTGAAGCGATGCTAAGAACAAATGGGAGCAACGTCGCGGATATTGGGGCGTGACGGGCGTGGCGATGAGCATGTGTCTGAAGTCCTCGCCTTGATGGGAATTGAACCGCTGGCCTACTAATTCAGAATTTCGCTAGGCCCCTCCAAAGCGGAACCTGAACGCATCAACGAATGCTGAAAATGCGGGAGAGTGATTGCGTCTGTTGGGGTAATACAGGTGATAGCCCTGAAACGTCGGGCGCCACGCTTTGATTGCCTCCCGCAGTTGGCCCTTGTCAATATACCCTTTAACGAGATCTGTCGGCGCGTAAGCAAGGCCCATCCCGTCGAGGGCAGCATCGATTGCCGAGCTAATGTTGCTGTAAACCAGTTGACCATCGACGCGAACACTGAATTCGCGACCATTTTCCCGAAATTCCCAGGCGTAAAGCCCACCTGAAGTGGGAAGACGCAGATTGACGCAATTGTGCTCGGTAAGATCTTGTGGGCTTTCCGGCGCCGGATATCGCTCGAAGTATTCAGGCGACCCGACGACGGAATAGTTGACATCAGGACCGATACGAACAGCGATCATGTCTCGCGCGATTGCCTCGCCCAGCCGCACGCCCGCGTCGAACTGCCGTTCGATGATGTTGGTGAAGCCATTGTCGACGATCAGTTCAACCTGAATGTCAGGGTATTCGTGCAGGAACGGCTTCAGCCTATCCCGGAACACCAGTTCGATGGCATCATCGGGGCAAACAATCCGGACATGGCCGGAGGGCTTGTCGCCAAGCGCCTTCAGCGCGTCGATCTCGGCACTGATCCCTTCGAAATGATGCTCGACACTCTGCATCAAACGTTGGCCGATTGCCGTCGGTGCAACATCCCGGGTCGTGCGTGCGAGGAGACGTACACCAAGCCGCGCCTCCAGCGTCCGGATTGTGTGACTGAGCGCGGAGCGCGTCACCCCAAGCTTCACTGCCGCGCGCGTAAAGCTGCGTTCTTTCGCCACCTCAAGGAATGCCCGCATCTCGGTAAATTCATCTCGGCGCATTGTTGAATCTCTTTCACCACGACATGAGGTTTATACCGCCTAGTGGCACGACTTCAATACCGTTACCTAAACTCGCAACGAGAGCGAGCACGAGATGACCGAACTGACCGTAGATGACAGCCTTGATGACAAGCAGCAGACAACGCCCTGGAGCGCCGTTACTTGCCTGTCCCTTCTGACGTTCCTATTGGTCGGCCTGGAGTTCATGCCGGTCAGCCTTTTGACGCCGATTGCGCGAGACCTGTCAATAACAGAGGGTCAGGCAGGATTGGCGATCGCCGTCTCGGGCTTCTTTGCGGTCGTGACCAGCTTGTTCGGAAACAGGCTTCTCGGCCAACTGGACCGGAAAACGGTCGCACTTTTCTACACGTCCATCCTGACGCTCTCCAGCCTCACTGTTGCCCTCGCCCCAGGCTACCTCATCTTCCTGATCGGGCGAGCCATGGTTGGTATCGCGATCGGCGGTTTTTGGTCGCTATCGACCGCCATTCTCGCGCGTCTCGCATCAGGGCCCGATCTTCCGCGGGCAATTGCGCTTCTTCAGGGCGGCACGGCAATGGCGATCGTGGCTGCCGCCCCGTTGGGCAGTTTTCTCGGCAGCCTCATTGGGTGGCGCAACACCTTCCTCGTCACTGTCCCTATCGGCCTCGCGGTGCTGGTATGGCAAATGGCCGTCCTTCCGAACGTGCCATCTGCCAAAACTGTATCCGTCGGCGCGATGTTCGGATTATTGCGCAATCGCACCTTTGCGATCGGCATGGCTGCGACGGCGGCGACGTTCATCGGCATGAATTCGCTATCGATCTACCTGCGACCGTTTCTGGAACATGTGACCCGGCTCGATATCAACACATTATCCATCTTGCTGCTGGGTCTCGGTGCGGGCGGACTGGCTGGTTTGTTCGCGAACGGCTTTGTGCTGCGTCGACATCTCGGTGCCGCTCTTGTTGGCATGCCCGTTATCCTTGCCGTCATCGCCCGTCCTCGCAATTGACTTCTCACACTCAAAGACTGGAGACCATTATGTCACATGGAATCGAAGACAAGGTCGTCGCCATCACCGGGGCCAGCAGCGGTCTTGGCGAGGCCACGGCACGCCATCTCGCCGAGCGCGGCGCGACCGTGGTCATCGGCGCGCGCCGCATCGACCGTATCGAGTCTTTGGCTGTGGAGTTGATGGAGAACGGCGGCAAGGTACTCGCTGTAGAGACTGACGTGACCGACCGGGATCAAGTCAAGAACCTCGTCGATACCGCTGTCGAACGGTTCGGTCGCATCGACGTCATGCTGAACAACGCCGGCCTCATGCCCCTCGCTCCGCTGGAGCGTCTCAAGATCGACGAATGGGACCGCATGGTCGACGTCAACATTAAGGGCGTGCTCTACGGCATTGCCGCGGCCCTTCCTCACATGAAGGCCCAGAAGTCCGGGCACATCATCAACGTGTCCTCGGTATACGGACATGTCGTCGATCCAAGTGCGACCGTCTATTGCGCCACAAAGCACGCCGTCCGCGCCTTGTCCGAGGGGCTGCGGAAGGAGGTGAAACCCTACAACATCCGGACAACGATCATATCGCCCGGCGCGGTCAGTACTGAACTCCTCGATCATATCAGTGAAAAGGATATCCAGACGGGCACCAGAGATTTCGTCAACAAGATCGCCATCGGACCAGGTACATTCGCCCGGAGCGTCGCGTTCGCCATCAGCGAGCCTGATGACGTCGATATCAACGAAATCCTCTTCCGGCCCACCGCGCAGCCGGTCTGACGGAACTGCCATGTTTCGTCCGATCAGCCGGCGACAAGTTCTGGGCACCGCGCTGGCTGCCGCGGCAATTCCACGTGGCGCCATTGCACAGCAAGGACGTGACCCAAACAAACGGGAGCCAAGCGACGTACGCATCAGGTTGACGTTCAATGACTTGGTGCTGACAGCGACGCTTCACGACAACCCCTCGGCGCGCGACCTTGCGTTGATGCTTCCGCTCGATCTGAGGATCGAGGACTTCGGAGGCAACGAGAAGATCGTTCGCCTGCCTCGCAAACTTACCGAGGAAGCGAGCGGCCGCTTCACCAACGAGAGGCCCGGCGATCTCTGCTACTTCAAGCCCTGGGGCAACCTCGCTCTTTTCTATGCGGACTATCGCTGGGAGGGGCTGATCCGTCTCGGCCGTTTTGACAACAGTTTTGACGCGCTGCTGGTACGCGGCGAGTATCCCGTTCGTATCGAACGGATTTGACAGATCCTCTACCTCCTGCCACCAACAAAGGACATTTCGATGAATCGTTTCAAGATCTCGGCTGCAGCACTGACGCTGGCGTTCACCTCCCCGGCGTTTGCCAGCGATGCAAAGTCTCCGGTCATCGGCGCCTGGCGCATGACCGCACTGGAGGTCGGCGCTGCTGGCAATCTTCAGGCCATTCCATATTCAGGCCAGCTCGTGTTCACCCAAGGGGGCACCTTGTCGGTGCAGGCGATGAATCCCGATGCGAATGCCGCGGACACGCCGTACACCACGAAAGCATACGAGGCCTATTACGGCCCGGTTGAGATCGACGATGCCAAGAACATATTCGCAATCACCGTGCAGTCCTCTCTTGTCCGCGACCTGATCGGTCAGAGACTTGAGCGCAAGTTCGAGGTCACAGGCGACAAGCTGGTTATTTCGCCGGTCGATGCTGCGGAAGGTTGGCGCGTCAGCTACGATCGCTTCTGAAAGCTCGAGCCCTGCAGACCTTCCTCAAGAACCACCGTGTCTAATCGACTGAATTGCCCGCCCTGATGGGGCGGGCAATTCATATTGAGGTCCCGTAACCTTGCAGGCCTAGCTGACCTCGTCGATGATGAAGGAGCGATAGTCTGCGCCCAGGTACCTGTGCTTCACGGCCGCCTGGTATTCGGGGTTGTCGTAAAAGGCGCGAGCTACCTCCATGCTCGGGAAGCTGGCCATGACGACACCTTCGGGAGCAGCGCCTTCGAGTGGATCGAGAGCACCGTAGCCGGCGAGCACGGTCGCTCCCGATTCACCGAGCAGTGGTGTCACCAGTTCCGAATAGGTCTGCAGTTCAGCGGCGTTCCGACTGCGTTCCCGAATGAAAATTGCATAGGCGGTCATACTAAAATCTCCTTGAGAGTTCGCGCCACGATCAGTTGCGAATGACGACCTTGCCGAAGACATTTTGGCTGGCGAGGCGCTCGTAGGCCGAGTGGGCGTTCCTCGAACGCAAAGACGTTGTCGATCACCGGACTGATCTGATGGGCGGCAACGGCACGGTTCATCTCCTCGAGGTCGCTGCGATTGCCGACACTGATAACCTTGTAGGTCGCCTGGCTGAAGAACAACTTCATGACGTCGATCGCTTTACCTTCGAAGCCGAGCGCGCCCACGATGGAGACTTGGCCACCTTCGCGAATGGAGCGAACGGACTGGGCAATGATTGCCGGTCCGCCAACCTCGACAATGCGGTCAGCACCTAGACCACGGGTCAGGTCACGAACCGCTTCGTGCCAGTCCGGAGTCCGGCGCATTCCTGCCATCAATGCCGCAGCGGTAGCTCTCAGAACCGTCTACCGTGCTTTGCGCTCAAGCGTCGCCCGTTGAGCATCCAGGATAGTTTCTGAAAAGAAAATGACCCAGTCGGTGATATCGAGCGTGCGCTCATGCCGCTCAAGCTCTGAGTAATAGGCCTTCCGGTGTTTCTCGATTGTGAAGGCGAGTGAAATGAGGCTTGGCTGCCCTATGTTTTGCGCTAGGGATTTCTCCGCGAGCGCGCGTCCAATTCGGCCGTTGCCATCCTCAAACGGATGTATGGTTTCAAAGTAAAGATGGCCTACTGCGGCACGCGTCAAAGCTTGAAGCGAGCATTGGCCATCTGGCCCTGATTGATTGAACCATGTGATGAAGGTCTCCATCTCAGCGGCAACCCGGCGCGACGGGGGAGCCTCGAAGTGGATGGTGGGCTTGTCCAATGGACCTGACACGATCTGCATGGCGTCTTCATGCGTGCGGTAAGCCCCAACCGTTTCAATATATTGGTTTCCCGCCATCAGCATTGAATGCCAGTGGAACAGTCCCTCATGACGCAGCGGCCCATGCCAACTTCGATAGACATCTGCCATCATCTCGGCGATCCCCGCTCTTGGGAGCGGATCTGTCTATCATCAGTGTTTAGCCCGAACTGTCGGCGGAGTGACGACTGGACACTCACGCGGTCCAGAAATTCCCCCTCAATCTCTGAGGTCTTGACCGCTTCGTCGCTCAGCAACTCAATGCGAAGTTGGTTGCTGTCGTCCTCGTTGAAATGCCGGACAGCACCGATAACCTCTCCAGCTGATTGCAGGAATCTCTGCTTCAGCGGTACCAGGCTTGCGGTGTCGCACCTGTAGTTTGGCCAATCAGTGTTTCGCCAGTTCCATTCCATGAGTTATAGAATCCCTCTCTATAACTCATAATCATTGCCATAAATGAGCTATTGCAAGCCCGTCTATCGCTCAGCACCACAATCTGCAGCTCTCCATTCAAGAGGCAGCGATCGACAGCTAACCACTTGCCCTAACATATTTTGTTAACGGGCGCTCAAGCGAAGAGCTGCAAAAACGATCCGTTCGTCCACCATGATGGCAGCTGACGGATTATCCGATTCAATAAGTGCGAAGATGGCGTCTCGATCTTATCGCGCAAACGCTGAGCAAGTAAGCTTCACGACTTGCGTGCCACTGCTTTAAGCCGCGCTTACCCGCTACGTTTCTCAAACTGTGCCTCGACTTTACCGTCCGAGACGCCCGGTCGAGAGAAATTAGTTCAGCCCCAACCGTGTTACGGGCGGGGCTGGTCAAATAAGTGCATGGATAAGGGCTTGCGGATAATCTATTGGGCCAGGTGCGTGAGGCGAGGTCTATGCTCGATCTCCTGCTACGCAAATCGCCCCCCTACGTTTCGTCGAGGCGGGTTTGAAGAAGGTCCATTCTGCTTCCAAACGAATGTGGATTGAAGCAGGTTGACACCTGTCGGCGCTCAGTTTCCTTTCGCCTCGTTATCTTTCTTAGCCTGATCGTGATGCCACTTGATGGCGTAGTACATGCCGATGCCCAGTACGATAATTTTGAACGGCAAGAAAACTATTGGGAAAAAGTCTACCCATTCCAGGTCAGCCATTTCGAGTACTTCCAGTCTGTTGCTTGGAATTGTCTATGCTTTTGCATAGGACACACCCGAAATGCTCCTTTAAGAACTCAATTACAAGATCGACAGGCATGGTCTTTTTGACGCAGCCTCGCCTCCTTGTGCCGGCCGCCGACGTGATACAGGGCTCCTCAATCAGGAGCGATACGCCGCCGCGCGCAGGTGCATGCTGGCTATCAGCTGGATGGAAAGACTGTTGACACCGATACGGTCGGACCGGTCTCGGCCTCGAATGCGAGTTGGCAGGCGTTTGGATCGGATGGCCCCATCGCTCTCACATTCCAATCGGTTCACGCCCGTAGGCACAGGTTCGTTGACGACGTGCCCGGAAGCTCGCATGTCTACAAATGTTTCGAAAACCTGGCCGCCAGTGCTTCTGATCCGCGCGCCAGCAATGCGACATCGACACCGACGGCAGTGAACAGCGTTCCCAATTGCATGCAACGTGCCGCGAACTTCTCGTCAGGCGTGAGTATTCCTGCCGGCTTTCCGAGCCGTTTGAGTAATGCGATCGTATTTTCAATCGCCTCGACCACTTCCGGATGGCCTGGTTGTCCCGGATAGCCGAAACTGGCTGCGAGATCCGCCGGGCCAATAAATATCCCGTCCACCCCTTCGACCGATGCCATGGCCTCGATATGAGCAATAGCCTCCCGCGTTTCGACTTGAATGAGAACACAAATCTCCCTCTCCGCCTGCTGGGCATAATTCTTTACCCTGCCGAAACGTGTGGCACGCGTAAGGGCCGAAACGCCTCGAATTCCTTTCGGTGGATAGCGGGTTGCTTCCACCGCGGCTTTCGCTTCGTCTGCATTTTGAACAAAGGGGATTAGAAGAGATTGTACACCAATATCTAGGAATCGCTTGATCAGCACTGGATCGTTGACAGCTGGGCGCACCACCGGCGCGACATCGTAAGCGGCGATCGCCTGCAATTGTGGCAGCACGGTCAGCACGTCGCTGGGGGAATGTTCGGTATCAAACAACAGCCAATCGAACCCGGCTGGCGCCACGATTTCGGCAGCGTAGCTCCCTGGAAGCCCGCACCAAAGTCCTATCTGGCTTTGCCCGGCCTGCAGTTTTGCTTTAAATTTATTGACTGGAAGATCCATCTCTACCTCACGTAAAAGAGACGCCGATCGAGCCAACTGGCCCATAATCAGCCTGAATGACATCGCCCTTTATGATGTCGACCGGTCTCGTAAATGAGCCCGCAAGGACGATCTGACCTTTTTTCAAGCCGCCGCCGACGGCATGAAGTTTGTTGACCAGCCATGCAACGCCGGCGGCCGGATGACCCATGATCGCGGCTGAAACCCCGGACTCTTCGATAATGCCGTTTTTCGACAGAGTTGCTCCGACCCAGCGTATGTCGATATCAAACGGGCGGATCACCCGCCCACCCACGACGATTGCTCCGAAGGCTGCATTGTCGGCGATTGTGTCGGTAATCGCACGCGGAACGTCGGTTCTGTAATCGATGATCTCGAGCGCAGGCAGAATGAACTCCGTCGCGCGCATGACGTCATAGATACGGGTGCCCGCTCCTTCCAGGTCTTCACCCATTACGAACGCCAACTCGACTTCCAGGCGCGGCTTGATGAACAAATCCGCATTAATCTGCGCGCCATCATTGTAGAGCGCATCATCCAAGATCACCCCATAATCCGGCTCGGTCATCTTGGATGCCATTTGCATGGCGCGAGACGTCAGACCTATTTTGTGACCGACAATCCGCGCGCCGCGCGACACACGCAACTCGGCCCAAAGCGCCTGAATGCGATACGCATCCTCAATTTCGAGCTCGGGATAAGTTTTGCTGGGTTGGACAATGGGAGTCCGCGTTGTTTCGGCCTCCAGGATGGCCCTGGCTGCTGACAGGCGTTGTTCCTCGGTAATCATTATCCGGCTCCAAATAACGTTATTTGATTGGCGGGCGCGGCAAGAGAGCCTCGCCTGCTTCCATGACATAAGTGTAGTCGAGCGAGAACCACGGCGCCTGAATGTCTCCGTTGGTTGGATGCGGTTCGTCGTGGCGAATGAAATCGCCGGTGAGTGCCGCAGTCACGCCAAACTGAACGTCGGATTCGATATTCGGATCGCTCGGATCGAAAACCTGCGAAATCAGCGTCTTGTAGCCCCGCTTGAAGATCAGCGCGTGCAAATGTGCTGGTCGATAAGGATGACGGCCCTGAGCCTTGAGCATGCGTCCGACAACGCCATCGACGGGGATGGGATAACCAACCATCTTCACTGTCTGGAACCAGAAACGTCCCTCCCCGTCCGTCGTGAATTTGCCGCGCAAGTTCATCTCCGCCTGATCTGGGTCCTGGTTCTCATAAAGACCGACAGGGGATGCGTGCCAGACGTCGACTTCGGCACCAGATATCGGATTGCCTTCGCGATCGATTACACGAGCATGGACGAAAAGCGGCGTACCGGGCGTGTAGGACCGGATGATCGTGCCGCCGTTTTCAACTCTTGGAGAATTCAGGCGCCAAAATGGTCCAAGAAGCGACTGTGAAGTCTCTGTTTGTCCCTTGTCACCGTTATTGAGCAGGCAGACAAGGGACGAAACGCCAAGTGAGCCGGACATGAGGACAAATTCGTTATGACTATCGGTTTGCATTTGGCCGATCTCGTTGAGAACCGCAGTCGCTTCCCGGAATTCCACCTCGGTCAGCCTCACTTCGCGAACGAAAGCATGGAGATGTTTCACCAGAGCCATCAGGATGTCCCGCATCCTTGGATCAGAGGTCTGGCCCATGGCCGCAATCACGGCGGGCGTTAAGTCCCTTTCAGATTTAATCACCATCGTTACCTCCCAACGCTCGAGTGATACGTAAATAATCGATTATCTGTCAAGCGCTCATCAACGCCTCCAGCGTCAGGATTTTGTGAAATTCCAAAATTGTGAGATAAATAGCTGATATCGATGCTTTTCTCTCTCGATATGCTCAATTGTCCTGTCATACTATGGTGGAGAACTCCAAATTCGTTGACAAGAATAATCGTTTATAATATCGCCCATCAACCAAGCGCGACATTCGCGTGGGAGGTTTTATGAAGCGACAGAGTGCCTCACCCGACGCACCCAGCGAGCAAGCTGGAAATGGTGACTTTGCCGATGACGGCAAGAATACGATTGGAAGCCAACTGGCATTCCGGCTGCGCGAAGCAATTATTTCCGGAGGGCTGGAGGCTGGCAGCAAGATCAATCTCGACAAGGCGCGACAGTCATTCAATGTGAGCCTCAGCCCCTTGCGCGAAGGGCTTGCGCGCTTGATTTCCGACGGGCTGGTAGAGTTTGAAGACAATCGCGGCTACCGGGTCGCGCCAGTATCACTGGCAAATCTGGAAGAGATCACGAGTCTTCGCGAGGAGTTGGAGGTTTTCGCGTTGAAAGAGTCGATTAGGCTCGGTGACGCGGAGTGGGAAAGCAATGTCATGCGCGCGCTTCACAAGCTCAACCGTGCCGACCGCGATGCGAACAAGCCGGAAACTCTCGAATATTGGGAGATGGCGCATCGCGACTTCCATCTAACCCTTATTTCGGGCTGCGGAAAGCCGCTTCTCCTGCATTTCTGCAGGACCCTACTCAATCTAAATGATCGATATCGCAGAAAATTCCTGACCCAGACTTCAGGCGATCGAAATGTCAGCCAGGAGCATAGTGAAATCGCTCAGGGCGCTGTGGCGAGAGACAGCGATTACGCGATTGACAAGCTTCGTCAGCACATCCATCGCACCGGCGCTAACCTGCTTGATCATTTGGCTAGTACCGGAGTTGTGCGATGACCGATGCGGTGAAAGAGTCGCCCGTCGGCATCGCCCATTTCTCTGCGATCCGACTGCCGCCCCAGCAGTTCGTCAGGCATGCTGCAGTTGCAGGCTTCAATTCCGTAGGACTTCGGCTGCATCCCGCTTTCCCTGGGGCACCCTTTTACGAGCTGCCGCAGGGCAGCAGGGATGCAATGGAGTTTCGAACTCTACTCGACAGCGAAGGCATCAACGTTTTTGATATCGAGTTTTTCATTATCGGCCCGGATTTTAACGCTGCCCTCGTCGAACACATCGTTGCCGCCGCCGCCGATATTGGAGCCAAGCGCCTGTCCGCATGCGGCGACGATGGCGACTTGCAACGGCTAATCGGCAATTTGACGGAGTTCTGCCAGCTTGCCGCACGATATGGGCTGGCTGTCGACGTTGAGAACATGGGTTGGCGCACTATCAACACCTACAGCAAGGCTGGTGCGCTGGTCACGGCGTCCGGCCAAGACAATGCAGGTGTCTTGGTCGACGCCATTCACTTTTTTCGAAATGGCGGAAACATTGACGAGATCAAAACTGATATCGTACGGCATGTGCAGCTCTGTGACGTAGTGGGGCCGGCACCCAAGCGTCCAGAAAACATGATGACCGAGGCCAGGGCAGGACGGTTGGCGCCAGGTGATGGCATATTGGGATTGAGCCAATTGCTAAACAAAGTTGCTGGCCATGCCACGATATCGGTAGAGGTTCCATTGGTTGGCGACATCGATCCGCTGGTTCATCTGACAACGCTCAATATGAAGTCCCGGAAAATTCTTCAGCGCGTAGCCGAACAGTTTTAAAGAAGCCTTTGTCGGGCTCCCCCTGCCCCGCTCAGCGGCGCCGTTAGTGGGCCTGTGCGGCACGAAAGTTTCTGTTGCGCGCCACAGGCGCCCTATGGCTAGCCGTCCGATCGCCACGACAGTTCACCAGTCTTTGTTTTGGTTCAGGGTTTGGGCAATCGAACTTGGCGGCCATTGGGCGGGAGGCTAAACGAATTACGGAATCAGGTTAGTGGCCTGGAAGAATATGGTGGTCGCAGTCTGTTCGCCCCCTCCCCGTATTCATGTCCATTTTACCTCGGCGGTCAGATTTCAAAGTTTTCGTTCCTACGCGCGCTGTTGGTGGCCTTGGGTCGAGGGATCGAGCAGCAGAGGTTATCCTCACACTGAAGTGCACATTCTGTCACAGCATAATCAGATCCGTCTGTTGCGGCACCTTACGGGCGCGGATGTAAATGCATCAGGAATGCCGGTTGCCCACGTCCCTGCCCTGCTCAATTGGATATTGTCGCTTGGTGTAGGTCGTCTGGG
>NZ_WJOK01000002.1 GCF_009649785.1 Agrobacterium tumefaciens | reverse complement strand
TGGTTACCGTTTTTGCTAGGGGTCAGATAACTATAATTTTAAATTAAAAACTTACCAATTAAATATACGTCGCAGTAACCATAAGTATTTTCTAGTATTTCTTAGTGCTCAAATTAACAATTGGGCAATTCTTTGCTGCCAAATTCTCCCTACACACAGCGGGTTTGGTTTCCAAAGGCAAGTAATTCGGAACCGAGTGGCATGAAGCCGAAACGTTGTGACCGGTAATACAAAGTCCGGAATGTCCCCAACTCCAGTATCTCGTAAAAACAAGGGACAAAATATTATGGCAAGCATTCTCACCAACGCCTCCTCTATGGCTGCTCTCCAGACGCTGCGTTCGATCGGCAACAACATGGAGACCACGCAGGGTCGTATCTCGACCGGCCTGAAGGTAGGCTCCGCCTCCGACAACGCCGCTTACTGGTCCATCGCGACCACGATGCGTTCGGACGCTTCGGCGCTCTCCACCGTTTCTGACGCACTCGGCATCGGCGCAGCCAAGGTCGACACCGCGTACTCCGGCATGGAAGCGACGATCAAGGTCGTTCAGGAAATCAAGGACAAGCTGATCCTTGCCCAGGACCCGACTGCCGACAAGAAGAAGATCCAGAAGGAAATCGGCCAGCTCCAGAAGCAGCTGACGTCGATCGCCGACTCCGCGACCTTCAACGGTGAAAACTGGCTGAAGACGAAAGCATCCAACGACGGCGCAGCATTCGCTGCCGGTACTGACGATGCGGCTATTGCCAACCTGAAGAAGCAGGTTGTTGCTTCCTTCACCCGTGACTCCGCTGGCGCCGTTAAGGTTCAGCGCGTCGATCTGCAGCTCAGCGGCTCGAACGTTCTGTTCGATACCGGCGCTGTAACAGACGGCAAGGGTACGGGCATCCTCGACAAGGCAGCTGTCGCAGACGGCGTTAAGCAGTCGGTTTCGAACCTCGATATTTCCGACCTGAGCATCTACAAGGGCGCTGGTGCCACCATGCTCGGCACTGCCGCTGCAACGGACAACGACATCCTCGACAAGCTCATCACCCACGTTGACAAGCAGCTTGAAACCCTCAACAGCGCTGCTGCCGATCTGGGCGCGGTCTCCAACCGCATCTCGATGCAGGGTGACTTCGTTTCCAAGCTGACGGCAACGATGGAAAAGGGTATCGGCCGTCTGGTTGACGCCGACATGAACGAAGAGTCGACCCGCCTCAAGGCTCTGCAGACGCAGCAGCAGCTGGCAATCCAGGCTCTGTCGATCGCCAACAGCGACTCGCAGAACATCCTGTCGCTCTTCCGTTAATCGGACCGAAAATTACAAAAGTCGAGCCGCGCCCGAAAGGGCGCGGTTTTCCATTTGTGGAGTGCTCCGCAAACGGGAAGATTTCGTTTACCATCCTTGCTTTGAAAGCATTTACCACGATTTGAGCGAAGCGCCGGGAGCGCCCTGAAATTAGGGAATTGGAAAGCACCGGCTGTCAGATTTTGGGCATGGACAAGCGGATAGCCGCTGGCCTGAATGACACTACACGCAGGATCGCAAGCGGAGGCTGACCGTCTTGCAATTGCGTGATACAGGCAAACGTGACGGAGGCTGACCCAAGCGTATTGCCCTTTTACCAAAGCCGCATCCGGAAACGGGTGCGGCTTTATTATTTTTTAAACATTTCAGGCTACGCGCGCATGCGCGCGAAGATTGCATAATAAAATCTCAGCGTGTGCATTTTTTTGCGACCCTTAGCTCTTCATTAACCATATGGAGGTTAGCTAGAGCCATCGAAACGGCGAGCTAACCATTAAAAATCAGCAGGTTAGCAGGCATGATGCTGTGCGCTGTTCCCGGTGAGACCGGAATGTCCCTTCTTTAATCAGCCATTCAAGGGGCAAATTTACTATGACGAGCATTCTCACTAACGTAGCAGCTATGTCTGCACTCCAGACCCTGCGCTCCATCGGCCAGAACATGGAAACGACGCAGGACCGCGTGTCTTCCGGCCAGCGCGTCGGCGAAGCTTCCGATAACGCCGCTTACTGGTCGATCGCGACCACCATGCGTTCCGACAACGGCGCTCTTTCCGCTGTACAGGACGCCCTCGGCCTCGGTGCCGCCAAGGTTGATACCGCCTATTCGGGTATGGAATCGTCCATCGACGTCGTCAAGGAAATCAAGAACAAGCTGGTTGCCGCCCGCGAACCCGGTGTCGACAAGTCCAAGATCCAGGAAGAAATCACCCAGCTGCAGGATCAGCTGAAGTCGATCTCCAGCTCCTCGTCTTTCTCCGGTGAAAACTGGCTGCAGGCAACCGTCAGCAACGGTGCTGGCGAACTGAAAAACGTCACCAAGCAGATCGTTGGCTCCTTCATCCGCGACGCTGCCGGCAACGTGTCCGTAAAGACCGTCAACGTTGACCTGAGCCGCAACACGGTGCTTTTCGACACGTCTTCGGGCGCTGCAAAGGACAAGCAGGGCGTCCTCGACTCCTACGCCTATTTTTCTTCCACGGGCAGCTACAAGCTGTTCGAAATCACCAATGACTCGGACGGCGTAGGCGCCGCCCAGCCGGTGACCAAGGTTGCAGCAGCCAAGGTTTACACTGAAGCCCAACTGAAGGGTCTGAAGGAAGCAACTGCCGGCACCCCCGTCACCTTCACCACCGCTGCTGCAACGGGTATCGTCACGATCGCTAACGCCGATGCGACAGTCCCCGACGTCAACGGCACCTACTTCAATCTTGGCAACGACCAGTATGTGAAAATCAACACGACTGCGCCGACTTTGCCGGCAACCAAGACCAACATTGCCGTTGGCCTCGACGGCACCACCAAGATCTACCTGGAAGAAGGCGCAACCGCCCAGCTCGCAACGCAGCTCACCTACTCCCTGACGTCTCTGGACATCACCAAGGACCTGACCGGCACGTTCAAGAACAGCGACGGCTCGGCAGTCTCGGAAAACCAGTACCTCGACGCCATGGTTTCCTTCGTTGACAAGCAGCTCCAGAGCATGACGTCCGCCGCTGCCGACCTCGGCTCGGTCAAGATGCGCATCGAACTGCAGGAAAACTTCGTCAACAAGCTGACCGACTCGCTCGACAAGGGCATCGGCCGTCTCGTCGACGCTGAAATGAACGAAGAATCCACGAAGCTGAAGGCTCTTCAGACCCAGCAGCAGCTGGCTGTTCAGGCCCTGTCGATCGCCAACAACGACTCGCAGAGCATCCTGTCGCTCTTCCGTTAATCGGAAAAGACATCGCCAAAAAATCGAGCCGCATCCGAAAGGGTGCGGCTTTTTCCGTCATGGTTAAGAGAAATTATTATTTCCTAATTTTTATTAACAACAGTTTAGGCTTTGTTAACCATTCGGGCCCTAAAACCTAGCCATCGAAACGATTGGTTAACCAAGACGAAAAAGAGGTTAACAGGCATCAAGCCGCGCGATCGTTACCGGCGGCAATCCGGAATGTCCCTTTTCATTTAAGCCAATCAAGGGGCAAATAATTATGACCAGCATTTTGACGAACGTCGCGGCAATGGCCGCCCTTCAGACCCTCCGCGCAATCGGCAGCGACATGGAAGAAACGCAGTCGCGCGTCTCCTCCGGCCTGCGCGTCAAAACCGCGTCCGACAACGCCGCCTACTGGTCTATCGCGACCACCATGCGTTCGGATAACGGTGCTCTTTCCGCTGTTCAGGACGCCCTCGGCCTCGGCGCCGCAAAGGTCGATACAGCCTATTCCGCCATGGAAACCACTGTCGATGTCGTCAAGGAAATCAGCAAGAAGCTGGTTGCCGCCCGCGAGGCCGGCGTCGACAAGGCAAAGATTCAGGAAGAAATCCGTCAGCTCCAGGACCAGCTGAAAAGCATCGGCGAATCCGCCTCCTTCTCCGGCGAAAACTGGCTTAAGGGCAAGATCAGCGACGCATCCGGCAACCTCACCCCCATAACGAAGCAGATCGTCGGCTCCTTCATCCGTGACGGCGCGGGCAATGTTGCAGTCAAGACGATCAACGTTCAGGTCGACAACAAGACTGCCCTTTTCGATACCTCGACCGGTGCGGCGAAAAACGGTATCCTCGATAGCGCCGCCTATTATTCCGATACAGGCTCCCTGCGCAATTTCGAGATTACCACGACCACACCCGCAGGTGTTGCCACAAACACGCCCTCTACCGCAAAGGTGTTCACGCAATCCCAGCTTCTGGGTTTCCCCTCGGGGACGACGACCACAGTTTCTGCTCCAGACGCAGTAACCGGCCTCGTAACCGTTGCTGCGGCGACAACCGCACGAAACAACGGCACCTACTTCAAGATCGGCGAAAACGCAGCGGGTGAAGCCCTCTACGTAAAAGCCAACAATACCGCGCCGATGCCTGCAGGCACCACTGTAACGGCAATCGGAACCGGCGGTTCGTCCAATAACAATATTTACCTCGAAACCGCCGCCGCAGATTCCCAGATGGCACAGAAGCTCGGCTACTCGCTGATCGATCTCGACATCACCAAGGATCTCAGCGGTTTGCTGGACGCCAAGGGCCAGCCGTTGACGGACAATGACGGCCTCGACAACATGATCCAGTTCGTCAACACCAAGCTGGAATCGCTGATCAGCGCGAGCGCCGATCTCGGCTCCATCAAGATGCGCCTCGATCTTCAGGAAGATTTCGTCAACAAGCTCACAGACTCCATCGACAAGGGCGTCGGCCGCCTCGTCGACGCAGACATGAACGAAGAGTCCACCAAGCTGAAGGCTCTGCAGACACAGCAGCAGCTGGCAATCCAGTCGCTCTCCATCGCCAATACCAGCTCCGAGAATATCCTGTCGCTATTCCGCCAGTAAGCGGCGCCCGTTGGCTACGGGCGGTTTCGTCCCGCTCTGGCAGCAACAGAATATTCGGAAATGGAAACCGCGCTTCGCAAGAGGCGCGGTTTTCACATTTACCGAGACCAGTGCAGAATGCTGCGAAAAAGCAAGCCGACATCGTGGACAAGACCCACCGGCACGTTGCGTAAATTTCTGATTTTATTGGGGAAAATGGTGCTGCTAGAGAGATTTGAACTCTCGGCCTCTCCCTTACCAAGGGAGTGCTCTACCCCTGAGCTATAGCAGCATCCGGTGCCGAAGCGTTTGCTTCAGCATCAAGCGTGGCGGCCTATTGCCATAGGTTTTTGACGAGCGCAAGTCGCAAAACGATATTCTTCAACAAGCGGGGCAAAAAAGCGTTCCCCCTGTTGAAAAACGTATTTTTCGGATATTGCTGAATTTATGAACGAACATCATGACAAACAGGCAAAGGCGGCGGTTTCCGTGAACGCTTCAGAAGACCCCGTTGCCCTTGCGGCAAGCGGCAACGCGCAGGCAGGTCCCGGCGAGAAGGCGCGGCAACGCGAGGCGGAGCGCAAGGCGCGGGCAGCGAAGAAGCTGCGTGAAAACCTGCAGAAGCGCAAACAGCAGGTTCGCGCGCGCCGGGCCGGCGATGCGGATGAGACGATTGGCCTGCCTGCCGCAAAAACGGACGAATCATCCTCATAGAGAATTCACCAGCATCATTTGAAACGCCGCGGAAACTCGTCTAAGGACGCGCATTTCCGCAAGGCATGATTAAGAAAGGCGGGCACAGGCCCGTAGGGACGCATGGATCGCATCAGAATTACGGGTGGTAACAAGCTCAACGGCATCATTCCCATCTCCGGCGCGAAAAACGCCGCCTTGCCGTTGATGATCGCTTCGCTTCTGACCAGCGACACGCTAACGCTCGAAAACGTGCCGCATCTGGCGGACGTCGAGCAGCTCATCCGTATTCTCGGCAATCATGGCGTCGATATTTCGGTCAATGGTCGTCGCGAAAGCCAGGGCGAAGCCTATTCCCGCACGGTCCACTTCACCTGCCGCACCATTGTCGACACCACCGCACCTTACGAGCTGGTTTCCAAGATGCGCGCCAGCTTCTGGGTCATCGGCCCGCTTCTGGCCCGTGAAGGCCGTGCGCGCGTTTCACTGCCCGGCGGCTGTGCCATCGGCACACGTCCGGTGGACCTGTTCATCGAGGGCCTGCAGGCGCTTGGCGCAACGATGGAGATCGATGGCGGCTATATCAACGCCAGCGCTCCGAAGGGCGGCCTTATCGGCGCTGTTTATACCTTCCCGAAAGTCTCCGTCGGCGCGACGCATGTGATGCTGATGGCCGCGAGCCTTGCAAGAGGCACCACCGTCATTCACAACGCCGCCCGCGAACCGGAAGTCGTCGATCTAGCGCACTGCCTGATTGCGATGGGCGCGAAGATCGAAGGCGCTGGCACCTCCACCATCACCATCGAGGGCGTCACATCGCTTTCCGGCGCACGCCACCGGGTGCTGCCTGACCGTATCGAGACAGGCACCTATGCCATGGCCGTTGCCATGGCTGGCGGTGATGTGGTGCTGGAAGGCACGCGTGCATCGCTGCTCGACAATGCGCTGGACACGCTGCGGCTTGCCGGAGTGTCGATCAGCGACACGGAGACCGGTCTGCGCGTCGTGCGCAACGGCAACGGCATTCAGCCGGTCGATATCGTCACCGAACCCTTCCCCGGCTTCCCTACCGACCTTCAGGCGCAGTTCATGGCGCTGATGACCCGGTCGCAGGGTGTATCCCACATTACCGAAACCATCTTCGAAAACCGCTTCATGCATGTGCAGGAACTGGCCCGTCTCGGCGCGAAGATTTCGCTCTCCGGGCAGATGGCCCGTATCGAAGGCGTTACCCGCCTGAAGGGTGCGCCTGTCATGGCAACCGATCTGCGCGCCTCGGTGTCGTTGGTCATTGCGGGCCTGGTGGCGGAAGGCGAGACCATGGTTTCGCGCGTCTACCACCTCGATCGTGGTTTCGAACGGCTTGAAGAAAAGCTCACCCGCTGCGGTGCGCTGGTCGAACGCGTCAGCGATTGATCCTTTCATCGCCGCTCATTCGTTTTCTCCCCGTTGCAGAGCGGGCCGCGACTGCCTATTTCCTGTACAAGGAATAGACATTGCGGGCGCGGCCCCGCGGAAAAGGAAGAAAACGATGAGCGGCCTGAAATTGCTCGCGCTGGATACTGAAGATCTCTCCGTCATTTCGACGCACATGCAGGACAGCGTCTTCAAACTGAAGGACGTTGCATTCGAGGCAAAGCAGGGCCAATTTACACTTTCCGCCAATCGTTTCGTCTGGGAAAGCGCGAATAAGAAGAACCTGCCGCCGGAGCGATGCCGCAGCGTGGTTTTCCTGAAGCGGGTCTCCGCCGTCCGCTCGCACGGCATCAATCGCAATGATAAGGAACAGGTGCTTTCGCTCCTTGCAATCCGCTTCGTGCAGAACGGCGAAGGTCCTGATGGCGCCGTCGAACTGACGCTTTCGGGCGGCGGGGCTATCGCACTCGATGTCGAATGCATCGAGGCGCAGCTGACGGATGTGAGCGGCGCCTGGGAAACTGCCGCCAAACCGCATCATCCCGATAGCGAATAAGCTCTCCACGCCATTGCAACGGTTGCCTTTCGTCACTGTTTCGATTTATGCCACATACCAGAGCCGCATTTTTCTGCGGTGAGTTCGTGCACCTCGCGGGATCGCCGCGAGGAAAATGAGAGGGTAATGGCGTGGCAATCTGGCTGGAGCGGGCATCGGCTGATTTCGAACAGAAATTCGCTGCCTTCCTGACAACCAAGAGGGAAGTTTCGGAAGACGTCAACGCGACCGTTCGCGACATCATCGATGACGTCCGCAATCGCGGCGATGCGGCCCTGGCCCACTACTCCATTAAATTCGACGGGATCGATTTCTCGAAGGTCTCGATGCGGGTGACAGCGGAAGAGATCGATGCGGCCGTCGCAGCCGTTGACAGAAGTGTCATCGAAGCTCTCGAACTCGCAGCCCGGCGCATTGAAAAACACCATGCGCGGCAGATGCCGAAGGACGATATCTACGAAGACGAGATCGGTGTGGGCCTCGGTTCACGCTGGACGGCGATCGAAGCTGTCGGCCTTTATGTGCCCGGCGGCACCGCGAGCTATCCAAGTTCCGTCCTTATGAATGCCGTCCCGGCCAAGGTTGCCGGTGTAGAGCGTATCGTCATGGTCGTGCCGGCGAATGGCGGCGTGATAAACCCCGCCGTTCTTGCCGCCGCGCGCATCGCAGGTGTTGAGGAAATCTACCGCATTGGCGGCGCACAGGCCGTGGCTGCACTCGCCTACGGCACGGAAACAATCACGCCTGTCGCCAAGATTGTCGGCCCCGGCAATGCCTATGTGGCGGCCGCGAAACGGCATGTCTTCGGAACTGTCGGCATCGACATGATCGCCGGGCCTTCCGAAGTGCTTGTCATTGCCGACAAGGACAACGATCCGGACTGGCTGGCCGCCGATCTTCTGGCGCAGGCGGAGCATGACCGTGGCGCGCAGTCCATCCTCATCACCGACAATGCAGAACTCGGCAAGGCGGTGGAGGCGGCGGTGGAACGGCAGCTGAAACGGCTGTCGCGCGCCGAGACGGCAGCGGCGAGCTGGGCGGATTTCGGTGCGATCATTCTCGTCGAAAAGCTCACCGATGCCATTCCCTTGGCCAACCGCATTGCGGCCGAGCATCTGGAGCTTGCCGTTGACGATCCGGACGCGCTGATGGCGCATATCCGCAATGCCGGCGCGATCTTCGTCGGGCGCCATACGCCTGAGGTGATCGGCGATTATGTCGGCGGCTCCAACCACGTTCTGCCGACGGCGCGCTCAGCGCGCTTCTCTTCCGGCCTTTCAGTGCTGGATTTCGTCAAACGTACCTCGATCCTGCGTCTCGGGCCTGAGCAGCTGCGGCAGCTTGCGCCGGCGGCGATCACCCTTGCCCGTTCGGAGGGGCTGGACGCGCATGCGCGCTCCGTCTCCATTCGCCTCAACCCGGAAAGTTAAGAGATGGCTTCAGGCGATTTCCGGCTCTGCGATGTGGTTCTGGACGATAGCATCGGCCGGTCCACGCCGGACGTGGAGCATGAACGCGCCGTCGCCATTTTCGATCTGATAGAGGAAAACACGTTCGAACCATTCGGCCATGAGGGCGGCCCATACCGGCTGCACATATCGCTGGTCGATGCCAAGCTGGTTTTCTCGATCAAGACCGAAGACGAGAAGGACGTCTCGACCCATATCCTGTCGCTGACGCCGTTTCGCCGCATCATCAAGGATTATTTCCTGATCTGCGAAAGCTATTACGAGGCGATACGCTCCTCCACTCCAAGCCAGATCGAGGCGATCGACATGGGCAGGCGGGGCATTCACAATGACGGCTCGCAGACTTTGATGGACCGGCTTTCCGGCAAGATCAAAATCGATTTCGATACTGCGCGCCGTCTCTTCACCCTTGTCTGTGTGCTTTATTGGCGGGGTTAGAGATGAGAGATCCCGCCACGGCTCCAAATGGGGGACAGGCTCCCAAATCGGTCCTCTTCATGTGCGGTATGAACTCCATCCGTTCTCCCATGGCCGAGGTCATCGCCAAACGACTGGTGGCACCCGGCATCTACATCCAGTCGGCCGGCGTGCGGGCGGGCGAGCGTGACCCCTTTGTGGATGCGGTGCTGGAAGAACAGGGATTTTCGCTCGGCAAACACAAACCGCGCACATTGGACGAGATCGAGGATGATTTTTTCGATCTGATCATTACATTGACACCCGAAGCTCATCACGCAGCACTTGAACTGACACGCTCGAACTCACTCGACGTTGTCTATTGGCCAACCATGGACCCAACCGTCATCACCGGCACGCGGGACCAGATTCTCGATGCCTATCGCGAGGTGCGGGACCATCTTGCCAGGCTGATTGCCGAACGCCTGCCAGGTAGGCCGCAGCCGGCGGCGGATACGCTTTCAAAAGACTGAGGTTGAGTGTCCGTTTCGATCGGACCAGATACTTCAAACGCCGCACAGGACAGGCATTTATTCGATCCGCACCTCTCACCTGGCGAAAATCGGTTCCGATTTTCGCCGTGATGCTTTAGAGGTTCACAAATGTGCCGGGATTGTGTAGTTTCCGCGCAATTTTCCCGGACACGACAGGTCCGGCACTATCAACAGGAAGAAAACCCTTACATGACAAAAGAAGAAGTCCTCGAATTCCCGGGCATCGTAACCGAATTGCTGCCGAACGCAACATTCCGCGTGAAGCTTGAGAACGAACACGAAATCATCGCCCACACTGCCGGCCGCATGCGCAAGAACCGTATCCGTGTTCTGGCGGGCGACAAGGTGCTGGTCGAAATGACGCCTTACGACCTGAGCAAGGGCCGCATCACCTATCGCTTCAAGTAATCCGTTTTCGGCATTCGGAAGCCCGGGCAGCGCAATGACCAACTCAAAACAAAAGCTCGTTCTGGCATCCGGTTCGCCGCGGCGTCTGGAACTGTTGCATCAGATCGGCATCGAGCCGGCACGTCTGATGCCGATGGATATCGACGAAACGCCCGTAAAGCTTGAGCATCCGCGCACGCTGTGCCGTCGCCTGTCGCTACAGAAGGCCGAGGCTGCGCATGCGGCGCTGAAGAGCGAGCAGACGTGGAAAGACGCCTATGTTCTCGGCTCCGACACCGTGGTGGCCGTGGGTCGCCGCATTGTCGGCAAGGCGGAATATACCGAGGAGGCTTCCGCAGCGCTGCATCTTCTCTCGGGGCGCAGCCATTGGGTTTATACCGGCATCTGCCTTGTGACGCCCGGCGGCAAGATCCGTCAGAAGGTTGTGGAAACCAAGGTGCGTTTCAAACGCCTTACCACGCGCGAGATCGACGCCTATATCGCCTCCGGGCAATGGCGCGGCAAAGCCGGGGCCTATGGTATCCAGGGCATTGCCGGCTCATTCGTGCAGAAACTGACCGGCTCCTACACCAATGTCGTCGGCCTGCCGCTGTATGAGACCATGTCGCTTCTTTCCGGTGAAGGATTCGAGGTGACGTCGGGCTGGCTCGAAGGATAGACCATGACAAAATCATCTCCTGAAGGTTCGGGAAATGTCACGCCGCTTCGGAAAACGAAGCCATGTCCGGAGTGCGGGCGGCCCTCGACACGGGAAGACTATCCGTTCTGTTCGGATCGCTGCCGCTCGCTCGATCTCGCCCGCTGGCTGAACGGTTCCTACGCCATTCCTGTCGCCGACGACGAAAGCAGCGCGGACGAGCAGGACTCGTTCAAAAATTCCTCCGAATAACGTTGCGCCGCCGGAAAATCCGGCGGTGGAATACAGAATATTTTTAATGACCTTCAGCTCGCAGTACATTCACCGGGTTACCGACAGCCCGAAAGCCATATCAAAAACCGGTTGACGCCCCTCCCCCGGCAGCCATTAGGGTTCCCCGATGGACGCAAGCCTGCAAAAAAGAGTAAGGCCTGGCGCGCTGCTGTTTGCGGTGCTGGCAGTTTGTCTTGCCATATTGGCAACGGTGCTGCTTGCCAATGACAAGAAACATCTCAAAAGCCTGCTGAGCTATCTCAACCTTGCGCCTGCCACACGCTCCGCCGAGCAGCCAGCGCGGATGAAGCCCGTCAAGCGGCAAAAGGTTACCGCCCAAAAGCTCAATCTACCGCCGCATCTACTGAAATTCGAGCAAGGCGGCGACAGGGCATCCTTTGCCCGTGACTTCGTTCTGTCCGGCAAGGACCTCTGCGACCGCTTTACCGCGGCGGGCTTTTCCAACCCGCAAGGCTGGCACGCAAGCCCGGTGAAGATCCGCAATTTCGAATGCATGGCCGATCTTGTGGTCGGGGACACAGCGAACGCGTCGGAACGGGCATCGCTTTTTCTCGACATCAGAGGCGAGGCGTCCGACGAGGTTCGCTCTATCAGGATGAAAGTGGTTGCGCCGCAGACACCTGATGGTGCCGTTATTCTGACGAAGCTTGAGGACGCGTTGGCGATGATCATCGAGCAGACGCGCTGGGCCGACCTTGCCAGCATGCTTGAGCCGGCACGCAGGCTGCAACCCTATCAGGCAGAGCATTTCGGTATTTCGGTCTCCCTAAAGCCGGAGCCGTCTGCGCCACATCGGCTTAACCTGATTTTGCTGGCAACGGAACAATTGCCGGGACTGAAGCTCACGCGCAGCTATTTCGACAGCGAGAAATGGCTTCCCGCTGCCACTCTTTCGGATCGACCGGTCCTCTATTTTTCCGTCAGGTAGAACCGCATCCCGAAAACCAACGGCCGCTCAGCCTATCGCTGCCAGTTTATGCCGCCCAGGCAGAATCCTGTCGCTTCGCTGGGCTTGACGTTTAGCCTCCCACTGAAGGGCCGTGCGAACGATAGTTGTGAGATCATTGAAACGCGGCGACCATCCGAGTTCCGACTGGATGCGGCTCGAATCCGCAACCATCGCGGCAATGTCGCCGGCGCGGCGGGGACAATGGATAACCGGGAAATCGTTTCCAGATTCCCGCTGCACGGCGTGCAGCACGTCCAGTACCGAATAGCCGACGCCATAACCGCAATTGAGCGTTCGTGTGCCGCCACCAGCACGCAGATGCGCCATGGCGAGCATATGCGCGTCGATCAGATCGCTGACATGGATATAGTCGCGAACGCCGGTGCCGTCAGCGGTCGGATAATCGGTTCCGTAAACCTCCACCTTGTCGCGCCGGCCGGTTGCCGCTTCGCACGCTACCTTGATGAGGTTCGCCACACCCGTGGGGGACGGCCCGGCACGGCCCTTCGGGTCGGCGCCGGCAACATTGAAATAACGCAGCGCCACATAGTTGAAATCATGTGCCTGCACGACATCGCGCAACATGATTTCTGAGGCGAGTTTCGACAGGCCGTAGGGATTTTCCGGGCTGAGAACTGCCGTTTCCGGTACCGGGCCATCAAAGGGTTGGTTCCCATAGACCGCGGCAGTTGAAGAGAAGATGAAATTGCGGATACCATGACCGACTGCCGCCGCAACAAGGGCGCGGGTCGTGCCGGTATTGTTTTCGTAATATTCCAGCGGCTGGCTGATCGATTCAGGGACGCTGACGGAGCCAGCGAAGTGGAAAATGGTCTCGATCTGGTTGTGTTCGAAAATCTGGTCGAGCAAGTCGCGATCGGCGACGTCGCCGAGATAGAAACGCGCCGCTGGCGCGACCGCCCAACGTGATCCCGTCGAAAGACGGTCGACAACAACGACGTCTTCACCGGCGTCGAGCAAAGCCCACACCATGTGGCTTCCTATATAACCGGCCCCACCGGTGACCAGAACAGCCATGACATTACTTCCCTGTTTGCTTTTGTTGCGTCCATCAAAGCCAATAATTCTTCATCATTGATTACTTGCACAGCAAATACCCCACCTATCCCTCGCCCCTATGAAAAGGTGGCTTACGATTGGTTAGCGCAATGAAGTGTGTTTTATTTATTAGATGAAAATGTTCTCATAAATGGAACACAAGGCGCATAGCACAGAAAAGCCCGCACGTCGATTGGTACGCCGTGAGGTTGTAGTTTTAGCGGCTCGCCATGATTCTTTTGGTAGAAAATCTGCCTGCCGCGGCCAAATTCGGCGCGGCAGGGCGGGCTATCGCAGGATTGCGGTTATCTGCCGAGAATATAGGACGCAAGCCGATCGGCTGCGTCTTCGATCTGCTTTGGGTTGCGCAGGAAGCAGGCGCGGAGAAACAGCTCTCCGCCTTGGCCGAAGGCGGTGCCCGGCGCGAGGCCGACGCCGGTCTTGTCAACGATATCCAGAGCCGTGGCGCGGCTGTCGGTCACGCCGTCCACCTTGAGGAAGGCATAAAGAGCGCCATCCGGCTTCAATGTTTCCACGCGGTTCGTCGCGATCAGCGCATCGCAGAGAATGTCGCGGGATGTCAGAGCGCGTTCGTAGTTCTCGCGGACGAAACCGTCGCCATGGTCGAGAGCCGCGACTGCGCCGCGCTGCATGAACTGCGCCACGCCGGAGGTGGAATATTGAATAAGGTTCTCGATCACTTGGCCGATGACCGGCGGCGCCACAAGCCAGCCAACACGCCAGCCCGTCATGGACCAGTTCTTCGAAAAAGAATTGGCGAAGACGATTTTGTCATCCGGTTCCATCACGTCGAGGAACGACGGCGCACGGGTGCCAGTATAGTGATAAAGTGCGTAAATCTCATCCGCCACGATCCAGAGGTCATGTTTGCGGGCGAGTGCCAGAACATCGCGAAGATTGTCTCGCGTTGCGGTCCAGCCGGTCGGGTTGGACGGCGTGTTGATAAAGAGCGCCTTCGTCTTACCGGTGATCGCACTTTCCAGCTTGCCGATATCGAGATCCCAGCGACCATCGTGGAAATCGATGCCGGCTGCGACCGCCTTTGCGCCCGCCACGCCGATGGCGGCAACAATATTGGGCCAGGTGGGCGTGAGATAGATCATCTCGTCGCCCGGCGAGGTCAGCGCCTGCACCGCAAGCGCAATCGCCTGCATGCCGGAACCTGTTACGTAAAAATGATCTGCGGATAGAGAGGCTGAAAAGTGACGCTCGTAGTAGCTGCTGAGCGCCTGGCGCAATTCGGGAATGCCGCGTTGCCAGGTATAGAAGGTCTCGCCATTGTTGAGCCCGTCGATGGCCGCCCTGTTGATGAAATCCGGGCTTGGCAGATCGCCTTCGCCGACCCAAAGCGGCAGAAGATTGTCCCGTCCCCGGGCATAATTCACGACCTCGACAATGCCGCTCTCGGGAGCCGCCAGAGAGCGCGCACTCAGACTGTTCAAAATGGACATTAAAGACACTCCGTTTGGTGTCTTCTTATCGCATCGAACGGGCGATATGCATGATATTCCGTGCAACAGTCATGGATTTTCTTTATGGATGGATGCCCGGCGAGAGGGAGCTGACCCATGGTCAGCAATATCGCGCCGGGACAATCTAAGCTTCAACGCGTCTTCAGCAGATCGCGGATTTCGGTGAGAAGCTTGACGTCTTCCGGCGGCGGAGCCGGTTCCGACTTTTCCTCGATCTTTTTCCGGTCGACAGAAGCGCGAAGCTTGTTGACCCCTTTTACCATCAGGAAAATGATCCAGGCGAGAATGAGGAAGTTGATGAGGACCGTGAGAAAGTTACCATAAGCGAAGACAGCGCCCTGATCGCGCGCGGCGGCAAGCGAGCTGGCGGTGACGCTGGAACTGAGTGGCAGGAAGTAGTTCGAAAAATCGAACCCGCCGAAAATCGCACCGACGATCGGCATGATAAGGTCGTTGACGACGGAATCGACGATCTTGCTGAACGCCGCCCCGATAATAACACCCACGGCCAGATCCATGACATTGCCACGGGCAATGAAGGTTTTAAATTCGTTAAGCATCAGATGGTCCCTCTCCTGCTTCGCGAGCTGAAGCTATGTGACTGTCCCTACGGGTTCAACCATATAGATTCCCTGTCCCATTTGGAATTCGTCAAGATTGCATTTATTAGGCTTTTTGCACGGTAGTCTTGAACTTTATGATCAGACCGCGCTCATTCTCAACGGCCCGGAATTCGCCTATGCTCGTTTTCAGGGATTGTTGCATGGGGAGGATGCGTGCTTCCTGGGTGGATCATATTCGGTTCGGCCTTCGCTTATGTCCTGCTGCTGTTTGCGGTTGCAAGTTATGGGGACAGGAACAGCCGGAAAAGAAACGCTCCCAAAAAGGGGCGGCCGTTCGTCTATGCGCTTAGTCTGGCGATCTATTGCACCTCCTGGACCTATTTCGGCGGCGTCGGGCTTGCGGCGGACAAGGGGCTGGAATTCCTTGGCATCTATACCGGGCCGATCCTTGCCTTCACCATCGGCATGCCGATCATTCGCCGCATCGTGGAGCTTGCCAAAACCGAAAAGCTGACGTCGGTTGCCGATTTCATTGCTGCCCGCTACGGCAAGAACTCCACCGTGGCGATGATTGTCGCCATCATCGCGCTTGTCGGCGCCATTCCCTATATCGCGCTGCAATTGAAGGCCGTCTCCAGTTCGGTGGCGACGATGGTCGATCCCGGCGATTACGGCATTGGCAGCGGCAACCTCTATTTCCTCGATCTGCCGCTGCTCGTCACCATCGTCATGGCGGGCTTCGCCGTCATGTTCGGCACCCGGCATACCGACGCCACCGAACACCAGGACGGGCTTATTCTGGCGATTTCAATGGAATCGCTCGTCAAGCTCGTCGCCATGTGCACCGTCGGCTTTTACGTTCTGTTCGTCCTCTTCGACGGCCCCTCGCATTTGTGGGAACTTGCGTCGGGCAATGAACGGGCCATGCGGGCCATATCCTATCACACGCCCATCAGCCGCTGGATCGTGATGACCCTGCTTTCCGGTTTCGCGATCATCCTGTTGCCGCGCCAGTTCCATGTCACCGTGGTTGAAAATCGCACGCCGGAAGAGCTGCGCATGGCGGGGTTCCTGCTGCCGCTTTATCTGATTGCGATCAACATCTTCGTGCTGCCGATAGCGCTTGCCGGAATTTTGACGCTCGGCGCCAATGGCAACGCCGATCTTTACGTCCTGCAATTGCCGCTTGCGCATCAAATGCCGGTCGTTTCGCTGATTACCTTCATCGGCGGATTTTCAGCGGCGACCGCCATGGTGATCGTTGCCTCGGTCGCGCTGTCGATCATGATTTCCAACGACATCGTCATGCCGATCTTTTTGCGGCAGAAGCTGTTGAACCGTTCGCCGCACCGGGACAACTTCGCCAAAACGCTTCTCAACATCCGCAGAACAGCGATCTTTGCGGTGATGCTTCTGGGCTACGGCTATTACCGTGCGGCCGATAGCGCCACCGGGCTTGCCTCCATCGGCCTCCTGGCATTTGCCGCCATCGCCCAGATGGCACCTGCCCTTTTCGGCGGGTTGTTCTGGCGGCGCGCCAATGCGCGCGGTGCGATTGCCGGTTTGAGTTCAGGCTTTTTCGTCTGGGCCTACCTGCTGTTTCTGCCAAGCTTCGGCGGGCCTGATAACTCAGAGGTCGCGGCCACCGTTCTCGGCTTCCTGTTTTCCGGCAGTACGGTCTTCAACGGTCCCGAGGCCGACCCTTTTGTGAACGCGGTCATCCTCAGCCTGCTCGTCAACAGCATGGCTTTCGTGCTTGGCTCGCTTTCACGCAACCCACGACCCGTGGAGCGCATCCAGTCCGGCATCTTCGTGAAGCGCCATTCGAAATCACAATTCGCCACGCGCGGCTGGAAAACCCGCGTCAGCGTCGGCGATCTCAAAAGCGCGATTGCCCGTTATCTCGGTGAAGAGCGCATGCTGCGCTCATTGGCGACCTATGAAAAGACGGCGGGCAGGAAGCTCAATGACGACCAGCCCGCCGACATGGCGCTGATCCATTTCTCCGAACAATTGCTGGGCAGCGCCATCGGCTCCTCCTCAGCCCGCCTCGTGCTTTCGATCATTCTCCAGAAGGCGGAGGACACCAGCGCCGACACGGCCTGGCTGCTGGATCAGGCAAGCGAGGCGCTGCAATATAATCAGGACATGCTGCAAACGGCGCTGGCGCAGATGGACCAGGGCATCGCCGTTTTCGACAGCTCGCAGCAGCTGACGATCTGGAACCGGCGCTTCCGCACCCTTCTCGATCTACCTGAGCAATTCGGGCAGGTGGGGTTGCCGCTGACGGACATCGTTTCCATGCTGCAGGAGCGCGGCGACATGCCGCCGGGCGACACGGAACAGCTGATCACCAGTTTCCTGACCATGGACCTGCCTTTCTCGCTGGTGCTTGGCGGCGGCGAGCGCATCATTGAAGTGCGCTCCAACACCATGCCGGACAAGGGTATCGTCGCCACCTTCACCGATATCACGCAGAGAGTGGCGAGCGATCAGGCACTGAAACAGGCCAATGAAACGCTGGAACAGCGGGTGGCGGAACGAACCGTCGAGCTTACCCGCGTCAACCGCGAACTTGCGGAGGCAAGGGCATCCGCCGACGAGGCGAACATCGGCAAGACACGGTTTTTTGCTGCCGCCGGCCACGATATCCTCCAGCCGCTGAATGCCGCGCGGCTTTATTCCTCCTCGCTGGTCGAGCGGCTTGGCGCCTCGGGGGAAAGCGATCTCGTCCAGAACATCGATTCGGCGCTCGAGTCGGTAGAGACCATTCTCGGCGCGGTGCTCGATATTTCCCGCCTCGACACCGGTTCGATGAAAGCGCGCATGACATCGGTGCCGCTGAACGAGCTGCTGAAACGCATCGAAACCGATTTCGCGCCGATGGCGCAGGAAAAGAACCTCGATCTCGTGGTCATGCCCACCTCGCTCACCGTCCGCTCCGACCCCAACCTGTTGCGGCGACTGATACAAAACCTCGTCTCCAATGCCATCAAATACACGCTGAGTGGCAAGGTCATCGTTGGCGCGCGCCGCCGGGGAGGCGATGTCGTCATTCAGGTGACGGATTCCGGAATCGGCATTCCCGCATCCAAATTCCGCACGGTTTTCAAGGAATTCGCCCGGCTGGATGAGGGTGCAAAAACGGCCTCCGGCCTCGGACTTGGCCTTTCCATTGTCGACCGGCTGTCGCGCATGCTGCACCATCCGGTACAGCTGATTTCCACACCCGGAAAAGGTACGACATTCCGTATCCACCTGCCGCGCGAGGCAGACCGCCTGACGCCAGCCAAGGCCGCTGGCGGGATCGCCAATCCGGTGGCGAGCGACCGGCTTGCCGGCGTCAGGGTACTCTGCATCGATAACGAGCCGAAAATCCTCGAGGGCATGACGTTATTGCTGACGGGATGGGGCTGTGAGGTCTTACCCGCAGGTTCGGTGGCCACACTCGAAGAACCGTTCCTGACAATGTCAGCGGCACCGGATGTCATCATTGCCGATTATCATCTCGACGACGGCGACGGTATCAGCGCCATCCGCCTGATCAGGACATTCTACGGCAAAACGATCCCTGCCCTGCTTGTGACGGCGGACCGCAGCCCGGAAGTGCGCAGCGATGCGGAAAAATATGGGATTTCCGTCCAGCATAAGCCGGTCAAACCGGCCGCGCTGCGGGCCTATATCAACCAGATATCCAGCACGGCCCGCGCGGCGGCAGAATAAAAAAGCTCCCGGACCTTGCGATCCGGGAGCTCTTTGACTTTCAAAAATTCTATTGTCAGGCTGCGCGGCTCAGTCGATCCTGGCCGGTCGCCGAGCCCTGCTCCATCTGAAAACGCTGAACCAGATCGAGCAACGCTTCCACTTCGCCCGACAGCACCCGGCTGGCTGCGCTCGACTGTTGGGCAAGCGCCGCGTTCTGCTGGGTCATCTGATCCATCTGGTTGACGGACCCGTTGACATTGTGGAGCGCGGAGGACTGATCCTGCGTCGCCGTCGCGATGGTTTCGACATGCTGGCTGACGGCGACAATCTGATGGCTGATGGCTGAAAGGACCGTGCCCGCTTCCTGCACCAGCTTCGATCCAGAGCTCACCTCATGCGTTGACTGGTTGATGAGCTGCTTGATTTCACGGGCCGCGTCCGCGGAGCGTTGTGCAAGTTCACGCACTTCCTGCGCCACGACCGCAAAACCTTTGCCCGCCTCGCCCGCACGCGCAGCCTCGATGCCGGCATTGAGGGCGAGAAGGTTGGTCTGGAACGCGATGTCATCGATGACCTCGATGATCTGCTCGATCTTGCGCGAGGCGTCTTCGATACGGCCCATGGCGTCCACGGCATTGCTGACGACCGAACCGGAACTGTCGGCGCTCTGTTTGGTGATGCGGACGGCCTCGTTGGCTTCGCGCGCCCGCTCGGCCGACGATCTGACCGTTGCGGTGATTTCCTCGACAGCGGCTGCCGTCTCTTCCAGCGAGGCCGCCTGATTCTCCGTGCGCTTCGACAGATCGACCGACGATTGCTCGATTTCAAAACCGCTATGCTGGATGACCAGGGTGCGCTCGCGGATTTGCCCCAGCGCATCGCGCAGGTTGAGAAGGGATTCGTTGAAGTCCGTGCGCAGACGATCCAGACGGCCGTTAAAGGGTGTCTCGATCGTGCGGCTCAGATCACCGCGCGAAAGCCTGCCGAGGCCGGACGCGATCTCGCTGACTGCGAATTCGATCTGGCCGTCCAGCTCCTGCTTCTCGGCATCGTTGCGGTGACGCTCCGATTCCGCCACGGACCGTTCCTCGGCGCTTTTGCCCTCGATCGCGAGTTTCTCAAGCGCATTCTCGCGAAATATCACGAGAGCGCGGGCGATGTTGCCGAATTCATTGGTATTGGTGGCATAGGGGATCGGCGTATCGAGATTGCCGTCCGAAAGGGACTTAACCGCATCGGTAAGCTTGCCTAGAGGCTGCAGGGTGCGCCGGATGACGAAATAGGCGAGCAATCCCACGCCGACCATGGCGAGCGCGCCACAGATCAGCATCAGGTCGCGCAGGCCGAAAATCTGGGCTTCGTAGACGGCCATGGGAACGCCCACGAAAAGAATACCGACGGTCGCTCCGGACTTGTTGAGAACCGGCATGTATCCGGTCATGTAATTGGTGCCGAAAAGCGTGGCGGCGCCGAAATAACCCTCACCCTTGGAAACCTTTTCGAAAGCGGGATGGTCGGTGGCGAGCTTCGTGCCCGCTGCTCTCTCGCCCTTTTCGTTCTTCAGATTGGTGGTCATGCGAATATAATCGCCGGCCTTGGCTTCAAAAACCGTCGCGATGCCGCCATTACCGGCAGCCGTGCGGTCGACGAGATCATTGTCGCGCAGTGTCCCGATGCTGGCGCGGCCGATACTCTTGAGCTCTCCATCCACCATTTCGAGGGCCACGCCGCCGACCTTCATCTCGTAAAGGATCGCCATGCCGCGCATCGCGCTGTGCGTGTCACGCAGCGCAGTGGTGATGATATTGTCCTTCAGGCGAATGTATGTCGAAAAACCAACTGCCGCGACGCTGAGCGCAATCAGGCCGATCGTCAGCACGACGACCTTACCCGCAACGGACTTAAAGAGCCGGTTGTGCATGAAACAGTTCCCCAAAACCAAACTTATAAAAGTTCTAGTTGGCAACTGTTAAAAAAACGCGAAGTACCGATAGCAGCTTTTAGGGTGGATTACACAAGCCGCGCCGGCGCCTGCCGGCTTACAGGGACGGGAAGCCCGCCCCCTCCCCAATCAATGGATATATCCGAGCCGGATGGCCTTTGCGATCGCCTGGATACGGTTGACGGAATCGAGCTTGATCGTCGCTGAACCCAGATAGGCGTTGACGGTGTGTACCGAAAGCCCGAGCTTCACCGCGATTTCTTCGCTGATACGGCCATCACCCGCCAGTTGCAGACAGGCGATTTCCCTTTCGCTCAACGCTTCAGACGGTGCCACCTTGCGCTCATCCAGCGCCAGCATATCGACCATGATCTCGCAGCATTTAATGTGCTGTTCGATGACGACCTCGTTGTCGAGAACGAGGTTGCTGCCACAGAAAACGATGTAGCCGTTGCCAATCGTGCCGAGCCGCACCGGCAAAGCCAGTCCCGCATAGGGCAATGTATCGTTCTCGATCCGGCGCATCAAAGCCGGCACGTCAGGAAGATCGGCAAAACCGCCGGCGTTCTTGTTACGCCAGATGACCGGCAGCAGCGATGTCTCGATATGATCCAAAAGAATATCGCCGACCGCGCGGATGAACTGCGCGCTCTGTTCGGCGGCATTCATGCCCCAGTTCTCCAGCTCGCAGGTCAGCTTCTTCTTGTTGGGGAAGCCGGAGGCGGCAGCCTTCGTCACCACGAAATTACGTGCGCCGACCAGTTTCTGCATGGCGACCAGCTTCGGAAACAGATCCGACCGGCTTGTCACAACAGGGCTGCGGTAAAACATACCGCTGCTTTGACTCGTACCCTCATTATCTTTCGTCTGTACCATGGGTCCCGACCATCTATACGAGGTTGTTGCGCACGGCGTAGGCGATTGCCTCCGAGCGGGTTTTCGTCGCGGTTTTCCGCATCACGCTTGTAATGTAATTATTGATCGTATTGCGCGAAATGCCAAGTATCATCGCAATTTCGTCGCTTGTCTTGCCTTCCGCGATCCAGAACAGGCACTCAAGCTCACGTTCTGTGAGGTCGATGTCACGCACGGCCTTTGCTTCGCTGGCAATGCCGAAGCTGACGCAATAGCCGGTCAGAAGCGCGATTTCGCGCAGACGGTCCGGCGAAGGAACCGAGTGTTCTGGAAACAGCAGCAGAAGCGAAAGACGGATGCGGCCCACACAGAAGGAAAGCGCCGAATATTGCCGGTCGATGCCGAAGGGGACAGAAACGTCGTCCGGAAGAACAAGCAATCGCGGCTGCAGAAGCGAAAGGCACTTTTCCATTTCGCTCGATCTGTTCTGGCTGTTGGCGAGTTCGGCACCAAGCCTGCGCACCAGATCGAAAGGCCAGTCGGATGTGATGATGAATTTCAGTCCGGTTTCTTCGAGAAGATCCTCCCGCGCCAGCAGATAATGCGAGGCGCCGGCGTAGGTTACGAGCAGATCCAGCGCGCCTGAAACGTTGCCGGCAGCGGCCGAGGCTGCGACGTTCTTGGCAAGCTGGTCGCGTGGCAAGGGCTTACCCATGCCCTCCATAGGCTTGGCAGACAGCCTGCGGATATCAACATCGACTTTCAATCGCCTACGCCCTCTTGCTCCCAATGGGGAGATTATACCTCGGGATGGAATCATTCCATTCGAGAAGCTTACCAAAATGGGATGGTGAGCCCCCGGAGACCGAATCACTTCATTTTATGGAACGGACTGGGATTTGCCATTACCTGACACCAGCCTTTCCACGTATTTCCTTGTTCGTCTATTCCTAAAAAACATACTGAAAAGCTGACCAATCCATAAACGGCATTCTCAGCCTATTCCCAGCAAACTGTATCGTTGCTGAATTTTTTGTAAACAGTGTCCCAAAGCGGGAATGCGACGGCGCGCGGCGCCAAGATACCAAAGAACCCGGAAATGCGCAAAAGGCCGGGATAACCCCGGCCTTTTTCAAAATCATGCAGCTTTTTCCACTGCCCATTTGCGAAGTATCTTGGCTGCGCGTTCTTCGCTGATTTCCACCATGCGGGAGAGCCTGCGCTCGGGTCCTTCGCGAACCCGGCGGTTGAAGGTGCCTTCGCTGTCGCCGCCTGCCAGAAGATCGTCGGTGCTGTCGAAGCCGAAATCCGCCCCAAACCCTTCCATGAGACCACCAGCACCCGCATCCATGCCGGGAGAGAAATCCGGCAGTTCGAGGCCTGCGGTCTCCTGGCTGATCTGGCCTGCTGCCGCGCCGTTGCCGGTGACCGTACGAACCAGAGGGCGTACACCGAGCCAGACCACGAGGAAAGCAACAGCGACGAAGGCGAGCGAGTTGATGATGCCTGCCGAATTGCGGCTGAGCACTTCCATGATGCCCGGCCCGCTTGCGGCTTCGTCGAGCAGCTGCGTTTCGAGGAAGTCCATCGCCGTCAGCGTGACGATATCGCCGCGATCGGAGGAAACCCCCGCAGCCGAGGTGACGATCTTCTGCATTTCGGCAAGATAGGCGTCGATCTTGGCCTGGTCGACGGGTTCGCCGACCATCTTGGCGATGCGACCCTTGTTGACGACCACGGCGACCGAAATCTTCTCGACGGTATAGCCATTCTTGACGGTGGCGACCGTTTTGGAATTGATTTCGTAGTTGGTCTGCTCTTCCTTCTTGGCAGACTGGTCGGAAGACTGCGGGCCACCTGCGCCGCCCTGGGGCGCTGCCTGCGGTACGTTCTGTTCCACGGTCGCGGCCGTATCGGGCTGCGTTTCCTGGGACTTCTGGTCTTCCTTAACGGTGCGGACGGAGCGCTCGACGCGCGATTCCGGATCGTAGACAGTTTCCTGAATCTGCCGGCTGTCGGTATTGAGCTGCGCCGTCACGCTGGAGCGGAAATTATCCATGCCGAGGAAAGGCGCCAGCGCCTTGTCGATATTGGTGGTGATTTCCTGCTGAACGTTCTGCGCCAGCGTCAGCGAGCGGTTCATGGCGGCGTTGGTGACGTCGTCACCGGAAGCGAGGAGCTGGCCGGTGGAATCGAGCAGCGTCACGTCATCGACTTCAAGGCCGGGAACGGCCGAGGCGACGAGATGACGGATGGAAGCGGACGCCTTGCGCCCGGCGGTGGCATTGGCTCGAATCATGACCGATGCGGTGGGCTTCTGCTCACCGCGGCGGAAATTACCGACATCCGGCATGACGATATGGACGCGTGCGGCCGCAATTCCGTCGATCTGCTGAATGGAGCGGCTGATCTCACCCTCAAGCGCGCGAACCCGGGTCACTTCCTGCATGAAGGAAGTCAGGCCGAGAGAACCGACATTGTCGAAAAGCTCATAACCGGCATTGGCACTGTCAGGCAGGCCGCGCTCGGCCAGAAGCAGCCTTGCCTTGCTGGTGAGGCCGACCGGAACCTGGAGGCTGGCGCCATCCGTTCCAACCTGAAAGTCCAGCCCCGCTTCGGCGAGTGCAATGCTGATCTTGTTGAGGTCGCTTTTTTCAAGTCCCACATAAAGGGTCTCGTAAGCGGGACGGTTCACGTAAAGTGCTGCTGCAAGGATAATGGCCATGGACAAAATGCCCACGCCGCCCAGCATCAACAACCGTGTCTGACCCAGCGCCGCGAAATTCTTCAAGACCTGAGGGATTTGATTTAACAGATTCATTCTGTTCCGCACCGTCATTCATAGAGTCCGAGACCTTTTGGCCCCGTAATGACAATAGGGTGCGAAGCTTGCGCGAGCGTTGCCTTTATCCGCAATCCGCGAAACGAAGGGAACCGCCAGATAAATGCTGTCTAGAACAGATCGAAGTCTCCGGCGACCTTGTCCAGCGGCTGCGAATGGCCGTGGCGGATGGCTGCGCCCAGCGCCTTTTGCATTTCGGCCAGCTTGACGAGGCTGAGCGCGGTCGAGACATCCACGATCCAATCACCGGGAATAGAGCCGGTGACGGTATCGATGAACTCGGCAAGGCCGCGGGTTTTCTGGACGGCAAGGTCGATGCCCTGCAAGAGCTTGACGCCATCGCTGGACAATTCGCCGCTTGTCGCTTCCAGCAGTTGCGGCTCGATGCGCTCGATCAGATAGGCGACATCGTGCAGTTCCGATACCACGCGCATCAGAACGTCGGGCAAGGCTTCTTCGAACGGAGTGGTGCCGGTGTTGTTTGCAATCTGCATTGGAAACTCCGTGACTAAAAAAATTCGATGTCGTTGGCGACGGGCTTGGGTGCCGGCACCGGACGCGTTTCCATGGCGACCGTCTTCTGGGTTTCCGCGCCGCTCAGCGGATGCTGTCGTGCACGGCCCGAAACCGGCCAGAACTCGATCTTGCGGCCATGATCCCCGCCCGTGGAGGAGCTGATGACCGGTATGCCTTCATCCTTCAGAAACTGCATGGCAAAGATGGCGTTCTGCTCACCGACATTGGAGAAGCTGGCAATCGTTTTTGCGCCGCCGAAAACCTTCGCCTCCAGCCGGTCGCGGCGTGCGCCCTTCTTCAGAAGACCGTTGATCAGCAGTTCCATAAGATGCACGCCATAACGCGTCGCATCCCCACCGGTCACGTTGCCCGTTCCCGGCAGCAGGAAGTGGTTCATTCCTCCAATGCCGGCAACGGGGTCTCTCAGACAGGCGGCCACGCACGAACCGAGTATCGTCGTCATGACCACGTCGGGATCGCTGACAACCTTGTACTCGCCCTGAATGATATGTACGCGCTTGGCCGCAGCTTCAATCATTTCAGCGATCCGAAAACCGCTTCGATGGCTGCGCGCATCTTGTCGATGGTGAAGGGCTTGGCCAGCACGTTGTTTGCGCCGAGCTGCGCTGCCTTCTGCACCAGCGCACGGTCGCCCTGTGCGGTGAGGATGATGAAGGCCGCCTTTTTGAGGGTCGGGTTGGCCCGCACGGCGTGCAGGAAACCGAGACCGTCCATCTTGGGCATGTTGAAGTCGGAGATAACGAGATGATGGGGCTGCTGCTCCATGATCTTCAATCCCTGCTCGCCGTCGCCAGCGGCAGTGATCTGCTTGAAGCCGAGCTGTGTCAGCGCATCGCTGAGCAGCAGCCGGCTGGTCACCTGATCGTCGACGATCAGAACTTTGATCTTTTCTGCGAGAGACATTAGTCAGCACCTTCTTTGCGGGCAGTGGTTAGTTTCAGGATTTCTTCGCCGATTGAGGCCAGCGGCAATTGCAGTTCAACGGCGCCAAGTTCAAAGGCCACTCTGGGCATGCCGTAGACGACACATGTTTTTTCGTTCTGGCCGACGGTTCGCGCACCGGCATGCCGCATTTTCAGCAGCCCGGCCGCGCCATCCCGGCCCATGCCGGTGAGAATGACGCCGACGGCGTTGCGTCCGGCAAGCTCGGCGACCGAATCGAACAGCACATCAACTGAAGGGCGATGGCCGTTGACGGGATCGCGCTCGATAAGCCGGCAGCACGGCGCGTTGCGATTGGAAATCTGCAAATGGCGTTCACCGCCCGGCGCAAGGTAGATCTTGCCGGTCTGCAGGCGCGCGCCATCCGTCGCCTCTTCCACGACGGGTGCGCAGATGCGGTTCAGCCGTTCCGCGAAACTCTTGGTGAAAGTCGGCGGCATGTGCTGGGTGATGACCGTCGGCGGACAATTGGCCGGAAACTTCTGGAGCACGGCAATCAGTGCCTCGACACCGCCGGTGGAGGAGCCGATGGCGACGACTTTGCGGCCGGCACGATAATCGCTGACCGGGGTCGGCTGGGCTGCGACAACGGGTTCCGGGCGCGCCGCGCGGTAAGCTGCGTGTTGCGACCGTGCGGCGGCCTTCACCTTGTCGGCCAAGTCGCCGAAGGGGCGCGCATCGCCTGGAGCCGGCTTGCCGACACAGTCGAAAGCACCGATTTCAAGCGCGGCGAGCGAGGCATCCGCGCCGCGGTGCGTCAGGGACGAGACCATGATGACCGGCATCGGCCGCAGTCGCATGATCTTTTCGAGAAACTCGAGGCCGTTCATTTCCGGCATCTCGATGTCGAGCGTCACGACATCGGGATTGAGCTGCTTGATGGCGGCGCGCGCTTCCATGGCATTGCCGGCCTGCCCAACCACCTCAACCTCCGGATCGGCCTTGAGGACGGCGGAAATCAGGCCACGCATGGTGGGGGAATCATCGACGACGAGGACCCGTGCGAGTGCGCTCATGCCTTCCTCCCGGACGTGTGACCAATGTAGCGGTAGGTGGTGATGCCGGTATTGTCGAACAGGTTCTTGGCGTCGCCGGACACTCTTTCGGAATGGCCGATGTAAAGATGACCGCCTTCCGGCAGCAGGCCTGCAAAACGCGTCCAGATACGCATCTGGGTCGGCTCGTCGAAATAGATGACGACGTTGCGGCAGAAGATGACGTCGAAATTGCCCTTGAAGGGCCATTGCGTCATCAGGTTCAGTTCATTGAAGGTGATGAGGCGCTTGACCTTGTCATCGATGCGGAACTTGCGGCGACCGCCAGCATCAACTTCCGTGAACCATTGCTTGCGCATGGCGGGAGACACGGTTTCGAGCGCGTTGTCGTCGTAAACACCGGCACGGGCCTGCGCCAGGATCTTCGGATCGATGTCCGTCGCCAGGATCTTGAAATCGTAGTCCGCCGCATTGGGAAACATGGCGAGCACGGTGAGCGCAATCGAATAGGGCTCCTGCCCGTCTGAGCAGGCGGCCGACCAGATGCGGACGCGCCCGCCAGTCTTTGCCCTTGCAATGAGGCCCGGCAGGACCTCGTCGCGCAGGTGTTCGAAATGGTGGTTCTCGCGGAAGAAGCGCGTGAAATTCGTCGTCAGGTGCGACAGCATTTCGCGGCGTGCAGCCGCTCCATCGGGCGATGACACCAGTGCGCAATATTCCCGAAACCCGGCCAGTCCGAGATTGCGGATATGCTTGGACAAGCGCGAATAGACCAGCGACGCCTTGGTGTCGTTGAGATAGATGCCCGCATCCGCGTAGATCATCGCAGCGATCTCCGACAAATCGCGTCTCGTCAGCGGATATTCGCCGCTGGCAAGAACGTCATCGGGAGACTGTCGCTGATCGCTGAGATTAAGTGCTGCCATTGGATATCCGCCTTCAACCCGTCGCCGCGAGTGACATTTCCTGTTTCAGTGGCTGCCCGCGCGAAGCGCTGACGATGGCGTCGACATCCAGAATGAGCGCAACGCGTCCGTCACCCAGAATGGTGGCGGCGGCAATGCCTGGAACATGGGTATAGTTGGCTTCCAAAGACTTGATGACGACCTGGCGCTGTCCCTGGATCGCATCGACCATCAGGGCGCGCTGGCCGCCGCCTTCCGATTCCACCAGAAGCGCCACACCTTCCACAGGATCGGCCTGGGTCGGACGGAAGTTCAGAACGCGTCCGACATCGACCAGCGGGCAGAAAGAGTTGCGGATGGAAATCAGCCGCTGGTTGGCGCCGAAGGAGTGAATGTTCTTCGCTTCCGGCTGCAGGGTTTCCACGATCGCCGTCAACGGAACGACAAGCGTCTGCCCGGCCACGGTTACCACCATGCCGTCGAGAACGGCAAGCGTCAGCGGCAGGCTCATGGTGAAGGTCGAGCCAAGACCGGGGCGCGAGGAGATGTTGATACGGCCGCCAAGCGCCTGAATGGAACGCTTGACCACATCCATGCCGACGCCACGGCCGGAAATGTCGGAAATCTTGTCCGCGGTAGAGAAGCCCGGCGCGAAGATCAGATTGTCGATCTCCTCATCGGTGAGGTTCGCATCGGCGGCAATGAGATCATTGTCGATCGCCTTCTGGCGAACACGCTCGCGGTTGATGCCCGCGCCATCGTCCTGAAGCTCGATCAGGATGCGGCCCGACCGGTGCTTGGCCGAAAGCTTGATGGTGCCTTCCGGGTTCTTGCCAGCGGCTTCGCGTTTTTCCGGCGTTTCGATCCCGTGGTCCACCGCATTGCGGATCATGTGCGTCAGGGGTTCGGCCAGCTTGTCGATGACCGTCTTGTCGACTTCCGTGTTCTCGCCTTCGGTAACGAGGCGGATCTGCTTGCCGATCATGTCGGCAACTTCGCGAACGATACGCGACATGCGCTGGAAGACAGGCTTCACCGGCTGCGCACGGATCGCCATGACGCTGTCCTGGATTTCGCGCGTCAATTGCTGGAGTTCGTCGAGACCCATGTTGACGGCAGACGTGCCACTCGCATCGTTTTCGATGACGCTCTGCGACAGCATCGCCTGATTGATGACAAGCTCGCCGACGAGGTTGATCAGGCGGTCAACACGGTCGAGATCGACACGGATGGTCTGGCCGGCGCTTGCATTGGCCGCGGCATTGGCATTCGCCTGCGCTGCGGCCGGCGCTGCCGCAGCCTCACGCTTTTCGATGGCGGCGTTGACGCTCTGGGCGATCTGCGTCGTTGCGACGGCAGCCTCGACGACTGCGGCAACGTAGGGCTCTTCCGCCCCGGCGGTCACAACGGCCGTTTCCCCTTCCGCATCACCGTCGAGAGCCGACAGGTCGAACGGAACCGGGATCATCGGCAGCTCTTCCGCATCCGCAGCGGTTTCCGAGAGAATCGGGGTGATTTCGAGATCGCAATCCCATTCGGCGAATTCGAAGACGCTGCGGATACCCTCTTCACCCTTGTCGGTCGAGATCGAAACCGTCCAGGAGAAATAGGACGCTTCTGGATCGAGCTTGTCGAGCGAGGGGAGTTCCGACAGGTCGCAATTGACGCTCATCTCACCGATGCGCGAGAGATCGCGCAGGAGAAGGGCTGCTTCATTGCCTTTCGAATAAAGCGATGCGTGCGGCTTGAAGGTTATCTGGAAAGACGGCATCTCCATCAACGGCGTCGTTTCATCGGCAAAGTCCGAGAAGGAGAACGGGATCGGCTCGAAACCGCTATCGTCCGTCGGCTTGGGCGCGACGGGTTCCGGCATCTTTGCGACAACCGGCGCTGCCACCGGCGCGGATGCGTGGACGGTTTCGCCGTTGGCCAGGGCTTCCAGTTCCTTGACGAGGCCACGGGTGCGGCTTTCGTCGACGCTGCCGCCGTCTCTTGCCGCATTGGTCAGGTCCGCCAGCACGTCGGCGGAACGCAGCATGACTTTCAGGACGTCCTGTGTCGGTTCCAGCTTGTTGGAGCGAACGCAGTCGAGGGTCGTTTCAAAAACGTGGGCGAAGGCCACGAGATCATCCAGACCGAAGGCACCCGCCCCGCCCTTGATGGAATGAACGGCACGGAAAACGGCGTTGACGGTTTCCGGATCACGGTCACCGTCATTCAATTTAAGAAGCCCCGATTCCAGTTCCGCGAGTTGTTCCTCGCATTCCTGGAAAAAGATTTCCTTGATTTCGTTCATATCCATCGTGAAATGTCCCGTATCAGGCAGTTACGCGTTCAATGGCATCGATGAGCTTCGCAGGATCGAACGGCTTGACGATCCAGCCGGTCGCACCGGCCTGACGGGCGCGGTTCTTCTTCTCTGCGTCGCTTTCGGTCGTCAGAACGAGGATCGGTATGGCCCGGTACTTCTCGTTGCGACGCACACCCTCGATGAAGCCGAAACCGTCAAGACGGGGCATGTTGATATCGGTCACGATAACGTCGGGGTTGCTCTGCTCCAGCACTTCGAGACCCTCAATGCCGTCTTCGGCCTGAATTGTCTCGAAACCGGCATTGTTGAGCGTGACCAGGAGCATGTTCCTGATCGTTCTGGAATCATCCACGGTAAGAACTTTTTTCTTCACTTCTTGATCTCCTTCAGGAGCAAATGATCGATTTCGACGCCTATCAGTTTCATGGTCTTGTCGAATGCATCGGACACTCTGGCAAAACCGAACGGCTTGCCGTCCTCTTCCCAGGACTTCGCACCGGCCATCAGGACCTGGGCGCAAAGCGCACCGATACGTTCCACCTCGGACGCATCCACCGACAAAGGTGCTCCTCTCAGCGTCATCAGCTTGCCGTGCAGCGCCGATGCCTCGTTGAGATCCAGCACCGGTGACAGTTTCAGCGTCGCCTCAGCTGCTTTTCTGGCTGCCATTACATGACTCCTTGGCGTCTGAATTGTTGGTAATCCTGGCCGTAATCCGTGCGGTTATCCGCACGGGCCACAAATGATGTGTCCTGCCGAGCCGTAGCGGCGACAGCTGCCGCCTGTCCCTGACGGGCAATGCGGAATTCGCGAATGGTGCGGCCGAGTTCCAGAATGACAGTGTGAAGCGTATCGGCCTCCGAGGAGCCATTGCCCATATCGGCAAGGTTCCGGTCAGCCTGTCTTTGCTGTTCACCGATGTCGGCAGCGACTGATTGCAATTCGCCGGCGTGCTCTGCCGCGTGCCGGGAGACCTCGGTGATCATGTCGTTGATGCCGGATACCTGCCGGACAACACCGCCGATTGCGTCCTGCGTGCGGTTGACCATGTGCACGCCGCCTTCGACCTGCTTTTTCGTGGAGCCAACGAGGCTTTTGATCTCTCTTGCAGCGTCTGCGGAACGCTGGGCCAATGCCCGGACCTCCTGCGCGACAACGGCAAAACCGCGTCCGCTGTCACCGGCGCGTGCTGCCTCGATGCCGGCGTTGAGGGCGAGAAGGTTCGTCTGGAAAGCGATCTCGTCAATCGTGCCGATGATCCGTCCGATCTGCTCGGCGGATTGCTCGATATCCGACATGGCGTTTATCGCCTCACCGATTGCCTTGCCGCTTTCGACCGCCGCCTCACGGGCATGGGAAACCGCCGTCTCCGCCGCCGAAATGCGGGCGCCGTTTTCGGCCACATCCCCGATCATCGTCTGGATCGCACGGGAGGTGTCGGCAAGGGCTGCGGCCTGCTGGCGGGAGCGCTCCGCCATGGAACGGCCAATGTCGGCAAACCGCGCGCTCAGCGCCTCGGCTTCACCGATGCTGTTTTGCGCCGATGTCAGTGACGCGCCAATCGTCTCGAGTGCCGCATTGAAAGTGGCAGCAACGTCGCGGTAGGCGTCGGGCACGTCGCCGCCGATGCGGGCCTGCAAATCGCCTGCGGCAAATGCCGTCAACGCTTCGCCCAGCAACCTTGCAGCTTCAGAGCGGTCATTGTCACGCTGTTCTGCCAGTTCCCGGCCATGGCGCAGGCGCAATTCATTGAAGCGCAACGATACGGCAATCTCGGTATCGACCATCACCAGACGGACGACGTTCTTGACGGCTTCCGCCAGTTCGCGGCTCTTTTTACGGTTGCCGGGCAGGATGGAGCGCGGCGCGTGCTCAGTCACCAGACCGCCCAGAAGATGTTCCAGAACGACGGCATGGCTGGCGATCTGCCAGCGAGGATCGAGACCCATGCGACCGGCATTGTCGGAAAGCACTTTCACCCGCTCGGCATAAAGCCCATCGAAACGCGCATCGGTCAGCACGCTCCAGTGCGAGGATTGCAAATCGTGCAGGCGGTCGAGCTGGTTTTCGCTTTCGAAAGACGGCGAACAGTCCGGCATGGACTGGAAACGGTTCATCACATCGCGCAGGCCAGCCTTAACGTAAGGCTCCAGCATGCTGCGATAATTGCGCAGGAAATCGGATTGCGTCTCGTCGAGGCCGGCAAAGCGCAACCGCCCCGCCAGGCTTGCGCCTGCCGATCTCCGCGCTTGTTCTGATGGCAAGTCCTGCCCCAACCGACGACCCCAATAATATGACGGCCGGTAAAACCCGGCCAAATGGCAAGGTTCAGAACGCCAGCACCCTTAAGGGGGATTTTTGAACGAACATACCCATCGCGGACGATGCGGCATCGACGCTTGCCTGACCTTCTTGAACCAAGAAACGAAATACCGGATCGGGCCCGGTACGGCAGTGCGGCGTCATGCCTGGAAGGGGAGATAACCCCATTCCGCCGTGGAAATACCATCAATCTTTATGGTTAATTCCTTGCTTGAAAGTTAAGAAACATCAGCACCGGCGTCAAACGGTAAAATTTGTAAAAGCTTTTAGCCATTGTCGCCCCTACTTTGCCGCAAACGGGCAAAAACGAAAAGGAATCGGACGCGACGGGCGGTTTTTCCAGCCTGTGCGCTGGACAAGCGTGTCCGCCTTCCCCTAAAACAAATCAACGGGATATTCGCTCAGCGGTGATGCTTTAGAGAGACCTTTACGATCAAGGAGACGCCAACTTGTTACGGATGGAGAAATGCCGCTGTTCAAGGCGCCATCCGCAAGTGTTGATCGGTCTTGTGGTTGCGAGCCTGCTCGTCATCATCGGCTTTCAGGCGCCATCCGGCATCAAGGCAATCTCAAAGATCAGCCGTCTGGAACGATTGCAGACGGCTGACCTAAGCCACTCCCCCTCGCTTCGCGATAAGGACTGCACCACCGGCGACGATCACGGCTGCAAGGCTCACAACGGTGCTCCGGGGCTTCGCCCCGTCGGTTTTCCCTCGACCATCCTGCGGATCGTGGCTGACGCCAAACCGGCCGTCACGCCTGTTGCCATCGCGCCACAAACTTTCCGAGACTTTGCGAACGTGGTTCCAAGAGCACCTCCGCATATTATCTCTTAGTCATTCCGGCGGTCCTCATCATTCGGTTCCTTGCGAACCTTGAGGGATCGGAGTCGTCGGAAACCCGCCGTAGGCTCCAATTCCAGAGAGAAAACCGCCGCCGCATATGACACTTGCAACCGTTCTACCATTTATTATCGCATTGCCGTTCGTCGGCGCTCTCATAACGGCCTTCATGCCGCGCGAAGGCGCGGCCGCAAGCGCGGCCTACGTAGCAAGCGCCGTAGCCCTCTTCGGCCTCGTCGGCAGCATCCTTCTTTATCCAAATGTCAGTGGCGGTGGCGTGCTGAAATACGATGTGGAATGGCTGCCACAGCTGGGGCTTAATTTTACCCTGCGGCTGGATGGCTTCGCCTGGATTTTCGCGATCCTCATTACCGGCATCGGCCTGCTCGTGGTTCTCTACGCCCGATATTACATGTCGGCCCAGGACCCTATTCCACGGTTTTTTGCCTTTCTGCTCGCCTTCATGGGCTCGATGCTCGGCATAGTGCTGTCCGGCAACGTCATTTTGCTGTCGATCTTCTGGGAAATGACCAGCATCTTCTCGTTCCTGCTGATCGGCTACTGGCACCAGAATGCCGGCGCGCGCGATGGCGCCCGCATGGCGCTGACCGTGACCGGCATCGGCGGCTTCAGCCTGCTCGCCGGGCTTCTGATACTCGGCCACATGGCGGGAAGCTACGATCTGGACAAGATCATCGCGGCCGGTGCCGATATCCGCGCCCATTCCCTTTATCTGCCCGCACTTATTCTCATCCTTGGCGGCGCGCTGACGAAAAGCGCACAGTTTCCGTTTCATTTCTGGCTGCCCAATGCCATGGCGGCGCCCACGCCCGTTTCCGCCTATCTGCACTCGGCCACCATGGTGAAGGCCGGGGTTTTCCTGCTGGCGCGGTTCTGGCCGGTGCTGGCAGGCACGCCGGAATGGTTCTGGCTGGTGGGTGCTGCAGGCGTCATCACCCTGCTGCTCGGCGCCTATTTCGCCATGTTCCAGCAGGACCTGAAAGGCTTGCTCGCCTATTCCACCATCAGCCATCTGGGGCTCATTACCACGCTTTTGAGCCTGGGCAGCCCGCTTGCGGCGGTTGCGGCGATCTTCCACATGGTCAACCACGCCACCTTCAAGGCATCGCTGTTCATGGCGGCCGGCATCATCGACCATGAAACCGGCACGCGCGACATGCGGCGGCTGAGCGGGCTTTACACCTATATGCCGGCAACCGCGACGCTCGCCATGGCGGCGAGCGCTGCAATGGCCGGCGTACCCCTGTTCAACGGCTTCCTCTCCAAGGAAATGTTCTTTGCCGAGGCCGTCGAAACCCACGCGGACTCGCTGCTGGACCGGGCTTTGCCATACGTCGCGACGTTGTCAGGCGCCTTCGCCGTCGCCTACTCGCTACGCTTCATCCACACGGTCTTCTTCGGCCCCAAGCCGGTTGACCTGCCGAACCCCAATCCGCATGAGCCGCCGCGCTGGATGCGTTTCCCGATCGAGTTCCTGGTTTTCGCCTGCCTGATCGTCGGCATCGTTCCGAGCCTGTCGATCGGCCCGTTCCTGCATTCGGCTGTGCTTTCCGTTCTCGGTCCGCAAACGCCCGTCTACAGCCTGTCGATCTGGCACGGTTTCAACCTGCCGCTCATCATGAGTATTGCGGCACTCGGCGGCGGCGTTGCCATCTATGCCCTGCTCGGCGGCTATTTCTCCCGCTGCGACGACGGCCCGCCGATCTTCCGGCATCTTCGGGGACAGCGCATCTTCGAGCGCATTCTCGTCACCGTGTCCTGGAAGTGGGCGCGGTGGCTGGAAAGCACGCTCGGCACCCGGCGCCTGCAGCCGCAGCTGAGGCTTCTGATCCTCGTGGCGATTCTTGCCGGTTTCTCGCCGCTTTTCCTCTCGGAATTTTCATTGTCGCTGCCGCGCGTGACGTCCTTCGATCCGATCTTTGCCATTCTGTGGCTGATCGGCATGATCGCCGCGCTGGGTGCCGCCTGGCAGGCGAAATATCATCGTCTCGCCGCACTCATCATGCTCGGCGTCTCCGGCCTTGTCACCTGCCTCACATTCGTCTGGCTTTCTGCACCCGATCTCGCGATCACCCAGTTGCTGGTCGAAATCGTGACCACCGTTCTGATCCTGCTCGGTCTCAGATGGCTGCCGAAACGCTTCGAGAAGGTGGACAGCAGCGATGAATTGCCGGCGCAGCTTCGCCGCGCCCGTGACTTCCTGCTGGCCGCAGCAAGCGGCATTGGCATGTCCGTCATCGCCTATGCGGTCATGACCCTGCCCGTGCCGAACGCCATCGCGACCTATTTCCTGGAACGCGCTTATTCGGAAGGCGGCGGCACCAATGTCGTCAACGTCATCCTCGTCGATTTCCGCGGTTTCGATACATTCGGCGAAATCGCGGTGCTGGCGATCGTGGCGCTGACGGTCTTTGCGCTGCTTCGCCGTTTCCGCCCTGCGCATGAAAGCATCGGGGTGCCGGAACAGCAGCAGATGCAAAACGCCTTCGATGCGGAGCGGCCCGACCGCAGCAAGGGCGATACGGTGCGCGACTATCTCTATGTACCGTCCATCGTCATGCAATGGATGTTCCCGGTTATCGTCACCTTTTCGATCTTCCTGTTCATACGCGGCCACGATCTGCCCGGCGGCGGCTTTGCGGCCGGCATCACCATGGCAATCGCGTTCCTGCTGCAATATCTCGCCGGCGGCGCGCGCTGGGCGGAGGATCGCATCCGCATCCTGCCGCTGCGCTGGATGGGCTTCGGCCTTCTGATGGCGGCGGCAACCGGCATGGGGTCATGGTACTTCGGCTATCCGTTCCTGACCTCTTATTTCCAGTACACGGAGATACCCTATATCGGCAAAATGCCGACAGCATCCGCCTTGCTGTTCGACCTCGGCGTCTTCTCGCTGGTCGTCGGCTCCACCGTTCTTATTCTTATAGCACTGGCACACCAATCGTTGCGTAACTACCGCGTTCGCACGCCTGAAGCCGCAAAAGCGGAGGACGTGTAATGGAACTCATTCTTTCAATCGGCATCGGCATCATGACCGGCTCCGGCGTCTGGCTGATCCTGCGCCCACGCACTTATCAGGTCATCGTCGGGCTTTCGCTGCTGTCCTATGCCGTCAACCTGTTCATCTTCGGCGTCGGCGGCATCAAGACCAATGCGCCGCCGGTGCTGGTGAACGGCGTCGACAGTTCCACGCTTGCCGACCCCGTGCCGCAGGCGCTGGTGTTGACGGCAATCGTCATCGGCTTTGCGACGACTGCGCTGTTCCTCGTCGTGCTTTTGGCCGCCCGTGGGCTTACCGGCACCGACCATGTGGACGGGAGGGAATCGAAATGATGTCGTTCCCCTTCCACATCGTCATCGCGCCCATTCTGGTGCCGCTGATCACCGCAGCCCTCCTGTTGTTCTTCGACGAGCGCCAGCGGGTGGCGAAGGCAGCCATCAGCCTTGCCTCGACCGTGATATTGCTTGTTGTCGCCATCCTGCTGTTTCGCGAGGTGAACTCGACGGTCAATACCGAGATTGCGGCGGTGGTTTCGAGCGGGGTCTATCTGCTCGGCAACTGGCCGGCGCCCTTCGGCATCGTGCTCGTTGCCGATCGCCTCTCCGGGCTAATGGTGCTTTTGACGGCACTGCTTGCCATTCCCTCGCTGATCTATTCGCTGGCGAAATGGCATAAGGCAGGCGCGCATTTCCATTCGCTGTTCCAGATGATGCTGATGGGCGTCAACGGTGCTTTCCTGACCGGTGACCTCTTCAACCTCTTCGTTTTCTTCGAGGTTATGCTCGCGGCATCCTATGGTTTGCTGTTGCATGGCTCCGGTCAGCAGCGCGTCAAGGCCGGGCTGCATTACATCGCCATCAACCTCGTCGCCGCATTGTTCTTCCTGATCGGCGTCAGCCTCATCTACGGCGTCACCGGCACGCTGAACATGGGTGACCTTGCCCACCGCATCGACGGCCTCAACCCGGACCAGCGCATGCTGCTTGAAACCGGCGCTGCGGTTCTCGGCATCGCGTTCCTGGTCAAGGCTGGCATGTGGCCGCTGAATTTCTGGCTGCCTTCCGCCTATGGCTCGGCTTCAGCACCTGTCGGCGGGCTGTTTGCTATCATGAGCAAGGTCGGCATCTACGTCATTGCCCGCCTGTCCTTCCTGCTTTTCGGGCAGACGGCCGGGGAATCGGCCGGTTTTGGCCATGATGCCCTGCTTGTCGGCGGCATCGCCACCATCATCTTCGGCGCCATCGGCGTTCTCGCCTCGCAGGCGCTTGGGCGGCTGGCCGGGTTTTCGGTTCTGGTGTCCTCGGGAACGCTTCTCGCCGCCATGGGCACCGGCAATCCCACTGTTGCAGCCGGCGCGCTCTATTATCTCGTCAGTTCCACACTCACCATCAGCGCTTTCTTCATGCTGATCGAACTGGTGGAACGCGGGCAGGATGCCGGCGCGAACGTTCTTGCCGTAACCATGGAAGCCTATGGCGAGGGCGAAGAGGAGGAAGAGGAAGAAGAAGTCGGCGTAACCATGCCCGGCACCATGGCGGTGCTCGGGGCGTGTTTTGCAGCCTGCGGCATTCTCCTCGCCGGTCTGCCGCCGCTCTCGGGCTTCATCGCCAAATTCTCCATGCTGACCGCCATTCTCAACCCTCCAGGGCTGGGGGCCAATGACAGCGTCTCCACCCTTTCCTGGTGGCTGGTCTTCCTGATTGTCTTTGCAGGTTTCGCCTCGCTGATCTCGATGACCCGCGCGGGCATCCGCACCTTCTGGGCCTCCCTCGAAGGCACAGTACCGCGTGTTCTCGTCATCGAAATAGCGCCCATCATGCTGCTGCTGGGACTGACACTCGCCATGACCGTGCAAGCGGGGCCGGTGATGCGTTACATGCAGGAGACGGCGCGTATTCTCGATCTGCCGGCCAGCTACATTCAGGGCGTCATTTCCGCCCCAAGAGCGGGAACCAATCCGGAGGCGCAGCCATGATAAGCCGTGTCCTGCCCTACCCGCTGCTGACGGTGTCGCTGATCATCTTCTGGATGACGATCAACAGCTTTTCAGCCGGACATCTGCTGCTAGGCACCGGTGTGGCCCTCATCGCCTCCTGGGCTATGGCGTCGCTCCGGCCGGCAAAACCGCGCATCCGCAACTGGCACAAGCTCGTCAAGCTGATCGCGATCGTGCTTTACGACATCGTCCTGTCCAATATTTCCGTCGTGAAGATCATTCTGTTCCAGCGCGAGAGAGATCGCAAATCCGGTTTCCTCGCGGTGCCGCTCGATATTCGCGATCCGATGGGATTGGCCGTTCTGGCGACAATCCTCACCTCGACACCGGGAAGCGCCTGGCTCGAATATAATTCCAGCCAGGGCACGCTTCTGCTTCATGTTCTCGACGATGAGGATGAGGCGGCCTGGATAAGCCTCATCAAGAACCGATATGAAAAACTTTTGATGGAGATATTCGAATGAGTTCGATTATCCTTTTCTGGTCCTTTTCGCTCGCGCAGCTGATGCTCGCCATTGCCATGACGATTTCCGTTTACCGCATCGCCATCGGCCCACGCGCCCAGGACCGGGTGCTCGGCGTCGACACGCTCTATGTCAACGCCATGCTGCTTCTCTTGACCTTCGGCCTGCGCACCGGCAACGACATCTATTTCGAGGCCTCGTTGCTCATTGCGATCCTCGGCTTCGTCTCCACCGTTGCCCTTTCCAAATTCATGATGCGTGGCGAGGTGATTGAATGAACAATGCCGCAGAATTTCCGCTCTGGGCCGCCATTCTGGTGGCGTTCTTCGTCCTTCTGGGCGCCTCGCTGACGCTGATCGGCACCATCGGCTTTGCCAAGCTCAACAGCTTCTACGAGCGCCTGCACGCACCGACGCTCGGCACCAGCTGGGGCACCGGCGGCATCGTCATGGCCTCCATCATCTACTTCTCCGTCTCCGGCGACCGCTTCGCCTTCCACGAGATCTTCATAGGCATCTTCGTGACGGTGACGACGCCAGTGTCGCTGATGCTGCTGGGGCGTGCCGCGCTTTATCGGGACCGGGCGGAGCAGAACTCGGATAATCGGGAGCATCTTTAGCACCGCGGACTCAGACAAGTTTTGCGTGAATTACCTTCCTGAAGGTCAAGGAAACTCTCCTGCGACGGGTCTTATCCGATGATCCACTTGCGGGCGGCTTTCCGATTGTTGGACAAGTAGGCAGACGTAACGCATCGAGTTACATCGTCCGCGCTAAAAAACTGATGACAACGGAAGCAATCTAATCTCGCCAGCGCGGAGGAGGCAACACGCATTCAATTCAGGAGAAAATGAAATTAAGAAGAATGGTGCCCGGAGGCGGATTTGAACCACCGACACGCGGATTTTCAATCCGCTGCTCTACCAACTGAGCTATCCGGGCACTTCAGGTCCTTGAAGAACCTCCGCTTTTGGCGGGCGGGGCCGTTTGGTGCCCCGAAAGTGAGCGGGGTTATAACATCTTGTTCGGACATGGCAAGCGCCCTAGCGAAGTTTTTTGACAGTTTTTTCACGGCGCCTGTGGATGGCTGGAATACGTGCGCTGTGAAGGCCTTATCGTGGCTGGAAACGCGCTATCGGCAATCCGCCAGACCTGATCGACATCAGTCAGGTGGCGGGTTCAGGCGCTGCTGATCCGGGCGAGCGGCGGTTGGGCGGCTTGGGGCAATTATGCCCCTTCCCTGCGCCGTGCGGCAAGTCCAAGCGCAAAAGGCACCACAGCCACCAGAGCCGCCATGACGGGTGAGGACGCGAAGATGCGGCTGGCAAGCGAGGTAACGGCAACGGAGCGCACAACCATCATCAGGCGCGAATTCTCGTGGTCTTTCTCGTGCCTGAGATCTGCGGGTTTGTGGCGGGTTGGATGGGACGCCGATTCCAGCTTTTTCACATCGCGGCGCAGCTTTTCCAACTGTTTGCGGAGTTCGTCCAGTTCCGCGCGTATCGACTGGTCCACCGTAGCGGAAGCACGCGCCTCTTGGACAGTGGGCTTCTCTGCCTCTTTCTCCGCAGCTTCTTCATCAAGTTCAGCCAAGTGGTCGTCAAGGTCCGATGGTTTGTCGAAACCATGGGATCGCAGCGATGTCTTCATTGCAGTCTCCTGAAGTGTCCTGAATTGCGGCACCGGGCGCGCATCGCCCGTTCACGCCTTCTCAACGCCCCAGCCGGGCAAAGGATGCACATAAAGCGACGGTATCGGCACGATAGGCCGATAAAAAAACAGGCCCCGAAGGGCCTGTTCATTGGTGTGTCTTGAAGGCTTATGCCGCTTTCGCGGTGCTGCCATAGGGATCGAAGCGACCGTAGAAGGTCTCGCCCTTGGCCGCCATGTCCTTCAGAAGCGGCGTCGGCTTGAAGCGTGGGCCATAGGTCTCGCTCAGCTTCTCGGCCAGCGCCACGAAGGTCTTCACGCCCATGCCGTCGATATAGGAGAGGGCGCCGCCGGTGTAGGGCGCAAAGCCGAAACCGAGGATGGAGCCGACATCGGCCTCACGCGGGTCGGTGACGATGCCTTCTTCCACGGTGCGGGCGGCTTCCAGCGCCACGGTGACCAGAAAGCGCTGTTTCAGCACTTCCATATCCACATCCTCCGGCTTCTGCTGAGGATAGAGATCCTTCAGGCCGGGCCAGAGGGACTTCTTGGCAGGCTTTGGCGGGTAGTCGTAAAAGCCCTTGGCGTTCTTGCGGCCAAAACGGCCCTCGCCTTCCACCAGCTTCTTCACCAGTTCCATATGGCGCGGATCGACAGCCTTTTCACCGAGATCGGCAACCGTTGCTTTCAGGATCTTGTAGGAAAGATCGATTGCCACTTCGTCGTTCAGCGCCAGCGGGCCGACCGGCATGCCGGCGAATTTCGCGGCATTCTCGATCATGGCGGGCGGCACACCCTCGATCAGCATGTCGTAGCTTTCCGCCATGTAACGCAGCACGCAACGATTGACGAAGAAGCCGCGCGTATCGTTGACGACAATCGGCGTCTTCCTGATCTTGGCCACATAATCCAGCGCGACGGCCAGCGCCTTATCGCCCGTTTCCTTGCCGAGGATGACTTCCGTCAGCATCATCTTCTCGACCGGCGAGAAGAAGTGGATGCCGATGAAATCCACCGGGCGCTTGGAGTTCTTCGCAAGCCCGGTGATCGGCAAGGTGGAGGTGTTGGAGGCGAAAATTGCGCCTTGCGGCAACACGGCTTCCACGGCCTCGATGACGGCCTTTTTCACGTCGCGGTCTTCGAAGACGGCCTCGATGACGAGATCGGCGTCGGAGAGCGCCGCGTAATCCGCTGTCGGGGTTACGAGGTCGAGCAAGGTTTTGCCTTCATCCTGCGTCAGCCTGCCCTTGCCAATGGCGGCCTTGACGCTTTCCTCGCAATGGCCCTTGCCCTTGTCGGCGGCTTCCTGATCGCGGTCCACCAGCGTGACGGGGATACCGGCTGCGGCAGTGACATAAGCAACGGCGGCGCCCATGAAGCCCGCGCCGACGACGCCGACCTTTCTGAACTCCGTCTTCGGCTGACCGGCCGGGCGGCGCGCGCCCTTGCCCAGTTCCTGCATGGAAACGAACAGCGAGCGGATCATGCCGAAGGCTTCCTTCGAGCGAAGGATTTCGGTGAAATAACGCTGCTCCACCTTCAACGCCGTATCGAACGGCAATTGCAGACCCTCATAGACGCATTTCAGGATAGCAAGTGCTGCCGGATAGTTGCCGGCGCTTTCACGGCGCAGGATCGCCGGAGCGGCCGGCCAGAGCTGGGCAGCGGCCGGCGTCCAGATGCCGCCGCCGGGGGCCTTGAAGCCTTTTTCATCCCAGGGGGCAACCGGCTTCAGGCCGTCCTTGATCATTTGCTTGGCAGCGGAAATGAGCTGATCCGGATCCACCACCTGATGAACCAGCCCCATGGCCTTGGCGCGCGCACCGGTCAGCGACTGACCGGTGGTCATCATCTGCAAGGCGGATTGCGCATCGGTCAGGCGCGGCACGCGCTGGGTGCCGCCGGCACCAGGGAAGATGCCGACCTTGACTTCAGGAAGGGCTATCTTGAGGCTCTTGGCATTCGACGCGACGCGACCGTGGCAGGCAAGCGACAGCTCGAAAGCGCCGCCCATGCAGGTGCCGTTGATGGCTGAGACCCAGGGCTTGCCGTTGGTCTCCAGCTTGCGGAACAAGCCGGTCATGCGGCCGACCAGTTCGAACAGCTTGGCGGCTGCCTGATCCGGGTCCTTCGCCTTCTCGTCATTGTAGAAGGAGAACATCGACTTGATCATCGAAAGATCGGCACCGCCGGAAAACGTGCTCTTGCCGGAGGTGAAGACAGCACCCTTGACGCCAGCGTCGGCGACAGTTGCGTCAACGATGGCGTTCAGTTCGTCCATCACCTCGGAAGTGAAGACATTCATGGACTTCTCCGGCATGTCCCAGGTGATAAGGGCAATGCCGTCTGCGTCCGTCTCGATGGTGAAATTGGTATAAGTGCTCATTTTGGGATTCCTCTTCCCTGAATTTCGTTTCGCCGAACTTCCCGATCCCTCATTCCCGTGCCTGTCACAGGAACCCAGTCAGCCCAAGTCTTTGGGCTGGAAGACTCTCGCGCGCCGCAGACGCGGCGCTGCTGGAATCCCTGTGACGAGCACAGGGTGAGGAGCCTGGGGTTAGCCCTCCGTAACTCAAACCCGCTCGATAACGGTCGCTGTTCCCATGCCCGCGCCGATGCAGAGCGTGACGAGCGCGGTGTTCAGATCGCGCCGCTCCAACTCGTCAAGCACCGTGCCGAGGATCATCGCTCCTGTCGCACCCAGCGGATGGCCCATGGCGATTGCGCCGCCATTGACGTTCATCCTTTCGTGGCTGATGTCGAAAGCCTGCATGTAACGCAGCACGACGGCGGCGAAGGCCTCGTTGAGTTCGAAAAGATCGATATCGGCAAGCGACATCCCGGTCTTTTTCAGAAGCTTCTCGGTCACATCCACCGGGCCGGTCAGCATCAGCGCCGGATCGGAACCGATATTGGCGAAAGCCCTGATGCGGGCACGCGGTTTCATGCCCATAGCCTCGCCGCCCGCCTTGGAACCAACCAGAACGGCGGCCGCGCCATCGACGATACCGGACGAATTGCCCGCATGGTGCACGTAGTTGATACGCTCCACTTCCGGGTGCGCCATGATGCCAACGGCTTCGAAGCCGCCCATTTCACCCGGCATCTGGAAGGATGGGTTGAGGGAAGCCAGCGCCTGCATGTCCGTACCGGGGCGCATATGTTCGTCGCGGTCGAGGATCGTCAGGCCGTTGCGGTCCTTCACGGGGATAACGGACTTGCTGAAATAGCCCTTTTCCCAGGCATGCGCGGCGCGCTTCTGGCTTTCGACAGCATAGGCGTCGACATCGTCACGGGAAAAACCGTATTTGGTGGCGATGAGATCTGCCGACACGCCCTGCGGCATGAAGAAGGCGGGGAAGTTGACCGAAGGGTCCATGTACCAGGCGCCACCAGACATGCCCATGCCGACGCGCGACATGCTTTCCACGCCGCCGGCTATGACGATATCGTCGGAGCCTGCCTTGACCTTGCCGGCCGCGAAGTTGATGGCATCGAGACCTGAAGCGCAGAAGCGCGAAATCTGCATTCCCGGTGCCTTGTTGGAATAACCGGCCTCGAAGGCGGCGGCTTTCGGGATGACTGCACCGGCATCCATGACGGGATCGACACAGCCCATGATGATGTCATCGACAGCAGACGTATCGAGCCCGTTGCGGTCGCGGATGGCTTCCAGCGTCTTGGCGGCAAGGCGAACGGAGGGCACCTCATGCAGGCTGCCATCCTTCTTGCCGCGTCCGCGCGGGGTGCGGACATGGTCATAAATGTAAACGTCGGTCATTAACTCTCTCCCTCGGCGCGTGACACGCCCTGTCAGAATGCTTCCGCAGCCAGTTCCATCATGGTGTCCGCGCCGGTTTCGATGCGAGCCTTGCGTAGCGCCGTTTCCGGCATGATGCGCTCCATATAAAACTTCGCCGTGACAAGCTTGGTCTTGAGGAAATCCTCGTCCGAAGTGCTACCTGCCGCAAGGGCTTCGCTCGCCGCCTTCGCCATGCGGGCCTGCATGTAACCCAGCACCACGATACCGAAGAGGTGCATGTAATCGGTCGAACCTGCACCGGCATTGTCTGGCTTGGCCATGGCGTTCTGCATGAACCACATGGTTGCGGCCTGCAGGTCGTTCAAGCCCTTCTTCAGGCCCTTGGTGTAGAGGCTAAGCTTTTCGTCAGCGCGGTTTTCCTCGCAGAAATCGCCGATTTCCTTGAACAGCGCCATGACGGCACGGCCGCCATTCATGCCGAGCTTGCGGCCGACCAGATCGAGCGCCTGAATGCCGTTCGCACCCTCATAGATCATGGTGATGCGGGCATCGCGGACATATTGGCTCATGCCATGTTCCTCGATATAGCCGTGACCGCCGAAGACCTGCTGCGCCATCACGGCATGGTCGAAGCCCTTGTCGGTCAGCACGCCTTTCAGGATCGGCGTGACGAGACCGAGCAGGTCATCTGCCGTCTGACGCTCTTTCTCATCGGTCGACCGATGGGCGATATCGGATTGCAGCGCGGTCCACAGAAGGAAGGCGCGACCAGCCTCGTTATAGGCCTTGATAGTCATCAGCGTACGGCGGATATCCGGGTGCACGATGATCGGATCGGCCTTTTTATCGGGGAATTTCGCACCGGAAAGTGAACGGCCCTGAATGCGCTCGCGGGCATATTCGACCGCATTCTGATAGGCGATCTCACCCACGGACAGGCCCTGAAGGCCGACGCCGAGGCGGGCTTCGTTCATCATCACGAACATGGCAGAGAGACCCTTGTTCTCCGCACCCAAGAGATACCCCGTCGCATCGTCATAGTTCATGACGCAGGTGGCGTTGCCGTGGATGCCCATCTTGTGTTCGATCGCGCCGCAGGTGACGCCGTTGCGCTCGCCGAGCGAACCGTCCTCCTTCACGAGGAATTTCGGCACGATGAACAGCGAAATACCCTTGGTGCCTTCCGGCGCGCCCTCGATGCGGGCAATCACCAGATGGACGATATTGTCAGTCATGGAATGTTCGCCGGCCGAAATGAAGATCTTCTGGCCGGAAATCTTGTAGCTGCCGTCGCCCTGCGGAACTGCTTTTGTGCGCAGCAGGCCGAGATCGGTGCCGCAATGGGGTTCCGTCAGGTTCATGGTGCCGGACCATGTTCCCTCGACCATCTTCGGCAGATAGGTTTCTTTCTGCTCCTGCGTGCCATGGACGAGGACGGCAGCGATGGCGCCCTGCGTCAGGCCGGGATACATCATCAGCGACAGGTTGGCGGACGACATATACTCGCCAATCGCCGCATGCAGCGTATAGGGCAGGCCCTGTCCGCCGAATTCCGGCGGTACGGCGAGGCCGATCCAGCCGCCTTCACAATAGGCGTCGTAAGCCTCCTTGAAACCATCAGGAACGGAAACCGAACCATCATCTGCACGCTTGCAGCCCTGTTGATCGCCAGACAGGTTCAGCGGGAAAAGCCGCTCCTCGGCAAGTTTCGCCGCCTCGCCGGTAATAGCCTCGATCATGTCAGGGGTTGCATCCTCGAAGCCGGGCAGGTTGTTATACCGCTCGAGGCCAAGAACGTCGTTCAGAATAAAAAGCGTGTCTTTAACTGGGGCCTTGTAAACAGGCATTACCGATGTTCCTCCGCATCGTGAAAGCCGGAGCCGATCCGGCCGATATGGGATGACAATATTTGACGTGCGCGTAAACGTCAAATAAATTCCGGTCGAATGTCATGGCCCTTTTTCCGCGCAATGCTTGGCCAGCCCCACGCGAAAGCGTTACGCGCCGCAAAAGTTAAAAAATTCCAACCATAGTTAACCACTTCTTTACCACGTTTCGTGAATTCTCCGACACGAGGTAACTGCTTCGTCAATCGAAGCATTTTCCTCCATGGGGGCAAATACCGGCTCTAGAATTGCTGCATGTTGTGCGACGGCATTATCAGGCGGGTAGCCGTTGCAACAAACACCGGGCACGCCGGACGGAAGCGAAGCGAGCGAGAAGATGAACGGATTGCGATCGAAAAACCAAAGCCCGAGCGACAGGTCGTCTCTTGATGCTCTCAATCGCACCATTGAAGGCCTTGAAGCCCGCATCGAAGGGCTGATGAGCCAGAAATTTCCGCGCGACCACCGCGCCACGACAGCTGAGCCGAAAAACGAGGCCCATGCCGCGCCGCGCGAGCCACGCGCCACCGTCACCCCGCCGCAACTCGACCCGGTCAACGAAATCCGCCAGCGCCAGCGCCTGCTTGAGGCAAGCTTCCAGCGCCCGCAGGAGCCCGTTGCGCGCCCGGAACGAACCATTACCAGACCGCTTGCGCCTGAATACCGGCCGAACGACGTGCAGAACGCGGCGGCCGACCCCGCACCGCGCGCGCGCTCCATCCCGCCCTATCAGGAGCAGCAGCGAAACGACGCAGCCTTGCAGGAGATCGCGCAAGCGCTCGTCAACCTGCGGCATGAGCTGAAGCACGATATCTCGGAGGGCGTGGCGCGCGAAGCGCAAGGGCTGCGAGCCGAAATCCGAAACATTCGCGCGATCGCGGAAGACCAGCAGTTCATCGGCGACCTGCGCGACGATATTGCAAGGCTTGCCGGCAGCATCGACCAGCTCGGCAATCTGGCCTCTCCCGATGCCTACGGGCTGCGCAATGAATTCGATGACCTGCGCCTCACCATCGATCAGCTTGCGCGTGAAGACAGCGTACATCGGATCGAAAGCCGCTGGAACACCGTGGAAGACACGTTGCGCGGCTTCGACACGGCCTCGCTGCAGGATGAAATCGTCTCGCTCGCCTATCGTCTCGACGACATCAAGACCCAGCTCGGCGGCATGAGCAACAATCCCGCCGTGCGCGTGCTTGAGGAAAAGCTGATCACCATCGCAAGCGCGGTGGAGCAGCTCGGCAAGCATATGCAGCCGAACGAGGCTGCCTTTACCGAACAGTTTTCCGGTCTGGACCAGCGACTGGATGAAATCAGCCGCGCCATTGCCGCTACTGGCGCCCGCTCCAACAATGCACAGGCCACCGACAACGCACTGGCACAGCGGCTGGAAACCCGCCTGAACGGCCTTGCCGAACAGCTCGGTGATATCAATCGTATTGCCGCCGCAAAGCCCGATCCTGCTGTGGATCTCACCGCCCGTCTTGAAACGCTGGCCGCCAAGATCGACGAATTGAGCACGGCGCGCGACGCGGCACAGCTGCACGAGCGGCTGGACCAGCTTTCCCTGCTTCTGGAGCGTTCGCAGCGCCCCTCACAGCAGGCGGAACTGACATCGTTCCTCAGCGACATTTCCCGCAAGATCGACGCGCTGGATCACGGCACCGTCAATGACGGCCTGGCGGAACGGCTCGACACGCTTTCTCGGCGCATCGAAGACCTTGACTATCGCTACAGCCAGCCGCAGCCCGTTGCTGGTTTCAACGAAGGCACTTTTTCGCGCCTGGAAGAACGGCTTGGCGATATCGCGGCCCGTCTGGACGAGACCGCCCATGCCGCACCCGCCGACAGCGGCGCTTTGCTCAGCCTCGAAAATCAGATCGCCCATCTCTCCTCGTTAATAAGCCAGCCGGGTCATCACCAGCCGGCGGGCATGTCGCCGGAACTCGATGCCCGCATGTCGGCGATCGAGGACTACATGGCGTCCAACGATGAATATATCATCGAAGCGGCTCGACAGGCGGCCGAGGCCGTTCTGGACGCCTTTACGCGCAACAATGTCTCCTCCGGCGCAAACCTCGCCGATATGACGATGCTGACCGATCTTGCCACCGATCTTCGCAGCCTCGAGGCGCTGAGCCGCAACACGGAAGAACGCACGCACCGCACCTTCGAGGCGCTGCACGAAACGCTGGTGCAGATTGCCGGTCGACTGGACAGCCTTGATAATCGCGCTCCCGCTCCCGCCTATCGCGAAGAGGCAGCGCCACGCAACGTCGCGCAGCATATGATTACGCCCGCCCGCGAAGACGTGGCCATGCCGGCCGCCATCTTCCCGCAAGAGGGCTACATCACCGAAGAACAGCTTATTCTCGAAGACACGCGCGATGCCGGCGAAAACGGCGCGGATGCGATGGCAATCGTGCCGCCCGCCGCTGCAAAACCCGCAAAAGCAGAGAAAAAGAGCCTGCTTGCCGGCCTGACCAAGCGTTTCAAAACCGGCACGGCGAAGACCGCCAAATCGGCAGAAGAACCCGTATCGGCAACCACCACCCGCACGCAGGTGGAACCCGCCCCCTCGCTCGATCCAATCGACGTGCTGCCCGCGGGCCAGGAGAACGAACTTCTGGAGCCCGGCTCGGGCGCGCCTGATATCAAGAAAATACTGGAACGGGTGCGCGCCAGCCAGGTCGCTTCCGCCGGCAAGGCGGCGGACGCAGAAGGCCGCACGGATTTCATCGCCGCCGCCCGTCGCGCAGCGCAGGCTGCCGCCATGGAAACCTCCCCGGAGAAGCTTGAAACCGGCAAGAAAAATCGCAAGCCCGACGCTTCGGCGCTTTCACGTTATCGTCGCCCGCTGCTGCTCGGCATCGGCGCCATTCTTCTTGCGATGATGGCCATGCCGCTCGTCAAGACGATGATGGGCGGCGCGGAAGCCCCGGCACCGGTCATCGAAGAGAAGATGGGCGATGCCCCGGTCTCCGCACTTCCCGAGACCGGCGACAAGGCCGTGACCATTCCGTCCGAACTGGCTATCGATCCGCAGGAGGCGGCATCCGCCGACAGCATCGAAAACGCAGCACCGTCGGAAAACACCATCGATCCGCGTACCATTGGCGGCGCGCCGCTTGCCAACGAACCGCCTGTTGCCGATGCGCCCGCTGTGGATGCGGCGACGTCAGGCACTGTCGCACAGAGTGAGCCGCAGGCACCGGTGCAGGCCGCTACCACGGCTGCTGCCGCCCAGGGCGCGATTGCGGTTCCCGCCGGTATCGAGCCAGCATCGCTGGCGGAAGCCGCAGCGAAAGGGGACACGCAGGCGCTTTACGAGATCGCAGCACGCTACACCGAAGGTCGCGGCCTTGCCGCCGATCGCGCGGAAGCCGCCAAATGGTACAAGCTGGCTGCGGATCGCGGCCTTGCTCCCGCACAATATCGTCTCGCCAACCTTTACGAGAAGGCGAATGGCGTCGAGCGCAACCTTTCCGAAGCGAAGCGCTATTACACGCTGGCAGCCGAACAGGGCAATGCAGGCGCCATGCACAATCTCGCCGTCCTGCTCGCCTCCGATGCGGCCGGCCAGCCGGATTTCACCACCGCCGCGCAATGGTTCATCAAGGCTTCCGAACTCGGCGTCCGCGACAGCCAGTTCAACCTTGCCATTCTCTACGCGCGCGGAAGCGGCGTGAAGCAGGATATCGAGGAATCCTACAAGTGGTTCTCCATTGCAGCCAAGGATGGCGACACGGACGCTGCCCAGAAGCGTGACGAGGTTGCGGGAGCGATGAACCCGCAGCAGCTTCAGAGCGCACGTGCGAAAGCCGACGCGTGGAAGGTCAAGCCGCTTTCGGAAGACGCCAACAGTGTCAACCCGCCCGAGGAATGGGCTGGCAAGGACGGCGTGAAGACTGCCTCCGTGGACATGGAAAAGGCTATCCGCAACATTCAGGCAATCCTGAACAAGAACGGTTTCGATGCCGGCCAGCCCGACGGCAAGCTTGGCAAGAACACGGTTACCGCCATCAAGGATTTCCAGAAATCCGTTGGCCAGACACCCGACGGGCGCATCACCAACGAGCTGGTCACAGCGCTGCTCGCCCGCAACAAATAACCGTTTCGCAACGGATGAGGCGGCCTTCCCGGCCGCTTCCCTACAGTTTGGCGCCGGAATGTGGCGCTGCTCCCACGCCTGATCGCTATCTTTCCAAATTATCAACGTATTTACCGTTGAATGTTGACACGTCGGACCCTCGCGGGCATGACGGATGAAGGCTGGGCATGCCCGGTCTTTTCAGACAGAAAATGTAAATCGCGGCGCGGCCCCACACCCGGACAAGCCCTGCCGCCCGGAACCATTTGCCCGAGGTCCGAGCCGTGACTGTCTATCTGCCGATTGCAGAACTGTCGGTGAACATTTTCATCATTCTCGGCATGGGCGCGGCCGTCGGTTTTCTTTCCGGCATGTTCGGCGTGGGGGGCGGTTTTCTCATCACCCCCTTGTTGATTTTTTACAATATTCCGCCCGTAGTGGCTGTGGCGACGGGCGCAAACCAGGTGGTGGCCTCTTCCGTCTCCGGCTCGATCACGCACTTCCGGCGCGGAACGCTGGATGTGAAGCTTGGGAGCGTCCTGCTGGTCGGCGGTCTTGTGGGCGCTACGGTGGGCGTGTGGATATTCTCCTTCCTGCGCAGCATCGGCCAGCTCGATCTCATCGTTTCGCTGCTTTATGTCATCCTGCTTGGCACTGTCGGCACCTTGATGCTGAAGGAGAGCATTTCCGCCCTGCGCCGTGCTGCCCGTAATGAGACGGTGACGCTGCGCCGCCCCGGCCATCACAACTGGGTTCACCGCCTGCCGCTGAAAATGCGGTTCAAGAAGTCGAAGATCTATCTCAGCATCATTCCCGTCGTCACGCTGGGTTTCGGTATCGGCATCCTGACCTCGATCATGGGTGTCGGCGGCGGCTTCATCATGGTGCCGGCCATGATTTATCTTCTGCGTATTCCGACCAACGTCGTTGTCGGGACCTCGCTGTTCCAGATCATTTTCGTTACCGCCTATACGACCATCGTTCAGGCCGCGACGAACTATTCCGTCGATGTGGTGCTGGCCTTCATCCTGATGGTCGCGGGCGTCATCGGCGCGCAATATGGCGTGCGCGTCGGGCAGAAACTGCGCGGCGAACAACTGCGCGCGCTTTTGGCGCTTCTGGTGCTTGCAGTCGCCCTTCGCCTTGCCGTGGCACTGGTTGTTCGCCCCGAAGACCTGTTCTCGGTCGCCGTCGGAGGGTTAGGTTATTGACCCACCGCCTGCTGCTTTGCGCCTTTCTGCTTATCGGTTCCTGCCTTGCCTTTACCGCTTCGGCGCAGACACCGCCGCTTGCCCTGCCTCCCGGCACACAGCAGCGGTCCTTGCAGGAAAATATCGAAATCGGCGCATCGACGACGGAGATTCCGATCACCTCCGATTTTCGCGGGGCGGATTTCACGCTTTTCGGCGCCCTTAACAACACCGACCAGTTGCTGCTCGCTATCGGCCAATATGATATCGTTGTTACCCTCGAAGGCCCCAGCGACTACATGACCGTGCGCAAGAAGGAGCGCGTGGCCGGTATCTGGATCAATACCAGCGCCATCACCTTCACGCCGCTGCCGGAATCCTATTCCATGGCCAGCACGCGCGATATCAGCGCCGTCGCTTCGCCTGGCACCTTGCGGGCAATGGGGCTGGGTGTCGAACATCTGTCGCTCAAAAGTGCGGTGTTTTCCGGCGTGCCCGACAATGTCTTCGATTTTCAGGAGGCCTATCGGCGCCTGCGGCTTTCAAGCGGCATCTATCGCAACGACACGACCGGCGTGCGGCTTGAACGCACCGGCCTGTTCTGGGCAACCCTGCGCCTGCCCGCCAACGTCCCGAACGGCGTGCATACGGCCCGTGCCTATCTCTTCAAGAGCGGCAATTTCATCGCCCAGCGCGAGCTGAAACTGCGCGTCGTCAAGACCGGCATGGAACAGGCAATCACCGATGCCGCGCATCAGACACCGCTTGCCTATGGCGCGCTGTGCGTTCTCCTCGCCGTCGTCACGGGCTGGAGTGCCAGTATTATTTTCCGCAAGGACTGAGTGTTTTTCATTCCCGTAAAAGAGCGCGTCTTTCGCCTTCGGCGTAAAAGATAGCGTTCGCTTCCTTCAATGGTTTGCGGTAAAATTCAAGACGTTACAACCACGTATGCAGCTTATGGCGGCAAGTGCGGTTGTGACCGGGATGAAAAGGAGAAATGTCATGTTCAAGCACATTCTCATTCCCACCGATGGCTCGCCGCTGGCGCAGATCGCAATCGACCAAGGGTTCGCTCTCGCCAGAGAGGCAGGCGCAAAGGTGACCGTCGTGACGGTGTCCGAACCCTTTCACGTGATTGCCAGCGATGTCGAGGACATTGCCGCCATTGCCGAAGAGGAATTCCACCGTTGCGAGGAGGCGGAGCATTTTCTGAGAGATACGCAGGCGCACGCCGCATCGATGGGGCTGGATTGCGAAGCCCTGCTGGCGCGGGCGGGACGGCCGGATGAGGCGATTGTCGAAATCGCCAACAGGACCGGCTGCGACCTCATCGCCATGGCTTCGCACCGGCGCAGAAGCTTCGTCGAGATGCTTGTCGGCAGCGTTACGGCCAAGGTGCTGAAAAACTCGAAGATACCGGTGCTGGTATATCGCCAATAGACGGGCGGAGCGATGCGCTCAGCCGAGCAGATTTGAAAACCGTACCGAATAGATGCGGTCCCGCCCCATCAGATGCGCGACGAGTGCAGCGTGGTCAAAGAGACCGCGCATGGCCTTGTGCCGCAAATCCAGTCCGCCGCTCATCACCCCGAAGGCCGGCATCAACAGGCGGGAACCATCGGTGGCGAAACAGGGGCGCCGCACCGTTTTTTCGCGACGGCGAACAGTGGCGGAGGGATGCAGATGGCCTGCGATTTCACCCGCGGCATCTCCTACCTTAGGCTCGTGGCGGAAAACGAGATTGCCATAAAACATCTCATCTACCGAAGACCCCGGCAGATCGACCGTACCATCCGGATCGTGATTGCCGTTGATCCATATCCAGTCACGGCCACGGGCCATCTCGCGGATCAGTTCGCGCAGCATAAGCGGCAGATGCTCGGACCCGACCCGATCGTGGAAATTGTCGCCCAGGCTGACGACGATCTTCGGATCGTAACGGCTGACAAGGGAAGACAGGATTTTGAGGGTAGCGATCGTGTCGTAAGGCGGCAGCATGCGCCCGCGCCGGGCAAAGGCCGCACCTTTTTCCAGATGCAGGTCCGAGACAACCAGCAGCGACAGATCGGGCAGGTAAAGCCCACCCAACGGGTCACACCAGGCGGCGACGCCGTTGATGGCAGTTTCGCTGCCAAGGCATTCGAAGCCATTGGAAAACCTGTCGCTCAATGTCAGTCGGCTCAGCACTTTTGTGGTCGTTCCTTCATTCCAGTTTGATGCTTCAGGACATGGCTTCGGCGATAAGCTCGTCTGCGGCCTCTGCCAGCACCTGATCCATCGCCTCGCCCGCCACCGTCTCGCGGCCTATTTCCAGCATGACAGGAACGGCAAGCGGCGAGACGTGCTCCAGTGCACGATGGGTGGTGTGACCCTTGATTCGCTTCAGCATATCGCCAAGACGGCCAATGTCCAAAAGTCCCGCCGCCGCATCACGTCTGGTTGCCTCCAGCAGAATATGATCCGGCTCATGGCTGCGAAGAACGTCATAAATAAGATCGGCGGAGACCGTGACCTGACGGCCCGTCTTTTCCTTTCCGGGATGGCGGCGTTCGATGAGGCCGGAAATGACGGCACAGTTGCGGAAGGTGCGCTTCAGCATGAAGGATTCGTCCAGCCACGCCTCCAAGTCGTCGCCCAGCATGTCCTCGTCGAGAAGTTCCGCCAACGACAGGCGGCGGGATTTGAGCCGCCTGCCAATATCCTCCATGGCCCAGATGGCGAGCGAATAATCGGTAGCAACGAAGCCCATGGGCTTTGCGCCCGCCCGTTCCAGCCGCCGTGTCAGAAGCATGCCGAGGGTCTGGTGGGCCAGACGGCCTTCAAAAGGATACATGACCATGAAGAAGCGTTTGCGGAAGGGAAATGTCTCGACCAGCAGCTCGTCGCGCTTGGGAATGATCGATTTTTCCTTCTGGATTGCCAGCCAGTCGCGCACCTGATCCGGCAGCGACTGCCAGCGGGCGGGATCTGACAGCATGGAGCGCACCTGGTCCGCAAGGTAGGTGGAAAGCGGAAACTTGCCGCCGGCATAGGAGGGTATCTTCGGGTCCTTCGAAAAGGTCTGCGACACCAGGCATTCATTCTCCCGGATGCCTTCGAAGCGCAGAACCTTGCCGGCAAACAGGAAGGTATCGCCCTGCACCAGCTGCTCGAGGAAATATTCCTCGACCTTGCCGAGCGACATGCCGCCGCGTCCGACCGAGCCCTTGGCATTGCGCTTGACCATGCGGACATTAAGTTCCGCAGCCTCGACGATGGTGCCGAGGTTGAGGCGATATTGCTGCGCGACCGCCGGATTGGAGACACGCCAGCGGCCGTCCTTCATCTGGCGGATGCGGGCGTAACGTTCATAGGTGCGCAGTGCGTATCCACCGGTAGCGGTAAAATCCACGACGCGGTCGAAGGTAGAACGCGGTAGATCGGCATAGGGTGAAGCGCTGGTCACTTCACGATAGAGATCATCCGCATCGAAAGGTTCGGCGCAGGCCATACCGAGCACATGCTGGGCAAGAACATCCAGTGCGCCTTGCGCGATGGGGGGCGTATCCTGCGCGCCGATATAGTTCGCATCGAGTGCGGCCCGGCACTCCATCACCTCGAAACGGTTGGCGGGAACGAGGATTGCCTTTGACGGCTCATCCATGCGGTGATTGGCGCGGCCGATGCGCTGGGCAAGGCGGCTCGCCCCCTTTGGCGCGCCGACATGCACGACGAGATCGACATCGCCCCAGTCTATGCCGAGATCGAGCGTGGAGGTGGCGACGACCGCGCGCAATTTGTTTTCAGCCATCGCGGCCTCCACCCGGCGGCGCTGTCCGGCATCCAGCGAACCGTGATGCAAGGCGATCGGAAGATTATCGTCGTTTACATTCCAGAGTTCCTGAAAAATCCTTTCCGCCTGCGAACGGGTGTTAACGAAGATGAGCGTCGTCTGGTGCGCCTTCAGAGCGGGATACAAATCCTTCATGGCGTAGCGCGCGGAATGGCCGGACCATGGAATACGCTCCTCCGTCTGCAGAATGGCGATGTTTGGCTTGGCTCCGCCTTCCACTGTTATAAGACCTGCGGGCGGTTCTCCCTGCCCCTGGGGTGCCAGGTAACGGCGCAAATCCATCGGCTCCGCCACCGTGGCGGAAAGGCCAATGAAGCGGACATGCGGCGCGTGCCTGCGCACCCGCGCGAGCGCGAGCGACAGCAGATGGCCACGCTTGGAGGTGACGAGCGAGTGCAGCTCATCCAGCACCACATATTTCAGGTCGCGGAAAAAGCGCTCGGCTTCCTTGTTGGCAAGCAGCAGCGACACCTGTTCCGGCGTCGTCAGGAGAATATCGGGCGGTTTGACCTTCTGGCGCTGGCGTTTTGCCTGCGGCGTATCGCCGGTGCGGGTTTCGATTGAGATCGGCAGGCCCATTTCCGTGACAGGCTTGGTGAGATTGCGTTCGATATCCACCGCAAGTGCCTTGAGCGGCGAGATGTAAAGCGTGTGCACGCCGACAAAGGCGGAGCCCGGCGGCACCTTGCCGCGTTCAGCAAGATCGGTGAGCGACGCCATGAAGCCGCCCAGCGTCTTGCCGGCACCCGTCGGTGCAATCAGCAGCATGTTTTCGCCGCCACGCGCCCGAGCCATCAGCTCCAATTGATGCGCGCGCGGGGACCACCCTTTTTCGGCAAACCATTTCTGGAATGAAAGGGGCAAGGTGCCGACATGCATGCCGGAAATGGGAGGCTCAGCGTGTTTCACGCCTTCAAGGTAGTGAGAAACCTTGAAAAAAGAAGAGCGGAACAGAGCTGCTTGACAGGAATGCATAATCATGGATAAATAATATCCACGCTACTAAAGCAAACCAAACGTGAGCAAATCGAATGAAACTCGGCGACGGCGTTGAACAGGCCATTCACAGCGTGGGCATGTTAGCGGGACTTTCCGAAGGTGGCGTGCTTTCGGCGGCGGCGCTGGCAGAATTCCATGGCGTTTCCACGAGTTATCTCTTGAAGCACCTGCAATTGCTTTCCGGTGCCGGAATAGTTTCCACCGTACCAGGGCCGAAGGGCGGTTATCGTCTGGCCCGGACAACCGACAAGATTACCCTGCTTGATATTGTTCTGGCCGTGGAGGGACCACAGCCTGCCTTTCGCTGCGCGGAAATTCGCCAGCGCGGGCCGAACCCCTTGCCGGGACGTTATTTCACCAAGCCCTGCGGCATCAACGCCGCGATGCTGAAGGCGGAGAAAGCCTATCGGGCGGAACTCGCTAAAACCAGCATTGCCGACATTCTGGGCGACCTTGCCGCCACTGACGACGGCGGCATTGCGGCACGCGGTTGCGCCTTTCTGGAGCTGAACGAGCGCAGGACGGCGACGCGCTAGAACCTAAAAGACCCAACCATCTGAAATACCGGAGAGCTTCGCAGCTTCCCGGAACGATGACACATGCCCCTCAAACTGAACCACGAATGGAGAGAGACACATGAAAACCCGTTTGAACTATGCCAAGGCATCCCCTGAAGCCTTCAAAGCCGTGATGGCGCTCGAAACCTACGTCCAGAGCAGCGGCCTCGAGCGCCGCTTCGTTCATCTCATCAAGCTGCGCGCATCAATCATCAATGGCTGCGCGTTCTGTGTGGACATGCATGTGAAGGAAAGCCGTCACGACGGTCTTTCCGAACAGTGGATCAACCTGATGAGCGTTTGGCGGGAATCCCCGGTATATACCGAACAGGAACGGGCGTTGCTCGGCTGGGTGGATGCGGTAACGAAGATTGCCGAAACCGGCGCTCCGGATGACGCCTTCGAGGCCCTGAAGGCGCATTTCTCCGATGAGGACATCGTGAAGATCACCGTTGCCATCGGTGCCATCAACACCTGGAACCGCATCGCCGTCGGCTTCCGTTCGCAGCACCCGGTCGAAACGGCAGCAAAAGCAGCCTGATCCGCTTTACCTGCACCGGACGACCGTTACATGGCGATGTAGCGGTCGTTTCTATGATTGATGGCGAGCGCGAGATTCATGACCAGCGCGCCGAGGATGGAGCAGAGGATGACGAAGGGTGTCGCCACGAAGAATGAGCACGCCAGCACCATGCCATCGAAGGCGAGCTGGACGAGACCGGCGCGCCAGCCAAAACGGTCCTGGAGATAAAGCGCCAATATGCCGAAGCCGCCGAGGCTGGTGCGATGGCGGAACAGTGCCAGCATGCCTGCCGCGACCGTCAACCCGCCGAAAAGGGCGGCCGCGACGGGATTGATGCTTTCGAACGCGAAGAAGCCCGGCATATATTCCGAAAGCAGCGCCGTCATGGCAATGGCGCAAAAGGTCTTGACCGTGAAGGCAAGGCCGAGACGGCGGAAGGCGAGATAATAAAACGGCAGATTGACGAGGAAGAACACCGCGCCGAAGCTGAAGCCGATCGAATAGTGCACCAGAAAGGCAATACCCACCACACCCCCGGTGAGGAGGCCCGCAGCGGAAAGCAGCGTCACGCCGAGCGAGACCAGCATGCTGCCCGCCAGAACGCCCTGGGCATCTTCCAGCAGCGAATGGCGATCGGGCGCGGAAGCCCAGATATTCACGCGCTTGCGCGTAGTCGTATCGCCCATGCCTGTTCCCCTGATTTTCCGGCCTTGATCGAGCTATTGCGCCCAAGCGCGAGAGATTTCAAGCGTACTTTCTTCAGCGCACAACGATGTATCTGTCCGAGCGGTGGTTGATGGCGAGAAACATGTTCAGCACGAAGGCGCCGACAATCGAATAGACGACGGTGGCCGGATCGATGACGAGGAAGGCGCAGAGCATCACGAATGCATCGAAGGCAAGCTGGATCAGGCCGGCGCGGATGCCGAAGCGGTCCTGAATATAGATGGCCAGAATGCCAATGCCGCCGAGGCTGGCGCGATGGCGATAAAGCGCCAGCAACCCGTAACCGAGGAGCAGGCCACCGAGCAGCGCCGCCCAGAGCGGGTTGATGCTGTCAATGACCATCCAGCGCGCTTCCACTTCCGTCAGCACCGAAACAAGACCGATGGCAATGAAGGTCTTGATGGAAAAGGCAAGACCGAGGCGGCGGAAGGAGAGGTAATAGAAGGGCAGATTGACGAGGAAGAACAGGAGGCCGAAGCTGATGCCGAAGGCATAGTGAATGAGGAAGGCGACGCCGGCGGTGCCACCGGTCAAAAGGCCGACCTTGTTCAGCAGATAAAAACCGAGCGCCGATACGATAGCTCCGGTAACGATGCCCTGCACGTCTTCCACCGGCGCATGTTTGGCCGGATCCGAACTCCACATGCTGTAAACGCTTCTCGTTCTGCTCACGCTTTTTCCCTCAGGTTTCCGCGCATTTTGCACTGCAACAAACACGCGATCAAGATGGATACGTAAGGACGACTGACCTATCGTGAAAAAGGCAAGAAACGAAATGTTCAGGCTTTGGCGCGGGCAAGAAAAAGAATGCCGGAAAGGGGTTTTCCGGCATCCTTGCGAATGGTGGTTTTGCGGATTTCGATAAGAGAATAGCCTGCCCGCTCAAGAAGGCCGCTCACATAGCTTTTCGAATGTGCGTAACGCAGCGATTCCCGCAGCACGAAACCATCTTCATCCCCTGCGTCCTCCACCGAAAAGGCGAAGAAGCCGGAGGGCGCAAGCAGGGCCGAAACGAGGGGCATGACTGTTTCGAGACTGCCGAGATACATCATCACGTCGGCGGCGGCGACGAGGTCCGCGCGGTGGTGCGGCATTGCCGGCGCGAACAGTCCCGAGGTGTCAGCTTCCAGCGATAGATCGGCCTGGCCGAGATGGTCGTAAAGTCCCTTTTCCTCCGCCTTGGCGAGCATGTTCTGGGAAATGTCGAAACCTTCCAGCCGCTTTGCCAGGAGGCGGATTTCAACGCCGAGAAGGCCGGTGCCGCAGCCAATATCGACAATGGTGTCGAAGACGCCGCCTCCCGCCGCCTTGCCGATCAGCTCCGCCAGCTTTTGCGGTACGCTGTAATCCAGTTTCTCGACGAGCGACGTTTCGAAACGGTCTGCATAATCGTCGAACAGCCCTTCTACATAACGGCTCGGCGGCTGCTCCGGTGTGTCCGCGGCGCCGAGAACCGCGAGTTTCAGTTCGGCTGCAAACAGCCCTTCCGTATCCAGTTCGGCGACTTTTTCGTAAGCCGCCACAGCTTTGTCCGCTTCCCCCGCCTTTTCATGATATTCCCCGAAGCGAAACCAGCCCGCCGTCCACCGTGGCGCAAGTTCAAGCGCCTGCTCCATGAGTTCGGCGGCGGCGGGATAATCACCACTCTCCGCCAACATGCGGGCATAGTCCGCCCGGCGGTCGGCAATGACGTCACCGGAAGAAAACTGGTTTGGGGCCATTCAAGATTTCCTGAGAAGATGTCGGCTGTCATTTATCAAGCCATAAAAAAACTCAAGTCCTATTTCATGGCGCACTCATGGAATTGCGAATATGACGCGATATAGTGCACCGAAACTTGCATCGAAGCAGCGTGCTTCATATGTCAGGACAAAACAGGAGACTTGCTGATGGCCGGTGAGGTCAACAAAATGCTGGGTGATACGGTGGCCCGCACCGTGGTGAAGCTACTGGTGGTTTCATTGCTCGTCGGCTTTCTGATGGCGATCTTCGGATTGACGCCATGGAATATCATCTATGGCGCACGCGACTTCGTGGTCGATCTGTGGCGCAGCGGTTTCCAAGCGCTTGGCGCAATCGGCGACTATCTGATCCTTGGCGCGACGATCGTCATACCCATTTTCATCATCCTGCGCCTCCTGAGCTATCGCCGCTGACATGACCGACACATCTTTCCAGACGCTTACGCGGCGCGGCTTCGTGCTGATTTCCGCCGGTTCCGTTCTTTCCGCCTGTGTTTCCGTGCCTACAAACAAGGGCATGCCGTCAGGCACCCGCGATGAGACCGCGGCAGCGCTTCCAATGGTCAACGAGTTGCGCCGCTCGAAAGGGCTTTCGCCACTCTCCTTCAGTAGTGCGGCAAGTGGTGCGGCCGCTTATCAGGCCGGACGCATGGTCAAGGCGCAGAAGATGGCGCATCTGATCGGCCTGACCGACAGTTTCCTCATCCGCATGAAGGACGGCAATGTGCCGCTACCAGCAGCGGAAAACGTGGCGGCCGGGCAGGACAGCGTGGAGCGTGTCGTCAAGGCCTGGATCGGCTCGAAACATCATCTCGAAAACATGCTCGGACCCTATAATGGCCTTGGCGTCGCGGTTGCCTATGATGCCGCAAGCCGCAACCGGCCCTATTGGGCGATGGTGCTCTGCGCGTGAGATAACGGGGGGACGCCCCCTACACCCTCATTCCTGTCCCTGTCACAGGGATGAGGCAGGAGAGCACACCACCACGATAAGCACTTATCTTAACCGACGCAGCGTCTCGACCGTTCAGGTCATCGTCATCCAAGCTTGCGGTCGGCCCAGCGGTCGACCGTGCTGTCGCGTAGGTCACGAATGGACTGCACACCTTCGCGAGAGACCAGCTTCGACAGGCCTTTGACGATGGACGACGGCAGGCCGGGGCCTTCATAGACCATGCAGGAATAGAGCTGAACCAGATCGGCCCCTGCCCTTACCTTTTCCAGTGCCGTTTCCGGCGAAGAAACGCCACCCACGCCGATGATGGGCAGATTGCTGCCGACGCGCCGGCGCATCTTGGCGAGAACAGTGGTCGACAGCTCGAATAGCGGCTTGCCGGACAATCCACCCGCCTCACCCTTATGCGGACCGGGCCGCAGGCCTTCACGCGAGAGCGTGGTGTTGGAGACGATCAGGCCATCGAGATCATGGGCCAGCGCCTCTTCCGCCACGTCATCCAGCCCTTCCTCGGTCAGATCGGGCGCGATCTTCAGGAAGATCGGAATGCGTTTGCCAAAACGTTCGGCTTCTGCCCTGCGGCGCTCCAGCACGGCGCCAAGAAGTGCCGCGAGGCTTTCGCGCGCCTGCAAGTCACGCAGACCCGGCGTATTGGGCGAAGAGATGTTGACGGTGAAATAGGATGCGACCGAATAAAAGGCCTCGATGCCCTGGACATAATCGGCGATGCGGTCTTCGCTGTCCTTGTTGGCACCGATATTGACGCCGACGATGCCGCGTAGCTGCGCCTGCTTCAGGCGCTCCAGCGCCGCGGCATGGCCTTCATTGTTGAAACCGAGGCGGTTGATGACGCCTTCATCCTCAACCAGACGGAAGATGCGCGGTTTGGGATTGCCGGATTGCCCACGCGGCGTGACGGTGCCGATTTCAGTAAAGCCGAAACCGAGCCTCAGAAGCGGTCCCGGGACTTCCGCATTCTTGTCGTAACCCGCCGCCATGCCGAGCGGATTGGGGAAAACGAGGCCTGCAACGGTCTGCTGCAGCCGCGGATCGTGCGGCACCATGCAGGTGGGCAGAAAGCCGCTTTTCAGCGCCGCCACGGACAGACCATGTGCCTTTTCCGGATCGACAAGAAACAGGCCCTTGCGGCCGATTGAGGAAAATAATCCGCTCATCACAAAATCTCCGGAAACTGGTGCTGGCCATCGTGGCCAAGTGAAAGCGGCGTTTCCCAAAGCACGGCGGTCAAGGGAAGAGACGCATAGAGATGGGGGAAAAGATCGCCGCCTCTCGAGGGTTCATAAACCAGCTTGTCGCCAAGTGCTGCACCATCAACAGCGATCAGAAGCAGGTCGGTCTGGCCGGAAAAATGCCGGGCGGCAGTCTCGGCCGCCTGCTTTGCCGTTGAAAAATGAATGAACCCATCCGTCAGATCGATGGCGGCGCCTTCGAAGACGCCTTGTGCCCTGGCTGCATTCCACAACGTCTCCGGCACGATTTTATAAATGATCGCGGGCGTTTCGTGCATGGGGCTCTCCGAAGGCTTTCCAAGGCTTTTCAGTCTGGGCGGTTTGCCGCAAAGCGGGTCGATTGTCCACAGTTTCCACGGCATTTTTATTGGCGCGACGGCTGTTCCCAAGCTTTTTCTTGTAATACGCAACCGATTAGAGCAACCTTTCAGCAGAGGAGCCGGAAGCAGTCTAGACTGCCGGCAAACGGGAGTGCGCCATACCTTTCAAAGAACCGCATAACGCCCTTGGGAGGGGGCCAGAATGTCGGAACTTGTCATTATCATTGCAGACGACCACCCGCTTTTTCGCGGTGCCCTCAAACAGGCCGTATCCGGTCTCGACGGGCAGCAGACAATCATGGAAGCCGGGGATTTCGAGGCTGCCAGAAGTGCCGCGACGGCATGCAACGACGCCGATCTGATGCTTCTGGACCTCGCCATGCCGGGTGTCAGCGGATTTTCGGGCCTGATGGCGCTGCGGGCGGAATTTTCCAGCCTGCCCATCGTCATCGTTTCGGCAACGGACGACGCGACCACTGTTCGCCGGTCCATCGAACTCGGCGCTTCCGGTTTTATTTCCAAATCCTCGGGCATCGACGATATCAGGGATGGCATTCGCTCGGTTCTTGAAGGCGATGTGTGGATACCGGCAAGCTGTCAGGGCGAAAAGGAGCATGATCCTGACGTGGCTGATCTCATCGGCCGGCTCAGAACGCTGACGCCGCAACAGAGCCGGGTTCTGGGCATGCTGGCCGAAGGCCTGCTGAACAAGCAGATCGCCTATGCGCTGAATGTTTCGGAAGCCACCATCAAGGCGCATGTCTCCGCTATTCTGTTGAAGCTTAAGGTCGATAGCCGTACACAGGCGGTGATACAGCTCAGCAAGATAAACACATCGGCCATGGTGGCATAATCGAGGATTTTATTCCTTTCTTTTCTTTACTCCTGACGGGATATGGTCTAGATTCCGCGGAGTAAACGACAGGAGCTTTTCCGCCACGGGCTCCACCTGCGGGCTTTCATCATGCTTTCACACGAGACGATCTGGAGCGCCATCGATACGCTTGCCAAACGTCACCAGCTGACGCCTTCGGCCTTGGCGAAGCGTGCCGGTCTCGATCCCACCTCGTTCAACAAATCGAAACGTTTCGGCCCGGATGGCCGCAAACGCTGGCCTTCGACGGAATCGGTATCCAAGGTGCTGGAGGCGACGGGGGCAAGCGTCGACCAGTTTTTTGGTTATGCTTTCGGCAGGACGCAGACAATGCAGCCTTCCGGTGCGGACAATGCCATCCCCCTGCTCGGTTTTGCGCAGGCGGGCTCCGGCGGCTTTTTCGACGATGGCGGTTTTCCGGCCGGTCAAGGCTGGGATGTGGTGGAGTTCCCCTCTTCTCCCGAACGCAAGCAGGGCGTCTACGCGCTGGAAGTACAGGGCGAAAGCATGATGCCGCTTTACCGCGACGGCGATATCCTGATCGTGGAGCCGGGCGCGCAGGTTCGGCGCGGCGACCGCGTTGTGCTGAAAAGCCGTGACGGCGAAGTGATGGCCAAGGTGCTGGCGCGGCAAAGCCCCAAGAATATCGAGCTTCTTTCGCTCAATCCCGAACATCCGAACCGCAGTTTCGACATGGCCGATGTGGAATGGATCGCCCGCATCATCTGGGCCAGCCAATAGACACCCGCCATTGCGAAGACAGGCGTCCTACTTGCCCGGGCCCAACTCAGAGAGCAGGCGTCGATACTATCCCTTTACAGACCGAGTGACGTTGCCGCGGCATCAACCGTCATGATCTTCGCACCGCCGGAGGCTGCCCTGCGGACAAGGCTCTGAAGTTTGTCTTCCGGGCAACCGTAAAAGCTCGGCGTCTGCGAAACATCATGGGTGAAAATGATGAGCCAGCCGCCATTTTGCAAAACATCCTCGAGCCAACGATCGGCGGCATCGAGATAGTTTTGGTCCGCGCGCAACTCCACCCCGGCAAGATTGTACGGATCGATGCTGCCCCGGTTGATGCCAGGCATGATGCCGCGAGCGGTCTTGAACCTTCGTCGTAACAGGGGCTGCATGACGGGCGAGGCCATGCCGAAAGGAACGGAGAAATTCCGCCTGCCTCGGTTTTCGGCGAACGATGCCAGCACGGTTTCGTTGTGATCAAGATCCTCTTCAAGCCCGCGCCGTGAAAAGCTCGAGAGTTTGCGATGGGAAAAAGTATGGCAGGCAAGCTCGTGGCCGGCCGCTGCAAGTTCCGAACAGCCTTCGGTTGAAATCATGTCCTGCTGTTCATAGTGCTGGTCGATAAAAGTTCCTGCGAGATAAAATGTCCCGCGAACACCCTCGCTTTCCAGAATGCGCGCGCCCTTTGTCCAGGCGGTCGCCGGCACATCATCGAATGTGAAGGAGACGATTGGTTCGGACGTTTTGATCAGCGACGCCGGTCCTGGAAAGTACTGCACCAGCCGGTTATTGATCCTGTCTGCAAATGTCCCGATTTTTTGTGTCATGCATAAGCCCCCCGGCCTGTCTGCAAATTACTGCCCCTGCTCAAGTATGTCGTACGCCTGATGCCTCAAACAATAGATTGCAATCAGTAGAGAAGACCAGATAGGCCCGGTTCCGGTAAAGAAATTACTCTCAAGACACGAAGAAAGCAGTGCATACACCCAAATTCGTGCAAAAAGCCGCGTTAATGCCGGATCGGTACCCTTGTTCACAGCTATACGAAAATCGTTTGCGGGTATGATGACGAGCCATATGACGATGAGAACAAAGGCCGGCAGGCCACCATTCAGCAGGCTTTCGACAAAGCCGTTATGGGCATGGAAGGCGGTGACCGCCCAGGTGCCGGCAGTATCGGCCTGCGCCAGAAGCCGGTCACTCGTCCAGAATGCCTGAAAACCCTGCCCGAAGATCGGCGATTGCGCAAACGTGTCGAAGGACAGGCGCCATATATCCGTTCGGCCGGTAAAGGTGGAATCGATCCCCAGACTATCGACCACATGCCGTATGCTCGGAAAATAGGTGGAGCCGACCGCGAGGATGTTGAGGAAAGCCAGAAGACCTCCGATCATCAGCAATGTCCGACCGGCATGTCTTTCCATGACCCAGACCAGCGCAACAGTGACGGGCAACAGCATCGCTGCGGTTTTCCCGTTGGTTTTCCAGAGGAAGAACCCTGCCAGAAGCGTGATGACAATGCCGCCAACCGTCGACCAGCTATTGCGCAGGTAAAGCCCGATCATGACGAGAATGATCATGGCCGGAGCGGCGGCATTCTTGTGATTGAAGATACCGCGCCAATCGCCGGCGAGCGCCGTTTCATCGAGATCGTAGGGCTGGTGGATCGAGCGCGAGCGCAGGAAGATCACCCCGAAGTAGCAGAGCGCCAGCAGGATGACGGCGAAGATGGCCATCATCCGGTCGAACTGCCGCCTGTCGCGCGGCATGACGACGAGGACGCTGGTGATGAAGCACAGAAGGCCCGTAAAGAGCAAACGTTGCAGCGAGGTGCCGGGCTGGGAGCCAAGCACCGAACAAATCACCAGCCAGGAAAACAACAGCATAATGGGCAGACGCGGCCGCAACAAAAGCCCCGTCAGCCGATGACGCAGGGCAAAAACACCCAGCATCAGCGCAATCACCAGCCCGGTCAGCTGGTTTGCGGCGGCGTGCGGCACGGGCGCGGCAGCAAGATTTTCGAAAGGCGCAACGGAAATCCAGATATAAAGCATCGTGACGACGAAAAAAATCGCGTCGCGACGGCCGCCCGTAAGCGACATGCTGTTGCTCTGTACAGGAATGGACTGCGTATCAGTAAAAGGCGGCATCGTCGGCCACATCGAAAAAGGATAATCGGATCATTGGCCTGCCTTGTGACGAACAACGAAACCCTTTTTTAAACCGGGCCATGTCCAAATAACCATAACAGTCATTATCATCATTATTATACAATTGCTTTAACCCTCTCTTACCTCAAGAAGGCTAAGACTGGGCAACTGCCATTCATAGAGGTCAACGGCCTTCGAATTATTGCCCCCTTGCCGGGTTTTTCAGTTCATCAATTTTAAGAACACGGCAGTTATCTTGAATTCGCCCGGCGACGCCGGAAAGCACGGAGAATAAGGTGTCGTTGAATACGCCGCGGTTCAGCCATCTAGTCAGACTGGGATTGACCTATATGGCATCCGGCGGGGCGCTTTTGATGTCCAGCGCCGCCCAGCTTTTGACCTTCGCCCTGCTTGCCCGCCATCTCGGCGTGGAACAATTCGCGCTCTATGCCTCGATCACGGCCGTGACCAATCTCGGCGTACAGATTTGTGGTTTCGGTTCGCAGGAATCGCTGATCCGCCGCGTGGCGCAGGATCGCAGCATGTTTCCCGTGATGCTCGGCCACAGCTATCTCTTGAGCGCCGCTACCGGCATTGTGCTGACCATCATCGGCATGGTCACGATCCCGGTGTTTTTCCCGACGTCGGAAACATTGCTGCATACCCTCATCACCACTTTCGTGATCCTGGTGACGAACCTCATCCTTCTGAAAGTCATTTCGCTTTCGACCCAAAGCTTCATCGCCCATTCCGACTTCGCCTCCGCCAACAAGCTGGAAGTGATGTTCGCCGTTGCCCGCACAATTGCCGCCGTGGTCGCCTGTCTCATCTTCAAGGTGGAGACGGTGGAGGCCTGGGCCCTGTGGAACCTGGCTGCCCATACGATTGCGGCAGTGATTTCGCTGAAGGCGATCGGCAGGCTCGGTCGGCCGGTTTTCCGGATCGTTCGCGATGAAATCCGCATCGGCATCCTGTTTTCCACCCAGTTCCTGTTCAAGGCCGTGCGTGGCAATGCCGATATTCTCGTTCTCGGTGCCGTTGCGAGCGCCGAGGTTCTGGGCAGCTACTCCATTGCCCGGCGAATTCTCGACAGCTCCTACCTCTCCGTCGAGGCTCTCAACCGGCTGATCTATCCGGGGTCGGCCTCAGCCGCCCTGCAGGGTATCGGAAAGACCATAGAGCGCGCTTATAATGTGCTGAAGGCAGCGCTTGTCATCGCAGTCGGCAGCGCACTTGTCATCTTCATCATAGCACCCTTCCTGCCGCTACTGTTCGGCGACGAATACGTCTCGCTGCCGATCATCACCCGTATCCTTTGCTGGGTCGTGCTGCCGATGGCCGTTGCGGCAACCGCGCTTGAGGCGCTTGGCGCTTCCGGACGGCAGGATATCCGCGCCAAGATATGGAACAGCGGCAATCTCATCGGCTCCGTTATCGTCGCCTTCCTCACCTGGTCCTTCAGCATTTCGGGAACGATCGGCAGCTATTTCTTCGTGGAAGCCGCCATCGCCGCCGCCGTTTGGATCGCGCTTTTGCGATTGCGGCGCAACGAAGAAGCCTTTGCGCCCGCCAAATAGAACGTCATCCGGGCCCCGATCCGAGTGAAACCGGATTTCTCTAATAAAGCCCGTAGGGGAAATAACGCCGGTAGATTTCTTCCAGCCGGCCATTGCGCGAAAGTGCGGCAAGCGCCTGATCAAAGGCCGGTACAAGCACATCGTCCGGATCAACTGCCATGATGGAAAGGCCTTCACCAAGAAATCTGTCGGATAAATAAGGTCCGCCGAAAAGCGCACAGCAAGCACCGGACGCGCTTCCCGAAACCCAGAAAGGCAGGCGCAGCCCATCCGCAAAAACGGCGTCCACCTTGCCCGTCTTCAACGCCTCATACATGGGTTCGTAACCATTAAAGCCTTCAGCCGAGGCTTTGGGAAAAAATGCCTTGAGCATCTGTTCGTGCCGCGAGCCCGTGACCACACCCACCTTCTTTCCCGACAGGGCATCAGCGCCGGAGCCAGTGAATTTCGCCGCCTTGTTGACGGCAAGACGCGCAGGCAACAGCAGATAGGGTCGCGAGAAGGTGAAACTCTTTCGCAGATCGGCGGTAGTGGCAATGCCGGAAATCACCGCTTCGCCCTCTCCCATTTCCAGCGCTGCCTCCAGCTCGTCAAACGGCAGTGCCTGCACCTGGCATTTGCTCTCAACCTTCAGCTGGGCACAGATTTCGCGCACCAGATCGACATGAAAACCGGCAAGCCGGCCTTCCTGATCGGTAAAATTAAAGGGTGGAAAATCGACCGACATCAAAAACCTGATCCGGGGCACGGAGGAGAGATCGCCACCCGGAAACCGCTCCTGCGCATCAAACAGCACCGGCATGCGGTTTCTGTCCGAGAGACCTTCCGCGTGAAGTTCTCCCAAATTACCACCGAATTGTAAAGCGACAGCTAAAGTAAAACCAATAACTATATTTCGCGTTACATTCATCATTCTCATCTATACTGTCCGTAGCAAGAAGCAGGGCGTTACCATGGCGGCGGCGGCGATGCATGGATTATTTTAGGCACTATACACGAGAATCGTTCCGCACGACGTCAGCGGGGCGAAAAATTGCGTTTTCGCTCATCGGCGACAATCCGCTTTGGACAGCGCCCGAACCGGACGAGCATGGGCCAACACGCTTTCTCTCTTCGCTGGGGTTCGGCAAGCCTTACATCGCTGCATTCGAAGAGCAGGCCCTCAAAAACGGCTCAACCGTGGAAGACGAATTGCTGGCGAGCGGCCTGGTCGATGCGGATGCGTATTACGGTGCTTTTGCCAGATTGTTGCGATTGCCGTTTCGACCGGAAATCGATCCGGGTCGTGTGGCAGACCTCAATCACCTGGACGCGCAACTAGCCGAACCACGGCTCCTGCGGTTGACACCGCTGAATGGTAAGCCAGTGTTGCTGATCGTGCCGGAACTGGCAAGGATGGAATTGCTGAAAGGCATCCTCGATCAGCGCCCGTATCTTCTCGAAGAACTTGCCGTGACCACGCCACAAGCCATGCGCAGCGCAATCTGGAAGGCGGGCGAAGCACGCCGCTGCCGAGACACGCGACATCAGCTTTTCAACGCCGCGCCGCAGCATTCCGCAAGGATCACGCTGCATGGCGAGCAGGGTTTTGTCAGCGGCATTTTCGTTACCCTGCTCGTTCTGTCGCTACTGTTTTATACGCAGGCGGCCCTGGCCTATATTCACGTCACCCTCACGATGCTTTATCTCTCCACCTTGCTTTTCAGGTTGTTTGCACTCGTCCATACGCCAAAAGGAAACGATGCGAAAACCGTCATACCACTCCAGCAGGACGGGGAGCTGCCGGTCTACACTATTCTTGTGGCGCTTTATCGCGAAGAGGCGGTCGTTGAGCAGCTCATTCATGCGCTGGAGCGGCTGGACTGGCCCAAATCCCGGCTCGATATCAAGCTCGTCTGCGAGGCAGACGACGTAGCGACGATCGAGGCCATCCAGCGGATAAATCCCGGTCCGCATATCGAGATCGTCAGCGTGCCGCCATCCATGCCACGCACGAAGCCCAAGGCCCTGACCTATGCGCTTTCCGGCGCGCGTGGCACTTTCGTTGCCGTTTACGACGCCGAGGACCGGCCGCATCCGCTGCAATTGCGCGAAGCCTACGCCGCCTTCCGCGGCCAGCCGGACGAGGTGGCCTGTGTGCAGGCGCCGCTTATTATCAGCAATGCCAGCTCCTCCTGGCTCAGCGCCTGTTTCGCACTGGAATATTCCGGCCTTTTCCGCTGCCTGTTGCCCGTTCTTGCAGCGTGCAAGCTGCCGCTGCCGCTTGGCGGCACCTCCAACCATTTTCGCACCGCCGTGTTACGCCGGGTGGGAGGATGGGACCCGTATAATGTGACGGAAGATGCCGATATGGGCCTCCGGCTGCACAGGCTGGGTTATCGCTGTGGTGTCATCCGGCGACAGACACTGGAGGATGCTCCGACCTCCCTTTCCGTCTGGCTGAACCAGCGCGCGCGTTGGTACAAGGGCTGGCTGCAAAGCTGGCTGGTCATGACCCGCTCGCCCTTCACGACCGCGCACCGCATGGGATGGATCGCCTATATCGTCTTTCAGCTGCTGATTGGCGGCATGCTTCTGTCGTCGCTGGCCCATCCCTTGCTGTTTGTTTCCTTCGCCTTCATGGCCATGGCAATCCGGGAAAACGGCGCGGATATGCTGCTTTCCTGGCAGGGCATTCTGTTTTTTATCGATACGCTGAATATTTTCGGAAGCTACGCCATATTCGTACTGATGGGCAGAAACAGGATGATAGCTCATGAGAAACAACAGGTCGGACGGCGCTGGTTGGCGATCCCGCTTTATTGGCTGATGCTGTCATTCGCCGCATGGCGCGCCGTGGTGGAATTGAAAACCAAGCCGTTCGTCTGGAACAAGACGCCGCATATGCCGTTCATCAGGAACAAGGCCTGACGACCGGATTTTATAAACGAATTCCGGTTCCGTCAGCGCCGCCACTGCGGATATTGCACAAACCAAAACGCCTTGCCGATCGAGGCTTCTCCATCGGCAAGCTTTATCGCTTCGCAAAAGATCGGCCGAGCAGCTCTATTTGGCAACAAGCTTGTTCTTGATGAGGCCTACAATGATCTGGACAATCAGGCCGCCGACGCCGCCGCCAACAAGCTGGCCGGCAAGAGCACCTATATCCATGCCGCCGGCGGCAGCAGTTCCCGCCGTCCCGAGCAGCGATCCGAGCACGGTTCCTCCGCCGATGCCGCCAATAGCGCCGGCAATCAGGTTGCCGAGCGCACCGAGATCAGAATCCTTGAGTATTTTTCCGCCGGCCGAACCACCAACCGCACCGCCGACAATTTGGGCCAATATCGAAGTAAGATCCATGTCATCCTCCTCACAGGTTTCCCCGACCATTCGGAGAAACAATGCTTCCCATTCATGTGTGCGGGCCGGAGAAAGCGGGCCTTGAGCCTTAGTCTTTCTCGCCGAAAAGTTTCCAGACCACGGCGCCGATTGCGCCGCCGAGGATCGGAGCGAGCCAGAACAGCCAGAGCTGTTGCAGCGCCCATCCACCAACAAACAATGCCTGTCCCGTCGAGCGGGCCGGATTGACGGATGTATTGGTGACCGGAATGGAGATCAGATGAATAAGTGTGAGAGCAAGGCCGATTGCGATCGGCGCAAAACCAATGGGAACCCTGCCATGCGTCGATCCCAGAATGACGATCAGGAAAAATGCCGTCAAAATGACTTCGATCAGCAGCGCCGACACGAGCGAATATCCACCCGGTGAATGTTCCCCGTAACCATTTGCGGCAAAACCGCCAATATCGGCACCGGCTTTGCCGGTAAGGATGACATAAAGCGCCCCCGCCGCGACAATCGCCCCTAAAACCTGCGCCACTATGTAAGGAACGAGGTTCGATGCCGGAAATTTGCCAGCAACGGACAGACCGACGGAAACGGCCGGATTAAAATGACCGCCCGAAATGCCGCCGACCGCATAGGCCATGGTCAAAACCGTGAGACCGAAAGCGAAAGCGACACCGAGAAAGCCAATGCCGAGTTCAGGAAAAGCAGCGGCAAAAACCGCACTGCCGCAACCTCCGAAAACGAGCCAGAAAGTGCCAAGAAATTCCGAAAGAAGCTTGCGACTCATAACACTCCCCCAATAATGTTACGACCGCATCAACTATTACGTGCAATTTAATTGTAGTCAAGCTAAATCGCATAGTCGCACGTTTGCCGCAGCGATGGCGGTGACATGCGCGCTTTTGGCTGGCCAGGAAGTTGTTTGGATTGCCTTGAAAATATGGAGCGGGTGAAGGGAATCGAACCCTCGTATTCAGCTTGGGAAGCTGCTGCTCTACCATTGAGCTACACCCGCGCCGCGCACAAGACATCGGACAGTTCTTATCGGGTGTCAAGCACCCGACAGGATCATTACTCCGTGCGGAAATGCTTGGAGAGCTTCAGGCCCTGTGCCTGATAGTTGGAGCCAAGGCCGCTGCCGTAGAGGCCATCAGGTTTTTGCAACATGTGCTCGTAAACCAGCCGGCCGACGATCTGGCCGTGTTCGAGGATGAAGGGCACCTCGTGGCTGCGCACCTCGAGAACGGCGCGGCTGCCCGTGCCGCCCGCCTGCGCATGGCCGAAGCCTGGATCGAAGAAGCCCGCATAATGCACGCGGAACTCGCCCACCAAGGGATCGAAGGGTGTCATTTCGGCCGCATAAAGTGGCGGTACATGCACCGCTTCACGCGAAACGAGAATATAGAACTCATCCGGATCGAGGATCAGTTCGGCACGGCCGCGGGCGTATAGAGGTTCCCAGAAATCGAGAACATCGTGCTGAGCCTTCTTGTCGACATCTACTACCGCTGTGTGATGCTTGCCGCGATAGCCGATCAGCCCTTTTTCGCCAAAACCCTTAAGGTCGATGGAAAGCGCGATGCCGCCGCCGGTCACATTAGGGGTTTCGCTGGCGACCAGCATCTCCGTCTCGTGCAATTTCAGAAGCTCGGCCTCGTTGAGCAACGAGTGGCCGATGCGGAAACGGATTTGCGAGAGGCGCGAGCCACGGCGCACGACGACCGGGAAGGTGCGCGGGCTGATTTCCAGATAGAGCGGGCCGGCATAGCCCGCAGGTATCTTGTCGAATTCCTGCGCATTGTCGGTCATGACGCGGGTGAAGATATCAAGACGCCCAGTCGAGCTTTTCGGATTGGCCGAAGCCGACATATCCGCCGGCAGCTCCAGGCTCTCCATCAAGGGCACGATGTAGACGCAACCGGTTTCCAGCACCGCCCCCTCGCTCAGATCGACCTCGTGCAGGCTGAAGCGGTTGAGCTTGTCGATGACTCGCGTTCCGGGGCCGGGCATGAAACTGGCGCGCACGCGATAGGCTTTGGAGCCCAGTCGCAGATCGAGGCTGGCGGGTTGCACCTGATCGCCATCGAGATCAGCCTCGCTTCTCAGCTTGCCGCCCGCAAACAGCGCCCTGATCGCGCCATCCGCCAAAATGCCCGTGGTTCTGGTCATGATCATCATTCCTTTTTACGGCGACAAAACCAAAAGGAAAGCATTGACGCAAGCCGGTAACGGCAGTATGGCAAGCTTATCCCGTGGTGATTTGGCCGGTCGGCTTGCAGCCACGTTAAACAAGTGGCTAAAAAGACCGGGTGCTAGGAACCGGTCTGCTTTTGCGACCGGTTTTTTTGTTTTGAGGTGATCACATGAGCAATAAATGGCGCCCGGCAACCCAGCTCGTTCACGGTGGTACGCTACGCTCACCCTATGGTGAAACGTCGGAAGCGATCTATCTGACCCAGGGTTTCGTTTACGAAAACTCCGAAGCCGCCGAAGCGCGCTTCAAGGGCGAAACGGATGGCTTCATCTATGCCCGCTATGCAAGCCCGACCAATGACATGTTCGAAAAGCGCATGTGCCTGCTGGAAGGTGCGGAAGACGCCCGTGCGCTTGCCTCCGGCATGGCCGCCGTGACAGCCGCCATCATGTGCCAGCTGCGTGCCGGCGATCACATCGTTGCTGCCCGCGCGCTTTTTGGCTCCTGCCGTTGGGTGGTAGAAACGCTTGCACCCAAATACGGCATCGAGTGCACGCTGATCGACGGACGCGATCTCAACAATTGGGAAAAGGCGATCCAGCCGAACACCAAGCTGTTTTTCCTCGAAAGCCCGACCAACCCGACGCTCGAAGTGGTGGATATTGCCGGCGTGGCGAAGCTCGCCAACCAGATCGGCGCGAAAGTGGTTGTCGACAATGTTTTCGCCACACCGCTTTTCCAGAAGCCACTCGAACTCGGCGCCCATATCGTCGTTTATTCGGCGACGAAGCACATTGACGGTCAGGGCCGTTGCCTTGGCGGCGTGATCCTTTCCGACAAGAAGTGGATTGAGGAAGAGCTGCAGGACTATTTCCGCCACACCGGCCCAGCCATGTCGCCGTTCAATGCCTGGACACTGCTGAAGGGCATCGAAACCCTGCCGCTGCGTGTCAAGCAGCAGACGGCCAATGCCTCGAAGATCGCCGATTTCCTCGCCGACAGCGGCAAGGTTGCCAAAGTGATCTATCCCGGTCGCGCCGACCATCCGCAGGCAGACATCATCGCGCGGCAGATGTCGGGCGGCTCGACGCTCGTGGCTTTCGAACTGAAGGGCGGCAAGGAAGCGGCATTCGCACTGCAGAATGCGCTTGATATCGTGAAGATTTCCAACAATCTCGGCGATGCCAAGAGCCTCATTACCCACCCTGGCACCACGACGCACAAGAACCTGACCGACGAGGCGCGTGCCGAACTGGGTATTTCCGGCGGGACCTTGCGTCTTTCCTGCGGTATCGAAGATACGGACGATCTGCTGGAAGATCTGGCGAAGGGTCTTGCGGCCGTTTCAGTTTAAGGATTCAATCGACATATCGCCATGGCCCGACTTCCCGTCGGGCCATGGCACACATCCCGCCTGGGTGAAAGCCCGCGTCGGGCAACCAATATTTACCTTTACCGTTATCCCTAACGGTGAAAAAACGGCGCAACAGAAGATGCGCGTGGTCGTCAAGTCATTCATTTTCTTGACGATAGCCAGAACCTGTAGTGTAGGATGATGGCAGCAGGGAAAATATCGAGGTGTGGCGCGTATGTATCGTGCTCTGACAAGGGATATCGAGGTAACGGTCGATCCGTATTATCTCGAGGAGCAGTCCGACCCGGATGACGATCGTTATGTCTGGGGCTATAAAGTCGTGATCTCGAACAATTCCGATGTTCCGATAACACTCGTCAACCGCTATTGGCACATCACCGACCAGAACGGACAGGTGGATGAGGTCTACGGGCCGGGTGTCGTCGGCGAAAAACCGCATCTGAACCCCGGCGACAGTTACGAATATTCATCCGGCTGCCCGCTGGATACGCCGTCTGGCCTTATGTTTGGCCATTATGAAATGGAAACGGACAAAGGCGAGGTGTTCAACGTCACCATACCCGCCTTTTCACTGGATTCACCCGGCCTGTTGCGGGTGCTGAACTGACAAAAAGCCGCGCCATTCACAAGCGCGGCTCTCCTCGTCAGACGTTTTCAAATTCACTGACATCGTAGCGATAGGTCGTGGAGCAGAACTCGCACGTTACGGCAATCGCACCGTCTTCCTCACTCGCCTTGATCTCTTCGGCGGTGAAACCGGACAGCACACCCTTAATCTTGTCCCGTGAACAGCTGCAACGGTCGAAAATGACCTGCGGATCGTAGATGCGCACGCCGCTCTCGTGGAAAAGCCTGTAAAGCAGACGCTCCACTGGCACCTGCGGATCGGTCAGCTCGTCGGTATCCACCGTATTCAGCAGCGACACCGCCTCTGTCCAAGCATCGTCCTCCGCCACTTCATAATCGCCCTCGTCGCCGTCACCGCCATGGAGATCGCGCATGCGCAAACGCTCGGGCGCCTGCGGCAGGAACTGGGCAATCACGCCGCCTGCACGCCAGCTATGGCGCGGCTTGCCTTCGCCGTCACGGTCGAAGAACTGGGCAACGCCGAGGCGCACGCGGGTGGGAAGCTGTTCCGACTGACGGAAATAAACCCCGGCGATTTCTTCCAGCGAAGAACCGTCCAGCGGCACGATGCCCTGATAAGGCTGCATGCCGACGCCCTGATCGATGGTGAAGGCCAGAATGCCGGTTCCGAGCAGTTGTTCGGGCGAGGTTTGCCCCGCAGCGACAGCTTCCGCCAGCCGCTCCTCATCGAAACGAGCATAAGCGCGCATGCTCTCGGGCGCGGTGAAATCCGCCACCAGAAGGTCAACCGGGCCGTCGCCCTTGGTCTGCACGGTCAGCTTGCCGGAAAATTTCAGGGATGTGCCGATCAGCGCCGTCAGAACCGTTGCTTCCGCGAGCAGGCGGGCGACAATCTCGGGATATTCGTGACGTTCGAGGATGGCATTCAACAGCGGCCCGACCTGTACGGCGCGACCGCGCACGTCCAGACCCTCGACCTGAAAGGGCACAACCTTGTCGTCGCCAGCTAAATCGAGATTGTCCAGTTCAACCGTTACATCTGCCATGTCATAACTCCCTGGCGCAGCCGTTGCGCCGCTACCGTCCAAAAGTCCGGCTTTTAAAATGTACTTTTTCAGCTTGTCGCACAGAGATCCGGGAAGCGAAACCGCCTCCGGGGAAAATCGTGCAAATCGTGAGGTGGCCCGCCAGCGAAAAGCCGACGAGCGTCTTCGAAGCCCCACAGATGGGAATGTGCATCGCCGAGTTCAAGCACCCGGCCGATAGCGGTCAGATGACGCCCATGCACCATGCGATAATGGACTTCTGCGCATGGAGCCGGTTTTCCGCCTCGTCGAAGACCACCGATTGCGGCCCGTCGATCACTGCATCCGTTACTTCCTCGCCGCGATGCGCCGGCAGGCAGTGCATGAACAGCGCTTCCTTGTTGGCCTTCGCCATCAGCGCTTCATTGACCTGATAAGGCTGGAAGATATTGTGGCCGCGCGCCTTGTGTTCCTGGTTCATGGACACCCAGGTATCGGTGACGACGCAATCAGCGCCCGCCACTGCCTTGTCGGCGTCGTGGTACAGCGAGATTTCGCCGCCATTGTTGCGTGCCCAGTTCAGGAACTTGTCGTGCGGTTCCGAACCCATCGGTACTGCCATCGCCATGCGGTAACCGAAACGGGCGGAGCCTTCCACGAACGAATGCAGCACGTTATTGCCGTCACCCGTCCAGGCAATGGTCTTGCCCTTGACCGGGCCGCGATGTTCCTCGAACGTCAATATATCCGCCATGATCTGGCAGGGATGCGTGTCGTCCGTCAGGCCATTGATAACAGGCACGGTGGCGTGTTCGGCAAGCTCGAGCAGACGCGAGTGATCCGTGGTGCGGATCATGATGGCATCGACATAGCGCGACAGCACCTTGGCCGTATCGCCAATCGTTTCCGCGCGGCCCAGCTGCATTTCCGTGCCCGACAGGAACAGGGTCTCACCGCCGAGCTGGCGCATGCCGACATCGAAGGAGACGCGGGTGCGTGTGGACGGTTTTTCGAAAATCATTGCCAGCATCTTGCCAGCAAGCGGCTTTTCCGCCGTGCCGGTTTTGGTGGCAATCTTGCGCGTGCGCGCATCATCAAGAATTGTCCGCAGATCCTCCGACCCGACGGCCGAGAGGTCCAGAAAATGTTTTGGTGAACCCATTCTAATCTGTCCCATGCTTGCGAGCCCCTGAAGAGAGGCCCGCTCTTGATTTTTTCAGGCGCTTTTTGCCTGTTTCGCAACCGTCAGGGAGGCGGCAGCCGCGTCGATACGTGCAAGACCCTCGCGGGCCTCTTCAGCCGTGGTGACGAGCGGCGGCAGAAGACGGATGACATTGTCGCCCGCAGGAACGCCAAGCAGATGCTCTGCGCGCATGGCCTGCAGCAATTCGCCCGAAGGAATCTTCGCCTTGATGCCCAGAAGCAGACCTTCGCCGCGAATTTCGTCGATCACGTCAGGATAACGGTCCTTGAGCGAGGCCAGACCCTGCCGGAAGACCAGCGCGACGTCACGGACCTTCTCGAGAAAACCTTCGGAGAGAACGACGTCAAGCACGGCATTGCCGACTGCCATGGCCAGCGGGTTGCCGCCATAGGTGGTGCCATGTACGCCCGCCGTCATGCCGGAAGCGGCATCTGCCGTGGCAAGGCATGCGCCGAGCGGGAAACCGCCACCGATACCCTTGGCGACCGCCATGATATCGGGCGCAACACCGGTATGTTCATAAGCAAACAGCTTGCCTGTGCGGCCGACACCCGTCTGGACCTCATCGAAAATCAGCAGCAGACCGTGCTCGTCGCACAATCCGCGCAGGATTTGCAGGAATTCCTTGCTGGGCGAGCGAATGCCGCCCTCGCCCTGGATGGGCTCGATCAGAAGTGCTGCAGTCTCAGCCGTGATGACGGCCTTGAGGGCATCGACATCACCGAACGGAACCTGATCGAAACCTTCGACCTTGGGACCGAAACCTTCGAGGTATTTCTGCTGGCCACCCGCGGCGATCGTCGCCAGTGTACGGCCATGGAAAGCGCCTTCGAAGGACACGATGCGGAACTTCTCCGGATGGCCCTTGGTATAGTGATAACGGCGGGCGGTCTTGATGGCGCATTCCAGGGCTTCCGCGCCTGAATTTGTGAAGAATACCTTGTCCGCGAAAGTCGCTTCCGTCAGGCGCCTGGCGAGTTTTTCCTGTCCCGGTACTTCATAAAGGTTCGAGACGTGCCAGACCTTCTCGGCCTGCGTCTTGATCGCATCAACGAGGTGAGGATGGGCGTGGCCCAGCGAGTTGACAGCAACACCGGCCGCAAAATCCAGATATCGCTCGCCGCTTTCCGTGAACAGCCATACACCCTCACCGCGCTCGAAGCGCAGGGGGGCTCTTGAGAACGTATCAAACAATGGCGCGCCGGCTTCGGCCATGGCTGTATCACTCCTTGCGCAGATGCGCTGTCAAACTGTTGTCAATAGGCTTGCGGGGTTATCCCTCGCCTGAAAATCAAAATGCCGCCTTGCGGCGGCAGGGGCACTATTGTCACTTCGTTTGCCGATGTCAACAAAAGTCAGCGTTTCCCGGGCTTCTCAAGCACTAGTATGCGGCGGCGGGCCAGCCCCAAGGTGTTGCCTTTCAGACTCAATACGCCAGCAAGTTGGGGAAAACCGGAAAATCGATTCCAGATGATTCCCGCGACTCTTGCCACGGAGTCGGGCTGGCACTAGGTTAATCGCTAATTACTAGACTGCATTGCGGCGGAACTAGTCACCGAAAATCAGGCGGAAACCACGCTTGCGGCATGCGCGCGAGACGGAGAGGGATTCTGCCGAAAATACACGCGACAAGCGGAGAAGCGGCATGAACTGGACAGACGAACGAGTCGAAAAGCTCAAGAAATTGTGGTCCGAGGGCCTTAGCGCCAGCCAGATTGCAGCGCAGCTGGGCGGCGTCAGCCGTAATGCCGTGATCGGCAAGGTCCATCGTCTCAATCTGCCGGGACGCGTCAAGGCTGGCGGTCCAGTGACTTCGGCACGCTCCGCGCCGAAGCGCACCGCTGCCCCTGCCCCGCGTGCGACGACTTTCGCAGGTCGCGTCAACGCGGCACCGGCACGCATCCTCACCCGTTCGAACGCGGCAACGGCGCTGCACGAGGAGATCGATATCGAGACCGCGCAGGTTCTCGATTACGTTCCTTCCAAGAACGTTGTCACGCCGATTTCCCGTCGCCTGACGCTGACGGAACTGACCGAGCGCACCTGCAAATGGCCGGTTGGCGATCCGCTGAAGGACGACTTCCATTTCTGCGGTTGTGAAGCGCTGGAATCTTCGCCCTATTGCAAGTTCCATGCGAAACTCGCCTACCAGCCGGTGAGCGAGCGCCGCAAGGCTTGAGTGTTGCGGCACGCATTCAGCACTCAAAAATTACGGGCCTTCGGGCCCGTTTTTTTATGACAAAAATAAAGCGGCTTTCTGGGCGGCTTGATGGCAGGCCGCACCCTTTCCCCTTACTATTGGGCGTGACCCCTCAATCCGGATTTCAACGCGCAGCCGATCTTCTCCGGTCAAAACGGATAATGGCATCGAGTTTGGCGGATACTCATATAGAAAAAGCCCGAAATCGTTTCAGATTTCGGGCTTCCTGATTTTTTGGTGCACTACTTCGCCAGCGAAACTATCTGGTTCCGCTTCGCTCAGGCTTCCATCGAATATCCCGCACCACGCACCGTGCGGATGACATCCTGCATGTGCGAGAAATTCAGGGCCTTGCGCAGACGTCCAACATGCACATCGACAGTACGCTCGTCGACATAGATATCATGACCCCAGACGCCATCCAGCAATTGCGAGCGGGAAAACACCCGACCCGGCGACGTCATCAGGAATTCCAGCAAGCGGAATTCCGTCGGGCCGAGGCGCACTTCGCGGCTTTTGCGGTGAACGCGATGGGTCTCGCGGTCCAGTTCGATATCGCCGCATTTGAGCACCGACGACAGAACCTCCGGACGGGCCCGGCGCAACATGGCCTTGACCCGGGCCATGAGTTCCGGCGTCGAGAACGGCTTGACGACATAATCGTCAGCGCCGGTAGCGAGACCGCGAACCCGTTCGCTCTCTTCGCCACGCGCCGTCAGCATGATGATGGGCAGGCGTTCTGTTTCCGGCCGCATTCTCAAGCGCCGGCACAGTTCGATACCGGAGACGCCGGGCAACATCCAGTCCAGGATGAGAAGATCCGGAATGCGCTCCTGCAGCCTGATTTCCGCCTCATCGCCACGGGGTATCGTGTCGACGTCGTATCCCTCAGCCTCGAGATTGTAACGAAGCAGGACGCTCAACGCTTCCTCGTCTTCCACAACTGCAATCTTGGGCACCATATGCTGAACTCCGCAAGCTTCTGCTTGTCTGTTACTCGGTCACCGAACCAAGCGTGTTGGAACTGTCGTCCTTCGGACGCTCGCCCTCCGGCTGGCTGCCGGTGGTCATGTAATAGATCGTCTCTGCGATATTCGTCGCATGATCGCCGATACGCTCGATGTTCTTGGCGCAGAACAGAAGATGCGTGCAGGTGGTGATGTTGCGCGGGTCTTCCATCATGTAGGTCAGAAGCTCCCGGAAGAGCGACGTGTACATGGCATCGATTTCCTCGTCGCGTTCACGGATCGCATTGGCCTTTTCGGCGGAACGCGTGGAATAGACGTCGAGGACTTCCTTGAGCTGCACCAGCGCCAGGTCGGACAGATGCTCGATGCCGCGGGCGAGCTTGCGCGGAACGCCGGTGCCGGCGACAGCGATAACGCGCTTGGCCGTGTTCTTGCCAAGATCGCCGACGCGTTCGAGATCGGCGGCGATACGCAGGGTGCCGATGATCTCGCGAAGGTCTGCCGCCATCGGCTGACGCTTGGCGATGGTTACGATCGCCTTGTCGCCGATTTCGCGCTCAGCATGGTCGAGAATGGTATCGTCCGAAATGACCTTCTGCGCGAGCGCAGCATCGGAATTGACGAGTGCGCGCACGGCGTCACCGCACATCTGCTCGGCAAGACCGCCCATTTCGGCGATGCGGCGCGTCAGAAACTTCAGTTCGTCGTCATAGGCAGACAGGATATGCGAATGGGTCGTTGTCTGTGTCATGGTCTATTCCTCCGGCTTGGCCTGCATGCGCGTGCCCAACAGCGGGGCACGGCAGAGGCACCAGTCTTGTACGGTTACGATAAAGCACCGGCCGGGGATCAGCCGAAGCGGCCCATGATGTAGTCCTGCGTGCGCTGGTCGTCCGGATTGGTGAACATCTTGTCGGTTTCGTTTTCTTCGACAAGATGACCAAGATGGAACATGGCCGTACGCTGGGAAACGCGCGCCGCCTGCTGCATGGAGTGCGTGACGATGACGATGGTGTAGTTGGTGCGCAGTTCGTGGATGAGTTCCTCGACCTTCGCAGTCGCGATCGGATCCAACGCCGAGCACGGCTCGTCCATCAGGATCACTTCCGGGCTGACGGCAACCGCGCGTGCGATGCACAGACGCTGCTGCTGGCCACCGGAAAGGCCCGTGCCGGATTCCAGCAAACGATCCTTCACCTCGTTCCAGAGACCCGCTTTCTGCAGGCTATGCTCGACGATCTGGTCCATATCCGCCTTGTTGCGGGCGAGACCGTGGATACGCGGGCCGTAGGCGATGTTCTCATAAATCGTCTTCGGAAACGGGTTCGGCTTCTGGAACACCATGCCGACGCGGGCACGCAGTTCCACGACGTCGATCTGCTGATCGTAGATATCGTCGGTATCGAGCGTGATCTTGCCGGTGACCCGGCAACCGTCGATCGTGTCGTTCATGCGGTTCAAGGTGCGCAGGAAAGTGGATTTACCGCAACCGGACGGGCCGATAAGTGCAGTCACCGTGTTTTCGCGGACATTGAGGTTCACGTCGTAAAGCGCGCGCTTTTCGCCGTAATAAACCGAAACATCCTTGCCGATCATCTTGTATGAGACTTCATTCATTTTCTTGTCCAGCGCCTTTTCAACTGCTGCTTCCGACAACATGTTCATTGCTCTAGCTCCCTCTACCAGCGCCGCTCAAAGCGGCGACGCAACAGGATTGCGCCAACATTCATGAGAATGAGGAACAGAAGCAGGATGATGATAGCGCCAGATGTCCGTTCGACAAAGGCACGCTCAGCTTCGTTCGCCCACATGTAAATCTGCACCGGCAGGGCCGTGGACGGATCCATAGGCGTTGTCGGATAGTTCGCGACGAATGCCACCATGCCGATCAGAAGCAGCGGCGCCGTTTCGCCCAGTGCGTGGGCGAGACCGATGATGGTGCCGGTCAGAATGCCAGGCATTGCCAGCGGCAGGACGTGATGGAAAATCGTCTGCATCTTGGAAGCGCCAAGACCGAGTGCGGCGGCGCGGATCGACGGCGGCACGGCCTTCAATGCAGCGCGGGTGGCGATGATGATCGTCGGCAGGGTCATCAGCGTCAGGACGAGGCCGCCGACCAGCGAGGCCGAGCGTGGAAAGCCCATGAAGTTGATGAAGACGGAGAGACCGAGCAGACCGTAAACAATGGAGGGAACAGCCGCCAGATTGTTGATGTTGACCTCGATAAGGTCCGTCAAACGGTTCTTGGGGGCAAATTCCTCCAGATAGATGGAGGCCGCAACACCGATCGGCAGCGACAGCACCAGCACGATCAGCATCATGTAGAACGAGCCGATCAGCGCAACGCCAACACCCGCGGCTTCCGGACGGCTCGAAGCGCCGTTGACGAAGATGCCGGTATTGAAATGCTTGCCAAGCTGTCCGCTTTCCACGAGCTGGTTCATCCAGCCGAGCTGCTGGTTCGAGATACGGCGGTTTGCTTCATCCCCCGACATGTCGACCTGGCCCTTGAAGGCGCTGTCGACATCACCCGACGCCAGAAGCGTGACGCTGCGCGTGGTGCCGATGACGGACGGATCGGCGACGACGATATCACGCAGCTGGGTGCGTACGCTGTCGGAGATCATGACGTTGACGGCGCGAAGACCGGCCTTATCCGTCGGCGCGACCCCGAGAACCTTTGCCACCGCATCACGGGCGAGGACGGGGTAGTTGGCCGTCATCAGCTTTGCCGGATTGGTTGCGCGCTCGTTCTTTGGATCGATGATCAGTTCGGAAAACTCGACCGGAACGGTGATCATCGTCTGCTGGAAGGCGGTGTGACCCTTGGATACGACCGACCAGAGCAGCAGAAAGAGGAAGATTAGGCCGAACGAGATTGCTGCCAATCCATAGGCGCGGAAGCGGCGTTCAGCTGCATAGCGACGCTTGATGCCGATATCACGGCGCGTGGCCTTGTTCACGGCGGCAGCACCGGCCGCCGGGGAAACGATGTCGGTCATTCATATTGCTCCCGGTATTTGCGCACGATGTAAAGCGCGTAGATATTCAGGCAAAGCGTGATTGCAAAAAGAGTTATGCCCAGCGCGAAGGCCACCAGCGTTTGCGGCGAGGTAAACTCAAGGTCACCCGTCAGCTGGCTGACAATCTTGACCGTCACTGTTGTCATGGGTTCGAAGGGGTTGAGCTGCAGGCGGGCAGCGACGCCAGCCGCAAGAACCACGATCATGGTCTCGCCGATCGCACGCGACGCCGTCATCAGCACGGCGCCGACGATGCCGGGAAGAGCGGCGGGAAGGATGACCTTCTTGATGGTTTCAGAGCGCGTGGCGCCGAGACCGAGAGAGCCATCGCGCAGCGAACGCGGCACGGCGGTGATGATATCGTCAGACAGCGACGAAACATAAGGGATCAGCATGATGCCCATGACGAAGCCGGCGGTGATGACGCTCTGCGCCTGGATGAAGTTGGCGTAGTTGCCTGTCGCAAGACCGCTGATCTGCGTGGAAATATCTCGCAGGAAAGGACCAACGGTCGTCAGCGCAAAGAAGCCGTAGACGATTGTCGGGATGCCCGCGAGCACCTCGAGCAGTGGCTTTACTATCGAGCGAAGGCGCGGCGTCGCATATTCCGACATATAGATCGCAGAAAACAGCCCGACCGGAACGGCGACCAGCATGGCGACGAAACCAATATAGAGCGTGCCGGCGAGCAGCGGGATCAGGCCGAACTGGCCGGAAGAGTCAGTCGCACCGGCAGCGGCAAAACGCGGATCCCATACCGTTCCGAAGAAGAACTGGTGCGCCGGAACCATGGTAAAGAACTGGATTGCTTCTGAAAGCATCGAAAGGACGATGCCGATGGTCGTCAGAATGGCGATGGACGACGCGACGACCAGAGCCGCGAGAATGACCCGCTCCACCCTGTTGCGCGCCCGAAAACGCGGCGCGATTGAACGCAGTGCATAAGCGGCACCGGCGAATGCGGCCAGCAGCACGGTGGCGATCATGCCCAGGCGGCTGGTGGAGGTCATCGCATTCAGCGTCTGGGCGGCATCGACCATGAAACGCTGGGGTTCGCCGGCAATTGCCACGCCCTTCGATGCCAGAAGCGATCTTACCGCAGCCGTATCCGCATCAACCTTTGCGGTTTCTTCCGGCGTCAGACGCTGAAGACCGCGGGCGATGGACGTTACCATGCCGTAGGTCAGGCTCTGCTGCGCTTCGGATTGGGAGCGCACATCTTCGGGAAATTCGCCACGCACCGCAGAGGTAACGATCAGCGGGCTGATAACAAGCCAGATACAGAGAATGAGCGCTGCGGGCAGCACCGCCCAGACGACAGCGTAGGAACCGTGATAACCGGCACGGGAATGCATGCTGGAGGGACGCCCACCAGACAAAGCAACGGCGCGGCGGCTGCCGAGCAGATAACTGCCGATGCCGATCAACACCAGTATCAGCAAAAGGATCGATGTGTTCATTAGAGTTCCCTCGTCGTGCCTCAAGAGCACGGTGCGATATCGGGCAAATCAAAAAGTCATCAAAACGAGACCGCTGGACCATCCAGAGATGCTTGCCGCCTGACTGTAACAAAGTCTGGCAAGCGTCAAGGTTGATACATCCTATCCATCTGTAATCCATCAACAATTATGTGGACGGCGATGGATGGGAACTGTCAACCGGAGACAGCCGCCTTAAGCACAACGGTACCGGAGCGGAGAGAGGGGTGCGGCAGGCCGCACCCCTCCTTGTTTATTACATCGAAGCGCCGGCAGCGAACTTGGAGCGAATTTCTTCGCGTTCTTTTTCCGGAGCGGCAACGAGGCCGTAGTTTGCGAGCGGAGAGTCGGGGCCGATCATTTCGTCAGAAACGAAGAACTCGACATATTCCTTGAGGCCCGGGATAACGCCCAGGTGAGCCTTCTTCACGTAGAAGAACAGCGGGCGCGAAACCGGGTACTTGCCGCTGGCAACGGTTTCCGTGGACGGAACAACGCCGCTGACGGTCGCAACCTTCAGGCGGTCAGCGTTGTTCTCGTAAAATGCCAGGCCGAAAACGCCGAGGCCGGTCTTGTTGGCGTCGATGCGGGCAAGCGTCTCGGTGTAGTCGCCGTCGATGTCGACTGCAGCGCCGTCCTTGCGAACTGCAACGCACTTGGCAGCAGCCTGCTTGGCGTCGGTGATCAGCGCCTTGATGGCGTCGGTCGCCTTGGCTTCCTTGCAGCCGTCAGCCATGATCTTCTCTTCGAAGACTTCGCGCGTGCCGTGCTTGGAACCCGGAATGTAAGCGGCGATCGCTACATCAGGCAGTTCCTTGTTGATTTCCGACCACTTCTTGTAAGGGTTGGCAACGAGCTTGCCGTCCTTGACGATTTCAGCGGCGAGCGCGAGGTACAGATCCTTCGGCTCGAGCTTGATGTCCTTGTTGGAAGAGTCCATTGCGAAGACGATGCCGTCGTAGCCGATCTTCACTTCCTGAACGTCGGCAACGCCAGCGGCCTTACAAGCGGCGAGTTCGTCGCTCTTGATCGGGCGCGAAGCGTTTGCAATGTCGATGGTGCCTTCGCCGACGCCGGAGCAGAACGCCTTCAGACCGCCGCCCGTGCCGCCAGACTCAACAACCGGAGCCTTGAAGTTCGGGAAAGTCTCAGCAAAAGTTTCGGCAACGATCTTGGCATAGGGCAGAACCGTGGAGGAACCAGCAACCTGGATCTGGTCGCGAGCAGCGGCGGCGCCAGCGAAGGCGACAGAAGCCACCAGAGCTGCTGCGGAAAATTTAACGAAGTTCATTTGTCTCTCCCGTCGTGGGCTTGTTTGTGGACGCAGCCGATAGCGGCAGACGCTCTTAGCATGCGCTCGGCGGTCTCTTCTTAACCACCGTAACCACTTCCTTTTATGTCACTTCGGTGAAAGATTTGTGACAGCCTAAATTATTGATTTTATTTATAAAATTTTTCGAAGCTAAAGACTGTTACGTACTCTATGTCAGAATCTGACGGTAAAGTCAGTGCCATTGCCCAGTTCCGATTTAATGATGAGGCGGGCGCGGTGGCGGGTGAGGATGTGCTTGACGATGGCAAGCCCGAGGCCGGTCCCTTTTTTGGAGCGACTGTCAGCGACACTGACGCGGTAAAACCGTTCCGTCAGACGCGGCACATGTTCAGCAGGAATGCCCGGCCCCTTGTCAATGACGCTCACCTCCACCGGCTTACCGGGTTCGGCACGCAGCCAGACATCCACGACCTTGCCTTCCTGGCCATATTTACAAGCATTTTCAACGAGGTTCTGAAACACTTGCACCAGCTCGTCGCGGTCGCCCTGCACTTCTGCCGGCCGGTCGGGCAGATGCAGCGTAATAACCACATCCAGCTCGTTGGCGAGCGGCAGCAACGCATCCCGCACATGGCCGATGACTGGGACGAGATCGACCTTCTGGTCCGGCGCAATATTCGCCCGCAATTCCAGCCTTGAAAGCGACATGAGGTCATCCACCAGCCTGCTCATGCGTGTGGCCTGATCCAGCATGATGGCGAGGAAACGTTCCTGCGCTTTGGGGTCGTTGCGGGCCGGCCCCTGCATGGTTTCGATGAAACCGCGCAGCGAGGCGAGCGGGGTGCGCAATTCATGGCTTGCATTGGCGACGAAGTCGCTGCGCATGCGGTCGATGCGGCGAAGCTCCGAAACATCGCGGAACGAAAGTATGTAGAACGGTGGACCCGCTGCCTCTCCCGCATCCGCCCGGGCAATGCGGACGATGAAGACCCGCTCTGAGGGAAAACGCTCGGAATGCTCGACCTGGTTGGGCTGGCCGGTGGTGATGGTCTCGCGAATGACATCCAGCAAGCCCGGCGAACGCAGCCGGGCGGAAATATGCGCGCCGGCCGGAAGCTGGCCAAAGGCGCGTTCCGCCGCGCCGTTCTGATAAAGAACGCCTGCGTTTTTATCGAGGATGAAGACCGGCGTATCCAGAACGGCCAGACCCGCCCTCACCCCGGAAATGACGTTTTCGCCGGGCACATCAGGTTCTTCCGCCTCAGCAGCTGCGGTTTCATCCTTAGCCGGCTCCTCCGGCTTTTGCCGGGCGGTCAAAATAGCGATGACGGCACAGAGCCACAGGACGGCGGGCATGTAGGGCGTTTGCAACTCAGAAACGGCAGCGACTGCAAGCATGCTGACGACGAGAACAGGCAACCAGTTTCGGCCAAGCTTTTTCGCAAAAAGCTTCAATCCGCTCTCGCCTTTCATGACTGCCATTTCAGCACACTTTCCACTTTCACCTGACAGCGCATCGGAGTCTCATAGGCCAGCTTCATGACAGAGATTCATCATCGCGTATTTTCCACAGCGTATATGCGCAAAATCTGCGCCGCAATCGTCACTGCGGTAGCACTCCGGCTAACCAATCCTCTTTCACTTGAATTATGCGGGTGGATATGAACTCATTGGCAGCGAGTTGCCTTTACACAACAACATCAGGAGGAAAGCATGGGCGAAGAAACGAAGAAGCGATCGGTGGAGATCACCATTGGCGGCAAGCTGCGCAGCTTCGACATCGATGATCCGGTTCTTCCCGACTGGGTGGAGGAGAAAAAGCTTTCCGCCGGAGATTTTCCTTACGACAAAAAGATGAAGCGGGAGGAATACGACGCCACCCTCGAGGCGCTGCAGGTGGAGCTGGTCAAGGTGCAGTTCTGGCTGCAGGCCACCGGCAAACGGGTGATGGCAGTCTTCGAAGGACGCGATGCTGCCGGAAAGGGCGGCGCGATCTTTGCGGCCCACGCTTACCTCAACCCCCGCTATGCCCGTGTCGTGGCGCTGACCAAACCAACCGAGACCGAGCGTGGCCAATGGTATTTCCAGCGCTATATCTCGCATTTCCCGACGGCTGGAGAATTCGTCCTCTTCGACCGTTCCTGGTATAACCGCGCCGGGGTGGAGCCTGTTATGGGCTTCTGCACCCCGGAAGAGCACAAGCGCTTTCTCAAGGAAACACCACGCCTCGAAAAGATGCTGGTCCATGAGGGTGTTCATCTGTTCAAGTTCTGGCTTGATATCGGCCGCGAAACGCAGATCGAGCGCTTCCATGACCGTCGCCACAGCCCGCTGAAATGCTGGAAGCTTTCCGACATGGATATCGCCGCGCTGACGAAGTGGGACGACTACACACAAAAGCGCGACGAGATGCTGGAAAAGACCCACACCGATGTCGCCCCGTGGACGGTGGTGCGCGCCAACGACAAACGCCGTGCGAGGGTGAACCTCATTCGCCACATCCTCAATACGCTTGACTACGACGGCAAGGACAAAAAGGCGATTGGCGAAATCGACGACAAGATCCTGGGATCAGGACCGGGTTTTCTGAAATAAGACTGGGAGACGTCAACAAGCGCCCCGGCTGCGGCGCTTGTTCCCTCTTCTTGCTGGATTCTTACTGACCCGGCAAAATGCGCACGGAGTACAGGTTCACCGGGCGGGCATTACCATCGATATCGCTGTTGATGAAGATCTTGCCGGGCGCATTCGGGGCAAGCGAACGCTCGAACGTCGTGTTCAGCAGCATATCCGCACGCTCGGCCGTGGCCGTGAAACGGTGACGGGAGCAATCGCCCAACGTGGCGAAATCGCATGCTACGGAAACCTGCGTTTGCCGATCGCTGGAGGATTGCAGCGTGATCGAGATGGTCGAGGATTTACCCGCCATGTCGCGCATCACTTCCACCGGAACCTCGACGCTGATTGCGCCGTCCTGAGAGACGCTTCTCGACGTCACCCGTATCGCCTTGCCGGCGGGTGTGGCGATGTTCTCGACACTGGCGCGGGAGCCTGCCGAAACTCCGGAACTGCCGCGCTCCGCATTAAATACTTCCACCCAGTCGTCAGAAAAACCGCGGCCGGCGGAAAGGCTCGGCGCGGGCTCAGTACCGTTGAAGTCCTCCGCCTGGACTTGTGCCGGCGGATTAGGCACGCTGGTATCGCGCTGCTCCGGCGTGAGCAGCAGGCCGGAGGAATAGACCCACCAGGCGCCGAAACCGACAAAGGCCAGAAGCGATACGAGCATGAAAAGCCGGGCGAAAAGTCCGCGACGCTTGCGGCGGCCAACGGCACCTTCCGGACGAAACGCGAGCGAGGCGTCACCTGCGCTGGAGCCTCTCCTTGGCGGTTTTCCATTACGACGTCCAGCACTCAGCGGCTCCGGAGAGGCAGCGACGCCAGGCCGCACGTCGCGCGTTTCGCCACGCAATTCCGGCTCGACTGCCATATCGCCGTGATGCTGCGATTGTGAGACGGGATCGACCGAGGGGCCGTCATGCGCCGCACTTTCCGGCACAGGCGGCCGCAACTGCTGCTCCACCCTGTCCAGAAGACGATTCCGCTCTTCATTCTCTATAACATGGATAAGGCTTTCGAGCCGCTGGCGCTGCTGGCCCACAATCTGCGGGTCGTCTATGCCCTGCTTGCGCAGGCCCGCTTCCAGTGCCTGACGGGACGATTGGTAAATTCGTGCACGAACTTCGGCGTTCGATCTGTCCGATTTTTCCAGAGCATTTCTGATTGCCGTTTCCAGTCCGCTCACGACCGATCCTTATTCTACTGCTCTTCGCAAAAAATATGTGGCAGTGCGCCATTGGTTTACGATTCGGTAACGGCTATGCCGCGCCTCCGCAAGCATCGTTTGCGATAAAGACCGGATTGCCTTGGGGAAAATCGATCCATTGTGGCGCTGTGAGCGCAGGTCTGCCGGGCCAGTACGACGCTGTTTTCGCTTTCAATCCGCTGCCGAACACGATATTGACTTACGTGCGCGTAAACGTAATCCGTGGGAGGAGACATGCTGCCGTCCGTGCTGAAAGACAATCTGCGTCTTCCGGTCATAGCGTCACCGCTATTCATTATTTCGCATCCGCAATTGACGCTGGCGCAATGCAAGGCGGGTGTCATCGGCGCTTTCCCGGCGCTGAATGCGCGGCCCGAAAGCCAGCTGGACGAATGGCTGGCAATGATCACCGAGGATCTGGCCGCCCACAACAAGGCTAACCCCGAGCGCCCGGCTGCTCCTTTCGCCGTCAACCAGATCGTACATATGTCCAACCGGCGGCTGGAACACGATCTCGGCCTTTGCGTCAAATACAAGGTGCCGGTGGTGATTTCCTCGCTTGGTGCAGTACCGGAAGTCAATGCGGCCGTGCATTCCTATGGCGGTATCGTGCTGCATGATGTCATCAACGATCGCCACGCCCGCTCCGCCATCCGCAAGGGCGCGGACGGGCTGATTGCAGTGGCAACGGGTGCCGGCGGACATGCGGGCACGCTTTCGCCCTTCGCCCTGGTTCAGGAAATCCGCGAATGGTTTGATGGCCCCCTGCTGCTGGCTGGCGCCATCGCCAATGGCGGCTCCATCCTTGCGGCGCAGGCCATGGGCGCGGATATGGCCTATATAGGCTCCCCCTTCATCGCGACGCAGGAAGCCCGGGCCTCCGACGCTTACAAGCAGGCGATCGTGGAGGCACAGGCCAAGGACATCGTTTATTCGAACTATTTCACGGGCGTACACGGCAACTACCTGAAAAGCTCGATCGTCGCCTCAGGCATGGACCCCGACAACCTGCCCGAAGCGGATCCTTCCAAGATGGACTTCGAAACCGCCACCGGCGGCGCAAAGGCCTGGAAGGATATCTGGGGCGCCGGACAAGGCATCGGAGCGGTCAAGGTGGTGGAGCCGGTGGCTGACCTCGTCGATCGGCTGGCACGCGAGTATGAGGCAGCCAGACAGCGCATCTGCGCGAGAGGCTGAGGCCACCTATAAACAACGGGCAGGCTTTTTTTCGGATTTTTCGAAACCCGCGCATTCAAGGCTTGAAATCCGTCAGCATTGCCTGTATCAGCCCGCCATGAAGCTGATCCGTAACAAACGGGTCACAATCGGGCCGCTTTAGCTCAGTTGGTAGAGCACGTCATTCGTAATGACGGGGTCACGTGTTCGAGTCACGTAAGCGGCACCATTTCTTCCTAAAAAAATTCATTTCCGACACTTAGTTGCCTTTGGCGCGGCGTTGTCCACTGGCGGAAATCGTCATTTGGCGCTGCTGCTGCAATCATAAAACCTTTGAAACCAAACGGGCCTCCGCACGTTGAGCAGCAAGTCGCAATCAAATGGAAAGCCTGCCATCGTGGATGTCCTTCGTATTCTTATCGCCATCATTCTTCCGCCGGTTGGCGTGTTTCTCCAGGTCGGACTAGGCCTGCATTTCTGGTTGAATATCCTGCTCACGCTTTGCGGTTACATTCCCGGCATCATTCACGCGATCTGGGTGATCCTGCGCAAATGAGATTTGCGCGGCATATGACGGGACAACCATCAGATGCGCACAATATTTTAGTGCGTGATTAAATTCGTAATTCCGACTGGAACCTCATCTTCTCCCTCACGTTATGGTGATGACACCAGCTAAGGAGAAAATCATGAACCAGATCATCTACATCGTGGGCCTCGTCGTCATCGTTCTGGCGATTCTTTCGTTTTTCGGCTTTCGTTGATCACCGTTGTCAATTCGATCGCTTGCGCTTATTCTAATCAGCGGTAACACACGGCTGCGTTCATGGGTTGCTTTGCTGTCGGGTGTATTTCGGGATCGCGTTGCTCTGGGAGGTGCACGATGAAGAACGAGAGATGGACAGAGCCTGTCGAGGTCAATCTCGAGGCGAAGGGCAAAAGCGTTATCGCCGGCCCGTTCGAGGCACTGATGTTATTGACGGAAGGCTGGCCCAAAATTCGCGGATTGAGTTTCGTGAGAGCCAGAAGCGCCTGCCGCGCTGCGCTTGATGGACGCAAATCGCCGGAGGAAGCGCGAAAGTGCTTTACCGATGCGGTTTCCGAGATGCAGAAAAATCCGCACTGACCATATTCAGACGACAAATGGCCCCTCGAAAGGGGCCATTTTCATGCTTGCCATATTTCGTTCGATCTACATCCAGTAAGGTGCGACGCCGTAGTAGTCGTAAACCTTGCGGTCTCGCGCATGCAGCAGGTCATCATCGTCCAGGTTGGCGAAGTGAGGCGCATTTTCGATCTGCTCTTTGGTAAGATCGATGCGATAGCCATCAAGCTCTTCGTCATAATGGAGCTTTTCCCACGGCAGCGGATAATAGTCGTCGCCGATTCCGAAAAAGCCACCGAAGCTCAATACCGCGTAGGCGACACGGCCGCCGCGTTTTTCCAGAATGATCCGCTGGATCGAGCCGATATGCTTGCCATCGGCGCCATAGACGCGCGTGCCTTCAACCTTGTCGCTGGCGATCAGGCTCGGTGTGTCTTTGACGTAAGGGTCCTGCCCGGCACGGGGTTCTTGATGCAACATAACGTCTTTCCTCCTTGGATTTTCCTCGTGAGTATTACACTTGGTAAACCCCTCCACCGGAAATTCGTTCCGAAGCTTTTCGCGCGCTGCGGACTGAAGACGCGGATCAGGAGGCGCGGAAAAAGCCCTATTGGCGGATTTTTTGCCAGACGGAAGGAGAAACGCCGACCATTTTACGGAAGACGCGGGAAAAATGCGCCTGATCCGAAAACCCGGCTGCGATGGCGATGTCGGTCAGCGCCATGTCGGTTCGCATCATCAGGTCCTTGACCCGATCGATACGCGCCTGCATCTGCCATTGATGCGGCGGTACGCCTGTCGACGCCTTGAAGGCGTGGCTGAAATGGGATTGCGACAGGTTGGTGAGTTCTGCCAGTTCCTCCAGCCTTATCGACCGCAGGCAATGTTCGCGAATGTAATCGGTCGCCGCCCTCAACTGCCAGGAGGCCAGCTTGCTGCGTTTTTTGACCGGCTCCCGCTTCACCTTGAGGAAATCCGTCAATAGCGCCAGCACGAGGCTTTCGCCGTATAGATCGTGCAAAGGGTCTGGATTATCACATTCTGCGGCGATCAGCCGCGCAAGCACCAGCAGGCGCTCATCCTCGAACATCAGGTGCGGATCGAGCAACCCGTGCGGATCGAACCCCTGCACCAGCCGCGCCCCCAGCAATCCCGCATCGAAGTGCAGATCGAGATGGCGCACGAAGGAAACATTGCTGAGTTCCGCATGTACGTCCAGGTCGGCCGGTACGAAGGAAATGCGGTTCGCTTCGGATGACGCGTAATTGTCGCGGCGGCTACGATTCATCATGAACCGCCCATCATCCGTCCCATCCATATCAAGCAGGAAAACGAAACGCGGGTCCTTGCCGACATAGCGGCCACCCGCCTTCGATGCGCAACGCACGTCCCAGAGATCGGCGACGATGCCGTTCCACACCCGCGAGCGTGGGCCGCCGATGACGGCAAAGCCCTCGATCTCATTTTCCATCCGAACGCGGAAAGCCATGGCCTCTCGATCCCGCAAGGCGCAAAGGCGCCCCTATAAACATGATAAGATTATTCATATTTATAGGGGCAAACTATTTTCCCCGCAACTGCCAGCTACCCGTTACCACTTCTTGGAAAGCTTGAAGGTGATGGTGCGGCTGTCACCCCAGCCGCAAACCGAGACGCCGGCGCAACTCTTGACGTATTCCTTGTCGAAGACATTCGCAACGTTGACGGATGCCGTCCAGTCGTTCTTCTCGTAGCGGATCGCGGCATCGAAGACCGCAGCATCCGGAACACGCAGCGTGTTTGCCGCATCTGCCCAGGACTTGCCCTGATAACGCACGCCGCCGCCAATGCTGAGGCCTTCAAACGTATCATCGGTGAAGGCGTAATCCACCCAAAGCGACGCGGTGTGAGCAGGCACGATCCACGGCGATTTGCCGATCAGGTTAGGATTGGCGTCCTTGGTGATATCGAGATCGGTATAGGAATAGGAGGCGATGGTTTTCCAGTTGTCGGTGAGATTGGCCTTCGCCTCCAGCTCAAAGCCGGTGGACTCCACCTGTCCGAACTGGCCGCTCGTCGTTACGCCGCCGGCGGTATAGGAAACGATGGCGTTGTCCTTCACAAGCTTGAAGACAGAGGCGGTGATGCTGCCATCGAAGAAGGTCGGCTCGTATTTGATACCGGCCTCGAACTGATGTCCTTCCTCGGGTACGGCGGAGCTGCCATCCGCAAGTGTATCGATGAGCGGATTGAAGAAGGTGGCCGCCGAGACATAGGGCGTCAGGCCATTGTCGAATTCATAGGCAAGACCGGCGCGACCGCTCAGCGCATCGTCATTTGAGCGGCGAGACACACCCGCTGGCAGCCTGTTGTTCAGTTCGGTATCGACGTAATCGTAGCGCCCGTTCAGCGTTACCAGCCAGCCATCGCCGAAACGCAGCTGATCCTGTGCATAGATGCCGATCTGCTGCTGCGTCACGACGTTATTGGCGTAGACGAAATTCGTTCCCTGCGTCGAACCATAGACCGGTTTGAGCGCACCGATCGCATTCGATCCGCAGCACGCCTGCACCTGATCCAGCTTGTAGTATTTATAATCGAGACCGAAGAGCAGCGAATGGCTGACAGCACCGGTATCGAACTGGCCTTCGACGCGGTTGTCGACGCCGAAACTGTCGACCTTCGACAGGCCGTCATAACCAAAGCGGGTCAGCATATAGTCATTGGTGGTGGCATCGAGGATTGGCTGGCCATTGGCGTCAGTATTGGCCCAGCCGCCCGCATAGGGTCCGGTTTCATGCTTGTAGAGGTGGCCGTAGCGTGCGTTCTGGCTGATCTTCCAGCCATTGTCGAATTCGTGGCTGACTTCGTAACCCACCATGGACTGGTAGACGCGACCATTGTCGATATCAGGCTCGCCATAAAAGGCCTTGCGGTCGAGCTTGCCGAAAGGTGCGTCAACCACAGTGCCTACATAGGGCAGGAAGCCATTGCCGACATGGACCTGATCCAGCGCCGAGAAATAGCCGTAGAGCGTGGCACTGGTCTGAGCATCCGGCTCGAAGGTGATCTGCGGCATGATGAAGCCACGCAGATCCTCGGAGTAGTCGGTGTAATTATCGCCGCCCGAGACCTTGCCAGTGACGCGGTATTTCCACACACCCTCACCATCGATCTTGTCGCCGAGATCGAAACCGAAGAAAGCATTGCCGAAATTGTTGATGCCGATTTCCGTTTCGCGGACCGGCTCATCCTGCGGGCGCTTGCGAACCATCTGCACGATGCCGCCGGGATTGGCGCCGCCGTAGAGCACCGAAGCCGGTCCCTTCAGCACCTCCACCCGCTCCAAACCATAGGCATCCATCTGGAAACCGCCGAAACCGTAGCTGAACAGGTTCAGCCCATCCAGAAACACGCCGGTCTGGGTTGCCTGGAAACCGCGAATGTAAAACCAGTCCGTATCCGGATCGGTGCCGAAAGGTTCCGCCGTTACGCCGGGCGTGTAGCGCAGTACCTCGTCGATCTTGGTCACGACACCGCGGTCATCCATTTCCTTGCGGCCGACGACCGATACGGACTGAGGAATGTCCTTCGTTTCCGTCTCAGTTTTCGAACCCGTCGCGCTTTTCTTCGCAACGTACCCCCGGACCGGACCAGTGGCGTTTTCCGCGCCCTGCCCCTCGACGGTAATCTCACGCAGGACGGTCGTCTGCTGTGCGTGACCTACCAATGGCGCCATCAAAACAATGGCAGCCGTTCCCAAAGCCAGGCGGCCCAAAAACATCTCATGCAAATTTTTCAAGATATGCCCCGAAACAGATCACGGCCGACGTTTATATACGGCAGGCCGCAGCACCTCAATTAAGCTGAGTATTTACATCAGGATTAAGGCCGGATGCTTGTCGTTTTCTGGGGAGATTTGAAGCTTATTGGCTTCTCGCACAGTTTTGCGCCTGTCATTTATGGTGCAGGCGTCAGCTCTTGCGCCGCCCGATCCTTGCAAGCTGCATGACCGGCAGGATGCCGACGACGACAATCGCCAGTGCCGCAATCGACGCTTCCTCATAGGTGCCACGCGCCGCCTCACCGTAAAGATGGGTCGCGAAAGTCTCGAAATTCAGCGGCCGTAACAGGAGTGTGGCGGGAAGTTCCTTGACGCAATCGACGAAGATCAGCAAGGCGGCGGCGGCCAGCGATGCCTTTGAAAGCGGCAGATGGATCTGTCTGAATGTCTGTGTTGCGGATCGTCCCAGTGTTCGCGAGGCGTGATCGAAGGATTGCGGGATACGACTCAGGCCGGCATCGACGCCGCCAGCCGCAATGGTGAGGAACCGCGCCGAATAGGCGTAAATCAGGGCCGCACCGCTGCCGATGAAAATGAGGCCGGTGGATATGCCGAACCAGTCGCGCATGGTCTGGTCGACAAACCGGTCGAAGCCGCCAAGCGCAATCAGCACACCTATGGCGATGACCGTGCCGGGGGCCGCGTAACCTACCGTGGAAAGCCGGTAGGACCAGAGCGAGAGGCGTCCCGGAGCAAGGCGCATCGCGTAAGCGACCGCAAGGCCGAGGACGAGGGTGATCGCCGTCGCCAGTCCGGCAAAGAGGATGGTATTCAGAGCCTCATCGGCAAAACGGGACGACAGTCCGCTGAACCGGAAACGCTTCCATGCCTCGGTGACGAGATAGCTTGCCGGCGCCACGAAGCCGATCAGAACCGGCAGGCTGCCGAGCGCAAAGGCACCGCAAGCTTTAAGACCGGTGAGACGCACAGGCTCCAGTTCCCTGCTTTTCTGCGCCGACACGGTATAACGCTGCTTGCGCCGCGCCCATCGTTCAAATGCCACGAGGGCAACCACGATGAATAACATGGAAAGCGCGATCTGCGCCGCACCGGGCAGGTCGGATTTCGTGACCCATGTGGTATAGACCGAAACGGTGAGTGTTCGGACACCAAGGAATTCCGATGCGCCGATATCGTTCAGCGCTTCCATCAGGGCAAGGCTGATGCCGACCGCGACGGCCGGGCGCGCCAAAGGCACCGCAACCTTGAAGAAAGCCGCGCGTCTGGAAACGCCAAGCGTGCGTGCCGCTTCAAGCAGGTTGCCCGCCTGCGTGAGGAACATGGCGCGCACGGGAATATAGACATAGGGAAACAGCACGAAACCGAGCAGGATGATGCAGCCCGTCATGGACCTTATGTCCGGCAGGCGGAATTCACGCGGGCTGGAATAGCCCAGCAGCCAGCGGATCGCCCCCTGCACCGGCCCGATCGGATGCAGGATATCGAGATAGGCGTAAGCGACGATATAGGTGGGCATGGCGAGCGGCAGCAGCAGCGCCCATTCCAGTATTTTGCGGCCGGGAAAATCATAGGCCGTAACCAGCCAGGCGGCAAATGTGCCGATAACACCGGCCAGCAACCCGACGCCGAGCATCAGAACGGCGGTATCCGGCAAAGCCGTCAAAATCACGCTGGAACCGAGATGGAACCAAAGGCCATCAGACCCCTGCACCGCCTGCGAGACGAGTGCCAGAACCGGCAGCATGGCGCCACAGACCGCTGCCAGAGACAGGCTCAGCCACCAGAAGGAGGATGAAAACCTTGGTCTTGCGCGGGGCATCAATGGCTGGACGGCGTCTGGATTCATGAGCTTCTTGAAAATACAGGGAAGGCGCCCGCGGATGCGAACGCCTTCCAACTTGTTGTCGCCAATTGGCCTTTACTGGTCGAAACCGACCTTGTCGACCAGCTCGCTCGCCTGTTTGCGATGAGAGACGATCTCCGTCAGCGACTTGTTGTCAACCTTCAGGGTGCCGAAGGAGGCAACAATGTCGTTGAGTGCTGCGCCCTGCCTGACCGGATATTCGAAGTTGGCTTCGGCATAAATCTTCTGGGCTTCGTCCGAAACAAGGTATTCCAGAAGCTTGACGGCTTCGGCCTTGTTCGGAGCGCTCTTGGCAACAGCCGCACCGCTGATGTTGACCTGCGTGCCACCATTCTTGAACGTCGGCAGAACGACCTTGATCGCGTCGCCCCATTTCACCTGCTCCTCGCCACCCTTGCCCGAGCGCATCAGGCCGACATAATAGGAGTTGGCGATGCCGATATCGCAAATGCCGCCGAGGATATCCTTGGCAACGTCACGGTCGCCGCCGCCTGCCTTGCGGGCCAGGTTTTCCTTGACGCCGGCAAGCCACTTTTCGGTGTCCGCTGCGCCATAGTGAGCGATGTAGTCGGCAAAGAGAGCCGTATTATAGGGATGCTGGCCAGCGCGAATGCAGATCTTGCCCTTCCACTTCGCATCTGCCAAGTCTTCATAGTTGAAGGAGGCAAGGTCGAGATCCTTCGCCGCATAGAGAACGCGGGCACGCATGGAAAGTGCGAACCAGTGGCCCTTGGCGTCGCGAAGTTCCGCCGGAATAGCCTTGTTCAGGGTTTCGGATTCAACCGGCTGAGTAACACCCTTTTCCGCGAGATCGACGAGATTGCCGGCATCCACCGTCATCAGCACGTCGGCAGGTGAGCTTGCACCCTCGCTCAGAACGCGCTCTGCAAGGCCATCCTTGAGGAATACGGTGTTGACCTTGACACCGCTGGAGGCCGTGAAGGATTCCAGCAGGGGCTGGATCAGGGCCGGCTCTCTCGTGGTGTAGATGTTCAGTTCAGCAGCGCTGACTGATCCCGCTGCAAAAGTGACCGTGCTGGCAAGCAGGGCAAGTTTGGCAAATTTCGTCATGGTGTGTCTCCCTCTTCGATGGCGCAATATAGGGGGAGCAAACATCATACATGACGTATCAAATCAAGTTTTATTTGGCCGTTTTCAGGAGGGTTTCGATCACCAACAGTTGAAAATGGAGCGAAAATAAACATGCAAATCCGCTCATTCAACTTCAGGTAAATATCAGGACACCCTTCGGATCGATGCCGAAGCGCACGGCCTTGGTCTTGGCGGGTGTGCGCTGCATCGTCCTGACGCGCAGGTCGGCTGGAAGGCCGGGAACGGCTATGCCGAGTTGTTCGATCTCGCCGAGAAACACACGACTTGATATTTCGCCGGCAATCCCGTCTTTCGCAGCGCTGTCCTCGATGATCGAAATCGCATTGGGGCGAACATAGGCGGTGGCGGCAAGACCTTCCGCCAGACCGGACGCATCGCCCAGAGGCCCGAGCGGCGTTTCCACCCGCCCCTCCCTCACCCTGCCCTCGATCTTGTTGAAGGCGCAGAAAAAATCGGCGGCGTAGCGGCTTTTGGGATGATCGTGGATTTCGTAGCCCGTGCCGCTCTGGACGATACGCCCTCGCTGCATCAGCACCACACGATCGCCGGCGGAAAGCGCTTCTTCCGGATCATGGGTGACCATGATCGCCGTCGTGCCCAGTTGCCGCAGGACGCCCAGCGTTTCCTCGCGCACAGTGTCGCGCAATCCCCGGTCCAGATTGGAAAAAGGCTCATCCATCAACAGCAGGCCCGGTTGCGGGGCAAGGGCGCGGGCGAGGGCTACGCGCTGCTGCTCACCGCCCGAAAGCGTGTGCGGGTAGCGCTTGGCCAACTCCTGCAGATGAACGTGCTCGATCATCTCCGCAGCCCGGCGGCGGGCCTCGGCCTTTGGCAATGACCTGAGACCAAACATCACATTCTGTTCGACGGTGAGATGCGGGAAGAGCGCATAATCCTGAAAGACGAAACCGATATTGCGCTTTTCCGGTTCCACGAAACCAGCCGGACCAGCAACGACTGCGCCATTCACACAAACGCTGCCATGATCCGGCGTTTCCACACCCGCTATAATGCGCAGCAGGGTCGATTTTCCACAGCCGGAACGTCCCACCAGACAAATGATTTCGCCGCGTTCGACGGTCAGATCGATATCGGACAATACATCCGTGTCGCCGAATCTTTTTCCGACCGATTTCAGTTCAAGCGCTGCGTTGCCTGCCATTTCCAATCCTGCCCTGCTTTGCGAATTATGTTGATCGCTCAAATCAGGATTAAAGTCAAAAGGCGGGGAAAATAGGTTTCCATTCACGAGGTTGCGAGATGTTCGGCAGGAATATTGACGTTTACGTTAGAGTTAAATAGGCTTTGCCGATACGATGGACGTCAGGTGATTAGACGTCTATCATTCGTCATCGGGGAGCGGAGGAGCAGTCGATCCGGTGACGCCACATGCGGTTCCCTCAATCCGGCCATTACGCCGGTTGATTGGGGGTCTCATGATGATCAGGCAGCTTATAGCGCCTTTCATGCGTTCCATCGAACGCACGGCGCGACAGAGACTCTGGGAGGAGAAGCATGAGTGAATTGTCCCTGGGACATCCGGAAAATGTCAGCGCAGAGAAGCGCTGGCTGGCATCCTACCCGCCGGGCGTACCTTCCGAAATCCCCGCATCCGCCAATACCTCCCTTGTCGAACTTCTCGAAAAGAGCTGCGCGAAATTTGCCGACAGGAAGGCCTTTTCCAGCATGGGAAAGTCCCTGACCTACCGGGATCTGGATATTGAAACCCGCGCGGTGGCCGCATGGCTGCAATCCAGAGGGCTGGAAAAAGGCGACCGGGTTGCCGTGATGATGCCGAATATCCTGCAGAACCCCGTCGCCGTATACGGAATTTTGCGGGCAGGCATGATCGTGGTCAACGTCAATCCGCTCTATACGCCGCGCGAGCTGGAACACCAGCTGAAGGATTCCGGCTCAAAAGCACTTTTCGTACTGGAGAATTTCGCCCATGTGGCGCAGCAGGCGGTGCCGAAAACCGCCGTCAGACATGTGGTCGTTGCGGCCATGGGTGATCTCCTCGGCCTCAAGGGACATATCGTCAATCTTGTGGTTCGCAAGGTGAAGAAACTGGTGCCGGCCTACGCTATTCCCGGCTCCATCAGCTTCAAGGCCGTGTTGAAGGAAGGTCAGGGATTTTCCCTGAAGGCGGTCCGCCTCCTGCCGCAGGATATTGCATTCCTGCAATATACCGGCGGAACGACGGGCATTTCCAAAGGTGCGATCCTCACCCACGCCAATCTTCTGGCCAACAAGGCGCAGATCAGCCTGTGGCTGGATGCTGCGTTCACCCAACGCAAGGACCGTCCAGAAGTCCTCAACTTCATCTGCGCGCTGCCCCTGTGCCACATCTTTGCGCTGACGGTGAATTCGCTGATGGGCATTGCGCTTGGCGGCCATAACCTGCTGATCGCCAATCCACGCGATATTCCCGGCTTCGTGAAAGAGCTGTCGCATTATCGACCGCATATTTTTCCGGGTATCAATACGCTGTTCAATGCGCTGATGAACAATGAGGATTTCCGCAAGCTCGATCTGTCCTCGCTCATTCTCGTCCTCGGCGGCGGCATGGCGGTGCAGCGGCCGGTGGCCGAGCGTTGGCTTTCCATGGTCGGCTGCCCAATCGCCGAAGGTTACGGGCTATCGGAAACATCGCCCGTTGCCACCGTTAACAGACTCGATGCCACGGAATTCAGCGGCACCATCGGCCTGCCTATTTCCTCTACGGAAATCGACATTCGCGACGAGGAAGGCAAAAGCCTGCCGACCGGCGAGGTCGGCGAGATCTGCATTCGCGGGCCGCAGGTCATGGCCGGTTACTGGCAGAGGCCGGATGAAACCGCGAAAGCAATGACCGAAGACGGCTTCTTCCGTTCAGGCGACATGGGCTTCATGGACGAGCGCGGCTACACCAAGATCGTCGACCGCAAGAAGGACATGATCCTCGTTTCCGGTTTCAACGTCTATCCGAACGAGATCGAGGAAGTGGCCGCCAGCCATCCCGGCGTACTGGAATGCGCGGCAATCGGGGTTCCCGACGAACATTCCGGCGAGACCGTCAAGCTTTTCGTCGTCAAGAAGGATCAGTCGCTGACGGAAGCGGAACTCAAGGCCTTCTGCGCCAAAAGCCTGACAAACTACAAACGGCCGAAAATCATCGAGTTCCGAACGGAGCTGCCGAAATCGAACGTCGGCAAGATCTTGCGGCGTGAGTTGCGCAATCTGAACTGAAGGACGAGAGCCGGGTGACCGGCTCTTTTCTTTTCTCCCAGTCCATTTCTTTTACCGAAGTCGCCTTGATTTGGTCGCCTGAAAAAGAATAGTTTCCTCATCCTTCCAGGAAGCCGAGGAGCACGAGATGCAGGCCACCATCGAAAAACTGAAAGCAACGGCAAGCAGCACAGCCGCAACCGATCTGCGCGCTGCTTTTGCGGCCGACGACAAACGATTCAGCCGTTTCAGCGCCAAATTCGATGACCTGCTGATGGACTATTCCAAATGCGCTGTTAATGACGAAATCGTCACGCTTCTCGAACAGCTGGCGCGCGACGGTGGCGTCGAGGCAAAGCGCGAGGAGATGTTCTCCGGCAAGGCGATCAATTTCACGGAAGATCGTGCCGTGTTGCACACCGCACTGCGCAATCGCTCCAACACGCCGGTTCTCGTTGACGGCAAGGATGTGATGCCGGATGTGAACGCCGTTCTCACCGCCATGGGCAAGTTTGCCGACGCCATTCGCTCCGGTTCCCTGAAAGGTGCGACCGGCAAGAAGATCACCGACATCATCAATATCGGTATCGGCGGCTCCGATCTCGGCCCCGTCATGGCGACGCTGGCGCTTGCGCCTTTCCATGATGGTCCGCGTGCGCATTTCGTCTCCAATATTGATGGCGCGCATATTGCCGACACGCTGAAGCTCGTTGATCCCGAGACCTCGCTCTTCATCGTCGCCTCCAAAACCTTCACCACAATCGAAACGATGACGAATGCCGCGACCGCGCGCCGTTTCATTGCCGAAAAGCTGGGTGAAGAGGCTGTGAAGCACCATTTCGCCGCCGTTTCGACAGCATTGGAAAAGGTTGCCGCCTTCGGCATCGAGAGCGATCGCATCTTCGGTTTCTGGGACTGGGTTGGCGGACGTTATTCGATCTGGTCGGCTATCGGCCTGCCGCTGATGATCGCCATCGGGCCGGAGAATTTCGGAAAGTTTCTGGATGGCGCGCATGCCATGGACAAGCATTTCCGCGAGGCACCGATCCGTGAAAACCTACCGATGCTGCTCGGTCTCATCGGATTTTATCACCGCAACGTGCTAAACTATTCCACACGGGCGATCCTGCCCTATGACCAGCGCCTGTCGCGTTTCCCTGCCTATCTGCAGCAACTCGACATGGAATCGAACGGCAAGGGCGTGACGATCGACGGGACACCTGTCGAAGGCCAGTCCGGCCCGGTCGTCTGGGGCGAACCCGGCACCAACGGCCAGCACGCCTTCTACCAGCTCATCCACCAGGGCACGAGCGTCATTCCGGCGGAATTCATGATCGCCGCCAACGGTTTCGAACCGGAACTGCGCCATCAGCACCAGCTTCTCATCGCCAATTGCCTGGCGCAGTCGGAAGCCCTGATGAAGGGCCGCACGCTGGCCGAAGCGAAAGCCCAGCTCACCTCCAAGGGCATGGAAGACAGCCAAGCCGATTTCATCGCGCCGCACCGCGTTTTCACCGGCAACCGCCCGTCCATTACCTTCGTCTACGACAAGCTGACGCCATTTGCGCTTGGCCGTCTGATCGCGCTCTACGAACACCGCGTCTTCGTGGAAGGCGTGCTGTTTCGCATCAACTCCTTCGACCAGTGGGGTGTGGAGCTTGGCAAGGAACTGGCAACCGGCCTGCTTCCCGTCGTTGAAGGCAAGGAAAGTGCAGCCGGCCATGACAGCTCGACACAGGGTCTGGTGAAAGCGCTGTCGGGACTGGCGGGGTAAAATCCTTGCTCCCTTGATAATTACGAAAGCCGGAAGGAAACTTCCGGCTTTTTCAATTCAGCATCGATGGAACGCCGATTGGAGGCACATATGGCACTGCGGCAAGGCAAGGATTTTCTGGCGTTTCATGACCTGCCTGAAGATGCGGTGCTGTCGATCATAGACCGTGCAGGCAGTCTGGCGCAGGACTGGTCAAAGGGCACGATGCCACAGCTGCTCAAGGGAAAACGCATCGGGCTGATCGTCGACGACACCGGTTGGCGCAACACCGCTGCCTTCGATCTCGGCATTCAGGCCATGGGCGGTATTTGTGTCACCGTCCCGATCAGCTTTAATGGCCGCGAAGAAATTGCCGACCTGGCGGGCTATCTCGACAACTGGTTCGATCTAGTCATTATCCGCACGAAAGAACTCTCGACCCTCCGGGCGCTTGCGGGCGAAATGCGCGCACCCGTCATCAACGCGCGGACCAAGTCCAATCATCCCTGCGAGACGCTTGGCGATCTTGCCCACATCAAAAGCTTGAGAAGCCGGGTCGACGGTCTCAAGATCGTCGGCGTCGCGCCGGATGCCAATATTTTGCGCTCGTGGGTCGAGGCCTCGATTTCCCTGCCAATTCAGGTCACACAAGTTTACCCCGAACAATGGCACGTCACCGATGCTGCGCTCGTCAACCCGAATTTCCGGGCCAGCTCTGATATGGCGGAGTTGCTGGACGCGGATGTGGTCATTACCGATTCCTGGCCCGCCGGTTCGGATCATATCCTGATCGACTACCGCATATCCGCATCCCTTCTCGACAGGATGCAGCCCGAGGTGATCTTTTTACCCTGCCCACCGGTCGCCCGTGGTCAGGAAGTGACGGCAGACGCAATGACCCATCCGGCCTGTCAAAGCCGGCCCGCAAAGGCATTTCTTCTGCACGCGCAGAATGCCCTGATGGAATTTCTCCTCGCCTGAGGCGGCGCCGGTCGCCTCAGATATACAGCGCCGCCATCTTGCGCCAGGGGCCTGCCCGATGGGCACGTCCCTCCCAGACATGCAACTGATGCCCTATCTGCTTGTCATTAAGAACCCGGCTTAGGTGATGGTTGTTGTCCAAAAACGGATCGGCATCGCCGATGGTGAAAACCATGTCGATGCGGCGGAGGTTTTCAAGCCGCCAGCCGCAGGCGAGGTCCGGCAGAAAGTGGCTCGGCATGTGGAAATAGACATCGTCATCGTAGTAACCGTCGAACAGATCGCCGAAGGATTCCACCTTCATCGTCAGATCGTAGCGGCCGGAAAAGGCGACGAGCTTGCGGAAAAGATGTGGGTGACGAAAGACGAGGCTGGCGGCCTGAAACGCGCCGAGACTGCAGCCCTGCACGATGGTATCGCCATGCGGGTTTTTCTCAGCCATCAGCGGCAGCACTTCATTGAGAATATAATCTTCGAAGGCGGCATGGCGGCGAATGCGCTCGGCCGGGTGATTATGGGCCGCATAAAAGGTCTCTTTGGCCAGCCCCTCGACACAATAGAGCTGAAGATGACCGGCCTCCACTTTATCGGCCATACTGTCGACAAGGCCAAGTTCCTCATATTCGAAGAAGCGCCCGTCGCGTGTAGGAAACATCAGCACCTTGGCGCCAGAATGACCGAATATCAACAGCTCCATATCACGATGAAGCCTTTGACTATACCAGCGGAGATATTCGCGTTTCATGGCACCTTGAAAAACTGTCTGACCTTGTCCCTGTGGACCGCATCTTGGGATGCACTGTCAGCGTATTCGAAATGTCCCGCGTCTAGGATGAAGATTTCATTAAATTTTGAGAGCGGCAGGGCATTGGCAACCGCAAACTGGCACGGCGGCGCCACCGCCGGATCGAACAGGGCGGGCGCGACCAGCATCGGCACTTTTATGCGGGAAGCCGCAGAAGCGGCATCGAACAGACGCAGCATTTCCAGCACATTGGCATGGGTCTTCTGATAGGTCTGGACCGCATCCGCGCTGCCGACCGTCGGCAGCGTCAGCCAGAACGGCCGGTGTCCGAATGTCGGTACGACCAGATGGCCCCGGTCGATGCGCGCATCATATGGTATCGCCAAAGCCCCAATCCCGCCCCCGAAGCTGATGCCGCTGTAACCCACCTGCCCTTCCAGCCATGGATAGAGCGTGACGAGCGTGGAGACGGCGATCCACAGATCATCGACACAGCCACCGATGATGTAGTCGTCTTTTCTTTCGATGTTGTAGAGGACATGAAGGGCCGGGTCGGACGAAATCGGCGGACAGGCGCTTAGCGAAAGCCCGCGAAAACAGGGAAACAGCACGGCCGTTTCTTCCACCGGCACGTCGAAATCGGGCTCTCCCCGCCCGCCATAACCATGGCCGACAACAAGTCCGCGCCGCACCTGTCCTTTGCACGGCAGAAGCATCCATCCACCGATGCGGAAGCCGCCGGTGGATGTGTATGAGATATCGAGAACATGCCAGCGGGGATGGCTGAGTTTGCTCTTGCGCAGCACCGGTCGCGGATCCGTGGCCAGCGCGCGGCGATAACGCTTCTTCCAGAAATCATCAAAGCCCGGCGGCGCCTCAGGCGGGATAATGGCCAGCAACTGCTCGCGCCGCATGCCATAGGTCGGGTCGAAATCGAAAGGATGGGTTGTTGGAACGCTCATGCGATGCTTGTTTCGTGAAAGACCGGCCGACACAAGCTTCTTGATATCCAAATATCGGTTTTTTACGACCCTGGCCCAGGCAGGAGTGATGAACCGCCTTTTCAAAACGGTTCAACCATATCCTTTACAATCCGATTTCATGCGCGAAGGGCGGATTTGCGCCAGCTCGCGAGACGGTCACCGCAGCAGCCTTTGCGCCGAGCGCCAAAGCCTTTCTGATCTGCTCTTCCGTCAGCGAAGCGACCTGCGCCTTCGTCAGAAGCCCCTGCATTTTCAGCGAGGCGAGAATGCCGGCGTCGAAGGTGTCGCCCGCGCCGACGGTATCGACGACCTCCACCCGCTCGGAAGCCACTTCTACCTTGAAATTGGCGGTGTAACCGACCGCACCCTTGGCGCCACGGGTGACGACGACCAGTTTCGCGCCGTGATGCAGCCAGTGGCGAGCGAGCGTGTCCTCGTCACCTTCCAGACCGAACCACTCGAGGTCTTCGTCGGAGAATTTCACGATATCAGACATGGCAGCCATACGGCGGATGCGGGCCATATGCGACTGCTTGTCCTTGATGAAACCGGGGCGGATATTCGGATCGAGGGAGATGACTCGGCTTTGATGCTCGCGCACCATCAGCGCCTCATAGGTGCTGCCGCAGGGTTCCGGAATGAGGCTGATCGCGCCGAAATGCAGCGCCTCGCAATCGGCGCCCAAGGCCGGAAGCTCGGCCTCGGTGATCATCCGGCCGGCGGTGTTTTCGTCATAAAAGGCGTAGGTGGCATGGCCATCGACGAGCTTGACGAAGGCGATGGTGGTCGGCCGCGAAAGTGTTGCGCAATAGCTGAAATCCACGTTACTCGCCCGCAGGGTTGTCCGCAGGATATCGCCCATCATGTCATCGGAAAGACCCGTGAAGAACGCGGACGGGACACCGAGACGCCCGAGCGCAATGGCCGTGTTGAAGACCGCTCCGCCTGCATAGGGGGCAAAACCCGCCTCACCCAGTGTCGTCTGCCGGGGCAGCATGTCGATCAGGGCTTCACCACAACACAGGATCATTACGGTCCTCCTCAAACAGCAAATCAAATGGACTTAAATCGATTTAGACGAAGATCGATCGGAAGGCCAGCCACAAGCTGGCTGGCCGCATCCGAAATTAAGATTGCGGCAATTCGCTGACGCCGCCGCGCTTTGCAGACCATGGCAACGGGTTATCGAGGAAGGCCTCGACCTCCGACAGGGTCTTTTCGTCGAACAGCTTTTCAGCCCGGGCAACAGCCAGAACATCGCGCCAGGTCGTGAGATAATGCAGCTTGACATTGCCATTGGCGAAGCGCGCTTCGGCCTGTTCGAAAATGCCGTAATAGAAGAGCGCAATACCGTGATCGACAATGCCGCCTGCCGCGCGGATGGCGTCGATGAAGGTGAACATCGAGCCGCCAGCCGTCGTCAGGTCCTCAATGACGAGCACGCGCGCGCCTTCCGGCATATGGCCTTCGATCTGGGCGTTGCGGCCATGGCCCTTTGGCTTCTTGCGGCAATAGATCATCGGCAGGCCAAGACGCTCGGCAAGGAAAGCCGCGAAGGGAATGCCCGCCGTTTCACCGCCCGCGACACAGTCGAACTTCTCGAAACCGGCCTCGCGCATCACCGCCGCTGCCGCAAAATCCATTGCCGCAGAGCGAACACGCGGGAAGGAAATGAGCTTGCGCATGTCGATATAAACAGGGCTCTTCATGCCCGAAGCGAAGGTGTACGGGCTTTCCGAATTGAAGTGGACCGCCTTGATTTCCCACAACATCTTCGCAACCAGTTCTGCAACGACAGTGCGGTCAGTGAATGTGAAATGGTTCATAGGCGTTCTCCTTTTTCGGCCTTGGTTTATCGCTCCGAAAACCGGGGCCAGTTTTCGGAAAGCACAACGTCTCGGTTCAGCATTGCAGACGTCCGCAGGCGGCACCGGAACTTATGGATGCCTGTGGACCATAACAAAACCGCCGGCATTGCCGGCGGTCATCAAAAAAATCAGCTCACGTCCCAATGAAGCGGGAACATCGGATCAAATACGGTCACCGGCCCGGCGCCCGTCTCGATCTTGGCGGGAAACGACACCGGCTCATCGCGCTTCACCAGCGTGATGGTCTCCTCATTTGGCGCCAACCCGTACCAGGCTGGGCCGTTGAGGGAAGCGAAGGCTTCCAGCTTGTCGAGAGCGTTTTCCTGCTCGAAGACATGCGCAAGACAGCTCATGGTGTTGATCGAGGTATATATGCCGGCGCAGCCGCAGGCGCATTCCTTCAGCGGATCGACATGCGGGGCGGAATCGGTGCCGAGGAAGAAGCGGGCATCACCCGAAATCGCGGCCGCACGGAGTGCCAACCGGTGCTCCTCGCGCTTTGCGACGGGCAGGCAGTAATAATGCGGCTTGATACCGCCGACCAGAATGGCGTTGCGGTTGATGATGAGATGGTGAGTGGTGATGGAACCGGCGAGATTGGCCTTGGACGACTTTATGTAGTCCACGCCATCGCGGGTGGTAATGTGCTCCATCGTCACCTTGAGCTCAGGCAGGCGCTGGCGCAGCGGCTCCAGAACCGTGTCGATGAAAGCTTTCTCGCGGTCGAAAATATCGACCTCCGGCGTCGTCACCTCGCCATGCACGCAAAGCGGCAGGCCGATCTTCGCCATGCGTTCCAGAACCGGCATCGCCTTGTTGAAGTCGCGCACGCCGCCGTGGGAATTGGTGGTCGCGCCGGCCGGATAGAGCTTCACGGCGGTGATAAGGCCACTTTTCTTGCCCTCTTCCACGTCGTCGGCCTGCGTGTCCTCGGTGAGATAAAGCGTCATCAGCGGCTCGAAACGGTCGCCCGCAGGAATGGCCTTGACGATGCGTTCTCGATAAGCTCGGGCATCGGCGCAGGTGACCACCGGTGGCACCAGGTTCGGCATGATGATTGCGCGGGCGAAATGGCGGCTCGTATCTCCGATCACGCCTTCCAGCATGGCGCCATCGCGCAGATGCAGATGCCAGTCATCAGGGCGGCGAAGGGTGAGCGACTTCATCGGGATACCTCGGAGCATGACGGAATTGGCGCCCGCTTAGCATCTTTCGTCACAGGAAAACAGCCGCCGAGAGGCATCGGGCGGCTGTAAATGTCATTTTTTTGAAGCGAGCCTCAGATGCCGCCCGCTTCGGGACCCCACACATCCGTCATGGCAAAGCCGTCCGCAAAGGGATCGAAGGGGTCAAGGCCGACCTGGTGCAGCCCGAAGGTGAAACCGCGGCCGGCAATGGTGGGAATGACCGCCGGACGACCTGCCACTTCGGTGACGGCGGAAAGGCCGACATCGAATTCCGAACCGATGATCGAACGGGATTTGTATTCGTCTCCCACCTTCACCTTGCCGCGCGCATAAAGCGTGGCGAGATTGGCGGAATTGCCGGTACCGCAGGGCGAGCGATCCGCCCGGCCCGGCCACATGGTGGTGCAGGTGCGGATGGAACCATCGGCATCCACATCGCGGAACATCACATAGGCCACGCCTGATATGGCGGGGATTTCGGGATGCACGACCGTCATTTCACTGTTGACGAGGTCCTTGAGGATCATGCCCGCAGCAACCAGTTTCGCTGCATTGGCCTTTTCGATGGTCAGGCCGATCTGGCGCACATCGACCAGCGCGTAAAAGATGCCGCCATAGGAAATATCCATCGTCACCTTGCCCCATTCGGGCGTGTCGATGGTCACATCCAGCTCATGCACGAAGGACGGCACCATGGTCAGCTTGACCTTTTCGCAGCGCCCGTCGCGGCATGTGGCGGTGGCCTTGACCAGACCGGCGGCCGTTTCCAGAATGACGACCGTTTCCGGTTCCTGCATCTCCACCATGCCGCTTTCCAGAAGTGCTGTCGTCGCGCAGATGGAATTGGAGCCGGAACTGGCATGCGCCTGATCCGGCTGGAGAATGACGAAGGCTGTATGGGCATCCGGGTGCTTCGGCGGCAGCAGAAGATTGACTGACCCCATGGGCGTGCCACGCGGCTCCAGAGTCAGAAAGCGGCGCAGGGCTTCCCCTTTTGGATCGGTATTCATCCAGTTAAGCTGCTCGGCCACGGTGTTGCCGGGAATTTTCGGCGCGCCGCCGGTGACGACACGGCCGATTTCGCCTTCGCAATGAACATCGAGAAGCTGCAGGGTGCGTTTCCAACGCATGGGATCTTACTCCGGAAGTTGAGCTGTTGACCGGACCATATAGGTAAAAATACAAGCTGTATACAAATCTGCGCGAGCTGGATGGCGAAAATCGCTTATGGTTTTCGCCATCCAGTTCTCATCATGATCTAGCGATTTCGGCACTCCGCCCGGTTACGATTGGCGGCGGCGTCGCAATTCACTCGCGAAGACTGAACTGCCTGATCGTCCACCACGGAGCCGGCCGTATCACCAACCGATCCGACGGTGTTTTCAACAGAGCGGCCGAGCCTCTCCACCTGCCTGCCGTAATTTTCACGCGTGCGCGGATCGAAAACCGCAATGGGCGCGCTGACCACGACGCTTGCCGCCGTTCCGACAGTTTGCGCGGCACCGATGCTGACCGCGCCCAGCGCCTCCCCCAGACCGACATCGGAATCCGTCACAGTCTGGCCGGCAATGAGGCGGTCGCCGATCAGGCGCACGACTTCAGGGCTTTCTGCAAATTTGCCGTGGTTCAACCGGTCACCGGATTGCAGCTTGGTCAGATCGAGAACAGTGATGCCAGCCTTTTCCAGCTGGCTGCGATAGGGTTCGACGGAAGGGTCGATCTGGCCCAGACGGTCGACATTGCCGGAAATGCGGCGCGACAGGCTGAGCGCACGGTCATCCTGCGAGACGAACAGGGTGAATTTCGGCGGCGCCTTGCCGAAGCTGGCGAACTGCCGGCTGAACACGTCCACATCGAGATCTGGTGCTGCCAGAATGACATTGCTGATCTTCGGATCGACGCGGCCGTTGCGGATGGCCATCTGGCGCAGCGCCTCCACGGCAAGCCATGTGCCCATGGAATGCGCCATGACCGTGACCTCGCCGATCGACTTGTCCTTTGCCAGACGGGTCAGCATTTCCTCAAGCGCATCGCGCGAGTAATTGGTGCTTTCCTTGTCGTAATTATAGTCGAAAATACTCGCCCGTGACGGCCATGTGAAAACCACAGGCACGACATCCGAGCCGGAATCATAGACGATCTGCGCAAAGCGATAGACCGATTCCTCGTAACGATTGTTGAAACCGTGCACGAAGACCAGAACGCGGCGGTCCTTATGGATATGTTTGCTGATCCAGCTTTTCGTCTCCGCTTCGGAACGAACAGGCTCAACCGCCACCGTGGTGAAATCCTTCAGAGGGTTAGGCGGCAGCTTCTTCGGCCACTGCACCTGCCCGACCTTGCGGTTGGCCTTGGGCGGAATGGAGATGGTGACGGCATCGACCTTCAAGCCGGTTCCGCGTTCGCCGCCGAAAAGCACGGCGGCATTGTCCGAGGGAGCTCGCGTGGTGGCGACCAGGAGATTGACGGGCGTGGTTCCCGCCACGGTCTGCCCTGTTGGCGTCATGACCCCGATGGGACGCCCCCCGCAGCCAGCGAGCAGGGCAACAATCGCGATTATGGCTACGAAGCGGATGGGCATCACATCATTCTCCTGCAACCCAAAGGCAGCCGGATAGCGGCCAGAGGACAGGAATTTCTACCGGAGGCGGAACTGCCGCGCCAGCAACCATCGCGCAAGCGCGGAGATTTCCGCACCGGTGTGTCCAAACAGACCCAATTTTCCCGCCTTGCGGAGCCGGGAGACGTGATTGTAACGTGCAGGCGAGTTCTATCGCTGCGGCAGCATTGTGCCCCTTTCGCGAAGGGCATTGTGCCAGGACAGCGCCTCTTCAATGAGGTGCGGCGTATGTCCGCCACGTGCCACTGCCCGCTGGAAATAGTCCGTCAGGGCATCGCGATAGTGGGGATGCACGCAATTTGCGATAATGACAGCAGCGCGCTCACGCGGGGCAAGGCCGCGCAGATCGGCCAGCCCGATTTCCGTGACCAGAATATCCACATCATGTTCGGTATGGTCGACATGGCTGACCATCGGCACGACGCTGGAGATGGCGCCGCCCTTGGCAATCGACTTGGTGACGAAGATGGACATATAGGCGTTGCGGGCAAAATCCCCCGAGCCGCCAATGCCGTTCATCATGTGAGTGCCACCGACATGAGTGGAATTGACGTTCCCGTAAATATCGAACTCCAGCGCGGTGTTGATGCCGATGATGCCGAGGCGGCGGATGACCTCCGGGTGATTGCTGACCTCCTGCGGACGCAGGATCAGCCTGCTCTTGTAATCGGCCAGTCGCGGCATGACCCGTTCGTTCATGGCAGAGGAGAGCGTGATCGATGAACCGGAGGCGAAAGTCAGCTTGCCCGCGTCGAAAAGCTCGAAGGTCGAATCCTGCAGAACTTCCGAATACATTTTGAGATCGTGAAACGGCGTATCGATGAAACCGTGCATGACGGCATTTGCGATGGTGCCGATACCGGCCTGCAACGGCTGGAGTTCGTGGGTCATGCGGCCATGACGGACCTCATTCAGCAGGAATTCGGTGAGATGGCCGGCAATCGCCTTGGTCTCGTCATCAGGTGGCAGCACCGTCGAAAAACTGTCGCTCTTGTCGCTCAGGACGATTGCGGCGATTTTTTCCGGCGGCACCGGAATGAACGGCAGACCGACGCGGCTGTCCGTTGCCACCACCGGAATGGGCATGCGGGTGGGGCGTTTTGCGGGGATGAAAATATCATGCAACCCCTCGAGAACGTCGGGTTGCGACAGGTTGATCTCAACGATGACCTTTTCGGCCAGAATGGCAAAGCTCGCCGAATTACCGACGGATGTGGTGGGCACGATACCGCCGTCCGCCGTAATCGCCACCGCCTCGATGATGGCAACATCGACGCCGTGGATCTGGCCGCCGCGCAATTGCTCGACCGTTTCAGAAAGGTGCTGGTCGATGAACATCACCTTGCCGTCATTGATCGCCTTGCGCAAAGCGGGGTCGGACTGAAACGGCATACGGCGCGCCAGCATGCCCGCCTCCACCATGGTCTTGTCGAGATCATTGCCAAGCGATGCACCGGTCATCAGGGTGATCTTCATCGGGTGCGTCTTCGCACGCTCGGCCAGCGCCAGCGGTACCGCCTTTGCTTCGCCGGCCCGCGTAAAGCCGCTCATGCCCACCGTCATGCCATCCTGAATGAGGCCGGCAGCCTCTTCGGCGCTGACGATCCTGTTCAAGAGGGACGCGTTGCGGATACGCTTTTCAAGCATGCACTTCTCCATGATCTGCATTCCAGATGGCGCGTCACGTGGCTGGCCACCTCACCAGTGACTATGGCGCGGAGTTTCAACGATGAAACTGACATAGATCAAGGGTGTGAACGGGACCATGGCTTTGATCCATCAAATCTGATCGACAGACCGCAAGTGGCGCATCGGCGCGACAGGCTGCGGGGCGATCGCAGCATCGCAGCCGACCGCAACCGCTGATGAGGCGTATGGATCGCCTCGTCGCATACCGGAGGGTTGCCTCAGCTATTCAGGGGCCTTCGCATGCGGAGGCCTGACCCAGCACGACCTGCCCTACCTCGACATCATAGGCACGCATGCCGAATGTACCGAGGCTGATCACCCGGTAACAGGGGTTGCCGCCGGTCCACAGGGGATCGACAACCTCGATATCTGTGATGAAGCGATGCGCGCAGGCCTGGCCGGAACTATAGGCGATGCCTTCGGCGCTGGTGCCCGCCATCGGAACGTGGATATGGCCAAAAACAATATGGCGCACGCCGGCCGGATGTCTGCCTAGACGCTGCATAACCGCGCCGTCATCATGCATGCCGATGTTTTCGAAATGCCGGATACCGCAATCCATTGGCGGGTGGTGAACGAAAACCGTCACGGGAAGGTCGCCAGCGCCTTCAAGCGCCTTGTCCAGCCATGTCAGGCGATCCGCACCGTACATGCCGCCGATGACATCGGCCTCGTGGCTGTCGAGAAACAGCAGCCGGCCGAATTCGGTATCGATAAAGGACTGGATATAGCCGTTTTCATCCCGTGGCTGTTCGGGAAAAGCCGCCACGAATTCCGGACGGCGGTCGTGATTGCCGAGCATCAGCCGCACGGGCAAGGACACGGGCGCCAAAATGTCGCGAAGGAGTTCATAGGCCTCCGGCTCGCCGTAATTGCAAAGATCGCCCGTCATCACCAGAAGGTCGGCGTCTGCGTGTTTTTCGACAATATCTGATATCGCCGCGCGCAACTGCTTCTCGGGATCCACGCCGTTTATCGCGATGCCTGGCGGCAAAAGATGGGTGTCTGTAATCTGGATGATCTTCATTGTCGGTCTCTCTGCATAAAAATGGCTGCGGGAATGTGGTTCCCGCAGCCTTTTCGATGGTATCGCTTACTTCAGCAGGGCGTTGGTCTGCTCGACGATCTGCTTGAGACCAGCTTCCGGCGACACTTCACCGCGCATGACGGTGCCGATGATATCGCGCTGGGTGCGCCAGATGCGGACGGAATCGCCACCGGGATAACCGGCCCACGGCAGAGAACGATCAGCCTGCAGCGAAGCTGTCTTCACATTCGGGTTCTCGGCGTAATAGGGAGCCAGGAAGTCAGCGCCGGTTGCCAGCTTGTTGGTCGGCAGGTAGCCGGTGATGCGCACGATGGTGTTCTGCGCCTCGGGGCCGGTGATCCACTTCAGGTACTTCCAGGCAGCATCCTGCTTGGCTTTTTCCTGCGTCAGGATAACGGCAGAGTTGCCGCCCGTCGGCACGCCGCCCTTTTCCTTGTTGTCGAGCGGGAAGGTTGCCGTCTTCAGCTTGAAGCGGTCACCAACCAGGCCGGTGATGGTCTGAACGTGGGCGGGCGTCGAGAAGATGAAGCCGGTAAGGCCTGCACCGAACTGCTGGCGCGACTGGTCCCAGTCGAGCAGGTTCTGGCCACCTTCGGTGACGAACTGGCGGGTCATCTTCAGGGCGTTGAGGCCGATCTCGTTGTCGAACGCAACGGTCTTGGTCTTCTCGTCAACGAGCTTGCCGCCCTGTTCGAAAACAAGCGCCTGCCACAACCAGTCATCCGGCCAGCCATTGATGTCGTAGCTCATGCCCGCAAACTTCGGGTCGAGTGCCTTGATCTTCTCGGCGAGAGCGATCAGCTCCGGGAAGGTCGTCGGCATCTTGTCCGGGTCGCCGCCAGCCTTGGTGACGAGGTCGGAGTTGATGTAGATGATCGGCGAGGAAGCGTTGACCGGCAGGCCGTACTGCTTGCCGTCGATCTGGCCGAGAGCTGCCATCTTCGGGCTGTAGTTCTTGTCGAGGAAGGCCTGACCGCCTTCAGCCTGGATGAAGGGGCTAAGATCGGTGATCTGGTTGCGCGGTGCGAGCGTGTGCACCAGTTCCGCCGTCAGGTTGTAACCCGAGAAATAAACATCGGGCAGATTGCCGGTGACGGCCGAGCGCAAGACCTGCTGCTGGCCTTCATTGTAGCCTGCGGCCGGAGCGAGGAAGTTGATCTTCACATCCGGGTTCTTCTTCATGAATTCATCGGCCAGCGGCTGATGGAATTTCGTGAAACCCGGCAGGTTGTAGAGAACGTTCAGCGTGATTTCGTTGGCAAGAACCGGCGTTGCGAGGCCTGCAAAGGCCACGCCGAGTGCCAGACCGCCCATCAGAGCGCGTCGGTTGATTTTCATGTCATTCTCCAAAATGGGTTGGGAGGAGGAGTTCGAACGACGTCACTTGACGCCGGTCATGGTAATACCGGCGATGAAATGCCGCCGTGCGAGGAGGAAGCACAGCACCATTGGCGCGGTAATCAGTGTTGCGCCCGCCATCAGGGCACCGTAATTGGCGCCGGATTCGACATCCGCAAAAAGCATCATGCCGAGCGGCGGCGGGGCGAGATTGGTGTCGGAGACCACGATCATCGGCCAATAAAGGTCGTTCCAGTGGGCGACGAGCGAGAAGATCGAGAAAGCCGCGAGCGAAGGCAGCGAGCCGCGCAGCACCAGTCCCCAACAAATCTCCATTTCCGAAAAACCATCCATGCGGGCCGCTTCGATGATTTCATCCGGGTAGCTGCGGAAGGACTGGTTGAACAGGAAGATGGCGAAGACCGACAGGAAGAACGGCATCATCATCGCGAAATAGGTGTTCAGCAGTTCCGTCTTCGCCAGACCGACGAAAAGCGGCAGGGCAAGTGCCTGAATTGGCACGCAGAGTGCCGCGATGATGAGACCCAGCAGCAGCTTGCGACCCGGAAACCTGAGCTTCGCCAGCGCATAGGCCGCCGGCACCGATGTCAGGACCTGTACGACGAGGATACCGACGCAGACGATGACGCCGTTCAGCATGAAACGTGCCATCGGCACCTGGCTCGCTGCGCGGGTATAGTTTTCGACGGCATCGAATTTCGCCGGGATCGGCCAGAGCGAGACGTCGAATATTTCCGCAGGCGAGCGGATCGACGTCAACATCATCCAGTAGAACGGCAGGAGCATCACAAAAGCGCCAAGTGCCAGCACGAGATGCGGGAAGTATTTGCGGAGCGCGGCCATCAGTAGTGCACCTTCCGGTCCATATGCAGCGTCTGGCCGATCGAGAGGATCAACACGATAGCGAGGAAGATCACCGTCAGCGCGGCGGCATAACCGGTGTTGGAATATTCGAACCCTTCAAGATAGAGATCGAAAAGCAGGGTTTCGGAACCGAAGCGGCCCTTGGTCAGCACGGCAACCGTCTCGAACACCTTGAAGGCCGAGATCGAGGTGGTGACCACCACGAACATCGTCGTCGGCCCCAGCATCGGCCAAGTCACCGTCAGGAACCGGTCGATCGGGTTTTTAGCGCCGTCCAGTCTCGATGCCTCGTGCAGATCCTTCGAAATGGCGGTGAGCCCGGCGAGGAACAGCACCATGTTGAAGCCCAGAACCTGCCAGACACCCATCAGCGCCATGGTGGGAATGAGCAGAACCGGGTTGGAGAGGAACGCGACGGGCTCGAAGCCGAACCACTTGATCGCCGCATTCACCGGGCCAAGCGAAGGATGCAGCAGAAATTGCCACACGGTCGCCATGGCGACGAGCGTTGCGGTGACGGGCAGGAAATAAGCGACTTCCCAGAAGGCACGGCTGCGCTTGCGATTATAAACGAGCAAAGCGACGCCAAGCGCCAGGAACACGCCGAAGGGAATGACGATGACCGCATAAATGGCCGTATTCGCCAGCGCGCGCAGGAAGACCGGGTCGTGGAAAGCCTTCACGAAATTGTCGAGACCCACAAAGCGGGTGGAGAGTGCGCCGAGCTTGTAATCTGTGACGGAAAAACCGGCCAGAACGAATATGGGAACGATATAGATCGCCAAAAGCAGCAGACTTGCCGGTGCCGCGAACATCAATCCACGCCAGATCATCCGCCGGTCCGCCTTCGAGAGGCGCGGGCGAGACTTTGCGCGCGTGGCCGAGGAAAAATCAACCGCCGTCATGCCGGCACCATTTCACGCACCGTCGTCTTGCGACGCAGGCCGTCCGCGGCAAAAAGATGCACGCGCTCCGGCGCAAAGCCGAGGTTCATCACGCCGTTCTCATCGGCGCCCAGTACCTCGCCCGCGGCCTGACGCAGGGTAATGGCGACGGTCTCGTCGCTCAGAAGACGGCAGTTCACGAAACGGTCCGCGCCGTGGGTTTCGCTGCGGGTCACCCGCACCGCGAAGCCTTCCGCACCCAGGCGCAGATCCTCGGCGCGAAGGCCAAGCGTCGCCGGGCCGGCATCACGACCAGAAGCCTCGACGCCAAGATCGCGGCCGAAAGCCGTGACCTTACCTTCAGCATGGATTTCCACCGGCAGCAGGTTGATCGACGGCGTGCCAATGAAGCGCGCAACCGTCAGTGTCGCCGGTTTCCGGTAAAGCTCGTCCGGCGTGCCCAGTTGCTCGATACGACCTTCCGACATCAGCGCGATGCGGTCCGACATTGTCATCGCTTCGATCTGGTCATGGGTGACGTAGATAAATGTCGCGCCCAACCGCCGGTGCAGCCCGGCAAGCTCCTCGCGCATGTGTGCGCGAAGCTTTGCATCTAGGTTGGAGAGTGGTTCGTCCATGAGGAATGCGGCAGGCGAGCGCACCAGTGCTCGGGCCAGAGCCACTCGCTGGCGCTGGCCGCCTGAAAGCTGGGCCGGCTTGCGGTCCAGCAGATGCGCGATCTGCAGGGTCTCGGCCGCCTGTTCGACGGCAGCATCGATCTGGCGCAAAGTTTCGGCAGGCGCCGCAAATCTTCCGATCAGTGGCAAGCGTGCAGCAAGCGGCAGACGTCGCATCCGAAGCGGCGTCGCGATGTTCTGGCGCACGCTCATATGCGGATAAAGCGCGTAGGATTGAAACACCATCGCCAGATTGCGGTCACTCGGATCGATCTCCGTCACATCCTGACCGCCGATCGTCACCGAACCGCGATCCGGCGTTTCCAGCCCCGCGATGATGCGCAGCAGCGTTGACTTGCCGCAGCCGGACATGCCGACGAGGGACAAAAATTCTCCGGGACGGATGGAGAGATCGATCTCTTTCAGAACATCGTCAGCTCCAAAGCCTTTTCCGATACCCGAAAGTTCAAGTGATTGTGGCGTCATTCTGCGCTCCTTTTCTGGAGCGCATATGCTTATATTGTATGACAATATGACGAAGGTTTGCAGAAAGTTCCGTGACACTGAAAAGCCCGGCAATCCCTGCTCATCGCCATGCCTTGCGATGCCGACCTTCACAAAAAACCGCTAATATCAGGGGGCAGTTCGACTATCCGAGCTCGACGCTTGTTCACCGGCTCCGCGAGCCTCGCGGGCCCGGTTTCTAAACGGCTGCAAGAATCACATGAGCCTGAATTTTGGTGACGACTTCGTCGCTGCCATAGCGCGCTTCAATGGCGGATGCGGCGCAGTCCGTCGCGGCTTCAAGTTTTCCCGGCGCTCTGGCTTCGATTTCGGTCCGGAGAACGGTTCCCTGACAATAGGCGATGGCAGGAATGCGCGGTGACGATGCACGGCTTTGCGCCGCTATCGTCTCGATCACCACCCGAGAGAAGCCGGCACTTTCCAGCTCACCACGAATCAATGTCGTATCGTGGTAGCCGTGCGGGGTGCGGACCATGAAGCGCGGCGGATCGTCGGGAAACAGGCTTGCAAGGGCGTTCGTCACCTCATTCGCGAGATGATTCTCCTCGATGCGGTCCCATACGTTGAATAAATAATGGCCGCCGGGCTTCAGCACCCTCTTCGCTTCGCGATAGGCAGACGGGCGGTCGGGAAAAAACATCGCACCGAACTGGCAGATAACGAGATCGAAAGCAGCATTTTCGAACGGCAGCGCCTGAGCGTCGGCTTGGCGCCACTGGATGCGATTGTCGGGCATCTGGCGCGACGCCGCAAAGTCGAGCATCGGCTGGTTGAGGTCTGTCACGACATAGTTTGCCGCCGGCGGTAATCCTGGTGCCAGTTCACGCGTGACAACCCCGGTACCTGCGGCGATTTCCAGAACATTGATCGGCGTCAACGCCGCCGCCCGCCGTGCCAGATCGCGGGCGAATGGCTCGAAAATCAACGGCACCATATAGCGGTCGTAGTTTTCCGGGATAGAGCCGGAAAAAACCTTGTCCGTTTCCAACATGGCTTTCACCCTGCGGTCAGCTGATGACCCCGGAACTTTAGCACATATAAGGGAAATTCGGAATCTGTTCGGCCACGTGGGTTTTACGTATATGCCAACGGTGCCGATATTCTATCGGCATGACTAAAAGCCTTGAGTAAAGGCCGTATCATAGTATTTTTGTGGGAAGAGAAATGGCGCACCCGAAGAGATTCGAACTCCTGACCCCCAGATTCGTAGTCTGGTGCTCTATCCAGCTGAGCTACGGGTGCGTGCCGTTCCGGTCATTTCCGGTGGCGTGGCGATCCTCTAAAACGTCCTCATTCCGATTGCAAGCGATTTCGTTTCGAAATTGTCATTTTTCCGCAGCAATTCATGTATCTTATTGATTATACTAGAAATTCCATCAAGGGCTTTTTTGAGTGGCCATATGGGGCGCATATTCCGGGAGGTGCGGCGATTGTGCAGGACCTTGTTCAGGCGAAGTGATCAGGCGGTTCGAGCGGCGTGTACGGAGGCGGCGCGGTCGGCGATCTCGATGCGAAACTGCGTGCCGGGACCGGGTTTTTCGACAAGCGCTATCGTGCCACCATGGGCAAGCACAAGTTCCCGCGCAATGACGAGGCCGAGACCGGTGCCGCCGGAGCGGGCCGATCCCCTGAAGGCGGAAAACAGGTTCTCTTTCGCCTTGCGCGGCATTCCCGGCCCGTTGTCGTCTATCACGATGCTGACGACGTTGCCGGCCCTCTGGGCTGCAATCGACAGATGCCGAGGCGACGCGTTCGCCGTGTCGGATTGCAGTGCCTGAACGGCGTTGCGACAGAGATTGTGGATCACCCGGAAAAGCTGCTCGGCATCCGCATCGACGGTGAGATCGGGCGGCACGCTATCGTGAAACTCGATGCCGCTTTCCGGATCAAGCGCCAGAATGTCACGCACATCCCGCACCAGAAGACTTAACTGCACCGTCTTGCGTTTCGGCGCGCCCTCCGTCGCCTGCCCGTAGGCCAGAACCTCGGTTGTATAGGCCACGGCGCGGTCGATCGTGCGCAGCAGTTTCGGCGCAAAGCTCCTGACCATCGGATCCTTGGCGTCCACCAGCCGGTCCGACATAAGCTGTGCGGATGACAGGATATTGCGCATGTCGTGGTTGATCTTCGAAACCGCCAGACCGAGATCCACGAGGTTTTTCTGTTGCCGCAGGGTTTTCTGCAACTCCGTCTGCATATCGGCCAGGTGACGGCCCGCGACGGACAGCTCGTCGCTTCCCTCCTCCGGCACGAAAATCCGCTCGGGATTGCCCGGTTCCTCGGAAAAACGCTGCATGCCGAGCGTCAGGCGACGTATGGGCCGGATCATGATGCGGTTGATGGAAACGAAGATGAGACCGGCGGTGACAAGCGACAGGACGATGGAGATCAGGAAAACATTGCGGGCATAAGCCAGCATCGCCGCCCGTAGTTTGTTTTCACCCAGCACGAGTTCAATGATGGTGTCGCTGTCTCCGACCACATCGAAAACACGGATGACGCGATTGCCGCCAAACAGCAATGTGGAGAAGGCATCCCGCACCGCTGCCAGTTGCGAGACATCGGATAGATCATATTGCTCATCGACCCCGGGTGGCGTTTCCGCCACGGCAAGCAGGCGCGATGTACCATCCTTGCGCAGCGCAATCAGCTTCGCCCCGGTGGCCATCAGCGTGTCGTTCTGCACGCTCCGCGGCAATTCGGCCTGCAAGCCATCGATCACCGCGCCGGCTGCTGCCGCCGTGTTCAGACGGTCCCGCAGCCATGAAAGGCGCATATTGGCGACCGAAGGCACGAAGATCAGCACTTCGGCAATCATCACGAAAATAACGGTGAGCAACAGCAGGCGCCCGGAAAGCCCCCCGGTCAATCCCGGCATGCAGTGCACCGGATTGTCTTCCGTGCCGTCCAAGCTGTCTACGCCTTTAGAAAACACCGGGCCCTGATCCTGTATGCGCGCCGCCGCTTCGGTGGAACGGCTCGGTTTATATGCAAGCACGATAATAGGACCTAACAGATATTTTTCAAATGCGTCGCAAAACAAACGTTTCCATCGCCTGAAAAACAAAACGCCGCCCGGGAGGGCGGCGTTTGACTTAGAACCGGTCTCAAGCGAAACCGCAGGCGGAATGGCTTAGAACTCCTGCCAGTCCCCGTTCGCTACGGCAGCGGCTGGTTGGGCGTTGAGAGCGCGGCTGACGCTGCTCATCAATTTACGTGCCGGAGAGGCCACGGCCGCTGCCCTTCCGGACACCGCCACGGGCCGCATCGGCTGTTCTGCGCGAGAGCGGATCTGACCATCCTCTACGCCGACCTTGAAGCGCGACACCAGCGTGACGAGATGGCCCGCCTCACCGCTCAGCTTGTGGGTTGCGGCCGAGGTTTCCTCGACCATTGCGGCATTGCGCTGCGTCACCTGATCCATCTGGTTGATGGCGGTATTCACCTCATGCAAGCCGGTCGACTGTTCCCGCGCCGCCGTGGCGATCGAATGGATATGTTCGTTGATGGCCAGAACGCGGGTCTCGATCTCGCCCAGCGCGCTGCCGGTTCTCTGCACCAGCGACACACCGCGACCGACCTCTTCGCCGGACTTGGTGATCAGCGCCTTGATGTCCTTCGCAGCCGTCGCGGAGCGTTGCGCCAGTTCACGCACTTCCTGTGCGACGACAGCGAAGCCCTTGCCCGCCTCACCCGCACGCGCAGCCTCAACGCCGGCGTTCAGCGCCAGGAGGTTGGTCTGAAAGGCGATCTCGTCAATGACATTGATGATCTGGCTGATTTCCCGCGAGGCATGCTCGATCCGATCCATGGCTGAGACGGCATCGCGCACGACATTGGCGGATTCTGCCGTCTTCTGCTTGGTCTCGGCAACCATGGTGCTGGCTTCCTGAGCCCGATCCGTGGAATTGCGAACGACGGCGGTGATTTCGTCGAGGGCGGCGGAGGTTTCCTCCAGTGCCGCAGCCTGCTGTTCCGTCCGCTTCGAAAGGTCGTCGGCCGCCGAACGCAATTCGTTCGCATTGCCGCTGATGCCTTCCGTGCTGCTGCGCACTTCCCGCATCGTCTCCCGCAGCTTGGCCAGCGTCTCGTTGACATTGGTCTGGAGCTCGGCGAAGACGCCGCGGAACTCGCCATCCATCTTTTCCGTCAGATCGCCCCGCGCCAGACCTTCGATGACGCGGCTGGTCTCGGAAACACCATTGTCCACGCCGGTGAGCAGGGCATTGATCGTCGCAGCGAAACGATTGAGGTTTTCGTCGCCGTAATCCTTGTTGATGCGGCGGCTGAAATCGCCCTGGGCCGCAGCGTCGACGACAACGGCCATGCCGGCCTGCAGGTCATCGCTCTTGGCACGCATGGCGGTTTCCTGCGCATTCATGCGGCGCACTTCACGACCGTTCTTCTTGAAGACTTCGACTGCCGCTGCCATTTCGCCGATTTCGTCGGTCCGGCCGAGATAGGGAACGTCCGCGTCCAGATTTCCGTCCGCAACGGCATTCATCACTTCCGAAACCTTGCGGATGGGCGCGCTCAGCTGCCGCGCTCCGATGTAGAGGCCGAACGCCGCGCCGGCCAATATGCCGCTGCCGGTGACGATGATGACCAGCCAGAAGGTCGTCGTTACAAACCCGTCGATGCCCGCCTTGACGGCTTCAAGCCCGGCGATGTCATTCTTCACGACAGCATCGATTTCCGCCTGATAGGCTTTGCGGTTGGCCCGGTTCGCGTCGTTGTTACCCTGCTGGTTGGCGGCCTGCGGGCCGGCCTCGCGGGCAAGCCGCGCCGTTTCCAGACGGAAGGCCTTGAATTCCTTGAAGCGACTGGAGAGATTGTCGAAGGCCGCCTTCTGTTCTGCCGGAACGAGAGGGGTCCAGGTTGCGATCAGCTTCTCCATGGCGTCGAGGTTCTTGACGATGCCATCGGCAAAAGGTGCCGCCTTTTCGATATCGGGCGCAGCGTAGACCCCGCGCGCCTCCATGACGACCGCAGTCACAAGCCGGTTCAGCGCTTCACCCTTATAGGCGCGCTCCGCTGCCTTTTCGTATCCGACCGTGCGCACCTGAAACTCGCTGACCGCATATATGGACAGGCCGCCGATGGTGCAGGCCACAAGGCTCATAAGCCCGACAAGAAGATTGATACGACCGCGAATTCTCAATTTCGTTCCCCCAAAAGCCAGCCGCACGATGGAAAATGGGAAGCTGGCATAACTTTTCCCATCACAACATTTATCAATGCCGCCTTAAGAAAGAATTTCAGAATTTACCGATCGTGCGATCGGAATGCGCCCGCAGCGCCCGTGAGCGAAGCCGATTTCATGGCGCTTCCGCAAAAGGTGAAGCGCGAAAACCCCTTCGGCAATTGACTTTGCTCGGCCTATGCCCTTATAAGCCGCGCACGCTCGGCCATTAAAAGCTCGCCCAGGCGGGGTTAGCCGTGCAAAAAACGAAACGCTCTTGCAAATAGTGCAAATTCAAGAAGGGCCGCACACCGCGGTATTAAATAAATGTCGAAGCGTACATTCCAGCCATCCAAGCTTGTTCGCAAGCGTCGTCATGGTTTCCGTGCCCGTATGGCTACTGCCGGCGGTCGCAAAGTTCTCGCAGCCCGCCGTGCGCGCGGCCGCGCAAGTCTGTCGGCTTAATTGCCGTCTCTGTGGCCCGATGAAAGTCGCGGGCACATGAGCAAGACAAAAAAACTGCCCGGCCGGCTTAAAAACCGGTCGGATTTTCTTGCCGTGCAGACGGGGGAAAAGCGTCGGGGAGGCACCTTTCTTCTGGAGGTCCTCGACAGGAAAACCCCGGAAACCGAACCTCGGGTCGGTTTCACCGTAACGAAAAGACAAGGCAACGCGGTCGAGCGAAATCGCATGCGCCGCCGTCTCAAGGAAGCCGTCAGGCTTTCTGCCGGATTCGCAATGAAGCCCGGCCATGACTATGTGATTGTCGCCCGCAGGGACGTGCTCGAGACGGCCTTCCCAAAACTTCAGTCTCTCCTTACCGAGCGAATTGAAGGAACGGCGAAACCGAAACGGTCCCAGGACACCCGCTCCAGGAAAGAATGATGGAAAAGAACCGCAATTACTTCATCGCGATAGCCCTTTCGGTTGTCATCGTCCTCGCCTGGCAATTCCTTTACATGAATCCGCGCATCGAGCAGCAGCGCCGCGCCGAAGAGGCCCGCCAGGCGCAGCAGCAGACAACGCAGCAACAGCCGGCACCGGGTGCCGCACCCGGCGTGACCGTCGACGGCGCACCGCCTGCCTCCTCCACGCAGGCCGCCGCCACGGCGACGCGTGAAGAGGCGATTGCAAAAAGCCAGCGTGTGGCCATCGACACCAACGCCATCGCCGGCTCGATCAATCTGACCGGCGCCCGCTTCGATGACATCCGGCTCAAGGGCTACCATGAGACCGTCGATGACTCGAGCCCGATCATCACGCTGTTTTCGCCTTCCGACACCAAGGACGGCTATTTCACCGAACTCGGTTACGTTGGCGGTGCCGATGCCGGCAGCGTTCCCGGTCCTGCGACCGTGTGGACACTCGCAAGCGGCGACAAGCTGACGGAGACCACACCGGTTACCCTGAAGTATACCAACCAGAATGGCGTCGTTTTCTCCCGTACCGTTTCGATCGACCAGCATTACATGATCACGGTCAACGACAAGGTCGAGAACCCCGGGCAGGCGCCCGTCTCCTTTGCCACCTACGGCCGCGTGACGCGCAACAACAAGCCGGCAATACCGCCCGTTTTCGTCATCCATGAAGGCTTCCTCGGCGTCTCGGGCAAAGACGGCAGCCTGACGGAAGAAAAATACAAGGATGTCGAAGAAACCCCGGTAACGATTGCCAAGGCGACCGGCGGCTGGCTCGGCATCACCGACAAATATTGGGCCGCTGCCATTGTGCCGCCGCAGATGACGCCGTTCGAAACGCGTTACTCGCACATCAAGGGCAATCAGCCGAGCTACCAGGCCGATTTCAAGAGCGACACGATGACGGTCGAACCCGGCCAGTCCATCGAACTGAAGAGCCTTGTCTTCGCCGGTGCCAAGGAAGTGCCGCTGGTTGACCGCTATGAAACCGAATATTCCATTCCGAAGTTCGACCTGTTGATCGACTGGGGCTGGTTCTACTTCATCACCAAGCCGATGTTCAAAATGATGGATTTCTTCTTCCGTTATTTTGGCAACTTCGGTGTGGCCATCCTGCTGACCACCATCGTCGTCAAGGCTCTCTTCTTCCCGCTCGCCAGCAAGCAATATGCATCCATGGCGAACATGAAGCGCATGCAGCCGAAGATGGAAGAGCTGAAGGCCAAGCATGGCGATGACCGCATGGCCATGCAGCAGGCGATGATGCAGCTCTACAAGGAAGAGAAGATCAATCCGGTTGCCGGCTGCTGGCCGATGCTGCTGCAGATTCCGGTCTTCTTCGCGCTCTACAAGGTCATCTACGTCACCATCGAAATGCGGCATGCACCGTTCTTCGGCTGGATTCACGACCTTTCCGCGCCAGATCCGACCTCGCTGTTCAACCTGTTCGGCCTTCTGCCCTACGACGTGCCGCACTTCCTGATGATCGGCGTCTGGCCGCTCGTCATGGGCATCACGATGTTCCTGCAGATGCGCATGAACCCGACCCCACCCGATCCGACACAGGCGATGATCTTCACCTGGATGCCGCTGATCTTCACCTTCATGCTGGCTTCGTTCCCCGCCGGTCTGGTTATCTACTGGGCATGGAACAACACGCTGTCGATCTCGCAGCAGGCCCTCATCATGAAGCGTCACGGTGCCAAGATCGAACTGTTCGATAATCTCAAAGGGCTATTCAAGCGAAAGCCGGTGCAATCGAAATGAGTGAAACCGGCCCGGCAACCGAAAAGCCCCTCTTCGGGCGACCCTGGATATTCATTCGCGGCGTTCCCGCGATGAAATTCCTGCCGCCCGAAGGCCCGCCGGAGATTGCCTTCGCCGGACGTTCGAATGTCGGCAAGTCTTCGCTCATCAATGCGCTCGTGGGCCACAAAGGCCTTGCCCGCACCTCCAACACACCCGGACGCACGCAGGAACTGAACTACTTCGTTCCTGAGGGTTATTCCGGCGAGCCGGGCGACCTGCCGCCGATGGCGCTGGTCGATATGCCGGGTTACGGCTATGCGCAGGCGCCGAAGGACCATGTCGATGCGTGGACGAAGCTCGTCTTCGATTACCTGCGTGGACGTGCGACGCTGAAGCGCGTCTACGTGCTGATCGATTCCCGCCACGGAATAAAAAAGAACGACGAGGAGGTTCTTGGCCTGCTCGACAAGGCGGCCGTGTCCTATCAGGTCGTGCTGACGAAGACGGACAAGATCAAGGACGTTGGCGTTCCCCGGCTGATCAGTGAAACGCTGGAGAAAATCCGCAAGCGTCCCGCCGCCTATCCGGAAGTTCTCGCTACCTCTTCGGAAAAATCCTTCGGGCTGGATAGCCTGCGCGCCGAGATCGTACGAACGGTCTCGCTCTAAAAGACCATCGCCTTCAGGCGATGGTGAAAAGCAGGACGGCGGTCCACAGCATCGCCGTCAATGCCAGAAGCCGCCAGAAACGCACGGAATTCCACACCTCCAGAAGCATCGCGGCGAATATGCTGCCATTGCGAAGCGGCTGGCCCTTGAATGGCAGACCGGAGCGAAGCGGATCCCTGTCAAGCAGGGCTGCGACGCCCGCTCTTTCTCGATATTCGGTTTCCGCCAGATTGTCCCGCCAGCGCCTGACCATGGCCGCAAACTGGCGGTCGCGTTTGACGCGTTTTGCAAGCTCCGCCATGCTTTCCGGTGGCAAGGCACCCAGCACATATTCGCCAGCGAGTACTTCGTCCCGCAAACCGCTTTGCTTGTCTCGATCCGGTACGGTCATATGTTTTCAAACTCCTCGGTCGTTCAGGCCAGCATCGTTTTTTGCGATGCGCAACGATCCTCCGTCGCCCTGCTGAATAACCCCTCCCCTGCTCGCCACAAGGCTGGTCCGATTGGTGCTTTATGTCAATCTCATTACGCGCCGCAGGCCGCCCAAAAGCGGAATTTTACTATGCGCCGACACAATATGGCCCGGAGGTTACTTCATTCATTCACCCCGCGCATTCACCTGTCCTTGCTAACGCATCGACATGTCGAATCTGCGCATCCTGCACCGCAAAAATCGATTCCGATTTTTGCGCCGATGCTGTAGAGCGATGAAAGGCTCTCAAGGGCCGCAACCACAGACCGAGGTTTTTCCATGACTGCTTCCGAAAGCGAGACTCAGGCGCGGCTGCTCGCACAGGCTCTGCCCTTTATGCAGAAATATGAGAACAAGACCATCGTGGTGAAATATGGCGGTCATGCCATGGGCGACTCCACACTTGGAAAGGCTTTTGCGGAAGATATCGCCCTGTTGAAGCAGTCCGGTATCAACCCCATCGTCGTGCACGGCGGCGGCCCGCAGATCGGCGCGATGCTGACGAAGATGGGCATTGAATCGAAGTTCGAAAGCGGCTTGCGCGTTACCGATGCCAAGACAGTCGAGATCGTCGAAATGGTTCTGGCCGGCTCGATCAACAAGGAGATCGTCGCGCTCATCAACCAGACGGGCGAATGGGCCATTGGCCTGTGCGGCAAGGACGGCAACATGGTCTTCGCCGAAAAGGCGAAAAAGACCGTCGTCGATCCCGACAGCAATATCGAGCGCGTTCTCGATCTTGGTTTTGTCGGTGAAGTCGTCGAGGTCGACCGCACCCTGCTCGACCTGCTTGCCAAGTCGGAGATGATCCCGGTCATCGCTCCCGTCGCTCCCGGTCGCGATGGCGCCACCTACAACATCAATGCCGACACCTTTGCCGGCGCCATTGCCGGTGCGCTCAACGCCACCCGCCTGCTGTTCCTCACGGACGTGCCTGGCGTTCTCGACAAGAATAAGGAACTCATCAAGGAACTGACGGTCTCCCAGGCGCGTGCGCTGATCAAGGACGGCACGATTTCCGGTGGGATGATCCCGAAGGTCGAGACCTGCATCGAGGCCATCAAGGCCGGTGTTCAGGGCGTGGTGATCCTCAACGGCAAGACCGCCCATTCCGTTCTTCTGGAAATCTTCACGGAAGGCGCGGGCACGCTCATCGTGCCCTGATACGGTTCATGTGGCGGACGGGAATGCCTGTCCGCCACGACAACACTTTCAGCCGAATATCAGAAGCGACAGCACGCCCAGAACGATCAGCAGGCAGCCCGAAAGTTCCAGCCGGTTGATCTTTTCCTTGAAGAAGAGCACGGTCGAGGCGAAGGCGAAGAGCATCTCCACCTGCGCCAGCGCCTTGACCACGGCCGCCTGTTGTAACGTCATCGCCGTGAACCAGCCGAATGACGCCGTGGCCCCCACGAAACCGACCGCAAGCGACGGTTTCCACGCCTTCGCGATCCGCCGCAATTCGTCCCTCTCCCGCCATACGATCCACAAGAACATCGCCAAGGTCTGCGTCACGATGACAACGACGAGGGTAAAGCCGGCCTGCATCACCGCATCCGGTGCCGGCAGGCTGGGTGCTAGCGCCAGCGAGGCCGAACGGTAAGCGACAGACGACAGGCCGAAAAAAGCCCCCGAGGCGAGGCCGATGCCCGCCGTCCGGCTGAAGATGGAGGTGAGAATGGAGGCAGGGGTCACTTCCGTGCGTGCAACCGAAATCAGCATGACGCCGGCCACCGAAATAGCGATGGCCGCAAGAGTGCCGCCATTGACGCTTTCGCCAACGAAAATCAGCGCAAACAATGCCGCCTGCGCCGGCTCAGTTCGGGAATAGGCCGTGCCAACCGCGAAGTTGCGGAAGGAAAACAGGTGCACCAACAGGAAAGTGGCGGCGATCTGCGCCATGGCCCCGACCATCGCCCAGACGGCGAATGACATGTTCGGCACCGGCAGCGGCCGGCCAAGTACACCATGCAGAAAACCGAGATAGGCAAGAGCGAAGGGCATTCCAAAAACGAAGCGCACGAAAGTTGCGCCCGTGGTGCCCATCATGCCCTTCAGGTGCTTTTGCAGGGTCGAGCGCAGGTTCTGCAAGAACGCGCTTGCGAAGGTTATGCCTATCCAGAGTTCCATGATCTTGGCGGTATCATGCGCTGGAGGCCGCAGCCAAGCCCGATTTTCCCGTCTGTCGTCGTCTTTTCGATTTTCTTCGGCATTCGAAACGGGCATAAAGCTGCCCATGGACACAAAGCCGAAAAACCTGCCCGATGCCGCCGATTTCGCCCACGTCAGCGAATGGGTCTTCGACCTCGACAACACGCTCTATCCGCATCACGTCAATCTGTTTTCCCAGATCGATCGTAACATGACGGCCTATGTTGCGGAGCTTTTAAAGCTCGAGCCCGACGAGGCTCGCGCGCTTCAGAAGCGCTATTACCACGAACATGGCACCACGCTTCAGGGCCTGATGATCCACTACGGCATCAGCCCGGACGAGTTTCTGGAGCGCGCGCATGCCATCGACTATTCCGCGCTGAGCCCGCATCCGGAGCTCGGCGAGGCAATCAAGGCGTTGCCGGGCCGCAAGTTCATCCTCACCAATGGCAGCGTCAAGCATGCACAGGCAGCGGCGGGCGCGCTCGGCATTCTCGACCAGTTCGAGGATATTTTCGATATCGTCGCCGCGGACTATCTGCCAAAGCCGGCCAGTGCGACCTATGAGAAGTTTGCCGCACTTGCGAAGCTCGACACCAGAAAAGCCGCCATGTTCGAGGACCTGCCGCGCAATCTCGCGGCACCCAAGGCACTCGGCATGAAGACAGTGCTGCTCGTTCCTTCGAACCCCGAAGGCGTGATCATGGAGCGCTGGGAGATCCCCGCCGCGACGGATGAGCATATCGACTACATCACTGACGATCTGACCGGTTTCCTGATCAAAACGATCGCCCGCTGACAGGTAACATCGAAATCGAGCGCAGACGACATTACCGAAGCTTCATGCACCTTACGGATGTTTAAGTAGTGAACTGCCACCTGCGCCACTATCTTCCTCCTCAGGGACACCAACGGAAGGTAATGACGATGTCTACACGAAAGATCGCACTCTCTGCTCTTGGCGCAGCCCTCTTGCTCGGCTCGGCCGCTACAGCCAGCTTTGCGGCCCCGCCAGCGCACGGCAAAGGCCACGGCGAGCGCATGCCGTTCCGCCCGGAACTGGCGTTCGTTCAGCTGCTGAAGGTGGCGGACACCAACAAGGACGGCAAGATTACCAAGGAAGAGTTCGCCGCACGTCAGGACGCACTTTTTGCCGAGATCGACAAGGACAAGGACGGTTCGATCACGCCAAAGGAAATGCGTGAATACCGCCAGGCCAAAATGGAGGCGTTCCGTGCGGCTCATCCGCGCCCAGAGGCTGCTGACGCCAAAGCGGGCGAAGGCAAGGGACCTGAAGGCAAGCGCGCCGAACGCGAACATGGCGGTCGTCAGGGCTGGGGCAAGCATGGCGGCAAGGGTGGGGCGTTCGCGATGATGCGCATGGCCGACACCGATGAAAACGGCCAGGTCAGCAAGGCCGAATTCACCGCAGCCGGCGAAAAAATGTTCGAACGGCTGGACAGGAACAAGGACGGCGTCATCTCTATCGATGATATGCCAGACCGCCCGTTCCTTTAATCACATAAGAAAAAGCCCGCTCAATCGGCGGGCTTTTTTCCTTTCAATGCAGGCTGACGGTTTTCAGATCGTCTTCGGCAGCCTTGAAAAACGTGCTGGAACGATTGTCTGTCAGGAGGATCGGCGTGCCATCCGCGCCAAACAGGGCCCAGAGATCGAGTTGCGGATCGAGATCAGGCGCTTCCGGGAAACAGCGGCTTACGTCTTCCGCACGGATTTTACGGATATAGCCCACTTCTCCCTCGCCGATATGAGCGAGCTGGGACCGGGTGAGACGCGCATGCGCTTCTTTTAAAAGCATATTTCAGCCTCCTTCTTCACGCCGAGCGATTCGTGTCGGATTCCGGCGTTCACGTTCTACTCTGAGACGGAAATATTAATTTTCTTTACCACGTTTGAAATTTCGGGCTTCACCAGATCGATGGCAAGAAGGCCATTGCGCAGGCGCGCGTCCCTCACCTGCATGCCGTCTGCAAGCACGAAGACCCGCTGGAATTGCCGGGCAGCGATACCCCGGTAGAGAAAATCCCGCTTTTCCTGCTCCTGCTGGCGACCGCGAATGACGAGCTGGTTGTCGGCCGTCGTCACATCCAAATCGTCCTGCGAAAAACCGGCGACTGCAATCGTGATACGCAGGCGTTCCGGCACGTCTTCAGTGCCGGGCAGGCGCTCGATGTTGTATGGAGGATAGCCATCATTGGCCTTCGCCATACGCTCCAGCGTTTTTTCCATGGCATCAAAACCCAGCAAAAGCGGGTGGGTGAATGGCGTCATGCGGCTCATATCGTCTCTGTCCTTGCAACCAAGCGACGTTTCGCGGTCCCGCTTCCGGCAACCCTGCCGGTCAATCTTACCGGCTCTACGCAATATGGGAAGCAAAACCACGATGCGCAAGGCGGGGCCACAAGGCAAAGGCGGGCACTCCGAGGAATGAGACTTGACAAGTGAGCGTCCGCCGCTCGAAAAAAGCGCCTTATCTCAACGGCGGGCAAGACATGGCAGAACGCAGAAAAATCATCATAGACACGGATCCAGGTCAGGACGACGCGGCAGCGATCATGCTGGCTTTCGCAAGCCCGGAAGAAATTGAGATTCTCGGTCTGTGCGCCGTCGCCGGCAATGTTCCGCTGAAACTGACCAGCCGCAACATCCGCATCATCTGCGAATTGTGCGACCGCACCGATATTCCCGTCTATGAGGGTGCCGAGCGGCCACTGGTGCGAAAGCCCATCACTGCCGAGCATGTTCACGGCAGCACCGGCCTTGATGGCCCGGTTCTCGACGAGCCGACGATGGAGGCACAAAAGCAGCACGCCGTCGATTTCATCATCCAAACGCTGCTGCGGGAGCCTGCGGGCACCGTGACGCTCTGCACGCTCGGCGCGCTGACCAATGTGGCGCTGGCTTTGCAGAAGGCCCCCGAGATTGCAGGCCGCGTCAAGGAACTGGTGATGATGGGTGGCGGCTTCTTTGAAGGCGGCAACATCACACCGGCTGCGGAATTCAACATCTATGTCGATCCGCAGGCTGCCGATATCGTCTTCCGTTCCGGCGTGCCCATCGTCGTGATGCCGCTTGACGTAACCCACCAGTTGCTGACCACCAAGGCGCGTGTCAGCCGCATTCGCGATATAGGCACACGCCCGGCAATCGCCATGGCGGAAATGCTGGAATTCTTCGAGCGTTTCGACATCGAGAAATACGGTTCGGACGGCGGCCCCCTGCACGATCCAAGCGTCATCGCCTATCTCCTCAAGCCCGAGCTGTTTCAGGGCCGCGATTGCAATGTCGAAATCGAGGTCAATTCCGAACTGACCATGGGCATGACGGTGGTGGATTGGTGGCGGGTGACCGAGCGCCCGGTCAACGCCCGCGTGATGCGAAATGTGGATGCGGACGGCTTCTTCGAGTTGCTGACGGAACGTTTCGCCCGCCTCTGATGGGAACGCAGACATGAAAAAGGGCCGCTGGCGTGACCAGCGGCCCATTCATTTGGAACCACGGGATATTCTCAGAACTCGGTCCAGTCGTCCTGCGCCAGCGCGTTTGCGCCGCTGGTTCTTGGGCGGGCACGTTGGGTCGCAGCCGAGCGACCCGATGCCTGTGACGGGGCGACAGGCGCACGCATTGCCGCCGCGGTGGCGCGCAATTGCTGGCCGGACTGGCTGGAATGACCGCCGGATACGGAGAAACCGGCAACGAGCGATTTCAGCGTTTCCGCCTCGCTGTTCAGCGTCACGCTTGCCGCCGTTGTTTCTTCCACCATGGCAGCATTCTGCTGGGTGACCTGATCCATCTGGGTGACGGCGGAATTGATTTCCTTGAGACCTACCGCCTGCTCGCTGGCAGAGGCCGAAATCTGCCGTATCAGCTGGTTGATCTGCAGAACCTGATCGGCAATCTTTCTCATCGTCTCGCCGGCCTTGCCGACCAGCTGGACGCCCTCGCCCACCTGCCTTGCGGAGGTGTTGATCAGACCTTTGATCTCCTTCGCGGCCGTCGCGGAACGTTGCGCCAGTTCACGTACTTCCTGCGCGACGACGGCAAACCCCTTGCCAGCCTCGCCCGCACGGGCAGCTTCCACACCGGCATTCAGCGCCAGAAGGTTGGTCTGGAAAGCGATTTCGTCGATTACCCCAATGATGCGGGAGATTTCCGCCGAGGATTGAGCGATGCCTTCCATGGAACTGACGGCCTGCTGTACGACCTCGCCCGACTTGCCGGCGTCGTCGCAGGCATTGCTGACAGCTGTCGCCGCCTGCGCTGCGTTTTCCGCACTGGAATTGACCTGCGCCGTCAGCTGGTTGAGGGCGGCAGCGGTTTCTTCCAGGCTTGCAGCCTGCTGTTCCGTGCGGTGGGAGAGATCGCTCGCAGCGCGGGTGATCTCGCCGGTGCCGTTGCCGATGCTGGCAACGGTTCCGTTGACGGTGGAAACGGTTTCCTCGAGGCTAGCGAGCGCCGAGTTGAAGTCGTTGCGCAGCTTTGCATATTCACCGGGGAACTGGTCCTCGATGCGATAAGTCAGATTGCCCTGCGAGAGCGCATTGAGACCCGCGCCGAGTACGCTCACGATGTGTTGCTGCATCCGGCTGTTCTCATTGCGCTCGGATTCGGACCTTTGGCGCTCCGTTTCCGCATTGCCACGCTGCACGGCGGCATCCGCTTCCATTTCGCGGATACCGGCAAGCTTCGCACGGAAGCCTTCCAGAGCCGTTGCCACCGCGCCCGTCTCATCCCTGCGGTCCTGTCCGGAAACCGGCACATCGTAACGACCGTCGCTCAGTGTTTTCACATCGGAGACCAGCGAGGCGAGCGGATTGCGGACGAAATAGCGGACGGAGAAATAGAGCGCGGCAATAACCGCCGCAAGAATGACGATCGCCCCGAGGATCATCAGATAAGTCTGCTCCTGCACCGGCGCGTTCAACGCCTGATGCGGGATATCCACCAGAACCACCCAGGTGGCATTGAGGCCCGGAACCGCAAACGGATAGACAAGGCGGTTATAGGGCGCGTCGGTATCAAGGCCGAGATTTTCGATCAGGCCCTGCTTGCCGGATGTGATCGCCGCCTGAACGGTGCTTGCACCCTCTCCGTCATAGGCCTTCATGTTCTGCTCGGGCGTCGGCGGTACCAGCCATTGGCCGCCCTGCGAAATGAGTGTCACACGGCCGGTTTCGAAAGGATGCAGCGCCTGCAGCTTCTGCGACAGAGCTGCCAGCGAGATATCGACCCCCGCCACACCAATCATCTTACCATCAGACATGACGGGATAGGCAAGCGAGGTCATTGTGGTGGGCACTTCCGTGCCTTCGGCCAGATAGGGCTGGGTAATGGCGCCCTTGCCGGATTTGGCAGCGAGCGAATACCACTCCGCCGCATAGTCGTTCTTGAAGGTCGAAAACTGGATGTCGCCTTTCTGGGTCTTCGACCAGTAGGGGGCAAATGCACCCGTTGCATTGGTGCCGAGATCGAGCCTGTTGGCGATTTCGGTGGTCTGTCCGTCGAAAAGGCCCAACTGCTCACAGAACCAGCTTCCGAAAGCGAAAGCATTCTGCTCGACATTGGCCTTGAGGATGTTGACGATGCCCGGGCGGTCCATCGATTTCGCCTGATGCGCACGGCCGATGATACCGGCCATGGAGCGGGCAGCGCTGCCGAGTTCACCGACATCGGCGGCGATGACGTTGGCGATGGCGCGTGCCTCAGTGTTCGCCTGATCCATGGTCAGCGAATGGACACGGTCGCTGGTCTGGGAAATGAGGAAGGAATTCGATGCGACAAGGACCGTGGTGATTGCACAGCCGGTTACAAGGATCAGCTTGGTCGCAAGCGACTTCACTTTGAAATTGAACATTTTGGCCTCGATCAAATCGCCGGCCGAAAAGGCTGGCGTCAACGGATGAGAAATCTCCGTCATGGAGGCCCGCCCGCTGGGGGCAGTGCGCTGCAACGCGACGAGGGGAAATTAGAATATCTTTGCTAATTAACCCCTAAAATTCCCCCGTCGCATCGAGCCGAAATCAGTGCTCGTAATAGGCGGATACGATGTTCCATGCATCGTCGGCCGTTTCGGCGAAATGTAGCAGCTCCATATCTTCGGGCGCAATGGTTCCGAAGTCCGCGAGGAATTCGAAATTGACGACGGAGCGCCAGAATTTCTCTCCGAAGAGAATGAGCGGGATGGGCGCCATGCGCTTCGTCTGGATCAGCGTCAGCGTCTCGAAGAGTTCATCGAGCGTGCCGAAACCACCGGGGAAGATCACCACGGCCTTGGCCCGCATCAGGAAATGCATCTTGCGGATGGCGAAATAGTGGAAGTTGAAGCTCAGCTCCGGCGTGACATAGGGGTTGGGCGCCTGCTCATGCGGCAGCACGATGTTGAGGCCGATGGACGGGCCTCCGACATCGGCTGCGCCGCGATTGCCTGCTTCCATCACGCCGGGACCACCGCCAGTGACCACGACATATTCCAGATGGTCCGATTTCGCGCCGTAGTCGGTGCAGAGCCGGGCGAACTTGCGCGCCTCCTCGTAATAAACCGAGGATTGCTCCAGATTGCGTTTCTGCGTCTCGTTGCGGGCCGCCCAAGCCTCGCCGCCGGGCTCGGGAATGCGCGCGCCGCCGAACATGACGACGGTGGACTTGATGCCCCGCTCGGTCAGCGCCATTTCCGTCTTCAGAAGTTCGAGTTGAAGCCTGACGGGGCGCAACTCTTCGCGGCAGAGAAAATCCATATCCGCATAGGCAAGCCGGTAGGATGGGGAATCCGACTGCGGTGTTTTGGGAATGACATCGGCCTGCTGCTTGTCCGCAGAGCTACGCTTCAACGGGTCCCACACCCCATCCTTGCGCCGCAATTTGCCGTTTTTCAGTCGTGTCATTTCCAAGCCTTTCGTCTGGTGCGCCAAATCACCCAAATCACATTGACGCCTTTCCAACACTCCCTTAGATCAAATGACCAGAGCCTTCCAGCGGCGCGGGACCATCCGTGGCCACGAACACACGCGACATTCAAGGAATTTTCCATGAGCCTTCCGGATCTCACCTCTCTCGAAACCACCATCGAAACAGCCTTCGACAACCGTGACGGTGTGAACGTATCGACAAAGGGCGAGGTTCGCGACGCGGTGAACACATCTCTTCAACTTCTCGACAGCGGCAAGGTCCGCGTCGCCGAAAAGCAGGCGGACGGGAACTGGAAAGTGAACCAATGGCTGAAAAAGGCCGTGCTCCTCTCCTTCCGTCTGAACGACATGGAAATCGTCACCGGCGGCCCCGGTGAATCCACCTGGTGGGACAAGGTGCCGTCGAAGTTCGAGAACTGGGGTGAAAACCAGTTCCGCGCTGCGGGCTTCCGCGCAGTGCCTAACGCCGTCGTGCGCCGCTCGGCCTATGTGGCCAAGAACGTGGTGCTGATGCCTTCCTTCGTCAATCTCGGCGCCTATGTCGATGAAGGCACGATGGTCGACACCTGGGCGACGGTCGGCTCCTGCGCGCAGATCGGCAAGAACGTGCATCTGTCTGGCGGCGTTGGCATCGGCGGCGTTCTGGAGCCGCTTCAGGCCGGCCCGACCATCATCGAGGACAATTGCTTCATCGGTGCCCGTTCGGAAGTCGTAGAAGGCTGCATCGTGCGCGAAGGCGCCGTTCTCGGCATGGGCGTCTTCATCGGCAAGTCGACCAAGATCGTCGATCGCGCCACCGGCGAGATCACCTATGGCGAAGTGCCACCCTATTCCGTCGTCGTTGCCGGCACCATGCCGGGCAAGCCGTTCCCAAACGGCGAGCCGGGCCCGAGCCTTTATTGCGCCGTCATCGTCAAGCGCGTCGATGAAAAGACCCGCTCCAAGACCGGCATCAACGAGCTTCTGCGCGACTGATAAAAGCTGATACCATGACCACGACCGATCCCGTTGCCAATCTCGCCGCCCTCATCCGTTGCCCTTCGGTGACGCCCGCCGAAGGTGGCGCGCTATCGCTGCTAGACACCCTGCTTTCACCGCTTGGCTTTGCGGTGGAAAAGATGGTGGCGACGGAAGCGGGAACGCCTGACGTTGAAAACCTCTACGCCCGGCTTGGCACGGAAGGTCCGCACCTGATGTTTGCGGGCCATACCGATGTCGTTCCGGTGGGCGACGAGGCGGCATGGAGCCATCCGCCCTTTGCCGCTGAAATTGCCGGCGGGGAAATGTTCGGCCGTGGTGCGGTGGACATGAAGGGCGGCATTGCCTGTTTCGTTGCTGCCATTGCCCGCTACATCGAGAAACACGGAAAACCGAAAGGTTCCGTTTCTTTCCTGATCACCGGTGACGAGGAAGGCCCCTCGATCAACGGCACCTCCAAGCTGCTGGAGTGGGCCGCCGCCAAAGGCGAGACATGGGATGCCTGCGTGGTGGGTGAACCGACCAACCCCGACCAGCTGGGCGACATGATCAAGATCGGCCGCCGGGGGTCGATTTCGGGCCGCATCACCGTGCATGGCGTGCAGGGTCATGCCGCATATCCGCATCTGGCCGACAACCCCATTCGCGGGCTGCTGCAACTGACCCACGCGCTGATGTATCCGCCCTTCGATCACGGTACGGACGACTTCCAGCCGTCCAATCTGGAAGTGACGACCATCGACACCGGCAACGCCGCCACAAATGTTATTCCGGCGCGGGCGACGGCGTCGTTCAACATCCGTTTCAATGACAGCTGGACGGTGGAGAGCCTGCGGGCGGAAATCATCCGCCGCCTCGATGCCGCCGCTGCCGAGGGAGAACTTCGTCCCGACCGCAGCCCGGTCAAATATGAGATCGTCTGGGCGGACCGTCCGGCCCATGTTTTCCTGACCCGGAACAATGCGCTCATCTCATCGCTTTCCGGCGCCGTGGAAGCCGTGACAGGCAAGGAGCCCAAGCTTTCGACCACCGGCGGCACGTCTGATGCGCGTTTCATCAAGGATTATTGCCCCGTCGTGGAATTCGGCCTCGTCGGGCAGACCATGCATATGGTCGATGAGCGCGTGGAAGTCGCCGATTTGGAGACGCTGACACGCATCTACGAGACCTTCATCGAACGCTGGTTCTCCCATGCCGACGGCAAGTGAAGTAAGGCTCTATCTGAAAGGCCTCTGGCTGCTGCTGCTCGGCGACCACACCGGCGCGCGTTATCTGGATCTGTCCGAGCGCGGCATGTGGCGATCCTTCTATTCCGCTCTCTGGTGCCTGCCCGCCATGCTGGTGTCCTGGCTGTGGCTGCGCGCTGCGTTCCTGGCAAGCTATCCGCCCGGAACAGGAACGGGGTTCATCTTCTTTTTCCGCCTTGCGATGGTCGAGGCTATCTGCTGGATCGTGCCGCTGTTGTTGATCGGCATGCTGCTGTTCGCTTTCGGCGCGCGGGAAAAATTCGCCCCCCTCGTCACCACCATGAACTGGCTGTCGCTGCCATTTTCCTATGCCTATGCGGTTCTGATCCTGATCGCGTTTTTTCTGCCGCCCTTGCAGGGGCTGATCGCCATTCTCTGGCTGGCACTCCTGCTGTCGCTGGTCTTCGCCTTTTCGCGGATCGTGCGCTTCTTCATCCGCGACCAGTCGTTGCTTGTCTCGGCGATCGTCATGACCCTGCTGGTGCCGGGCATGCTTCTGTCCGAGGCGCTGCAGCGTTTTCTCGGCGTTTATCCGGCCTAAGAAACTAGACACTTCAGTCCGTGTCTTCGACCGTCTCGACCTTTGAATAGACCCGCGGCGGAATGACGTCGGGATAATCGACCTGCATGAAATAGAGACCATCCGGCGGCGCGACTGGGCCACAGGCTTTGCGATCCCGTGCTTCCAGTGCCGCGCGCACGTCTTCCGGTGTCATGCTGCCTTCACCGGCCATTTTCAGCGTTCCGGCAAAAGAGCGTATCTGGTTGTGGAGAAAGCTCTGCGCGGTGGCGCGTATCTCGATAAGATCGCCATTGCGCGTCACATCCAGCCGGTCGAGCGTTCTGACCGGGCTGCTCGCCTGACAATGAACCGAGCGGAAAGTGGTAAAATCGTGCCGGCCGACGAGCATCTGTGCAGCTTCATGCATGTGTTCGTGGTCCAGATCTTTCGATACCCACCATGCGCGCTTGTGCTCGAGTGCCAGCCGCGCTTTCCGGCAAATGATGCGGTACAGATAATGGCGGCGAAGCGCGGAGAAGCGCGCGTCGAAATCCTCGGTCACCGCCGTTACATCGACAACCGAGACGGCCTCTTTCGCCATGGCCAGATGGGCGTTGAGAGCATTGCGAAGCTTATATGGCGCCCAATCGCGGGAAAGATCGACATGAGCTACCTGTCCCACGGCATGCACGCCGGAATCGGTGCGGCCAGCGCCGCGAATAGAAACGGTTTCGCCGGTCAGCGACCGGACGGCAGCTTCAAGCGCGCCCTGAACTGAAGGGCCGTTATCCTGTCTCTGCCAGCCGAAGTAAGGCGTACCGTCATATTCGACGGTCATGCGGAAACGCGGCATCAGCCGAGCCTCGTTCTGGCGGGAACGGGTGTGCCACGAACGAAATCGGCAGCCGACAGCGGCTTGCCACCTGCCTTCTGCAAACGGGTAAGCCGCACCGCGCCACTTCCGCAGGCGATGGTCAGGGCGTCATCGAGCACAGCGCCCGCTTCGCCCATACCGCTTGCCAGTTCTGACGTCAGAACCTTCACGCGCTCGGCCTTACCGCCGATTTCCATTTCCAGCCAAGCGCCGGGAAAAGGCGAAAGGCCGCGGATATGGTTATGGACGTCCTGTGCCGGCCGGGAAAAATTAATCCGGGTCTCGCCCTTGTCGATTTTCGAGGCATAAACGACGCCTTCTTCCGGCTGCGCAACGAGAGGAAGATCGTCTGCTTCCAGCTTGTCCATCGCCTGCCGCATCAGCCGCGCGCCTGTCAGCATCAGGCTGTCGTGCAATTCACCTGCCGTGGTATTCTCACCGATCGTGACCTTGGCGGTCAGCGCCACCGGGCCGGTATCGAGCCCCTTTTCCATTTTCATGACCATCATGCCCGTCTCGGCATCGCCAGCCATGATCGCCCGCTGAATGGGAGCAGCGCCGCGCCAGCGCGGCAGCAACGAGGCGTGGCCGTTATAGCAGCCAAGACGCGTACCGCTCAGGATCGCCTCGGGCAATAGCAGCCCATAGGCAACGACAACAGCGACATCGGCGTTGAATTCCCTGAATTGCTGCCGGTCTTCCTCGGCCTTGAAATTCACCGGCGTCAGCACGGGCAGACCCAGCAGTTCGGCCGCCTGATGCACCGGCGATTTCTGCAGATCGAGGCCACGGCGACCGCCTGGACGCGGCGGCTGCGTATAAACGGCAACGACCTCGTGACCAGCGTCCACCAATGCACGCAGCGTGGGAACGGAAAAATCCGGCGTGCCCATGAAAATGATGCGAAGAGCCATATCGCCCCCTGCCCTCTATGCCGGTCCGTCTACATATTTAAGACGAATCAGACCTTAGCGCGGGCTGCTTTGGTGAATTTCTTGATGACCATTTCTCGCTTCAGGCGCGAAATATGGTCGATGAACAGAATGCCGTTCAGGTGGTCGATCTCATGCTGCAGACACGTCGCCAGAAGTCCGTCCGCATCGACCGTCTGCTGCTTTCCGTCACGATCGACATATCGCACTGTCAGGGATGCGGGACGCTCCACCTCGGCATAATAATCGGGAATGGAGAGACACCCTTCCTCATAGGCCGAGACGTCGTCCGACACTCTGAGGATTTCCGGATTGATGAAGACGACCGGCTTTTTCTCCTCGTCCTCGCGCGAAACGTCGATCACCAGCATGCGGCGCGGCACGCCCACCTGAATGGCGGCAAGGCCGATACCCGGCGCATCATACATGGTTTCAAGCATATCGTCGGCAAGGCGCAACACTTCGGCATCCACCTGTTCGATGGGCCTTGATTGCTGGCGCAGCACGGGATCGGGCAAAATGATAAGCGGTTTGATAGTCATGGCTTCCCATAACGTATCTCTTGCGCTGAGGAAATAAAAAATACGCGGTCGAAATGAGACCTTCGTCCGGTTTTGCCCGACTCAATTCCGCCGCATGAATGTTCTTGTTTTGATCTTACGAATCACTGGAAATCTGGTAGATTTAGCCATGAGCATCGATTTCTCTTTTCTCCTCGATCCCGCCTTGCGGGCCGGCTCCGTCGACATCAGCTTCGGCGGGCTTCTTACGGCTCTCGTTTTCGGCCTTTCCGCTTTCTGGATGGTCACGAAAAGTCGTGGGAAAAAAGCGGAAGCCGATGGTGAAATTTCCGATCTGTTGAAAACCCAGTCGGAACTGCACGGCCGGATCGCCGCGATGGCCGAGACGCTCGGCACGCGCCAGAGCGAGATGGGCCAGACGATCAACCAGCGCCTCGACGGCATGTCGCAGCGGCTGGGCGAGACGCTGACCGAGCAGACCCGATCGACGCACGAGAATCTAAGCCGCCTGCAGGAGCGGCTTGCGGTTATCGATGCCGCCCAGGGTAATATTCAGGATCTGGCAAAGGACGTGGTCGGGCTTCAGGCGATCCTCTCCAACAAGCAGACGCGCGGCGCTTTCGGGCAGGCGCGCATGGAAGCGCTGATCGCCGATGCGCTCCCCGCCGGGGCCTTTCAGCTTCAGCCCACGCTTTCGAATGGCTACCGACCGGACTGCATCATCAGGATGCCGAACAACGCCCCGTCCCTCGTCATCGATGCCAAGTTTCCGCTGGAGGCGTGGAATGCGCTGAAGGCGGATGAAACGCCCGAGGGCAAACGGGCTGCGACCCAGCAGTTCCGCCGCGATATGGAAGTGCATATTCGCGACGTGGCGGAGAAATATCTGATACGCGGAGAAACGCAGGATACGGCCTTCATCTTCGTGCCGTCGGAATCGATCTTCGCCGATATTCACCAGCATTTCGAATATCTCGTGCAGCGTGCCCATCGCGCTCGTGTCGTTATTGTCTCGCCATCGCTTTTGATGCTGTCGGTGCAGGTTATCCAGTCGGTGCTGAAGGACCAGCGCATGCGCGAGCAGGCGCACCTCATTCAGGGTGAAGTCGCGCTTCTCATGGATGACGTGCGGCGGCTGGACGACCGGACGCGCAAGCTGCAAGCCCATTTCGGGCTGGCGCAGAAAGATGTCGACATGATGCTGATCTCCTCCGACAAGGTGCTGGCGCGTGGCCAGAAGATCGAGGGACTCGATTTTTCGCCGACGGAAAAGGAGACCTCCCATAGCGAAATCGAGCAGGCGCGACGCTTTGCAGAGAACAGGGCAGGAACGGCCAAGTTGCGGGTGGTTGACGACGAGTGATCCCCTCGGGCAAAGTCGCCGCCTTGCTTTGAATTTCATACGGACATGCCCTGATGATTACTGTTTTCGGCTCCATCAACATGGATCTCGTCGCCACCGCCAAACGCCTGCCCAAACCCGGTGAAACCGTGACGGGAGAGACCTTTTCCACGGCGGCCGGCGGAAAGGGAGCCAATCAGGCGCTTGCCGCACGGCGCGCAGGTGCAACGGTCAAAATGGCGGGCGCTAGGGGTGATGACACCTTTGCCGCGCCAGCGCTGACATTGCTGCGCGATGCCGGCACCGATCTGTCGCTCGTCAAGACCGCGCCCGGCCCCACGGGAACCGCCGTAATCCTGATCGGTGAAGGCGGGGAGAACATGATCTCGGTCATTCCCGCCGCCAATGGCGAAGTTTCCGCATCCGACGCCGCAAGAGCCGTGGCGGAGATGGCAGCGGGCGATATTCTGATGCTTCAGTTCGAGGTGCCCGCACCCTCAATCGAAGCAGCACTGACGGCCGCGAAGGCTAAACGTATCACCACTATCATCAATACCGCGCCGCTGACCGCGGACGGGCCGCGCCTTGCCAGCCTTGCCGATATCGTCATCGCCAATGAAACCGAGTTCGAACTGCTGATCGGCAAAAACGGACTTTCAGCCTCCGAACGGGAAAATGAACTCAAATCCCTGCATGAGCAGACCAGCCAGACATTGATCGTGACGCTTGGTGCTGATGGCGTGATCGCCATTCGCAACGGCAAGGTCTTCAAGGCGTCCGGTCTCAAGATCGAGCCGGTCGATACTGTCGGCGCTGGCGATACATTCTGCGGTTATCTCGCCGCCAGCCTCGATCAGGGTATGGATTTCGAAAAGGCGCTGAAGCGCGCCGCCGTCGCAGGCTCGCTCGCCTGCACCCGCGCCGGCGCCCAGCCTTCCATTCCGGTTGCTGCCGAAGTGGACGCGAATATCTGACGGTTCGAGCTGTTAAATGCGAATGAAAGTGAGATAGGCCGAGCTGCGGCCTTCTCTTTTCGCCTTGTTCTCATAACGCGTGCCCGGCCAGTTGGTATAGGGGGTGTGCCAGTCCTCGGCACTTGCCGCCGTCCACTCGAAACCGCCGTGGCGGGCGCAATGCTGTAGCGTCCAGTTGACGTAGGTATCGATATCGGAAGCAAAGCAGAACTTGCCACCGGGTTTCAGGACGCGATGGAAACGGGCAAGATTGACGTCGGAAACGAAACGGCGCTTCCAGTGCTTCTTCTTCGGCCAGGGATCGGGATAGAGAAGATCGATGTGATCGATCGACCCATCCGGCAGCCAATCCAGCAATTGCGTCGCGTCATCATCGTAAAGGCGGATATTCATCAACTCGCCTTCACGCACGCTTGCCAGCAGCTTGGCCATGGAATTGACGAAGGGCTCGACGCCGATAAAGCCGGTCTCAGGATTTTCAACCGCGCGGTGGGCAAGGTGCTCGCCGCCGCCGAAACCGATTTCCAGACGCACCGATTTCACATCCGCCGGAAAGAGAGCGACGAGATTTTTCGGAGGCGCGCTTTCCAGATCGATTTTCAGCAAAGGCAGCAGGTTTTCGATCGTATCGATCTGCTGATTGCGCAGGGGCTTGCCCTTGCGTCTGCCAAAAAACGCTTCCGTTGCGCGCGAACGCCGCTCTTCCGTCATGTCATACTCTCAAGAACAAATAGACTAAACCCGCACAGGGCCACTTGAATGGCACTATGCGGGTTACAAATGGTGCAACCGGTATCTCTCAATCCCCGTCGAATGACAAGGCTTAGAACAAGTCCCCGCATTTTCCGGACGTAAAATCGCTACGCAATTTTACTGGAAATGCTTCAAGCGCTCAAAGCTTCCTTGAGCGGCTTCACCAGATCGAGCTTCTCCCAGGAGAAGGAACCGTCACGGCCCGCCTTGCGACCGAAATGGCCGTAGGAAGATGTTTTGGCATAGATCGGCTTGTTGAGATCGAGATGACGGCGAATGCCCGACGGCGACAGATCCATGACCTTGCGGATGGCGCCTTCGACCTGATCTTCGCTGACCTTGCCGGTACCGTGCAGATCGACATAAATCGACAGAGGCTGGGCGATGCCGATCGCGTAGGAAATCTGAATGGTGCAGCGCTCGGCCAGACCGGCAGCCACCACGTTCTTGGCCAGATAGCGGGCAGCATAGGCCGCGGAACGGTCGACCTTGGTCGTGTCCTTGCCGGAGAATGCACCGCCGCCATGGGGGGCAGCACCGCCATAGGTGTCCACGATGATTTTGCGGCCGGTCAGACCCGCATCGCCATCGGGACCACCGATGACGAATTTGCCCGTCGGGTTGATATACCACTGGCAATCATCGGCGATCTTCAGGTCACCCAGCGCTTCGCGGATATAAGGTTCGACAACTTCGCGAACCTTCTTCGAATCCCAGCTGGCATCGAGATGCTGCGTGGACAAAACGATGGATACGGCTTCCGAAGCCTTGCCGTCGACGTAACGAACCGTCACCTGGCTCTTGGCGTCGGGACCGAGTTTCGCAGCTTCGCCTTCGCCGCTTTTACGGGCGGTCGCGAGCAGCTGCAGAATACGGTGGGAATAATAGATCGGAGCCGGCATCAGGTCCGGCGTTTCCTTGCAGGCGTAACCGAACATGATGCCCTGGTCGCCAGCACCCTCGTCGCCCTGCTTGTCGGAGGCGTTGTCCACGCCCTGCGCGATATCCGCCGACTGCGGATGCAGGAGAACGTCGATCTTCGCCGTCTTCCAGTGGAAACCATCCTGCTCATAGCCAATGTCGCGGATCGCCTTGCGGGCAGCCGACTTGAACTTCGAGGGATTGATGACCGGGTGGCCGGCAGCATCCTTGAGAACCTTGCCGTCCTTGTCCTTTTTCAGCAGGGTATCGGGAACCCGAACCTCACCGGCGATAATGACACGGTTCGTCGTCGCAAGCGTTTCGCATGCGATGCGCACGGTCCAGGGGTCGACACCCGTCTTGGATGCCTCACGATAGATGAGATCCACGATTTCATCGGAAATACGATCACAAACCTTGTCCGGATGACCTTCGGCCACGGACTCGCTGGTGAACAGGTAATTGGCACGCATGCGGGATTCCCCTCAAAGAACGGTCTTCGAGTTTGTTAGTCATTTCAGCCATGAAAGACAAGGACACAACCACATAAATATATCTTTATGTGAGAATTCCTTTCTAATTGGGCACAAAAAAACGGCCCTTGCGGACCGTTGAGTGTCCAGCGCCGTACGCTGGAAAATAAAGCAGTCGCCTGCGAGTGCTACTCAGCATCCCCTTCGGCGGCGAGCGACTTCACGAGATCAACGAGGCGGCGGCGAACCTTCGGGTCGGCGATCTTCACGAAAGCGCGGTTCAGTTGCAAGCCTTCGGCAGACGACAGGAAATCCACCACGTAATTGGAACTCGATGCTTCTGCCATGCCCGTCGTGCCGACGGCCTGATCACCCGGCGCGTCCTCGAAGAAGAAGGAAACCGGCACATTCAGAATCGCGGAGATATTCTGCAGGCGGCTGGCGCCCACGCGGTTCGTGCCCTTTTCATACTTCTGAATTTGCTGAAAGGTAATTCCGAGGCTTTCACCCAGCTTTTCCTGGCTCATGCCCAGCATGGTTCTGCGAAGACGAATTCGGCTTCCGACATGAATGTCGATGGGGTTAGGCTTTTTCTTATTTTCGGTCATCATGCGGTCCTGACACTCGGAAAGGGTTGATATCTCGTTTCATTGCTTATTCGAAGAAATGAGCTGGTATTTCGACAGCGTCTAAACTTGTTTTACGACTGACGTATTCACTATGCAATTGTAGGGGTTCCCGGTCAATTCTGGCGCCGGGCAAAACGCCAGGCAGAAAATACCGAAACGGTCAGCATGATAGAAAAAATCAACCAGAAATACGTCCGATGTATGTCGTAAGTAACAGCGTCATTTGACCCACCACTCAAGGTGGCGTCAACAATTCCGACCCGGCCGTAATCCAACCTGGCAATAATACGACCATAGGGATCTATAACGGCGGAAATTCCGGTATTAGCGCCGCGAATCACCGGCACTCCCGTTTCAACGGCCCGTACTCTTGCCTGCAGAAAATGCTGATAAGGGCCGGGTGTATCGCCGAACCAGCCATCATTCGTGACGTTCAGGATCGCTGCGGCGCCCGCCAGACCAGGGGTCATCTCTTCGGGAAAAATGATCTCGTAGCAGATCAGGGGATAGAGGGTTTTACCGGAAGGAAGCGTCAAATGCGTGCGCGAAGACGCGGCTGAAAAGCCGCCCGGCAGGCTGATGACATTATTGATGCCGAATCCCCGTAGAATATCTTCGAAAGGGACATATTCTCCAAAGGGTGTCAGATGGACCTTGTCGGTCGCGCCGATGATCTCGCCCTGACTGTCAATCGCATAGACCGAATTGTAGTAACGCGGAGGCCGGCCGGCACCGGCATCTTCCATTCTGACCGCACCGGTAAACAGGACCTGCCCGTCTTCAAGCGTCTTGGCGATTTCCGCCAGAGCGTCCGGATTTTGCGTCAGGATGAAAGGCACGGAGGTCTCCGGCCAAACAATGATATCTGGGCGTTTTTTTCCTTCGCCAGGCGGCAGGCCCGTCAAGCGCAGATGCTCGCTGAAAATCTCGGCCCTGTCTGCATTCAGCATCTTGCGGGACTGGTCGATCGACGGCTGCACGATCCTCACGGTCAGCGCGTCCGCAGGTGTCTCCAACGGTGTCTGAAGGCGGTAAAAGCCATAACCAAAATGGCCAGCCAGCAGCAGGCCCGCCGCAATGAGACCCGGCCACATGCCTTTTTTCGTGCCGATCAAGGCAGGCGAGGCGAAGATGAAGACGGCAAGCGTGGTGACACCAAAAAGACCAAGCAGATGCGCCGACTGCATCATGATCGGCACAGGCATGATGCCATAACCGATGGCGTTCCAGGGAAAGCCAGTTGCTATGAAGCTGCGGAGCCATTCCAAAAGGCCGAATGCGGCCGCAAGTGCGGCGATACGGCCGAGACCGTCCGACCAGACGATATTGGCGGCTGCGACCGCAAAACCGTAAAACACGGCGAGAACAGCCGGAAGGCCGAGGATGGCGAGCGGTAGCGCCCAGGCGAACTCGTCAGCTTCCAGCAGGAGCGCATTGCCCAGCCACCACAGGCCCGCCACGAAATAACCAAGGCCGAAACACCAACCGATGCCGAAAGCGGGCATGATGCGGCTGAAGATGCCGCCGCCCGGCTTGCCGGTGCAGCCATCGACCAACCAGACAAGCAGGGTGAAAGACAAAAAAAGCGCTGCGAAAAAGCCAACCGGAGGCAAGGCAAGCGCTCCAACCGCGCCTGCGGCAATCGCCATCACTGCGCGGCTTTTGCCGCCGGCCAGCATTACCCTGCCTGCAAGACGCTCCATGCCATCTCCGTTTAATGCCCACCCGGAAAAGCCCAACCCGGCATGGCCGCGCAAAGGAATTTCCCTTTAGACTCGACGTAAAGGAAAAAAGATTCGCAGTCCACAGAAGGGATGGTCGCCGGAGCACCGTGCGTCCTTTTGGACTCTTGATGACGCGTTCAAGGAGCGGAGGCGACGGGGAGCATCCCGTCGCCCACCTCAGTCAGCGTTTTGCTGGTGGGTGATGAGGCGAACATCCGGCGCGGGCAGCGGAATAACCTCATCGGCATCGGCATCGCCCGGCGCGCGGTCATCCTGCCCTTCCGAGCCATGATCGCGGACGATACGGACACCCTTTATACGCCTTGTATCCGCATCGAGGATCTGGAACTCGAAACCAGGTACGGCCCTGACCACTTCACCCTTGGCCGGAATGCGGCCGAGTGCGAAGAATATCAGGCCGCCGAGCGTATCGATTTCTTCAAGATGCTCGCGGACATCGAATTCCGGTCCGATTGCCTCGGCAAGCTCTGTAAGCTCTGCGCGGGCATCCGCCACCAGCACGTCGGCGGACAAACGCGAAAACATCGTCTCGTCCTTGTCGTGCTCGTCATCAATGTCACCCACGACCATCTCGACGATGTCCTCATGGCTGACGAGACCGTCCGTGCCACCATATTCGTCGATCACCAGGGCAAGCTGTGTTCTCTGTGCCTGCATGGTCTTCAAAAGATCGGAGGCCAGCATGGAGGGGGGTGCAAAAAGAATTTTACGCACCAGCCCGGCATCGGCGACCGTCTGTTCCAGATCCACCCGAGCCAGGTCAAAATTCGGTCGCGGCGAGCGCGGAGCCTTCGCCTCGCCATAGGCAACGCCACGCGATCCCACCCGGCGTTTGTTGCGCGCCTGCTTGGCGACATAGGCCAGCAGATCGCGAATGTGGATCATGCCCTTCGGATTATCCAGCGTCTCATCGTAGACCGGCATGCGGGAGCGCCCGGTTTCCTCAAAGAGGATCAGAGCTTCGCCGATGGTCATATTCTGGTCGAGACCGTCGATATCCACGCGTGGGATCATGATATCTTCGACCCGAACCTCCCGGAAACGCAGGATATTGTTCAGCATCGCCCGCTCTTCGGGCGAAAAGGCGGCACCGATTTCGGTGTCGTCCATCAGCGCGTCGGTCAAATCCTCGCGCAGGCGCTCGCCCTGTGACGGTTTCAGCAACCGTCCAATGCGTGACCAGATCGTCGATCTCGGCTTTGCATTGGAGTCGTTCCGTAAATGACTACTGCCCTCCTCCGAGGAGGACTGCTCGCCGTTTTCTCTGCCCTCATTGGCAGGTCGTGCAGAATGTTCGTTCATGGCTCCAGACAATATTCAAAGCGGTTCCTGTCCCGCGTAAGGATCAGATAGGCCAAGCACCGCCAAAATGCGAGTCTCAAGCGACTCCATTTCTTCCGCCTCCTCCTCATCCATGTGGTCATAACCGAACAGGTGCAGGAACCCATGAACAAGAAGATGGGTCAGATGATCCTCGAAACTCTTCTCAAGTTCAAGAGCCTCGCGTTCAACCGTCTCGCGCGCGATGACGATATCGCCCAGCATCGGGCCGGGCATGCCGCCCGGCTCCAGCGGAAAAGCGGGGAAAGACAAGACATTGGTTGCCTTGTCCTTGTCGCGCCATTCGGCATTGATTTCCCGGATATTTTCATCGTCGGTAAAGACCAGCGACAGTTCCACCGGCATTTTCGGGAAGGGTTGTTTCTCTTCCCGCTTCAAAAAATCAACCGCCGCATCCAGCGCCTTGGTGGCGAAGGCAAGAAGGTCCTCTTCCGAGGACCAGCCTTCGGCCTCGACGCTGATTTGGATATCCAGAGCTGTCATTGTCTTGCGTCAGTTGCCCTTCACGAGGCTTTCATCCGGCACCGCCGTGTGGGATTCGTACGCCCGCACGATGCGCGCCACCATCGGATGGCGCACGACGTCCACATCCTTGAAGCGCACGACGGATACACCTTCCACATCGGTGAGGATTTGCAGGGCCTCGACAAGGCCCGACTTCACGCCGCGCGGAAGGTCCACCTGGCTTGGGTCGCCGGTCACGATCATGCGGCCTTTCTCACCGAGACGGGTGAGGAACATTTTCATCTGCATGGTCGTGGTGTTCTGGGCTTCGTCCAGAATGACGGCGGCGTTGGCAAGCGTGCGTCCGCGCATGAAAGCCAGCGGCGCAATTTCGATGACGCCCGCCTGAATGGCGCGCTCCACCTTGTCACCCGGCATCATGTCGTAAAGCGCGTCGTAAAGCGGGCGCAGATAAGGATCGACCTTCTCCTTCATGTCGCCCGGCAGGAAGCCAAGGCGTTCGCCCGCTTCTACTGCGGGACGCGAGAGGATGATGCGGTCGACCGCACCACGCTCCAGAAGTTGCGCTGCATGCGCCACGGCAAGATAGGTCTTGCCCGTGCCGGCGGGGCCGACGCCGAAAACCAGTTCGGATTGCTCCAGCGCCCGCATGTAGACATCCTGGGTGGGCGTTCGGGCAGCGACGGTCTTCTTGCGCGTGGAAATCTGCGCCATGGAGATCTTCGCCTTGCGCTCCATCGTCGGCAAGGTCAGCTGGTCATCTGCCGCCATCGCCATTCGGATCGCACCTTCCACGTCGGAAACCTCGGCGGTTCCGCCCTTGAGCAGACGCTCGTAAAGGAAATCCAGCGCCCGGCGAGCCTGATTGGTGGCAACGACATCGCCGGTGATGGCAACGGAATTGCCGCGCGGGCGCGCATCGATGTTGAGGCGTTGTTCCAGCAATTTGAGGTTCTGATCGAACTGACCGAATAGCTCTCCCGCTATCCTGTTATTCTCGAACGTGAGGACGAAGTGATTGGCGTCGGTCGCGGCTTGGCGTGGCTGGCGCGATGAAGGTGATACCAATTCATGTGCGTTCAAGCGGTCAGGCTCCTGTCCCAATCAGTGTCGGCTCCTCACTCTAACTCTCTGCCACCTCGGCAAACAAGCTGTTTGGACCCGTTGCGGTGATTCGTACATTAACAATGTCACCGATTTTCAAAGTCTTTGCATCAAGATTCACAGATTGCAGCCAGGGAGAGCGACCTATCAACTGTTCAGGCATGCGGCCGGGCTTTTCCAGCAACACATCCATCGTCTTTCCGACCAGCGATTCCGCAAATTCCTTCTGCTGCCGCAAGAGCAGCGCCTGCAATCGTTCCAGCCGCTCGGCCTTCACCTCTTCCGCAACCTGATCCGTCAGATCGGCGCCCGGCGTTCCGGGGCGTGTGGAATATTTGAATGAAAAGGCCTGCGCATATTTCACCTGTTCGATGATCGCCATCGTGTCTTCGAAATCACGATCCGTCTCGCCGGGGAAGCCAACAATAAAATCCCCGGACATGGCGATATCAGGGCGGGCGGCCCGGATTTTTTCAATGAGCTGGATATATTCCTCACCTGTGTGGCGACGATTCATCGCCTTCAGAATGCGATCCGACCCGGACTGAACAGGCAGATGCAGATAGGGCATCAGAATGCGCAGGTCGCGATGGGCGCCAATCAAGCGGTCATCCATGTCGCGCGGATGGCTGGTGGTATAGCGAAGGCGTGCGAGACCGGGAATTTCCGCCAGCCGGTAAAGAAGCTCGGCAAGTCCCCATTTTTCGCCTTTCGAGCCTTCGCCCTGCCAGGCATTGACGTTCTGGCCGAGCAGCGTGATTTCGCGCACACCGGCATCCACCAGTTTCATCGCCTCATCGACGATCTGGCGCACGGGACGCGAAACTTCCGAACCACGCGTATAGGGCACAACACAGAAGGTGCAGAACTTGTCGCAGCCTTCCTGCACCGTCAAAAATGCCGTGACGCCGCGCGTACGCAGTGTTGCCTTTTCGGCCACCGGCAGATGTTCGAACTTGTCCTCAACGGCATATTCGGTCTCGATGACGCGCTCGCCGCCGCGCACCCGCTTCAGGGCGTCCGGCAGGCGATGATAGGTCTGTGGGCCGATGACGACATCGACGGCTGGCGCACGGCGAAGGATTTCCTCGCCTTCTGCCTGTGCCACACATCCGGCAACGCCGATCACGAATTCGCGGCCCTGTTCTTCGCGCGATTTTTTCATGTCGCGCAGGCGGCCGAGCGCCGAATAGACCTTTTCAGCGGCCTTTTCGCGGATGTGACAGGTGTTCAGAAGCACCAGATCCGCCTCGCCCATATCCTCCGTCTGAACGTAACCGTCCTTCGCCAGCGCATCGCTCATGCGGACGGAATCGTAGACGTTCATCTGACAGCCATAGGTCTTGATGAAGACCTTCCTGCTGTTAGAGCCCTCGCGGGCAATCATTTCGGGGGCATCGAGGCCAAGCGTTTCCTGGGTCATGGCGGTTATCTAGTGTTTTTCACGCCCGGATTAAACAGAAAAATACCGGAAAAGCTGGAATGCTCTATTTCCGCCAGCCACCACGCAGGCTGAAAGCCAACATGGAACGGATAGAAGCGGCGATATCGGTCGCCAGACGCTTGCGGTTATCTGTGCTGTGAAACGGAACGCTGTCGCCGAATGTAACGTCGACGTCGATGGCACCTGCCCTGATGATACCGAGCAGATGCGGCACCAGAGTTATGCTGCCCGGCCAGGCCGCAATGACCCGGTGGTAACGTCCCATGGCCATGCCCTGCACCCGCGTATAGGCGATTGCGACCGGCTGCACATAGACGAGCTTGCCCGGAACCTGCTCGGCAGCCGTGGAGGCTGCGCCAAACAGCGAGGATTTGACGGCAAGCATGCGGTTGCCGTCAGAGGTAGTGCCTTCCGGGAACAACACGACGATCTCGCCATCGGCCATGCGGGCGGCGATCTCGCCGACCTGCGCACCGGTGCTGCGCTTCTGCTCGCGCTGGACGAAGATGCTTTTCTGCAGACGGGCGAGCCAGCCGAAGACGGGCCAGTCACGCACTTCCGTCTTGGCGATGAACACCACGTCGGCAATACTGCCGAGAACGAGAATGTCCTTCCACGAGGCGTGATTGACCGCCAGCATCAGCGGTTTTGCCCGCTCCACATCCCCATGGACATGCACGCGAATGCCGAGGACATGGCAGGCGATGCGGTGCCAGATGCGTGGAATGCGGCGACGAAGCCGCCAGTCGAAGGCAAGGCCCAACAGTTGCAGCGGCAGCAATATAAGCGTGACGATCAGGAGAACGACCGCAATATAGGCTGTCCGAAGCCACATCATGATTGAACCGTGCGCTTGCTCACCAGCGTCTCAATGTTCGCCGGGCTTCAACGGTACACCGTAGAGTTCGAGCCGGTGATCAACGAGCTTGAAGCCATGTTCCCTGGCGATCTTTTCCTGAAGCGCCTCGATCTCGGGTGAATGAAACTCGATGACCACACTATTCTTCAGATCGATCAGATGATCGTGATGTTCCTCAGGCACGGTCTCGTAACGCGAGCGGCCATCGCGAAAATCATGACGCTCGATGATGCCGGCGTCCTCGAACAGCTTCACCGTTCTGTAAACGGTGGAAATCGAGATGCGCGGATCCACGGCGGAGGAACGGCGGTAAAGCTCCTCGACATCCGGATGGTCTGCCGATTCCTGCAGCACGCGGGCGATGACACGGCGCTGGTCCGTCATCCGCATGCCGCGTTCGGCACAAAGTTCCTCCAGCGTTTTCGAAAGGTCTATCACGTCTTCTGGCCTTTTGAGTATTCCGGTTGAATTTCGGGGCTGTCGCCGAAAAATGCCTGTCGCAGGGAACTAGCGAAGATCGCGGCGCATGACAAGCGCCGTCGACTTCGCGCCATCCTTGGCTGTGTAATAGGCCTTGCGCTCAGCGACCGTTTTGAAGCCGAGCTTTTTATAAAGTCCCAGGGCGGAGGCATTGTTGCTGTCCACTTCCAGGAACATCGTTTCAGCACCGCGCATCATCGCCTCACGGACGGCCGATTGCATCAGGCGCCAGCCGAGGCCGGTGCGCGCGAACTTGTCGGCTACCGCAACGGTCAGGATTTCCGCCTCGCCGGCCACTTCGCGCGCAAGCACGAAACCACCGAGCGGTTTACTGAAAAATGCGTTCGTCTGCCGCGCGACGGCACCGAAAACCGAGCCTTGCGTCAACAGCCCGGAAAACTCCCCGTCATTCCAGGGGCGCGGAAAGCGCAGCGCATGCAATTCCGCCACTCCGGCGCAATCCTCATGCTGCATCGGCACGATCTCGAAATAGGGCTTCCAGCTTAGATATTCGTCAAACATAACAAGGAATCATCCGCACGCATTTACGGGTGCCACCTATCAGGCAACGCTCTGGCGTGCCAGCGCAAAACCCGTCTGCGGCCGGGCATCCGGGCCGCGAAGGTAAAGCGGTGCGGGTTTCGGCATGCCTTTCGGCTTGCGTCCACCCGCCCGCGCGACAGTGGAAATCGGAAAGTGATCGGGCCCTGACCCCGCGTCGAAACCCTGAAAAAGGGGTGCGGCGGAACCGATAATGGCGCCATCGAAACCGGAGAGAGCCGTTTTGGCATCCTCCAGAGACAAAAGCGCGGCCTCGAGGAGCGGCGATCCATCCTCTGCAAATGTCTGGAGGTAGGCTTCGCCCCGTTTGGCGTCGAGCCCGACAGCCACTGGCCGGCCGGGATTTTCCAGCAGATGATGCAAGGCGATCGTCTCAAGCGTGGTTACGCCGACTGCCTCTATGCCGAGCGACAGGGCAAAACCACGCGCGGCGGCAACGCCGACGCGAATGCCGGTAAAGGAACCCGGTCCGATCGTTACCGCGATGCGCCCGACTTTCTGAAGCGGCAGGCGTGCCTGCTGCAGAGCGCCATCAATCACAGCCATCAGCCGCTCGGCATGACCTTTTCCGATGGTTTCGCACACCTCGCCAAGCACCGTGTCGGAGGCGCTGTCGTAGACGCAGGCGGAACAGTCCACACCTGAGGTATCGAGTGCGAGAACAATCATGGCGCGGCCTGGCTTACAACGTCATACAGCTTCGACTTCGCGCACTTCCGGCACGAAATGACGAAGCAGGTTCTGGACGCCGTGCTTCAGCGTGGCGGTGGAGGACGGGCAACCGGAGCAGGCGCCCTTCATGTTCAGGAACACTGTGCCGTCGCGGAAACCACGGAAAGTGATATCGCCACCATCCTGCGCCACGGCGGGGCGGACGCGGGTATCAAGCAGTTCCTTGATGGTGGCGACGATGGTTTCGTCACCCGCTTCAAAGAACTCGCCTTCCTCATCCGACACTTCAGCCGCAATGGCAGTGCCCATGATGGGGCGGCCAGACATGAAATGCTCCATGATCGAACCAAGAATGGCGGGCTTCAGATGCTGCCATTCGGCGTCATCCTTGGTGACGGTGATGAAATCGAAGCCGAAATAAACGCCGGTGACACCCGGAATGGTGAAGAGGCGCTCTGCCAGCGGCGAGGCCTGCGCCTGCGCGGGGTTGAGAAACTCAGCCGTGCCGCTTTCCAGCACCACCTTGCCCGGCAGGAACTTGAGGGTCGCGGGGTTCGGCGTGGCTTCCGTCTGAATGAACATTATCTGTCTCCTTCGAGGTCGCCGTTCACGCCCCGCAATTTAGAATTCTTCCAAAAAATACGCCTGGCGAAGCCTTACTTCAAGCCCTGACATGATAATTACATTCAAGAAATCGTCAGCCCCAAATTCTTGCCCGAATCCGTTCCTGCCTTTCGCGGTCGAACGAAGGTCAGCAAAGGGCGTCGATTTCCTCATCCGTCAGCGTATCTGGCAGCACGGTGACGGGTATGGGGAAGGCCGCACCGCGTCCTGAGATGGAGGAGACGAGCGGTCCCGGCCCTTCCTTCGTCGATCCTGCCGCCAAAACCAGAATGGCAATATCGCGATCTTCCTCGATGAGCCCGTGGATCTGTTCGGTTGCACCGCCTTCACGGATAACCGCTTCCGGCTCGATGCCGATGGTCTCACGGACCTTCTGGGCGATCTTTGCAAGCGTTGCTTCCGCCTCCTCGCGCGCCTCGGCCCGCATGATCTGCTCGACGCCCAGCCACTGCTGGAAATCGCCTTCCGGTATCATGTAAAGCAGAACCAGTCCGCCATTGGAGTTCTTGGCGCGACGACCGGCATAATGCACGGCCCTTTCGCATTCCGGTGTGTCATCGATAACAGCGAGAAATTTGCGACGATGCCCTTCCAGACGCGACAGCCGTTTTGAAACCATTCCGCACTCCCTGTGTCCGCCGCGATCCGAAAAACCGCCCGACGGTTCGGGCGGAGATTATATCAAATCACGGCAGGCGCAAACCGCCCGCCGTGATCCGCAAGGCGATACGTGGTCAGCGCAGGAACCCGATGATGTCGCGCACCTCGTTCATCGTGTTTTCGGCGATCGCGCGCGCGCGCTCACCACCCTGTTTGAGGATGGCATCGATGTGGGTGGGATCGTCGAGAAGGCGGCGCATCTCGTTGTTGACCGGAGCCAGCACATTGACGGCAAGCTCGACGAGAGCCGGCTTGAAGGCCGAGAACTGCTGTCCGCCGAATTCTAAAAGAACTTCCGCTTTCGTCTTGTCAGACAGTGCTGCATAGATACCAACTAGGTTTTCGGCCTCCGGGCGGCCCTTCAGGCCTTCCACTTCGCTCGGCAGTGCATCCGGGTCCGTCTTCGCCTTCTTGATCTTTCTCGAAATGGCGTCGACATCGTCCATGAGGTTGATGCGCGACAGATCCGACGGATCGGACTTCGACATCTTCTTGGTGCCGTCCTTCAACGACATCACCCGCGGTGCCGGACCGCCGATCAGCGGCTCCACCATCGGGAAATAGGCATGCACCGGCTCATTGCCCACGGTGATGTCAAGCCCGAGACCGGCGTTGCGGATATGGTCGCCGAAATCGATGTTGAATTTCTGGGCGATGTCGCGGGCCAGTTCCAGATGCTGCTTCTGGTCGTCGCCGACAGGAACGTGGGTCGCGCGGTAGACGAGAATGTCCGCAGCCATCAGGCTCGGATAGGCAAGCAGCCCAAGCGACACCTGCTCGGCATTCTTGCCGGACTTGTCCTTGAACTGCGTCATGCGCTCCATCCAGCCGATGCGCGCCACGCAATTGAAGATCCAGGCGAGTTCGGCGTGCTGCGGCACAGCCGACTGGTTGAAGACGATATGCTTCACCGGATCAATGCCTGCGGCAATGAAGGCGGCAGCGATCGAGCGGGTCTGCGCCTTCAGGTCCGAATGAACGAGCTGGGCGGTGATGGCGTGCATGTCGACGACGCAATAGATGCAGTCGTTATCTTCCTGCAACGCCACGAATTTGCGGATGGCCCCGAGATAATTGCCGAGATGCAGATTGCCGGTCGGCTGGACGCCCGAGAAAACCAGCGGCTTGAATGCGTTCATTGTCGTCCTCGAAAAGGCTTGTGGAGGGCCCCGCCCCGTGGTTGGAATTGCACGCGCGCTTATGCACCTACAGCCCCTCGCAATCAAGCGGTTTCAGGGCGCGTCAGCCGCGCGGCTGAAGAAGATCCCAGTGATTTCCATAAGGGTCCGCAAAGACCGCGACAGAGCCATAAACCTCATGGCGCGGTTCTTCCAGAAAGCGCACGCCGCGCGCAAGCATCGTCTCGTAGTCACGACCGAAATCGTCGGTATGCAGGAAAAACCCGACACGGCCGCCGGTCTGGTTGCCGATGGCAAGACGCTGCGCTTCGCCATCCGCCTCGGCAAGCAAGAGGGCACAGCCATCGGTCCCTTGAGGCTTCACCACCAGCCAGCGTTTGCCGTCATCAAGAGGTTGGTCGGAAAGGCAGTCAAACCCCAGAACCTCGCAATAAAACGTCTTTGCCCGGTCATAATCGTCCACCACGAGTGTGATGAGGGCGATGCGACGGTTTTCTGCGAAGGACATCAGCTTGTCTCCGTCTGGGCATTCTTGTTGCGGCGCTTTTTGATGGCTCTCTTGACCATGCCGAGATCGGCACCACCCGAAACGAAAGCCAGCACGAAATAAACGAGCATGGCGGAAAGCACGAGGCCCATGATGGTTCCGGCCCGGACGAAAATGGAGGAGGCGGAGGACAGCTCGAAGCTGAGATAGGTCAGTGCATAGTGAACGAAGCCCGCCATAAGGGCGGCGGACAGCAGCAAGCGCGGAATGCGGGTGAGGAGCGGAATGTCCACATGCCAGTGACCCCGCCACAACAGCATGCCGAACAGCAGGGCGGCATTGACCCAGCCGGCGGTGATCTCGGCAATGGCGATGCCCGGACCTCCGAGACGCGGAAACAACGTCAGCGCCAGAGAGACGTTCACAACAACGGAAATCGCCGCGAAGATCATCGGTGTGCGGGTGTCCTCGCGGGCAAAGAAGCCGGGAATGAACGCCTTTATCAGCACGAAAGCCGGCAGGCCGAGGCCATAAATACCGAGGATCTGCGCGACGGTGACGGTGGCCGAAGGCGCGAAATTGCCGCGCTCGTACAGAAAGCGCACGATGGGTTCCGCCATGACGAGAAGGGCAGCGGCGGCGGGCAATGTCAAAAACAGCACGAATTCGACCGAGCGGTTTTGCAGGCTTCCCGCCTCGACCATATGTCCGCCACGCAAAGCCCGCGCCAGCTCCGGCAAAAGCACGGTGGCAACGGCGATGCCGACGACACCGAGCGGCAGCTGGTAAATCCGGTCGGCATAGGCGAGCGAGGAGATCACACCCTCACCGGCAGACGCGATATTGGTGTTGATCAGGAGATTGATCTGGGTGATGCCGCCGGTGATCGCGGCCGGCAAAGCAAGGACCAGCAGGCGCTGGACATTCTTCGTCAGCCGGGGTCTGCGGAAACCGATCCGCATGCCGGCATTGCGCACGGCGATCCAGACGATGCCAAGCTGCACCACACCCGCCGCCATGACACCCCAGGACAGGGCATAACCCACCTGAAGCGGGTCGTAATGCTTCCACCAGGCCAGCATCAGAACACCAATCAGAATGATGTTCAGGAAGACCGGTGCAATCGCGGCAGCGAAATAACGGTGCAGCGAATTCAGCATGCCGCCCATCATCGCCGCCAGCGACATGCAGGCGAGATAGGGAAACATGATGGTTGCGAGACGGACGGTGTTGTCGAATTTCACCGGGTCTTCCAGAAAGCCCGGCGCAATAACGGTGCGCACGATGAACGGCATCGACAGTTCCATCAGGATCGTCAAAGCCAGAAGCACGGTGAACAGAACGCCGAAAACTTCTTCGGAAAAGCGCCTTGCGCCCTCCATGCCGTTCGCCTCGATCTCCTTGGCAAAAAGCGGTACGAAGGCCGAGTTGAACGCGCCTTCGGCAAAAAGGCGCCGGAAGGTGTTCGGGAACCGGAAGGCAGCATTGAAGGCATCGGCGACCGGGCCGGTACCGACGGCTGCGGCCATCAGCGTTTCGCGGAGGAAACCGAAGATACGGCTTCCGAGCGTGGCCGTGCCGACCGTGGCGAACTTTCCGATCAAGCTCATGGGAATTTCAAGCCTTTGCCGTGCGCGTGGCCGGCAGCGCCGCCACATCGGGATGGGCGATGATGCCGTTTGGCATGCGATCGCGCAATTCGTCTTCCTGCTCGCTCATCACGGCCTTCAGGCGCGTGGCAATGCTGGCCTGCCGGTTGTCATTAGTGACCTTCTGGCCGAAGAGATCCGTCACGTAGAATGTGTCGATGACCTTCTCGCCGAAGGTGGTGATGCGTGCGGAATGAATATCCAGCGACAGATCGGCAATGACAGCCGTCATATCCGCCAGAAGCCCCGGCCGGTCGAGGCACTCGACCTCGATAACGGTGAACTTGTTCGAGAGCCCGTTGGAAATGATAACGGAGGGCGGAATGGTGAAGGCGCTTTTCTTCCTCCGGCTCTTGGTGCGGGTGGCAATCATTTCCGGCAGGCGCTGACGACCGGACAGAACCTCTTCGATCAGCTTGCCGACATTGTTGCCGCGCCGCGTCTCGTCTTCGTCGATCGGAAATTCGCGGTTGATCAGGATCGTATCGAGCGCCCGCCCATCGGATGTGGTGAAGATTTGCGCGTCGGCAATGTTGGCGCCGGCCGCAGCACAGGCGCCGGTAATGATCGACAGCAGGCGCGGATGGTCGGGCGCCAGCACGGTGATTTCGGTGATGGCGTGGAAGGAATGTGTGCGCACCATGGTCGACAGCGCTTTTTCCTGCTTGTCGGCCTCGCGGATGAAGCGGGTGTGACGCACCTGATCTTCCAGCGCCACCGTCAGCAGATAGGGCTCATAGTGCAGCTTGGTGTATTTGCGCCGTGCCTTCTGGCCCCAGTCTTCCAGCGCGTCGTAAAGCGCCTGACGGGCAATATGCGCCCTTTCCTTGCGGGAGACTTCCGAAAAGCCACCGGAGAGAAGCAGCTCGGTCTCGTAATAAAGCGAGCGGAGCAACTGACCCTTCCAGCCGTTCCAGACACCCGGACCGACCGCGCGGATATCGCAGACCGTCAGGATAAGCAGCATCTTCAGCCGCTCCATGGATTGTACCTTGTCGGCGAAATCGGTGATGGTCTTGCGGTCGTGCAGGTCGCGCGTCTGGGCGACCATGGACATCAGAAGATGCTGCTCGATCAGCCAGACCACCATTTCAGTCTGCTTGCCGGTCAGCCGGAAACGCTGGCAAAGCTTGCGGGCCACCCGCGCGCCGGCAATCGAGTGATCCTCCTGCCGGCCCTTGGCCACATCGTGCAGCAGAACGGCCACATAAAGTGCCTCACGCTCCTCGACACCCGGCATCAGCTGGTTGGCAAGCGGATGGGCATCCACAGCCGTTCCCTTATCCACCTCCGACAGTACGCCGACAGAGCGGATCAGATGCTCGTCCACCGTATAGTGATGATACATGTTGAACTGCATCATCGCGACGATCTTGCCGAATTCGGGAATGAACTTGCCGAGGACGCCAGCCTCGTTCATGCGCCGCAAGGTGAGCGCCGGATCACGCCTCGAGGTGAGGATCGCCAGAAACAGCCGGTTCGCCTCCTCGTTCTCGCGAAGCCCGTCATTGATCAGCGACAGCGACCGGGTAACGACACGCAGCGCATCCGGGTGAAGTTCGAGATTGTTGATATCGGCGATGTGAAAGAGCCGGATCAGATTGACCGGATCGTTTTTGAACACGTCCGGCTTGGCCAGCGCGATGCGTCCGCGATCCTCAACGAATTCAACAGAACCGGGAATTTTGCGGACGCGGTGGGCAAAGCGGCTGAGAACACCCGACAGGCCCGGCACGTCCTTTGCCTGCCTGTCCTCCAGTGCGGCGCAGACGATGCGGGTCAGGTCACCCACATCCTTCGCCACCAGGAAGTAATGCTTCATGAAACGTTCGACGGCGGAAAGCCCGGGGCGTGGCTGGTAGCCCAGCGCATCGGCGATCTCGCGCTGAATGTCGAAGGAAAGGCGCTCTTCCGCCTTGTTGGTGATGAAATGCATCTGGCAACGGACGGCCCAGAGAAAATCATCGGCCTTTTCGAACAGCCTGAGTTCGCGCTTAGACAGGACGCCAAGCTTGACGAGATCGGCTGTATCGCGGACATGGTAATAATATTTGGCGATCCAGAACAGCGTGTGCAGGTCGCGCAGGCCGCCCTTGCCTTCCTTGACGTTCGGCTCCACCAGATAGCGCGTATCGCCCGCCTTGCGGTGACGCTGGTCACGCTCGGCCAGCTTGGCGGCGATGAATTCCGGCCCGGTGCCGGTGACAACTTCCGACTCGAAACGTTTTTCGAGATCATCGGTCAGGGATTTTTTGCCGCAGATTGCCCGCACTTCCAGAATGGCGGTGCGGATGGTCATATCGGATTTCGAAAGGCGAACGCACTCATCCACCGTGCGCGTGGCGTGGCCGACCTTGAAGCCGAGATCCCAGAGCAGATAAAGCACGAACTCCACGGCCTTGTGCATATCCGGCGTGTTCTTGGCTGGCAGCAGGAACAGAAGGTCGATATCCGATCCCGGCGCCAGCGTGCCGCGACCGTAACCCCCCACCGCTGCAACGGCGATCTGCGGCGCGTCTTTCGGATAGACATATTGGCAGGCGAGATCATAGAGGATTTCGATCAGCCGGTCCTGGAGCCAGGAGATACGTCGGGCGCAATCGATGCCGCTGCCGTCGGATTTCAGCAGTTCGCGAGCCTTTTCCCGGCCTTCCGTGCTGGCCTTGCGAAAGATCGGCAGCAGGTCTGACCTGACATCGGCGATGCGCTTGCCGTCGTTCTTGAAGATGATGTCGCATTCGCGCTTCAGCGCCGAAACATCGAGAATTTCGGAAAAATCCAGGTCCTTGATGGCCATTTATGCCGTTATCCATGTCCTGTGGGAAAGCCACCGCTTGCGATGGGATTGTCCTATAGCGAGTTTCAAAGGCGATGGACAGGCAGTCTATCCTCTTAAGCCTTGCCAAGTTCTTTCTTTAACGCATAGAGCGCGTCCAATGCCTCACGCGGCGTCATTTCGTCCGGGTTGAACCCCTTCAAAGCTTCTTCCACCTTCGATGGTCCAGCCTTGCGGGTTTCCTCACGGCGAACCGCGATCTGGAACAGCGGAAGATCGTCGATCAGCTGACTGGCCGGGTTCTTTCGATCGGCATCTTCGAGCTTCGTCAGCACCTCACGGGCGCGCTCCACCACCGATGCCGGAAGTCCGGCGAGCCTTGCCACCTGAATACCGTAGGAACGATCCGCAGCACCCGGTCCGACCTCGTGCAGGAAGATGACATCACCCTCCCATTCCTTCACCCGCATCGTGGCATTGGAAAGGCGACCAAGTTTTTCCGACAGCACCGTCAGTTCGTGGAAATGCGTGGCGAAGAGGCCACGGCAACGATTGACCTCGTGCAGATGCTCGACCGCCGCCCAAGCGATCGAAAGGCCGTCGAAGGTTGCCGTGCCACGGCCGATCTCATCCAGAATGACCAGCGAGCGATCCGTCGCCTGATTGAGGATGGCGGCCGTTTCCACCATTTCCACCATGAAGGTCGAGCGGCCACGCGCCAGATCGTCGGACGCGCCGACGCGGGAAAACAGCCGGTCTACGATGCCGATATGGGCGGCTTCTGCCGGAACGAAGGAGCCGATCTGCGCGAGGATGGCGATAAGCGCATTCTGACGCAGGAAAGTCGACTTACCGCCCATATTAGGGCCGGTCAGCAGCCAGATCGCACCATTTTTGCCGCCCTCAGCAGCCGACAGATCGCAATTATTGGCGATGAATGGCCCAGCCGACTGACGCCGCAGGGCCTGTTCAACCACCGGATGGCGCCCGCCTTTGATCGCGAAGGTCATGGAGGCATCAACGATCGGGCGGCAATAGGCCTGTTCGGTAGCGAGATAAGCAAGGCTTGAGGCGACATCGATCACCGCAAGCGCCAGCGCACCCGCCTTGATCGCCTCCGCCTGCTGCACCACGGCCTCGACCATGCGCTCGAAGGCTTCCAGCTCCATGGTCAGGGCTTCTGCCGCGGCATTGGCGATGCGGCTTTCGAGATCGGCAAGCTCGGTGGTGGTGAAGCGCATGGCGCCGGCCATGGTCTGGCGGTGGATGAAGCGCGCCTTCGCCTCATCCGTCGCCATCATGACATCGGCGTTGCCCGCCGTTACCTCGATGAAATAACCAAGCACGTTGTTATGCTTGATCTTGAGCGACTTGATGCCGGTTTCCTCGGCATATTGCAGCTGCAGCCCGGCGATCACCCGGCGCGACTGGTCACGCAATGCGCGCACCTGGTCGAGTTCGGGATTGGCGCCTTCGCGCAGGAAACCACCGTCGCGTTTCAGAAGTGGCAGATCGTCGGCCAGCATCGATCCGAGCATGGCTTCCAGCCCGCCCGGCAAAGCCTTCAGATCCGCAAGTGCAGCAGCAAGCTCCTCCGGCAATAGTCCCTGATCGAGAATGGCGGCAATTCTCTCGGCCGACGCCAGGCCCTGCCTGATCGCCCCGAGATCGCGCGGGCCACCGCGCTCCAGCGCAAGACGGGAGAGCGCGCGCGGCATATCGGCAACCTGTTTCAAGGCATCGCGCAGGCCATCGCAAAGGGAGACGTCATCAATGAGATAGGCGACCGCATCGAGACGGGCATTAACCCTTTCCGGATCGGTCAAGGGAGACATCAGCCGCTCGGCCAGAAGCCGCGCACCGCCGCCCGTGACCGTGCGGTTGAGGGCATGCAGGAGCGATCCGTCCCTTTCGCCCGAGAGCGTCTTCACCAACTCCAGATTGGCGCGGGTCGCGGGATCGATGAACAGCGTGGAGGCAGCGCTTTCGCGTTCCGGCGCACCAAGCGGCGGGCGCTCGGCAATCTGGGTCTTTTCAACATAGGCAACCGCGGCAGCGGCAGCGGCCATCTCCACGCGCGAAAATGTGCCGAAACCATCGAGGGTCGAGACGTTGAAGTAACGCGCGATCCGCCCTTCCGCCGTAGCGCTGTCGAACAGAATGGCCGGCTGCGGCACGGCGACACGGCCAAGCATATCGAAAACCGGTCGCAGCTCTTCGTCATGGAACAGACTGTCGGCAACGATCAGCTCACGTGGATCGATGCGCCAGATATCAGCGAGGAGCCGCGTCAGCGTGGTTTCCGCCAAGCGGAAGACGCCGGTGGAAATATCAATCCAGGCAAGCGCAAACTGTGCCTCCGCACTGCCGCGAATACGAGCGAGCGCCATAAGATAGTTGGATTCCGTCGGCGACAGCAGCTTTTCTTCGGTGAGCGTGCCGGGCGTGACAAGCCGCACCACATCGCGTTTTACCACGGATTTCGATCCGCGCTTCTTCGCCTCGGCCGGGTCCTCCACCTGCTCGCAGACGGCGACGCGATAACCGCGCAGGATGAGCTTCTGGAGATAATCATCGGCGGCGTGAACGGGAACGCCGCACATGGGAATATCCTGCCCCATATGCTGGCCGCGTTTCGTCAGCGTGATGCCGAGCGACCGCGAGGCTTCCACCGCATCGTCAAAGAACAATTCGTAAAAATCGCCCATGCGGTAAAACAGCAGCGAACCGGGGTTGTTCGCCTTGATCTCGATATATTGCTCCATCATGGGAGTGGCCGTGGCGCGGCTCTCTTCCGAGATCAGGGAAGCGGTGGTCAAAACGTCCGTCAATGGCTTGCCGATGTCATATCGTGTTGCGGAAAGGGAGCGCCGACACTAGCGGCAATGGCCGCACCAAGACAACACACACGGCACCGCTGCCCACAGGAACATCCCGCTAGATCCGAGTTAAAACCGGTCAGCCGTTGATGCGCTCGGTCTCGCCGCCGTAATAGCTGATGTAGCGGCCGGCGATAGAGGAAACCGGCAGGACCACGAGAACATCTGTCGTGTTGAAGGCATGGTCCACCACGGCGCCGGAGCCGAACATGGCGCCGAGACGCATATAGCCCTTGATCAGCGGCGGCATGGCGTTCAGCGCCTTGCGGGCGTTCAGCGCCTCAGCCGGTACCAGGTCCATCTCGTGATAAAGCTCGGGAAGAGCGGAAGCCGCCCACTCGCCCTTTGCAACGCAATTGTGATGCAGGAAGGACAGAGCAAGCGCGTGGGCTTCCGGCTGCACGCCGGGGAACGAAGCGCAACCGATCATGGCATCCATGCGGTGTTTCACGGCATAGGCCCAGTTGCCCTGCCACAAAAGCTCAACCGTGCGCTTGGTGCGATATTCCGGCAGCACGCAGGAGCGGCCAAGCTCCATGAAGCGCTTGCCCGGATGGCGCGCTACCAGCCCGGCGATGTCGAATTCGCTTGCGGAATAAAAACCGTTATTCGCGAGTGCAGTTTCCTGACGTAACAGACGGTAGGTACCGACGATCTGGTCCTCGCTGTCGCCTTCAATCGCCTTGTCGAGCACGAGCAGATGGTCGCAGACACTGTCCCAGGCGTCGATGTCGCGCTTGCGGCGCATGGCGTCTGCGGGAAGGCGCGCCTTCATTTCATCAACGAAAACCCGGTAACGCACGGACTGCGCCGCGTCGATCTCTCGCTCGTTTCTTGCGAGCCGTGTTTCCAGCGAGCCGATACGGCCGAAAAGCCCCTCATTGTCCTGAGCGGTGTCTGGACGAGGATGAATAACAACTTTGTTTTCACAAATGTCGTGACTGTAGATTTCGGCAACCATGGGGAATCGCTCCGCCACCAAAAGATTTTTCCTGTCATAAATCACTAATTGACGACAGAATAGTGACAAAATGCAGCCATTGCGAGTCTCTCAAGTCATGATGGCAACAGGCGTTTCGCCTCCAGCAAGCGGCGGATTTCCTCCACCAGTCGTCTCGGGTCGGCAGGCTTGGTCAAAACCTTGGCCGCACCGGCATTCAGCAGGATTTCGGCGGTTTCAACGCTCGCATCGCCGCTGAGCACGATGAGCGGAATATTTCTTCCGCCCTTCAGCGTGCCGAGAAGCTCCGGCAGCACCTCAAGCCCCTCGCCGCCCGGCATATTGAGATCGGATATGATGAGGTGCGGCAGGCGGGTTGTGCCCGGCGCCACGGCTTCCTGCAGGGCCTGAAAATCGTCGACACCGCGCACGATGTAACCGCTTTTTTCCAGAACGGCCCGGATGATGCGCGCATTGACGGCGTCGTCCTCGGCCACGAGGATATCGATACCGCTTACCCCTTCCGTCACCCGTGACGAAAACCCCACATCCGGATAGTTGTCGTTGATGGCATCGCGCCGTTCTATGCCGCGCAGACGGCCGCAGAGGACGTCAATAAGAGACTTTTCGCGCAGCGGCCGGATCAACCAGGCGTCGAAGGACGCATGCATGGTCGACGCCCGCTCTTCGGGACTGACCAGCAACGTGCGGCGGACATTCTGTTGCGGCCAATCCCTTAGCGCGTCTCTGAACAGAGGCGAAATACGCCTGTCGACAATGATATCGGTGAGATCGGCAGCTGTACCGTGCAGCCTTTCCAAGTCCTCCGGTTCGTGGATAAGAGCGCATTTACCGCCGAAAGCCTCGATCGCCTCCATCGTCACCGTTGCTGCCACGCCCCTCGGCGCGACCAGCAGGACATTGGTATGCTGCAGGCAATGGTGCCGGTCCGGGTCCGGCGTGCCGGTGGACGAACTGCCCGGACGGAATGCCAGCTTGAAGGTGCTGCCCTCACCCTTGCGGCTGAAGACCGTGAGGCTGCCGCCGAATTCCCGCACGATGCGGGCGGAAATCGCGAGCCCAAGCCCTGTTCCCCCACTTTGTTGCGACATCGGGCCTGCCTGTTCGAATTCGCCAAAGATACGGGCTTGTTCCGCTTGGCTCATGCCGGGGCCGGTGTCCTCGACGGTGATATGCAATTCGCCTTCAACCATGCGCGCTCGGATGACGACCCCGCCCACCTGCGTGAATTTGACGGCATTGCCGAGGAGGTTGAACAGAACCTGACGCAGCCTTGCCGGATCGAAATCCAGATAATCAGGCACATCCGGCGTGACGAAGGAGGTGATTTCGATGCCCTTTTCGTGGGCGCGATGCGCCAGCATCTCGACAATGCTCTCGATCAGCCGGCGCAGGTTTTCCGCACGCGGATTGAGTTTGAAACGGCCCGCCTCCATGGTCGAATAATCCAGCAGGTCCTCGACCAACTGTACCAGCGACTGACCGGACTGCTTCATGCCGTCGAGATAATTACGTTGCTCTTCATTGAGCTTCGTCTGCGATAGAAGATGGTTCATGCCGAGCATGCCGGAAAGCGGCAGACGGATCTCGTGGCTAACAGTTGCCAGCAGCCTTGCCTTTTCGGCATCGGCCTTTTCCGCGCGTAACCGGGCGTTTTCCCGCTCGCCGAGTGCCAGCCGCTCCTCGGTGACATCTCTCGCGATGCTGCTGATGAGAAGACGACTGCTTGCCAGATCGCGGGTGACGACATCGTGCCAGGAGAAAATGCGCTGACCGAACGGGGTCGCGATTTCCACATCATAAGCGTGGGCCTTGTCGCCTGGCCGGAAAGCGATGCCGATTTCCTCACAGCTCAGCCCTTCGGGTGCCGAGCAGCCCGTCACTTCACGAAAAACCGCATTCGCCTCGACGATGCGCCGATCCATATTGCGGATGACGATGATATCGCCCATGGCCTCCTGGATCTCGGCAATCAGCGATCGGTTTTGAGTTTGGCGTAGCCGTACATCCAAATCATCTGCAGATAGTTTGCCGGGATACTGGAAGGATTTGCCGAACATGGCGTAGGACAGGAGACCGACCAGCACCGCACCGAAGAAGGATGCCAAGGCGACGGTGACCGCATAAGGCACCGCAAGCGCGATCAAGGCCGCGGAGAAGGCACCCACCGACAATGACGCGGCAACGTATAGCGTGATCGATCTGGCATCTATCCCGCGCCCCGCACCGCCATGGTGAGATGTCGTGTCGACGCGATCCGCCGGCTGCGCCGGGGTGGCGGCGAGGCCATCTGAAACTTTTTCCCGCAGTCTTGCCAGTTCGCTCATGCACAACCGCTACCACGGCAGCGGTTTTGATATGTTTGGCTCAAACGCTAAAATTTTACTTTTTAGCCGCCCGGGCGTGCAGAAACTCATCGAGAATGACGCAACCGGCACCGATTGTTATGAAAGTGTCGGCCAGATTGAAGACCGCGAACGACCATGTATCGGTGTGAAACAGGATGTAGTCGATGACGTGACCGTAGAAAAAGCGGTCGAGAAGATTGCCCGCCGCTCCAGCGATGATGAAGGCGAAGCCAAGATGGGCAAAAGTCCGATCCGCCGCCGTCTTGCGCCAGAGCCACAGAACGAAGACCACGATGACGAGCCGCATGCTGACGATGAACCAGCCGTGCATGTCCGCCAGCATCGAAAACGCCACACCGAGATTATAGGTGCGGTAAAGCGCCAGGAACGGAATGACCGGCACCATCTCCTGCAACGGCAGATAGGTCTCGACCAGTTGCTTGACGACCTGGTCCAGCACAAGGGCAGCAACGATAAGCGCGAAAGCCGGGCCAAATTTCGAAAACAACGCCGCTTTGGCCATTACTTCACCGGTGCCAGTTCGAGGAGATGTCGCCGCGCCTCGAAAAGCATGACAGCGGTTGCGATGGCGAGATTGAGACTATCGGCACGGCCCTGTTGGGGAATGCGCGCCAGTTGGTCGGCCCTGCCGGCCAGTTCAGGCGGCAGGCCGGATTGTTCGTTACCCATCAAAAGCACGACGGGCTTTCCGGCGTAATCGATTTTTCGATAATCCACCGACCCGGCAAGATGGGTGGCAACGACACTGACATTGGCTGATTTTTTCCATGAGAGGAATTCCTCAACCGAGGCGCGGGTAACGGGCGTAGCGAAGACCGAACCCATGGTCGCACGCACCGTTTCCAGCGAAAACGGATCGGTGCAATCGCCGACCAGAATGACACCTGAGGCACCCGCCGCATCCGCCGTGCGGATGATGGTGCCGAGATTGCCGGGATCACGCACCCGATCGAGCGCGATATAGGTCTCGCCTTTTTCCGGACGGATATCTTTCAATGGCTTCCATCTCTGGTCAAAGATGCCAACGACCATTTGCGGATTGTCGCGTCGGGTGATCGAGGCGATGACTTTTTCGCTGACTTCGAGCACCAGACCGCCCGAAGCGACCGTCTTTACGGCCGCCTGCTCCACCAGCGGCTTGCCCTTGGCCGCCTTGGCGTAAACCAGGGTGCGGATGGTCCAGCCCAGTTCGAGCGCGTCGATAACCAGCTTCAGGCCTTCCGCCATGAAGGTGCCGGTCTCTTCCCTGCCCTTTTTCTGGGTAAGCGCCTTGATATCCTTGATGATGGGATTGGCAAGGCTGGTGACTTCCTTGACCTGGCCAACCCGGCGCGTCGTGTTTTCGCGCATGTCGTTCGTCATTTCGGCTCCCAGCGGCTGAACAGCGATGTGGAAAGCACCCGGCCCGGCGTCTTGCCATCAAGCCCGGCCTCGCGAATGACGAGCTCGCCGGACGCAACGACGCCACCGGCGCCGCGCATGATTTCGCGCATCAATTCATGCATCGAATAGAAGCTGGCCCTGATAGAATAGGCCGTCAGCACCAGACCGAGCGCTTTGGGCGACAGGATTTCCCGGCAGATATCGAGCATCAACGGAAGATGGTCGAACAATTGCCAGATTTCACCATGGGTGCCGCGGCCGAATTTCGGCGGGTCGGTGAGAATGATGTCGTAGGTGCTGCCGCGACGCTCCTCGCGCTGGATGAACTTCATCGCGTCTTCGCAAATCCAGCGGATCGGCGCCTGTTCGAGCCCGGCAAGCGCCTGGTTCTCCTTTGCCCAGCCGATCGCTTTCTTGGAGGCGTCGACATGGGTTACTTCAGCGCCTGCAGCAGCGGCGACCAAAGAAGCGACGCCGGTGTAACCAAACAGGTTCAGGACTTTCAGCGGCCGGTCAGCCGTTTCAACGGCATTTTTCAGCCATTCCCAGTGGACAATCTGCTCCGGGAAGACGCCGACATGCCGGAAGGCCGTGAAACGGCCGAGAAATTCGACGCCGAGCAGCGACAGTGGCCAGGTTTCGCCAAGTGCTGCCTTTGGAAAACGCCAACGGCCCATGCCGTCTTCATCCGTGTCGCCGGTAAAAATGGCGTCGGCATTCTGCCATACGCGGTCGGGAACCGACGGCTGCCAGAGAGCCTGCGCCTCGGGACGGACGACGCGATATTCGCCGTATTGTTCAAGCTTCAGGCCATTGCCGCTGTCGATGAGATGAAAATCACCCGCGCCACTCGATTCCAGAATAACCGGAACCTGTTCTGCGGGACGTTCGCCGGTGCGATGCTTGAGGGGCCGCGCAGGCACCTGCTCAACGGCCGGTACTGGGGCTATTTTTTCCCTCGGCGCAGATTTGGGCGCGCTGCGCACCGCGTCCGGCTCGCGCTTTTTCGGTGCCGCATCCATTCGCCGTGCCGGCTTTGCGGCATGAACCTGTTTTTTCTCGCTCCCGGCACGCACGCGATTGCCCGGCCGGCTGTCTTTTTTCTTCAATGGAAATCTTTCCGCTTCTGCCCGCGTCTTATCGCGCCAGCAAATAGCATTCCAAGCGTCGCTCGACTAGAGCCGCAACGAATGTCGGCACCATCACTTTGCCGGGAGTTGGCCCGCATTCGGAAGCTGCGCGGCTGTTGCCGCTTTGTGCCGGTTCGCCTCGTCATGCCAGCGAACGGCTTCCTTCGCCTCGATACGGGCGCGCTTGCGATGCTTGCCCTGCGCAAACCATGTGGCGGAAGATCCCAGAAGCACACCGAAAATGACGGCCAGAAACAGGAACACGAAAAACGGCGCGGTGAAGGAAAGTACACCATCCTCCGGCCGGAACGGATTGAGCGCGAGCGTCACGGACTGACGATTGGCCACGCACAGGATGACGAGGATAATCGCCAGCGGAAGCAGGATGATGAGGTTGATGATTTTTTTCGACATCCGACATTACTCCATCGCGGCGTGCATTCCCTCGGCTCCGTTTCCGGGGCGGCGGTGAGAACGATCAATCGTCCTCTTCGTCACCCATACCGGGGTTCAGGCGCTCACGCAGTTCCTTGCCCGTCTTGAAGAAAGGCACCCATTTTTCCTCAACGAAAACCGATTCACCCGTGCGCGGGTTCCGACCGGATCGCGAAGGACGGTTCTTCACCGAAAATGCGCCGAAACCACGAAGCTCGACACGATTTCCCGCTGCCAAGGCATCGGTGATTTCATCCAGCACCGCATTGACGATATTTTCCACGTCACGGTGATAAAGGTGCGGGTTACGCGCAGCAACGATCTGCACCAGTTCAGACTTGATCACGGTTGCCCCCTGAAAGAATTGGATTTTTAATGCGGCTCAACCTGCCAAACGGAAACAAGACCGTCAAGAAACAACTTGTCCGCACCGAGCTGACCGGAGCCCGCAAATGGGATTAAATCGTCATATCCCAGAAGCTTCGCTATTTGCGCAACACTGAAAAGCGAAAAAGGCGAACTGGAAGACGGTGCGCGCCATTCCACGATCGGCAAATCCTTGGCAACACCGCGCGTTTCGAAATAGCCGCGAATTTCCTTTTCGCCGCCAAGCGTGTCGACCAGCTTGTTGGCGAGCGCCTGTCTGCCCGTGAAAATCGATCCGTCCGCCAGTTTCAACACATCCTCGCGCGGCAATTTGCGGCGATCGGCCACAAGATCGACGAACCAGCCGTAGCTGTCCATCACCATGGAACGGATCATCGTCTTCGCCTCTTCGGGCGCCTCGTGGAACGGCGAAGGCTCCGCCTTCATCGGAGAGGACTTTATTTCCTGCAGCGAGACGCCGAGCTTATCCATCAGCTGGCCGATCTGGGGATATTGAAAGATCACGCCGATAGAGCCGGTGATCGAGGTTTCGCCAGCGATGATGACGTCGCCTGCAGATGCGATCATATATCCAGCGGAGGCGGCAAGCGTGCGGACATCGGAGACCACCGGCTTCTTTTCCGCAACGCCGCGAATGGCCTTGAAGATGCGCTCGCCGCCATAGGTGGTGCCACCGGGCGATGAAATCGAAACGATCAGCCCTTTGACATTGTCACTCTTGGCAATCTTGTCCAGCCGCTCCAGAAGTTCGGTATTGTCCTGGATCAGCCCGGAGATCTGGACACGGGCAATATGGGGTCTCTCGCTTTGCTGCGGGGTGGCCCATAAAAACCGGTAGAGGCCGAAAATGCCGGCGACAAACAGAAAAACAGCGGCAATCCGCCAGAAAGTCAGCTTGCGGCGCAATCGTCTGCGATCCGCTATCGCCATATTATCCATCGAAAACCCCTGCCTTCCGGCATTTGAAGCGTAATGTAAGTGTCATGGCCATATGGTTCTTCTAGCGCGAAGCCGCAAGGAAACAATAAGGAAACCAGAATTACGATTAAATTCGCATTTCCCTTGCACCTTTCCAGACAAAAACCATATTGGCAGGACACAGCACTCATGCCAAAGACATCAAGATAAACATATAAGCTTCAGTTGCGCGCCAAAGTGGCGCCCAGGAAGTTTTCCGGACCCACTCTTATGCTCGAAAGACTCCGCCAACCCGCGCCAGCGTTTCCGCTGCCCAATGACCAGAACGGCGCTTACGAGCGCGCGCTGAGGCATTCCGCGCGCGTGAAGCGGCTGAAAATCATTCTGCCGCTCGGTGCGGCGATCATCTCGTTTGCCTTCGTCGCCGTTTCGCTCATTCGCACCTGGGCGCCCGAAGAGGTTTCGCTTGAAAGCGCAAGGATCGAAGACGGCAAGATCGTGATGGAAAAGCCGGCCGTTGCGGGCCGCAACGAGAAGGGGATCGACTACTCCATGAACGCAGACCGTGCGTTGCAGGATATCGCCAACCCCAACCTCATGACGCTCGAAAGGGTTCTGGCTGCGGTGCCTGTGAACGACAGCGTCGCCCAGGTGGTCGCCAAGGAAGGCATTTTCGACCGGGCCACCAACACGCTGAAGATGACCGCCCCTTTTGACATCAATCTCAGCAATGGCATACAAGCGAAGTTCCAATCTGCGGATGTCGATCTGAAGGCTGGAAAAATGAGCAGTAAAGAGCCGGTTTCGATCAAAACAAACGACGGCGCCATTGTTGCGCAATCGATTGATATCGCGGATAATGGCAAGACTATTACGTTTTCGGGGCAGGTACGCGCACGTATCGCTGCATCCAATATCAAGAATGAAGGCAAGTGAGAGCCCGGTCCAGATGATGCAAATTTCCCGTCCCGTTTCCCTTGGCAAATCCGCAGGCGTTACAGCCGCAGCTTTTGCTTTTTCCTGTCTTGCAACCGTGGCTTTCGCTCAGAACACCACCAGCAACATGACAGGCGTCAAGCTCTCCGGCGACCAGCCGATCGCTATCGAAAGCGATCAGCTCGAGATTCGGGACCAGGAGCGCAAGGCCTATTTCACCGGTAACGTGAAAGTTGTGCAGGGCACCACCACCCTTCAGGCCGGCAAGATGACGGTCAATTACAAGGGTGAAGGTTCCTCGCTCACCAGCGGTGACGCCAATATCGAAAAAATCTTCGTCGACAATAACGTCTACCTGACGTCCGAGACGCAGAAGGCCACGGCCGATCACGGCGAATTCGACATGGCGGCGCAGACCTTCATTCTGACCGGCAAGCAGGTTGTGCTGTCCGAGGGCGCGAATGTCTTCACCGGCTGCAAGCTCACTGTTCTGATGAATTCGGGGCAGGCAAAGCTTGAAAGCTGCGGCGGCCCTGTCCGGATCATGCTCGATCCGAAATCGCAGCAGAAGAAACAGTAGTCTTACCTCGTGAAGATAGCCTCGATCTCAAAAATATTTGGCGGTGGGCGCGACCGACCTGTGGACGCTGCGTCGCAGGCCGACAAGGCTCGCTATGACGGCACCCTGATCGCGCATGGTCTGACGAAGACCTACAATACACGGCGCGTCGTCAACGGCGTCTCGCTGGTCGTGCGCCGCGGTGAAGCCGTGGGGCTGCTTGGCCCGAACGGCGCAGGCAAAACCACCTGTTTCTACATGATCACGGGCCTTGTACCCGTCGATAGCGGCAAGATCGCCATCAACGGCAACGACGTCACCACCATGCCGATGTACAGGCGTGCCCGCCTCGGTGTCGGCTATCTGCCACAGGAAGCCTCCATCTTCCGTGGACTGACAGTCGAGGAAAACATCCGCGCCGTGCTGGAAGTGCACGAACCTGACAGCGCCAAGCGCAGCCGCAAGCTCGATGAGTTGCTGGAAGAGTTCCACATTGCGCAGCTGCGCAAATCGCCCGCTGTCGCGCTGTCGGGCGGCGAACGTCGCCGTCTGGAAATCGCCCGTGCTCTGGCGACCGATCCGACCTTCATGCTTCTGGACGAACCTTTTGCCGGCGTCGATCCGATCTCCGTCAGCGACATTCAGAACCTTGTCAGACATTTGACCGCGCGCGGGATCGGCGTTCTCATCACTGACCACAATGTCCGCGAAACGCTCGGCCTCATTGACCGCGCCTATATCATCCATGCCGGTGAGGTTCTCACCCATGGCCGTGCAGACGATATCGTCAACAATCCGGATGTGCGCCGGCTCTATCTCGGCAATAATTTTAGCCTTTAAGCTCCCGGGCGCGAAAGATTCTTCATCGCGCCCCGCAGTGACGCTTGACCAAACATAATAAAAAAGCAATTTTTGGGCCAAGTTTCGTTGCCAGCGCAAAATTTATGAAATTTGTGGCGACGAAGAAGCTGTAAGGGGAGTTTCGCGTCCGCCATGGCATTATCTGCCAGCCTTTTGCTGCGTCAAAACCAGTCTCTCGTGATGACACCGCAACTGATGCAGTCCATCCAGCTGCTTCAGATGACGCATTTCGAACTGACGCAGTTCATCGCGCAGGAGGTGGAGCGCAATCCTTTGCTTGAAATTGCGGCAAACGACGGCGATTTGAGCAGCGATAGCCCTGTTGATGCGGAGAATTTCGGCGATGCCGACAGCGAAGGGTCCGACAAGGCCGCGCCGGTAACGGCCGACAGCGACGACTGGTACAGCGATCGCGCGGCAAATCTCGGCGAACAGCTCGACACCAGCTTCGAAAATGTCTTTCCCGACGATACCGAACCCAGAAAGCCCGACGCACCCGAACTTGCGGGGCAGTGGAAATCCATGCCCGGGCAGGAGTCAGGCGAGAGTTACGATCTCGACGACTTCGTTGCCGCGAAACAGACCCTCAGCGACCATCTCAATCAGCAATTGCCTCTCGCCATATCCTCTGTGGAAGATAGGATGATTGCCGATGCGCTGATCGGCCAGCTCGACGAGACCGGATATATCGCCGTAGATGCCGTCGAAGACGTCGCTGAACGGCTGGGGGCGGCGCCTTCGGCAGTAGAGCGCATTCTGGAGACGCTTCAGGGCTTTGATCCTCCCGGCGTGTTTTCCCGCTCGCTGAGCGAATGTCTGGCGATCCAGCTTGCCCAGAAGGACAGGCTTGATCCGGCAATGCGGGCTTTTATCGACAATCTGGATCTTCTGGCGAAACGGGATTTCGCTTCTCTAAAAAAACTCTGCGGCGTGGATGAGGAAGACCTTCTCGACATGCTGGCGGAAATCCGCACGCTCAATCCGCGTCCGGGCGCTGGTTACGATTCGACCGTTTCCGAGACAATCGTTCCTGATATCATCATTCGCCCCTCCTCTGCCGGCGGCTGGCTTGTGGAAATCAACCCCGAGACCCTGCCGCGCGTGCTCATCAACCAGACCTATTTCGCAGAGGTTTCAAGGCACAAGTCGCGCGAGGGAGAGGATCAGGATTTCCTTTCCGAATGCATGCAGACGGCCCATTGGCTGACCCGCAGCCTCGACCAGCGCGCCAGAACGATCATGAAGGTGGCGACCGAAATCGTGCGCCAGCAGGACGCCTTTCTCGTCAATGGCGTGGACCACCTTCGCCCGCTGAACCTCAAGACGGTGGCCGACGCCATCAAGATGCACGAATCCACCGTCAGCCGGGTGACGTCGAAAAAATACATGCTGACGCCGCGCGGCCTGTTCGAGCTGAAATATTTCTTCAGTGTTTCCATCAGCTCGGTGGAAGGCGGTGACAGCCATTCGGCAGAAGCGGTGCGTCATCGCATCAAGGCGATGATCGCGCAGGAGGCCGCCGACGCAGTGCTTTCCGACGACGATATCGTCGATAATCTGAAAAAGAGTGGTATCGATCTTGCCCGCCGGACCGTGGCCAAATATCGCGAGGCGATGAACATCCCATCCTCCGTTCAGAGACGGCGCGAGAAGAAGGCCCTGGCCAGACTGTCGGCGTTCTGAGCGGTGGCGCTGGTCACGTTTTCAGGGCTTTCCAGCCGCACCATTGACTCTTGCTACGGCAAGGGCTAGAAGCCCGCCGCACACGTAAGCAAGGTCATTTGTAACGGATTCATCTCCACCGTCCATGGGCGTAAAATTCGAATGGGGGCTTTTAAAGGCCTTCGAAACGCTTGGATGCGCGCGCGGCTTGACGTAAGCTGGTACTCGCAAATCACTACAAAAAGGAAATTTTCCATGAGTGTGCGTGTATCTGGTAAACATATGGAGATCGGCGAATCTTTCCGGCAGCGGATTGAGGACAATATAGGTCTGGCAGTTACCAAATACTTCGATGGGGGGTATTCAGGCCAAGTGACCGTAGAGAAGTCCGGATCGCGTTTTGCAGCCGATTGCAAACTGCATCTCGATACGGGCGTTGTATTGCATGCGGCGGGTCAGGCAAATGATCCGCAAGCGAGTTTCGATGCCGCCGCCGAGCGTATCGAGAAGCGCCTGCGTCGCTACAAACGGAAGCTGAAGGACCATCACCACAATGGTTCCGCGGCGAACGGCGCGATGTCGGAAATCGCCTATACGGTAATGGATGCTGTCCCCGATGAGGACCACGAGGTTCCGGAAGACTACGCACCCACGATCGTTGCGGAAAGTTCGAAACAGATAAAGACGATGTCCGTCGCCAGCGCCGTGATGGCGCTCGACATGACGGACGAACCGGTTCTGCTGTTCCGCAGCCCCGGCAAGGAATATCTCAACATCGTCTACCGACGACATGACGGCAATATTGGCTGGATCGACGCGGAAACGATCAAGAGCTGAACAGTCTGACAAGACATGGGAGGCAGAGCGCGAAAGCGTATCTGCCTCCTGCATCGTCTCGATGGCATGAAGGAAAAAGAGAATGGCGTTGGCAGATTTGCTGCAACAAGATGCGATTATTCCCGCCCTCAAGGTGAATTCCAAAAAGCAATTGCTTCAGGAGCTGGCCGCAAAGGCAGCCAGAATTACCGGAGTCTCGGAACGGGAAGTTTTCGACGTCATCCTCCAGCGTGAGAAACTCGGCTCCACCGGTGTGGGGCACGGCATTGCCATTCCGCATGGCAAGCTGAGCAGCATCCATCAGATCACCGGCGTCTTCGCACGTCTTGAAACACCTGTTGATTTCGAGGCGCTGGATGACCAGCCGGTCGATCTGGTTTTCCTGCTGCTTGCACCCGAAGGCGCCGGCGCGGATCATCTGAAGGCGCTGTCGAGAATTGCCCGTGCTTTACGCGACCCCGAGCTGGTGGCCAAGCTGCGCGCCACCGATTCCGACACGGCAATTTACGCCTTCCTCAATCAGGAGCAGGCGACCGCTGCCTGATCAAAGGCTGCCGACGGTCCTTTCCATGGACAAAAAAACGCGCCCTTGAGGCGCGTTTTTTATTGGAGCATTTCAAACAAAAGCGCGTCCCGGTTTTATATCCGGACGCGCTTTAGATGAGGGAATGCCTCACGCATCCTTCTCGTTGACGGAGGCGGTGCCCGGCTCGGGCGCTGCGGCGGTCTCCACCTTCGGGCCACCCTTTGAGACGCCAACCATGGCGGGGCGCAGCACCCGGTCACCGATGGTGAAACCGGCCTGAACCACCTGCAGTACCGTGTTGTTCGGAACTGCCGTGTTCGGAATTTCGAACATCGCCTGGTGGAAATTCGGATCGAATTTCTGGCCTTCCGCATCGATCTTTTTGACGCCATGGCGCTCCAGCGTCGAGAGCATCGAGCGCTCCGTCATCTCGACACCTTCGATCAGGCCGTTGAGACCGGCTTCGCCATTGGTCTTGAGTTCGTCCGGAATGGCTTCAAGAGCGCGGCGAAGATTGTCGGAAACGGCAAGCATGTCGCGCGCGAAAGCGGCGAGAGAATAGGCCTTCGCATCCTTGACTTCGCGTTCGGTGCGGCGACGAAGATTGTCCATTTCTGCTGCAAGACGCAGGAACTTGTCGCGCAGATCGGCATTTTCGGCCCTGAGCAGTTCGATCGGATCGGGCTCGGCAGCTTCCGCCGTCTCTTCCCCTGTAAATGCGGGTTCGACAAACTCTTCGGCGACGTCCGCGTCAGGTCCGGGCTTTTTCGTATCGTCGGTCATGACGTTCTCCAGATTTGAATATTGTTGGTTGCGCCCGATATCGAGGTTTGAAGGGCAAAAATCAAGGCTTGCGGCGAAAAGCTTGCCGCATTCTCTAACCTTGCGGGCTTGTCCTATCTCTGCTTTCGGGAAAGGCGGGCCATAATTTGTGCGGTGTAGTCCACCATAGGCACGATACGGGCGTAATTGAGCCTCGTGGGACCGATGACGCCGACGGCACCCACAACGCGATTTTCCTCATCCCGATAAGGTGCCACGATCAGTGACGAGCCGGACAGCGAGAAGAGCTTGTTTTCCGAGCCGATGAAAATCCTGACGCCTGAGCCACTTTCTGCAAGGTTGAGGATCTCGATGAGGTTTTCCTTGCGTTCCAGATCGTCGAACAGCAGGCGCACACGATCGATATCTTCCTCACCGGCCAGACCTTCCAGCAGGTTGGAGCGTCCGCGTACGATGAGGCGGCCGAGCTTGCCCTCTTCATTGTCGCCCGCCCATATGGCGAGACCACGTTCGATGAGGTCCTGCGCGAGCGTGCCGAGTTCCGACTGCAATTCGGCACGCTGCGTCTGAAACTGGCCCCGCAGTTCCTGCAGCGTCTGCCCGGAAAGATGGGCATTGATGAAATTTGCCGCCTCTGTCAATTGCGATGACGAAATGCCGACCGGCAATTCGATGATACGGTTTTCGACCTGATTGTGGTCCCCCACCAGCACGGCAAGCGCCTTGGTGGGCTCCAGCCGGATGAATTCAACATGCTTGAGAATGACGTCGCTCTTGGCCGTCAGCACCAGGCCAGCACCGCGCGACATGCCTGAAAGCATGCGGCTTGCCTCCGTCAGCAACCCTTCCAGCGATTGCTCGTGGCCGGCGACCGGACCGATCTGACGGTCGATACTGGCTCTCTCATCGGCGGGCAGATCGCCCACCTGCATGAATGCGTCCACGAAGAAGCGCAGCCCCGTCTGGGTGGGCAGTCGCCCGGCGCTGATATGCGGCGAATAGATGAGACCCAGTTCCTCGAGGTCGCTCATGACGTTGCGAACGGAGGCCGGTGAAAGCGACATCGGCAACAGCCGCGACAGGCTGCGCGACCCCAAGGGTTCGCCGGTGTCGAGATAGCCTTCGACGATGCGCCGGAAAATCTCCCGCGACCGTTCATCCAGCAACGATGCCTGATCTTTTGAAAGCGGTGCGGAAAAGCCCATATCATCCGTTCTTTATCGTCAAAACTCTGTCCGTACCAATATAATGCGTTGCACCGCTGCGGCAAAATGGAAATTGGCTTTGCAAAACCCCGGGGCGCGCCTTAGAAGGCAGGAACCAACATGGAGAGTGGATCATATGCGGCCTTCAGGCAGAAAAACCGATCAGATGCGCAAGGTTTCCTTCGAGCGCAATTTCTCGAAACATGCCGAAGGTTCCTGTCTGGTCAAATTCGGTGATACGCATGTGCTCGTCACCGCAAGCCTTGAGGAAAAGACGCCGCCGTGGCTGCGCAACAGCGGCAAGGGCTGGGTCACCGCCGAATACGGCATGCTGCCGCGTTCCACTCATGAGCGGATGAAACGCGAGGCCTCGGCCGGCAAGCAGGGCGGACGCACGCAGGAAATCCAGCGCCTCATTGGCCGCTCGCTGCGTGCAGTGGTCGACCTGCAGGCGCTTGGCGAGCGCCAGATCAGCATCGACTGCGACGTCATTCAGGCCGATGGCGGCACGCGCACGGCCTCCATCACCGGCGCATGGATCGCCCTGCATGATTGCCTGAAGTGGATGGAAACTCGCAACATGATCAAGGTCGAGAAGGTCCTGAAAGACCATATCGCCGCGATCTCCTGCGGCATCTTTGCAAAACAGCCGGTCATCGATCTCGATTATCTCGAGGATTCCTCCGCCGAGACCGATGCGAATTTCGTCATCACCGGCTCCGGCGGCATCGTCGAAGTGCAGGGAACCGCGGAAGGTGCCCCCTTCTCCGAAGAGGAATTCCTGACGCTGCTCGGTCTTGCAAAGGCCGGATGCAGCGAACTGGTCGCCCTTCAGAAACAGGCAATAGCCTGAGCCGACAGGAAAACGTCATGCGCAAGCTCGATACCAGAACGATCGTCGTCGCCAGCCACAACAAGGGCAAGATCGCCGAAATCGCCGACCTGATCGGGCCTTTCGGCTTTTCAGCGAAATCGGCTGCGGAGCTGAACTTCGTGGAGCCGGACGAGACAGGCACCACCTTTGAGGAAAATGCTGCCATCAAGGCGCTTGCGTCTGCGAAGGCGTCCGGCCTGCCGGCTCTTTCTGACGATTCCGGTCTGGTCATCGATGCGCTGGATGGCGCGCCGGGCGTTTACACCGCCAATTGGGCGGAAACGGCTGACGGTACGCGCGACTTCGCCATGGCCATGCAGAAGGTCGAGGATGCGCTTGCCGAACGCGGTGCAACGAAGCCGGAAGACCGCACGGGCCGCTTCGTCAGCGTGCTGTGCCTTGCCTGGCCGGACGGGCATGTCGAATATTTTCGCGGCGAGGTGGAAGGCACGGTGGCGTGGCCACCGCGTGGAACGAGCGGTTTCGGCTATGACCCGATCTTCAAACCGGAAGGTTACGACACCACATTCGGTGAAATGACCGCAGACGAAAAACACGGCTGGAAGCACGGCGATGCGTTTGCGCTCTCCCACCGTGCCCGCGCGTTCAAAAAATTCGTCGAAACCTGTCTGGAGGCATGAACCCGATGACCGGGGAGCACCAACTTTCTGCCCCCGGCGCGTCGCTTCTGCCGGATACGGGCGATCCCGGTTTCGGGATCTATCTGCACTGGCCCTTCTGTGCGGCCAAATGCCCCTATTGCGATTTCAACAGCCATGTCCGCCACCGCCCGGTGGATCAGGACCGGTTCACTGCGGCGTTCCTCAGCGAAATGGCAAAGATGCGGGCGCTCAGCGGTCCGCGTGTCGTTACCAGCATTTTCATGGGCGGCGGCACACCTTCGCTGATGGACCCGCAGACCGTAGGCGCGCTTCTTGATGGCGTTTCGCGCTTCTGGCATGTGCCTGATGGTATCGAGATCACCATGGAGGCCAATCCTTCAAGCGTCGAGGCGGAGCGGTTTCGCGGTTACCGGGCAGCCGGCGTCAATCGCGTCTCGCTCGGCGTCCAGGCGCTGAACGACCGGGACCTGAAGTTCCTTGGCCGTCTGCATGATGTTGCCGATGCGCTTAAAGCCATCCGTCTGGCGCGGGAAATTTTTCCGCGCATGTCCTTCGATCTGATTTACGCCCGCCCGAACCAGACGGTGGCCGAATGGGACGCTGAGCTGAAGGAAGCCGTCTCCTACGCCGTCGACCATCTGTCGCTCTATCAGCTCACTATCGAGGAAGGCACGCCGTTCTACGGGCTGCACAAGGCTGGCAAGCTGATCGTACCGGATGGCGAGCATTCGGCGGTGCTTTATGAAGCGACGCAGGAAATCACCGAGCGTTACGGCATGCCGGCGTACGAGGTTTCCAATCACGCCCGCCCCGGTGCGGAAAGCCGCCATAACCTGACCTATTGGCGTTATGGCGATTATGCCGGTATTGGACCCGGTGCGCATGGACGCCTGACCAATGGCGCCTCCAAGCTCGCCACCGTCACCGAGCGCCATCCCGAAACCTGGCTCGATACCGTCGAGCGTGAAGGCCACGGCATGGTCGATCAGGAGCTTCTCGGCGTCGACGAACAGGCAGACGAATTGCTATTGATGGGTCTTCGCCTGCGCGAAGGCATTGATCTTGCTCGCTGGAGCGATCTCTCCGGCCGCGAACTCGACCCGGAGAAAGAGGAATTCCTCCTGCAACACGGCTTCGTGGAACGGATCGGCAATTCCCGCCTGCGCTGCACCCCTTCCGGCATGCTTATTCTGGATGCCGTGGTCGCCGATCTCGCCTGCTGACCGGCAGCCTGCCTGGTCCTGAGCCAATCAACAACCGAGAAACCAATAAAAAAGCGGCCCGAAGGCCGCTTTTTTCATGCGTTGTTTTCGTTGATCAGGCGCTTCAGCAGCTCAACCTCGTGGCCGAGCTTGGTGTCGCCGGAAATCAGATCCTCGATCTTGCGCACCGCGTGAAGAACCGTGGTGTGGTCGCGACCGCCGAAACGGCGACCGATCTCGGGAAATGAGCGCGGTGTCAGCATCTTTGCCAGATACATGGCGATCTGGCGCGGCTTGACGATGACGCGGGTGCGACGGTTGGAAACCAGCTCCTGCCGCGACACATTATAATGCCTGGCGACGATGCGCTGAATATCCTCGATACGGACGCGCTTGGCCTCCCCACTGCCGACGAGGTGCGACAGCAGCTCATCGACACGGTCAACCGAGAGGTTCGGCTCGAAAGAGCGTCTGAACATCAGCTGGTTGAAGGCGCCTTCAAGCTCGCGTCCGCTCGCCGTCACGCTTTTGGCCACATGGGTCAGTATTTCGTCCGAAATCTCGAAAGACGGATCGTCCTGACGTGCAGAACCCATGCGACGGTTGAGCATTTCGTAGCGCATGTCGTAATCGGGACCTTCGATCTCGATGGCCATGCCACCCTGAAGGCGCGAACGGACACGCGGATCAAGCGATTCCAGCTCCCACGGCGCGCGGTCAGCGGCCACGACAACCTGCTTGGCGCTGTCGAGCAGCATGTTCAACAGGTGGCAGAATTCGTGCTGGATCATCTTGCCCTGCAGGAACTGCATGTCGTCGATGACGAGAAGGTCGATATTGCGCAGGGTGTCTTTCAGCGTCAGCGCATCATTGTCGCGGATCGCGGTCGCAAAACGCCACATGAAATATTCGGCCGTCAGATAGACCACACGCGGGTTGCGCGGGCTGTCGATGGCGGCATTGGCAATCGCCTGCAGAAGGTGTGTCTTGCCAAGCCCGACACCCGCATGAATGAACAGCGGATTGAAGCGCACAGCACCGGCACCCGCTTCAGCGATCGTCTTTGCCGCCGCAAGCGCGACGCGGTTGGACGAGCCCTCGACAAAAGTGTCAAAGGTGAAACGTGTATCGAGCGGCGAACCGAACAGCGGCCCGGAGCTACCCTGCCGCAGCGTCGCCTGCGCCGCCGCAGGCTGTGCAGAAGGTGCTGTCGCCGGCTGCGACGGAATGAAGGACTTGTTGCGCGCAACCGCGCCCATGTCCTGAACGGGCTGCACCCGTTCCTCGACCTGCGCGGGGCGGGCCGGGCGGCTGGCGGAGCGGACAAGAATTTCCACCTTCAGCACGTCCGGATCCTCGCTTTGGACGAGACTGGTGATCAGATCCATATAACGGTTGTTGATCCAGGACTTCAGAAAGGTCGTCGGAACGGTAAAACGGACGACGCTTTTCGAAACGGTGTGGAGTTTGAGCCGTGCAAACCAGCTTGCATAGACCTCGGGACCAACCTGTGCCTTCAGCCGCGCGCTAAAACGTTCAAACAGCGCATCGTGCTTCATTGCCGATTTATCCCCTGCCGCTTCTGAGCAAGCTGCATCACGAGCCTGTGGTGCGCGGTCCCCATCGGCCACCGCACCCATCGCCAAATTCAATTGCATATTGCCGCCTTTCAAATTGCCAATCATAGCCTGACGATCAAAAAACGATCGCCAGAGATCCCCCTCGTATTATTTCCCGCCTCCAGCACTCCCCTCGAAAGAGCGTCAAAGACTACTACTTGTTTGCGAGCCGGTTATCCCATTTCCCTCCCCTTCATGGAGAGGCCTGCGACACGCTAAAAACGCTCCTTTCGCTACAACTGTAAGGCGCATTCTTAAGGACAAAAAGCTCCAGCCCGTTCCGAGACCGAAACGGCACAAAAAGCTCAATGACCTGAGAAAACGGACCTCGAAAGGCCCGCCAGCAAGAAGGTGAATATCGTCGATACGATCATCGAGATAATCTGTGGACTGAGATCCGCACCCCTTGTTGAAATGCATTTAGGCAGGATCGTGGGGAGAGATCAATGGCGTTTTTTCTGCAAAAACTCAGATCGACCATTGACTCGCAATGGTCGTTTTGCATCACCGGCAAGGTCCGAAGCAGAATCGCTTATGAATCAATGAGATTCAATTTTGGCATTTTTCGATAGCCCGTTTTGGCAAAAAAATAAAAATCTTCTTGACTCAAAACTGGCTGCGACTTCCGTAGAGAAAGCTTCCCATTTTTCGGGAGACCTCCGGCAATCCATTGTTTTTATTCAGTTTTTCTTGTCGCTCATCTGACACGCGTTTGTCACGTTACGGCAGGAATGATTAACGTAGGGTTAGAATCACAAAAAGCCCGGTCAAAAGACCAGGCTTTTTGAATAGTTAATTGTGATTAGCCGGATTAGGCGGAAAGAGCCTTAACGCGCTGGGCAAGACGCGACACCTTACGGGATGCCGTGTTGCCATGCAGAACGCCACGCGTCGCTGCGCGCTGGATCTCAGGCTGAGCTGCCTTCAGAGCTTCGGTGGCTACTGCCAGATCGCCCGAAGCGATAGCTTCCTCGACCTTGCGGATGAAGCCGCGAACGCGCGAACGGCGAGCCTTGTTGACTGCGGTACGGCGAGCGATCTTGCGGGTCGCCTTTTTCGCCGAAGTTGTATTGGCCATGTATGCCTCTCTTCGAATTCAAACCAAATTCCGCAACCAGAGGATCGGGTCGTTCGAAGACCTCACTTAACCCAAGAATGCGGGAGTAATTTCGGACAAGCCGGATGGCTTTCCTTAACCGTGGGCGGGCATATACCGCTAAAGCGTACGCCCGTCAACGCGCAAATGGCGGAAAACGCCGATATTCCGAATCCTTAGCGATTCCGGAAAGCGGGTTTGCGCTTTTCAACGAAGGCCGCCATGCCCTCCTTCTGATCCGCTGTTGCAAAGAGCGACTGAAAGGATCGCCTTTCATATCTCAGCCCTTCCGAAAGAGGAACCTCGAAGGAGCGATTGACGCTTTCCTTGGCCATGAGAACGGAAGCGCGAGACAGCGAGGCGATGCGCGTGGCGGCATCCACCGCCTCATCCATGAGATTTGCCGCGGGGACGATCCGCGAAACGAGGCCGGCGCGCTCTGCCTCGGCCGCATCCATCATGCGGCCGGTCAGAACCAGATCCATCGCCTTCGCCTTGCCCACCGCCCGCGTCAGCCGCTGCGAGCCGCCCATGCCGGGAATGACGCCAAGCGTGATTTCCGGCTGGCCGAATTTCGCCGTGTCCGAAGCGATGATGAAATCGCACATCATTGCCAGCTCACACCCGCCGCCCAGCGCAAAGCCGGAGACTGCGGCAATGACCGGCTTGCGGGTCGATGCGACCTCGTCCCAGCCGCCGAGAAAGTCGCCGACATAGGCATCGACAAAATCCAGCCCCTGCATTTCCTTGATGTCCGCGCCAGCGGCAAATGCCTTTTCCGACCCCGTTATAATGATCGCGCCGATGGAATCGTCAGCAGAGAACGAGGAGAGAATGTGCCGCAGCTCCTTCAGAAGCACCGAATTGAGGGCGTTGAGCGCCTTGGGCCGGTTTAGCGTGATGACGCCCACCTCGTCGCGTTTCTCGACCAGTATCGTTTCATAATCCACGGCAGTCTCCCTCGCCATTATTCCGCCTCAGCTACTTCTGGCAGGCCGCGCAATAAAAGGTCGAACGACCGGCCTGCACTATCCTTTCAACCGTACCCCCGCAGCCGGGTGTACGGCAAGGCTGGCCTTCCTGATCGTAGACTGAAAAGGAATGCTGGAAATAACCGAGCGTTCCGTCCGTCTGTATATGGTCGCGCAGGGAAGAGCCGCCGGCGGCGATTGCGTCCGCGATCACGTCCCGGATCTTCTCCGTGAGATTGATGAGCTGCGGCTTCGGCTCTCCGGTTTTGGTCACCAGCGTTCCCGCCGCCCGCAAAGGCGAGAGATGGGCACGCCACAGCGCCTCACAGACATAGATATTGCCAAGGCCCGCAATGACCTTCTGGTCCAGCAGCGTGCTTTTTAACGGCTGGCTTTTACCCTGGAACCGGCTCGCGAGATAATCCGCGCTCAGCGCGTTGCCGGTCGGTTCCGGTCCCAGCCCCGCAAAAGCGGGGTAGAGGTCGAGCTTGTTGCGCTCCACCAGATGCATGAAGCCGAAGCGGCGCGGGTCATTATAGATGACGCAGATGCGCTCTTCGCCCTTATCCAGATGAAAGACGACATGATCGTGCTTGCCGTCCTTCGAGCGGGCATAATGAAACGCGCCGGGCGCGTTCCTATTCCCTGCCTCATCTGCCGCCGCCTCGATACGGAACGAGCCGGACATTCCAAGATGGGCAACGATCGTCAGCCCGTCTTCCAGCTCTATCAAGAGATACTTCGCCCTGCGCCCGAGCGATATGATCGTCCTGCCCTCGATCAGGCCCGCGAAGTCCTCCGGGAACGGAAAGCGCAGATCGGGACGGCCAAGGTGGAGCTTGCGGATTCTTGCCCCTTCCATGGTGGGCGCGAGGCCGCGTCTAACGGTTTCGACTTCTGGCAATTCTGGCATCTGGCTTATCCGGCAGTTTATCGTTAGGACCATGTGGTCTATACAATGCACGCGAAATGTCGCGCCCAGGCGATGCGGCAACAGATAGCGTCGCCATGGCGTTTCCGCTATGGTCCGCCACGCAATTAATATGGAGACAGACGATGACCGACGCCCGTACCACTGCCCAAGGCGGCATGGAAACGTCCTATGGCTTCCACAAAGTGGACGAAGGCAAAAAGCAGGGGCTGGTCAACGATGTCTTCCACAAGGTGGCCAAGCGCTACGACATTATGAACGACGTGATGTCGGCCGGCCTGCACCGGCTGTGGAAGGACGCCATGGTGTCCTCGCTTTCACCGCGCAAGGACGCCTCTTATAAGGTGCTTGACGTAGCTGGTGGCACCGGCGATATCGCTTTCCGCATCGTGGAAGCCTCCAACCGTCTGGCGCATGCCACCGTTCTCGATATCAACGGCTCGATGCTTGCCGTTGGCGAGGAGCGCGCGGCAAAACGAAAGCTCTCCGACAATCTGACCTTCGTTGAAGCCAATGCCGAGGAGCTGCCCTTCGAGGCGAATACCTTCGACGCCTATACGGTCGCCTTCGGCATTCGCAACGTACCGCGCATCGACGTCGCGCTGAAAGAAGCCTACCGCGTACTGAAACGTGGCGGGCGACTGTTGGTGCTGGAATTTTCCGAAGTGGAAATGCCGCTACTCGACCGCGTCTATGATGCATGGTCGTTCAACGCCATTCCGCAATTCGGCAAGATGATCACCGGGGATGCCGAGCCCTATCAATATCTGGTCGAGTCTATCCGCAAATTCCCCAATCAGGAGGATTTCGCGACGATGATCCGCTCCGCCGGCTTTTCGCGCGTGACCTATACAAATTACACCGGCGGTATCGCCGCCCTGCATTCCGGCTGGAAGCTTTAAGACCATGCCCGGCAAAAGCAGGAGACAAGCATAAGCATGAGCACTTTGGGCGCATATTTCCGCCTCGCAAGGGTTGGCTGGGTTCTCGTGCGCGAAGGCGTCGTGCTGGCCTTGCCATCCGATGACCTTCCTGCCTCCGCGCAAGTGATGAAGGCATTGCTGAAGCCATTCGCCCGCAGCAAGGCCAAGCGGGCGCAACGTAGCGACCGGCTGGCGGTAGCTGTCGAGCGGCTTGGCCCGTCCTATGTGAAGATGGGACAGTTTCTGGCCACAAGGCCGGATGTGGTCGGCGCCGACTTCGCCGACGATCTTGCGAGCCTGCAGGACCGCATGGCATTTTTCCCCGCAGCCGCGGCCAAGGCCAATATTGAAGGTTCGCTCGGGCGTTCTGTTTCGGAACTCTACAGGGAATTTGGCGATCCGATCGCCGCCGCTTCCATCGCCCAGGTTCACCCGGCGATAGTGGATACGCCGAAAGGGCCGCGCAAGGTCGCCGTCAAGGTCATTCGCCCCGGCGTTCGCCAGCGCTTCCAGAACGATCTGGAGGCGATGTATCTGATCGCCGACCTGCAACAGCGTTTCGTCCGCTCTGCCCGCCGCCTGCGGCCGGTGGAAGTCACTCGCACGCTGGAACAGACAACCAAGATCGAGATGGATCTGCGGCTTGAGGCCGCCGCCCTTTCCGAACTTGCCGAAAATACCAAAGAAGACCCCGGATTCCGCGTTCCGGAGGTAGATTGGGAACGCACCGGCCGCGATGTCGTCACCATGGAATGGATCGACGGCGTCAAGATGTCGGATATTGAGGGACTGAAGGCTGCCGGCCACGATCTGAACAAGCTGGCTGATACTCTCATCCAGTCCTTCCTGCGGCACACGTTGCGCGACGGCTTTTTCCATGCCGACATGCACCCCGGCAATCTCTTTGTCGATCCGCAGGGCATGATCGTAGCCGTGGATATGGGCATTGCCGGGCGGCTGGGCAAAAAAGAACGCAGGTTCCTTGCCGAAATCCTCTACGGCTTCATCACCCGCGATTACATGCGCGTCGCGGAGGTGCATTTCGAGGCCGGTTATGTGCCGGGCCATCACGATAAAGCCAGCTTTGCGCAGGCGATCCGCGCCATCGGCGAACCAATCCACGGCCAGCCGGCCGAGACGATCTCCATGGGCAAGTTGCTGACGCTGCTGTTCGAAGTTACCGAGCTCTTCGACATGGAAACGCGCCCGGAACTGGTGATGCTGCAAAAGACCATGGTGGTGGTGGAAGGCGTATCCCGCATGCTCAATCCGCGTTTCAACATGTGGAAAGCGGCCGATCCGGTCGTCAGCGGCTGGATAAGGGACAATCTTGGCCCGAAACGCATTGTCACCGATCTGAAGGACGGCGTGAAGGCGGCTCTCAAGCTTGCGGAAGCGGCACCCGAGATCGCTGCCAAGACGGAGAAGCTGCATTCCGACCTGGTGTATATGAGCGAGAACGGCCTGCGTTTCGACGCCCAGACCGCGGAAGCGATCGGCAAGGCGGAAGCGCGCCACACCAAATGGGGCCGGGCGGCGCTCTGGGTGATTGCGCTCACGCTTCTCTATATCGCGATCAGGATCAGCTAAACGATACTCAAACTCGACGCTCACGCCGGTGCGGCACACTTTCGAACCGAAAATCGCCGGTCTTCCAGTTTGATAGATGCGTACCATGCTGCTGCAACATATCGAGGATAATGACCTGATCTTGGTTGAAAGTTAAATGATTGCCGGACGGGAATTGAGATTGATGGCAAAAAATGAAGCCGTAAAACGGGTCCTTACCTATTGCTCGTGGCCCATGGTGTTTTTTCTCGGTCTTACCGGGGCTTATTTCGCTTTTTCGAGTGAGCATCCGATCACCACATTCCTCGCCGTCTACGCGGGCGCGGTGGCCAGCCTGTTTCTTCTTGAGCGTTACATTCCCTATGAGACGGAATGGCTTCAATCTGATGGTGAAACCGTCAACAATATCGCCCACACGCTCTTGACCAAGGGGCTTGTTCAGCTTGCCGCCATGGCAGCGGTGCTCTTTCCAATGCTGACCGCCATTTTTCTGCAACCTTTGGCGGCCATGAAATTCGACCTGTGGCCTTCTCAGTTGCCGATGGTTGTTCAGGTCACGCTCGCCCTGATGATCGCTGAATTCGGTCTCTACTGGGCGCACCGTATCGCCCATGAAACGGTGTTCTTCTGGCGTTTCCACGCGCTTCATCACAGCGTTGTCCGTCTTTGGGTCGTCAATACGGGCCGTTTTCATGTGGCCGACTCGCTGTTCAAGATCGCGCTCAGCCAGATTCCGCTTTATCTCATGGGCGCACCGTTGCAGGTGTTCTGGTGGCTCGCGGCTGTGACCGCCTTCATCGGCATTCTGACCCATTGCAATGTGGATATGAAAACCGGGCCGCTGGACTACGTGTTCAGCACGCCCCGGCTGCACCGATGGCACCACTCCAAAGAGCTGCCTGAGGGAAATACCAATTATGGCGAGAACCTTGTCATTTTCGACCAGTTGTTCGGCAGCTATTTCAATCCCGATCGCCCTTCCTCGACCAACATCGGCATCAAGGGAGAAATTGCAAAGGGCTTTCTGCCACAGCTTTTTCAGCCTTTCACTAAAGAAGGGGTTCGCCAGATCATCGGGCGAAACACGAAAGAAAATTGAAGGGATTGGCGACAATGCCGCCTTCAGGCCGGGAGAATTCCCAGTTCGACCCGCAGCTTCTTCGTCAGCCCGGCGGCAACGAGTTCATAGGAGCGGCGGACATAGTGTTCCAGCTCCTCTTGCTCCAGCGGTGAATGATCGGAGATCGATATCCATTTGCGCTTGGCGAAATAAGGTGCCTGGTGGATGCCTTCCAGCGAGGTGAGGATTTCGAAGCTTTCCTCCGAACATTTCACCACAAGCCGCCAGTCGTCACGTTCACCCAAAACGGAAAAGACCTTGTCTCCGACCTTGGCAACGTGGGAGTCCCATTGATCGACGAAACGGACGCCCGGCCATTCTCCGAGCACCCTGTCGAATGTCTTGCGATCGAAAAGGCTCATGCGAGTTTCTCCGCGATGAGGGCCGCCAGACGTTTGGCGACTTCGGCCTTGTCCATATCAGGCCAGGCCTCGATACCCTCATTCGAAATGATCTTCACGCTGTTGCGGTCTCCGCCCATGATGCCGGTTTCCGCCGACACATCATTGGCAACGATATAATCGGCGCCCTTGCGCTCCAGTTTGGCTCGGCCGTTTTTCTCCACATCCTGCGTCTCGGCGGCGAAACCCACCACCAGCTTCGGGCGCTTTTCGTGGTGGCCGACGGTTTTGAGAATATCGGGGTTTTCCATAAGTTGCAGCGCAGGCGGGGCATCGCCCGGCTGCTTTTTGATCTTTTGCTCCGAAGAACCCGCCACCCGCCAGTCGGCGACAGCGGCAACCATGACGGCGATATCCACCGGCAGCCTTGAAATCACCGCATCGCGCATCTCCTCGGCACGCTCGACATGGACCGTTGCAACGCCCGCCAAATCGGCAATCGTGACGGGACCCGAGACCAGCGTTACCTCCGCACCCAACTCCGCAAGCGCAGCTGCGATGGCATGGCCCTGCTTGCCGGAGGAGCGGTTGGCGATGTAACGCACCGGATCGATCGGCTCATGGGTGGGGCCGGAGGTAACGATCGCCGTTCTGCCTCTTAAAGGCTTCAGCCCGCCATCCAGCAAAGCCTCAACGCCTTGAACGATCTGCAAAGGCTCCGCCATACGACCAAGACCGGCCTCGGCCTTTTCCGCCATTTCGCCTGCCATAGGGCCGATGAAAAACACGCCGTCTTTTTTCAGCGTTTCGACATTGCGCACCGTTGGCTTTGCCGACCACATTTTCGGGTTCATGGCAGGTGCGACCAGCACCTTCCGATCGGTCGCCAGAAGGATCGTGGAGGCAAGATCATCAGTCAGACCATTCGCCATCTTCGCCATCAGATCAGCGGTGGCGGGCGCGACCAGCACGAGGTCGCATTCGCGCGCGAGCCGGATATGCCCGACATCCTGCTCGTCCTGCCTCGAAAAAAGCTCGGTGAAGACGTGGGTGGCGGACAGTGCGCCAACAGCAAGCGGAGTGACGAATTCCTGTGCGCCCTTCGTCATGACTGGCGTCACCTTGGCGCCGCGCTCTTTCAGACGGCGGATGAGGTCGAGGCTCTTATAGGCCGCGATGCCGCCGGAGATGATGAGGAGAATATGTTTGCCTGAAAGCGTCATGATGCCGGACCAGTTTCCCGTTTAACCGGGAAACTAAGCCCTTGGCATTCAAAGTGCAATCCGGCTGATATCACGCCGCCTTGGCGACGTGATATTCCTTGATCGCGACCATCTTGATCGCCGGAAACCGCTCGGATTCATACCGCAGCGAGAAGGCATCCTGCGCCAGAAACACCGGATCGCCATCCAGATCGCGAGCGATATCGCCGCGCTTGACGTTGAGGAACTTGTCCATTTCCGCCGGCTGATCGGACGAGATCCAGCGGCAGACGGAAAAGCGAGACATTTCAAACGAGACCGGCAGGCCATATTCGCCCATCAGCCGTTCCTTCAACACATCGAGCTGCAGCGCGCCGACAACGCCGACGATGGCGGGCGAGCCGTCTTCTGGCGAAAAGAGCTGCACGACACCTTCTTCCGCCATCTGCTGCAAAGCTTCCTTCAGCTTCTTCGCCTTCATCGCGTCTTCCAAGCGCACGCGGCGCAGGATTTCCGGCGAGAAGTTCGGCACGCCCTGGAATACGAGGTTTTCACCTTCGGTCAGCGTATCACCGATGCGCAGCGTGCCGTGGTTGGGAATGCCGACCACATCGCCCGCAAAGGCGGTATCGGCCAGCTGGCGCTGTGACGCGAAGAAGAATTGCGGTGCTGTCAGCCCCATGAGCTTGCCGGTGCGCGACAGCCGCGCCTTCATGCCGCGCTCCAGCTTGCCGGAGCAGATGCGGGCAAACGCGATGCGGTCGCGATGGTTGGGATCCATATTGGCCTGAATCTTGAACACGAAGGCCGTCATCTTGTCTTCCGCCGCATGCACGGTGCGGGTATCCGCCACCTGATCGCGCGGCGGCGGGGCGAAATCACCCAGCGCATTGATGAGGTCGCGCACACCGAAATTGCGCAGCGCCGAACCGAAGAATACCGGCGTCATGTGACCTTCCAGGAACGCCTGACGGTCGAAGGGGCGGCAGGCTTCCAGAGCCAGTTCCGTTTCCTCGATAAAGACCTTGCGCTCATTTTCCGGCAGACGATCGGCGACAGCCTGAGGGCCGTTGACCGAAAGGCCATCCACCTGCGTGTCGTTGCCACGAAAGGTGTTTTCAGCAAGATTGTAAGCGCCACAGAAGCTCTTCGCCCGGCCGACCGGCCAGGTGATCGGCGCGGTATCGAGCGCCAGCTTTTCCTCGACCTCATCCAGAATCTCGAAGGGATCGCGGCTTTCGCGGTCCATCTTGTTGATGAAGGTGATGATCGGAATATCGCGCATGCGGCAAACTTCGAAAAGCTTCAGCGTGCGCGGCTCGATACCCTTGGCGGCATCGATGACCATGATCGCCGCATCCACCGCCGTCAGCGTGCGGTAGGTGTCATCGGCAAAGTCTTCGTGGCCGGGCGTATCGAGGATGTTGAAGACGCGGTCGTTATATTCGAAGGTCATGACCGAAGTGACGACCGAAATGCCGCGCTCGCGCTCGATCTTCATCCAGTCCGAACGGGTCTGGATGCGATCCTTCTTCGCCTTCACCTCGCCGGCAAGCTGGATCGCTCCGCCGAACAGCAGCAGTTTTTCCGTAAGCGTGGTCTTACCCGCGTCCGGGTGCGCAATAATAGCAAAGGTGCGGCGGCGGGAGACCGCCTCGGCAAGTGTTTCGGCCATCTGACAAATCCTGTGGAATTGCGGGGTATCTAGCGTTTCAGGCCCGCATTTGCAATTGACCTTGCCGCGATCTCGGCAAACTAATGCCGCATGACCGTTCAAAATGATAATCGACCCCTCCTCCGGCTTGTGCGTCTTGCCAATGGCGCAGACCTCGAATTGCCTTCCTATGAAACCCGTGGCGCCGCCGGAATGGACCTGCGCGCCGCAGTGCCGGCCGATGAACCGCTGACTTTGCAGCCGGGCGAACGGGCGCTGGTGCCGACCGGCTTCGTCTTCGAGGTTCCGCAAGGCTATGAGGCGCAAATCCGTCCGCGCTCCGGCCTCGCCATCAAGAACGGCATCACCTGCCTCAATTCCCCCGGCACGGTGGACAGCGACTATCGCGGCGAAGTGAAGGTCATTCTCGCCAATCTGGGGCAGGCCGATTTTGTCATCGAGCGCGGCATGCGCATCGCACAGATGGTGATTGCACCAGTTACGCAGGTGGCAGTCAGCGAAGTGGCCGAAACATCCGAGACGGCACGCGGTGCCGGTGGTTTCGGCTCCACGGGGCTTTGACCAGCCCCCTTATGGGCGATTGTTTTCACCCCTGATTTTCGCTATTGATCTGGCGGATTTTCGGGGAAAATGACCATGACGCTGACGACCCTTCTTGCCTATGCCACCGCACTCTTCATCGCCGCTGCCATTCCCGGCCCCGGCATGACGGCGATCGTGGCGCGGGCGCTTGGATCGGGGTTTCGGGAAACCTTCTTCATGGGCCTCGGGCTGGTGCTGGGCGACATGATCTACCTGACCGGCGTGATCCTCGGCCTCGCCTTCGTGGCGCAGACTTTTCAGGAGGCCTTCATGGTCCTGAAGTTTGCCGGCGCAGCCTATCTTCTCTATATCGCATGGAAGCTCTGGACCGCCGGCCTCTTGCCGCAGGACCTGAAGGCGAAAAAAAGCACCAGCATTCCCATGTCGTTTCTGTCCGGCCTGCTGATCACGCTGGGTAATCCAAAAACCATGCTGTTTTATGTGGCGCTAGTGCCGACGCTGATCGACATCCGCATGATCGGCCCATCGGAATATGCGACACTTCTGGCGCTGACCTTCGTCGTGTTGATGGCCGTTCTCCTGCCTTACATCCTGCTTGCTGCCAAGGCGCGCAACCTCCTGAAACGGCCAAGTGCGTTGACGATCCTCAACCGCACCGCGGCGGGAATTCTGGCGGGAACGGCGACCATGATCGCGATCCGCAGCACCTGAAACGATTTCGTGCATTTGCCTGATTTATCGTGAATTTTTTCCGGTAATCAGACGATATTAGGACGAACGTTCGCTGGCCTGACAAGACTATTGCTCCTATTCTGCCGCTGAAATCTTGCGGCCACACATCGTGTGGCCTTCATACAGGAGAGCATCATGCCCGAAGCCAGAAAGCCCGGACGCGGACGCGTCTATTCCTCCATCACCGAAACAATCGGCGATACGCCGATCGTGCGGCTGGACAAGCTGGCGAGGGAAAAGGGCGTGAAGGCCAATCTTCTCGCCAAGCTGGAGTTCTTCAACCCCATCGCCTCCGTGAAAGACCGCATTGGCGTTGCCATGATCGAAGCGCTGGAAGCCCAAGGCAAGATCACCCCCGGCAAAACGACGCTGGTTGAACCGACCTCTGGCAACACGGGCATTGCGCTAGCCTTTGCCGCCGCCGCCAAGGGTTACAAGCTGATCTTGACCATGCCGGAAACGATGTCGGTCGAACGCCGGAAAATGCTCGCCTTGCTGGGCGCGGAACTGGTGTTGACCGAAGGCCCGAAGGGCATGAAGGGCGCCATCGCCAAGGCACAGGAACTGGCCGAAACCCTGCCAGACGCGATTATTCCCCAGCAGTTCGAAAACCCCGCAAACCCGGATATTCATCGCAAGACGACGGCGGAAGAAATCTGGAACGATACCGAGGGTGCTGTCGATATTTTTGTTTCGGGCATCGGCACGGGTGGCACTATCACCGGTACGGGCCAGGTGCTGAAATCCCGCAAGCCGGAGGTGAAGGTCATTGCCGTCGAGCCAGCCGACAGCCCGGTTCTTTCCGGTGGCAACCCCGGTCCGCACAAGATCCAGGGCATCGGCGCCGGTTTTGCACCCGCGATCCTCGACACTGGAATCTATGACGAAATCGTCACCGTGACCAATGACGACGCTTTTGAAATCGCCCGTCTGGTGGCGAGGCTGGAAGGCGTACCCGTCGGCATCTCCTCGGGCGCGGCACTCGCAGCGGCAATCAAGGTCGGCGCACGTGAGGAAAATGCCGGCAAGAATATCGTCGTCATCATTCCCTCCTTCGCGGAACGTTACCTTTCGACCGCTCTTTTCGAAGGGCTTGGGCTTTAAGCCGTTCCTCTTCGGTCAGGCCGCAAACGCGCGCCTGACCGCAATGACAAACTGTGCCGCTGGCCATCCGCCAGCGGCACAATTGTTTTAGCCGGTAAAGGGCGAAAGAACGCCTCTTATGCCGCCGCCGTCAGTCCTTCACCGGCAATGCGGTATGAAATGGCTTCGGCCACATGTATACGTCCGACAGTTTGTTTGCCGTCCAAATCAGCCAATGTGCGGGCGACCTTGAGAATGCGATGATAACCGCGTGCGGAGAACTTCAACCGTTCGGCAGCATCGCGCAGCAATTGCAGCCCGGACACATCGGGCTCCGCATATTTTTCGATCAGCGTTGTCGTGCAGCGAGCGTTGGTGCGAATGCCTGAAAAGCCCGCCGCCGCATAACGCTCCTGCTGCGCAAGGCGGGCGCGAGCGACACGGGCGGCCACCACCGAACTCGGTTCGGCAGTCATAGGACGGATGAGGTCCGTGGCGGAGACGGCGGGAACGTCGATGCGGATATCGATGCGATCCATCAGCGGGCCGGAAATGCGGGCCTGATAATCTGTCATGCAACGTGGCCCTCTGGCGCAGGTGAAACCCGGCTCCCCCGCTCTGCCGCACCGGCAGGGGTTCATCGCAGCGACAAGCTGGATTTCCGCCGGATAGGTGACGCGGTGATTGGCACGGGCGATGATGCATTCGCCCGTTTCCAGCGGCTGGCGCAGCGCATCCAACACCTGTGGCGCAAATTCCGGGAACTCATCGAGGAAAAGAACGCCGTGGTGGGCAAGTGAAGCCTCACCCGGCTTGGCACGCAGCCCTCCGCCGATCAGCGCGGCCATGGTGGCGGAATGGTGTGGCGTGCGAAACGGTCTGCGGTCCGACAGCTTGCCGCCGGACAATTGGCCGGCGATGGAATGGACCATGGACACTTCCAGCAATTCCGCAGCCTCGAGCGGTGGAAGAATTGAGGGCAAGCGCGCGGCGAGCATGGATTTACCGGAGCCGGGCGGGCCAACCATCAGCAGATTATGGCCACCGGCAGCTGCCACCTCCAACGCGCGCCGGGCCGTCTCCTGCCCCTTGATATCGGCCAGATCCGGCAAATTGACCGGATTGGCGCGGATGGCGGGCATCGGGCGGGAGAGAAGCTGGGTGCCGCGAAAATGGTTGGCAAGCGCAATAAGGCTGCGTGGGGCGAGAATATCGATGCCAGCCCCCGCCCAGGCTGCTTCCGGCCCGCTATCAGCCGGGCAAATCAAACCCTTCCCGAGCGCATTGGCACCGATGGCCGCGGGCAGAGCGCCCGAAACCGTGCCGATGGTGCCATCGAGATTGAGTTCGCCGAGAACCACATATTGCCCGAGCGCTTCCGCCGGGATCGCTCCCAACGCGGCCATGAGACCCAAAGCGATCGGAAGATCGAAATGCGATCCTTCCTTGGGCAAATCCGCAGGCGCCAGATTGACCGTGACTTTTTTTGCCGGCAGCGCCAGACCGGAGGCGTGGAGCGCGGCCTGCACCCGCTCCCGGCTTTCCGCCACCGCCTTGTCCGGCAGGCCGACGATCTGGATGCCGACCTTTCCGGGTGCGACCATCACCTGCACCTCGACCGGCACACCCTCTATTCCCTGAAATGCAACCGTATTGACCCGCGCCACCATGGCCTGCCCCCGCAAACCGGCCACAACATCAAAGCACTATGCCCCGATGGCGGCCACTCTCAAGTAACCTGCCACAGAGCAAAGAATAAAACAAGAACATTAAGCGAACAATTTCGCGCGCACGGTGTATTTCAGTTGTATAGAGTTGTGCACGCGGAACAAACGCAGGTGGCGAGGAAATTGCCTCAGAAATCCTGTGCTTCGCGCTTTTTCTCGATCGCATCCCACAACAGGCTTGCCACATCGGCACCGCCGAATTTCTGCACTTCACGAATGCCTGTCGGTGAGGTGACGTTGATTTCCGTGAGGTAATCGCCGATCACATCGATGCCAACGAACAGGAAACCGCGCTCGCGCAGGGCGGGGCCGATGCGGCGGCAGATTTCCTTCTCACGCGCGGTGAGTTCCGTTGGCTCCGGGCGGCCGCCGGCATGCATGTTGGAGCGAGCATCATTTTCCGCTGGCACGCGATTGATCGCGCCCACGGGCTCGCCATCCACCAGAAGGATACGCTTGTCGCCCTTGCGAACATCCGGCAAGTATTCCTGGGCGATATAGGGTTCGCGGAACATCTGGCCGAACATTTCCAGCAGCGATGAGAAATTGCGGTCGTCCCGCGCGGAATGGAAGACGCCTGCACCACCATTGCCATAAAGCGGCTTGAGGATGATATCGCCCATTTCATTGCGGAAGCGGGCGATTTCAGAGACATCCTTGGTGATCAGCGTCTTCGGCATCAGATCGGCGAATTCGGTGACGAAAATCTTTTCCGGCGAGTTGCGGACCCAGGCGGGATCGTTGACAACAAGCGTTTTGGGATGAATGCGCTCGAGCAAATGGGTCGAGGTGATGTAGGCCATGTCGAATGGCGGATCTTGGCGCAGATGAATGACATCCATGGTCGAGAGATCGACCCGCTCCGGCTCCGAGAGCGAAAAATGGTCGCCCTTGATATCGCGCAGTTCCATCTGTTCGACGGTCGCGTAGATCTTGCCATCGCGCATGGAGAGGCGTTCGGGCGTATAGTGAAACAGCCGGTATCCACGTGCCTGCGCCTCAAGGCTCATGGCGAAGGTGGAGTCGCCGGCGATATTTATGCCGGAGACATGATCCATCTGGATCGCGACGTTCTTGATCTTCGCCATGCGCATCTTCCTCTTGCAGCATGCGGACGCTTCGCGGTTCCGCCGTGCCCATTGCCTCGTCTGTTCGCGATTCCCCGCAGGACCGGAAGAGACCCGGAAATGCTTCAGAAAACCCTGAAGATGTAGGGCAGCGACCATTCAAACGCAACTGCTGCGAGGGGTGCTTTTTGTGAGTTTTATTGAACCTTCACAATTCCGCAGGTGGCGCTGCGCAGAGCCCCACCTGACGGAGTGTTTTACCAGTTCAGGCCGCCAGCTTGTAGGAACGACCGGCAAACAGCTTGTTCTTGACCCGGTAGGCCAGAGCCAGCGCCGTGGGGAAAGGGCGGCGCATGAAGGCAACCTTGCGGACATACTCATCCACCCGCCAGGTGGCCCATGTTCCCGCGCGGAAATAAGCGACGTCACCCACCCGCAGGATACTGACTGTGCCGTCTTCCGCCGTCACATGCACCTCACCCTCAAGGATATAGACCGTCTCGTCCCAACCGAAGAACCAGCGGAACTCGCCCGCCGTACAATCCCACATGGCTGTGCTGGAGGCGCGGTCTCCGCTTCTGGAATGATCCGCCGCACGCGCCTGAGGATCGCCGGAAATGATCCAGTCGGGGTTGATGGGGGCCGGCTGCAGCCGCAAATCGGTGCAGGACGCGCTAACCACGCCCTCGTCTTTTGCCCGGCGCAAAGAGGCGGGAAATATCGGCACCGTGCGGATCGCCATGGTGGCAGCCGCCGCGAACATCATCTTTAAAGGCATATTAGAAAACCCCCGTGAAATATTGGAGATCTTCTATCATCGGGATCGTAACGAAGCGGTTTTGACAATCGGCGCAATTTTAGTCATCGCGCCGATTTCTTATCGTCCACTCAGGCCGTTGCCAACTGCACGGGCTGCGCCACAGCCTGTTCCGCCTTGCCCGCTATGCGCTTGCCGGTCTCGCTGGAGAAGAAGTGCAGCTTGTCCGGAGATATGGCGACCGACAAGGTAGCCGGAATCTCGACCTCCGGCGAAAACGCCACAGTCAGGTTCTGGTCGCCGATCATGCCGTGGATAAGACGCTGCGAGCCGAGTTCCTCGATATACTCGACGCGTAGCGAAAAACCGGGCTCACTTGCCGCCGCCAGGCGGAAATCTTCCGCCCGCATGCCCACAGTAACCGGGCCGGAGGTGGGGGCGAAACCGTTGAGCGCGGTCAGCGACGGCCCGACCGCAAGGCTATCCCCATGCAACTCGCCGCTCAGCAGGTTCATGGCGGGAGAACCGATGAAGCTTGCGACAAAGGTGGAAGCGGGGGTGTGATAGACCTCAAGCGGTGCGCCGATCTGTTCGATGCGGCCGCCGTTCAGCACCACCAGACGATCTGCCAGCGTCATGGCTTCCAGCTGATCGTGCGTGACGTAGATCGAAGTGGTGCCGAGGCGCTTTTGCAGGCGCTTGATCTCCCCGCGCATGGAAACGCGCAGTTTGGCATCAAGGTTGGACAGGGGCTCATCAAACAGGAAGGCCGCCGGTTTGCGCACGATGGCGCGGCCCATGGCGACTCGCTGACGCTGGCCGCCGGAAAGGGCGCGCGGCTTGCGCTCCAGATAGGGTTCGAGCTGGAGCATGCGGGCGGCCTCGGCCACGCGCGCATCGATCTCCGCCTTCGGCGTCTTGCGGTTCTTCAACCCGTATTCCAGGTTCTGGCGCACCGACATATGCGGATAGAGCGCATAGTTCTGGAACACCATAGCGATATCCCGGTCAGCAGGATCTACCTGGTTGACCACCCGGTCTCCGATCTTCACCGTGCCTTCGGAAATATCCTCAAGTCCGGCCACCATACGCAGGAGCGTGGACTTGCCGCAGCCGGAAGGACCGACGAGAACAATGAACTCGCCGTCCCTGATGTCGATATCGACGTGATGCACGGCACGCACGCCGCCGTGATAATCCTTGCAGACCTGACTGATTTCTATCGCGGCCATTTTCGGTTTCCTTATTTGTCGCTTTCCGTCAGGCCCTTGATGAACCAGCGCTGGAAGATCACGACGATCATCACAGGCGGCAGCATGGCCAGAACGGCAAGCGCGAAAGCTTCGTTGTAATCGGGGATTTGCGAACCGACCCAGACTTGCAGGATCGACTTGATGCCGCGCATCAGGGTGAAGAAACTCTCGTCCGTGGTCATCAGCATGGGCCAGAGGTACTGGTTCCAGCCGTAAACGAACATGATGATGAAGATCGCCGCCATCATGGTACGGGAAAGCGGGATGATCACATCAATGAAGAACTTGACCGGGCCCGCACCGTCTATGCGAGCGGCTTCCAGCAATTCTTCAGGAATGGATTTGAAGAACTGCCGGAAATAGAAGGTGCCCGTCGCAGACGCCAGAAGCGGCACGATCAGACCGGTGTAGGAGTTCAAGAGGCCGAGTTTGCTCATCACCTCATAGGACGGCATGATGCGTACTTCGAGCGGCAGAAGCAGGGTGGTGAAGATGATCCAGAAGGCAAGCGTTGCAAACCGGAACCGGAAATAGACGATCGCATAGGCTGCCATCATCGACAGGACGATCTTGCCGACGGCAAAACCGATGCCGAGGATCAGCGAGTTGAGCACCATGTTGAGACCGGTGATCTGCCCGGTGAAGCCGCCCTTCTGCGTCAGGACCTTTTCATAGGTTCCGACGAAATTGTCGCCCGGAATGAGTGTCAGGCCGCTGCGGTGGATTTCCGCTGCCGTATGGGTGGACGTCATGAATGCCACGACGACAGGCAATATCAGGAAGAGTGCGCCGATGATCAGCACCAGATGGTCGAGGGGTTTTGTCTTGTACATTGTCTTTTCCCTCAATTGTAATGGATGCGTTTTTCGATGAAGCGGAACTGGATGATGGTCAGAACGAAGACGACCAGCATCAGGATGACGGACTGAGCAGAGGAACCGCCGATGTCATTGCCGCGGAAACCGTCGAGAAAGACCTTGTAGACTAGCGTAATCGGATTGTTGGCGGCCTTGTCCTTCACCATCACGTCGATAATGCCGAACGTATCGAACAGTGAATAGGTGATGTTGATGATCAGCAGGAAGAAGGCAGTCGGTGCCAGAAGCGGCATGATGACCGTCCAGAACCGGCGCACGCTCGATCGGCAATCGATGGCGGCAGCCTCGCGCACGGCGACGGATACGCCCTGCAATCCGGACAGGAAGAAGATGAAATTATAAGGGATCTGCTTCCAGACCGCGACGGCAATCATGGCGAAGGCTGTATCGAAGTAGTTGAGGCCAACCTTCATATCCCAGCCCAAAAACGCAGCCATCTTGACGAAAGGCCCGATATGCTGGTCGAAAAACATCATGCCGATGAGACCCGCAACCGGCGGCGCGATGGCGTAAACGGAGATCAGCAACGTCTTGTAGGCGGAACTGCCGCGAACGACCGCATCGGCCTTGACCGCAAGCAAAAGACCGAGCGCCAGCGAAAAGAAAGTGACCAGCACGGTGAAGACAACCGTGAATTTGGCGATGTTTAGATATTCCGGATTGAAGATGGCATCGGAATAATTGGCGAATCCCACGAACGTTGCACCGAACCCGAAAGGGTCTTCGATAAAGAACGACGATTGCACGGCCTGAACGGAGGGCCAGTAGAAGAAGATGAAAATCACCGCCAGTTGCGGCGCCAGAAACAGATAGGGCACGTAGGACGAGGAGAACTGCACGCGCTTCATGCTGGCTTCTGCGGCCTTCGCCGTTTTTCCGGTTTTTGCAGACCGGCCGGATAGAAACCGGGCCAGACGCGGTTGAGACGATGTATAGGCCACGCTTGCGCCTCCTTAATCCAAGAGCGAGCCTCCTTTCCGGCGGAAAGGAGGCTCGACAACTATCGTTGGTTTCAAAAAGGGAGATCAGCCAGCCGTTTTAGCGAAACGGGCGAGAAGATCATTGCCTTCTTTTTCGATGATGTCGAAGGCGTCCTTCGGCGTTACTTCGCCGGAGAAGATGCGGTTGTATTCGCGTTCCATGATGGAGCGGATCTGCGGGTAGAAACCGAGGCGGTAGCCCTTGGACCATTCGCCTGAAGGCAGCGACAGCTGCTGGATACCGACTTCGGCGGCAGGCTTTTCCTTGTAGAAGCCTTCAGCCTTGGCCTTTTCGTAAGCAGCCGTGGTGATAGCGACGTAACCGGTTGCCTTGTGGTAGAAGACCTGGATTTCCGGCGAAGTCAGGAACTGGAAGAAGTCAGCCACGCACTTGTTTTCGGCTTCAGACTTGCCCGACATTGCAAAGAGGGCAGCGCCGCCGATGAAGGAGTTGGTGCCAGCGCCCTTGATGGAGCCCCAGTAGGGAAGGAAGGTTGCCGAGAACGGCATGGACGCCGTCTTCTGCAGGCCACCGAACGAACCCGAGGAACCGATCCAGAGGGCAACCTTGCCTTCTTCGAAGGGCTTCTGGTTGTCGTTCCAGCCGGCGCCGTAGTAGGCGAACAGACCCTTGTCTTTCCAGTCCTTCAGCTTGTCGAACATCATGACAAGGTTCGGATCGGTGACCTTCAGCTTGGTGTCGGTGACGCTGTCATAACCATTGTTGTTGGTTGCGAACTGGATGTTGTTGCGGGAGAAGAAGTTCTCCGTGAACTGCCAGGTGAGCTGCGACTGGACGAGCGGGATGTAACCGGCTTCCTTCAGCTTCGGTGCGACCTTTTCAAAATCTTCCCAGGTCTTCGGAGCTTCGACGCCGGCCTTCTTCAGGGCTTCGTCGTTGACATACATGATCGGCGCGGAAGTGTTGAAAGGCATGCCGACGAACTTGCCGTCAGCGGCAGCGTAGAAATAGCGGACGCCGTTGATGAAGGCTTCGCGGTCGAACTTGTAACCGGCCTTGTTGATGAGGTCTTCTGCAGGAATGACAGCGCCCTTGGCGTTGATGATGGTGGCAGCGCCAGCATCGAAAACCTGAAGAATGTTCGGCTGTTCGCCCGAACGGAAAGCAGCGATGCCGCTTGCAAGCGCTTCTTCGTATGAGCCCTTGGAAACCGGCGTCAGAGCGCATTCCTTCTGGGCTTCGTTGAACTTCTGCGAAACTTCGTTGATGACTTCGCCGTTACGGCCGCCCATGCCGTGCCACCAGGTGATGTTGGTCGCAGCCATGGAAGACGTTGCCGAAATGCTGACCGCCACTGCGGCCATGGAAATCTTCTTCAACATTACTAAATCCTCTCCACCATTTATTGGGATGAGGATGCGAATAGAGACGTTCCATGACGCCTCTTTAACGGTTTTATGTCAGATTTATTACAGTCCCTGCGATAGGGACTCCATTCTTCCAGAAACGGATGTCTCAAGCGTCCTTGCGCTTTATGGGGCGAGCCGGATTTCCGACCACCGTCGTCCCGGCCAAGACATCCCGCGTCACCACCGAACCGGCCCCGACGATCGCGCCATCGCCAATGGTGATGCCGGCCAGAAGGATCGCGCCGCCGCCGATCCAGACATCGCGACCGATCGTGACCGGCTTTGCGATTTCAATGCCTTGCGAACGCGGAACCGGGTCCAGGTGATGTTCGGCGCAATAGATCTGCACGGCCGGCCCCAACATCGCGCCATCGCCAATCCGCACGGGCGCAGAATCAAGAATGACGCAGCCGGTATTGAGATAGACGTTCGCACCCAACGTAATGTTGAAGCCGTAAGCGCAATGAAACGGTGCTTCGATAAAGGCTCCTTCCGCAACGGAGGCAAAGAGCGCCCGCAGCAAAGGCGACATGGCCTCACGCTCATCCGGCGGCGCGGTGTTGTGCTGGTGAACGGCACGGCGGGCGCGGACGCGCAGCACGTCCAGTTCGGCATCCATGCAACAGTACCATTCGCCCGCAGCCATTTTTTCCCGCTCAGTGGACATTGCCTCCCCCCTCAAAAAGCGTCGATGAAATGCTGCGGCAGGCGTCGTGGCAGGACTGCGACGATATCGAAACGCAACGAAAACCGCGCGGCATCCTTGCGGCGGGAGAGCCAAATATCGGCAGCCGCCCGAATGCGCTGTTGCGAACGGCAGCCGACCGCATCGACAGCCCCGGCACCGGAAGGCCGCGCCTTGACCTCGACGATGGCGACGACATCCTTCTTGCGGGCAATGAGATCGATTTCCCCCAGTCGGGTTCGATAACGAATGGCGAGGATGCGGTATCCCCGAAACAGCAGATAGAGTGCTGCCCAGTATTCCGCAGTGTGGCCGCGTCGCTCGGCCTTTCGTCTCTTGTTCGTTTGCCCGTCAGCGGCCATCCGCATCCTTCATATCCAGCAGCCGTTGATAAAGCTCCTTGCGCGGCAGGCCCGTCAGCTTTGCCGCCTCGGCTGCGGCCCTTGCGGCAGGCATGGTTGTGACGAGATCCTTCAGGAGTCTCTCGACATCCTCGATATCGGGAATTTCGTCATAGGAGGGCGGCTCTATCAGGAGCACGATCTCGCCCTTCACCACACGGTCCTCGTCGTAATATTCCGCAAGCTCGCCCAGCGTGCCACGCCGGAACTCCTCGAAAGTCTTGGTCAGCTCGCGGCACACCACAGCACGGCGATCGCGGCCAAGGACTTCCGATGCCACCTTTACGGAGGTGCCAATGCGGCGTGGCGATTCAAAAAACATGAGGGTGGCCGGAATTTTCGCAAGTTCGGCAAAACGGTCGCGCTTGCCGCGATCCTTTACGGGCAGAAAGCCCGCAAACAGAAAGGCGTCACTCGGCATGCCAGAACCGACAAGGGCAGCAAGCGGCGCAGATGCTCCCGGCACCGGCACGACGCGATGACCGGCCTCAAGCGCGAGCTGACCAAGGCGATAACCGGGATCGGAGACGAGTGGCGTTCCGGCATCCGACACCAGCGCCACGGATTTTCCGGCCTCCAAAGCGGCTATGAGTTTTGGCCCCGCTTCCTGCGCATTATGCTCGTGATAGGAGAGCGGACGTGTGCGGATACCGTAACGTTCGAGCAAAATGCGGGTGACGCGGGTATCCTCGCAGGCAAGGACGTCAGCCGAAGCCAGCGTTTCCAGCGCCCGGATGGTGATGTCGCCGAGATTGCCGATGGGAGTGGCCACGAGATAGAGCGCCGGCTCCAACGGCCGCGCCGGAATAGTGGCCGTGCCGATCCTGAAGCTCTTGGTCGCCTGTCCGGCGTCGCTGTTCGATATTTCTTCCGTCACACGGCTTCCAATCATTCTGGCCGATCATTCCCGGCCGGTCGCTCCAGTTTTACCCCTTTATGGGCAATAGAAAACCGGCGAACAAGGTCCACGGGCGGTCACAGGCTGTGGATCATGCTGTATAGCAGCAAAATGACCGGCGGCAGATGCACTCGGCTCTTGCATTTTCTGCAATAACTCTGCCATTTTGCCCGTCCACATTATCCGGCGTTCCGGCCGGTCAAGACTCTTCTTACCGATCCGGCGGTGGCCGGGTCGCAACGGTTGAAAGCGGTAGCGTCCATGCGTATTACTCTTGAGCGGTCGAACCTTCTTAAATCGCTGAACCACGTCCACAGGGTCGTAGAGCGTCGTAACACGATCCCGATCCTGTCCAACGTTCTGCTGCGCGCATCCGGCGCCAATCTGGATATGAAGGCGACCGACCTCGACCTCGAAATCACCGAAGCGACGCCGGCCATGGTGGAGCAGGCGGGCGCGACCACCGTGCCGGCGCATCTGCTTTATGAAATCGTGCGCAAGCTGCCGGATGGTTCCGAAGTGCTTCTGGCCACCAATCCGGATGGCTCCACAATGACGGTTGCTTCCGGCCGTTCGAAATTCTCGCTGCAATGCCTTCCAGAAACCGATTTCCCGGATCTGACCGCCGGTACTTTCAGCCACACCTTCAAACTGAAGGCGACCGACCTGAAGATGCTGATCGACCGGACGCAATTTGCGATTTCGACCGAAGAGACACGCTATTATCTGAACGGCATCTTCTTCCACACCATCGAAAGCAACGGCGACCTCAAGCTGCGCGCAGTCGCGACGGACGGTCACCGCCTTGCGCGCGCCGATGTGGATGCGCCTTCCGGCTCCGAAGGCATGCCGGGCATCATCATTCCGCGCAAGACCGTCGGCGAATTGCAGAAGCTGATGGACAATCCCGAACTTGATGTCACTGTCGAGGTATCGGACGCGAAAATCCGCCTGACCATCGGCTCGGTCGTTTTGACCTCGAAGCTGATCGACGGCACCTTCCCGGATTACCAGCGCGTCATCCCCACCGGCAACGACAAGGAAATGCGCGTCGATTGCCAGACCTTCGCCCGTGCGGTCGATCGCGTGTCGACCATCTCTTCCGAGCGTGGCCGCGCCGTGAAGCTGGCGTTGACCAACGGCCAGCTGACGCTGACCGTCAACAATCCGGATTCCGGCAGTGCGACGGAAGAAGTGGCTGTCGGTTACGACAATGATTCGATGGAAATCGGCTTCAATGCCAAATATCTCCTCGACATCACCTCGCAGCTTTCCGGTGAAGACGCGATTTTCCTTCTGGCGGATGCGGGCTCGCCAACGCTCGTTCGCGACACCGCCGGCGACGATGCGCTTTATGTTCTGATGCCGATGCGCGTTTAAAGTGGACTTTTTGTCCTCAAATCAATCAAAAAACGCCGGTGGATCGCTCCACCGGCGTTTTTTGATTCGGCGCAGACAGATTTCTAACGCTAAACGAATTTTTCCAATTACGACATTTTGCCTTGTTTTAGCGCCAAATGAGATCAACAGTGCGTAACATTTTTTTGACAATGACCAAAATACATCCGAGGGGAATTATGGCACTCAACCTGAAGCAACGCTTTGAAAGAAAATTTGAGGAAGAAATCCGCTTTTTCAAAGGCATGGTCAGCCAGCCGAAAAAGGTCGGAGCCATCGTCCCGACATCCTCCATCACGGCAAGAAAAATGGCGAGTGTCATCGACCCGCATTCGGACTTGCCAGTTCTCGAACTCGGCCCCGGTACCGGTGTCATCACCAAGGCCATTCTGGCACGCGGCATCAAGCCGGAGCGCCTGACGGCCATCGAATATTCGACCGATTTCTACAACCAGCTTCTCAGAAGTTATCCGGGCGTCAACTTCATCAATGGCGATGCCTTCGATCTGAATGCGACACTTGGCGAGCACCAGGGCCAGATGTTCGACAGCGTCATTTCCGCCGTACCGATGCTGAATTTTCCGATGGCCGCCCGCATCAAGCTTCTCGACGAATTGCTGAAACGCGTGCCGCACGGTCGCCCCGTCATACAGATATCCTACGGTCCGATTTCCCCGATCGTTGCGCAGCCGCATCTCTACCACATCCGCCATTTCGATTTCATCGTGCGCAACATTCCTCCGGCGCAATTGTGGACCTATACGCGGGCCTGATCACACGGCAGAGTGGGCAAAGGCCGTCATTTCCCGGTCGTGACAGATGGTTAGGGTCCTGATTTTCCCTTTCCATCGCCATTGAGGACCGTTCCCATGCATGCCCTTTACATTACCCATCCCCAGGTCCGGATCGATCCGGCGGTTCCGGTTCCGGAATGGGGACTTTCGGACTTGGGTGCACGGCGGGCGTGTGAGGCAAGCCGCCTGCCATGGGCACGCGCATTGCGCCGGATCGTGTCGAGCGCGGAAACCAAAGCCATCGAAACCGCCCGAATCCTTGCTGAAACATCCGGCGCGGATATTGAGATCATCGAGGTGATGCATGAGAACGACCGGTCGGCAACAGGCTTCCTGACGCCGCCGGAATTCGAAAAGGCTGCCGACTGGTTTTTTGCCCATCCGCGAGAGAGCTTTCACGGCTGGGAACGGGCAATCGATGCGCAGGCGCGAATTGTTAACGCCGTCAGGGCCGTTCTAGACCGGCACGACCCGCAACAGCCGATTGCCTTTGTCGGCCATGGCGGCGTCGGCACGCTTTTGAAATGCCATATCGAAGGCGTCGGCATCAGTCGTAGCAAGGACCAGCCACCCGGCGGCGGCAATCTTTTCCGGTTCCCAATCGCCGAATTTTCACTTGCAGCTCAGCGCCCCACATGCGACTGGACGGCAATGGAAACATGGCAGGGATAAGACAATGACCGCGCGCGAAAAACTGATCGTCGGGCTCGATGTTCCGACTGTGCAACAAGCTGAAGACATCGTATCGAAGATTGGCGATGAGGTTCTGTTCTACAAGATCGGCTATCAGCTGGTATTTGCCGGTGGTCTCGAATTCGCCCGCGACCTTGCCCAGAGCGGCAAGAAAGTCTTTCTCGACATGAAACTGCTCGACATCGACAACACCGTCGCCTCTGGTGTCGAAAACATCGCCCGCATGGGCATGTCGATGCTGACCCTGCATGCCTACCCGAAAGCCATGCGCGCCGCAGTCAAGGCAGCCGAAGGCTCTGGCCTCTGCTTGCTTGGTGTCACCGTGCTAACCTCGATGGATGATGCCGATCTTGCGGAAGCCGGCTATGCATCGGATGCCCGTTCGCTGGTGCTGCGCCGTGCGGAACAGGCGCGCGAGGCGGGCATGGGCGGCATCGTCTGTTCGGCAGAGGAATCGACGGCGGTGCGTGAAATCTTGGGCCCCGAACTTGCCGTCGTCACCCCTGGTATTCGCCCGGCCGGTGCCGAGGCGGGAGACCAGAAGCGCGTGATGACGCCTTTTGACGCCATCAAAGCCGGTTCGAGCCATCTGGTTGTCGGCCGCCCCATCGTCAGAGCAGAAGATCCGAAAGCAGCAGCCCGCGCCATTCTTGACGACATGCTGCGCGCCAGCTTTCCGGCAAATCAATAAGGACCATCGGAGGAGACGAAATGGCAAAGGGTTACTGGATCGCGCGCGTGGATGTACGCGACAACGAACGCTACAAGGACTACGTGTCGACTGCGAAGCCCGCTTTCGAGCGGTTCGGCGCCAACTTTCTCGCCCGCGGCGGTGCGTTGACCGAACTTGAGGGCAAGGCACGCGCACGCAACGTCATCATCGAATTCCCTTCGGTGCAGCACGCGATCGATTGCTACAACTCGCCCGAATACCAGGCGGCGGCCAAAATCCGTCAGGAAGTCGCCGACGCGGAGATGATGATCGTCGAAGGAATTTGACGGTCGTCAACCGCATTTCCAAAACTAGTCCCGGGCCTTGTGACAACGTCTCTTCACGCGCGCACGGCTTTGGGCTAAGAGACTGAAAAACGCTTTATCGACAGCTTCTGAGGAGCCTCCCATGACCTTGGCCAACCTTCCACCCCTCGTCACCGTTTTCGGCGGTTCGGGTTTCGTCGGGCGGCATGTCGTGCGGATGCTCGCCAAGCGCGGTTACCGCATCCGCGTTGCCGTGCGCCGTCCCGATCTTGCTGGTTTCCTGCAGCCGCTCGGCAATGTCGGCCAGATCTCGTTTGCCCAGGCGAACCTGCGGTATCGCGACTCCATCGTCAAAGCCATCGAAGACGCCGACCACGTGGTCAATTGCGTTGGCATTCTGGCCGAAAGCGGCCGCAACACCTTTGACGCCGTGCAGGAATTCGGCGCGAAAGCCATTGCCGAGGCAGCCCGCAACGCCGGTGCAACGCTGACGCACATCTCCGCCATCGGTGCCGATGCCAATTCGTCGACCGGCTACGGCCGCACAAAGGGCCGCGCCGAGGCAGCAATCCATTCCGTTCTGCCCGGCGCCGTGATCCTGCGCCCTTCGATCATCTTTGGACCGGAAGACGACTTCTTCAATAAATTCGCCAAGATGGCCCGCAGCCTGCCGTTCCTGCCGCTGATCGGCGGCGGAAAAACCAAGTTCCAGCCGGTCTATGTGGAGGATGTAGCGGAAGCCGTTGCCCGCAGCGTGGATGGCAAGCTGAAGCCCGGCGCCATCTATGAACTGGGTGGCCAGGACGTCATGACGTTCCGCGACTGTCTTGAGGCGGTTCTTGCCGCAACCTACCGTCAGCGTCCTTTCGTCAACCTGCCTTTCGGCGTCGCCTCAATGATCGGCAAGATCGCTTCGCTGGTGCCGCTGATTACGCCGCCGCTGACTGTCGATCAGGTGACCATGCTGAAAAAGGATAATGTCGTTTCCGCTGACGCGGAAAAGAACGGCCTGACCCTGGAAGGCATCGGCATTACGCCCGTTCGCGTTGCTTCCGTCCTGCCGTCCTACATGGTGCACTATCGCCCGCACGGACAGTTCTCGAACGCCGGAAAAGCAGCATAAACCTACCGTCGCGCATTAACGATCTGAACGAAAGCGGGAACCATTCCCGCTTTTTGTTTTTGCGCAATTCAATCGCAACCAAACCGCTATTGGCGCATTTCCCCCTCAACTGCAGGGGAGGTGCACCATCGACTGAAGCTGTTTTGAACAGCCGGGTAAAAGTTAACGGCCAAGTGGCCTTCACAGCCAAGCGTGGCACAAGCGCAACTGTGGAAAAGACTTCGCATTAACCCGGTATTCAGCAAGCCGCTTTATTGATAATGGCCACATTCCTAACATATCCAGAACCCTCACTTCACACACGGCGGCGTAATCCGCGCGAACGAACGTCTGAAAGGCAATAATAAAATGGGCAGATCTATCGCACTCTTTTTTGCGTGTGCGGCTTTGGTGGTTCTGGCGGGTTCTTTCATGGCGCCGGGCACGGTTGCAGCGGGTAAGAGCGGTTGCGCTCCCGCCTACGGTGTCGACCCTTGCGCAACGGCTTCGATCAGCACGAACTGATCAGCTTTCACAAGTCTCAAATAAAAAGCGCCTCCGGATTCTCCGGGGCGCTTTTTGTTTTGTCCGTGCATTGGAAACGAACGGCTATTTTAAAGCTCGGCTCAACGGTAGAGCAGAAGTGCCGCCAGACCCAGCGAGCCGATGACGATGCGCCACCAGGCAAAGGGTGCAAAACCGCGCCGCGATACGAAGTCCAGCAGCGAGCGCACGACGAACAGGCCGGAGACGAAAGCGGCGATGAAGCCGACGACAATCAGCGCACTGTCATCGAAGCTCAGGGCATCTCGGTTCTTGTAGAGATCGAGCACAAACGCGCCGAGCATGGTCGGCATCGCCAGGAAAAACGAGAATTCGGCGGCGGAGCGCTTGTCCGTGCCCATCAACAGCGCGCCAACAATGGTAGCGCCGGACCGGGAGGTGCCCGGAACCATCGCAAGGCACTGGAACAGACCGATCTTGAAGGCAAGCGACGGCGGATAATCCATGATGTCGGTATATCTGGGCTTCAGCGGCATCCGGTCGACGGCCAGCAATATGACGCCGCCGATAACCAGTACGATACAGATGAGGATGGGTGTTTCGAACAGCACCGTCTTGATGAAGTCATGCGCCAGAGCGCCGATCACCGCCGCCGGCAGGAAGGCGACAGCGACAGCCAGCACGAAGCGGCGCGCCTTGGCACTTGTTGGCATCGCCATGGCGATCGACACAAGCTTCTGAAAATAAACAAGAAGGATAGCAATGATCGCGCCGAGCTGAATGAGAACGGCAAAGGTGTTGCCCGGCGATTTGAAGCCGAGAAAATGCCCGGCCAGCAGCACATGCGCCGTTGAGGAAACGGGAATGAACTCCGTAAGACCCTCGATAATGCCCAGCAAAAGCGCGCTGATGATCGATTGGTCACCCATGAGGTATCCTTTTTTCAGGGGGAAGCGGGAATGGAAAGCAATTGCGTTAAACTTGTTTTAAAGTAGCCAAGCTCTTATAGCGTCTTGATGAAGCGAAACTGAAAAAGTTTTCCGGCAATTGTCGATCATGACAACCAATCGTAAAAATTGAGTACCGATGCCAACTCTCTATCACTCTCCCATGTCGACCGCATCGCGGTTCGTTCGTCTGATCCTTTCGGAATACGGGTTCCAGACCGATCTCGTGGAGGAGCAGCCGTGGGAAAGAAGGCGGGAGTTTCTGGCGCTGAATCCGGCGGGCACCCTGCCGGTCTATCTCGATGACAATATGCGCTCTCTCAGCGGTCCCTACGTGCTCGCCGAGTTTCTCGACGAAACGCACGGGGTTTTGAAGCGTGACCGGCGATTGCTGGCGGAAGACCCGTTTCAGCGGGCGGAAATCCGCCGCTTGACCGAGTGGTTCCTGCAGAAGATGGAAAACGATGTGACCCGACCGCTGGTGCGGGAGCGGGTTTATAAATTGCAGATGACGGCGGCGCAGGGTGGTGGCCCCCCGGACTCCAAGCTTCTGCGCACCGCGCGTAACAATGTTCGTCAGCACATCAAATATCTGGAATGGCTGGCGGGTTCGCGCACTTGGCTCGCCGGCGACCGATTGAGTTATGCCGATCTGGCCGCGGCTGCTTCTGTTTCGGTGCTGGATTATCTCGGCGAAATCAACTGGCTTGAAGCGCCAATTGCCAAGGAGTGGTATCAGCGGCTGAAATCGCGCCCGTCCTTCCGGCCTTTCCTCAGCGAGCGCATTCCGCGCCTTGCCCCCTCCTCCCACTACGCCGATCTGGATTTCTAAGTTCCGGCCTCCCGGTTATTTGCTGCGGCGTGTAGCTACGCATATATATGTCGCAGAGTAACCCGCAGGAGAAACGACCATCGACGTTGCCAGCGACAAGCAGCGGATACGCGCTCGCAAACTGACGGACTTCGTTCGTCAGGAGGCGCTTTCGCTCGGCTTCGATCTCTGTCGTATCACCGCGCCGGACAGCATTCCGCTGGCACCGGGACGGTTGAGGCAGTTTCTCGATAAGGGCTATCATGGCACGATGGCGTGGATGGAGGAGACCGAAGCCCGTCGCGCCGAGCCGAAAACGCTGTGGGGTGACGTGCGCTCCATTGTCATGTTCGGGCTGAATTACGGGCCTGAGGAAGATCCTCGCGGCGTTCTTTCCAAAGCCGACAAGGCAGCCATTTCGGTCTATGCCCGCAACCGCGACTATCACGACGTCATAAAAGGGCGACTGAAAGAAATCGCCACCCGTTTTGCCGCGCGCGCCGGCGAGGACGTGAAGGTCTTCGTTGACACTGCGCCGGTGATGGAAAAACCGCTTGCCGCAGCCGCGGGTCTCGGCTGGCAGGGCAAACACACCAATCTGGTCAGCCGCACCCATGGTTCCTGGCTGTTTCTCGGCAGCATGTTCACCACCGCCGAGCTTTTTCTTGATGAGGCCGAGAAGGACCATTGCGGCTCCTGTCGCGCCTGTCTCGATGCCTGTCCGACGGCCGCCTTCCCCGCCCCCTACCAGCTGGACGCCCGCCGCTGCATCTCCTACCTCACCATTGAGCACAAAGGCGTCATCCCGCACGAGTTCCGGCCGATGATAGGCAACCGCATCTATGGCTGCGACGATTGCCTTGCTGCCTGTCCCTGGAACAAATTCGCGGCCAGCGCCTCCGAGATGAAGCTGCAGGCGCGCGAGGATTTGAAGGAACCTTCCATCGCCTTCCTGCTGACGCTGGACGACGCTGCCTTCCGCAGCTTCTTCAGCGGCTCACCAGTCAAGCGCATCGGGCGTAACCGCTTCATCCGCAATGTGCTGATAGCGGCTGGAAACTCGCGCGACCAGCAATTCGTGCAGCAATGCAAGTCTCTCGCCGAAAAAGACCAGGCACCGGAGGTGCGCGGCATGGCCGCATGGGCTTTGTCGCAGCTTATGGACAGCGAGGAATTCAGTGCATACTCTGCCGGCCGCGCCCCGGAGCCTGATCCAGAGGCGGAAATGGAATGGCAACTGGCAGAGGCATGACCCATGCATGTGATGATTTTCGGCGCAGGATATTCGGGCAAGGCCATCGCAAACGCGCTGAAAACCGAAGCTGCAACGATATCGGGCACCACGCGCAGCACTGACAAGTTCGCAAGCCTTGCTGCAACTGGCATGACACCCTTCCTGTTCGACGGTGCCCATCTTAATGACGATCTCATCGCCACAATGGCCAATGTCACGCATCTCGTGCAGTCCATCGCGCCGGGCAAGGATGGAGATCCACTGCTTGCGCTTTTGGGCGACGACGTGAATCGGCTTCTGCCCAAGCTTGAATGGATCGCTTATCTTTCCACCGTTGGCGTCTATGGCGACCATGACGGCGCATGGGTGGATGAGGAAACCCCGTGCCGCCCGGTTTCCGCCCGGTCCGTGGAACGCGTTGCTGCCGAAACCGCCTGGGCTGCGGCTGCTGAAAAAGCGGGGGTGCCGCTTGCCATCTTGCGCCTTTCGGGAATTTACGGCCCCGGACGCAATAGTTTCATGAATTTCAAAAAGGGAACGGCGCGCAGGCTGGTGAAGAAAGACCAGGTGTTCAACCGCATCCGGGTTGAGGATATTGGTGCGGCCCACGCCTTTCTGGCGCGGAGAAATGAACGCGGCGTCTTCAATGTGACGGATGATGAACCCGCCCCGCCGCAGGATGTGGTGAGCTTCGCCGCCACGTTGATGGGCCTCGAGCCGCCGCCCGAACAGGCATTCGAGACCGCGGATCTGACGCCGATGGCACGCTCCTTCTACGGCGAGAACAAGCGCGTTTCCAACGCCAGGATACGTGGCCTCGGTTTCGATTTCAGCTTCCCGGAGTACAAAATCTCCCTGACACAATTGTGGGAAAGCGGCCTCTGGCGGGGCTAAAAATCCCCCATTTAAAAGCGATGAAAAATCCTTCCAAACCCGTTTTTGAGGATGGTTTTGGTGGTTTTTCAGTCAATTAGGCTTTTATTAACCATGCAAAAATCGCTAAAATCATAGCCATTAGAAAAATATTTCGCTCACATTTCGTGAACTCGATTCACGAAGGCGTGACTTGTAACAGCATTTCCATTGAGCATTGATTCTGCGTCATTTTTTCCACTTTTCAACAATAAGGCACCGACAACACCTTTCCGGCTAACAATCACGAATGTTACGGTCTGTAACACTTCGTGATTTGAGATCAGCTTTTTTTCGCCATTTTTCCCTCGCCCTACAATCTCGCATTCAAACGCGTTCAGGCCAGACAATGGCCGTTTAGCAAGGGCACAATCAATCGGCGCGGGGCCGATTTTCAGGGAAGCACAGTTTGTTGAATATCCGTCGTATAACTTTCACCGTCGCAACTATAGCCGCCTGTTCCATCATTGCGCCTCTTCAGGCGAATGCGGCAAATGGTTGTGGAGGGGCATCGTGGTATGCGTTGAGCTCCAAGACTGCTTCGGGCGAGCGTATGAACGCCGCAAACATGACCGCCGCTCACCGTTCGCTGCGGTTCGGCACCAAGGTCAAGGTTACCAATGCCCGTAACGGCAAGGCCGTTGTGGTACGCATCAATGACCGCGGTCCGTTCATCAAGGGTCGCGTTCTCGATCTTTCCAAGGCCGCTGCCAAAAACATCGGCATGATCAGTTCCGGCACCGCCAAGGTCTGCTACGAGGTCGTCAGCGCCGATTGAGCCTTGCCCTTGCCGCCATTCGCGTCTACCAACCGGGCTAATCAGCAAAATGAGGTAGACAATGCGTTTGGGCGGGCGTTTGGCCGGAGCAATCGAAGTATTGGCGGATATTGAGGGACGCAGGCGTCCCGTTGCCGATGCTCTGAAGGACTGGGGACTTGCCCATCGTTTCGCAGGTTCGGGTGATAGGGCCGCGATCGGCAACATCGTCTATGACGCGTTGCGCATGAAACTGTCACACGCCTGGCTGATGGATGACGACAGCGCCGCCTCGCTTGGTTATGCAGTTCTGCTGCGCCAATGGGGCAAGAGCTTTTCGGAACTTGCGGCGGAATTCGACGGCGACAAATTTGCCCCTGCCGCGCCTGATGAAGAAAAGCAGAAAGCCTTTCTCTCCCGTTCTCTCGCCGATGCACCAGCCCATATTCAGGGCGACATTCCCGAATGGGTTCAAGCATCCTTCGAGACGGCGTTCGGAGAGGGCTGGCTTGCCGAGGCGCAGGCGCTGAACCAGCGCCCGACACTTGATCTGCGGGCCAACACGCTGAAGGCCACTCGCGACAAGGTGCTGAAGGCGCTGGAAGAGAGCGGTGCGGAAGCAACGCATATCGCCCGTCAGGGTGTCCGCATCCCCGCCGGCGAAGGCCCTTCCCGCCTGCCGAATGTGACCGCCGAACTGTCCTTCCAGAAAGGCTGGTTCGAAGTGCAGGACGAGGGATCGCAGATCGTTGCCGATCTTGCCGGCGCGCATGAAGGCGAACAGATACTCGATTATTGCGCCGGTGGCGGCGGCAAGACGCTGGCCATGGCCGCCAGCATGAACAACAAGGGTCAGGTTCACGCCTTCGACGCCGATCGCAAGCGCCTCGCGCCGATCATCGAGCGGCTGAAACGAGCCGGCACGCGCAATGTGCAGGTTCATGACCGCGCAGCCGGACTTGTCCCGTTTCATGAAAAATTCGATCGCGTTCTGGTGGACGCCCCCTGCACTGGCACCGGAACATGGCGCCGGCGGCCTGACACCAAATGGCGGCTGACGACACGCAATCTGGAAGAACGGGTACAGCAGCAGGGCGAGGCCCTTTCGCAGGCCAAGGGTTTTGTGCGCCCCGGCGGCGAGCTGCTTTATGTCACCTGCTCGGTTCTGCCCGAGGAAAACGAGCAGCAGGTCAAGCGCTTCTGCGAAGAAAATCCGCAATTCTATATCGGTTCGGCACTGGAACGCTGGCAGACGACTTTTGGCGGCAATGCAAACAAACCGCATTCCTCTGACGGCAAGACAGTGACGCTGACGCCTGCAACTACAGATACGGACGGTTTCTTCTTCTGCGTAATGAAACGCAAAGCCTGAAACAGGTTTTGCACGCGCTGATTTTACTTCGAAAAATACCGAGTAGCTTGTTTCAAAGCATTCTAAACTAGAATATTTGACACAAGTTTGCGATTGGGTCAGAACTCGCTTGCCGCAGCGTGAAGTTATTTCACGCCTGCCCAAGGAGAGGGATCATGATCCGCAAAACCATTCTCAGCGCGTCTTTCGCGCTTCTGGCCGCATCCGCGACCTTCACCGCGCTTCCCGCCCGCGCTGCGACCGACGCCGCCGCTGTCGTCAAGCATTACGCCGACGTCGCGCATGCGAAATACGAGGATTCGCTGACCACGGCGAAGGCGCTGGACAAGGCAATCGACGCGCTGATCGCAACACCGAGCGAAGGAACGCTGAAAGCTGCACGTGAAGCGTGGATCAAGGCGCGCGTTCCCTACCAGCAATCGGAAGTCTATCGTTTCGGCAACCCTGTGGTCGACGCCTGGGAAGGCAAGGTAAATGCCTGGCCGCTGGATGAAGGCCTGATCGACTATGTCGACGGTTCCTACGGCACCGAGAGCGACGAGAACGAGCTTTACGTCGCAAACATCATCGCCAATCCGAAGATCAAGATCAGCGGCGAAGATGTCGATACCTCGAAGATCACCCCCGAACTGATCGAAAGCCTGCACGAGGCGGGCGATGTCGAAGCCAATGTGACGACCGGTTACCACGCCATCGAATTCCTGCTCTGGGGCCAGGACCTGAACGGCACCGGACCGGGTGCGGGCAACCGCCCCTATACCGACTACGACAAGAAGAATTGCACGAACGGCAATTGCGACCGCCGCGCCGATTACCTGAAGTCCGCCTCCACCCTGCTGATCAAGGATCTTCAGGAAATGGTGGACGCCTGGGCGCCGGAAGGCGAAGCCACCAAGACAGTGGAAGCCGACCCGAAAGCCGGCCTGACCGCCATTCTCACCGGCATGGGCTCTCTTTCCTATGGCGAGCTGGCAGGGGAGCGCATGAAGCTCGGCCTTCTGCTGCACGATCCGGAAGAGGAGCATGATTGCTTCTCAGACAATACCTATAATTCGCATCTTAACGACGCCATCGGCATCGCATCTGCCTATACCGGCGAATATACCCGTGTGGATGGAACGAAGATGACCGGCGCCTCGCTGTCGGAGCTGGTCGGCGCCAAGGACAAGGCGCTGAACGACGAGATGACGGCGAAACTGAACAAGACGCTCGACGCCATGCATGCCATGGAAAAGCGTGCCCAGACGGTCGAGGCCTACGACCAGATGATCGGCGAAGGCAACAAGGAAGGCAACGCCGTGGTTCAGGCTGCCATCGACGGCCTTCTCGACCAGACGAAAACCGTCGAACGCGTGATTGCGGCACTCGATCTCGGCAAGATCGAACTTGAGGGTTCCGCCAGCCTCGATAATCCGAACGCCGTCTTCAAATAAGAGCCAATGCGGGCCGCAGATCGCTGCGGCCCGCCATTCCCATGCTTTCCATGAACTCATCGCTGCCCCGGATCCGCAAGCCGTTCTTTTTCGCCGGGGCAGCCTGCCTTGTGGCATCGATGGTGCTTGCCGCGCCGCTTCGTGACGATCTGACGGAAAAAGACCAAAGCCGCGTTCAGGCTGTCACCGCGCCGACGATGGATTTTACCATGCCGGAGCCCTTCGAGGCCATGTCCGGCGGGGCAACGACCAGCACCCATAAAGCCGATAGCGGCGCGTTTTCGCATCCATCCGCAACAATGCCGTTTGAGCGAAAACAGGATTTCAAGCTCGGCAATGCGCTGTTCCAGAAGCTCTGGGTGTCTTCCCCCTCCTCCACGCAAGCCTCAGACGGGTTGGGGCCGCTCTATAACGCCCGATCCTGCCAGGCCTGCCATGTGAAGGACGGCAGAGGCCGACCGCCACTTGCCGGCGAAGATGCCGTCTCCCTGTTTCTGCGGCTGGCCCGGCCTGCCCGCAACGAGGCGGAACGGGCAGCGATTGCGCGCCACGAGGTGTTGAATTTTCCCGACGAGACCTATGGCCGGCAGCTTCAGAACGTTGCCATTCCCGGCCTCGCCGCAGAGGGCAAACCTGTCATCACCTATATCGAAAAGCCCGTGCGGCTGGCCGACGGCGAGGTGGTGATGCTGCGCAAGCCAGACTATGCCGTGGCAGGCCTGCACTATGGCCCCCTGGGCGTCGATACGACTTTGTCGGCGCGGATTGCAATGCCAACCCTTGGGCTTGGGCTGATCGAGGCCATTGCCGATGCCGACATTCTGGCCGGCGCCGATCCGGATGACAAAAATGGCGACGGCATTTCCGGGCGCCCTGCTTTTGTACGGGATCACCGGACCGGCGAAGTGAAGCTCGGCCGATTTGGCTGGAAAGCCCAGAACGCCAGCGTCCGCGACCAGAGCGCCAGCGCCTTCTCCCACGATATCGGCATTTCCACGCCGGATGCACAAAACGCCTATGGTGATTGCACCGACGTTCAGAAAGACTGTCTTGCCATGCCGACCGGCGTGCAGCCACGGCTTGGGCCAGTGGAGGCGCCAGACCCCATTCTCGATCTCGTGACCTTTTACACCGAAAACCTTGCAGTGCCGCAGCGCCGCGATGTGGGTGATCCCACCGTGTTGCGGGGAAAGCAGCTTTTTTACGCATCCGGCTGCACATCCTGCCATACACCGAAATTTGTCACCCGCCGTGACGCTGCCGACCCCATGCAGTCTTTCCAGCTGATCTGGCCCTATTCGGATTTTCTGCTGCACGACATGGGAGAGGAGCTTGCCGACGGCCAGCAGGTGGGCGAAGCAAGCGGGCAGGAATGGCGAACCCAGCCGCTCTGGGGTATCGGTCTGACGCGAAGCGTGAATGGCAACGGCTTTTACCTGCATGACGGGCGGGCGCGCAGCCTGACAGAAGCGATATTATGGCACGGTGGCGAAGCGCAAAAAGCGCGCGATGCCTTTGCCGCCTTGCAAAAATCCGACCGGCAGGCTTTGCTGGCTTTTCTGGAGTCCCTTTGATGAAAAATGCCATGCGAAAAATACCCGGTCTCATCTCCGTGCTGCTGCTTTTGGGTATGCGGCCCGCAATGGCGCAGGATGTGGAGCTGATGCCGCCGCCACCGCTCGACCCCATACAGGTGCGGGGCGTGATGGAAAAAGCAGTGAACGGTTTCATACGTCCCGGCTATGACCACTTCCGGCAATCGGCAGAGAAGCTGGAAGGCAGCATGAAGGCGTTCTGCGCCGCCCCTTCCAAAACGACGGATGAGGCGGCCAAAGCGGCCTTTGCCGATACGGTCTCCAGCTGGTCAACCATCGAGATCGTTCGGGTCGGTCCGGTGATCGAGCACAACCGCTTCGAACGTGTGCTCTATTACCCAGACAAGAAGGGTCTTGGCCTGAAACAGGTACAGCGTTACCTTGCGGAAAAGGACGAAAGCGTCACCAGCGCCGAGAGCCTGAAGGGCAAGAGTGTCGCAGCGCAGGGCCTCGGCGCGCTGGAATTCGTGCTCTATGGCGCCGGAGCGGGTGACCTGTTCGACAAGAAGGGCTATTTCCGTTGCCGTTATGGCGCGGCGATTGCCGGCAACGTTGCCAATGTGGCGGCGGAGCTTTCCGACAGCTGGAACGCACCTGACGGCGCGCAGAAAAACTGGACGCAGCCCGGCGCGGATAATCCCGTCTTTCGCGATGAGCGTGAGGCGCTGGTTGCGCTGCTTGGCATTCTCGTACACGGCGCTGAAGCAATCCGCGACCAGCGCATTGAGACGTTCTACAAAGGGCCGGACAAGGCGAAGTTTCCCCGCACGGCGATCTACTGGCGGTCCGGCCTGACGTGGAAAAGCATTGCCGCAAACATCAAGGCCGTTCAGACCCTCCTGCACACGGCCGATATGGTCGAACTCGTGCCATCCGACCAGCGCTCCATCGTCAACTCCATCGATTTCATCGCCAAATCGATGATTCGCATTGCCGGAACGATTGATACCAACGTGGAACAGGCGCTTGATGACGACCAGCAACGCGCCAAGGTGGATTACCTGCTGCTGAACGGCAAAGACCTGATCTACCGCCTCAACGACCAGTATGGCGGCGCAATCGGTCTCAGCTCCGGCTTTTCCTTCGCCGACGGAGATTGAGGCGGTGATATCATGCAAAAAGCCGACGCTGATAGACAGGCGTAGCTTCATCAAGGCGGCGGGCATTCCGTTCCTAGCGACGCTCGCTCCCGGCTCGCTGCATGCGCTTGAACGCGCCGACGCTGTCTTCGCTTCCGCTTTTCGCGCTCATGACGGTTCCTACGGCATTGCGACTGTGAGCGAACGCGGCGAGATCATCGACCGTGTTGCGCTCCCGGCCCGCGCCCATGGAATGGCAACGAGCCATGCGACCGGCATGACAGTGGCCTTTGCGCGCCGGCCCGGCACCTTCTTCATGGCCTTTGACCCCGCGCGACGCCGCGAGCCTGTCGTGATGCACACGCCGGAAAACCGCCACTTCTACGGCCACGGACAATTTTCTCCCGACGGTGCGATCCTCTACGCCAGCGAAAACGACTTCGATGGCAATCGCGGTGTTATCGGGCTTTACGATGCGCGCAACGGATTTGCCCGCATCGGTGAATACGACGCCCACGGCATTGGCACCCATGACATGACCGTGAGCGACGATGGCAGGCTGATCGTGATCGCCAATGGCGGCATCGAGACCCACCCGGATTTCGGCCGAACCAAACTCAATGTCGACAGCATGCAGCCGTCGCTCGTGCTTCTGGACGCCGCCAGCGGCCAGTTGATCCAGAAACATACGATGCCAGACCAGTTGCGACAGCTTTCCACCCGCCATGTCGATCTCGGCGATGACGGGCGTGTCTGGTTCGCCTGCCAATATGGAGGACCGCGCAACGATCTTCCGCCGCTTGTTGGCCATTTCTCGAAGGGCGAGGACCTTGCCTTCGTCGATCTACCAGAGCAAACGACGGTGCGCCTTGCCAATTATGTCGGTGCCATCGCCGTCAACCGGCGCGATGGCCTGGTGGGCCTGACCTCACCCAATGGCAACGCGGCCGTGACGCTGGATGCGAAAACCGGGCGTGTTGTATCCGAGACGACCGTTCGTGAGGCTGCGGGCGTTGCCCCCGCCACAAAGGGCATTGCGGTTTCTTCCTACGACGGATTTTTCGAGGCTATTCGCAGCGACGTGGCGTGGGACCAGCATATCGTGCGTATTTCGGGCTAAAATACTGAAAATGCACCGGAACAAAAAAGACCAAAAAGCATTTGAGGCGTCATGAAAAACCTGTCCGTGTATATCATTTTCGTGGTTGTGGTTGTTGCGCTGGGTGCGCTCATCGGCATCAACAACGTGCCGGGCGAATGGTACCAGTCGCTTCAGAAGCCGCCATTCAACCCGCCCAACTGGATATTCGGCCCTGTTTGGACAACGCTCTACGTGATGATCGGCATTACAGGCGCGCGAACATGGATCGTGAGACCGGCGGGCACGCGCATGCGTCTCTGGTTCACGCAGCTGGTGCTGAATTTCCTGTGGTCGCCCATCTTTTTCGGCATGCAAAGCCCGACAGGCGCGCTCGTCATCATCGTGCCTATGCTGATCTGCATTCTGGCTTTCATTGCGCTCACCTACAGTCGCGACCGCATCTCCATGTGGCTTTTCGTGCCCTACGCCCTTTGGGTCGCCTTTGCCACGCTGCTGAATGCCAGCATCGCCGTGCTGAACTAATTGCTCCTGCGGCACTTGCCTTGCCCGCCGCCACACGCCATGTCAGTTTGCGGTGAGGAAAAAAGCAGGCAGGTAAGCCAATGGAGATCACGGATCCCGGCGATTTTCGTCAGCGGATAGAAAGAAGCTTTGCGCGGCAGGGTGTGGTGCAGGCAATCGGTGCGCAGATAAGCCGCATCGAACACCGTCTGGTGGAAATCGAGCTGCCGTTTCATGAAAAGCTGACACAGCAACACGGCATATTGCATGCCGGTGTCATTGCCGCGGGCCTGGATACCGCCTGCACCTATGCCGCCTATACGATCATAGAGCCGGAAGCCTCGCTGCTGACAATCGAGTTCAAGGTCAACCTCATGTCGCCCGGGCGCGGCGAGCGGTTCCTGTTTCGTGGCGAAATCATCAAGCCGGGCAACAACCTGATCGTTGCCGATGGCCGCGCTTACGCCCTTTCCGACGGGCCGGCGAAGCTCATCGCCTCCATGACAGGCACGATGATGGTGGTGAAGGGCCGCGAGGATATTACCGGATGAGCTACCGGCTTTTGCATGTTGCAGACAAATCCATACTTTTCGTGATGGCGGCTTCCGCCGAATACGGCCCCCACCTGCAGGCGCGCATCGCGCCCTTGATGACCGGCGTCGGCCCGGTCGAGGCAGCGATTTCGGTCACGGCAATTCTTGCCGGTCTCAATGCGGCGGACCATCTGCCTGATCTTGTCGTTTCGCTCGGCTCCGCCGGCTCGCGGACGCTCGACCAGACTGGCATCTATCAGGCGATTTCTGTTGCCTATCGCGACATGGATGCCTCAGCCTTCGGTTTTGAAAAGGGTCGCACGCCGTTTCTCGATCTGCCGGCCGAGGTGGCCTTGCCCCTGCGCATACCCGATATTGCCGAGGCGCGACTTTCCACGGGCGCCAACGTCGTCTCTGGTGCCACCTATGGGTCGATCGATGCCGATATGGTGGAAATGGAAACCTATGCCGTGCTCCGGGCCTGCCAGCGCTTCGGCGTGCCGCTCATCGGCCTGCGCGGTATTTCCGATGGCAGGGAAGATGTGAACCATGTGGACGACTGGACGGAATACTTGCATATCATCGATGAAAAGCTCGCAGACGCCGTTGACAGGCTTTGCCGCGCTATCGAAGATGGTGCGATCACCCTTTGAACCTCGCGATTTTAGTAAATTTCCGCTGTTAGATGCCCGCTTCCGGGTTGCCTAAAGCCGCCATTTTCTTTAAAGGCTCGCCATGACCCAGATAGCCCATCCCGACAGCATTCTCATCATCGATTTCGGCAGCCAGGTGACGCAGCTGATTGCGCGCCGCATTCGCGAAGCCGGGGTCTATTGCGAAATCCACCCGTTTCAGAATGCCGCAGAGGCGTTTGAGAAGCTCCAGCCCAAGGGCGTGATCTTCTCCGGCGGCCCCGCATCTGTCACGGCGGAAGGCAGCCCGCGTGCGCCGCAGGCGGTGTTCGACAGCAAGGTTCCGATCCTCGGCATCTGCTACGGCCAGCAGACGCTCTGCACCCAGCTCGGCGGCGTTGTCGAGGGCGGTCACGCGGCGGAATTCGGGCGCGCCGATATCGACATCAAAAAGGCAAGCCCTCTGTTCGACGGTTTCTGGGAACAGGGCAAGAGCTATCCCGTCTGGATGAGCCACGGCGACCGCGTGACGAAACTGCCGGAGGGTTTCGAGGTTATCGCAACCTCCGAGAACGCACCCTTCGCCATAGCTGCCGACGAGACACGCCACTATTACACCACCATGTTCCACCCGGAAGTGGTGCATACGCCAGATGGCGGCAAGCTGCTCTCCAACTTCGTGCACAAGATCGTCGGTCTCAAATCCGATTGGACGATGGCAGCCTATCGCGCCGAGATGATCCGCAAGATCCGCGATCAGGTCGGCACCGGGCGCGTGCTCTGCGCACTCTCCGGCGGCGTCGATTCCTCGGTTGCGGCGATCCTCATCCATGAGGCGATCGGTGACCAGCTGACCTGCGTTTACGTTGATCATGGCCTGATGCGGCTTGGCGAAAGCGAGCAGGTCGTCGGCATGTTCCGCGATCATTACAATATTCCGCTGGTACATGTGGATGCCGCAGACATGTTCCTGGGCCAGCTTTCTGGCGTCTCCGACCCGGAAGTGAAGCGCAAGACTATCGGCCGTTTGTTCATCGAGGTCTTCGAGGCGGAAGCTGCCAAGATCGCAGCAGACGGCAAGGGTGCTCCGAATTTCCTCGCGCAGGGCACGCTTTACCCTGACGTCATCGAGAGCGTTTCCTTCTCCGGCGGTCCTTCCGTCACCATCAAGAGCCACCACAATGTCGGTGGCCTTCCCGAGCGCATGAACATGCAGCTGGTGGAGCCGCTGCGCGAGCTCTTCAAGGACGAGGTGCGTGCGCTTGGCCGTGAACTTGGCCTGCCGGAAAGCTTCATCGGGCGCCATCCCTTCCCCGGCCCGGGTCTGGCGATCCGTTGCCCCGGTGCGGTCACCCGCGAGAAGCTCGATATTCTGCGCAAGGCAGATGCGATCTATCTCGACGAAATCCGCAAGGCGGGTCTTTACGACACCATCTGGCAGGCCTTCGCAGTGCTCCTGCCGGTGCAGACCGTGGGCGTCATGGGTGACTACCGCACCTATGACTTCGTCTGTGCGCTCCGCGCCGTGACCTCCGTGGATGGCATGACGGCGGATTTCTACCCCTACGACATGAATTTCCTCGGCCGCGCCGCGACCCGCATCATCAACGAAGTCCGCGGCATCAACCGTGTCGTCTATGACGTGACGAGCAAGCCGCCCGGCACGATCGAATGGGAGTAAAACGAAGGCGGAGCAATTCCGCCTTTTGTTCCTCTTTTGTTCTTTATTTTATCACCGCGCAATGATAGGTTTCCGGCCTTGGCATAAGGCTGTGGAGCATCGTCATGGAGTGCGAGTTGGCGGACGAAAGAGCCTTAAGGCAGCTTTGTTTTGATGGGCTGGAGCCGCAGAAAATACGGCGCATTAATCCGCGCTTTCGAAACAAGCTCCTGCTACTGCTGAAGCCACCACGGCAATTGGCGGAAAGAATTTTTGTCGATGCGTCGCATCATGCCAAGGGGCGGACAACCCGCGAGGCATATCCCGCCGAGCTTCTGCACATAACCCTGCTGTGTTTGGGATGTTTCGAGACAATCCCTCACGGACTGACAAGCAGGCTGAAGGCAGCAATGGGTGCTGTAAACGCGCGGCCTGTTCCGGTCACCCTGGACGCAAGCGCGCTTTTCGGCAGTCGCAATAGTCTGGTGCTGCGAAACGGTGGTGATCTGCCGGAGATCAACGCTCTGGTGAAGCTGCTGCAACGCGCGCTTCGACAGGCAAACCTTCCCTATATCGCGGCACCATCTTACACGCCGCATATCACGATGATTTATGGCTGCGGGAAGATAGAGCCGATGCCGGCAGGAAAACCCTATAGCTGGCTTGCGGGTAATTTCGAGCTTGTTTTCAGCCATAATGGCGAAACGCGACATGAATCCCTTGGACGCTTCGCACTCTCCGCAAAAGCAGATCGTTACGAGCCGCTCGAAAGCCAGCTGCATTTACCGGATAAACTGATCGGTCCGAGAAAACGGCCGAACCGAAAGCAGGCGGAACGCTAAGGCCCGCCAACATATACGCACGAGCGAGGCGATGTCGCCTCGCTGCAAACGATAATCAGCTTAGAGCTGAACCTTGTCGAAAGCCTTGCCGTCGATGCCAAGCGCTTCGAGGTCGGCGCGGGCCGGCTTGCGATGCGCGCGGACAGCGGCCGAAACCGAAAGTGCGGCACCGAGAACGGCGAAAGTTTCGCCAAAGAAGTTACGCGATGTCTTTGCAACCTGACGCATTTTTCTCTCCATCTTTGATGCCCAGATAATGGGCATTTTTGTCCTCTGCTACAACTCATGATGTAGCAGGGAAGCCATGCAGCTTTGCTCGCGCTCGTTTGGATGTCAGACACTGCATTTTTGCATGGCTCGAATTCCGTGCTTCAGGCTGCGGGTTGAATACGGCGCATTATTTGTTATGCCGGAAGTTCAAGACAAAGAGGCAGGCAACATGACGGTCACCATTTACGGCATCAAGAACTGCGACACGATGAAAAAGGCCAGAAGCTGGCTGGAAGCCAACGGTGTCGACTATTCTTTCCATGACTACAAGACGGCAGGTATCGACCAGGCCCATCTCGAAACATGGTGCGATGCCGCGGGCTGGGAAACGGTTCTGAACCGGGCCGGCACTACCTTCAAAAAACTGGACGATAGCCAGAAAGCCGATCTTACCCGCGAAAAGGCCATTGGCCTGATGCTGGAGCAGCCCTCCATGATCAAGCGACCGGTGCTGGAGGCCAAGGAGGCGATAACCGTCGGTTTCAAGCCGGAAACCTATCAGTCCCTCTTTGCGTGAGCGCAGGCCACCATGTCCAAGACAACCCGCGCTACGCAGATGCTGACCAAGGCCGGTGTGAACTTCACCACAGTTACCTATGACTACGACCCGAATGCCGACCGGATCGGCCTGCAGGCGGCCGAAGCTATCGGCGAACCGCCACATCTGGTTCTGAAAACATTGATGGCTGAGCTGGATGGCAAGCCGGTCTGCGTCGTCGTCCCGTCCGACCGGGAAGTGAGCATGAAGAAGCTCGCCGCCGCCTTCGGGGGGAAATCTGCCAGCATGATGAAGCCCGCCGATGCGGAGCGGGCAACCGGTTATCATGTGGGCGGCATCAGCCCTTTTGGACAGAAAAAACAGGTTCCGACCGCCATAGAGACTGGAGCCATGACCCATTCCTATGTCTACATGAATGGTGGCCAGCGCGGTTTGCAGGTAAGGCTTTCCCCCGGCGACGCGCAGGCCGCGCTGAAAGCCGTTGTCGCACCTTTGGTGGCCGATTGACGTCTCGACACAGCTTTGAAAGCATTTGGCTTTCGAAGCGAATGGGCTATGGTCGGCGCCTCCGATTGAAATATACGAAGGCAGATCATGACTGTTTCCCCCATCGATCCCGTCAAACTCGAGAAACTGGCTGAAGTCGCCGTCAAGGTCGGCCTGCAATTGCAGAAGGATCAGGATCTGGTGATCACCGCTCCGCTGGCGGCGTTGCCGCTGGTGCGGTTTTTGACCAAACACGCCTATCTTGCCGGCGGCGGGCTGGTCACCACCTTCTACTCCGACGAAGAAACCACGCTTTCCCGCTACCGCCACGCCAGTGACGCCAATTTCGACCGGGCTTCCGGCTGGCTCTATGACGGCATGGCCAAGGCCTATGCCAATGGCGCGGCGCGGCTTGCGATTGCCGGCGACAACCCCATGCTGCTGGCCGAACAGGATCCCGCCAAGGTGGCGCGCGCCAACAAGGCCAATTCCACGGCCTATAAGCCGGCGCTTGAGAAGATTTCCAACTTCGATATCAACTGGAACATCATCTCCTATCCAAACCCGTCCTGGGCAAAACAGGTCTTTCCCGGTTTGACGGAAGACGAAGCGGTTCGCAAGCTCGCGGACGCCATCTTCGCCGCTTCGCGTGTAGATCTCGCCGATCCGGTCGCGGCATGGGCGGAGCATAACGCCAATCTCGCCAAGCGTTCGGCATGGCTGAACGGTGAACGTTTCTCGTCGCTGCATTTCACCGGTCCCGGCACGGACGTGAAAATCGGCCTGGCGGACGGCCACGAATGGCATGGGGGCGCCTCCACCGCCAAGAACGGCGTCACCTGCAACCCGAACATTCCGACGGAAGAAGTGTTCACCACACCGCATGCGCTGCGCGTGGATGGTTACGTGTCCAGCACCAAGCCGCTTTCACATCAGGGAACGCTGATCGACGATATCCAGGTGAAGTTCGAAGGCGGCCGCATCGTGGAAGCCAAGGCTTCGAAGGGCGAAGCCGTGCTGAACAAGGTACTCGATACCGACGAGGGTGCGCGGCGTCTGGGTGAAGTGGCACTGGTGCCGCATTCCTCGCCGATTTCGGCAAGTGGCATCCTGTTCTACAACACGCTGTTCGACGAAAACGCTTCCTGCCACATTGCGCTCGGCCAATGCTATTCGAAATGCTTCGTTGATGGTGCTTCGTTGTCGCAGGACCAGATCAAGGCGCAAGGCGGCAATTCCAGCCTGATCCACATCGACTGGATGATCGGTTCCGATAAGGTGGATATCGATGGCGTGAAGCCGGATGGCTCCACAGTTCCGGTGATGCGCAAGGGCGAATGGGCCTGAGCTATTTCGGCAGCTGGCTCCGCTGACTGAGCCAGATGCTGAAAAGCACTGCAACGAAGCCGACGATTTGCGCTGGCGTGAGGCTTTGGCCGAGCGCCAGCCAGCCGAGCAGGGTCGCAACGACAGGGCTTAGGAAACCGAGCGAGGCTGCAGCCGAGGGTTCGATGCGGGCGAGACCCCGGAACCACAGAAAATAGGTCAAGGCGGCGCCAATAATGCCGAGATAGGCCATGCCGAGAATATTGGCCGCGGTAGGTGCAGGCAGGGCCGGTTCCAGGAAATATGCGACCGGCAGAAGCAGAATGCCTCCAGCCGTCAATTGCCAGGCCGTAAAGGTGAGGTTCGACACCGGCGGTCGCCATTTGCGGGTGAGCACGGTTCCAAAGGCCATGGATACGGCGCCTGCAAGACCCGCAGCCACGCCGACGGCATCCAACGCGGCAGCACCCGGCGCCAAAACCAGAAGTGCGACGCCTAACATACCCAGAAGACCAGCGACAATGGCCAGCGGCCGGACCGGCGCGGCGAGAAACAGCCGCGAAAGGCCGATCACGATCAGGGGTTGGATCGCACCCACAGTCGCGGCTACACCACCCGGCAGCCGGTAAGCCGAAACGAAAAGCATCGCCCAGAAAAACGAGAAATTCAGCGCACCTAGAATAAGGCTGCGTGGCCACCAGATGCCCTCCGGTAGTTTTCTGACGAGAAGCAACAGCAATATGCCGGCCGGCAAGGCGCGCAGCATCGCAACATGGAATGGATATCCATGCGGCAGGAATTCGGTGGTGACGAAGTAGGTCGTCCCCCAGATGGCGGGGGCAAGTGCCGTCACCAGCACATCGGCGGCATAGGTGGTGTTTTTCTTCATTTCAAGAATCTCTACATCAAGATAAATACAACTTAGCCAATTTTATCTTGACGTCAAGATATCAGTTGTTATACCTTGGTGATGAGCAAAGAACCGATTGATCACGTCGATCACATTCTGGCGCAATGGCGCAAGGAGAGGCCCGATCTTGATGTCGAGCCAATGGGGCTGCTTGGGCGCTTGAAACGGCTAACCACGCATCTCGGTCGCGAGGTGGAGGCGGTGCTGCTGAAACACGGCCTCTCCTCTTCCGCTTTTGATGTGCTGGCGACATTACGGCGCGCGGGCGCGCCCTACCGGCTTTCGCCCGGTGATCTGCTGGCCATGACAATGGTAAGCTCCGGCACGATGACCAACCGGATCGACCAGCTGGAAAAAGCGGGTCTGGTGGAGCGCATCCACAACCCGCAGGATCGGCGCAGCGTGTTGATATCATTGACGGAGCGGGGATTTGCCATTGTCGAGGACGCGGTCAGCGCCCATGTCGAGAACCAGCAACGGCTGGTCGCACAGCTCAGCGAAGAAGAACGCACGGCGCTGAACAAGCTTGTGAAGCGGTTTCTACAGGGGTTTGAAGCTTAGTTCCCTAAAAAGCGGACAGGAACCAGCAATCGCGCAGGTGATGGCGCTTGTTTTGGCGCTAAGAATCCTATAAGCAATTTTCCGTTAACCTGTCCTACAGGTTGGAGGAACGATTGTATAAGCCCATTTCGCAGGAAACCGATCTCGTCAGCAGCGCGATTGGCGCAATCACGCGCCACATTCGCGAAAACGAACTTGCCCCCGGAGCGAAGCTGCCCAGCGAGCTTTCGCTTTCGCAGCAGCTCGGTGTCTCGCGCACCGTGGTTCGCGAGGCTTTCCGGTCCTTGTCGGCCATGCGGCTGATCGATGTCAGCGTCGGCAAGCGCGCCACGGTGGCGACGCTGGATCATGGCGCGATGTCGCTGATGTTCGAACATGGCATTCACACCGAGCAGATCAACATCCAGCAGATTTACGACGTGCGCCGCACCATCGAAGTCAGAACCGTGACATTGGCGGCGCTGCGGCGAACGGATGCGGAGGCACTCACCATTCTCGACCACGCCAACAATATGGAGCGGGACTTCGGTAATAGTGACAGGGTCATGGAACACGACCTTGCCTTTCACCTTGCCGTTGCCAGAGCCTCCAAGAACCCGGTTTTCGAACTCATTCTCGGCGCCTTTCAGAATGTGACGCGCCAGACATGGCCGATCGGCTGGAAGAGCCGCAAATCCGACGCGCAGCGTCATGCCGCGACTGAACTTCATATGGCCATCGGACAGGCCATTGCCGCGGGCGACCCGCAAACGGCCTCGACACTTATGGCGCGGCATTTCGATGAAAGCGTGCATGCGCTTCTGGCCGCCGGCATCGCCTGATTTTTCAAACGCAGTTCCAGACCGAAAACTGCCTGCCTCTGGAGGAGACACTTCATGAAAATTACGAAACTCGAAACCGTCCGCGTGGCGGAACGGGCAAACCTGCTCTGGGTTCTGGTCCACACGGATGAGGGCATTACCGGACTTGGTGAAACCTTCTACGGCGCCGAGACGGTTGAAACCTATGTGCACGAATATATCGCACCCCGCGTGATCGGCCGCGATCCGCTGCAGATCGACCTTCTGGCACAGGACCTCGTCGGTTATCTCGGCTTCCGTTCATCGGGGGCGGAAGTACGCGGCAATTCGGCCTTCGATATCGCGCTTTGGGATATTTTCGGCAAGGCCACCAACCAGCCTATTGCGCAATTGCTTGGCGGCTTCAGCCGCAGGGAAATCCGCACCTACAATACCTGCGCGGGCACGGAATATATCAAGAAGGCGACCGGCCAGCAGACGGCCAATTACGGCCTGTCCGGCGGCAAGGATTATGACGATCTGAACGGCTTCCTGCACCGGGCGGACGAGCTTGCCCATTCGCTGCTGGAAGACGGCATCACGGCCATGAAGATCTGGCCTTTCGATGCGGCGGCGGAAAAGACGCGCGGCCAATATATCTCGATGCCTGACCTGAAAAGCGCGCTCGAGCCGTTCGAGAAAATTCGCAAGGCAGTCGGCGACAAGATGGATATCATGGTGGAGTTTCACTCCATGTGGCAGCTTCTGCCAGCCATGCAGATCGCCAAGGCGCTCACCCCTTACCAGACCTTCTGGCACGAAGATCCGATCAAGATGGACAGCCTTTCCAGCCTGACGCGTTATGCCGCCGTTTCACCCGCGCCGATTTCCGCATCGGAGACGCTCGGCTCGCGCTGGGCTTTCCGAGATCTTCTGGAAACTGGCGCTGCCGGCGTGGTGATGCTTGACATCAGCTGGTGTGGTGGACTTTCCGAAGCGCGCAAGATCGCTTCCATGGCCGAAGCCTGGCATCTGCCGGTTGCGCCGCATGATTGCACCGGCCCGGTGGTACTCTGCGCCTCCACGCATCTGTCGCTCAACGCACCGAACGCGCTGGTTCAGGAAAGCGTGCGCGCCTTCTACAAGACCTGGTACCGCGATCTCGTTACCGCATTGCCGGAAGTTAAAAACGGCATGATCACCGTGCCGCCGGGTGCCGGCCTTGGCATGGAGCTGCATCCCTATATTGAAAAGACCTTCACCGTCAGCCGTCGTTTTTCAGATGCGGCGTCGATCTGATCAGAACAGACTGCCCTGATTTCCCGGGTCGGAAGAGGCCGGTTTCACCGGCTTCTTTTTGGGAGCAGCAGGCGTGGGAACGTCAGATGATGGAGTAGCCTCGCCTGTCGTCAGGGCGGCCACGCGACCGTCGGCGAACTCCATTGACACCACAGCGCCGGACGCGATGGCAGCAGCCCGGGTCAGGGGCCGGTTCTCCTCGTCGCGGATGACAGCATAACCGCGGTTCAGCACATTCTTGTAGGACAGCGACTGCAGGATGCGGTCATGGGCGGCAAGGCCCGAGCGGTTCTGCGCCATGCGGTGAAGCACGGCGGTATCGGCACGTCGCGTTGCGGTGACGACCCGTTCCTTCTGCCGCTCCAACTGGCCGAGCAAGCGGGCGGGCAGCGAACGCAGCGCGGAATCGGTCGAGGAAATTCTCGACTGCGCCTGCAACAGGCGGCGCTCCACAAGCGCCTCGGCCCTCTGCATGCGTTCCGTAACACGCTGGCGATGCTGCCGCAGACCATTCAGCAGGATTTCCGGCCTCAGACCCGAAGCAGAGCGTTCGAACGCGCGGCGCTTGTTCAGCGTCGTCATTTCAAGCCCGCGACCCAAACCGCTTGCGGCCTCGTCGAAACGACGGCGCGGCAGAGCCAGAAGCTGGTCAAGCGATGGCAGCGCACGCACCAGAGCACGCACGCCCTGTCGGCGATTGTCCATTTGGCGTGATACCGAGCCGGAAAGGCGCGCTGCAAGTCCGGAGAGCTGCGCCTCCAGTTCCGCACGCACCGGCACGGCCATTTCGGCGGCACCCGTCGGTGTCGGTGCGCGCACGTCGGCGGCGTAGTCGATCAGGGTCGTATCCGTCTCATGCCCCACAGCGGAAATCAGCGGGATTTCGCTCTCGGCAGCGGCGCGCACGACGATTTCGTCGTTGAAGCTCCAGAGATCTTCCAGACTGCCGCCTCCACGGGCGACGATCAGCACGTCGGGGCGTGCAATCTCACCGCCGGGCTGAAGCGCATTGAAACCGCGAATGGCGTTCGCCACTTCCTCACCCGAGCCTTCCCCCTGCACCTTGACCGGCCAGACGACGACATGGACCGGAAAGCGATCCGAAATCCGGTGGAGAATATCGCGAATGACTGCGCCCGTGGGCGATGTGACAACACCGATGACACGCGGCATGAACGGCAGGCGGCGTTTGCGTTCCGCATCGAACAGCCCCTCCGCCGCCAGACGCCGGCGGCGGTCCTCCAGCAAAGCCATCAGCGCGCCCGCGCCGGCCGGCTCCAGGCTTTCTATGACGATCTGATATTTCGAGGAGCCGGGAAAGGTGGTGACCTTGCCGGTGGCGATGACCTCCATGCCCTCTTCCGGGCGGAACTTCAGCCGCGAGAAAGTACCCTTCCAGATAACCGCATCGATGCGGGCGCGATCGTCCTTCAGGGAGAAATAGGCGTGACCCGAAGAATGCGGACCCCGGTAGCCGGAAATCTCGCCGCGCACCCTCACCTGATCGAAAGCCGTCTCCACCGTTCGCTTGATGGAACCCGACAGTTCGGAAACCGAGAACTCGGCAAGATTGCTCAATGCGGCATTGGAGAAAATATCGCTCATGCCCGTTTGTAACCAAAACCCGTCGATTCGGAAATGCCGGTACTGGCCGGGTCTATTTTAACGGCGGTGAAACCATATCCTCAACTAACGAGTTAGGAAAATGGGTGAGGGAGGAGAAAACAAGGGTTCGTTAGGGAAGAGGACGCTACGTCTTATCCCAGACCCGGCAACCAAAGAGGAGGCGGCATTCATGATTTTTCTTACCGCCACATTGCTCGGCGTAACCGCAGTTGCGTTGCGTTCGGTATTCAGCATCATTTTCATCTGCCTGATGGTTATCGGCGCCTATGGTGTCGCACTGGCGATTTCTGCAACCGCCGTGCCGCTGATGTCGCTGCTCCTGGCGCTTGCGGGTTATAATTTCGGCGTTGTGAGTGTGGTCATCGGCCTTCTCGTGCTGCAACGTCCGCGCTCCACCCAGCCGACGCTTTAAAGCACACGGCCTTGCGGCTTCGCCACTTCGCCCTGACCGAGGTTTACGGACTGGCTGTAGACCTTTCCATCTCTTTTCTGCTGATTTTTTATATCGGCATCGACCCGCTTGCCGCCCGTCTTCCGGGCGCTTTGGCAGGGCTTGCGACGAGTTGGAGGCTAAACCATTCGAATGGCGATGGCCGCAATGAGCTGAACGGCTTTCTGTTGAACGCCGTCACGCTTATCTCCCGCATGGTTGGCGTCGGGCTGTTCGCCCTGCTGCAATGGCGCAATCCACTCGTGCAGCCGCTGGTCCCGCTTGCTTTTTCGGCACTCGCGGCATTGGTGCTGGCGCTTTACGGCTATAGGCGGCTTCAAAAGCAGCGTGCGGATCAGGATTAAACCGTCTCCCAACCGTCCTTTTCCGCCGCACGGTAGATGGCATCGATGAAAAGCTGGTTCTTCCTCGAGCTTTCCAGGGTGACGACCTCGCCCTCACCTTTCACCGCGCGGGCAAAGGCCTCCGCCTCCAGCTTGTACTGGCGACTATCCTGAAACCGGAAGACTTGCGACTGGTTATGGCCCTGGTTGGTCAACTCGATTTCCTCCGCGCCCCAGCGATTTGCATTGAAGGGAGATTTGATCTCGATGTACCCGTCCGTGCCATGGAAAACCATCAGCTGGCGGGCGGCAAGCTGGGTTGCCAGATAAAAGCTCAGTTCGAAGCCGCCGAAATCGGCCCTGACGCTGGAATAGATATCGGTGCCGAATTCCTTATCACGCTCGACGCTCGCCTGTACGCGCTTCGGCTCGGCACCCGTGGCAAAACGGGTGACGATGGTCGGGTAGACGCCGATATCCGGCAAGGCCCCGCCGCCCAGTTCGGGAATATTGCGCATATTGCCGGGATCGCGATTGAAGTAGCTGAAAGCGCCCTGCACATGCTTCAGCGTTCCGATTGCACCTGATGCCAGCAATTCCTTCACCTTGGCCCAAACAGGAGAATAGGTGACCATGAAAGCCTCCGACACGACGACGCCATTGTCATCCCGCGCCGCGATGATGGCGTCGATCTGTTCAGCCTTGAGTGCGATCGGCTTTTCACACAGCACGTGTTTGCCGGCATTGGCAGCTTTTATGGTCCATTCCACATGTTGCGAGGTGGGAAGCGGAATATAGACGGCATCGATCACATCGGATGCAAGCATTTCCTCATAGGAGCCGAAGGCATGCGGGACGGAAAAACGATCTGCAACCGCACGCGCCTTGGCATGATCGCGGCTGGCGATGGCGCTCACCACACAGTTCCGCGCATCCTGAATCGCCGGAATGACGTGATCCTGAGCGATTTTCGCCGTTGAAATTATTCCGAAGCGCAGCATCTCATTCTCCCACTCTGTAATTCCGGGAAACTTACCATTGTCGCGACGCCTGGCAAGTCGCACGAAACGTAACTGCAAACGCTATGGCTGGATTCGTCCTTCCTTTGTCGGTTTCCATGCTTTTATCCAGCCTTTCAAAGGTGAATTATGCTATACATGAACCCAATGGAGAATCATGAAATGTCCTCTTCTCACACAGCACTCCTTGTCATCGACGTTCAGGAATCCTTCCGGCATACCCCCTATTTCGAGGAAAGCGAACTTCCCGCCTATCTGGAAAAACAGCAGGCACTGATCGACGGCGCCAAGGCATCGGGCATTCCCGTCGTGCAAATCTTTCATGTCGATGGCGACCGGGCCTTTGCAGAGGAGAGCGGCTATATTCGCGCGCTGGAAGGTGTGCGCATTACCCCTGACGTCACCTTTCGCAAGAACCGCCACTCTGCTTTCGCCGGCACCGGCCTCGATATCTGGCTGACGCAAAAGGGTATCAGCCGGCTGATCGTATCCGGCATCCGCACCGAACAGTGCTGCGAAACGACCACACGGCATGCATCGGACCTCGGTTACACCGTCGATTACGTCACCGAGGCGACGCTTACCTTTCCAATGACGCACGCCTCGGGCACCGTGTTCAGCCCTGATGATATTCGCACCCGAACCGAGCTGGTGCTGGCCGGTCGCTTTGCGCGCATCGCAACCGTCGGCGACGTTCTCGAAACGGTAAGAAAGGCCGCCTGATGGACAATGGCGGCACGCGGACCATTCCCTTTTATACGCTTGTCCCGCCACACGCGCTGTTGCTCGATATTGCCGGCCCGCTGGAGGTGATCCGTTATGCCAACGCGGAACAGCGGGACATCCATTTCGACTGCCGTTACATCGCGGAACATGACCAGCAGCAATCCTCCATCGGCCTTGGGCTTTGCGGGCTGGAGGCCTTGCCCGAGAGCCTGCCGGACAATGCTTTCCTGCTGATTTCCGGCAGCATCTCCCGATTCGACAACGCGCCGGAGATGCGACGGGAGCGGCAGGCCCTGGTGGCATGGTTGCGCCGCGCAGTGCGCGCGGACACCACAGTCATTTCCATTTGCTCCGGCGCACTGCTGGCGGGCGAAGCAGGACTTTTCGACGGGCGGAGCTGTACGACACATGCGGATTGCATCGAAGCGCTGCGCCGCACCGCACCGCTGTCGCAGGTGGCCGAAAACCGTCTTTTCGTGGAGGATGGCAACCGCTTCTCCAGCGCCGGTATTTCCACTGGCACCGACCTCATGCTGCATGTCGTTTCCCGACTGACATCGCCTGCGGTCGCGGCGCGCATTGCCAAAAACATGGTCGTTTATCTCAGGCGCAGCGGCAATGATCCGCAAATCTCCCCCTGGCTTACCGGCCGCAACCACATTCACCCCGCCATTCACCGGGTGCAGGACCGGGTGATGACTGAACCGGCTCAGGACTGGTCGCTGGAACGGCTGGCCGATATTGCCGCACTGAGCGAGAGGCACCTGTCCCGCCTGTTTCGCGAGCATACCGGCATCAGCGTCATCGACTACGTCAACCTGATGCGTGTCAATCTTGCCCGCGACATCCTTGCAAACAGCCGTCTGGATATGGAAGCCATTGCCGAGCGGGCGGGCTTTGCCTCCGCCCGGCATTTGCGGCGCGTGTGGCAACAGCACAATCACCTCCCGCCCAGCCACTATCGCGGCTTTCAGGCCTGATCTCACCCGCTTTTGCCCGTTGCCTGATGAATGCCATCAAAGGAATTGAATGGTTATGCCGGCAAGCAGTTGATAACCTTGCCGCCAAAGACAGCAACAGGAGCATTCCCCGTGGAAAAACGAAGCCTTGGCCGCACCGGCCTCTCCATCGCCCCGATCGTCTTCGGCGGCAACGTGTTCGGCTGGACAGCGGACGAGAAGACTTCCTTTGCCCTGCTCGATGCATTTTTCGACGCCGGGTTCAACGCCATCGACACGGCAGACGTCTATTCCGCCTGGGTGGACGGGCATGAGGGCGGCGAGTCGGAAGCAATCATCGGAAAATGGCTGAAACAGTCGAGCGTCAAGCGTGAGGACGCGGTGATCGTTACCAAGGTCGGTTTCGACAATCGCGGTCAGAAGACAGGCCTTAGCGCCAAATGGATCGCAGAGGCTGTCGACGCCTCGCTGAAGCGCCTGCAAACCGACTATATCGATCTCTACCTCGCCCATAAGCCGGACGCGGATGTGCCGCTGGAGGAAACGCTTGCAGCCTTTGCAAAGCTGAAGGAACAGGGAAAGATACGCGCCATCGGGTGCTCCAACTATTCGGTGAGCCAGCTTCAGGAAGCGCTGGACACGGCCGCGAAGAACGATCTGCCCCGTTACGATGTGCTGCAGCCGGAATATAATCTCTACAACCGTGCGGATTTCGAAGGCCCGCTTGCCGATCTTTGCGTCGCCCAGGAAATTGGTGTCATCAATTATTATAGCCTCGCGGCAGGGTTCCTCACCGGGAAATATCGCGCCAAGGCGGATACCGAGGGCGTCGCCCGCAGCTACCGGGTGGGTGAATATGTCAACGCCCGCGGCCTTGCCGTTCTGGGCGCCATGGATGCGGTTGCCGTGGAAACCGGAGCCAAGCTTGCCGATATCGCGCTGGCGTGGCTATTGCGGAAGAAGGCCGTAACGGCACCGATTGCCAGCGCCACCAGCCTGCCGCAACTCGAAAGCTTCAAACGCGCCGTCAATCTCAAGCTGACGGATGAGATGATGACGCTGCTCGACAAGGCGGGCGCGTGACATGGACCTTGTAATTCGCGACGCGGAGCCGGAAGACCGGGCGGAATGGCTGCGCCTGTGGCACGACTATCTCGCCTTCTATAACGTACACCTTGCCGAGGAAGTTACGGACCATACATGGGCGCGTGTCCTCGATCCGGCATCACGCGTTTCAATGCGCGTGGCTCTTCTGGGCGACAGGATGGCCGGTTTCGCCATCCATCACTTCCATGATTCCACCTGGGTGAAAACGCCCGACTGCTATCTGGAAGACCTGTTCGTTGACGGCGCGATCCGCGGCAAGGGAACAGGCCGGGCGCTGATGGATGACCTCATTGCCATATGCAAGGAAAACGGCTGGTCCCGGCTTTACTGGAACACGGACGAGCACAATCACCGTGCCCAGAAGCTTTACGACAGCTACGTCAAAAGCGACGGCCATATCCGCTATCGCATCAAGTTCTGATCACCCTCTGAAGCGGAAGAAATCCACGAAAGCCCTTAGCGCCGGGCGCATCTGCCGGCGCGAGGGGTAATAGATATAAAAACCATCGAAGGGCGCACACCAGTCCTCCAGCACCCGGACCAGCCTGCCTTCCTTGATGTCGTCTTCTACGCGCTGTTCGAAAACGAAAGCCAGACCCGCGCCGTCGATCGCCGCCCGGCGAATAAGGCTCTGGTCCGACAGGATGAGCGGCCCCTGCACATCGACCACCAAAGGTCTGCCGTCCTTTTCCAGCTCCCAGCGGTAGAGCAGACCACTGGAGAAGCGACGGAGAATACAGCGATGCCGCATCAAATCCCTCGGCTCACGGGGCGGCAGATTTTCTTCGAAATAGGTGGGCGCGCCGACAATCGCGCCACGCCATGGGCCGCTCGCCTTCACGGCAATCATATCCGCTTCAAGATTCTCGCCGAGCCGCAGGCCGGCATCGAAACCTTTCGCGACAATATCCTCGAAGCGGTCATCGGTCGAAATCTCCAGCGAGATATCTGGATATAGCCGCAGGAACTCGCCAAGCCGGGGCATGATCAGGTCCTCCGCCGCAAGTCTTGGCAGGGTTATCCGCAACGGTCCGGCCGGCCTTCCGCCATGCTCGGCAAGCGTATCGATGACGGCATCGATTTCAGCAAGGGCCGGCCCAAGCGTCTCGAGAAGCCGCCTGCCCTCCTCTGTCGGCGAAACGCTGCGGGTGGTACGATGCAGCAGGCGCAGGCCAAGGCTCGCTTCGAGCGACGATACTGCATGGCTGACGGCGGAAGGCGCAATGGCAAGTTCGGCGGCAGCTTTACGAAAGCTGCGGCCTTCGGCAACGGCAGCGAGGACAGCGAGTTGAGAGAGTTGCACACGGTTCATTGTTCTAAATAATAGAACAACCCGCAACGATTTGCAGCGATTATTTTTGCCGTCTTAGGGCGCTATCTTCTCACCACGCCCCTGACAACGGGCGGTTCCTCATGGAAGGACGAACAGATGAAAAAAAGAACTCTCGGAAACAACCTTTCCGTTTCGGCGCTTGGCCTCGGCTGCATGGGCATGACCCATGCCTATAGCCCGACCGGCGACGAAAATAGTGCAATAGCGACGCTGCACCGCGCCGTCGAACTCGGTGTCACTTTTTTTGACACGGCAGAGGTCTATGGGCCCTACAACAATGAAATCCTCGTCGGCAAGGGTTTGAAGCCCTATCGCGACAAGGTGGTCATTGCTACCAAGTTCGGTTTCAAAATCGACGCCAGCAAACCCGCAGGCCAGATGATGGTGGGTACCGACAGCCGCCCGGAAAATGTGCGCGCCGTCGCCGAAGCCTCTCTCAAACGCCTAGGCGTCGACACCATCGACTTGTTCTATCAGCATCGCGTCGATCCGGATGTTCCAATCGAAGATACGGTCGGCGCCATGGCGGAACTGGTCCGGCAGGGCAAGGTGAAACATCTGGGCCTTTCGGAAGCGAGTGCCGAAACACTTCGCAAGGCGCACTCCACTCACCCGATCGCTGCCATACAGAGCGAATATTCGTTGTGGACCCGCGATGTGGAGGAAAACGGCGTGCTGGAAACATGCCGCGAACTCGGTATCGGTTTCGTCCCCTTCAGCCCGCTCGGGCGTGGTGCCCTGACGGGCGCGCTGAAGTCGCTCGACGGACTTGCATCCGACGATTTCCGCCGCGGCCTGCCGCGCTTCCAAAGTGAAAACTTCGATGCCAATCTGGCGCTCATCAAGCTTCTGGAAGACATGGCTGCCGAAAAGGGTGTTACCGCCGGGCAACTGGCGCTGGCCTGGGTTCTGGCGCAGGGTGACTTTATCGTTCCGATCCCCGGTACGACAAAAATCGCCAATCTTGAGACAAACGTGGCGGCAGCGGATGTATCGCTGACGGCAGAAGAAGTCGCCAGCCTTGGCGCGTTGCTTTCTCCAGCAAAGGTTGCCGGCCAACGATATCCCGAGCGTATGTCCCAGATGGCGAACCGCTAAAAACAAAAAAAGCCGAGGCGACTGCCTCGGCTTTTTCAATTCATGGAAACAGAGCTTTACGCTCTCAGCACGCCGCCCGTCGATTTCTCGACATTACCGACGATCTTTGCGGTCAGCGCCTCGAAATCCTCGTCCGTCAGCGTCTTGTCGACCGGCTGGATCTGAACTTCAATGGCGATGGACTTTCGGCTTTCACCAAGCGATGCACCTTCGAAGACGTCAAAGACATTGACGCCGGTGATCAGCTTCCGATCAGCGCTTGTTGCAGCCTTGATGATGGCGCCTGCCTCGACCGACTTGTCGACCACGAAGGCGAAGTCGCGCTTGACCGCCTGGAAGGGCGAAAGCTCAAGGGCCGGCTTTGTGCGGGTCGCCTTCTTCTTCGGCTCCGGCATGGCGTCGAGATAGATCTCGAAACCGCTATAGACACCGGAAACATCCAGCTCTGACAGAGTCTTCGGGTGGAATTCACCGAAATAGCCGAGCACGACCTTCGGACCCATCTTGATGGTGCCGGAGCGGCCAGGGTGATACCAGCCGGGAGCGCCGGCCTCGATCTGCACATTGGCCATCGGCAGGCCGCAGGCTTCAAGCACCGAAAGCGCATCGGCCTTGGCGTCATAGACATCCACCGGCTTGCCGCCGCCCTTTGTGGCATTGGACCACATGCGGCCGCTGCCTGCGAGCGAGGCCGTGCCACGGCGTACACCGCCGGCAACACGGCGCTGGGTGTCTGGCGTGTCACCCTCATAGGTGCCGGAGACCTCGAAGATTGCCACATCGCCATGGCCCTTGTCGGCATTGCGCTGTGCTGCGGTCAGAAGGCCCGGCAGAAGCGAAGGACGCATATCCGACATATCGGCCGCGATGGGGTTGGCCAGTTTCAGAGCGGGCGAACCGCCACCGAAAAGCTTCGCGTGAGCTTCCGGGATGAAGGACCACGTGACGGCCTCCAGCATGCCACGGCTGGCAAGCGCACGGCGCGCGGTGCGGGTGCGCACCTGCAGCGTCGTCAAGATGCGGCCGTTGACGGCACCGAAGCTCTCCAGCGGTTCCGGCTTGATGTTGTCGACGCCATGAATGCGCATGACCTCTTCCACCAGATCGGCCTTGCCGTCGACATCCGGGCGCCAGGACGGCACGGTGACGGAAACACGCTCGCCCGTTCCCTCGATGCCGAAACCGAGACCCTTGAGAATGGCCAGGTTTTTTTCCGCCGAAACTTCTAGGCCGGTCAGACGCTTCACTTCCGAGAGCGGAAAATCAACGACCTTGGGCTGATGCCCCTTGTAACCGACGACCTTGGCTTCGCCGGCAACGCCGCCGCAGAGTTCCAGAACCAGTTCGGTGGTGCGTTCCAGACCCGGAACCATATATTCCGGATCGACGCCGCGCTCGAAGCGATAACGCGCATCGGTAATGATGCCGAGCGAGCGACCGGTCTTGGCAATGTTAATCGGATCCCAGAGAGCGGATTCGATCAGCACATCGACCGTGTTTTCGTCGCAGCCGGAATGTTCGCCACCCATGACGCCACCGATCGACTCAAGGCCTTTTTCATCGGCGATGACGACATTGTTCGGGCCGAGCTTGTATTCGCGCTGATCAAGCGCGAGGATCGTCTCACCCTCCTTCGCACGGCGGACCGTCAGATCACCTTTGACCTTGGCGGCATCGAAGACGTGCATCGGCCGGCCCTGATCGAAGGTCATGTAGTTGGTGATGTCCACGAGCGCATTGATGGGACGCAGGCCGATCGCCATCAGACGCTGCTGCATCCACTTCGGGCTCGGGCCGTTCTTCACACCGCGCACGATGCGCAGCGAAAAGCCGGGGCAGAGCGCCGCGTCATCCAGCTCCAGCTTCACGTCGACCGGGGTTGAGCCTTCGACCTTGAAGGACGGCGCTGGCTTGGTCTTGAGCTTGCCGAGACCGGAAGCGGCGAGATCGCGGGCGATGCCATAGATCGAGGTGCAATCCGGGCGGTTTGGCGTCAGATTGATCTCGATGACCGGATCGTCAAGTCCGGCATAGGTCGCGAAAGAAGTGCCGACCGGCGCGTCTTCCGGCAGATCGATGATGCCGTCGTGATCGTCGGAAATGTTCAGCTCTTTTTCGGAGCACATCATGCCGTGGCTTTCGACACCGCGTATCTTGCCGACGGCAAGCGTGACATCGATGCCCGGAACGTAAACGCCAGGACGCGCCAGCGCACCGACGAGGCCGGCGCGCGCATTCGGTGCGCCGCAGACGATCTGCACCGGCTTGCCGTCACCGGCATCCACCATCAACACCTTGAGGCGGTCGGCCTCGGGATGTTTTTCGGCGGAGACGACCTTGGCAATGACGAAAGGCTTATAGGCCGCCTTGTCGTCGACGTCCTCGACCTCAAGCCCGATCGCCGTCAACCGTTCGCAAATCTCGTCCAGCGTCGCATCCGTTTCGAGATGCTCTTTCAGCCAGGAAAGAGTGAATTTCATGTCTTTGCTCCTTGGCTAACCGGATTAAACGCTCAAACCGCCGAACAGCGTCGGCATGTCGAGCGGGCGGAAGCCGTAGTGGTTCATCCAGCGGACATCGGCGTTGAAGAAGTCACGCAGGTCCGGCATGCCGTATTTCAGCATGGCGATGCGGTCGAGGCCCATGCCCCAGGCAAAGCCCTGATATTCATCCGGGTCCAGACCGCCGGCGCGCAGCACATTCGGGTGCACCATGCCGCAGCCAAGGATTTCCATCCAGTCGTTGCCTTCGCCGAACTTGACGATCGGGCCGGAGCGGTCGCACTGAATATCCACCTCGAAGCTCGGCTCCGTGAAGGGGAAGAACGACGGGCGGAAGCGCATGACAACGCTATCCACCTCAAAGAAGGTCTTGCAGAACTCTTCAAGTACCCAGCGCAGATTGCCAACATGGGCCTTCTTGTCGATCACCAGACCTTCCACCTGATGGAACATCGGCGAATGGGTGGCATCGGAATCCTGACGATAGGTCTTGCCCGGAATGACGATGCGGATCGGCGGCTTCTGGCTTTCCATGGTGCGGATCTGCACCGGCGAGGTGTGCGTGCGCAGCACCTTGCGCTCGCCGTTTTCATCCGGCTGGAAGAAGAAGGTGTCATGCATTTCGCGGGCCGGATGGCCTTCAGGGAAATTCAGCGCCGTGAAGTTGTAATAGTCCGTTTCGATATCCGGACCTTCGGCGATCGAGAAGCCCATATCCGCAAAGATCGCGGTGATTTCATCGACGATCTGGCTGATCGGATGAATGCGGCCGCGCTCGGTCGGAGACTGGCGGACCGGCAGGCTGACATCAAGCGTTTCCGCCTTCAGGCGGGCGGCAATCGCGGCATCTTTCAGGCCACTCTTGCGTTCACCGATCAGGTCGGTGATTTCGGTCTTGAGCTGGTTGATGGCAGCGCCCCGGGTCTGGCGCTCTTCCGGCGTCATCGACCCCAGCGTCTTCAGAAGCTCCGAAACCGAGCCCTTCTTGCCAAGCGCGGAGACGCGCACGGCTTCGATGGCCGGCTCATCAGCGGCGGCGGCGATCTCCGACATCAGTTGCGATTTCAAGGTATCAAGTTCAGTCATCTTTTCCTGCCTTGCCGGTATTTTTAACAGCGGCTTCGGGGTTCACAGCATTCATCAGATAGTCGGTCGCCATGATAAAGCGTCGCAGATCACTACCCATCCGCACGCGCCCGATCAACCGGGCAAGCGGTAAAAATCGCCCCAGAATGCCGATCAGACGGCACAATTCTTCAAGCGCCCGCGGCGGGGCGTTTTCACGCCAGCGGGCAAAGGCGGCGTCGCAGGTTTTAGGCGCATCGCAGGCGCGGGTCGCGACCTGCAAAAACAGCAGCCAGATATCGCGCGCCTGCGCCGTCTCCAGCGGCATGGCCTCCTGAGGGCGCTCCTCGAAATCCATGAAACCGATACGGTCGTCTTTTATAAAGAAGTCACGCACATGCGGGCGGCCGTGGCAGAGGCCCGCCGCATGCAGCTCGCCAAGCGCTTCTGCGGATTTCACAAGCAAGGCGTCATGTTGCACCGGATCGGACGCCTTTAGCGCATCCATCCGCTCCATGAGCGTCGGACCGACATCTCCCAACACCATTGCTGTGCGCGACGAGTAGATCAGCGGCGGAACCGGGAAACCGCCTTGCTGGAACTGCTGCAACGTTTCCAGCTCTCGCTGCATGAGGCCGGCGCCGTCCAGCGGTTCAGAAGGGCGAAGAAAAGCATAAGGCAGAAGTTTTGACAGCAGCTTCTGCATTTTCATCCACCAGGTCACACGTTCCGTGCCCTGCCGTTTGATCCACACCGTCAATTGCGAGAGCTCGACCTTTTGAATGCGCCGGTCACTTTTCAGGAGGACGCGCATCAGGGTTGCGATGTCGTCATCGTCGAGATGAACGCGAAAGCCTTCTGCTTCCACAACCTCAATTTTATTGACCAGCATTTCCGTCCACCAAGGATTTCGCTTCAAACGGCGTGAATACTCCAACTCTTCTAAATTTCTAAATTAAAAAACGCCGATAGAGCTGTATCAGAAACTGAAAACGAAAAACCCGCGCCGGAGGACCGGCGCGGGTTTCAAATGAACAACAGATTGTCCGCGCCGTAATTACTTTACAGCGGTTTCAAACTCGTTGGTCGTACCAGCTTCCTTGAGGTACTCAAGAGCCTTCTTCGCGGTCTCGACGAGCACGCCGAATGCTGCCGGCTCATGGATAGCCATGTCGGACAGAACCTTGCGGTCAACTTCGATGCCAGCCTTGTTCAGGCCGTCGATGAAGCGGCCGTAGGTCAGGCCGAATTCGCGAACAGCAGCGTTGATACGCTGGATCCACAGAGCGCGGAAGTTGCGCTTGTTGACCTTGCGGTCGCGGTAAGCGTACTGCTTGGAACGATCCACGGCAGCCTTAGCTGCGCGGATGGTGTTCTTGCGGCGGCCGTAGAAGCCCTTGGCTGCCTTGAGTGTCTTGGTGTGCTTGGCGCGGGAAGTTACGCCACGTTTTACGCGTGCCATGTCATGATCTCCTTAAAGTGTCCAAAAGTGCGGAAAAGTCTCAGAGACCGTTCGGCAGGTAGTTCTTGACGACTTTTTTGCCGTCAGCTTCGGCGAGAACCATGGTTCCACGCGCGTCGCGAATGAACTTGTTGGTACGCTTGATCATGCCGTGGCGCTTACCGGCGGCGGCTGCAACAACCTTGCCGGTGGCGGTGATCTTGAACCGCTTTTTTGCAGCGGACTTCGTCTTCATCTTGGGCATTTTGCTACTCCGTGTTTTTGTATCGAAACAGGCAGACGAGGCCTATTTCAAGCTATTCAGGAACGGCCTCGGCATGCCCTGCCGGACCGTTCGGACGCGCGCTTATAACCGCAGTCGGTTAAAAGCGCAACGGGGAATACGAACTTCCCCTTGCGGTGGTGCTTCATGCCGCCCGGGCGGCGTGCGCGAAAGAGTTATTTCGGCGCGAGAACCATCATCATCTGACGGCCTTCCAGCTTCGGCTCGGCTTCAACCTTGGCAATCGCCTGGGTATCTTCCTTCACCTGGAGGAGAAGCTTCATGCCGAGTTCCTGGTGGGCCATTTCGCGGCCGCGGAACTTCAGCGTCACCTTCACCTTGTCACCTTCGTCAAAGAAACGGTTCATCGCCTTCATCTTCACGTCATAGTCATGCGTGTCGATGTTGGGGCGCATCTTGATTTCCTTGACCTCGACGATCTTCTGTTTCTTGCGCGCTTCAGCGGCTTTTTTCTGGGTCGAGTATTTAAGCTTGCCGAGATCGAGGATCTTGCATACCGGCGGTTCAGCGTTCGGCGAAATCTCAACGAGATCGAGACCGGCATCCTCCGCCATTTTCAAAGCCTGGTCCGTCGGCATGCTACCGAGGTTCTGGCCCTCTTCATCAATAAGCTGAACTCTGGGAACCCGGATTTCCCGGTTGGAGCGCGGGCCCTCCTTGACGGGGGCATCGGCTTTGAAAGGTCTGCGAATGGTCGTATTCTCCTGATCTGTTTCTGGATCACATCGGCAAAAAACAGCTTGTTTGGTACAAGCGGCGGAAATGTCGTTATTGCCGTGGCGAAGTCAATAGCATATCTGCCCGAAAAGATCACCTGTTGTCACGGTTTTTGCAAATACGCCGCCTTTGTTGCGCGAAATTCAGGAGAATTGCATATACATGACAGAACAAGCCGCTGAATTCCTGCGTGTAGGCATGGGCGACGACGCCCGCGACATCGCCGTCCTTCACCGCCCGTCAACTTCACGAGAAGATGCACCCACGCTTGTCTGGCTCGGCGGTTACCGTTCCGACATGACGGGAACCAAGGCGGTGGAACTCGACCGCTTTGCGGCGGAAAACGGCATTGCGTGCCTGCGGCTCGATTATTCCGGGCACGGCGCTTCCGGCGGTGACTTCAAAAAGGGCACGATTTCAAGATGGCTGGAAGAGGCACTTGCCGTCGTGCGCGAAAAGGCGCCATCGCGCGTCGTCCTTATTGGTTCGTCGATGGGTGGATGGATTGCGCTGCGCATGGTTGAGGAACTGCGCAAGGCCGGCGGCACGCCGTCCGTCGCTGGTCTGGTCCTCATTGCGCCAGCCCCCGATTTCACGGCGGACCTGATAGAGCCGAGCCTCACGGATGCGGAAAAACGGTCGCTTGAAGAAAAAGGTTATTTCGAGGAACATTCGGAATACAGCCCCGAGCCAAACATCTTTACGCGCGCGCTGATGGAAGACGGGCAGCAGAACCGCGTCCTCACCGGCATCATTACCACGGGCTGCCCGGTTCACATCCTGCAGGGAATGCGCGATCCCGATGTTCCCTATCAGCATGCGCTGAAGCTCCTCGAACATCTTCCTGCCGACGACGTCGTCTTGACGCTGATCCGCGATGGCGACCACCGGCTGTCCCGGCCGCAGGATATCGACAGGATGCTGGCTGCCGTCAAAGCCCTTGCAACATAGGCATTTGCGCAACGATCTTAACCATATTTAACGAGTCTTGCGCGCCGCCGATGGCTAGTGATTGACTCCTGACCCCCAACCCTCTTAACTTTTCGTTAAGAATTAAGGGACGGGTTTCATGATGAACGCACCGCTGGCGCGTGCGCTGCTGTTTGCAGTTGCCGCCGGGCTATTGACTGCTGCCGCCGCCGTGGCGGAAACCAAGGGAAGCCCTTCCATGGTGACGGGTGGGATCACATCCCAGCCGATCGGCCATTATGAGTTCTGTCAGAAATACGCGAGCGAGTGCAACATTCGAAGCAAGCTGACGCCGCCGCCACGCGTCACCGAGTATGGCTGGGGTGTGGTTCGCGAGATCAACACATCCGTCAACACCTCGATCGTCGCCATGACCGACATGGAAATCTACGGCAAGGAAGAAGTCTGGGAATATCCCACGACCGCTGGCGATTGTGAGGACTTCGTGCTGCTGAAGCGCAAGAAGCTGATCGAGCGTGGGTTTTCCGTTGCTGACCTGCTAATTACTGTCGTGCGCAAGCCTGATGGCGAGGGCCACGCCGTGCTGACGCTCCGCACCACCGATGGCGATTATATTCTCGACAATCTCACCGACGACGTGAAGCTCTGGACCGACACCAACTACACTTATCTGAAGCGGCAGGCGTCCTTCAATTCGGGCCGCTGGGTTTCCATCGAGGATGGCCGCGACGTTCTGGTCGGCGCATTGCGCTGATCGGCAGATATTATAGGCTCAATGCAGAAAGCCCGCAGCAAACGCTGCGGGCTTTATTATTCACTAGGCGTTGCCGATGATGATACCGGCGGCCAGCACCAGCGAACCGCCGAGCACTACCTGAAACACTGCCCGCAGGAACGGCGTTTCCATGAAGCGGTTCTGAATAAAGGCGATGGCCCAGAGTTCCACGAAGACGACGACCGCGGCGATGGCCGTTGCTGTCCAGAAATGCGGAATGAGATAGGGCAGCGCATGGCCAAGGCCGCCAACGGCCGTCATGATGCCTGAGGCGAGACCGCGCTTTACCGGAGAGCCACGACCGGAAAGCTTGCCATCATCATGGGCCGCCTCGGTGAAGCCCATGGAAATACCCGCGCCAACGGAGGCCGAAAGGCCGATCAGGAAGGTTTGCCACGTATCTTGCGTGGCGAAGGCGGCTGCGAAGATCGGTGCCAGCGTCGATACGGAACCATCCATCAGTCCCGCAAGACCCGGCTGCACAAAGGTCAGAAGAAATTGCCGCTTTGCGGTTTCCGCCTCTTCTGTCTTGCCGTTTTCGTCGAGATGTTTCTCTTCCAGCATCTGCGCGATGTCTTCGTGACCACGCTCCGCCTCGGCCAGATCGCCGAGCAGCTTGCGGGTCGAGGCATCGCTGGTGCGCTTGACAGCCTCATCGTAAAAACGGATCGCCTGGGCCTCCATCAATTCCGCCTGCGCACGAATTTTGTCAAGCGACAGGTTCTTCACCAGCCAGTCCGGCGTGCGCTCGTAAAAGCCACGCACATGCTCACGGCGGATCAGGGGGATCGTTTCCCCAAATCGCCTGCGGTGCATGTCGATCAGCACGTTTCGATGCTGCTGCTCCACCTCGGCCATATCATCGAAGATTTTTGCGGATTGCGGATATTGCGCGCGCAGATGATCGGCATAGGAGCGGTAGATGCGGGAATCGTCTTCTTCGGACGAGATGGCAAGTGCGAGGATTTCCTGTTCGCCAAGCGAGGAGAACGGGCGTTTGGACAGGGAAAAAAGACTGCGGAACATGACTGGAACCTCTTTAGAATAATTCTAAATACATCCTGATCACGTCACAATCAAGCCTTTTAGAATTATTCTAATATGCCAAAGGGTCGCATTGCGGAGTGTCGAAGAGCCACGTAGGTTCTGCCGCAAAAGGAAGCACAATGCAGGACCAGATCGCGGCAAAGGCCGCCCACAACGCGGAAATTCAGAACAGGGCGGAAAAGGCCATGGCGGCTATCGGCATCGACGCCGGTTTCGTCGACCTGCTGGTCGAGACATTTTACGCCCGCGTTCTGGAACATCCCACGCTGGGCCCTGTCTTCGATGCGCGGCTTTCCGGGCGCTGGCCGGAGCATATGGCCAGGATGAAACAGTTCTGGGCCGCCGTCGCCTTCAAGAATGGCGGCTACGGCGGCAAGCCGGTGCAGGCGCATCTTGGCGTAAAAGGCATGTCGGCGGAACTGTTCCCGCAATGGCTGGCGCTTTTTTCGGCCACCCTTGACGATATCGCGCCGAGCCCACAAGCCCATAGCTGGTTCATGGAAACTGCGGAACGTATCGCAAAAAGCCTGACGCTTTCGCTGTTTTATAATCCTGCAATGGATGATCCGGCGTTAAAACGCATGCATCCGTAGCCCCATCCGGGCGATGATAGCAGGCCCGGCAAGTTCAAATATTCCCCTTGATGGCCGCGAGGATAAATGTTTAGTAGCCAGTGGGAGGCGTACCGTACGGTTCGCCTGTAATATGCAGACATATCAGGGCTTATCGACATGGATCGCAGATCATTTATTCGCAAGGCGGGCGCTGTTGGTGCCGGTGTTACCGCAACCGTGCTGGCCGCTCCGGCCATTGCGCAGGAAAACCCCAAAATCACCTGGCGCATGACGTCGTCATTCACCAAGGGCCTCGACATTCTATTCGGTGCCGGCCAGATCGTCGCCGATCATGTCAAGGAAGCATCCGGCGGCAACTTCGTCATCCAGCATTTCGCCGGTGGCGAAATCGTGCCGGCGCTGCAGGCAGCGGATGCGGTGACGGCCGGAACCGTCGAAATGGCGCATACCTGCTCATACTACTATGTCGGCAAGGACCCGACCTTCGCGCTCGGGACCTCGGTTCCCTTCGGTCTCAATGCACGCCAGACGAATGCATGGTTCAACCAGGCGGGCGGCAACGAGTTGCTCAATGAGTTTCTTGCCCAGCACAATATCTACTCGATCCTGCTCGGCAATACCGGCGCCCAGATGGGCGGCTGGTTCCGCAAGGAAATCAACACCATCGATGACCTGAAGGGCTTGAAAATGCGCATTGCGGGCCTGACCGGCCAGGTGATGCAGAAGGTTGGCGTGACACCGCAGCAGATCGCCGGCGGCGATGTTTACGCTGCACTGGAAAAGGGCACCATCGATGCAACCGAATTCGTCGGTCCCTATGACGACCAGAAGCTCGGCTTCTACAAGGTTGCGAAATATTACTACTACCCCGCATGGTGGGAAGGTGGCCCAGCCGTTCATGCTTTCGTGAACCTGCAGAAGTTCAACGAGTTGCCGGAGAACTACAAGCGTATTCTGAAAGACGCCTGCGCCGCCGGCAGCGCCAGCATGCTGGAGCGTTATGACGCGCGCAATCCGAAGGCTCTGAAGGAACTCGTGGCGCAGGGCGCCATCCTGCGGCCGTTCAGCCAGGAAATCCTCGATGTCTGCCACAAGGCGGCGCAGGACACCTATGCCGAGATTTCGGCCAAGAACGAGAGCTTCAAGAAGATCTACGAAAGCCAGCAGGCGTTCAAGAAGGACGCCTATCTCTGGGCACAGATCGCCGAATATACCTATGACACCTATATGATGATCCAGCAGCGCAACGGCACGCTCTGATCCTCATTTCAGGATCTTCAAACGGCCATCCGGCATCTGCCGGGTGGCCGTTTTTGTATTCGACACCAGCTTCCACACCTCGCGTTCACGCCAGTCCATCGGGCTCATGCCGGTGACGCGGCGAAATTCCCGGTTGAAGTTGGATTTGGTCTGAAAGCCGGAAGACAGCATGATCGCAGTGACCGACTGATCCGTCTCCTCCAGCAGCCGGCAGGCTTCGCGGATGCGCAGCTGGTTGACATATTGCGAGACGTTAACGCCGAGCGAGCGATTGATCGCGCCCGAGATTTGCCGGCTCGGCAGACCGAGACGTTTTGCGAGCCGTGACAGGTTTAGGTTCTCATCGCGGTAGAGCGTGTGGGTCTCCATCAAGCGATCAAGCCTTTCGACAACGTCCCGGTCCTGTTGTGAAGGCGCCGGTGAAGACAACTCCGCAGCAGGCTGGGCAGCCGTTTGCGGCGCTTTGCTTTTGCCGGCAAGTGCAGCCATGAGACCGATCAGCAGAAGCCCGAGAAGATTGGCATTGCTAACAAGTGCGGCGACATTTTCTCCATGCGCCCACTCGAAATCGAAAAACACCAGAAGATCGAAGAACGCGGAAACGCAGAGAGCGACCGCGGCGACAATGAGCGCCTTATGCGCAGATGCGACGCTGGCAAATTGCGCTTCGTCCAGCCCATCCGGCCCTTTTCTTGCCAAGAGAAGCAAGGCAATGGCGTGCCCGACAAAAATCACGATCAGCGCAAAATCGATCGCAACAGGAAGGACGAACTCCAGAAAGACGACGAAGAAAGGTGAAAGCACAAGACTGGCAAACATCGCCCTCCTGCTTTCAACTCCAACGCCCATCAGTCCGCGAAAGGCGATGTAGACGAGAGGCGGCAGGCAGGCAGCCAGAACAGGCAAAACATAACGCGCTTCGCTCACACCATATCCCCAGCGCAAGCCGACAAGAACGGACTGCACGGCGCAAAGCGCGATGAGCGCCAGAAACGCCCGGTTGGTTCGCATATCCTCTGCGCCTCGAAAGAAGACGATGAACATGACGACCAGCAGAAGTGCGACGACAAAAGGCAATGGAATGAAAAGCACGGATAACGATCCCGAAGCGATGAATTACCACCCATTCATGGACCAGATCGCGTTTCGGCACGACCTTTAACGCGATCAAGGACGCATTTATTCACCCTAGAAGGAAAACGGGAGCATCCACCTTGTCAAACGGAGAGGCTCTCATGACACTGAAAAACACCCTTGTCGCACTTCTGATGTGCGCGGCTTTTTCCCCGCAGGCATTTGCCGCAGAGGATGTCGGGCTTACCAGCATCCCAGTTTCTTCCAAGGCTCGCGACACAAACCTTGACGTTACGATCTGGTATCCGGCCAAAGGCGGAGACGGCATACCGGCGCTTTCCTCCGAGAACCGTATCTTTCAGGGAACGGCGGTTCGGAAGGACGCGACCATCAAGGACGGCCATTTCCCCCTCGTGTTGATTTCGCACGGGTCCGGCTCGCGCGCTGAAGGCATGGCCTGGATCGCCGCGAAACTCGCCAGCGAAGGTTTCATCGTCGCCGGAACCAATCATCCCGGCACGACCAGTGGTGACTCGACGCCTGCCGACACGCCGAAAATCTGGGAGCGGACCAACGATCTATCCACAATCGTCACGGCCTTGACGACGGACGCCACGTGGTCGGGTGCGATCGATGCGCAACGCATCGGTGTTCTCGGCTTTTCGCTGGGCGGTAGCGCGGCGATGGAGATTGCAGGTGCACGCGCCGATCTTGACGCCTATGTGCGCTATTGTGAAGAGAATGCAGCAATGATGGATTGCCAGTGGTTTGCCGGCGGCCGGGCCTATGTCAATAACGAGCCGGTCAGCGTACCGAAGGTCGATCTCAGAACCATCGACAAGACCCGTTTCGAGCAGCAGAACCGCGATCCACGCATCCGTTCCGCCGTGTTGGTCGATCCGGGTCTGGCGCTGGCGTTCCAGCCGGACAGCCTTAGACAAATCGATATTCCGCTGACCTTCATCAATCTTGGCAGCGAAGGTAAAATACCGCCCGCTGTCCTTGCCGACGAGCTTGCAGCACAAGTGCCTGCCTCTACTTACCAACAGGTTGACGAGGCCAACCATTTTAGCTTCCTGCCCCTTTGCAAGCCGGATGCCGACGCGTTTCTCAAATCCGTTGGCGAGCGCGATCCGATCTGCGAACCGGCCGGGCCCCGCGACCGTAAAGATATTCATGCACAGCTGGAAATGATGATCGTCACCGCCTTCAACCGCACGCTGAAGCCGGGTCAATAACCAGAAGAACCTAGCCGATCCTTTTGTAAAACAGGGTCGTGCCGCAATAACGCCCGTCGGGAAAAAGCGCATAGTCGGGGATGACGCCGACGCGTTCCCAGCCAAGACGGGGATAAATTGCCTCCGCATCGCTACCCGTGGCCGTATCCAGCACCAAAAGGGTACGGCCACGTTTTGCCGCTTCCTGCTCCACCTTTTCCATGAGCTTTCGTGCAAGTCCCAGCCCGCGTGCCGACCGATGCACAAGAAGCTTCATCAGATCACCGCGATGTGGCTGGTTGGGCTTGGAGGCCAGACCGACCTGCACCGTGCCCACCACTTTATCGTTTACTTCCGCCACCACATGAATGGTGCCGCCTGCTTCCACGGCATCGGCTACATCCTGCCAGAACGGCTCGGCATCTTTTGGGGAGAAAGGCAGCATGAAACCGACAGACGCGCCGCCATTAACGCAGTCGGCGATAACGTCACAAAGTTCGGTCAAGGCATTGATCGTCTCTGCCCGGTTCAATACGCGGATGGTGGCCATTAATAACTCCTGTCGGGGAAAATCAGCGCTGTCTTTGATCCAGCACGACGGCATAACGGGCAGGTTTTTCTGAGGGATTGTGGAAGACATGTCCCTCACCCACCGGCATGAAAAGGCAATCGCCGGGTTCCAGCCGGTGCACGTCTCCACCGCTCGTCATCTCCAGCACACCTTCGAAAAGCCAGACATATTGCGTCATTCCGCGGCTTGCCGCATGCGGCGGGAAACCGACCCGTGCGCCCGCCGGGAACTCGACCTCGACAATATCGACATCGGAACCGACGCGTGGCGGGGAGATGGCACGGCGCACATAACCGGTCTCCGGGTCTTTCCAGAGCTGCTGGTCACGCTTTTTCACCAGCGGTGAAACAGCCTCTTCGTCTTCGGCGAAAAAGCCGGAGAGCGACAGGCCTAGCGCTGCGCAGATGCGGGCAAGAAGCGAGGCCGTGGGGCTCGCCTCGCCACGTTCGATGCGGGAAATCATGGCGCGGCTGACGCCGGATTCGGCGGCGAGCCGGTCCAGGGTCAAACCATTTTCAGCGCGCAACGTCTTGATGCGGTCGCCGATAGAGCGTTCGAGAATATGATCTTCGTTTTCCATCATGCCAGAATACATTCTCACATGATGGAGTCAATATCTACTATAATGGAAATTGCGATCGCTTGTTACCGCGGATTCTGCGCGCGGCAAAGATGCATCAGGCACCGACCTGGGCGATCCAATCGTTCAGGTTATAGTAGTTCGTTACTCGACTAACTTTTCCATCCTTCAGGTCAAAGAATGCACCAGCCGGCAGGACGTATGTCTGGCCATCGGCTTCCGGCAGGCCTTCATCGGTTGCGAGATATTCGCCGTTCACGATGAATTCCGCAGAGGCGCGCTTACCGTCCTCGCTCGCCATGATGACCATGTCGGTGAGGTTTTCCTTATAGCAGCGGTTCATGTGCTGCATGAAGGACGCAAAAGCCGGCTTTCCGGTCTGACGCTCGCCCTGATTGATGTCATGTACCACCTCGTCGTGAAGAAGCGCCAGAAAGGCATCCATGTCCTGACGGTTGAAGGCATCGTAATAGGCGCGGATGGTCTCAGTGGCGGTCATTGTCTTCTCCGTTCAATGCTTGCGCAGGGTTTCCATGACGGTATAACCAGTGCAACCGAAAGTGAAAATGCCCATGACCGTCGAAATCAAGTCTCTTTCCGGCATCGAGGCCGCGCCCTATTTCGATGACCTTGCGCGCCTGCGGATCGAAGTGTTTCGCGCCTTTCCCTATCTCTATGACGGATCGCTGGATTACGAGCGCAAATATCTCGCCACCTATGCCGACACGAAAGGCGCGGTTTTCGTGCTGGCGCTGGATGGCGCACACGTGGTGGGCATGTCCACCGGCATGCCGATGGCGGCCGAGACCGACGAGGTGAAGGCGCCCTTCCTGAAGGCGGGTTACGATCCGGACCGGATATTTTACTTCGGCGAAAGCGTGCTTCTGCCCAGCTATCGCGGGCATGGCATCGGGGTGCGGTTCTTTGTGGAGCGGGAGGCGCATGCGAGCAAGCTCGGCTTCAACTGCTGCACCTTCTGCGCGGTCGAGCGCCCCGCCGACCACCCGCGCCGGCCGTTGGATTACGTGCCGCTGAATACCTTCTGGGAAAATCGCGGCTATCGCCATCACCCGGAATTGCACACCAGCTTCACCTGGCGGGATCTAGACGAGAGCACCGAAAGCCCAAAGCCCCTGTCCTTCTGGATGAAGACCATTGCTGCCGGAGAGGAAAACAGATGACGAAACTCGCCGCCAGCCAATATGCCATCGAACTCATCGAGACATGGGAAGGCTATGCCGCCCATCTTTCCGCCGTCGTGCGCGAGGCGAAAGAAAAAGGCGCCGAGCTGCTGCTGTTGCCGGAATATTCGGCCATGACGCTGACCGGGCAGTTGCCGCCGGATGCGCGCTCGGACCTGCACCGCTCCATCGAAGAGATACAGCCGCTCATCCCCTCATGGGTCGAGCTTTGCGAAGAGCTGGCGCGGCAACATCAAATCCTGTTTCAGCCGGGCAGCGCGCCAGTGAAAGACAAGGACGGCAAGTTCCGCAACCGCGCATGGCTGTTCGGCCCCAACGGACTGATCGGGTATCAGGACAAGCAGATCATGACGCGCTTCGAGCGGGAGCAATGGAACATACATGCCGGCATCGAGGGCCTGAAAGCCTTCGAGACGCCGATCGGCAGGCTCGGCATCCTCATCTGTTACGACAACGAGTTCCCGATGCTTGGCCGGAAGCTGGCCGAGCTTGGCGTCGAACTGGTTCTCGCTCCCAGTTGCACCGATACGCTGGCCGGCGCCTACCGGGTGCGTATCGGCGCGCAGGCGCGGGCGCTGGAAAACCAATATGCCGTCCTTTCCTCCCCCACGGCGGGTGAGGCTCCATGGTCTCCCGCCGTCGATGAAAATCGTGGCCGCGCAGCACTTTACGTGCCATCCGACTATGGCATGCCGGCATCGGGTATCGTCGCGGAAAGCGAAAGCGATGCGGTGACACACAGCAAGTTGCTGATCGCCGATATCGACCTTGCTGCCGTGGCCAAGCTTAGAACCGAAGGACAAGTGGCCACCCGCCGCGACTGGCCGGAGCAGTTTGCGATCTGAAAAGCCCATTTTAAAGGGCTTTTAACCAAATTCCCGCTTTGCGGCATGAGAAGCCCCTGCTATAGCGCGGGGCATGAGCACAAATTCGACCCGCACGCCCCTGGACCATATCCGCAACTTCTCGATCGTTGCCCACATCGATCACGGCAAATCGACGCTGGCCGACCGGTTGATCCAGTCGACAGGCGGCCTTGCCGAGCGCGATATGTCGGAACAGGTTCTCGATTCGATGGATATCGAACGCGAGCGCGGCATCACCATCAAGGCCCAGACCGTGCGCCTGCACTACAAGGCGAATAACGGCGAAACCTATGTGCTGAACCTCATCGACACGCCCGGTCACGTCGACTTTGCCTATGAAGTGTCCCGCTCGCTTTCGGCCTGCGAAGGTTCGCTGCTGGTGGTGGACGCATCTCAGGGTGTGGAAGCCCAGACGCTGGCCAACGTTTATCAGGCAATCGACAATAATCACGAGCTGGTGACGGTCTTGAACAAGATCGACCTGCCGGCCGCGGAGCCCGACCGCATCAAGGAACAGATTGAGGAAGTAATCGGCATCGACGCTTCCGAAGCTGTGTTGATTTCGGCCAAGACCGGGCTTGGCATCCCCGATGTTCTCGAAGCCATCGTCAACCGCCTGCCACCGCCGAAGAGCGAAGTCGGCGAGAACGGGCCGCTCAAGGCACTGCTCGTCGACAGCTGGTACGACACCTATTTGGGCGTCATGGTTCTGGTGCGCGTCATCGACGGCGTGCTGACCAAGGGCCAGCAGATCCGCATGATGGGTTCCGGCGCGAAATACGGCGTCGAGCGCGTTGGCGTACTTACCCCGAAGATGGTCAATGTCGACAGCCTCGGCCCCGGCGAGATCGGTTTCATCACCGCCTCGATCAAGGAAGTCGCCGATACGCGTGTTGGCGATACCATTACCGACGACAAGCGCCCGACGGCGCAGGCCCTGCCCGGCTTCAAGCCAGCGCAGCCCGTGGTTTTCTGCGGCCTCTTCCCTGTTGATGCAGCCGACTTCGAAGATCTGCGCGCGGCAGTGGGCAAGCTTCGCCTCAACGACGCCTCCTTCTCCTTCGAAATGGAATCGTCTGCCGCTCTCGGCTTTGGTTTCCGTTGCGGCTTCCTCGGTCTGCTGCATCTTGAAATCATTCAGGAACGCCTCGAGCGTGAGTTCAATCTCGATCTCGTCGCCACAGCACCTTCGGTCGTCTATGAAATGACGCTGACGGATGGCACCGAGAAAGAACTGCACAACCCGGCGGATATGCCTGATGTCGTGAAGATCAAGGAAATCCGCGAACCTTGGATCAAGGCGACGATCCTGACGCCCGACGAATATCTCGGTGGTATTCTGAAACTCTGTCAGGACCGGCGCGGCCTGCAGACGGAGCTGACCTATGTCGGCAACCGCGCGATGATCACCTATGAATTGCCGCTCAACGAAGTGGTGTTCGATTTCTACGACCGCCTGAAATCCATCTCGAAGGGTTACGCCTCGTTCGACTACAACATCATCGACTATCGCGAAGGCGATCTCGTCAAGATGTCGATCCTCGTGAACGGCGACCCGGTGGACGCACTCTCCATGCTGGTCCACCGCTCGGCGGCTGACCGGCGCGGACGCGGCATGTGCGAAAAGCTGAAGGAACTCATTCCGCCGCACATGTTCCAGATCCCGATCCAGGCGGCCATTGGCGGCAAGGTCATCGCCCGCGAAACCGTGCGCGCGTTGCGCAAGGACGTGACGGCAAAGTGCTACGGTGGCGATGCGACGCGTAAACGCAAACTTCTGGACAAGCAGAAGGAAGGCAAAAAGCGCATGCGCCAGTTCGGCAAGGTGGAGATTCCGCAGGAAGCTTTCATCGCTGCGCTGAAGATGAACGACGAATAAGCGGCCGCTAAATCGTCGCTGATTTGACAAGGGAGGCTCACGGCCTCCCTTTTTACATTCACGGCAGCTGCTCAGGCATGCAGCTTCGCGCCCTTGGTAATCTTGTCGACGATTTTCTTGTCCGCCCTAAGCGCCATGCCGACGACCTTTGCATTGTCGGGAGAAAATTCCGAAAACACCTGGCGGTTGGCAACATCATGACCGGTTGCGAACATTTCCTCGATATAGAGCGATGTCGTGACCTCGCGCTCCAGGGATCGCTGATGGATTTTGCGCAGTGCCTCCTGATCCGTGGCCATGACGACTATCGGCTGGACGGACAGTGGATTGTAGACGTTACCCGCCCTGTCGCGGTATGGTTCCCCGATGATCTCTCTGGTCTGGGCGACGATGCCGGACATGAGAAATGCGGTGACGTTCAGTTTTTGCCACACGGCAAGGTCATCACGAAGGATGACGGCGATCTTGGTATCAAACATGCGAACTCAATCTGGCTGTGGTTACGAAAGAGAAGTGACCCTAGCCCCTCAGGGTACGAGCGATCTTGAACGTTCGTGCAAATTCGAGGGGATCGTGCAGGCCCCTTCCAGCGAAGGGATCGAGCGCATCGAAGCGCGCTTTCACGGCAACGCCTATGCACCCCATCGCCATGACACCTATGCTCTGGGTGTGACGCTTTCTGGCGTCCAGACCTTTTCCTATCGTGGCACATCGCATTTCAGCACGCCCGGAAAGGTTATCGTGCTGCATCCGGACGAAGTTCACGATGGTGGTGCCGGCACCGACGAAGGTCTGCGCTACCGTATGCTCTATCTTCCGCCGGAAAAAACCATGGAGGTGGCGACCGGATTTCACGCGCTGCCATTTGCAAAAAATCCCGTCATCGAAGACGATGAGTTCCGTCAATGCCTGATAGAGGCTCTCGGCAATCTCGAAGGCGAGCCGGACAATCTGCTCCTGACCGACTGGCAATCGAGACTGTCGGATCTGCTCTGGAAGCATTCGAACGGAAACCAGAGAACAATCAAGCGGCTTGACCGAATCGCCGTTTTCCGTTGCCGCGATTACCTGCTGGAGAACAGCGCGCTTGCCGTCAGCTCAGAGAAGCTGGAGCAAATAAGCGGGCTTGATCGCTTCACGCTCTTTCGGCACTTCCGCTCCCTGTTTGGCACGAGCCCGCACCGTTATCTCATCATGCGGCGTCTGCAAAAATGCAAGGACATGATGCGGGCGGGTGCGGGTCTTGCGGAAACGGCGTTTGCCTGCGGCTTTGCAGATCAGGCGCATTTTACCCGCCACTTCAAGAATGCCTTCGGAATGCCTCCGGGGCGCTGGCTAAGCCTTGTTTCGCACTGATCATTCCGGAAACATGATCGACCTGTGAGCCGCAGTCCCTGCCATGGCGCCATCGCCCACGGAAAGAGCGACCGAGCCCGCGGGCCTTGCCACATCACCGCAGGCGAAGATTCCGCGCACTGTCGTCTGTTTCATGGCATCCGTCACGATGCTTGAACCCATCGGCCCTTCTTCCACGGTGCAGCCGAGCTTTTCGATCCAATCCGATGCAATCCGCAATTTCGGTTGCGTGAAAAGACCGGCCAAAGCAATGCTACGCCCATCCGCAAGAACGACATCCGCATGCCCTGCGATCTCTCTGATACGCTCTTTTTCCACCCGAACGCCCCGGGCTGACAAAAGCGCATTCTGTTCGGCATCCGGAACGAATATACCATTGGTAAAAAAGGTCGTTTCACCCCAGTCCGGAAGCATCAATGCATGGTGGATGGCAAGCGGTGAGGCCGCGATGACGCCGATCCTGCGCTGATCCAGTTCGTATCCGTGGCAATAGGGGCAATGGAAGACGGCGCTGCCCCAGCGTTCCTCCAGCCCGGCTATATCAGGCAGTTCATCCGTAACGCCTGTGGCAAGGATTAGTCTGGCCGCCCTTTCGCGGCGATTGCCATCGATCTCGATAACGAAGTCATCGAATGATCCTTCGGCATTCGTTACCCTGCCCTTTGCCCAGTGTATCGTCGGGTAGCGCTCGATCTGGCGGCGTGCCTCGGCGATGATGTCGCCCGGCGCCTTGCCGTCCTGTCCGAGAAAACCGTGGGAATGGCTGGCGAAGCGATTTCTCCGCTCACCCGCATCCACCACCAGGATGTTTTTTCTCGCGCGCCCGAGCTGCAGGGCGGCGGACAGGCCCGCATAGCTGCCGCCGATGATGATGACGTCGTATTTCATGATGCACCTATCGTTCACCGAGCCGGAAGCGCCCGTTCGTTTCACGACACTTATATTGTTACATGAATTTTAGAGTCAATAGTCACGCAACTTATATTGTTACATCATAGGCTAACTGGTAATGTCGCGAAAAACAGGCGGATTTCACCGATGAGACACGACACGCGCCTTTCACGGGTGCTGCATATTCTGATCCATATGGAGAAACACGAGGGTGCGGCGACCTCTGAAAGCATCGCGGTGATGTTGCAGACGAACCCGGTGGTGGTGCGCAGAACCATGGCGGGCTTGCGGGAGCACGGTTACGTGTCGTCGGAAAAAGGCCATGGCGGTGGCTGGGTTCTGGCGCGACCGCTCAGCGAAATCACGCTGCTCGATATTTACCGGGCGCTTGGCGCGCCGGAATTGTTCTCGATTGGGCTGGCAGGAGATAATCCTAACTGCGTCATAGAGCAGGCCGTCAATGCTGCCCTTTTCGACGCCATGAACGAGGCGGAGACCATTCTCCTGTCTCGCTTCGGAAACATTACGCTTTCGGTGCTGGCGGAGGAATCGATGAGCCGCTGGTCCAGATTGTCCAACCACCCCTCCGCGATGGATCAGCTCTAACGCCGCAGAGTTGGCGCAATAAAAAACCGCCTGCCGGAAGGCAGGCGGTTTTGTCAGATTATCTAACCCATTACGGCTGCGTCTGCGTGCCGCCGGTATTCGGGCTTGCCGGTGCTGCATTGTTGGCAGGCGGTGTTGCCGGGACAGTCGGAGTCACGGGCGCCGGTGCCTGTTGCGTTGCCGCAGGCGGCATGGTCGAGGATGTCGTGGCCGGATCGGTGTTCGGACCGCTCATCTGCGACCAGGCGAATACGCCTACCAATGCGACAACGAGAATCGCCAGCCATGGCATCCAGGACGGAGACTTGCGGGCAAGCGGTTCATTGCTGATATTCAGTTCCGGACGAAGATCACGGTCCGGGCGCGGATTGTTTGGATCGAATGTCATGGTATTTCCTCCTCTTCATTCTGAGAAGAAAACGGCGTTCACGGGATTTTGTTCCGATTCTCCTCGGCCAGCACGATATGGGCGACAATTACGCGCTCTGCCTGAGGGCATCTGCCAGCACCGCCATGACCTGAGGAGCGGCCATTTGCGACACATTGAAACGCATGAAAGCGGATGCGTTCTGCGCGGAGCTGAAAACATTGCCGGGTGCCAGCACCACCTGTTGCGCCAGTGCCCGACGTGCAACATCGGCGGCGTCGACCCCCTCCGGCAGGCGGCACCATAAGAACATGCCCGCCTGCGGTTCGATCCACGGCACACATCCAAGCGCTTTCAAACGCGCCGCCGCCTCAGGCACCGCCGCCGCGAGACGCTGTCGAAGAGCCTCGACATGCTTGCGATAACTACCGTCAGTCAAAAGCGACAGGATCAATGCAGCCGAAAAATTTGCTCCACCAAACGCAGTGGCAATCTTGAGATCGGTCAGGGCTTCCACCCATGCCGGAGGCGCTGCGATGAAACCGCACCGCACGGAAGCAGACAGGGTTTTTGAAAAACTGCCGATCTGGACGACCCGGTTCAGACCATCGAAAGCAGCCAGCCGTGGTGCCGCCTGCGTTTCAAAATCGGCAAAAATATCATCCTCGATGATGGTGAGGCCCGCCTGTTCGGCCAGCATCAGCAGGCGATGGGCAGAAACGGCGGAAAGCCTTGCGCCTGTCGGATTATGGATCGCGGAATTAGTGATATAAAGGCGCGGCTGATGCTCTTTCAGTGCCTGCTCGAAAAGCGGCAGGTCCGGTCCAGCCGGCGTATAGGGCACACCAACGGTTTTCACCCGATGCGCCCGCAAGAGAGCGCGGAAGTTAAAATAGCAGGGATCATCGACAATCACCGTATCCCCTGGCTGCAGCAGGAAACGACACAGGAGATCGATCGCCTGCGTGCCGGAATCGGTGAGCATGATCTGGCTGGCGCCCGCCTGGACGCCATGTTCGGCAAGTCTGCGGGACAAAAGCTGGCGTAGCGGCAACAGCCCCATTGGGCTCGCATAATCCGTCAGCAAGGAAGCATCCGCGCGGGCAAGCCCCCTCATCGCCCGCCGTAGCGCTTGCTCCGGCATCCATGACGCTGGAAGCCAGCCGCAGCCGGGCTTGGCAAGCGCCGCCCCCTCGTCCAGCGCCTGGCGCGACACCCAGAGCGGATCCACCGCCCTGTCCAGCCGAGGCTCGATATCGGCCAGAGACAGAGGCGCTAGTGGACCCGCCACATAAAATCCCGAACCCGGTCGCGAGCTTATGGTGCCATCGGCAACCAGCCGGTCATAGGCCTCGACGACGGTTGAAGTGGAGACCTGCATGGCCTTCGCAAGCGCTCGAACGGATGGCAATCTGGCGCCGGGAACGAGGCTTCGCGAAGCGATGCGTTGCCGCATGCTGGCCATCACCTGTTCTATGCGCGTTCCCGTCGCGAGGTGTCCGTCCACATTTCTCTCCAACCGTACCGTCCAAACAACCATAACAGTTTCTTGAAATTGTATATTATTGTCGCTGTTTTCACCAGCCGTTCCGGATCAAGAAAGGGAAATTGCAGGAGACGGTCATGGACAAGACGACAAGCGGTTGGCTGAGCGGCCTTATCGGCGTGGTGATATTCAGCGGCTCGCTGCCCGCCACGCGGGTTGCGGTAACGGGTTTCGATCCGGTGTTCCTGACCCTCGCCCGCGCCAGCATAGCCGGCCTTCTGGCGCTCGCTTTGCTTTTTGTGTTCCGGCAAAAACGCCCGGCGCGCGATGATATGGCATCCCTTTTCATCGTGTCCTTCGGCGTGGTGGTTGGCTTCCCGCTGTTGACTGCCCTCGCCTTGCGGCACATCACCTCGGCCCACTCCATCGTCTTTGTCGGGCTTTTGCCGCTCGCAACCGCGGTTTTTGCCGTGCTGCGTGGGGGAGAACGCCCGCGGCCCGCCTTCTGGTTCTTTTCCTGCCTGGGCAGCGTCCTCGTTGCCGGCTTTTCATTGTCGAATTCGCTGGCCTCCGGGCTCGGAGCCTCACTTGCCGGCGATCTCTTGATGCTGGGCGCGATTATCGTCTGTGGGCTGGGATATGCTGAGGGTGCTGCCCTTTCCCGCAAACTGGGGGGCTGGCAGGTCATCTCATGGGCATTGGTCCTCTCCCTGCCTCTGATGCTGCCGCTTGCCTTTTTCACAGGGCCGCAAACCCTCGCAGGCATCGACCCGCAGGCCTGGGGCGGCCTTGCCTATGTCTCGCTGTTCAGCATGCTGATCGGCTTCATCTTCTGGTATCGCGGGCTGGCGCTTGGCGGCATTGCCGCAGTGGGCCAGCTGCAATTGCTGCAGCCGTTCTTCGGGCTGGTGCTTGCAGCAACCCTGCTTCACGAGGAGGTCAGCCCTGCGATGATCGGCATCACGCTCGTGGTGGTGCTCTGCGTTGCCGGCGCGCGAAAATTTTCGCGCTGACGCCCGCCCCGTCAACTCGAGCGGCGGTCTACCCAGCGATGCCAGGCATCCTCATTGCCGTTGAAGACATTGAGATCGATGCGGCCATCGACACCATGCGACAGGCCGGAGCCGGAATATTGCCAGAACAACCACTTGCGGCCGGGATAGACCACGGACGGATGCTGGGCAACGGCGCGCAGCCAGAAGGGATAGTCCTGGAACTCGCCGGTCAGATTGTCCTTATAAAAATCGGGCGCCGTATAGATAATCGGACGCTGGCCGTAATGGCGCTCCAGCTTATCCATGAACACGCGCATCTTTTCCAGAATACGCTCACGGGAATGGCGCATCTTGCAGCTCGATTCGCCGTTATATTCCACGTCGATCACCGGCGGCAGCGCATCCGGATCGCGCGGTACGTTGCGAATGAACCAATCCGCCTGCTCGCCGGCCGACCGGCACCAGTAGAAGAAATGGTAGGCGCCACGACGGATGCCCGCTTCCTTCGCACGCTGCCAGTTGGTGCGGAACATCGGGTCAAGATGATCGCCGCCATCCGTAGCCTTGATGAAGGCGAAGTTGGCACCGCGTGTGCGCAGCTGCGGCCAGTCTATATTGGCCTGCCAGCGCGAGACATCCACCCCGTGGACCTGAAAATGGCGCGGCTGGACCCTGCCGAAATTGATGGGTTTGGCATCGCTGAAGCTGGAGCGGAAAATGCGCGAACGGATCTGCGCACCGGCACTGGCCGCCGGGGCTGCAGCCATGGCCAATTGTACCGGACGCTCCATCGGACGCTCTGCCGGTCGTACAATTCCTGCCTGTGACGGTGAGGGCAAACGGGTTTCAAGCGCGTTCTGCGGCACGGGCGCCCGTGGGGTAACGGCTGAAAAGGCCTTTGGCTCTTCGGGCACCGGCCCGCCCCATGCCAGAACTTCCTGTCGCGGCTGGGCCGTGATGGGTTGGCTGCCCACGCTTGCCTGCGGCACCGGCGCGGATGGCGTAACCGAGCTCGTGGTTTCCTTCGACGGCAGGCCGGCCATCAGGCTTTCCGGCCCGGAACTGGACGTACAGCCACCAAGCAGAAGGCAACCGAAGAGAAGTGCTGGCACAGCCGATGAACGCATGAGAACCCGTACGCAAAACAATCCAGGGGCACTCTGACGCCGCCCGGGAACCTCGAAATACAATTGCTAACGGAAGATTATCAAAAAAGACTGAATCTTATCTTTACGCCGACACCTTCCAACGCGCCCGTCATTTCTGGCAGGAGAATGCCTCGAGGTTTCGCGAAACGGAGAGCTTCAGGCGGTCATCGTGCTCAGATCGACCGTATCGGCGCCGGGGGAATTTTTCTTGATCGATTCGATGGCGTGGATGGCCGATGCCTTGGCCTTGTATCCTTCGGAGGAAAACATCGTTTCCCCGTTGGATGCTTTGAAGCGGAAGCGATATTCCCCGGCCCTGTCCTGATAGATTTCGAATTTATACATGATCTTGGTGCCTCCTTGGCAAACGTCGGTGAAACACACTCAATTCTGAGCGGCCTTGGCCATATTCGCAACCGATAATTGCCAGATCAGACAAGCCGTACCCAGGCACGGGCAATTTCCAGACCGGTCGCATCGGCCACATCGGCACGCCCGCCACGGTGATCGCGGTAATTGTTCATCCAGCCGGGCGCCATTTTTTCTACGGAAGCAGGGAATGCCTCACACCATCCGTCGACCACGGCCGTGGATGCCTCAAAATGAAATTGCGTGCCATAGGCAGCGCGGCCAACGCGAAAAGCCTGATTTCGCGTTGCACCATTGGTCGCAAGTCTCGTTGCCTCGGGCGGAAGCGTGAATGTGTCGCAATGCCACTGAAAAATGGGAAATGTCTTGTCGAGCCCCGCCAAGAGCGGATCGGACACGCCCTCTTCCGTGAGGGATACGTCTTCCCAGCCGAATTCGGGCGGGCCGGCCAGAATATTTTCTCCGCCATAGGCGCGCGCCAGCAACTGGCTGCCGAGACAGACGCCCATCACGGCCTTGTCCGCATCGCCAAACGCTTTCATCAAAAGTGCGAGGTCTGGAAGATAGGGATAAAGCACGTCGTCAAGAGCGTTCTGCTCCCCGCCCAAAACGACGAGCGCATCGTGTGCAGCTGCATCGAGAGGAAGAGGCTCACCCGAATAGGCGCAGATGACATGCACGTCAGCCCCTGCCTCTTCCAGAGCGACGCCGATCTGTCCATGCGGCGTGCCCGCCATGTTTTCGATAATTGCAACGCGCATGGGGCCTCTTGCCGACAACGGGGAATTCGATCGGCCGGTATCGCCGATCGAATTCAGCTTCACCACGAGAAAAACGGATTTTCAAGAGGCGCGATATCGTTAGCGAGGCAATAAGGGGACAAGCCGGCCTGTGGCATCTTAAAATTCCCGCGACAGCTTCGCGTCGACGGAATGCCGGTTGCCGCCACGGACAGCGAAGAACAGGAAAATGGCTGCCCAGAGAACTGATTTTTCCGCGCCACCCAGACCTTCCGCCTTTACGATACCGTGAAAATAGACCGTTACTAAAAGCACGATCATTGCGGCAAAGGATGCCGGCCGCGTGAACAGCCCAATGGCCACGAGAATTCCACCGAAAAATTCGGTGGCGGCCAGGAGAGGTGACCAGAATACACCCGGATAAAAGCCGAGGCTCTCCACCATGCCGACAGCCCCGAACGGATTGGCGATCTTGCCGAAGCCGTGGGTGACAAGAAGAAGCCCGGCCACGACGCGCAGAACGGTCTCCACCAGATCATGTGTCGAATTATAAAGAGGTGCGACCGCCGGAACGAAAAGACGCTGACGATTATTGTCGAACTGGGCCATGGGATCTCCGCGTTTTAGCCTTCGATGGCTTATCTGTTCGCAAAGCAGCATGATAAGAACAAGCATGCCGCAGGTAAAAACATGAGTGTCATAGTTGACATTATCGTGAGCATTATTGTCATCGGGCGCTGAAGGAGACGTGATCATGGCCGAGACCAAGCCCCGCATAACCATCCGCTACTGCACACAATGCAACTGGCTGCTTCGTGCGGGATGGATGGCGCAGGAGATTTTGCAAACCTTCGCTTCTGACATCGGCGAAGTCAGCCTCATTCCCTCAACGGGTGGCCTGTTCGAGATCACCGTTGATGGTGAAACCATATGGGAGCGCAAGCGCGATGGCGGTTTCCCCGGTCCAAAAGAGCTCAAACAGAGAATCCGCGATGTCATCGACCCGGAACGGGACCTAGGTCACGTCGACAGGACGAAGCATGAAGGGCTCGACAATTGACGCGGCAACATGTTTCAACAGCGTCTAACCAAGTTTTTTCCCTTTAAAATCAATGATCGTCATAAAAGTTCAAAAAGTCTGTTGACACCGGGCGGCTGCCCTCGTACATCGCTCTCCGTCGCCCAGATGGCGGAATTGGTAGACGCGCCAGCTTCAGGTGCTGGTACTCGCAAGGGTGTGGAGGTTCGAGTCCTCTTCTGGGCACCATTCCATTTTTGATCTTAGCCAGATCAAACACTTAGACGAAAAAACAGCAACATTCAGTCCTCCTGCAAAACGCAGGGGAACATGTTGCGGTTTTTCGTTTTGCTGGCGATCAACCCCGATTTTTCCCATAAAAATACTGCCCAGGACGAGCACTAAGCCTTTGTCACTTTGACAAAATGCCAGCCATTCTCGCGCGCGGAATTCCGATATATTCAGACCTGGTATTGGGTTGTAGTTCGCTTAAGGCTGGGCGTCTTTGTCGCCACTGTTTTGCGAATGCTGTTCGCAATTCGGCGTACAGGAAAGCACGGTCCGTTCCGTTTGTCGAAAAACGCGAACCGTATTGCCCTCATCGATGGAGACGAGAATGCGCTCATCGACGATTGGATTGCCCTCGGCATCGAGAAGAACAAGATTCGTCGTGCCGAAACTGCGCCCGGTCAGCACGATCGTGGTGGCATCGGCCACCGTCGCATCGGCGACTTTCGAGTTGCCGACAATAACCTTGCTTACCGGGCGGTCGAGGCGAAGGACACGGGCGTGGTTCATCGAAACGCGCAATATATCTTCCTGAGCAAAAACAGGCTGTAACGAACCCGATAGGATGACGGACAAGCCGACCACGATTTTCGCCAGTTTTCCGGATGACACGCGTTTCGCCCCTGCTCACTACCCGCACTTACTGTGCAGCAGAATGCGTGTTTTTAGTGAATGAAGCGTTAAATGATAGAGGCCCCTAATGTGAACGGTAACCATGCCTGACATGGCAATATTTTCGAGGCTCTCGCTGTCCCGCACCAAAACTGAACATCTATGTCTCACCGGGAGGACACTTTGCCGGAAATAAGAAACTGACAGTCTCTGGAATATATTTGTTTATCAGCAACTATAAAAATAGAGACAATACTTTTTTGTTTTGTTTACCAAGAGAAACTCATCCTGTCGTTTACTTTGGATTAATCCTCTTCTTTAAGCGCTTGGAAATCGCTCACCTGTAATTTGAACGCAACCGAACAACGGAAAACAGTTGTCGGCGTGCTGAACACAACACAAGAGTTAGGAGAGACCCATGACCAAGATTTTCGCTCGCTTCCTGAAGGATGAGTCCGGCGCAACGGCAATTGAATACGGCCTGATTGCTGCGCTTATTTCTGTCGCTATCGTTGGCGGCGCCACAACCGTTGGCAGCAAACTCAAGACGACCTTTGATTACATCAGTACTCAGTTTACGAATTCCAAGGCTTCTACCGGCGGCGTTTGATTTTACTGACAGTACAATACAGGTGATGATCCGCTGGGACATCACCTGTATTTTCTTGGATTGAACCAAAACCGAATCGCAAGGGAATTCTACTTATGGTTATCGCAGCGATTTTCCTCATCGTTCCGCTTTGCCTGAGTTTTGCTGCCCTTAACGATCTCTTCAGCATGACGATTCCCAACGTGATAGCTGTCGTGCTTTTGCTTTCTTTCGCTTTCGTCGCGCCACTGGCGGGAATGAATTTACACACTTTCGGCTTGAGTCTTGCTGCCGGATTGGCCGTTTTTCTTGGCTGTTTCACCCTATTCGCTGCAAATGTTATGGGCGGGGGCGACGCCAAGCTGTTGACGGGAGCGGCAGTGTGGTACGGCTTCAACATTTCTCTCGTAGACTTTCTACTTGCAGTGACATTGATCGGCGGTGTCTTGACGCTTGGAATCCTGCTTCTGCGATCGCGCTCGCAGGAAATCATGGCGGCCGGCATTCCCATTCCGGATTCCCTGCTGGTTGCGAAGAAAATCCCCTATGGCATAGGCATCGCCATTGCCGGGCTTTTGACCTATGGCGAAACACCAATTGTGAAAGCCGCCATCGCAAGTCTTTCCTGAGAAATCTGCGTTCACTGCAGGTTAAAGGCTTGTTAACCAGAAATCCAAGCATAATATTAACCATAATTATACCAATGACGGGCCATCCTGACGGGAGAAGAATCTGATTCCCTCAAGGATCGAGCATGAAACCGTCGCGTATCGTCATTCTCTCCGTTGCCCTGGTCGCCGCCGGTCTTGCCGGCATCGTTGCCATGCAGATTTCCGGCGCGAAGCAGGTCATCGAAAAAGCGGAAACGATCATAGAGAAGGAACCGACGGTTAACGTTCTCGTTTCCTCGGTCAACCTACCCGTTGGCAGCCGCCTGAACGATAGTTCGGTACACTGGACGCCCTGGCCCACTGGTAACGTCATCGACAGCTTCATAACGGAAGCGAAAAACCCGAACGCCATAACCGAACTATCCGGCGCTGTCGTGCGGCTGCCTTTGTTTCAGGGCGAGCCGGTACGGCCTGAAAAAGTGGTCGATTCCAGCACCCGCATCATGTCCTCGCTTTTGCCGGCCGGCAAACGCGCCGTCGCCACGGAAATTTCCGTCTCGACAGGTGCTGGCGGTTTCGTGCTGCCGAATGACCGAGTCGATGTCATCATGGTCCGCAAGGGCGATTCAGGTCATTTTTTAACTGAAAATGTTTTGAACAATGTCCGTGTTCTGGCGATCGACCAGCAGATCAAGGAAGGCGAGGACGGCACCTCAGCCGTTGTGGGTGCAACCGCAACGCTCGAACTCACACCCGAACAGGCCAAAATCATCACCGTGGCGCAACAGATGGCGGATCGCCTTACGCTGGCTTTGCGCTCAGTCGCCGATGCGCAGGAAAACGACACGCTTTCAGCAGGTTACCTTCTCAACGGCGGCTCCGGGCAGCCGGAGATTCAGGTGATCAAATCCGGTTCGATCGTCAAAGCCGGACAGGGAGCATCGCAATGACCGGGGGTTCCATGGCAAAGCGCATTAAACAACACCTGCGTTCCTCGATGGCGGGCAGCCTTGCATTTTGCCTGGCTTTTTCAGGTATTCCGGGTCAGCACTCACCCGCGTTTTTGCGTATCAGCGAAGCCGAGGCTCAAAGCGCGAGCATCGTGCGGATCACCGAAAGCGGTAGTGGCATTCGCAAGCGCCTGAAGCTCGGTCTCAACAAGGCACTGGTCATCGATCTGCCGGAGGATGCCCATGATATTCTCGTCGCCGATCCGAGCCTTGCCGATGCCGTAACCCGTACGTCCAAGCGCATCTATCTGTTCGGAAAAACGGTGGGCCAGACCAATATCTTCATTTTCGGAGATGGCGGGCGCGAAATCGTCAGTCTTGATCTTGAGGTCGAGCGCGATATCTCCGGGCTTGAGGCCAATATCCGTCGTTTCATTCCCGAATCGGACATCAAGGTAGAGATCGTTTCGGACAACATCGTTCTCACGGGATCAGTGCGCACACCTCAGGATTCGGCACGCGCTGTCCAGCTTGCCGAAGCATTCCTGAAAGGCGGCGAAGCCACTACCCGCAACATATCGCTGACGGGCGGCAATAACGGCGGTGACGCTGCGATTTTTGCCGAAAACCGCCAGACATCGCAGATCGTCAATATGCTGACGATTGAGGGCGAAGATCAGGTGACGCTGAAAGTCACCGTAGCTGAAGTTAGCCGGCAGGTGCTGAAACAGCTTGGCTTCAATGGTTCCATCAGCAGCTCGACAAGCAATAACGGTTTCGAATTTTCAAATCCGTCCAATCTCGGAAATGCAATTAGCGGTGCGTCGCGAATAGCCAGTGGCGCGATTGGCTCCGGCTCGCTCAACTTTGCTTCCTATCTCAACGCCATGGAACAGGCGGGTGTCGTGCGCACTCTGGCCGAACCAAGTCTTACCGCCATCTCCGGCGAACAGGCCAAGTTCTACGTGGGGGGCGATTTCCGTCTGCCTGCAGAGCAGGAGGTTACCATCGACAAGGAAACGGGCCAGCCAACCATAACGCGTACCACCAACACGGTCGACTACGGCATCACGTTGAACTTCAGGCCCGTCGTGCTTTCACCGGGACGGATCAGCCTTAAAATCGAGACCAATGTTTCCGAGCCGACATATGAAGGCAACGTTGTAACCGGAAATGCGGGCCGCACGATCCCAGGCTCCACCTACATGTCGATCCGCAAACGCGAGACATCGACAACAGTCGAACTTCCGTCCGGTGGCTCGATTGTGATCGCAGGTCTTGTCCAGGACAATATTCGCCAGGCCATGTCAGGACTTCCCGGCATTTCCAAAGTCCCGATCTTCGGCACGCTTTTCCGCAGCAAGGATTTCATCCGCAACGAGACAGAGCTTGTCATTATAGCAACGCCCTATCTGGTACGTCCTGTTGCGCGCAACCAGATCGCCCGGCCGGATGACAACTTCAACCCGGAAAACGATGCCGCCATGTATTTCATGAACCGTGTCAACAAGGTCTATGGCCGCAAGGACCAGGTTCAGGCGGCTCCCTATCAGGGATCAGTGGGGTTCATCTACAAATGACGACACACGCACGAAATCTCGTCCTCAGAGCAAGCCCGGTCCGGGCAGGAAACGTCATGCAGGAAAACCCTTCTTCCTTTTCCTCAAGCCTGCCGGGCAGACGGGCAGGTCTCGTCGCCATGGTGGCGCTTGCCGCCGGCCTGTTGCAGGGTTGCGCACGCGACCCGATGACGACCAACGCCATTCCTGACGACTACCGCACGCGCCATCCGATCACCCTCTCGGAAGCCGAGCATTCGCTGGATATTCCGGTTTCAGCAGGCGATAGCCGGCTGACCACGGCAATGGCGGATAATGTCCGTGGTTTCGCCCAGAATTACGCCTCGATGTCGACCGGTATCGTCAACATCCAGATGCCATCGGGATCAGCCAACTCGGCAGCGGCTTCAAAAATGGCGAGACAAATCCGCTCCGCGCTTTCCGGCGCTGGTGTGCCTTCTGGCAAGATCATGGAAACACGTTACGCTGCATCCCCGAATGGCGACGCCGCCCCCATTCGACTGAGTTATGTGGCCGTTACCGCCATGACCGGGCAATGCGGTCAATGGCCCGAAGACCTTTCCGACAATACCTTTGCCAACAAGAACTGGTACAATTTCGGATGTGCCTCCCAGAGCAATCTCGCGGCACAGGTTGCCAACCCCATGGATCTGGTTGGCCCGCGTGGCATGAGTCCGATCGACGCGGAGCGCCGAGCGGTGGTGATTGACGCCTATCGCAGCGGCAAAAACACGGCGACGCCAAATTGACGCGGTTCCAACAATTGTCAGGGCAGGAAAGACAATGAGCGCTGTAGAATACGATATCAAGTCAAGCGGCGACGCGGAAGCCGAACAGCCGGCGCCGCGTGCCTCGGATATGGATCGCCTGCGGCCCTTGCCCCGCATATCCGTCCATGCCTTCTGCGTCAGCGAAAACATGCAGCGCGTGATGGATGCCTTGTCCAGTGACAGGCGGATGAGCAAGGTCACCCTGCGGGTAACCAAGGGCGACATCAACGCGGCGGCGACGATGTTTTCCGCCTCACCAACGCCCAACCTCATCGTTCTCGAAACAGCAAGCTCACCGTCTTCTCTGCTGGATGATCTCGCTCCTCTGGCAGAGGTCTGCGACCCCACCACCCGTGTCATCATCGTTGGCCGGCACAACGACATAACGCTTTATCGCGATCTCATCCGTAACGGCATTTCCGAATATCTCGTCGCACCGATCAACATGGCCGATCTATTGGCCTCGATCGCGACGATCTTCGTTGATCCGGAAGCGGAGCCGCTCGGTCGCAACATTGCCTTCATCGGTGCCAAAGGCGGGGTGGGCTCGTCGACGATCGCGCATAATTGCGCCTTCGGCATCTCCACCCTCTTCTCCACCGAAACCATTCTGGCGGATATGGATCTTGCCTATGGCACGGCCAACATCGATTTCGATCAGGATCCCGCTCAGGGCATGGCGGAAGCGGTGTTTTCGCCGGAACGGCTGGACGAGGTGTTCCTCGACCGTCTGCTGACGAAATGTTCCGACCACCTCTCACTTTTGGCCGCACCCTCTCTCCTCGACAGGACCTATGATTTCGATCGTCAGGCGTTTCTGCCGATTCTTGAGGTCCTGCAGCGCAGTGCGCCCGTCGCGGTTCTCGACCTTCCCCATCAATGGTGTGACTGGACGCGAGCGGTGCTTGCGGAAGCCGACGAGGTGGTCATTACGGCGGTTCCGGATCTCGCAAACCTGCGCAATACGAAGAACCTGTTCGACGCGCTGATAAAACTGAGACCCAACGACAAGTTACCGCATCTCGTTCTCAATCAGGTCGGCATGCCGAAACGCCCGGAGATCGCCCCTGCGGATTTTCTCGACCCACTGGAAATCGAGCCGGTCGCCATCATTCCGTTCGACACCCAGCTGTTCGGAAATGCCGCCAACAGCGGTCGCATGATCAGCGAGATGGACGAAAAATCCCAGATCGCGGAAACGTTCTCGCAAATTGCCCATACCATTACAGGCCGTACCATTCTGCGCAAAAACAAGCGCGGCGGTCTGGACAAGCTCAAGAATATTCTCAAGCGCAAATAGGCTCCCTTTCTGGGCCTTTAGACGGAAACGCCGATGTTCGGAAAACGCGGGCCAGAAGGCCCAGCCAGAACCATAAAGCCGGATTTTGTCGCGCCTGCCATACAGCAGGTGAAGGCAACACCTGAGCCGCGATCTCTGGCGATCGACACTTTGGAGCCCGGCCAATCGCCTGCAACGCGGCAGGCACAATCTCCCATGCAATCGCCGCAGAAAAAGCGTGCCCGCACGGAAGATTATTACAATACCAAGGGCCAGGTCTTTTCCGCGCTCATCGATACGATCGACCTTTCGCAGCTCGCCAAGCTCGACGCGGAGAGCGCACGCGAGGAAATTCGTGATATCGTCAACGACATCATCACGATCAAGAATTTCGCCATGTCCATCGCCGAGCAGGAAGAGCTGCTCGAAGACATTTGCAACGACGTTCTTGGTTATGGCCCTCTGGAGCCGCTTCTCGCACGCGATGATATTGCCGATATCATGGTCAACGGTTCCGGCCAGACCTTCATCGAAGTCGGCGGCAAGACCATCGAATCCGACATACGGTTCCGTGACAATGGTCAATTGCTTTCCATCTGCCAGCGCATCGTCAGCCAGGTCGGCCGACGCGTGGACGAATCGAGCCCGATATGCGACGCCCGCTTACCCGATGGATCGCGTGTCAACGTCATCGCACCACCGCTCGCCATCGATGGTCCGGCGCTTACGATCCGAAAATTCAAGAAGGACAAGCTCACGCTAGACCAGCTGGTGCGTTTCGGCGCGATCACGCCTGAAGGCGCGACCCTGCTCAAGATCATCGGCCGCGTCCGCTGCAATGTCGTCATCTCTGGTGGTACCGGCTCGGGCAAGACCACGCTTCTCAATTGCCTGACGAGCTTCATCGACAAGGATGAACGCGTCATCACCTGTGAGGACACCGCCGAACTGCAACTGCAGCAACCGCATGTGGTGAGGCTGGAAACGCGCCCGCCGAATATCGAAGGTGAAGGCGAGATCACCATGCGTGATCTGATCAAGAACTGCCTTCGTATGCGGCCTGAACGTATCATCGTCGGCGAAGTGCGTGGACCGGAGGTTTTCGACCTTCTTCAGGCGATGAACACCGGCCATGACGGATCGATGGGAACGCTCCACGCCAATACGCCGCGGGAATGCCTCAGCCGTATCGAATCGATGATTGCCATGGGCGGGTTTACCCTGCCGGCAAAGACGGTACGCGAAATCATCTCGGGCTCTATCGATATCGTCATTCAGGCCCAGCGCCTTCGCGACGGCTCACGCCGCATAACGCAGATCACCGAAGTGATCGGCATGGAAGGCGACGTCATCGTGACCCAGGATCTGATGCGATACGAAATTGACGGCGAAGACGCGCATGGCAAGCTGATCGGCAAGCACGTCTCCACGGGCATCAGCAAACCCCATTTCTGGGATCGCGCGCGCTATTATGGCGAGGAAAAACGCCTGGCCACCGCGCTCGACGAGATGGAAAAGACATCCTAGAGCAAGTCTTGTTTAAACGGAATCGTCTGACGTGCTCTAACTCTTTGTTTCTACGCATTTTCCGGACGGAAAACCACTACGCAATTTTACTGGAAATGCTCTAAGGAAGGCGACTGCCATGGACCCCACAATCCTGTTACTGGCCGCACTTGTCGCTATTTCGGCAGGGGCGCTTGCTTATGCCTTCCTCTTCCAGCAGATCGAGGTCGAGAAAAAGACCACCAGTCGCGTCAAGCGGGTCAAGGCCGCCGAAACGGATCACGCAAACATCAAGGCCGCGCGGGACCGGGTCCAGGAACTTGGCAAACGCCGCAAGTCCATGCAGGACAGCCTGCGGGAAATGGAAAAGAAACAAAGCGAAAAGGCAAAGAAAGCAAAGAATGTCGGTTTGCGCGAAAAGCTGGTTCAGGCGGGACTGCAACTTTCTGTCCGGCAGTTCCACCTTCTGAGCGCAGGCGCGGCTGCATTCTCCGTCGTCATTGCGCTTCTTTATGGCCTGTCGATGCTTATCGCTCTGCTCATAGGAGCCGTCGTGGCCTTGGGACTGCCGCGATGGGTATTGGCATTTATACTCAAGCGCCGGCAGAAAAAATTCCTCGAGGAATTCCCAAATGCGCTGGATGTCATGTGCCGGTCGATCAAATCCGGATTGCCGCTCAACGACGCCGTGCGACTGATCGCGTCGGACGGACAGGAACCGGTGAAGACGGAGTTCCAGCGCGTCGTCGATGCGCAGCAGGTCGGCATCGGCATTCCGCAGGGGATCGAGCGCATGATGCTGACTGTGCCGCTTTTCGAAGTGAGCTTCTTCAGCACCGTCATCAACATTCAGGCGCAGGCGGGCGGCAATCTTTCGGAGGCTCTTTCCAACCTTTCGAAAGTTCTGCGTGAACGCAGGAAAATGCGTGCCAAAGTCAACGCGTTATCGATGGAGGCGAAGGCCTCTGCAGTTATTATTGGCGCGCTGCCTTTCATCGTCATGCTGCTGGTGCACTTCACCTCGCCCGACTATCTGTCGGTGCTCTTCACCGACATGCGTGGGCACATCATTCTGGGGGTGTCGGGATTATGGATGCTGATCGGGATTTTCATCATGCGCCAAATGATCAATTTCGACATATGAGGGCACGACCATGACAGGAAGCCTCTTTTCCAGCCTGACGGACCCGCAAACGATCATTGCCATTCTCGTCACCCTTGCGGTTTTCGCAACCCTCTATACGCTCATCATGCCGCTCTTCGAGCGAAAAGACTTCGCCAAGCGCATGAAAGCCGTGTCATCGGAGCGCGATCTCATTCGCAGCCGCGAGCGTGAGCGCCTCGCCGCCGCCACCAGGGACGGGAAGGCCTCCCTGCGTGGCAATAATAATAAATCGGCGCGCCGCATCGTCGAAAAATTCAACCTTCAGGAAGCGCTTGCCGACAAGAACACGATGAACAAGCTGCGCGCTGCGGGTTTTCGTTCACAGAATGCGCTCAACACATTTCTTGCCGCCCGGTTCGTGCTGCCATTCGTTTTTCTGGCCCTGGCCTTTACCTGGGTTTTCGTTCTCGGAAACCTCGCCGATAAGGCTTTCGTCGTCCGGCTGATGGCAGTGCTCATTTTCGGTTATCTGGGTTTTTACGCACCCAATATCTATGTTTCCAACGCCATGAACAAGCGGCAGGCCTCGATCAGGCGCGCTTGGCCGGATGCGCTGGATCTGATGCTGATCTGCATCGAATCCGGTGTGTCCATGGAGGCCGCCATGCGTCGTGTTGCGGAAGAAATGGGTGAGCAGTCGCCCGAACTGGCGGAGGAAATGATGCTGACGACAGCGGAGCTTTCCTTCCTTCAGGACCGGCGCATCGCACTTGAGAATTTTGGCATGCGCACGCAGCTGGACGGCGTCAAAAGCGTGGTGCAAGCACTTATCCAGGCGGAACGATACGGCACGCCATTGGCTCAGGCGTTGCGCGTTCTGGCCCAGGAAGGCCGCGACGAGCGGATGAACGAAGCCGAAAAGAAGGCCGCCGCCCTGCCGCCAAAGCTGACCGTGCCGATGATCATATTTTTCCTGCCGGTGCTCATCGCAGTCATTCTCGGACCAGCCGGCATTCGCGTCGCCGATACGTTCTGACACGCTAAACGCGACCGCACTGTAGGCGGTAGCGAGTGATGAGACGGAGCTGTGAATATTATCTGCGATCTGGTATTGATGGACGTGCCTGAACCCGCATCAGCCTGCTGGCTTGTTGTCCTTCTTCGCCAGTTGCTGCCAGGAATTCTGCTGCGACAGCATTGCACGCAGATAACCGAGATTTGCCTGTGCCTGCTGTGGCGAAAGTTCCTGAACCGCGATGCGCTCAGCCTCGGCAAACCGTCCCTGAAGACCCACCACGAGCGCGAGGTTCTGGCGAACGCGGCTGTCGGCGCCCGGCTGGGCGATGGCCGATTGCAGATACGTCTCGGCGGTACGGGGATCGCTCGACAGGACATAGGACATGCCAAGGTTCGAGAGCACACTTGGATCGTTCGGTTTGAGATCGAGTGCCTGTCGGTATTTTGTGCGGGCCTCGTTCGACCTGCCAAGCTGGTCGAGCACGGCACCTTCGGCAGAATACAGCCGCCAGTCTGGACGATCAGGCGTCTGTGCTCTCTGGATGGTTGAAAGGGCCTGTTCGAGCTGGCCTGATGCTGCCTGCGCCTTGCCATAGGCGGCAAGCACCTCGCGGTCGGCCGGATTGGCGATGGCGATCTGCTGCATGACCGCGAGCGCCTGCGTGTTCTTGCCGGTCATCATCAGCACGTTGGCATAATTCATGCCGACGGACCTGTCCTTGGGGCTGCGTTCATAGGCCTTGCCGGCCGTCTCTTCCGCCTGCCGGAGCTGGTCCATGTTCATGTGGTCATAGGAGCGTGTTGCCGCAGGAATGGAGCCGGTGGACATGCGATCCGGCTTGTTGGTGCTCGCGCATCCGGAAACGGCGAAAACCAGCGCTGCGAGACATGCTCCCCGCAGTAAGCCTGTCCGACCTGTCTCGCTCAAAGAAAAAGCAGTCATGGCAGTGCTCCCGCCCAAGAATTATCGATCTTGCGCCCGACATACGACAGACTCACATGACGCAACTTTCGCTTAAGCAATAATCTGTTAACCCTAACAGAGCGTTAATCGCACCGATTCTCGACAGTTACGAAAGCAGACCATGGCGCCCTATCAGTTCATCGAACGCCCGACACCTTTCAGCTCCAAGGCTGGCAGCACCCTGCCGGTTTTCGCCGTGACGCCAGCCCATATCGAACAGGGTGCCATAGATCCTGTTGCTCTGGACTGGGCGAAAAAAGCGGGTTTCAAGGCCGAAGCAGGCGCCGTATTGCTTGTTCCCTCTTCCGATGGTTCGCTGGGTGGCGTTCTTCTCGGCCTTGGAGGCAATCCCTCAGAAATCCCGTTCATAACCGGAAAACTGGCCCGCGAGCTGCCCGAAGGCGAGTGGCATATTGAAACCGCGCCATTGACGGCCAATCGGCTGGCTCTCGGTTTCGGCCTCGGCAGCTACCGCTTCGACAAATACAAGACAACCAAAACCAGCGGGGCCAAGCTTCTCATTCCGCAGGATGCCGAAGATGGCGAGATCAAGCGCGTTCTGGCCGGCGTCTTCCTCGCCCGCGATCTCATCAATGTTCCGGCCAACGATATGGGACCGGACGAGCTTGAGATCGCCTTCCGCAGCCTTGCCGCACACTACAAGGCAAAGGTGGGCGTCATAACCGGCGACGATCTGCTGAAGGAAAACTTCCCGCTCATCCATGCCGTCGGCCGCGCCAGCGAAAGCGCACCGCGCCTTCTGGAAATGAACTGGGGCAAGAAGGGAAATCCCCGCCTGACCCTCGTTGGCAAGGGTGTCTGCTTCGATACTGGTGGTCTCGATATCAAGCCAGCCGCCTCCATGGCGCTGATGAAGAAGGACATGGGTGGTGCGGCCAATGTTCTCGGTCTCGCGCTGATGATCATGGACGCGAAACTGCCGGTCAATCTTCGCGTCCTCGTGCCCGCCGTCGAAAACTCCATTTCCGCCAACGCCTTCCGTCCCGGTGACATCTACAGGAGCCGCAAGGGCCTGACGGTACAGATCGACAATACGGATGCGGAAGGCCGTCTCGTTCTAGCCGATGCGCTGGCCTATGCAGACGAGGATGCGCCGGACCTGATGATTGACATGGCAACGCTCACGGGTGCCGCCCGCGTTGCTCTCGGCCCGGATCTGCCGCCCTTCTATACCGATGACGACGATCTGGCCCACGATATCGCGGAAGCCAGCATCGATACCGACGATCCCCTGTGGCGCATGCCGCTCTACATGGGGTACGACAAGGATATCCGCTCACGCGCGGCCGATATCACCAACGCGCCATCAGGCGGCATGGCAGGATCGATCACCGCCGCCCTGTTCCTGAAGCGTTTCGTCACCAATACGAAAAAATGGGCACATTTCGATATTTACGGCTGGTCCTTGAGCGAAAGGCACCATTCATCGATCGGCGGCGAGGCTCAAGGTATCAGAGCACTCTTCCATTACATCACACACCAGTTTGCGAAGTAAATCGGTACCACGGTTGATCTGACTTGCCCACGGGCGCTTCGTTAAGCGGAGCGCCCGGCCTTAATCAAACCAGAACCTTCTGTTCCTTGAGATCTTCCTCACCAAAGAACTTCAGATAACGCTCCACCTCGGATCGTTCGCCTGTCGCTTTTTGCGGATTATCGGAGAGTTTCACGGCTGGCCGACCATTGGCGTCGCTGACCTTGCAGACAATGGAAATCGGCTTCAAACTGGCGATGGTCTTCGGCGCGCAACCGGCGAAATCATTGGTCAGATTGGTGCCCCAGCCGAAGCTCATGCGCACCCGGCCTTCGAAATGCCTGTATGTATCGACGATGGCATCGACATCGAGACCATCTGAGAAAATCAGCATCTTCTTGCGGGGGTCACGGCCCATCTTCTGCCACCACTCGATGATCTTTTCCCCGCCTTCGATCGGCGGCGCGCTGTCGGGACGGAAGCCCGTCCAGTCCGCCACCCATTCCGGCGCGTTGCGCAGAAAGGCCGCCGTGCCAAAAGCATCGGGCAGCACGATCAGCAGGTTGCCGCCGTAAAGCCGGTTCCAGTCCTTCAGAACCTGATAGGGTGCTGCGGCCAGTTCCTCGTTGGTTTGCGCCAGCGCCGCAACCACCATCGGCAATTCATGCGCGTTGGTGCCGACCGCCTCAAGGTCTGAATCCATGGCGAGAAGGACGTTGCTCGTGCCGGTGAAGGCAGGGCCGATGCCTTCCTTCAGCGCCTCGACGCACCAGCGCTGCCACAGAAAACTGTGGCGGCGACGGGTGCCGAAATCGGAAATTCGCAGGCCCGGCAGTTCCCGCAACCGTTCGACCTTTTCCCACATCTTGGCCTTTGCGCGGGCGTAGAGAACATCCAGCGTGAAATAACCAAGCGAGCGCATTGCGCTGCGCGAGCGTAGCTCATTGATGATCGCCAGTGCCGGGATTTCCCAGAGTGTCGTATCCATCCAGCGGCCGTGGAAATTCAGCTCATATTGCCCGTCGCGCTTGAAAAGCTCGTATTCGGGCAGTTGGTAGCTCGAAAGCCAGGAGAGGAATTCAGGCTCGAAGATTTGCGAGCGGCCGTAGAAGGTGTTACCCGCAAGCCAGATGTTTTCCTTCTTGGAGAGGCGCAGGGTACGCGCGTGATCGAGCTGCTCGCGCAGTTCCATCTCGTCGATCTCTTCCGCCAGCCGCACCGTCTTCGTGCGGTTGATGAGCGAAAACGTCGCGTCGACTTCCGGATAGAGTTTCCAGATCATCTGCAACATCAGCAGCTTGTAGAAATCCGTATCGATCAGGCTGCGGACGATCGGATCGAGTTTCCAGGTGTGATTGTGGACACGGGTTGCTATATCGGTCTTCGTCATGCTTGCATTCCCCAGCATCGGCCCAGAACATCGGCAGGGCCGACGTCACCCCGCACCTCGGCAGGTATTATCAACCTGTCATGTCAAAGATTTATCTGAAAAAGCAACAACAAGTCCAGAGTGCGGGCGGCGCAAACGCCGCTTTAAGTCATATTACTTCAGAAGGTCGGGTCGACTGGATTGATGCCGGGATACCAGTCCTTGGAGATGGGATTTCTGCCACCGAAGCTGGAGATGCCGTTCTCATCGGTGCAGCGATAGCCCTGAACCGGCAGACCGCGACTACCGAAAACATCCCGGTATGGGCCGCGGGCATATCCAGTTACACCAAGTTCGCTATGGCAATTGTAACGCACCTTGGGCTGTAGCGTTCGCGGGTCCTTGACACCCGGCAGGTTCGCATAGGCATCTGGAGCCGGAGCAAAACCATTCTGAAAAACGGTCTGCGCCTGCGCGGAAGCGCTCATTAAAAGCGCTGCCAGCATCGTTGCCAATCGTGTTGCCATTTTTGTGTTCATCGATGCCGGTCCCGTACCATCATTCAACCGATGTAGGCTTTCGGCTGTGGTCGCACAAAGGGCGAGGCAGGCACAATTTCGTGAAGCCGCCGCCTCAGCCTTCCAAACGCCGGAAAGCCGTCGGCTTTTCGTAAAGCCAGCCGATGCGCTCGATGGCCTCATTGAGATTTTCGCGTGCAACATTCATCGTGTGGCCATTGGCATGCAGCAGCGTCTCTTCGTTTTCCATGAGCCCGACATGGCCCTTCCAGAAAACCAGATCGCCGCGGCGCAATTCATCGCGTTCTATTTCCACGCCGAGCGATTTCACCTGCATGTCGGTATCGCGCAGAACCCGTCGGCCCGTCATCGCCATGGACAATTGCACGAGGCCCGAGCAATCGATGCCAAAGCCGGAGCGGCCGCCCCAGAGATAAGGTGTCTCGATAAAGCGCAAGGCCACCGCAACATAGTCCTCTTCAAGAGCGGCATCGGCTGGTCGGCAATGGGCGGCGATAATGCCTTCGCCTTTTTCGGTCAGCAGATAGCGGGTGCCGCGTGTCTCGGCCTCACCAACGATCCGGACCATGCTGCCCATGGAAATGGCTGCGACCGGCGGTTTGCGCAATTCGGCGGAAGGATAGAGGAAAGTGCGTGGCGCAACCACCTGGTGGGTAACGGCAACGACATCGCCGATTGCCGTCTCCGGCACGTAACCGGCATAACCATCCGCATCCGCCTGCACCCAGGCGAAGCCATTCGCCCGGTCGAAAATGCGCACGGTTTCACCAAACAGCAGCTCCGTATCGATGCCGGCGGCAAGGTCAGGCGTTGGCCGCAGGCCAATAACCGGCACCGCGATCTGGGCGGGCGAACCGCTGACGAAACGCTCGGCCTGAACCACGCCTTGCAGTTTCTCATCGGCCAGATCGGAGCGGAAGACATTCAGGCGGCGGTCGAGCATCATGGTTTCACATCCAGAGGTTAGATCTTGCGTGCCTGATCAATAATCAGATCGCCGAATTTTTCCAGATAGAGCGCACCTGCCACGGTGCGTTTTATCACGACATTGCGCTTGTCCCGTTCGTCCCGCACCCTGTCAACCAGCCCGAGCGCTCCCAGACTGTCGAGTGCGCGGGTGATGACCGGTTTGGTCACGCCCAGCAAGGCGGCGAGGCCCCGGACTGTATGTGGCGGCGGCACGAGGTATATCTGCAGCAGGATTGTAGTCTGGCGCAAGGTCAAATCCGGCGCATCGGCCGTGACCTGCGCAGCAGATACGCGATGCCAAAGCCCCAAGGCCTCCGTAGGCGAAAGTTCTGCAGGCAAACCGGTAACCTTCCAGTCGTTATCCCACCGTTTTCATTCAACGGAGCGGAAAACTCAAGAAGCATACCGCACAAACAGAACCGCCGCGCCTTCGCAGATCATAAAAGATCGCGCGGCGCGGCGGTGTTGTTTAAACCCGTTTTTCGGGCCTCTAATGTCCCCTCTGGACTTGCAAGATGAGATGCAGGAAGCGTGCCAGTTTTACTGCAGCGCACAAATACGAGCAAAAACAGGTGCTTGGGGTATAACTTCGATGTTATGTTCAAATTTTCCGCAAGGCGGAAATAGCAACAAAAACAGGCAATCAGCAATTCAGTGCTTAAAAACTGCCTTCCGCCGTAACAGCGGAAGGCTGGGATCGGGATGGATCAGATTTCCGCACCGCATGCGGCATCGGTCGCATCTGCATTGTGCCGCCGGTTATGTCGGATCGACGACCAGAGCGAAATGCCGATCAGGGTCGCGCCACCAAGGCCGGTGATGACCTCCGGAATGTGGAACATCGTCTGCACGTACATGATGACGGACAGGATGAGGATCGCGTAGAAAGCGCCGTGTTCCAGATAGCGGTATTCGGCGAGCGTTCCCTTTTCCACCAGCATGATCGTCATCGAGCGCACGTACATGGCGCCGATACCGAGGCCGATGGCGATGATGAACAGGTTCTGCGTCAGCGCAAAAGCACCGATGACGCCATCGAAGGAGAAGCTTGCATCGAGCACCTCGAGATAGAGAAACGCACCGAAGCCGCCTTTTGCAGCGCCTTCGAGCACTTCCTGGCTACGATCGAGAATACCGCCGACGACTTCCACCAGCAGGAAGGTCAAAAGACCCCAGATTGCCGCATGGAAAAAGGTGTTGGCCGCAACCGGACCAAGCTCCGGATTGTCGCTGGCGCCGATGATACGAGAGAAGGCCAGCATGACGACCAGCACGAAGGCGATCTCGATACCCTTGACGGAGGAATAGACCGCAGCCTTTTCCTCGATCCAGCGCACCCAGTGCACGTCCTTCTCATGGTCGAAGAAGAAGTTGAGACCGACCATCATCAGGAAGGTACCGCCGAAAGCAGCGATCGGCAGATGGGCGTCACGCATGATTTCTGCATAACGTTCCGGCTGCGTGGCCGCCATGACGAGCGCCGTCCAGGGGCCGACATTGGCGGCAACGACCACGATCAGCAGCGGGAAGACGATACGCATGCCGAAAACGGCTATCAGAATACCCCAGGTCAGGAAGCGATGCTGCCAGACTGGCGTCATCTCTTTCAGCTTGTTGGCGTTGACGATGGCGTTGTCGAAGGAAAGCGAAATTTCCAGCACGGCAAGCACCGCACAAATGAAGAAGATCGTCGCTGTTCCACTGACAGTTCCGGTCATTTCCCAGCCGAGATAGCCGCCAAGGATCAGACCGACGATGGTGACGATAAAAGCCCACTTGAAGTAGGAAAGTGTGGTTTTCTGGGCGGCGCTCATGTCCGGTTACCTCCGGTAACGAGAGCGATTGCGGAACGACGCAGGACGTCGGGCCGCACGCAGAAAGCACGCGCGCGAAGCACATTCAGGTTTTTCATAGTTTTTAATCCGCCGGCCAATTTTTGCAGGCGGTACCGACATCACGAGAGCGCCGTAAAACTCTCGCCAGAGGGGCCCGGCACCTTTGTTTCCTCTGCCCTTGCGAGACATATGATCGCAGGACCTTCTCTTACTCCTCGAAGATCACCTCTTCGTCAAGTCCCGTGATGATTTCGGCGGCGCCATCACGGGTAAACAGAGGAAATGTCTAGTCCGCAGCCAGTATATCCACCTTTTCGCGACCGCGTTTGAGCGTATTTTCACGGAAGAAAATATAAAGGCCGGAAAGAACGATCAGGCCCGCACCGACGACGATACTGGTCTGCGGCACATCACCAAAGAACAGCCAACCAAAGACCACCGCCCAGAGCAGCAATGTGTATTGCAGCGGCGCGACGGTCGCGGCGTCCGCGAGCTTCAGAGCGCGGTTGACCAGCACATGCGCTGCCATGGCGACCACGCCGAGCAGGCCGAGGAAAGCGAGATCGAAACCGGACTGGACCGGCAACCAGCCCGACGGCGTGACGAACACCGCAACGAGGCCCGCAAGCCCCGCACCGATGATCTGCCAGAAAGCGAGCACCGTATCGGGCGTGTTGCGTAGCTGGCGTCCGGACAACATCATGAAGGCGAAGGCGGCGCTGCCGAGAATGGAAAACAGTGCGGCCGAGGTGAGGCTTGCCGAGCTTGGCTGCAAGGCAATGAGAACACCGACGAAACCAATGGCGATGGCCGTCCAGCGACGCCAGCCGACCTTTTCTCCCAGGAGAAACGGCGATAGAGCCGCAACATAAATGGGGGCGGCGAGCCAATAGGTCATCACGTCTGCCAGCGGCAGGGCAGCGACTGCGAAATAGAAACAGAAAAGCTCGGCGGTGGAGAAGAATACGCGCGCCACCTGAAGAGACGGTCGCTCGATTTTCATGAGGCCGGAAAGACCGCCTTTCCACACGATCGGAACCAGGATGACAAGGGCAGCGACGCTGCGGATGAGGATCACCTGCCCCTGGCTGTAGGTCGAAACCAGCCATTTTCCCATAGCGTCGTTCAACGCGAAAAGCAGCATTCCAAGCAGCATGACGGCCACGCCGAGGCCAGTCGGCGAAAGCTTTCGTAATATATTCGGCATGTCAGGTTCCGTTCTCTCCCAATGGCTGCATTGGTCGTTCAGCCAGCCCTCGTTTGTCAAGCCCGAAGCGGGAGGACTCGCGTATTAATAGTACTAATAAATCGGCAATTTCGATGTCACGCGAACATGCGCTTCTCTTCGGCAACGAGTTCCTGGAGAAAATCGACCACCGTGCGCACGCGGACCAACTGACGGGCGGATTCGTGATAGGCCGTCCAATAGGACCGGCTTATGCTCATATGCGGCATGATCCGCAGAAGTTCGGGATATTGTCCGGCAATGTAATTGTGCAGGATGCCGATACCGGCGCCCGAGCGCACCGCCTCGGTCTGACCGGTGGCGCTGGATATTTCAAAGGCGGCGTCCCAGTCGCGCATGATCTCGCCGGTATAGTTCAGAGAAGGCGAGAAGATCAGATCCTCGACGTAGCCGATGCGCCGATGGCGCTTGAGTGTTTCCACATCCGCAGGCGTTCCATATTCGGAGAGATAGGACTTCGATGCGTAAAGCCCCAGCGAATAGTCGGTGAGCTTGGAAAACATCAGCCTACCCTGTTCCGGCCGCTCGATGGTGATGGCGATATCGGCCTCTCGCTGCGACAGGGAAAAGGAGCGCGGCACCGGCACGAGCTGGATTTTCAGGTCGGGATAACGCGCGGTCAGCCGGCCAAGCCGTGGCGCAAGAAAAGAAACCCCGAGACCATCGGGCGCGCCGATGCGCACCGTTCCCGCCACTGCCGTATCGACACGACCGAGATTTGCCTGCGCATTCAGCATTTCGGTTTCCATGCGCTCGGCGGCGCCCAAAAACAGCTGACCTTCTTCGGTCAGTTCGCAACCGTTCGTCCGGCGGATAAATAATTGGGTCTTCAGTGCCTGCTCCAGCGACGTCAATCGTCGCGAAAGCGTTGCGTGGTTGAGTCCGAGCCGTTTCGATGCGGCAAGGATCTGCCCGGAGCGGGCAACGGCGAGGAAGATGCGGACGTCATCCCAATTCATGGTTTGCTGCGCAGCATTATGGGTTCGACATCAAGCAAGGTCAGCGACGTCACCATTCCTGCCACACCCTCTTTGTATTTCAGAAAATGCGGCGTTTGCAGATGCGCTTCATATGCCGCCCGGTCCGCGTAGACTTCGAGGATGCGAATCTTTTCCGGACTGCCTTTAATTGCCACCGCATTTAATGCAAGCACACCAATTTCCAGGCTGACCGAAGCTTCGATCTCTTCTGCAAGCAGTCTGCGATAGGCATCCAGCTGGGTTGGATCGATTTGGATTTCAGCCATCCGCACGACCGGTTCATCGCTCATCAAGCTTCTGACCTTCTGTTGACCGGCGAACGTGTCGGTGTCGGAAATCCACCGCCACCCTCAAAATACTCGCCTTGCTTCAATTTACGCACAACGGTTTCTTATCTGAGTTCATTGATTTGTACAAATTCAAGTGCAATGCTGCACCCATCAAAAAATCGCGGAGGAAAGCCCCATGAGGGAAATCGGCCATTTCATCAACGGCAAGCATGTGTCCGGCACCAGTGGCCGCACATCTAACGTCTACAACCCGGCAACCGGCGAAGTGCAGGCGACTGTCGCGCTTGCCAGCGACGCCGAGCTGCGCGCTGCCGTGGAAAGCGCAAAAGCGGCACAGCCGAAGTGGGCCGCCACCAACCCGCAGCGCCGCGCCCGCGTTTTCTTCAAGTTCGTCGAACTTCTGAACCGCGACATGAATGAACTGGCGGTGCTGCTCTCCAGCGAGCACGGAAAGACCGTCGAAGATTCCAAGGGCGATATCGTGCGCGGCCTCGAAGTCTGCGAATTCGTCTGCGGCATTCCGCATCTGCAGAAGGGTGAGTTCACCGAGGGCGCAGGTCCCGCCATCGACATGTATTCGATCCGCCAGCCGGTCGGCATCGGTGCGGGCATCACGCCGTTCAACTTCCCCGGCATGATCCCAATGTGGATGTTTGCGCCGGCAATCGCCTGCGGCAACGCCTTTATCCTCAAGCCTTCCGAGCGCGATCCGTCCCTGCCGATCCGCCTTGCCGAACTGATGATCGAGGCAGGTCTTCCGGCTGGCATCCTCAACGTCGTCAATGGTGACAAGGGCGCTGTCGACGCCATCCTGACCGATCCGGATATCGGCGCGGTTTCCTTCGTCGGTTCCACGCCGATTGCCCGCTACGTCTACGGTACTGCCGCCATGAACGGCAAGCGCGCACAGTGCTTCGGCGGCGCGAAGAACCACATGATCATCATGCCTGATGCCGATCTCGATCAGGCCGTGAACGCCCTGATGGGCGCCGGTTACGGTTCGGCCGGCGAACGCTGCATGGCCGTGTCGGTTGCGGTTCCGGTTGGCGAAGAAACGGCCAACCGTCTCGTTGAAAAGCTCATCCCGCAGATCGAAGCACTGAAGATCGGCCCCTACACCGACGACAAGGCCGATATGGGCCCGCTCGTTACCAAGGAAGCGCAAACGCGCGTCAAGGGTCTGATCGACAGCGGTGTCGAGCAGGGCGCAAAGCTGCTGGTCGATGGCCGCGACTTCAAGCTCCAGGGTTATGAAGACGGCTATTTCGTCGGTGGCTGCCTGTTCGACCACGTCACCCCTGACATGGACATCTACAAGACGGAAATCTTCGGACCGGTTCTCTCCGTCGTTCGCGCCAAGAACTACGAAGACGCGCTGGAACTGCCGATGAAGCATGAATATGGCAACGGTGTTGCGATCTACACCCGCGACGGCGACGCTGCGCGTGACTTCGCCAGCCGCATCAATATCGGCATGATCGGCATCAACGTTCCGATCCCTGTTCCGCTCGCCTACCACTCCTTCGGCGGCTGGAAGGCCTCGAGCTTCGGCGATCTCAACCAGCACGGAACAGATTCGATCAAGTTCTGGACGAAGACCAAGACGATCACCTCGCGTTGGCCGTCCGGCATCAAATCGGGTGCCGAATTCGTCATGCCGACGATGAAGTAAGCAATGCGTCTCTAAACAATGACCCGGCGGGCGATTGACCCGCCGGTATCCTAACCGGTCACAGGCGTGTAAACGACGTCAATTGGTCGGGCCGTCGTTGAAACCCACTTCGTCCACCAGCTCGGATGCCTGTTTGCGGTGGGCGGCAATATCCGTCAGTGGCAGCTTGTCCGGATTGATGGGGCCGAAGCCCTTCACGACATCGGAAGGCTCCGCGCCGGGCAGCACCGGGTATTCGAAGACCTGCTTGGCATAGATTTCCTGCGCCTCGCGCGATGCCAGGAATTCCATCAGCTTCAGCGCATTGTCCTTGTTGGGTGCGTATTTCGTCAGCGCCATGCCGGAAATATTCACATGCGTTCCGCGATCGCCCGCATTGGGAAAGATCACCCGCACCGATCCCGCCCAAACCTTTTCCTCCGGCTCGCGGTCGTTGGTCAGCATCAGGCCGACATAATAGGTATTGCCTAGCGCGATATCGCATTCGCCGGAAAAGATCGATTTGGCCTGGCTGCGGTCTGTTCCATCAGGCTTGCGGGCAAGATTGTTCTTAAGGCCGGTCAGCCATGTCCGGGTATAATCGACACCATGATGGGCGATCATCGAGGCGATCAGCGCGATATTGTAGGAATGCTGGCCGTCGCGAATGCAGATCTTGCCCTTCCATTTCGGATCGGCAAGCTCTTCATAGGTGATGTCTTTCTGGGTGACCCGCTCCTTTGAGGCATATACCACGCGGCCACGCGTCGTCAGGCCGAACCACTCGCCTTGCGGATCGCGCAGATTGGCCGGGATATCCTTTTCAATGACGGGATCGTTCAGCACCGGCTGTGTGACGCCGCCTTCTTTCGCCTCGACAAGCCGGGCGATATCGACCGTCAACAGCACGTCGGCCGGCGAATTGACGCCTTCTGCCTGAATGCGCTCCACCAGACCCTTGTCGAGGAAGAGAACGTTGGCCTCTATGCCCGTTTCTTTCGTGAAGGCATCGAGCAGCGGCTGGATCAACTCGGGCTGCCGGTAGGAATAGACGTTCACCTCGCCGCCCGCAAAAGCAGCGGGCGCGGCCCAGAGGATCGTCAGACCCGAAAAAACGGCAGCGGAAAAACACGATTTCAAGCTTGCCATTAAGAATGCCTCCATTACATTCAGATTCTTGACTTGTTTGTTCATGAATCATCAAAGCGGTCAACAAGGCTGTCCGAGAAATATCGGATGGCTGCCAGTTTTTTCAGTTTCTGGAATTGTTCTAAACTGAAAAAGAGACTATATAACTCCACATTGAGAGTTAGGAGACCAGCATGCGTTTGACCAAACAGACCAACTATGCCGTTCGCATGTTGATGTATTGCGCCGCAAATGAAGGCAAGTTGAGCCGCATTCCGGAGATCGCCAGGGCTTATGGCGTATCTGAGCTGTTCCTTTTCAAAATTCTGCAGCCGCTCAACAAGGCCGGTCTGGTGGAAACCGTGCGCGGCCGTAACGGCGGCGTGCGTCTTGGTAAACCCGCTGAGAAAATCAGCCTGTTTGACGTGGTGAAGGTGACCGAAGACAGTTTTGCCATGGCGGAATGCTTCGAGGACGGTGCTGTCGAATGTCCGCTTGTGGATAGCTGCGGCCTCAACTCGGCGCTTCGCAAGGCGCTCAATGCCTTCTTCGATGTGCTGGCGGAATATTCCATCGACGATCTCGTCAAGGCGCGGCCGCAGATCAACTTCCTGCTCGGCATCGACACGGAAATGCCAAAGATCGCCGCCTTGCCGGCCGCCTGATCATCCCATTGCCCAAGCAACAATTGCGCTAGCCCGTGTCCGCAGGTCACGGGCTTTTCTTTTATAGAATACTTCGGAAATGCAATATTTTTGGTCGAGCGTGTTGACGCCAGGAGACGAAGCGGCGCATTTGGTCGCGAGCTTTTTTGAAGCAATCAGCCAGCGTCGCAATGATCATCAAGCCTGAATTCCATACATTTGCACTTACCGCGCTCGTCGGCAGCATGGGTGCGCTGCTTGCCAGTCTCCTTAACGTTCCAGCGCCGTTTCTGTCCGGTCCGGCGCTCGCCGTGACGATTACGGGACTGGCGGGCGTGAAGCTTGGGATTCCCGCCTTCATCCGCAATGCCTGTTTCGTTGTGGTCGGCATTTCGATGGGAACGAGCGTAACGCCGTCGGTGATCGATGCCGCGAAGACATGGCCACTGAGCTTCGTCATCGTGCTCGTTGCAGTCGTCATCATGCTGTATGTCGCCTATTGGATCCTGCATTACGGCTTCGGATACGACAGGACGACGGCAATGCTGGGCGCTTCGCCCGGGCACCTCAGCTATATCATCAGCCTCGGCGCCGAGACGAAAAGCGACCTTGCGACCGTCAGCATCGTGCAAAGCGTGCGGGTGCTGGCGCTGACGCTTTCCGTGCCGCTGATTGTTGAATATTTCGATCTCGTCAGCACGGAACCGCTCATCGCCAATCCACCGATGGGCCTGTTCACACTGGCCCTGACCATTGGCGCGTCGCTTGCGATGGGATGGCTGTTCCTTCGCTGGAGATTTCCCGCAGCCCTGCTGCTGGGCGGCGTCGCGGTTTCCATCGGCACCCATATTACCAGCCTTACCGAGGGCGGCGTTCCGAGCTGGCTCAGCCTGCCGGTCTATGTGCTGATCGGCTGTCTCATCGGCACGCGCTTTTCGAATGTGTCGCTGATGGATGTGCGAAAAGGCTTTCTGGCAGGTTTCGTCGTCACCATCGCCGTGATGGTGATCGCCGGAAGTATCGCCTGGATGATTTCCAACATTACAGGCGTTCCGCTCAATGCGGTGATGATCGCCTATTCGCCGGGCGGGCTTGAAACCATGGCGGCGATGGCCGTGATGATGCATGCCGATACCGCCTATGTCGGGTCACATCACGTCTTACGGCTCCTGTTCCTGTCGGTTCTCATGCCGCTGGTCATGGGCAAGGATGCACGCAAGCGGGACGGCGAAATCTAAGCCGGGCCAGCGCCCTCGCCATTCAGGTAAAAAACGCCAATGGCGTTGCAACCATTTGTTCCTCTGGCCGTTCATGTTTCTCCGCAATTGCGGCGGCGATTTTTCGCGTGTTCGACAGGCTGACCCACCGGAGGACTATTCATGAACCGCTTGATGATGTTGACAGGCGCCGGATTTGCGCTTGCCCTTTCTGTTTCCTTCGCTCAGGCGCAGGTGGTGGTGTCGTCTAAGATCGACACGGAGGGTGGCGTTCTCGGCAACATCATCCTTGCCGTGCTGAACAAGAACAATATCGAGACGACGGATCGCATCCAGCTCGGCGCTACCCCGGTCGTCAGAAAAGCGATCACTGCTGGCGAGATCGACATTTATCCGGAATACACAGGCAACGCCGCCTTCTTCTTCTCCAAGGCGGACGACCCGCTCTGGAAAGATGCCGCCAAGGCTTACCAGGAAGCCAAGACACTCGACTATGACGCCAACAAGATCGTCTGGCTGACACCATCGCCCGCAAACAACACCTGGGCGATCGCGCTGCGCAAGGATGTTGCCGACAAGAACAATCTGAAGACGCTTTCAGATTTCGGCAAATACATTGCCGGTGGCGGTGAGGTCGTTCTTGCCGCCTCCTCGGAATTCGTCAATTCCGCAGCCGCCCTGCCAGCATTTCAGACCACCTACGGCTTCACCATGAAGCCGGATCAGCTGATCACGCTTTCCGGTGGCGACACGGCTGCCACTATCGCTGCCGCCGCAAACCAGACGAACAATGCCAATGCTGCCATGGTCTATGGCACCGATGGTGGCATAGCGCCGTCCGGCCTTGTCGTGCTTGAGGACGACAAGCATGTGCAGCCCGTCTACCAGCCCGCGCCGATCATTCGCGAGGAAGTTCTGAAAAAGAACCCCAATATCGAGACATTGCTGAAACCTGTTTTCGAAAAGCTGGATCTGGCAACCTTGCAGGAGCTGAACGCCCGCGTGCAGGTGGGGGGCGAACAGGCCAAGGCAGTTGCGACCGACTTCCTGACAAAGAACGGTTTCCTCAAGTAATTTCCAGAGAACCGTTGGGGCGGGATATCGGAAACGATGTGAGGTTCACCATCCCGTCCGAACCTATGACCCGGGGGAGCGGAATTTGACGAAATGGCCTGACAAGGTAGGCGTGCTGATTTCGTGCCTGCTTCTCTACGCGCTTGCAGCGGCCCCCTTCATGACATTCCGAGCTAACCGGATCATTCAGGGTGAAACGCGCACGATCTTCGAAGCGCTTCCGGTTGCTGCTGCTACCCTCCTCGTCGCCATCATTATTGTCGCCGCCTTCATCGCCTTTTTCCGGTTTCCGGCGCACCTGAAACTCGCCGCTGCGCTGGTCGGTCTCGCGGCACTGGCGATCTTCGTCGGGCAGGCGGCGTCTGCGCTGACACCTGAGGGCAACAGTTTTGCCCGCGTTTCGCCCGCCAGCGGTTTCTGGTTGATGTTTGCAGGGCTTGCATTGCTTGCCGCCGATTGCATTGCACGTCTCCAGCCGAAACCCACTTTGCGGATTTTGCTGTTGCTGGTGGCAACCGGGACGCTTGCGGCGGTACTGACAAGCGGCCTCTGGGACGATCTCTCCATCATCAAGGAATATACCGGCCGGGCAGATATCTTCTGGACCGAAGCACTGCGGCATGTGGAACTTGCCATCGGGTCGCTGGTTGCAGCCACCCTCGCCGGTATCCCGCTCGGCATTCTCTGTTACAAGGTCGAGCGTTTGCGCTCCGGTCTACTGAACGCTCTCAATATCGTCCAGACCATTCCCTCCATCGCGCTTTTCGGCCTTTTGATCGCGCCACTCGGATGGATGGCAGCCAATGTGCCGGGTGCGGCGAAGATCGGCATCGCCGGCATCGGCATGGCGCCGGCCTTCGTGGCGCTATTTCTCTATTCGCTGCTGCCCGTTGTCTCCAATACGGTGGTCGGCCTGTCCGGCGTTTCGCAGGCAGTGCGGGAAGCCGCGCGCGGGCTTGGCATGACGCCTCTGCAAAGGCTGCTGCGGGTGGAGTTTCCACTCGCCATGCCCGTCATCCTCACCGGCATCCGTATCGTGCTGGTGCAGAATATCGGTCTTGCGACCATCGCAGCGCTGATCGGCGGCGGTGGATTTGGCGTTTTCGTGTTTCAGGGCATAGGGCAGACCGCGATGGACCTCGTACTGCTCGGCACCGTGCCGACCGTTCTGCTCGGCTTCGCCGCCGCGATTACGCTCGACGCCCTTATCGACAGCAATCTCTTCAGCGCAGGCGGAAGGCAAAAGGCATGATCGAGATCGACACCATCACGAAACGATATGGCGATACGGTCGTGGTCGACCAGGTCTCCCTGACTGTGGCGCCGCGCACCGTCACCGTCATCGTCGGCACTTCCGGGTCGGGAAAAACCACGCTGCTGCGCATGATAAACCGGCTGGTGGAGCCGACCTCCGGCACTATCCGCATCGACGGAGACGATGTGAGCACCATGCCGGGCTACAAGCTGCGCCGTCAGATCGGCTATGCCATTCAGGGCCATGGGTTGTTTCCGCATCGCACCGTGGCGGAGAATATCGCGACGGTTCCGCAGCTCATCGGCTGGGACCGCAAGCGAATCGATGCGAAAATAGACGCGCTGATGCAGCTCTTCCAGCTGGACCCGGCGCTTTATGCCAACCGCTTTCCGCATGAGCTTTCAGGCGGCCAGCAACAGCGTGTCGGCGTGGCGCGCGCGCTTGCAGCAGAACCGAACATTCTTCTGATGGACGAACCTTTCGGTGCACTGGACCCGGTTATCCGCGCAAAGGCCCAGAACGATCTTCTCGATATCCAGAAGAAGCTCGGTGTCACCATCGTTCTTGTCACGCATGATATGGACGAGGCCTTTCACCTGGCGGATCGTATTGCCGTCATGGACAAGGGCCGTATCGTTCAGGACTGCCCGCCGGCCGAGCTGGTGCTGAAACCGGCAACGAATTTCGTCCGCACCATGATCGGCGAAAACGAGCGCGCCCTGAAACTGTTATCCGTCCTGTCGGTTGCAGACGTCGTGGAGCCGGGAAGCGCTGAAGGCGAACCATTGAATGAACATACCAGCCAGCGCGACGCCCTGTCTGCAATGTTGTGGGCGGGCTGCGATACCTTGCCGGTGCTGAAAGACGATGGCAAACCCGCAGGTATCGTGCGGCGCGATGTTCTGCTCCAGCGGGCTGCCGGAACCCCATGAAAAATGCCGCTTCGTTTTTCGCCCCCGGGCTTCTGGTGCTGGCGCTGATGGCCTTTCTCGCGGCGCCGCAGGTTTTCGCACCGATATTCCGCCCTCTTGTGCAGACCAACGCGCCGGCGATCTACACGCAGGCCAATCTGCTTTCCCTGACACTGTCGCATCTGACCATTGTCGCAATCGCAACGGGGCTGGCCACGCTGGTGGCGGGAGCCCTTGCGGTTCTCGTCACCCGCCCTTTCGGCGCGGATTTTCTGCCGCTATCGCGCAGCATCGTCAATATCGGCCAGACCTTTCCGCCGGTGGCGGTGCTGGCGCTTGCCGTGCCGATGATCGGCTTTGGCGAGAAACCGACGCTCATTGCGCTGTTTCTCTATGCGCTTCTACCGGTTTTCGAAAATACGCTGACAGGGCTGACCACGCTGCCGCCAACTGTAATGGATGCCGCAAAGGGCGCCGGCATGACCGGCTGGCAAAGACTTGTTAAAGTGGAGCTGCCACTTGCCCTTCCGGCGATCCTCGCAGGCATCAGGCTTTCGGCGGTGATCAGCCTTTCGACAGCAACCATCGGTTCTACGGTCGCGGCCCGCACGCTCGGAGAGGTGATCATCGCCGGCCTGCAATCCAACAATCTCGCCTTCATCCTTCAGGGCGGATTGATCGTCGCTGTGCTGGCAATCCTGATCCACGCCAGCTTTTCTGCACTCGAAAAGGCAGCGGCCCGCAAAACCGGGCACTGACAAATGCAAGCTCCTCATTTTTATGTTCCCGACATCCGCCGCGCATGTTAGGGGCTGACCGTCGAAACAGAAACATTCGAGGTTCGGGTGACAAAGGCAATCGTCGTGATGGGAGTGAGCGGCTCTGGCAAGTCCACGGTCGCAGAGGAACTGGCGGAAAAACTGGGCATTGCCTTTATTGAGGGCGACAAGCTTCACCCGAAATCCAATGTCGACAAGATGTCAGAGGGCATTCCGCTGACCGACGAAGATCGCTGGCCCTGGCTCGATCTGATTGGCGCAGAACTGCGCAAGGGAAACGAAAATAACGGTGTCGTCGTTTCCTGCTCGGCGCTGAAGAAAATCTATCGCGACCGCCTTCGCGAGGCTACCGGTGGCCCGCTCGCTTTCGTCTATCTGGACGGCAGCCTGGAACTTCTCAGCAGGCGTATGGGCGAACGCAAGGGCCACTTCATGCCGCTCTCGCTGCTCCAGACCCAGCTTGCCACGCTGGAAGTGCCGACGGGCGAACCCGGCGTCGTAACCGTCAGCATCGACGCCACGCCGGAGGAAATTACCGCAAACGCACTTTCGGGCCTGAAAGCGGTGATTTTTTAAAATCCGAGCCTGTCGCGCAGGCCGTACCACCATGCACCAAGCACGGTCAGCGGCACGCGGAACGTCTTACCGCCTGGGAACGGATAATTCGGCAGGGAACTCCAGACATCGAAACGCTCGGCGTGGCCTGCAACGGCCTCGCCCAATATCTTGCCGAGCAGATGCGTGGTGGTGACACCGTGGCCGCTGTCGCCATGCGAAAAATAGACATTGTCCGACAGTTTGCCCATATGCGGGATGCGCGTCAGCGTCAGCGCGAAATTGCCGCTCCAGGCAAAATCGATCTTCGTCTTTTCCAGTTGCGGGAAAGTCTTCAGCATATTCGGACGGATTACCCCGGTCAGATCCGCCGGATCGCTGCCGCCATAACCGATACCACCGCCATAAAGCAGGCGGTTGTCGGAGGTGCGGCGATAATAATCGAGAATATAATTGGCATCCTCGACGCAATAATTGGCTGGCAGGAGTTGCTCGATCAGATCGGCATCAAGCGGCTCTGTCGCCATGACCTGGCTTGAGACCGGCATCATCCGGTCGCCGATTTCCGGCAGCAGCTTGCCGAGATAGGCATTGCCGCAGACGAGAACATATTTCGCCTTCACGCTGCCCGTCGCCGTGCGCACGACAGGGTTTACGCCCTGCTCCAGCGAAATGACCCTCGAATTTTCGAATATGCGCGCACCGAGACTTTCGGCCGCCGCGGCTTCCCCCTGCACCAGATTGAGCGGATGGATGTGGCCGCCGAAACGGTCGATCATGCCGCCGGCATAACGATCGGTCCGCACGTATTTTCCGACATCGGCTTTGGAGACCATCTCAAGCCCGCCATGGCCGTGTTTTTCCCAATGGGCCTTGTGGGCCTCCATCTCGCGAATCTGTTTCGTCGTGAAGGCCGCAAAGAAACCGCCATCGACGAGATCGCAATCGATAGCGTATTTCGAAATGCGGCTGCGGATGATCTCCCCGCCTTCCAGCGACATTTCGCCGAGTTTCACCGCCTTGTCGTGGCCGTAACGACTGGCGATTGTTTCGAGGTCGCGGCTATAGCCATTGACGATCTGGCCGCCATTGCGCCCCGAGGCGCCGAAGCCAACCCGCACGCCTTCCAGCACGATAACGGAATAGCCGCGTTCGGAAAGTTCGAGTGCTGCGGAAATGCCGGTAAACCCGCCACCGATGACGCAGACATCCGCTTCCATTGCGCCTTCAAGCGTTGGCCGCACGGATTTGACATTGGCGGAGGCCGCATACCAGGAGGATGTGTGGCCGGGATTGGGAATAGTCGTCACCTCAGCCATCTCACACCGTCCTGATATAGGCGTCATATTCGACGTCGGTTACACGCAGGGAAAATTCGGAAAGTTCCTGCTGTTTGCAGGCAGAAAACAGCGTGCGATAACGCTGGCCAAGCGTCGCATAGGCGAAACTCGAACGCGTGAAACGCTGCAATGCATAATCCCAGTTAGTGGGCAGAGGTTCGTGATTGATGGCGTGGCTGTCGCCGGAAATCGCGCCGCCCGGCTGGCGTTTTTCCTTCATGCCGGCAAGGGCAGCACTCAGGATCATCGCCACAACGAGATAGGGATTGGTATCGGCGCCGGCGACACGATGTTCGATGCGGGTTGCGGCCTTGCTGGCAGTGATAACGCGCACCGCCGCCGAGCGGTTGTCTATGCCCCAGGAGGCATAGGTGGGCGCATGTTCGCTGGGCGTCAGGCGGCGATAGGAATTGGCATGGGGAGCGAAGATCGCCATGCTCTCCCCCATGTTTTCCAGAAGGCCGCCGACCGAATGCATCAGCGCGTCCGATGGGCCGTTTTCCCCGGCGTAGATATTCCTGCCGTCACTATCGAGAACGGAAAAATGCACATGCATGCCATTGCCGGCCTGTAACCCGTACGGCTTCGCCATGAAGGTGGCGTCGAGATCGTGCCGCCGCGCCACACCCTTGACGATGCGTTTCAGGAAGACAGCGAAATCGGCGGCCCGCAACGCGTCCGGCACATGATTGAGGTTGATTTCATATTGGCCGGGCCCGTTTTCCCGCAGCGTCGTATCGGCAAGAACACCCTGCGCCCTGCATGCGGTTGCGATATCATGGAAGACATCCTCGAAATCCTGCAATTCGGAAATCGACAGAACCTGTGTCTGGCCCGTGTGCCACCGGCCTTCGCGGCTATGCGGCGGACGCACCGGATCGAGCGCAGAGCGAACCGGGTCGATCAGGTAAAATTCAAGTTCGGTCGCCACGACCGGCGTGAGGCCGGCCTTTTTGTAGGCTTCCAGCACCCTTGCCAGAACATTGCGCGGATCGCCATAAAACCCGGTTCCATCAGGATTTTTCATCGCGAGCAGGACTTGTGCGGTCGGCCGGCCAAGCCATGTCACCCGAGACAGCGTGCCGGGAACAGGAAAGCAGAACCCGTCCGGATCGCCCGTCCCTTCGGCGAGGCCTGCGGCATGCACATCGCGGCCCCAGATATCCAGCGCATAGACCGAGCGTGGGATCGCCATTCCCTTTTCAAGGACATCGATCGCCCTTTCGCGCGGAATCCATTTGCCGCGCGGCACGCCGTTCGCATCTATGACGAAGGCTTCGAGAATTTCGATATCGGGGTTATCGTCGAAAAATTTCTTTGCTTTTTCAATATCATCCATCATGCACCAGCAGGCCGTTTCTCTTCTGTTTCGCGCGCAGAAGCGCTTCGCTAACGAAAATCGTCCTGCTGTTGATAGATGAGAAACCTCGCCGTCATGATGACGCTTGCCCCTTTTCCCTTTTCATAAGCCCATGTTACGTGGCCCGCCGCGCGAAGGCCAGCGGATTCGGCCATCAGAGCGGGATGGCGAAAAGTGTACACGGTTTTCGCCAGAGATGACTTCAGTTCATCAGGATCTAGGGATTGAACCTTTCGGGTCGATAGGCATCGATGGCGATGACCGGCGTTTCTCCCAGCATGGTTTCCGCCAGCACACGGCCAGTGATGGGCCCAAGTGTGAGGCCGTGATGGGCGTGACCGAACGAGAACCACAATGTCCTGTGGCGCGGCGCCTTGCCGATGATCGGCATCATATCCGGTGTGCAGGGACGCGCGCCCATCCAGGGTTCCGCATCCAGCCTGCCGCCCAGAGGAAAGACGGTGCGGGCGACCCGTTCCGCCCGCTCGATCTGCACGGGGGATTTCGGCGCATCGCGTTCGGCAAATTCCGCGCCGGTCGTCAGGCGGATGCCTTTGCGCATTGGCGCGAGGAAATAACCGCGCTCGGCGTCGATTAGCCAGTTGTTGAGCTTGGTGCCCTCCTGCGGCGCATAGTGCATGTGATAGCCGCGTTTCACGCCGAGCGGAAAGCGGTAACCGAGCCGTTCCGTCACCGTATCCGCCCAGGGGCCTAGTGCGACAACGGCTTGTTCAGCTTCCACCGCCCCGGTCTCGGTGCGTACCGTCCAACCACTTGTCGTCTGGCTGAGCGTGGATGCATCACCCCGGACAAAGGTTCCGCCAAGGCTCTCGAACAGTTTGACATAGGCGAGCGTCAGCGCATGTGGATCGCGCACCGACCATGGATCATTCCATTTCAAACCGCCGACGAACTCGCGGCTGAGATGCGGCTCCGCCGCGGCGAGTTCCGCCCCATCGAGTTTCGTGTGGGAGATGCCGTGGTCGCGCGCCAGACGTTCGGCGAAAGCAAAGTCTGCATCCCGCCTTTCGGCGGTCCTGTAGGCCTCCATCCAACCGTTTTTCACGATTAGATCGCCGGCCTTGGCTTCATCGATCAGGATGCTGTGTTCGGAGACCGAGTGCTCGATCAGCGGCGCGTAGGCGCGGGCAATTGCTGCGTGGCGCGTGGCTGCGGAATTATACCAGTAGCGGCCAAGAAAAGGCGCGATCTTCGGCAGGGCCGAGAGATGATAACGGGCATCGATGCTGTTGTTCAGGGAATAGCGGAGAAGCCGGCTAACTTCCTGCGGGAAGGCGTAGGGAACGACACCCTCTCTCTGGATCAGTCCGGCATTGCCGAAGGACGTTTCCTCACCCGGTCCCCGCCGGTCCACCAGCACCACCGATTTGCCCCTGCGGGCCAGTTGCAAAGCGACGGAGACCCCGATGATCCCCGCCCCCAAAACGATCACATCCGCTGCCATGGCATTCAATCCGTTTGCGTATCTCGTCCGCGCAACATGGGTCGGCATTTTGCGCAAAGCAACAGAAAAATCATCGTCTTAATAGAAACAGCAATGCGCCTGCTACTGGCTCACCGCTTTAGTTTCGACCGCCTCGATATTGAAAGCAGCAGCCAGCAGGGCCTTGGTATATTCCTGTTGCGGATCAGCGAATATCCCCGCTGCCGGGCCGCTCTCCACCACCTTGCCGTTGCGCATGACGATTACGTCGTTGGCAAGCGCTTTAACTACCTTCAGGTCATGACTGATGAAGAGATAGGCGAGTTCGTGGCGGGCCTGAAGATCGCGCAAGAGATCGACCACCTGTGCCTGCACGCTCATGTCGAGCGCCGATGTGGGCTCGTCCAACATGACGAAGCGAGGTTTCAACACCATGGCGCGGGCAATGGCGATACGCTGACGCTGACCACCGGAAAATTCATGCGGATAGCGCCAGCGCGTCTCCGGGTCGAGCCCGACTTCTTCCAGCGCCTGGGCGACGCGGGTATCCCGCTCATCGGCGGAAAGCTGTCGCTCGTGCACCTTCAGACCCTCGGCAACGATTTCGCCCACCGACATGCGTGGGCTGAGCGAACCGTAAGGATCCTGAAACACCACCTGAAGCCGATTTCTGAGCGGCTTCATCATTTCATAGGAATAGCTGTCGATCGACTGACCGATGAAACTGATACGCCCCTCAGACGCTATAAGACGCGATAGGGCGAGACCGAGTGTCGTTTTGCCGGAGCCGGATTCGCCCACGACGCCAACCGTCTGTCCTGCGCGCAGGGTAATATCGATACCGTCAACCGCCTTCACGTGGTCGACCACCTTGCGCATCAGCCCCGCCTTTATCGGGAACCAGACTTTTATGTCGTCGCCCTGCATGACGACAGGTTTGCTGGCATCGGAAAGCGGCGGCTCGCCCTTGGGTTCGGCAGCCAGAAGATGGCGGGTATAGGCATGCTGCGGATCGGTAAACACCTGCTCAACCGTGCCGGTCTCGACGATCTTTCCCTTGGTCATCACGCAGACACGATTGGCAAACTTACGGACAATGCCGAGATCGTGGGTGATGAACAGCATGGACATGCCGTGCCGGTTTTTGAGGTCGCTCAGCAGTTCAAGGATCTGCGCCTGAACGGTTACATCGAGTGCGGTCGTGGGTTCATCGGCGATCAGCAGTTTCGGCCGGTTGGCAAGCGCCATAGCGATCATCACGCGCTGCCGCTGGCCGCCGGACAATTCATGCGGATAGGCCTTCAGGCGCTTTTCCGGCTCGCGGATGCCCACCTGCAATAACAGTTCCAGCGTGCGCGCCCGCGCTTCAGCGCCGGTGATTGCCTGATGCAGTTCCAGAATCTCGCCGATCTGCCGCTCGATGGTATGGAGCGGGTTGAGCGAGGTCATCGGCTCCTGGAAAATCATGGTGATGTCGTTGCCGCGAACAGCGCGCAACGCGCGTTCCGGCAGGGTCAGCATATCCTTGCCGTCGAACAGGATTTTGCCCGAAGGATGGCTCGCCGCCGGATAGGGCAGCAATTTGAGAATGGAGTTCGCCGTGACCGATTTTCCCGAGCCGGATTCCCCGACCAGGGCGACAACTTCGCCCGGCATCAGGTCGAAGGAGACATGATCTACGGCGATGCTGGTCGCTCCACCCTGATGAAAGGCAACGGAGAGATCACGGACGGAGAGAAGCGGCTGGGTCTTTGTTTCCATCATGGCAATCACCGGAACGTCTTGCGTGGGTCGAAGGCGTCTCGCACCGCCTCGCCGACGAAGATCAGCAGCGACAGCATGATGGACATGGTGAAGAAGGCCGTGAGGCCAAGCCAGGGCGCCTGAAGATTGTTCTTGCCCTGCGCGATCATCTCGCCCAGCGACGGCGATCCCGGCGGCATGCCGAAGCCGAGGAAATCGAGCGAGGTCAAAGTGGTGATCGAGCCGGAGAGGATGAACGGCAGGAAGGTCAGTGTTGCCACCATGGCGTTTGGCAGAAGATGCCGGAACATGATTGTCCAGTTGCCGACGCCAAGGGCGCGGGCGGCGCGGACATATTCGAAGTTTCTGGCACGCAGGAATTCCGCGCGCACGATGCCGACGAAGCCGACCCATGAAAACAGCAGCATGATGCCAAGCAGCACGAAGAAACCCGGCGGCAGAATAGCCGCGATGATCAGCAGGATGTAAAGCACCGGCATGGATGACCAGATTTCAATGAAACGCTGCAACAGCAGGTCCGTCCAGCCGCCGAAATAACCCTGGATGGCGCCGGCAGTCACCCCAACGAGGGCGGATGCGATCGTCAGCGTCAGGCCGAAAAGCACGGAAATACGGAAGCCATAGATCATCCGCGCCGTGACGTCGCGCGCTTGATTGTCGGTTCCGAGCCAATTGAGATTGCCGAGCGTACAGCCGGGATCGGCATTACCCTGCGGATAGGCCGAGCAGCGGTCCTTTTCATCCATCAGCCAGAAGGGTGCCGTGGGGGCCGAATGCGGAATGTTGGAATTGACCGTCTGATAGGAATAGCGGATCGGCGGCCAGATCATCCAGCCATTGGCGTTGATCTCGTCCTGAATGAAGGAGGATTTGTAGTCAGTCTGGGCAAGGAACCCGCCAAACTTTTCCTCCGGATAATCGACCATGACCGGCACCAGAAATTCGCCCTTGTAAGAAGCGAAAATGGGTTTGTCATTGGCGATGAATTCCGCAATCAGGCTCAGGAAAAACAGGATCAGGAACAGCCAGAAGGACCAGTAACCGCGCCGGTTTGCTTTGAAATTCTGCCAGCGGCGCTTGGTGGTTGGTGAAAACCAGGGGCGCTTCGGCTTTACCAACGTTTCCGTTGCGGCGGTATGGGCAAGCGTCATCACACGTCCCTCCGCTCGAAATCGATTCGCGGATCGATCCATGTGTAGATAAGGTCGGATAGGAGGCTGACCACGAGGCCCATCAGCGAAAAGATGAAAAGCGTGCCGAACACGATCGGGTAGTCGCGATTGACGACCGAGAGATAACCGAGGCGGCCTAGGCCATCCAGCGAGAAGATATTCTCGATCAGCAGCGAACCGGTGAAGAATGCCGAGATGAAGGCGCCCGGAAAACCGGCGATCACGATCAGCATCGCATTGCGGAAGACGTGGCCATAAAGAACCTTGCGTTCGCTGAGCCCCTTGGCGCGGGCGGTCACGACATATTGCTTCTTGATCTCGTCGATGAAGGAATTTTTCGTCAGAAGCGTCGTCGTCGCGAAAGCCGAAAGCGATAGCGCGATCAGCGGCAGGGTCAGGTGCCAGAAATAGTCGATGATCTTCTGCCACCAGTTCAGCTGGTCAAAATTGTCCGATACCAGACCGCGCAGCGGGAACCAGTCGAAGAACGATCCTCCGGCGAAAAGCACGATGAGAAGAATGCCGAACAGGAAGCTTGGAACGGCATAACCGATGATGATGATGCCTGATGTCCAAATATCAAAGGTCGAGCCGTCGGAAACGGCTTTCTTGATGCCGAGTGGAATGGAGATCATGTAGGAGATGATCAGAATCCAGAAGCCGAGCGACATCGAGACCGGCAGCTTGTCGATGATGAGATCGATGACCGAGGAATTGCGGAAGAAGCTGTCGCCGAAATCGAAGCGTATGTAATTCCACATCATTTCGAGAAAACGGGTGAGCGGCGGCTTGTCGAAACCGAACTGTTTCTCGAGCTTGGCGATCAGCTCCGGATCAAGGCCCTGCGCACCGCGATATTTCGAGCCGCTTTCATCGAAACCGCCGGACTGGCCCATAAGATCGCCGCCGCCGGAGAGGCGGTCGGAGGCGCTGTCGCCCTGCCCAGTCAGTTGCGCGACGACCTGTTCCACCGGCCCGCCCGGCGCGAACTGGATGACAAGAAACGAAATGCCCATAATGCCGATAATGGTCGGGATCATCAGCGCCAGACGTCTGAGAATATAGGCGCCCATCAGCCTTTGCTCCCGGCTGATACGTCAGCGGTTTTCGTTTCTGTCAAACCCGGTCCCCTCCTGAAAGCGCTGCCTTGCGCGATCCAAGCGATTCGTCTCGCCCTATGTGAATCAAGCCTTCGGCGCGAAAGCAAGCGCGGCGTCAGTTCGCGGCCTGGCTGGACCACCATGCTTCCGGAAAACCGACGCCATATTGCGGCAGGTTTTCCGGACGGATGAGCGTGTTCCAGTAAGCGATGAACATCTCGCCGCGATAAAATTGCGGTATGACGTAGCTGTTTGCCAGAAGCACCCGGTCAAGCGCCCGCGCGGCGGCCACCTGCTCATCCCGGTTGGGCGCAAATATGACCTTCCTGACCAAAGCGTCGACGGCAGGGTTCTTGATGCCGGCGAGATTGTTGGAGCCCTGCCGGTCGGCCGCCGCCGAACCCCAGAAATCCGCCTGTTCGTTTCCAGGATTTGCCGACGTCGCCCAGAGCTTGACCGCAACGTCGAAATCGAAGCTGCGGGTACGGTTGGTATATTGCGAGGCATCGACGGTGCGGATGGTCGCATTGACGCCGATCTTCTTCAGGTTCTGGACATAGGGCAGGATGGTTCTTTCCATGCCGGAGGAATCGATCAGAAACTCCATATCCAGCGGCTGCCCGCTCGCCGCGTTGACCATGCGGTTGCCGCGAAGCTCATAACCGGCCTCCTTCATCAGCTTGACCGCCTCGCGCAGATTGTCACGCTGTTTGGCGGGTTCACCCGCGACGGGATTGCTATATTCGGTGGTGAAGACCTCCGGCGGCACCTGATCCTTCAACTCCTGAAGAATTTCGAGTTCACGACCCGTCGGCAAGCCTGAAGAGGCGAGCTCGCTGCCCATGAAAAAGCTGTTGATGCGCTGAAACTGACCGTAAGCCAGCGTCCTGTTCAGCTCTTCGAAGTCGAAAGCATAGTTAAGCGCCTTGCGCAGTTTCGGGTTCTGGAACTTCTCCCGCCGCATGTTCGGCACGAAGGCCTGCATGATGCCGACGGCGCGATAGATGTTCGGCAATTCCTCCTTTGTGACGCGGCCTTCCTTGACGGCCGGAAAATCATAACCAGTGACCCAGCGGCTGGAAGAAGCTTCCTGCCGGAAATCGACTGTGCCTGATTTGAAAGCCTGGAACTCGACGTCCTGATCGGCAAAGAAGGTATAGGTGATTGTTTTGAAATTGTGCTGGCCGACATTCACATTGATGTCCTTGCCCCAATAGTCGTCACGTCGCTCATAGGTCATCGTCGATCCGGGAGACAGCGACGCTATTTTATAGGGGCCAGACCCCATCACCGGCTCCAGCGTGCCACGCGATATGTCGCGCGGCTTGCCATCCGGACCAACACCCTCCCACCAGTGTTTGGGAACAATCAGCAACTGCCCGACGATCTGCGGCAATTCGCGATTATTCTTTTGATCGAAGGTAAAGGTGATGTCCCTTTCACCCGTCACCTCTGCCTTGGTGACATGGGTGTAATAGGTCGCAAGCTGCGGGCTGAGATCTTTGGCTTTTTCAAAGCTGAAGACGACATCTTCCGGCGTCACCGGCTTGCCGTCGGCCCATTTCGCTTCCGCGCGCAGCCGGAAGGTGGCCTTGGAGATATCGTCGGGATAGCTCACGCCCTCTGCCAGGAGACCGTAGGAGGCCGAGAGTTCCTCTTCCGTCGATTTCATCAGAGTGTCGAAAACCAGCGAAAGACCTGTAGCCGCCTCACCCTTGGCGAGCAGCGGATTGAGCGTATCGAAGGTTCCCGATGTCGACAGGCGTAGTGTGCCGCCTTTCGGCGCCTTGGTGTTCACATAGTCAAAATGATCAAAACCATCGGGATGCTTCAATTCGCCGACCGTCGAGATTCCCTTTCGCCACACATCCGCAGACTGTGCGGAGGCGGCCGCCGGCATCAGCATGGCGGAGGCCGCAAGAGCGACGAGGAGCCGGGATTTCAACGGTGCCAATTTCATTCGGGACGTTCCCTGTTTTCGTGTTTGTTGAAGAGAGCATAAAACAAACATTGGCAAAAAACAGATGCTCCGGCTCACAAGCTCTTTATTGAGGCCTTTATTCGCATGCCTTGGTGCGGGCGGCTTGAAACATGGTTTCAACAAAATCCCGATCCAGTTTATCCTGAGGGGCGAGAGAATCATTTAGTCGGAACGGGCACGAATATATGACGGCGGGATCATCCAGAATTTTCAAGGCGGCCATGCTGGCGATTTCGGTCGTTTCGGCGCTCCAGTTGCAGACGCAAATCGCATCGGCCGAGGACAGGCCCGCGAAAGAAGTATTCGGCCACATCGACCTGCCATCTGCGAATAGCTCCCAGCCGATCGGCTCCTATGCAAAGGGATGTCAGTCCGGCGCCATCGCCATGCCCGCAGATGGCCCGACGTGGCAAGCCATGCGCCTTTCCCGCAATCGCAACTGGGGCCAACCGCAGCTGATTTCCTTCCTCGAGCGGTTTTCGCAGGATGCACAGAAAATCGGCTGGCCGGGCCTGTTGCTCGGAGATATCTCACAGCCGCGCGGTGGACCGATGCTGACAGGCCATGCCTCGCACCAGATCGGCCTCGATGTCGATGTGTGGTGGCGGCCCATGCCGAACCCAAGGCTGACGGTGCAGCAGCGCGAGACGCTGCCTTTCATTTCCATGCTTGATAAGTCCAAGTTCCTGACGGTCGATGACCGCAAATGGTCGCCGCTCAATGCACGGCTGGTAATGATGGCAGCGAGCTATCCGCAGGTGGAGCGGGTCTTCGTTAACCCGGCAATCAAGCAGAAACTCTGCCAGACATGGACCGGCGACCGCACCTTCATGGGCAAGATCAGGCCAATCTACGGTCACGACGAACATTTCCACATCCGGCTGGAATGCCCGCCTGGCGCGCCCAACTGCAAACCTCAGGCCGAAGTTGGCAAAGGTGACGGTTGCGACAAGTCGCTGGCCTGGTGGTTCACCAAGGAACCATGGGCGCCGCCGAAAAAAGACCCCAATGCCAAGCCTGTGAAACCCCGTCAGGTCATGGTCTCCGATCTGCCCGCAGCCTGTGCCGCCGTGGCCGCCGCCCCATCCGCCAATACGGAAGGTTTTGCTGCCCAGGCATATTCCCCGGCCCAGGCCGTGCGCCAGCAAGGCGTGGAACAGATCATCCAGAACGCTCCGGCCATTCAGCCACCTGCGGATATTCCGCTTCCGACCCAGCGCCCGACATTGAACTGAAACAGAAATGCGGCATTAAACAGCTTCCCTTTTCAAATGGGGACAAGCTGTTATAGAAGGCTTCAAATCGATTTAATTCTTTATGGGAACAGGCTGGGGACATGGCAGGACAACGCTGTATCGCACTCATCGCTCACGACGAGAAAAAAGACGATATGGCGGATTTTGCGCGTCATCACCAAAAGGTGCTTTCCGGCTTCAAGATCGTCGCCACCGGCACCACCGGCGGGCGCGTTCAGGAAGCCTGCCCCGACCTCAGCGTCATTCGCCTCAAAAGCGGCCCGCTTGGCGGTGACCAGCAGATCGGTGCGATGATCGCCACCGGTGAGGTCGATATGCTTATCTTCTTCACCGACCCGCTGACGGCGATGCCGCATGATGTGGATGTGAAGGCGCTGACGCGGCTTGCCACGGTTTACGACATTCCCATGGCGCTCAATCGCGCCACCGCAGAAAACCTGATCGACTTCAACCTCGCCAAATGACGCGCCAACATGGAACAGGTAATGCCGAAGACGTCCGATACCGAATATCTTTCCTTTCCGATCCTTCTTGGCGACATCGGCGGCACCAATGCCCGCTTTTCCATTCTGATCGATTCCTTTGCGGAACCGGTGCACCTCACCACCGTGAAAACAGCGGAATATCCGACAATTGACGACGCCATCCAGCAGGCGGTTCTGGACAAGACCTCGCTTCAGCCCGTGTCGACCATCCTTGCGATCGCCGGCCCCATCGAAGGCGACGAAATTCCGCTGACCAACTGCCATTGGGTTGTGAAGCCGAAAGATATGCTGGCCAAACTCGGCCTGAAAGACGTCATCGTCATCAACGATTTCGAGGCGCAGGCACTGGCTATTGCCGCGCTCGACGACGACAACCGCGATTCTATCGGCTCCGGCAAAAAAGACATGCTGGCATCGCGCGTCGTTCTCGGACCAGGCACGGGCCTTGGCGTTGCCGGTCTGGTTTACGCCCGACATATGTGGTTTCCCGTACCCGGCGAAGGCGGCCACATCGATATCGGCCCCAGAAGCGCGCGTGACTATGCGGTCTTTCCGCATATCGAGACCATCGAGGGCCGTGTCGCCGGCGAACAGATCCTTTGCGGGCGCGGGCTGGTCAATCTTTACCGGGCCATCTGCACCGCCGATGGCATCGAGCCGATCTTTTCCGATCCGGCCGACATAACCTCGCAGGGGCTTTCGGGCCAGAACCCGCAGGCGAAAGAGACGCTTTCGCTTTTCAGCACCTATCTCGGCCGTGTGGCGGGTGACCTTGCCCTGATCTTCATGGCCAAGGGCGGTGTCTATCTCGCAGGTGGCATTTCGCAGAAAATCGTTCCCGCGCTGAAAAGCCCTGAATTCCGGGCGGCGTTCGAAGACAAGGCGCCGCACAGTGCCCTGATGCGCAGCATTCCCACCTTCGTCGTTACCCATCCACAGGCGGCCCTTTCCGGTCTCGCCACCTACGCGCGCACCCCTTCGGATTTCGGCCTTTCACTCGACGGGCGGCGCTGGAGAGCCTGATCTGCGCTTGGGACAGGCTTGCGAAGCGGGCGGGCGGTCTTTAACGTCGGTGAGGTATGGGTCAGTCAATTGAATGGCGACCTTGAACGGCAGGACGTGAAAAGTGAGTGAAGGCATGAGCGGCAGCGATATGAAACTGGTGGTGGTTGGTGCGGCGGGCCGCATGGGACAGGCGCTGATCCGCCTTATTCACCAGACACCGGGTGTAACGCTGCATGCCGCCGTCGCACGCGAAGGGTCTGCTTTTGTTGGCCGCGATGCCGGCGAGATTGCCGGTCTCGGACCAATCGGCATCGAGATCACCAGCGATCCCTTGCAGGCATTCCTGCATGCGGAAGGGGTGATCGACTTCACCTCGCCTGCAACCAGCGTCACTTTCGCCGGTCTCGCCGCGCAGGCCCGCATCGTACACGTCATCGGCACCACCGGTTGCTCACTGGGCGACGAGGAAAAATTCAAGGCAGCGTCACGCCATGCCCGCATCGTCAAATCGGGCAATATGAGCCTCGGCGTCAATCTGCTCAGCGTTTTGACGCAGCAGGCCGCCAAGGCATTGGATGCGCAGAACTGGGATATCGAAATCCTTGAAATGCACCACAAACACAAGGTGGACGCGCCCTCCGGAACAGCGCTGCTGCTCGGCGAAGCGGCGGCAGCGGGCCGCAAGGTCGATCTCGCCACCTCCTCCGTTCGCGTGCGTGACGGGCATACGGGTGCGCGCGAAGCGGGCACAATCGGTTTTGCGACCCTGCGCGGCGGCTCGGTGATCGGCGAACATTCGGTGATCTTCGCTGGCGAGGGAGAGCGCGTCGAGCTTTCCCACTACGCCGGCGACCGCTCCATCTTCGCACGCGGCGCGATTGCGGCGGCGGTCTGGGCCTTCGACAAGAAGCCGGGCTTCTATTCGATGCTGGATGTTCTCGGCATTTCGCAGGCAGAATAACGCTTCAGTCTACGTCTGCGCCTTAATTTTCCACGGTAAACTCAACCGTATCTGCCGAGAACCGGCTGATGGCATATTGCACGGGAATGCCGTCCATATCCGCGTTCAGCGCCTGGGTGACGAGCAGGATTGCGCCCGGCGCCAATTCGAGATCGGCCAGATCCTGCGTATCAGCGTGGCTCGCGGAAATGACGGTAGAGATGCGCACATAATCCGCGACGCCCAGCATTTCGAAGGCGGCGGTGATCGACCCACTTTTTTGATAGGCATCCCCTATCCCTGAAAAACGGTCCGCCGGAAACCACGTGGTCGAGCGCGAAACCGGCCGGCTGTCGGCCTTTCGCAGGGTTTCCAGACGCACAAGCGGTGCACCCGGCTGCAATTGCAGCCGTGCCGCCAGGTCGGCATTTGCCGGCTCGGTGGTGTGGGAAAGAAGCAGCGCCTGCATATCCTTCACCTGATCGCTGATACCGGCCGTGAACCGTGTGCGCAGTGAAATCGGAAAGCTCAGTCGTTCCTTGCGCGCAATCATCGTGCCGCGCCCCTGCCTCGCCTCGAGAATGCCTTCGCTTGCCAGCGCGGCAATGGCGCTCCTGACGGTATGGCGGTTGACGCCGAATTTTTCGGCCAGCGTCATTTCTGGCGGCAACATGCCGGTTTCGTCGTGATCGCCCGCTGCGATCTCGCCCCTGATCCTGTCGGCGATCTGTCGCCAGAGCGCCACGCCGTTCTTTCTTTTCATCGCTGCCGAAGGGCTCATGTCACACGCTTGTCATTCATCGACGTTAATTGTAACTTATATTGTATAGTTGTCTATATCAATAGACATTAGAGGTCAAGCGATGAATAACGAAGCTGCGAATTCACATGCGGAAAGGAAACGGGTGGCAGCACTTCTTGCCCGCGCCACCGTTCAGGAACTTGAGGCCGTCTGGAGCCGGCAGGATGCCAGCCCGCAGACGGAAAACGTGCGGGGGCCTGAAACCGGCCTCGTGATGGTCAAGGGCCGTATCGGCGGCGGCGGTGCGCCCTTTAATCTGGGCGAAACCACCGTGACCCGGGCAACCGTGAAGCTCGCATCCGGCACCGTCGGCCATGCGCATGTGCTCGGCACCGGTCGCAAGAAGGCCTGGTACGCTGCGGTTTTCGATGCGCTCTGGCAGGAAAACCCGACACGCGGCTTCATCGAGACCGAGCTTCTTTCACCGGTCGAAAAAAGACTGGCCGAGGAGAAAGATCGGAAAACGAAAGAAACAGCCGCAACTCGTGTGGATTTCTTCACCATGGTTCGAGGAGAGGATTGATGGGCGTGAAAGCCGAAGCATTGACGGGCGGTTTTTCCGACGCCGTTTTCGATTCACAGCGAATCTTCAAGAAGCTCATGGACGGCATGGCCCGGCCAGGCACAGCGCAAACCATTGAAACAACAGTTGCCCCGCCGCTGCCGCTTGGTGCGGCCAGCGGCGCCGTTCTTCTTGCACTTTGCGACCATGACACGCCGGTCTGGCTGAGCGGCGCGCTACGCAAAACCACGGTGCCGGGATGGATCGGGTTTCACACCGGGGCGGTTACAACAGAGGAAAAAAGCGCGGCGCATTTCGCCGTCATTGAGGCGGGAAGCGCAATTGCCTCCTTCGGTCTCTTTTCCCAGGGCAGTCAGGAATACCCCGACCGTTCCACGACGGTCATCATTGAATTGCCCGATCTTGACGGCGGACGGGAACTGCTGCTGTCCGGCCCCGGCATCCGCCATATCAACATCATTAGCCCATCCGGCCTGCCGGACATATTCCCGAGGCTATGGGCGGAAAACAACGCCATCTTCCCGCGCGGCATCGACGTCATCCTGACCGCTGGCGACAAATTCGTCTGCCTGCCGCGCACGACGCGCATTCAACCCGTGGAGGCATAAGATGTATGTTGCTGTCAAAGGCGGGGAAACCGCCATCGCCAACGCCCACCGGCTTCTGGCAGACAAGCGGCGCGGAGACCGCGACCTGCCCGCCATGACGGTGGCGCAGATCGTTTCGCAGCTTTCGCTCGCCGTTGACCGGGTCATGGCGGAGGCTTCGCTTTACGACCAGTCGCTGGCCGCCCTTGCCGTCAAGCAGTCTCGCGGCGACATGATAGAAGCGATTTTCCTGCTGCGCGCCTACCGCACGACCCTGCCCCGTTTCGGCTACTCTGTTCCCGTGGATACTGCGAAGATGACGGTCCAACGGCGCGTTTCGGCGACCTACAAGGATTTGCCGGGCGGGCAATTGCTGGGACCGACCTTCGATTACACCCACCGCCTGCTCGATCCCTCGCTGCTGGAGAACGGAGCTGTCGAGATCCCTGCCATCCGTGAGGGCGAGACAGAATACGTCATGCGCGTATCCGACATTCTCGCCGAAGAAGGCTTGATCGAAAGTGACGGCGACATGCCGGATGACCACGTTGCCGGCGATCTGACACGCGAACCAATAGAGTTTCCGATGGCGCGCGACCTGCGCCTGCAATCGCTTGCACGCGGCGACGAGGGCTTTCTTCTGGCGCTCGCCTATTCGACGCAGCGCGGTTACGGACGCACACACCCGTTCGTCGGTGAAATCCGCATCGGCGAGGTGGAGGTCGAACTGGATGTGCCGGAGCTCGGTTTTGCTGTCTCGCTCGGCGACATCAAGGTCACCGAATGTCAGATGGTCAACCAGTTCAAGGGTTCTGCCAAGGCACCTCCGCAATTCACCCGCGGTTACGGTCTGGTGTTCGGCCAGAGCGAGCGCAAGGCGATGGCCATGTCACTGGTCGACCGTGCGCTACGCGCCGCTGAATTCGGTGAGGATGTGGTTGCCCCCGCGCAGGACGAGGAATTCGTCATCTCGCACGCCGACAATGTGCAGGCGACGGGCTTTGTCGAACATCTGAAATTGCCGCACTACGTGGATTTTCAGGCCGAACTGGGCTTGGTGCGCAAAATGCGCGCCGATTTCGACGCGACCGACACCGATGCCGGGGAATGGATGAGCGATGCAGCCGAATAAATCAGCGACTGTGCTGCTCGCCGAACCAATAGGCGCAAAAGACGGTCAATGCTGCAAAAGCGGCAAAGAACACGGCTGCAAGAATTCCAATCTCCATGAGCTTGTACTCCTTTTTTCGCAAGGTTAACGCGCAATGCTTAAAGAAGTTTCATTCGACGACGGGCTGGCTGCCTACAACTTCGCCTATCTGGACGAACAGACCAAGCGGATGATCCGCCGGGCGATCCTGAAGGCAATTGCCATTCCCGGTTATCAGGTTCCCTTCGCTTCCCGTGAAATGCCCATGCCTTACGGCTGGGGCACCGGCGGCGTGCAGGTGACCGCCGCCATCCTCGGTCCAGACGATGTCCTGAAGGTTATCGACCAGGGCGCCGACGACACCACCAACGCCGTTTCCATCCGCGCCTTCTTCCAGAAAGTCGCTGATGTCGCCGTCACCACACGCACCAAGGATGCAACCATCATCCAGACGCGGCACCGCATTCCCGAAGAAGAACTGCATTCGGGGCAGGTGCTTGTCTATCAGGTTCCCATTCCTGAACCCTTGCGGTTCCTCGAGCCGCGCGAGACCGAAACCCGCGTCATGCATGCGCTGGAGGAATACGGTCTGATGCACGTCAAGCTTTATGAGGACATCGCCCGCAACGGCCGTATCTCCACCACCTATGCCTATCCGGTGAAGGTTGCGGGGCGCTATGTGATGGACCCCTCGCCAACCCCGAAGTTCGACAATCCGAAAATGCACCTGTCGGACGCCCTGCAATTGTTCGGGGCCGGGCGCGAAAAGCGCATCTATGCCGTGCCACCCTACACGGATGTCGTCAGCCTGGATTTCGAGGACCATCCGTTTGAAATCCAGAGCTTCGACAAGCCCTGCGCGATGTGCGGCGGGGAGAATGTCTATCTGGACGAGGTGGTGCTGGACGACAAGGGCGGGCGGATGTTCGTCTGCTCCGATACCGACCATTGCGAAGACCGCCGCGCCCATGGCCACAAGGGCCATTTGCTGGCGGATGTGAAGGAGGCCGCAGAATGAGCGACGCACCGCTTCTGAAAGTCAGGGACGTTTCGAAATATTACGGCGACCGCGCCGGTTGCCGCAACGTCTCCTTCGAGCTTTATCCGGGCGAAGTTCTGGCAATCGTCGGTGAATCCGGCTCCGGCAAGACCACGCTTCTCAACTGCATTTCCACACGGCTCGTGCCGACGGCTGGCAGCGTGGAATATCGCATGCGCGATGGCTCGGTGCGAGACCTCTATCATATGGGCGAGGCCGAACGGCGTTTCCTGATGCGGACAGACTGGGGTTTCGTGCACCAGAACCCAGCGGATGGACTGCGCATGGCGGTTTCGGCCGGCGCCAATGTCGGCGAGCGGCTTATGGCTGTCGGTAACCGGCATTACGGCAATATCCGGCAATCAGCCAGCGAGTGGCTGGAGCGGGTAGAAATCGGCACAGACCGCATTGACGACCAGCCACGCGCCTTTTCCGGCGGCATGCGTCAGCGTCTGCAGATTGCCCGCAACCTGGTGACCTCACCGCGCCTCGTCTTCATGGACGAACCGACCGGCGGCCTCGATGTCTCGGTGCAGGCACGCCTGCTCGATCTCGTGCGTGGTCTCGTCAACGATCTCGGCCTCGCCGTTATCGTCGTCACCCATGATCTGGCGGTCGCGCGGCTGCTTTCCCATCGCATGATGGTGATGAAGGGAGGTGACGTCATCGAACACGGTCTGACAGACCGGGTGCTGGATGATCCGCGCGAACCCTACACGCAATTGCTTGTTTCCTCCATTTTGCAGGTTTGACGCCATGCCGACACCCCTTATCGTTTCGGAAGTCTTCAAAAGCTTCACCATGCATCTTCGCGATGGCATCGAACTGCCTGTTGTCCGCGATGTCAGTTTCTCCGTGTCCGGCGGAGAATGTGTCGTGCTCGGCGGCCCATCCGGCATCGGCAAAAGCTCGATCCTGAAAATGCTCTATGGCAATTATGCCATCGACAGCGGCCAGATCCTCATCCGCCACGAGGATCAGGTCATCGACATGGGCAGCGCCTCGCCGCGTACCATCCTCGAGATTCGCCATCGCACCATCGGGTATGTCAGCCAGTTTCTGCGCACCGTGCCGCGCGTTCCGGCAATCGACGTCGTCGCCGAGCCGCTTTTTGCGCGCAAGGTTGCCGCGGAAGAGGCCCGCGAGCAGGCAGCCGTTCTGCTTTCGAAACTCAACCTGCCGCGGGAATTGTGGTCGCTGCCGCCAGCAACCTTTTCCGGCGGCGAGCAGCAGCGCGTCAACATCGCACGCGGTTTCATCACCGATCACGCGATCCTGCTTCTCGATGAACCGACCGCATCCCTGGATGCCGCCAACCGACGGGTGGTCGTGGAGATGGTCGCGGAAAAGAAGCGCAAAGGGACGGCCTTGCTCGGTATTTTCCATGACGAGGAAGTGCGGGAAGCCGTGGCCGATCGCGTCCTGGATGTCTCGCAATTCTCCCCCCGGAAGGCAGCGGCATGAGTGTGAAGGTCGGTCTCGAACCGGTTGTCCACGAAAGTGCCCGCGTCACCAATTCATCGATCGGCCGCTATACCGAAATTTCGGAACGCTGCCGCATCGAGGAAGTGGAGATGGGCGACTATTCCTATGTCATGCAGGACGGTGCGATCTGGTGCGCCACCATCGGCAAATTCGTCAACATCGCCGCATCCGTCCGCATCAACGCGACCAATCATCCGATGTCGCGCGCCACGCTTCACCATTTCACCTACCGTGCCCGCAATTATTGGGACGACGCCGATGATGAAAATGACTTCTTCGCCGCCCGCCGCGCCAAGCGCGTGGTGATCGGCCACGATGTCTGGATCGGCCATGGCGCGACCATCCTGCCTGGCGTCACAATCGGAAACGGTGCGGTAATCGGGGCCGGTGCGGTCGTGTCGAAAGACGTTGCGCCCTATACCATCGTCGGCGGCGTACCCGCCCGGCTGATCAGGAACCGCTTCCCGGCGGACCTTGGCCAGCGCATGGACGATCTCAAATGGTGGGACTGGGACCACGCAACGCTGCGCGGCGCACTGGACGATTTCCGCACCCTCGCCGCCGAGGATTTCGTGGCGAAATACGCCGGGTAAAATCGCCCCACACCGAAGAAACTGCAGATTCCGGGGGCATGCTCCCGGGTCTCCCTAACCATGTCTGCGAGACACAGCGCGGGCTTCAAGCCCTTGGCACGACTACTAAAAGGTTCGCAGGCGACCACGCGCACGCCTTATCTGCGCATTCTGTAATATTTTCTTCATCAAACTGACATTCACGCTTCACGCACCGCTGTTAGGTCGAACCCCATCAGAAGAAGATTGGACGGGGAAATGAGCTTTCACCTGAAGCAAGTCACGCGCCGTTTCGGCAACCACACTGCGGTCGATTCCGTGAATGTGGAAATTCCGCAAGGCCAGATGGTTGGCGTGATTGGACGTTCTGGCGCAGGAAAGTCAACGCTGCTGCGCATGATCAACCGCCTCGTCGATCCCTCCTCGGGTTCCATTCATTTCAACGACACGGAAGTCTCTTCGCTGAAGGGTGCCGCCCTGCGCAACTGGCAGCGCGACTGCGCGATGATCTTCCAGCAGTTCAATCTGGTGCCGCGTCTCGACGTGCTCACCAATGTCATGCTCGGCCGCCTGAACCACCGTTCGACCGTGCTCAGCCTGTTCAACATTTTCACGGATGAAGAGCGCCTGATGGCGATTGCCGCCCTCGAGCGGCTCGGCATCGAGCACGTAGCCATGCAGGCGGCGGGCACGCTTTCCGGCGGCCAGCAGCAGCGCGTCGCTATCGCCCGGGCACTAATGCAGTCTCCGAAGATGGTTCTCGCCGACGAGCCGATCGCCTCTCTCGATCCCCTGAACGCCAAGATCGTCATGGACGCCCTGCGCGACATCAACGAGCGTGAAGGCATCACCGTCATCACCAATCTGCATACGCTGGATACGGCGCGCAATTATTGCGAACGCATTATCGGCATGTCGCAGGGTCGAGTCGTTTTCGACGGAACACCCGCCGAACTAACGGCTGCGGCGGTCACGGAGATTTACGGCACGGATTCACACGGCGCCGGCATCGACGAGACCATGACCTCGACCAGCATCAATATTCCCGGCGCGCAGCTTGCCGCGCGTCCGGTTCAGCAATCTGCCGGTCCCGAACCGCTGGCTCTCGCCGGGCTCTGAGGAACCGCTCAGCATCGTTTGCGCCCGCGTCAAGGGCCGATACTTCACAACAAACTCCGGCTCGCCGGGAAACAGGAGAAAGTCCATGTTGAAGAAAATCCTTCTTTCGGCAGTCGCCCTTGGCGTTCTGGCCGGTTCGGCCATGGCTCAGGACGTCAAGGTCCTGCGTATCGGTCTCGACGGTTCGGAAAATGAAGCCGACCAGATCCGCAACACGAAGTGCGTTGCGGATGGCCTCAAGGCTGCAACCGGCGTTTCCGAAGTTCAGGTTTTCCCGTCGCCGGACTATAACGGCGTTATCCAGGGCCTGCTCGGCGGCACCATCGACATTGCATCCATGGGCGCTTCTTCCTACGCCAAGATCGCCATTGCCGATCCCAAGGCCGTCGATCCGATCCTGACCTATACCGGCTCTGACGGTTCCAGCGGCTACTACACGATCATGGTTGCCCGCAAGGACAGCGGCATCAAGTCTCTGGCTGACGCCAAGGGCAAGAAGATCGGCTTCGCCGACCCTGACTCCACCTCGGGCTTCCTCGTCCCGAACGTATCGATCCCGAAGGAAACCGGCGTTCCGGTCAAGGAATATTTCTCCGAAACCGGCTTCGGCGGCGGCCATGAGAACCTCGTTCTCGCCGTTCTCGACAAAAAGTTCGACGTCGGCACGACATTCGGTTCGGGCGTCGGCAAGTGGGAAGAAGGCTACTCCGGCGGCAACCTTCACCAGATGGTCAAGAAGGGCAACCTCGACATGGACGATATCGTTCAGGTCTGGAAATCCCCGCTGATCCCGAACGGTCCGCTTCTCGTTGCCAACAAGATCGGTGACAGCATGAAGCAGAAGGTCGAAGACTTCTTCATGGAACTGCCGAAGAAGGATCTCGCCTGCTTCCAGGGTTACACCCAGGGCAAGAACACTGCCTACATCAAGGTCGACCCGGCTTTCTACCAGACGATCATCGACGCCCGTAAGTCCGTTATCGGCGGCTGATCCTCAGATCATATCCGGAAGCGGCGGTGCCTTGCGGCATCGCCGCTTTTGCCAATAAAGGAAAGCGGCATGGCGACCACACTGCAACATGGTACCCTCACGCCCGAGGGATTGAGCGCATCGTCCCGAACGGTGATGCGTCATTATCAACGGCAGCTTAGGACACGGCGGATTTATACCGTTATGTCGCTCGTTATCTTCCTCATCGTCCTTGCCGCCTCACTGAATTTCGCCAATGAGGCCAATTCGGGCAAGTTCTTCGAGCGCCTGCCATATTTTTTCGACTTCATGAAAACATTCGTGCCGGATAGCCCGCTCGAGGTCTTCCGGGCGATGTTCGACCTGCCGTCGCCCTATGACAACGGTTCGCTGAAATACAACTATGTCGCGGATCGCGTTTACATCACCAACGGTTTCTACATACCGCATTTCATCTATCAGCTGATCATCACGCTCAACATCGCGCTGGTCTCGACGATAATAGGCACGACCTTCGCATTTGTGCTGTGCTTCTTTGCCTCCACCAACCTTATCGGTGCCGGCCTCGTGCGCTGGGTTGTACGCCGGGTAATGGAGATCCTGCGCGCCTTTCCGGAGATCGTCGTCGCGGGATTGCTGACTGCCATCTTATCGATCGGGCCGATCGCGGCGATCATCGCGATTTCCGTGCACACCATCGGGGCTCTGGGGAAGCTATTCTTCGAAGTCGTGGAAAATGCCGACATGAAGGCGGATGAAGGCCTGCGTGCCGCGGGTGCCAACTGGCTGGAGCGGGTTCGCTTTGCCATCGTGCCGCAGGTCCTGCCCAATTTCGTGTCCTATGCATTGCTGCGTGCCGAAATCAACGTACGCGCCTCAACCATCATCGGCGCCGTTGGTGGTGGCGGCATTGGCGAGGTCTTCCGGCTGTCGATCGGTAACGATCACGCCTCCAAGACCTATGCCATCATCATCCTGCTGCTGATCACCATCATCGCCGTAGACCAGTTTTCAAGCTGGTTGCGCCGCAGGCTGATCGGCCATCAATCCTTCGAATTCGGACGGGGAGCGGCCTGATGTCGTCCAGCTTCATTCTCAATACCGCAGACCGCGAGAGGCTGACGGCCGCACATCCCGCAATTTTCAATCGCGGCTTCATGCAGCGATACGGCTTGCTGACCGGTATTGTCGCCGTCCTCGTCTATCTCACCGCCTGCTTTTTCTTCTTCAATGTCGGCCCCGCTTTCATGCAGGGTCGATGGGATCGCGCTTCGAGCTACATTCAGGACTGGTATTCCTGGCGGGCCCAGCCACGCCTTCGTTTCGAAGACGGCAAGGTGAACCCGCAGTGGTCAAGCCGGATGCAATATCCCGCCGATGCGCCGATCGACTGGCTGCAACCCTTGCCGGATGGCGGCTACAGCGTCGTTTACGCGGGCACGCAAAACCGTCTCGACGTAACGCCGACCCGGGTGGACGTCTATGTGGACGGCAAGAACTATCCCGTCATCATCGATGGCGACAAGGCTCTGGCGCCTGAGGTCCTGCCGCAAGAGATCACGCAGGACGGCAACAAGGTTCTCGTGCATTACGGTTTTGCCGGACAGGCGGAAATCCGCACCAGCCAGGTTTACGTGCAGCGGCGGTTCCTCGGATGGGCGAACTTCCTGTTCGATACCAAATCGGAATTCTGGGGCAAGGGCTACGGCGACCTTGCCGCACTGGCGCTGTGGGGGGAAAGGCTCGATCCCACGCGCTCCAATATCAGCCACATGGTCGATGATTTCCTCGACAATGGTGTCTGGCAGCACGCCGATATTCTTTCCAAGCTGATGCAGACGCTGGTGATGGCCTTTGTGGGCACGCTGTTCGGCACGCTCGTTGCCCTGCCGCTCGCTTTTCTCGCCGCACGCAATATCACCGCTAACAGGGCCGCCAACTGGGGCATGAAGCGTCTGTTCGACTTCCTGCGCTCGATCGACATGCTGATCTGGGCGCTGTTCTTTACGCGCAGCTTCGGTCCGGGGCCGATCCCCGGCATTGCCGCGATCTTCTTCACCGATACCGGCGCGCTCGGCAAGGTCTATGCCGAGGCGCTGGAGAATGTTGACGACAAGCAGCGCGAGGGCGTCAAATCGGTTGGCGCTTCTCCCATTGCCGTCAATCGTTTCGGCGTGCTTCCGCAGGTCCTGCCGGTCTTCATTTCCCAGTCGCTTTATTTCTGGGAAAGCAACACCCGTTCCGCCACGATCATCGGTGCGGTTGGCGCTGGCGGCATCGGTTTGAAACTGCTGGAAGCGATGGGTACCAATGCCGACTGGGACAAGGTCGCTTATATGGTGCTGCTCATTCTCTTCGTGGTTTTCCTGTTCGACCACATCTCGAATTCCCTGCGGTCGCGCCTGATCGGGAAAACCCAGCATTAATTCATAAAGCGGGAGCGGGGTTTGGTTATCCCGCTTCCCGAGACGTGCGCAAAACCGGAACCTCTTTGCAAAGTCAGATACATCCCCTCAATGCGCCAGCATCCGTCTTCCGGACATTCGAGAGACACGCGGCGTTTCAAGCGCTTTTTTTCCTGGGGCATCATCATTCTGTCACGGAAAGCGATTACCTCGCACTCCTGACCTTGCGGGAAGCGGGCGAGTCACGCCAAATAGCTTTTCATCCAGGTTTTCCATGACACCGAAGAGTGCTTGCCGTGCGCTACGCCATCTATTTTTCTCCGGCTAAAGATCATCCACTGACTGAAGCGGCGTCGCGCTGGCTGGGACGCAATGCCTTTTCCGGCGCGCAACATGATGACCATGCCGCTTATGCGGAGATGACGGAGGAGCCGCGCCGTTACGGTTTCCACGCGACGCTGAAAGCCCCCTTCGAGCTTTCCGAAAAATACAGCGAAGCGGAACTCGTCGCCGCCCTCGAACAGTTTGCGGCCAGCCAGTCCGTCTTCGATATTCCGCGTGTTGTCATCGGCGCACTCGGGCCGTTTTTCGCGCTCGTTCCGGATCGCACCTACCAGCCGCTGCAGGATTTTGCCGCTGAGATCGTTGACCATTTCGACCGGTTTCGCGCGCCCTTGTCCGAGACCGACATTGCCCGCCGGCGCCCGCAAAACCTGACCGAAAGCCAGCGGCAAAATCTGTCGCTCTGGGGTTATCCGCATGTCATGGACGACTTCCGCTTTCATATGACGCTGACGGGCCGCATCGACGAAAGCGACGCGCCCGCTATCCAGGATGTGCTTTCGACCAAGTTTTCCGAGTTCGTCGACCGGCCTCTCACCATTTCCGGCCTCGCTTTGTTCGTTGAGGAAACGCGCGGCGCACCATTTACCGTTCATCGCTGGCACCCGCTTGGCCAGCCGCCAAAGAAAGATGCTGACCCATGACCGAGCATGCCCTTTCCAACGCCCGTATCGTTCTGGAAGACGATATTATTCTGGGATCCGTTCTGATCCGTGACGGCAAGATCGCCGATATCAGCGAAGGCGCCTCCAAGACCGGTGAAGATCTCGAAGGCGATTTCCTCATCCCGGGTCTGGTGGAACTGCACACCGACCATCTGGAACAGCACTATTCGCCGCGTCCCGGGGTTATCTGGGATAAGATCGCCGCAATTCAGGCTCACGATGCGCAGGTCGCGTCATCAGGCATTACCACTGTTTTCGACTGCCTGCGGCTGGGCTCCGACGAAGATGGCGGGTTCAAGAAGGGCGAGATGCGGGAAATGGCAGATGCCATTGAAACCGCTGCCGATCAGAACCGCCTGCGGGCAGATCACCTGCTGCACCTGCGCTGTGAAGTCGCCTCCGCCGATGTGCTCGAGCATTTCGAAGATTTTGAGACCGATCCGCGTGTGCGGCTGATTTCGATGATGGACCACTCCCCGGGACAGCGCCAGTTCCAGTCGATGGACCAATATATCTTCTATTACCAGAAGAAGCGCGGACTGAGCGACGAGGCTTTCGCCGAGTTCGTCAGACGCCGGCAGACGGCATCGGCGGAGTTTTCCGCCAAGCACCGGGATTACCTGGCGGCCCGTTGCGCCGAGCGCGGCATAACCGTTGCAAGCCATGACGACGCTACAGAAGCGCATGTGGGCGAAGCGATCGGACACGGCGTGAAACTCGCGGAGTTCCCCACCAGCGTCGAGGCGGCAAAGGCTTCGCACAGCGCCGGCATGAGCGTGCTGATGGGCGCACCGAACATCGTTCGCGGCAAGTCCCATTCCGGCAACATCGCCGCCCGTGATCTTGCCGAACTTGGCGTGCTGGATGTTCTCTCTTCCGACTATGTGCCGTTCAGCCTGCTTTACGCACCGTTCCTGCTCGCCGACCAGGTGGAAGCCATCACTCTGCCGGAAGCGTTGCGCATGGTTACCTCCACGCCGGCACGAACGGTGGGCCTTCGCGATCGCGGCAGCATCGCAACGGGATTGCGGGCCGATCTGGTCCGAGTTCACCGTGAGGACGGCGTTCCCGTCGCCCGCTCGGTCTGGCGTCAGGGCAAACGTGTGGCATGACCGGCAACGGACAGGATAGCCGGCTTGACGGCCAGACGCTGGGTACGGTGCCCGGAACCATGATCGTAATTGTCGGCCCGAGTGGGGCCGGCAAGGACACGCTGATGGATTATGCCGCAGCGCAGCTGTTCGGGCGGCCGGGCTTCCATTTCACACGCCGGGTCATTACCCGCAGCGGCGATGCCGGCGGCGAAAATCACGATGCGGTTTCCATGCACGAGTTCAACCGGCTGGAAGAGGAAGGTGCTTTTGCCGTTTCCTGGCAGGCGCACGGGCTGAAATATGGCATTCCGGCCGCCGTCTATCGTCATCTTAATGCGGGAGACGTGGTCATCGCCAACGGCTCCCGCTCGGCCCTGCCCCAGTTCGGCACCGCCTTTGCGCGCCTCAAGGTCGTGAACATCGTTGCACGGCCGGACGTGCTGGCGAAGCGGCTGGAGCAGCGCGGGCGGGAAAGCCGGGAGGATATTCTCCGGCGGCTGGAACGCAGTTCGCTCACGGTCGTCGGGGATTTTGATGTGACGACCGTGGACAATAGCGGTGCCATGGAAGATGCGGGCAAAACCATCATGCAGGTGCTGGAGCAGAGCGCCTGCCGTCGCCACATTTAAACTCCACAGGCCGAACTGCTCGACAAATGGCTTCCCAACGCTTACCATCAGGCGACAATTTCCAAACATGGTACGCCAAGGCGAGGGATGCCTGAAAAGAGGGTCAGCGACGAGATAACAGTGGTGGCCGGTCTGGCCGCCGGCGTCGCCAATTATGCGCGGTCGCGGGGCATCGACATTGCCCCCATCTGCAAGGCTCTCGATATCGATCCCGCCACTTTCGGCAGCGTGACGGAGCGCATCAGCCTCGACCGATTTTGCCGCCTGCTCGAGACATGTGCGTTGATTTCCGGCGACGACGCCTTTGGTTTGCAATGCGCGTCCACCTTTCCCGCCGGCGCATCCGGCGCGTTCGGATATGGCCTGATGAGCGCGCCGACAGTGCGGGCTTTCCTGCGTTTTCTTCAGGATCACGTTTATTACGCGACCAATAACAGCAATTTCACCATGGTCACGGATGCCGCGCACGTAACCCTGTCATGGTCCTTTGCGCCCGTCATCGTCAAACGCGATCAATATGTGGATTTGTCGCTGACAGCTCTGATCCAGCGCCTTCGCGATATTCTGGGGGAGCGGGAGCGCGTGAACCTGATCGAGATCGGTCTGGAACGGCCGAAACCGGTTAATATTCAGCTATTTAAAGAAAGAATGACCAAGCGCGTCAGCTTTTCGCAACCCATCCATACCATGCGTCTTCCCACATCACTTCTGGACGTGGTCAACCCAAATGCAGATGAGCGGCTGTTCGAGCTGATGAACTTGCAATGCCGGATGCTGCGGCCGGAGACATCGGCAGACGCCACGCATTTCATCGATCAGGTGAAGCGTTACATGCAGGTGCGGCTGTCGGATGCCGAGCTTTCGCTGAGCGAGATCGCCCCCTATTTCAACCTGTCGGAACGCAGTTTTCAAAGACGGCTTGCCGAGCTTGGGACTAATCTCAACGAGATAAAGGACGCCATTCGCAAGAATGCCGGCTTCAAGCTCCTCGTGGAAAGCGATCTTCCGGTTTCCGATATCAGCTACAGGCTCGGCTATTCTACGCCGGGTGCGTTTTCGCGTTCCGTTTCCCGCTGGTTCGGGGCAACGCCCACGGATATTCGCAAGAAACACGCGCATCATTCCGCCGTATAGGACGCATTCCCAGCATCAATATTCCATATATCCAAAATAAAATTGGGAAATATGTCGGCGTTCATTGGATTATGTATCGAAACATAACAATAAAAACGCAAAACTTGGCGTGAGATGTTATTCTCTTGAGATGGCAGACCGCCTAATAGAACGCCGCAATATGCCTTCGGGCATGACGGAAAACATTCCAAAGCTTTGAATTTTACATTGTTCTGGACAAGAACCGATTTCAGGTTTTTGGGAAGGACGATGCAGTCATTCTTTCATCGCCGAGGATATGCCCATGCCGGGACCGGCTGGCTGCGAGATCAGCTGCTTACTGCCTGGTTCCTGAGGCCACATCCGGCTTTGGGAAGGTCAATCTCTTTTGAGGCTGAAAGACTATGTCGTCAAAAACGCAGCATGAACGTCATCAGGCGCGTGAAATCGTCCTTTCGGATCGTGAGCGGCAATATCTGGGGCTCGTTGCGCGAGGCCGACATCCTTCTCACATTGCCTTGATAACGGGAGCGGACGAAGCGGATGTTAAAGATACTCTGGAACGGGTCCGCCTAAGGCTAGGTGCGGCCAATCTGCTGAATGCCGTCAGCATCGCCCTGCTGCGTGGACTGATCGAACAGGATATTTAGAGCTTCCCTCTCGCTCCAAAAGCTTACGCGAAATCGTCCCCTTCCCGTAAGTCAAAACCGGATGTGTTGCTTTCTGCGCCAAAAACCCACCATTTCGATGGCGGGACGGCGGACCAAAAGGCGGGTCGGAAATGATTTCCGGCCTATCGGCGCAACTGCAAGGCAGCCATACACGGTTTACCCGGCGGACTTTCCGGTCCGCCGGGTTTTCATTTTCAGTTCCTCACAGCGACTGAATCTCGGCAAGAATATCGCTTTCGACGATGATACCGCTTTCCAGCGCCTGCCTTCGAATGCCCTGGCTTCGCCGACCGGGCAAACGCACGTTTTCCTGCTTCTCTATCTCTCCGGCGATAAGCGCCAGTCGCTCGGTAAAGGCCGCACCGCCCGACGATACGGGGTCTATGGCGATGATCGTGTGGCCGAGAGAGGGTGGCGCACCCTTGTCGTCCAGAAGGGAAGAGGCCTCGAAGGCGAAGCTTCCACCGGTGAGCGCGGCGGCCATGATCTCCACCATAAGCGCCAGGGCAGCCCCCTTGGCCTCGCCCGCAGGCACCATCGTTCCGGCTAGGGCTTCTTCGGGATCGGTCGTGGGCCGGCCATTCGTATCAAGCGCCCAGTCGCCCGGAATGGTTTCGCCCTTCTGGCGGGCCGCCATGATCTTTCCGCGCGCAACCTTGGAAAGCGCCAGATCGATCACCAGCGGATCTGCCTCGCCAACAGGGCTGGCGAAAGCAATCGGATTGGTGCCATAGAGCGGTTTGGTGCCACCCCAAGGCGCCATGGATGCAGGCGCATTGGCGAACATCAGCGCCACGAGGCCCATTTCCGCGAAACGCTCGACTGTAAGTGCCATGACGCCTGCATGATGGGAGCGATGGATCGCGGCGAGCGCGATGCCCTGCTGCCGGGCCATGTCCGGCAACTCGCCTACGGCGCAGTCGATCGCGGGATAGGCGTAACCGTTGTTAGCGTCGATTGAAAGCACACCCGGTTTGACACGACTTGCCACCGGCCGCGCATTGCCATCGACCTTGCCAACCCGCGCCTGACGGACATAAACGGGGATACGCCGAAAACCGTGGCCGCCCTGGCCTGCAGCCTCGGATGCCACGAGCGCCTTCGCCACGGAGCGGGCGTTTTGCGGCAGAACGCCGTTACGCTCAAAGATAGAGGATACGAGATCCTCCGCCTCTGCGATTGAGAATTTCATTCCGGAATGCCTCTGCGTGTTAAGTCGACAAGACCTACACCATCGAAAACATTCGCGAAATGCAATTCAGGCCCAAATGGATATCTTATCGAGAATACCGGTCGGGCACGCATTCGCCCTTCGGGAGGGCGTCATACCAGGCAAGAGCTTATTCCAGCAGAACCGCGACATGGCCTTGGAATCGATCTAGCGGATGCTGATCGGCAAGGTGATTGTCTTGTTTGCGTCCGGTGGCGGCGCGGGCACGGGTGATGCGCTCTGGATCCAGGCCGCAATCTGCTGGTCGATGGAGGAATCACCGGTGGACTGCACCACACTGACACCGCTGATGGCGCCTGTATCGTTAACCCGGAACCGCACGGTCGCTGTCATCGCATCGCTGCGAAGCGAGCGGGGCTTACGCCTCTGGATATGCGAGCGAACCTTCGATCCCCATTTTGCCGGCGAGGCGGAGGATGAAGAGAAGAAACCGGCATTGTTGCGCGATGCCGCCGTCCGGTCGGATTGCTGTGTCTCGGCCTTGGCCGTTTCGCGCAGTTCCGATGCCTGTTGCGGTTTGGGGCGCTGGCGCTCGACCTTCTTCTTGTCGTCCGGTTCTTTCTTCTCCACCTTCTTTTCGACCGGCGGCGGCGGCGGCCGGATGACGGGCAAGGGAACCTCGACATTTTCGAGTTCCGCCATCATCTGTTCCTGCACGGGATCGATCGGCTCCACCGGTTCGGGAATTTCCTGCGGCTCGACGATCTCCTCGACCGGCGGTTCCGGCGGCTGCACGGGTTCCGGCGGCGGCGTTTCCACAACCGGCTCAGGCGGCGGCGGCTCCTCCGGGGTGACTTCCTCTACCGGCTGGCTGTTGTCGCTCTGTACCTCTTCGGCATCTTCAACGTCCTGCGCAGGCGTCGTTTCCTCGGTGTTGACGGCTTCCGGTATGGCTGCCATTTCGATCATGATCGCGGCAGGCGGCGGCCCGCCGGCATCCAGTTCCTCTGGTTCCTGCATCAGGTAATAGGCAAAACCCGCATGAACGCCCAGCATGAGCAGTGCTGCGGCGGACCACAACGCCGCTTCCCCGAGGCGGGAATGTCGGGACTGCGGGTAGCCGTTTTCAGTCATGGCGCGGTTCCTGGCACTGCGGGCGCGGCGGGCGGAACGGCACCGGCTGGCTGCGTTGCCGCAGCGGCATTTTCCAGCCCTACCAGAGCGATTTTCAGATATCCGGCATCGCGAAGCAGGTTCATGATTTCCATGAAGTGGCCATAGTCGACGGCTTTGTCGGCGCGCAGGAAAATTCGCGTATCTTTCTTGCCGCCCGTCTGCCGGTCGATCGCCGCTGCCAGGGCTTCGCGGGCAACCGCATCATTGCCGAGATTGAGCGACAGATCATCCTTGACGGTCAGATAATGCGGCTCTTCCGGGCGCTCCGCCGGCTTGGCGGTGGATGCGGGCAGATCGACATTCACATCCACGGTCGCCAGCGGTGCGGCAACCATGAAGATGATGAGCAGAACCAGCATCACGTCGATGAAAGGCGTGACATTGATTTCGTGGTTTTCGGAGAGATCGTCTCCGCTATTTTCGCGAATACCGCCAGCCATGACCGATCACCGCCCAACCAACGACACAGCGGGCTTGCTGCTGCCCGGCGGAATGCGGCGGAAATCGAGGTCGCGGCTGACGAGGCGTTCCACGCCGGCTGCGGCATCCGCCAGCAAATGCCGGTATCCCGTGATCGAGCGGGCGAAGACGTTGTAGATCACCACCGCTGGAATAGCAGCAACAAGGCCGATTGCCGTGGCAAGCAGCGCCTCGGCAATGCCGGGTGCCACGACGGCAAGATTGGTGGTCTGCGATTCCGAGATGCTGATGAAGGAATTCATGATGCCCCAGACGGTACCGAACAGACCGACAAAGGGAGCGGTGGAGCCGATGGTCGCCAAGGCGCCCGTTCCGCGCGACATGCGGCGACCGGCGTGGGTTTCAATGCGTGACAGGGCCGAGGATACACGCTCCTTGATGCCGCCGCCGTCGGTGTGTTCGACCACCGCGTCGGAAAGCTGCATTTCGTGAGTTGCCATGCGCAACATCAGCGCTGCCGGCCCGCCCTTCTTTTCGACGGCCTCAGTCGCCTCGTTCAGGGTTTTCGCCCTGCGAATAACCTTGAGCGTCGCACCGGCGCGCACCCGTGCACCGGCCAGCTCGATAGACTTCGCCACCCAGACCGTCCAGGTGACGAGCGATGCGAAAGCGAGACCGATCATCACGCCCTTCACGACCCAGTCCGCCGCCATGAACATGCCCCAGGGAGACAGGTTGTGCGGAATGTCCGCACGATGTCCGGCACTTGCGGGTTCGGCGACTACCGGTTCAACCGGGGTGGAGACCTCGTTCGGCGCTGCCGTACCGTTCGTCGGAGCGGGTTGCTCCGTCTGTGTCGGCTGCGGTGAAACACCTTCGGCTGCCGGCGTGGGATTACTTGCGGCGGGCGCAGGCTGGGCCGGCGCGGGCTGTGTGGGCGCGGCAGCGGAAGGCGGCACAGGCTGGACTGCCGGAGCGCTCGGCGTCTCAGCCGGCGACTGCGCGGGCTGCATCGTTTCCGTTGCCGGTGCAGGTGCTGGTTGGATCTGGGTTTCGGATGCCGACTGAGCAAAAACCGCTCCGGCACTCAAGCCGGCCAGCAAAGTGACCGTCATGGCAAGTGAGATATGCCGTGTTTTGTTTGCTCTGGTGAAGCACGCGGAAGAAGTTGAGGTCTCAGCTGACATAATTTTTATCCCGGATTTCCGTCGATGAACTCATCCGCAGATTGACCGGTTCATTAAAACCGGGGCCATGAACGGATGCCGTCGTGAAAGCTTTACGTTCCGATAATAAACCTGAGTTCTTTTGACAACTATTATATTGCCAAAAGACGACCCGTAAACTCTTCTTTACAAAAAATTGACCGACCTGCGGTCTTCAGGTGTTTTGCGAAGGCGAAAACTGCGCCACCAGCGCGTGTCGGTCGCCGGGATAGGTGACCCGAACACTGGTGACATAATCCGCTCCGTGCCAGGTGCGGCGGTGGATGACCAGACACGCCGCACCGGAAGCAATGCCGAGCGCGGTCGCATTTTTGCGATCAGCGGAAACTGCGCTGATGCGATGTTCCGCGGCACTCCAGGGAACCATTTTCAGCAGCCAAGTGCCCGGCCCGATCTGTGAAAAATCCGCTGCCTCAGCCTCCGGAACGGCGGTGACATTGATGATGCGTTCCTCGAGGCAAAAGGGAACGCCGCCGGCAAAATGCGTGCAGGTGAGTTCCAGAACCGGGGCATCCACGGCAAGCGCCATGGCCGCGCCGTCTTCTTCCCCCGCAGGGCGCAGTCGCCGTCTGTCGAGACGGTAACCGTAAACGAGGCCGAGGGCCTGCACCTCCCGCTCGATATCGTGGATTTCCAGCACGGCCGATTGCGCATGGGGCTGGCGAACGAAAGTGCCAAGACGACGGCGTCTTTCAATCAGGCCACGCTGCACCAGTTCGCCGAGCGCCTTGTTCACCGTCATGCGCGAGCAGGCATATTGCCGGGTCATCTCGTGTTCGTAGGGAATACGGTACCCCGGCGGCCACTCGCCCGACATGATGTGGCGCTCGACATCGTTGCGGATGCGCTCGTGCAGTGATTTTTCCTGAAGATCGGCGCCTATACTCCTCATACCGATGCTTCCTTCCTCCCGGTTCTATGGATCAACTATCCATGGGCAGCGGCGGCAATCGCCTCGCTGCGAATTTCCTCCGTCAACTTGGCGCGTAGCTGCGAAAACTCCGGGCTGGCCTTGACGGTGTAGTGACGCGGATGCGGCAGGTCGACCGGCATGATCGACTTGATGCGCCCCGGCCGCGCTGACATCGTCACAACCCGCGACGCCATGAATACCGCCTCCTCGATGTCATGCGTCACAAAAATGACGGTCTTCTGCTCGCGCTCCCATATGCCGAGCAGCAATTCCTGCATCAGTCCGCGCGTCTGGTTGTCGAGTGCGCCGAAAGGCTCGTCCAGCAGCAGGATTTTCGGGCCGTTTGCCAGAGCGCGAGCGATGGCTGTTCTCTGCTGCATGCCGCCGGACAGCTGTTTCGGCCAATGGTTCTCGAAACCGCGCAGGCCAACCTTGTCGATATAGCTGTCGACGATCTCCCATTTTTCCTTCTCGGCCACACCACGCTCGCGCAGACCGAAGGCGACGTTTTCCCGGATCGTTAGCCACGGAAACAGCGTGTAGGACTGGAACACCATGCCGCGATCCGCCCCCGGCCCTGTCACTGCCCGGCCGGACAAAAGGACTTCACCCGTCGTTGGACGGTCAAGACCGGCGATGATGCGCAGCAAGGTCGACTTTCCGCATCCGGACGGGCCGAGAATGGTGACGAAATCGTTGCGGGAGATTTCCAGATCCGTGGGCTGCAAGGCCAGCGTTGGCTGGCCGCCCTGAACGCCGGGGAAAGTGCGGCTGACGCCCTTGATAACGAGTTCGCTCATCAGGCAAGCCTCCAGGCGAAAAGCTTCCGGTTCAGCGATTTGAACGCGAAGTCAGAAATAAGTCCGATGACACCGATGACGATGATGCCGAAGATGATCTGCCCGGTCGCCATCAGCGCCTGGCTGTTGATTATCATATAGCCGATGCCCGACGACGCGCCGATCAACTCGGCAACAATGACATAGGTCCAGGCCCAGCCGAGGACGAGACGGAGAATTTCCGCAATATCGGGCGCATTGGCGGGAATGAGAACGCGGCGGACCACGCCCCGGTCTTTTGCGCCAAGTGTATAGGCAGCCTCCACCAGATCGCGTCTTGTGCCGGCAACCGCCACGGCAACCATGAGAATGATCTGGAAAACTGCGCCGATGAAGATCACCAGCAGTTTCTGCATCTCGCCGATGCCGGCCCAGAGAATAAGCAGCGGCACGAAGGCGGAAGCCGGAAGATAGCGCGCGAAGGAGACGAAGGGTTCAAGCAGCGCCTCGACCGGCTTGTAAGCGCCCATGGCGATGCCGACCGGTACGGCAACGAGCGAGGCCAGCACGAAGCCGCCGACAACACGCCAGATCGTCATGCCGATATCGCTGGCAAATCCCTGATCGGTCAGCAGATAGATGCCGTCCTTCAGCATGGTGATCGGGTCAGCCAGAAAGGTCGGCGATACGAAGCCGCCGAGCGTGGCAAAGCCCCAGGCGGAGAAAAAAAGCACGAAGAACAGAATGCCGAGAAAAATCCGCGTGCTGTTCTTTATGGGTTGAAGAGGTTGCATTCTGTCGCCTGTCCGGAAAACGGGCGCGGCACTCTATCGCCGCACCATCTAGGCGCCGTACGTCGTCCGTGACGCACAGGCGCTGTAAGGCTTCTCACTGGCTGCAATAATCCCCGAAGGAAAAGCAGCAGTTTGCTTCTGTTACTTGATGAAGGACGTCTCCGCGAGTGTCGAAAGATCGGGTTTCGATTTTATCACGCCGATTTCCAGAAGCAGATCAGCCGATTTTTCGGAGAATGTCTTGAATTCACCGTCGAAGAACTTCTGGTTGGCGGCCTTGTCCTGCCATTCCAGGAATTTCGCCGAAGCTGCGAATGCCTCGCCCGCCTGTTTTACGTCCGCTCCCATGGTCTCATAGGATTTTGCAGGGTCCGTCTTGATGAGCTCGAGCGCCTGGAAATAGCTGTCCGCAAGGGCTTTTGCCGCCTGCGGATTGGCCTTCAAGAAATCCGGCGTGCAGCCGAACGTGTCCATGACGGCGGGATAATCCAGCGTCGTCGCAAGGATTTTCCCCTTGTCCGGTGCGGCGCGCACTGTGGACAGATAAGGCTCATAGGTCATGGCGGCTTCATTCTGGCCGGCGACGAATGCCTGCGCGGCCGGTCCCGGCTCAAGGTTGACGACCTTCACGTCCTTCAGGGTCAGGCCGTTTTCCTTCAGTATCCAGGCAAGGAAGAAATAGGGGGATGTGCCCGGTGCAGAAGCGGCAACCGTCTTGCCTTTGAGGTCCGACACCTTTGCAACATCACTGCGCACCGCAATGCCGTCGGCTCCGTGCGACTTGTCCATCTGGAAAATCTGGGTGGACTTCACGCCGTTGGCATTCCACGCGATCCATGTTTCGACCGTGGTGGCGGCGCACTGGATGTCACCGGAAGCAAGCGCCAGATGCCGGCTTGCCTGCGGAATCTTCTTGATATCGACCTTGAGGCCATTCTTTTCGAAAATGCCGGCCTGCTTGGCAAGCGTCAGTGGCGCAAAGCCGGTCCAGCCGGACATGCCTATTGTAACCGATGTTTCGGCATAGGCGGAAGCAGATGAAACAAGCGTCGCGATTGCGGCGATAACCCATGTCTTTTTCATGATCGGAACCCCTTTTGATTTATTTTTGTGCGATATTTTTTTCGCTTTATTTGAGGCATGCTAGGCAGGGATTTTACATTTGTCTAGACAAAATAGAGGCGCTCAAACGCTTCCAGAAAGATTGCAAACAAGCCGCCCGGCATTCTAGACATAGGATAGCACAGCCCGGCGCATCGGCCCGCTGTTTTCCATATCGAGCTTTTCCATGACCAGACAGAGACGCCGTAACATCATCAGGGCAAGGCGCACCGGCACCGGCATTGCGCTCGTCGCCGCCATTTCATTCATCGCCGGAATGACAGATGCGGTGGGTCTTCATCTTTCCGGCGATTTCGTTTCCTTCATGACCGGCAACACCACCCGCGCGGCCATTTCGGTGGAAGCTGGCGTTTATTCCCATGCGGCGAAACTACTCTTCGCGATCATCGCTTTCGTGGCGGGCAATGCTGGCGGTATCGTGGTCGCGCATAAATTCGACCGGAGCATCTTTGCCGTTCTCGTGGCCGTCGGGTCGCTGGTGGCGATTGCCGCATTGCTGCGTGGCGATGGTTCCGCCCTGTCGCAGTTTTATCTTGTCGTTTTCGCCATGGGGATGGTCAACGCTGCCGTCGAACATATTGAGGGGCTGCCTATTGGCCTCACCTACGTGACCGGCGCCCTTTCCCGTTTTGGCCGTGGCATCGGTCGCTATCTTCTGGGGGAGCGGAGCCTCGATTGGGGCATCCAGATCGTGCCCTGGCTCGGTATGATAAGCGGCGCAATCTGCGGGGCGGTGTTGGGCGCCACGCTGCAGTACGATGCCCTGTGGGTGGTTGCGGCAACCGTTTTTGCGGTCGCCATCGCCACACTCGTCATTCCGCGTTCGCTTCGCCACCGCTATAATCAAAGGGTCCGGATCAGGCGCATCGCGCCCTGACGGACTGCGTCGTCACTTGCGTGAGATGGTGACGAATTTCGTGCCGCGCACCCGCACCGTCATCAGGCAGGCTTCCTTGTCGGTTCGATCGCAATAACGCGGGTGCATCTTCAGTACGAAGACCATGTTGCCGAAACGTTTGATGAAATCGTAGCCGTAAATCCGGGCCGTCGCGATCATCAGATATCCGCCCTCTTTGACCTGGACGTAAAAATTGTAAGGGCAACCTTCGTCATCGCAGCTGCGGCCTTTTTCGCCATCGCAATCCAGCACGCCGTGATTGACGACGGCATCCATCAGGCCATCATTGTTGATATCCAGTCTGGTGATGAAATCATCGCCGAAGCCAGCCGTCTTGCACTCCTTGCGAAAATGATCCTTCTCATAGATCTCAGGATCGTTCACCAGCTGCTGCTGTGCCGCCAGCGCGACCGGAAACATCAAGAGGACCAGCGCCTGAAGAGCGGCAACGATAGCGATTCGCACGGCATTTTCCTTTGCATCCGTTTCGTTTATGGATGTTGCGATCATCCGGGCGGCCAGCCTAGAGTTCCGTGCTTGCGCGACACTGACGCAAACGCATCCAAATTTCCGGGGGGACCTTTTCCATGACACTGCTGGGTTTTCTCGATTATGCCGGCGTTGCCGTGTTTGCCGCAACCGGCGCATTGGCCGCCTCACGCAAGCAGCTCGACCTGATCGGCTTCCTGTTTTTCGCCGCCGCGACCGGGATCGGCGGCGGCACGGTACGCGATCTCGTGCTGGGCAGGGCGCCCGTCTTCTGGGTGTTGAACCCGACCTATATTCTGGTCTGCGTATCGGTTGCGGTCCTGCTTTTCTTCACCGCCTACCTGTTCGAATCCCGGTATCGGGTGCTCATCTGGCTCGATGCCGTCGGCCTCTCAGCCTATTGCGTCATGGGAGCCGCCAAGGGTCTGGCTGCAAGCGGCTCCGCAACCGTGGCGATCGTGACAGGCGTTTTGACAGCGACGTTCGGCGGCGTATTGCGCGATGTTCTCGCGGGAGAACCCTCCGTGCTGCTGCGCCCGGAAATCTACATCACTTGCGCGCTTTTGGGGGCCTCCATCTTCACCGGCGCTTATTTCCTCGGCGCGCCGCTTTATGTCGCGTCGGGCATCGGCGTATTGACGGCTTTCGGTGTCCGGTCCGGAGCGTTGATCTTCGGATGGACCTTTCCGCCCTATAAGGGCAAGCCCGGCAGACGGCCTGAAGATATATTGAAGTGAGGCGGCGAAGGCTGCCTGAAACAAAAATGGCGCCCACAGGCGCCATGTTTTTTTGTTTATCAAGCCGAAGCTTCAACCGCGCTTGCGACGCAGGCGAATGACCACGTCCACATGGGCGATTTCCATGCCTTCGGGCGCCTCTGGCAGATTGTCGATCTGGAGATTGTTGACGGGGATGTCGAGAACCTCGTTCTCTCCTTCCACGAAGAAGTGATGGTGATCGGACACGTTGGTGTCGAAATAGGTGCGCGCACCTTCGACGGCCAGAACGCGGATCAGGCCGGCTTCGGTAAACTGATGCAGCGTGTTGTATACCGTCGCGAGAGAAACGGGCACGCCGGCGGTCACCGCCTCGTCATGCAGCTCCTCGACCGTCAGGTGGCGATCACCCTTTGCAAAAAGAAGATCGCCCAAAGCAACGCGTTGGCGCGTGGGGCGCAGCCCCGAGCGCCGCAGCCTCGTCCCGATATCCAATGTGGCGTCAAATGCCATGCAATCCCATTCCAAACACAGGGGTGAAACCCATCAATTGCAATAGCATATATCTTTTGCGGTGAATGCTTTCAATAGTTTCAGCGTCGCCGAGTGTCGCAAATGGCTGCAAACCGGCCATTCTTGCAAATTTCCTCTGGTTCCTGCCGGATGGTTCCTGTATGCGGACGGCATATTGAGGTAATGACTTCTCTAAAGAAGGTTCGAAGACAAAGAATGGGGGCATAATGGCCTCTGCCCTTGCAGCGCTTCATTTTGAACCTAACTTGCTCTAGTGAAGTCGATAAACACCAGTGATTGAGGAAGTGAAAGCGGTATGGCAACGAGGCAATCAAGTTACAATTACGAGGAGATCCTTTCCTGCGGACGCGGCGAATTGTTCGGTCCGGGAAATGCCCAGCTTCCGTTGCCTCCCATGCTCATGGTTCACCGCATCACCGAAATTTCCGAAACCGGCGGCGCGTTCGACAAGGGTTTCATCCGCGCTGAATACGATGTCAGCCCAGACGACTGGTATTTCCCCTGCCATTTCCAGGGCAACCCTATCATGCCGGGTTGCCTCGGCCTTGACGGCATGTGGCAGCTGACCGGCTTCTTCCTCGGCTGGCTGGGCGAAGAAGGCCGCGGCATGGCGCTCTCCACCGGCGAAGTCAAGTTTAAGGGCATGGTTCGCCCGGAGACGAAGCTCCTCCAGTACGGCATAGACTTCAAGCGTGTGATGCGCGGACGTCTCGTCCTGGGTACCGCAGACGGATGGCTGAAGGCAGACGGCGAAACCATTTATCAAGCGACGGACCTTCGTGTGGGGCTGTCGAAGGAAAAGACCGCCTGAAGCGGACGGAATAGTCCTGGCAAACGCCGGGCGGCTTCGGTCGTCCAGCCGAAATCTTAAGAAAAGGTCCATTTCATGAGACGAGTTGTTGTCACCGGCCTCGGCATTGTTTCTTCCATCGGTGGTGATGCCGCCGAAGTCACCGCATCACTGCGCGACGCCAAATCCGGCATTTCATTTTCACCGGATTTTGCTGAACACGGTTTCAAGTGCCAGGTATGGGGCAAGCCGTCTCTCGATCCGACCGAGCTGGTCGACCGTCGCGCCATGCGATTCCTTTCGCAGGGCGGCGCATGGAACCACGTTGCCATGAAGCAGGCGATTGCCGATTCCGGCCTCGAGGAAAGCGACATCAGCGGCAACGAGCGCACCGGCATCATCATGGGTTCGGGCGGTCCTTCCACCCGCACCATCGTCGAAGCCGCCGATATCACGCTGAAGAACAACAGCCCGAAGCGTATTGGCCCGTTTGCCGTGCCGAAGGCCATGTCCTCGACCGCATCGGCCACACTTGCGACCTGGTTCAAGATCCACGGCGTCAACTATTCGATCTCTTCGGCCTGCTCCACATCGGCGCATTGCATCGGCAACGCCGCCGAGATGATCCAGTGGGGCAAGCAGGACGTGATGTTTGCTGGCGGCCATGAAGACCTCGATTGGTCCATGTCCAACCTCTTCGACGCCATGGGCGCGATGTCGTCCAAATATAATGAGACGCCAAACCTCGCTTCCCGCGCCTATGACGTCAACCGCGACGGTTTCGTGATCGCCGGCGGTGCTGGCGTACTGGTTCTTGAAGAGCTGGAACATGCAAAGGCGCGCGGCGCCAAGATTTACGCCGAGATCGTCGGTTATGGCGCAACCTCGGATGGTTACGACATGGTGGCTCCTTCCGGCGAGGGCGCGATCCGCTGCATGCGTCAGGCCCTTTCCACCGTCAAGGGCGATATCGACTACATCAACACCCACGGCACCTCGACGCCGGTTGGCGACAGCAAGGAAATCGGCGCGATCCGGGAAGTCTTCGGCGACAAGATCCCGCATATCCAGTCGACCAAGTCCCTCACCGGCCACTCGCTGGGCGCTGCAGGCGTTCAGGAATCGATCTACGGCCTGTTGATGATGCAGGAACGCTTCATCGGCGAGAGCGCGCATATTTCCGAACTCGATCCGGAATTTGCGGGCGTCCCGATTGTTCGCAGCCGCATCGACAATGCCAAGATCGACACGATCCTTTCCAATTCCTTCGGCTTCGGCGGCACCAACGCCACGCTGGTCTTCCAGCGTCATAACGGATAATTGCCATGAACGGCATCATGCAGGGTAAACGCGGCCTCATCATGGGCGTCGCAAACAATCACTCTATCGCCTGGGGTATCTCCAAGGCTCTTGCGGCGCAGGGCGCAGAGCTCGCCTTCACCTATCAGGGTGAGGCGCTCGGCAAGCGGGTAAAGCCGCTCGCCGCCGAGCTCGGATCCGACTTTATCGTGCCTTGCGATGTCGAGGATATCGCCTCGGTTGACGCGCTTTTTGCGGCAATCCGAGAAAAATGGGGTACGCTGGATTTCGTCGTGCACGCGATCGGCTTTTCCGACAAGAACGAGCTGAAGGGTCTTTACGCGGATACGACCCGCGAGAATTTCAGCCGCACTATGGTCATCTCCTGTTTCTCGTTCACGGAAATCGCCAAGCGTGCCGCCGAACTGATGACGAATGGCGGATCCATGCTGACGCTGACCTATAACGGTTCGCAGCGGGTCATCCCCAACTACAACGTCATGGGCGTTGCCAAGGCAGCTCTCGAAGCGTCCGTGCGTTATCTCGCTGCCGACTATGGCCCGCGCGATATTCGCGTCAACGCCATCTCGGCCGGACCGGTCCGCACACTGGCGGGCGCCGGCATTTCCGATGCGCGCGCAATTTATGCGTGGAACCAGAAAAACGCACCGCTGCGGCGGACAGCGGATATCGACGATATCGGCGGATCGGCACTTTATCTGCTGTCCAACATGTCGCGCGGCGTTACCGGCGAGTGCCACTATGTGGATTGCGGCTACAATATCACCTCCACACCCACCCTTGAGGTTCTCTCAAAAGCGGATGCGGAATAAGCTATCGTTTTTCCAGTAAGTAAAAGCCCGGCGATATGCCGGGCTTTTTGCGTTTATAGCCTGTGCCATTTTTGCGAACTGATAAAGTATAACTCGTTGGGGTAACTGAATTTAAACACCGGCTGGTTATGGTCCGCAACAAATTCAACGGTTGCGCTTGCCGCATATTCTAAAGATCGACACCGACATATGCGACTGGCCAAATTGAAGCCATTGCTGGAAAAATTCGGGCTCTCGCGTGACGGGACAGCAGCCATCGAATTCGCGATCCTGGCGCTTCCCTATTTCCTGGTCGTCTTTGCGATCATCGAAACTTTCATCGCCTTGATGGCGGAGCAAGTGGTCGTCAATGCTACCGACACAATGGCGAGGCGTCTGCGCACCGGGCAGATCAGCAGTTCGATTTCCAAAGAGGATTTTCGCAAGAGTTTCTGCAGCGAAGTTTCGGTGATTATCACCTGCTCGGCTGATGAGTTCAAAAAAGAACAGAAGCTTTATATAGACCTTCGCTCCTTCCCCGCCTTCAAGGATATTCCAACTACGATACCCTTGAAAGCTAACGGCGAATATTACGATCTCGACACGGCGCAATTCGGCTTCAAGCCGGGTGGGCCGGACACGATCAATATGCTGCGCGTCTATTATCGCTGGCGTGTAGTCGCAGATATCATCCGACCATATCTTACCAAAATACGCCCAGCCGACGGGTCGATGCCGTCGCATTTCCTCATTGTCGCGACCGACGCTTTCATGAATGAGAAATACACCACGAGTGGGGGCTCATGATGGCAGGTCTTGTTTCCACCATCACGAACGGCCGACTTCGTTTCATCGCGCTCGTTGCACGCTTCGCAAGGGATCGCCGTGGCGTGGGTGCGGTAGAATTTGCAATCGTCTTCCCGATATTGCTTGCGCTTTATCTGACGTCCTTCGAACTCACCATCGGCTATAACACCTACAAGCGGGCAAGCAGCGCCTCCGCAACGATCAACGACCTGATCTCCAAAACAAATTCCGTCGACAAGGCTTATCTGACAAGCATGCAGGACGTAACGGCTGCCGTCTTTGCGCCTTACAGCACCAAGGGTCTGCAGCTGAAGATCAGCGGCATCAAGATCGACAAGCAGAAACAGGCGACTATCGCCTGGTCCTGGAACGAGAAAAACGCGAGGCCCTATGTGGTGGGATCGCCAGTCTCCGTTCCCACACGTTTGCTTGTAGCGGACAGTTTCCTCATCCACGTCGAGCTTTCCGTGCCGCATGAGTTGTTGATGTTCATGCCAGATATTTCTTCGTCCGGCGTAAGATCGATCACGATCGCACGCGATTATTTCTTCAAACAGCGCGACGCTGAGATAACCTGCTCCAATTGCTGATTCGCCTCAGCGCTTTGCTCTAATAAACATCGCGCAGATAACGTTTTTCACGCTTCAGCCGGTTTACATAGTCGCTTGCCGCTTCCGCAGAGATGCCCGCCTCGTCAATAACGATCTGGTGCAGGGCATCGTCAACATCCTTCGCCATGCGGGTCGCGTCGCCGCAAACATAGAAATGGCCGCCCTCTTCGAGCCATTGATAGAGTGCCTTGCCGTTTTGGCGCATACGGGTCTGAACATAGATCTTTTCGGCCTGATCCCTCGAGAAAGCGAGATCGAGACGGGTCAGCACGCCATCGCGACTCATCTTTCCAAGTTCGTCTTCGTAGACGAAATCCGACTGCCGGTGCTGATCGCCGAAAAACAGCCAGTTCCGGCCCTTTGCGCCCCGCGCCTGCCGTTCCTGCAAAAAAGCCCGGAATGGCGCAATACCCGTGCCGGGTCCCACCATGATAACAGGTGCGTCATTGTCCTGAGGCACGCGAAACGCCTTGTTCGGAGAGACGAAAATCCCGGCACTCTGCCCCGCTTCTACCCGGTCCGCGAGATAGGTGGAGCACACGCCGCCACGCTCGCGACCTTCGGCGCGATAACGCACGCTGGCGACTGTCAGATGCACGCTGTTGTGCGCGGCCAGAGGGCTGGAAGAGATCGAATAGGCGCGGTGCTGTAACGGCTTCAGGAACGTCACGAATTCAGCAAGGTCGAATACGGGTTTTTCACCGAGACTAAGCAGGTCGAGAATATCCTTGCTCCAGAGAAAGGCGGCAAGCTGTTCCCTGTCTCCATTCGCAAGGATGTGGCTGAGTTCATCGTGACCTGCGCGCTTGCCGATCTCCGCGACCAACTCACGCGACGGTGTCGATATCTCGAACATATTGAGAAGCGCATCGCCGACCGGACGGTCGAGTCCGGCGACTTCACCATCCGCGCTCACTCCGAAGCGTTCGAGCAGCGCGCCCACCAGTTTCGGGTCGTTTAGGGGAACGACGCCCAGAGCATCCCCCGCCTCATAGTCGAGACCACTTTCGCCGAGATCAAATTCGTAGTGGCGAATTTCCTTGGACGAAGCAGGCCCGGAAAGAAGGCGATTGACGCTCACCTGCGCAGCATAGGGGTTCTTGCGGCTCCAGCCCTGTTTTGCCCGCGCGGGCGCCTCGGCGATCGCCGGCACAACCGCCGCCTTATTGCCACCATCGATGGCGAGCGCGAGTGGCAGGGTCTCGCCAATCCAGTTGGCGGCGACATCTTCGAAATCGATATCGCAATCGATACGCGTCTTCATGCGTTTGCCGCCAAGCTGCTCGAAGCGGGTATCGATGAGCTTGCCCGCCTGGCAGAAGCCATCGTAACCGGTGTCGCCAAGCGCAAGCACGGCAAAGTTCATCTCATCCAGCCGGGGTGCGGCCTCCTTGGAAAGGGCCTCCCAGAAAAGCTGGGCATTGTCAGGCATTTCACCTTCGCCGTAGGTGGAGGTGACGACAATGACGCGCTTCATGGCGCCCAGACTATCCATGGAAACATCATCCAAGGCCGTCACCACAGGCTGCATGCCCTGGGCACGGGCGGCGTCGGCTATATCCATCGCCAGCGCCTCGGCATTGCCGGTCTGGGTGCCGAAGAGAATGTTCAGCACGCTGGCCGCCGCCTTGGGAGCGGCAGCGGCAACCGATGTGTCCATACCCATTGCTGCGCGGGAATGAAGCCCGGCCAGGAAGCCGGATAGCCAGGCGCGCTGGTCGCCATTGAAAGGGGCATCTTGAGGAATGTAAGGTATCTTCATCATGCTGCCCTGTTCTGGCTGGATGCGGTGGCAAGGTCGGGAATGGCACGCGCCGCGAAAAGCTCCTCAAAGCCCGGCAGACGACCGATCTTCTCGATGTTTTTGCGGTCCTGCTGAATGATCCAGCCATAGGTGCCGGGACTATCCACCGACCAGATGTTGCGGCGCGCGAGCGCCTGCTTGTAATCGTCGAGCCGCTTGGCGGCGATCATCACCGCAAGCTGCTCGTCATCATGATCGGAAAGCGCCTCGCGCGCATATTTCAGCAGCCGCTGCATCAGCGCATAGTCCTCCGTGAGGACGAGATTGCGCACGGCTTTTTCGATGGCGGGATCGGAAGGACCGGATGCCATCGGCAACCGTTGGAGAGCAATGGCCTGCGCCATGCTCAAAACCGTGTAGTTGTTGATGAGCGCATACATGTCTTCCGTATCCGTCTCACCATAACCAGGCACGGTTCCGTTCAACACGGCCTTGCGGTCGCGATAGGCCAGCTTGAACTTCCGCACCTGATGGGCGGCAAGCGCGGACGCCAGTTCCTCCAGCAGCTCCTTGCGGGGCTTGGCTTTCAGAATTTCGTCGCTGTCCTGATAAAGCAGCAGGGCGCGCGGCATGCCGTAGACGAAATTGTGCTGTTCGCTTTCCCAGTTTTCCAGAATCCATGCGGCCTTGGCCGACCCTGTTTCGTCGACATGCCAGGTCAAAAGCTGGTGAACGGCCTGATTGTGGATAGATGCCTGTTCGTCCTCGCCGGTGATGGAGCCGAGCAGGATGGAATCATGGCTCACCTTCTTCGGCAGATCGCCGTAAGGGTCATATTGATAGACGAAGCCGCCGCTCATGCCGTTGCCGAAACCCTTGCCGAAACTGCCGAGGTTAAGCACAGCGCCATTGGTCATATATTCGCAGGCGAAGTCGCCCACACCTTCGACAACGGCTGTCGCACCCGAATTGCGCACCGCGAAACGGTCGCCCGCCTGCCCTTCCACGAAAGTGCGACCGCCGGTGGCGCCGAACAATGCAAAATTGCCGACCAGCACATTGCCATCAGCATCTTGCGAACCGCCACCGGGGGAGCGCACTACAATGGTGCCGCCGCAGGCGCTTTTGCCGACGCCATCATTGCAGGTACCGGTATGGACCATGACCATGCCGTCATTGCAGAAAGCGCCGAAGGACTGCCCTGCTGAACCTGATGTGTCGATGCGCACCGAACCCGCCTCCAGAAAACGGCGACCACGGCTATCCCGCTTCACAGCCGGAAGCGCATCCGCCTCTTCGTCGGAAAGTTCGTGGTTCAGCATGCGCTCGATATCGACGGCGAGCTGGCCGCCAACACTCTTGTTGCAATTGTTGAGGAAGCGGTTGCCGCCAAGCTCGATATTTTCCCGTTTGCTGTCGATCAGAGCCGAGCGCACGAGTTCAATGAAGGCATCGTCCAGCGCGAAGTCCTTTTCCATATAGACCGGGCTGTCGATCTTCACTTCCTCCACCACCGAAAGCATCGCCCGCAGGTCAAGCTGGCCGACACTCGCCGGATGATCGAGGAGGTGAAGAAGATCGGAACGGCCCCGAGCTTCGTGCAGCGAGCGCAGCCCGAGTGCGGCCAAGATCTCGCGGGTTTCATGGGCGATGTTCATGAGATATTGCGCCAGCGCGCGTGGATCGCCGTTGAAGGCTTCCTGATTGGTGGTGAGGCCGGCGGGGCACTTGATGTTGCAGTTCTTCGCCATGACGCATTTCAGCATCATCAGCGCCGTGGTGCCGAACTCGAAACTGTCGCCGCCGAGAAGGGCCGATTTCACCACGTCGCTCGCCGTCTGGTGCGCGCCGGAGCAGCGTAGCAGCACCTTGGCACGAAGGCCTGTGGCACAAAGCGCGTGATGCACCTCGGCGATGCCGATTTCCGCCGCGCGGCCGGTATATTTGAGGCTGGTGACAGCGGCCGCACCCGTGCCACCGGTATTGCCGGCAACATTGATGACATCCGCACCCGCTTTCGCAACACCGACTGCAATCGTGCCGATGCCTTCCGACGAGACGAGCTTGACGATGACGCGCACGCGCGCCGCCTTGGCGTCGTGGATTAGCTGGGCCAGATCCTCGATCGAATAGGTATCATGGTGCGGCGGCGGCGAAACCAGCTCGACGCCTGGGGTGCCGCCACGGGCCGCGGCTATTTCCACCGTTACCTTGGGAGACGGCAATTGCCCGCCCTCGCCGGGCTTTGCACCTTGGCCGATCTTGATCTCTATTTCCTCCAGCATCGGGTCGGCAAGATAACCCGCCCATACACCAAAACGGCCAGAGGCGAACTGCTTGATGCGCGAGGCGCGGATGGTGCCGTAACGGGAAATATGCTCGCCGCCCTCCCCCGAATTCGACATGCCGCCAACCATATTGGTGCCATGCGCCACCGCCTCATGGGCGGCTGCGACCAGCGCGCCATGGCTCATCGCACCCGAAGCGAGGGTCTTGGTGATCTCACTCGCCTTTTGCACAGCGTCGAGCGCAATGCTGTCAGGTGCGGTGCGGATCAGCGACAGGTAGGTGAATGCTTCACCCTTCGCCTGAACCAGAAGCGCGCCGCCCTCTAGCCAATGGCCCGCAATATCCTCACCGAAACGATCAAGCAGCGACTGTCCGAGTGCGGCAAGCCTGGCAAGCTCATGACCGTGCGGCCCGGTCAATTCCAGCCGGAACGCGCCTTCGCCCGCACTTTCGCAGAGCAATCCGCGCACCATGAAGCTGTTGTTGCCACGTCTGGAAAAGCGCCCCATCTCGCGGCGGAATTCTTCGGCCGAACCGGCAAAGGTCACATCAGCCGGCAATTCCAGAACATCACGCAGGGCTGCCGGGCGGCGGGCCCTTTCTTCGGCCATCATGCGTGCAAAGGCGCGGTAACCCGGCGTTACCTCGAAAGCGTCGATTGCTTCGGGCGTCAGCCGGTCGAAGCTGTTGTGATAATAGGCCGCATCGTTGAGGCCGAAAGCATCCTCCAGCCGGTTGAGCGGCAGGAGACGTAGCGCCTCTTCGTTGTCGGTTCCCTTGTCGAAACCGATCTTTTCTTCCGTCATATCGACGAAACCGCGAACCGCCGTCGTGCCATAGGAATGGCCCGCACCTTCGGCGCGCTCCTTGAAGAGACCGAGCAGCGGAATGTCGTTTTCACCCTTTACCGACAGCGCCTTTCGATGCCAGTCCGACACCGCCTGCGCGATGACAGCGAAGGTAACGCCACCGACCGGCGTCTTAACATTGGGGAAATAACGCTTCAGCACAGGATCGTTGGTGTCGAGGAAGTTCGGTTCGAAGAACTCGCCTCCAATATAGCTTTCCGCCGTGCACAGCCCGACCTTGCCCATGGTCTTCATCAGCGACTTTTCAGCCGCCTTGGCAAAACGCTTGAAGGCCTTGTCAGCATCGGCACCGAATTTCTCCTCGGCACGGAACTGCACGCCGAGTGGGTAGACAGCCGAAGCCCCGAAACCAAGGCCCGCTGCGATGTGATGCGAGGAGGAAAATTGCCCACTTTCAACGATCAGAGACACGCGTAGCCGAAGCCCCTCCTCGATCAGCCGCTGGTTGATGGCGGAGACGACCATGATCATAGGCAACGCCGCACGACCTGCCGAAACGTGCCGGTCAGTGACGACGGCAATACCGCCCTCCCCGGCCGCGAAAGCCACAACCTCACCGCAGAGGCCATCTATCGCCTGACGCAAGGCCGCTTCGTTGGCACTCGCAGCATCAAAGATCGGCGTATAAAGCATCTCGAAACGACGAACTGGCGTCTCCGACTGCTCGCGAATGCGCAGCATGTCGAGATGGGTCAGGATCGGGGAGCGCACGACAATCTGCCGGGCCGCTTTCGCACCGCTATTCGGCTTTGCGCCGAGCGCCACGCGCAGCGTCATGCCATCGGCCTCACGAATGCTGTCGAGCGGGGGGTTGGTGACCTGCGCAAAGCGTTGCGAGAAATATTTGGCGACCCCGCCTTCCTGATCGGAGAGCGCGTTGATGGCATTGCCATAACCCATGGCCGAGATTTTTTCAGCACCCGACGCCAGCATCGGATCCATCAGGAACTTGAAGCTTTCCTGATTGTGCGAATAGGCGACATAACGCTGATGCCGTTCCAGATCGCCATTGTATCGAAGCGGCGATCCCTGCTTTTCGGCTGGCACCTCCGGCAAATCCGCAAGCATGACGCGCGCTTCAGACAATAGCGACGGGTAGTCCCGCCGCGCCGCCAGAAGCTCCAGCGCCTCGACGGTGGAAAAGGCGCGCCGTTCGGCGTGGTCGTAGTAAAGCATGCCGCCGGCCTCGATGCGACCGCGACGAATGACGCTTTCGGCCGGAAAGGCGATCTGCCCCGCCTCCGACATGACGCAGAGATAATCGTCTGTCTCGACGGTCCGCAGCGGGCGCAGGCCGAGGCGATCAAGCCGTGCGCCGATGACGGTGCCGTCGCCGAAAATCAGCGCAGCCGGGCCGTCATTCTTCTCCTCGTAGAGCGAGAAATATTCCAGCATCGCCTTGACGCCGGGCGAGAGCGTGTCGTCGTTTTCCCAGGCGGGCGGCATCATCGAGACGACGGCGGTGACGAGGTCGAGACCGTCTTCCATCACCCGCGCCTGCAATGTCTGGTCCAGACGGCAGCTGTCAGACTGGCCCTTCGGCCGGATGATGCTGGCATTTTTCGCCAGCGCCACGGCCGCTTCCGACAGCCGGTTCTTCTTGTCTGTGTTGAGTTCGCCATTATGCGCCATCAGCCGAAAGGGCTGCGCCATGGAGGGGTGCGGATCCGTATTGGTGGAAAACCGCGTGTGGAAATACATCGTATGCACTTCATGGCGCGGATCGGTCAGGTCGCAGAAATAGGGCATGACCTCATGCGAGTTCAAACGCCCTTTCAGAACCTGCGTGCGCGCGCTGAGCGACAGCGGATAAAAACCGGCAAGTTCCGGCGCAGTATAGGCAAGCGCCTCGATAGCGAGCAATGCCTTGTGAATACGCCAGTCGAACTCGGCAAGGGTTGCGCATTCTGCTGGGGCAGAAAAGACCCATTGCCGGATCGGCAATTGATAGGAAATGGCGGCCGCGCGGATGGCTGCGTCATTCACCGGTACATTGCGGACGAGCAGGATCGAGAAGCCCTGTTCCTCCAGAGCACTGCCGATGATGCCGATCGCCTGGTCATGAAAAGCAGGGTTCTGCGGCAGGAAAAAATTGCCGACGCCGAACCGGCCGGCTTGCAAGGAATCGTTGCCCGTCAGCTTCCGGAAAAATGAGAGTGAAAGATCGAGCGACACGCCAGCACCATCACCCACGCCCTCCGCCGACATGCCGCCGCGATGCGGCACGGCACAGAGCGCCTCGTGACCGCGCTTCAGCACATCATGCGTCTGCACACCGTCCTTGCGGGTGATGAAACCGACGCCACAGCTGCTTTTCTCAAAAGCCGCATCGTAAAGGCCGAATTTTTGCTCCGTCACGCTCAAGGTTCTCTCCTCTCGTTGCGCATTCCGCGCGGCATCGCCCTTTTCCCCAAACCCGGCGCGTCAGCCGGCACTCTGCGGGCGGAGCCGCAGGCGACCTGGCTGCTCCTCTTCTTTTCTGCTTATCGGCGTTTAATGGCGCGAACGGTCGTTTTGCGGCCGCCAAACGGCGTGGCGGCATTGGCCGCTTTCTCGCAAATAATGATCGTCATCGTTCGCATTGCGTTCCCTGATGGCCGGCATTTCCGGCAGTGAGACACATTGAATTATGTCAGTATTGCTTACATAATATTTCATGATGGGCCGAGTCAAGATTAAAATCGGTCCCACGCAATAAAAAAACAAAAACGCCGCGAAATCCGACAGGATTCCGCGGCGCGATGGCTGCAGAGATGTTTATATTGCCCTGTTCACTCCGAGGGCATGTCCAGCGTTCGGCTGAACCACAGTGCGACCAGTGTACAGACTGCACCTGACATCAGGTAAATGCCGACCGCAAACAGTCCGAATTTGGACGAAAATCCGAGCGCCACGAGCGGTGCAAAACCAGCGCCGATCAGCCAGGAAATATCCGAGGTGAGCGAAGCGCCGGTATAACGGTATTCGCGGCTGAAGCGGGAGGCGAGCGCACCGCCCGCCTGGCCGAAGGACAGGCCAAGCAATGCAAAGCCGACCAAGACGAAAAGATAACGCCCTATATCGCCCGAACTCAGCAGGAGCGGCGCCACGAGGCTGAAAAGACCGATCAGCACTGCGGCGAAAGCCAGCAGCTTCCGCCGGCCGATTTTGTCGGCGAGAATACCAGAAACGACGATCATGCCGCCGGCGATGATGGCGCTGACGAATTGCACGAACAGAAAGTCCGAAACCCGCTGGGTGGTATTGAGGGAAACCCAGCTCAGCGGGAAGACCGTGACGAGATGGAACAGCGCGAAGCTTGCCAGCGGCACGAAAGCGCCCGTCAGCACGACCGGAAACTGCGAGCGCAGCATCTTGAACACGGGGCGCGGCTCCAGCTCATGCTGTGCAAGCATGGACTGGAATTCCGGCGTGACAATCATGCGCAGGCGGGCAAAGAGCGCGACAACATTGAGCGCCAGTGCAACGAAGAACGGGAAACGCCAGCCCCAGGCCAGGAATTCCGCGCTGGAGAGCTGCGTCACGAACACGATGAAGAATGCGCTGGCAAGACCAAAGCCCATCGCCGCACCAATTTGCGGCATCATGGCGTACCAGCCGCGCTGCTTAGGCGGTGCGTTCATGGCGAGGAGCGAGACAAGACCATCCCAGGCACCGCCAAGACCAAGTCCCTGACCGATACGGAATACCGCCAGAAGACAGGGGGCAAGCATGCCGGCCTCCGCATAAGACGGAAGAAAGCTGATCGCCATGGTGGAACCGCAAAGCGTGAACAGGGCCGCCATCAGCTTGACGGCACGGCCGAACTTTCGGTCGATCTGGAGGAAGATCAATGAACCGATCGGCCTTGCGATGAAGGCCAGCGAGAAGACCGCAAAGGAATAAAGCGTCGCCGTCAGCGGATCGACGAAGGAAAAGAAGACATGCGGAAAAACGAGCGCGGAGGCGATGGCGTAGATGAAAAAGTCGAAAAACTCCGTCATTCTCGCAAGAATGACAGCAATTGTAATGCGATCCGGATCGACCTTGACCGGATCGGTCCCATGTCCCTTCGCTTCCGGCGCCTGCCCAAAAGATGGAGCAGCATCAGTATAACTCATAATATCCCTCCTGCGTCATGGACGAACCATTTCCTGTAACGCGCCGGCTCCTCTTCCTTAGCGTTACGATGCGACGGATTGTCACACGCACCCTACGTAACGTCAATTGAAGTTTGATAAGAAAGGCTTGCCCCGCAAGCTCCCTATGCGATAATGCAGCCGCTCCGCCTTCAAACGCGGCTCCGCTAAGCCTATGGTGCATCGCGAAGGTTTCGCTGCACCGCGACAATATACCTCATTTCAAAAATGATGTTCGGCAATTAATCGCGGCATAATCCAAACTGTACGAGTTCAAAGAACGTGCGCATGATCAAGAAAATCACATCTGCCCTTCTGGCAATCCCGGCACTGCTGCTGCTTAGCGGCTGTAACCTCGTGGTGATGAACCCTTCGGGCGACGTCGCCATCCAGCAGCGCGACCTCATCATCACGTCCACGGTTCTGATGCTGCTCATCATCGTCCCGGTTATCGCCCTGACGCTGTTCTTCGCATGGAAGTATCGCGAATCGGCGAAGGCCGAGGATTACGATCCCGAATGGCATCACTCGACGCGCCTTGAAATGGTGATCTGGTCCGCCCCGGTCGCCATCATCCTGATGCTAGGCACGGTGACCTGGATTTCCACCCACCGTCTCGACCCCTACCGCCCGCTGGAGCGTATCGACGAAAACCGTCAGGTTACCGCCGAAACCAAGCCGCTTACGGTGGAAGTGGTGGCCATGGACTGGAAGTGGCTGTTCTTCTACCCCGAGCTCGGCATTGGCAGCGTCAATGAATTTGCAGCTCCGGTCGATGTTCCGATCAACTTCAAGATCACCGGCACGACCGCGATGAATTCGTTCTTCGTTCCGGCACTCGCCGGCCAGATCTATGCCATGGGTGGCATGCAGACCAAGCTGCACGCGGTCATCAACAAGGAAGGCGTTTATGACGGCTTCTCGGCCAACTTCTCCGGCCCTGGCTTCTCGCATATGCGCTTCAAGTTCCATGGTCTCAGCCAACAGGGCTTCGATCAGTGGGTTGCGAAGATCAAGGATGGCGGCAAAGGCTTCGGTCGCCAGGAATATCTCGACTTTGCCAAGCCCTCGGAACGTGAGCCGGTGCAATATTTCGCCTCCGTCGATCCGCAGCTTTACGATGCCATCCTCAACCGCTGCGTCGAGCCCAACAAGCTCTGCATGCGTGACATGATGCATATCGACGCCAAGGGCGGCGGCGGCAAGGAAGGCATCGATATCGCCAAGGCGCTGAACTCCGTCGTCTGTACACCGCTTTCACCTTACGGTGTCGCCAGCGGACCCCAATCCACTCCGGCTGCGATCGAAGGACTGACTTTCGAACCCGCGGCGCTGCCGGAAACGAAACAAGTCGCTGGCTGACGGATAAGTCCCGGCATTATGCGGCGCGGCCAATGGCTGCGCCGATCTTATGTCTTAGAATCGCAAGAGGCTAAAAATGATCGTCAATTCCGATCAAACGTCATTCCTGTTCGGGAAGCTGACATGGGAGTCCATCCCGCTTCACGAGCCCATTCTCGTCGCGACCTTCGCGGCAGTGGCTCTGGGCGGCATCGCCGTCGTCGGCGCCCTCACCTATTTCCGGCTGTGGGGTTATCTCTGGAATGAATGGTTCACGAGCATCGATCACAAGAAGATCGGTATCATGTACATCATTCTGGCACTCGTCATGCTGCTGCGCGGTTTCGCAGATGCCATCATGATGCGCGTCCAGCAGGCGATCGCCTCTGGTGGATCGGAAGGCTATCTTCCGCCGCACCATTACGACCAGATTTTCACGGCCCATGGCGTCATCATGATCTTCTTCATGGCCATGCCGATGATCACCGGTCTCATGAACTTCGTCGTGCCGCTGCAAATCGGCGCCCGCGACGTTTCGTTCCCCTTCCTCAACAACTTCTCGTTCTGGATGACCACGGCCGGCGCCGTCATCACCATGATCTCGCTATTCATCGGTGAATATGCGCAGACTGGCTGGCTTGCCTATCCGCCGCTTTCCGGCATCGACGGAAGTCCGGGCGTGGGTGTGGATTATTACATCTGGGGTCTGCAGATCGCCGGTGTGGGCACGACGCTCTCTGGTATCAACCTGATCGTCACGATCATCAAGATGCGCGCACCTGGCATGACCATGATGCGCCTGCCGATCTTCGTCTGGACGTCGCTGTGTTCGAACATCCTGATCGTGGCATCCTTCCCGATCCTCACCGGCACGCTCGCCCTTCTGACCCTTGACCGTTACGTTGGCACGAATTTCTTCACCAACGATCTCGGCGGCAACCCGATGATGTATGTCAACCTCATCTGGATCTGGGGCCATCCCGAAGTTTACATCCTGGTGCTGCCGGCCTTCGGCGTCTTCTCGGAAATCGTCTCGACCTTCTCCAACAAGCGTCTTTTCGGTTATGCCTCGATGGTCTATGCGACGGGTGTCATCACCATCCTCGCCTACATCGTTTGGCTGCACCACTTCTTCACCATGGGTTCCGGCGCAAGCGTCAACGCTTTCTTCGGCATCACCACGATGATCATATCGATCCCGACCGGTGCGAAGATCTTCAACTGGCTCTTCACCATGTACAAGGGCCGCATCAAGTTCGACGTTCCGATGCTGTGGACGATCGGTTTCATGATCACCTTCGTCATCGGCGGCATGACCGGCGTTCTTCTCGCTGTTCCGCCGGCGGACTTCGTGCTCCACAACTCGCTGTTCCTCATCGCCCACTTCCACAACACCATCATCGGTGGCGTGGTGTTCGGTGTGCTTGCGGGTATCGTTTACTGGTTCCCGAAGGCCTTCGGCTACCGCCTGGATCCGTTCTGGGGCAAGCTGTCCTTCTGGTTCTGGTTCATCGGCTTCTACTTCGCCTTCATGCCGCTCTACATTCTCGGCCTGATGGGTGTGACCCGCCGTATCAGCCAGTTCGAAGACAATTCGCTCCAGATCTGGTTCCTGATCGCAGCCTTCGGCGCCTTCCTGATCGCGCTCGGCATCGCTTCCTTCGTCATCCAGCTCATCGTCAGCTTCTTGAAGCGCGATCAGCTCCGTGACGTGACCGGCGATCCCTATCATGGGCGTACGCTGGAGTGGTCGACCTCGTCGCCTCCGCCTGCCTACAACTTCGCTTTCACGCCGGTTGTGCATGACGTCGACGCCTGGGCGGATATGAAGAAGCGCGGTTACGACCGTCCCAAGGAAGGCTTCATACCGATCCATATGCCGAAGAACACCGGTGCGGGCGTAATCATCAGCGCCATCAGCGTCGTGCTTGGCTTTGCCTTGGTGTGGCACATCTGGTGGCTGGCGGCTCTGTCCATGCTCGCAATCATCGCGGTCTCGATCGCCCATACCTTCAACTACAACCGCGAATACTACATTCCTGCCTCCGATGTTTCGACAGTCGAGGCGGAACGTACGAAGCTGCTTGCGGAACAGGCGTAACGAATATGGCTCATACACCTGCACAAAGCGCCGCGGGCGCGGAAACACCGGTCTTCTACCTCAAGGAAGACCACCATCCGGAGAACGGCACCTCGCTGGGCTTCTGGCTCTATCTGATGAGCGACTGCCTCATCTTCGCAACGCTGTTTGCCACCTATGCCGTTGTCGGCCGCAACTACGCGGCCGGCCCTTCGGGCGCAGATCTGTTCGATCTGAAGCTTGTGGCGATCAACACGGCCTTCCTGCTTTTCTCTTCCATCACCTATGGCTTCGCCATGCTGGAAATGGAAAAGCAGAAGGTGAAGACGACGCTGATCTGGCTCGGCATCACCGGTCTCTTCGGTCTCGCCTTCCTCGCGGTGGAACTTTACGAGTTCCATCATCTGATCGAAGAAGGTGCAGGTCCACAGCGTTCAGCGTTCCTTTCCGCCTTCTTCGCGCTGGTTGGAACGCACGGTCTGCACGTCACCTTCGGCGTGATCTGGCTCGTCACACTGATGTTCCAGGTCGCAAAACATGGTCTGATCGCCGCAAACAAGCGTCGCCTGATGTGCCTGTCGATGTTCTGGCACTTCCTTGACGTCATCTGGATCGGCGTCTTCTCCTTCGTTTATCTCATGGGAGTTCTTTGATGAGTTCCGAAGCACACGCACACCACGACGCGCATGGCGACGACCATCATCACCATGATGGCGCCAGCCACGGCACGTTCAAAAGCTATATGATCGGCTTCGTCCTGTCGGTCATCCTGACGGCGATCCCGTTCTGGCTGGTCATGGGCGACGTTCTTGAAAACAAGACGCTGCTGGTCATCGCGATCATGGGTCTCGGCGTCATCCAGATCTTCGTGCACATGATCTACTTCCTGCACATGGACACCAAGTCCGAAGGCGGCTGGACCTTCATGGCGCTGATCTTCACCGTCGTGGTGCTGCTGATCACGCTCTCCGGCTCACTCTGGGTCATGTACAACATGAACAAGAACATGATGCCGCTGCACATCGAGGATGTGAAAAACCTGCCCTGAGCAGCCATAGATCAACGGCCTGCCGGATTTCCGGCGGGCCGCTTTCTGCGCCAGCACACGACCCCCGCAGCGCATAACCCCATGAATCGTCGGCGCGATTTATGGGGTTATTTGCTGGAAGACCCGGATGCCGACAGCCGACAGCCGACAGCCGACAGCCGACAGTGTTGCCGCAGCAAACCGCATGGCCTTGCAAGGACTGTGAAACCATGACCGATCCGTCGACAACCGCCCCGCACACGCGACGCATCCGCCCCGCAGCAATCGTCGTCCTGCTTCTGACTATTGTACTGACAGGCTTCCTGCTGGCGCTTGGAACATGGCAGGTTCAACGCCTCTTCTGGAAGCTCGATCTCATCGAACGCGTCGAAGCTCGCGCCCATGCCGCACCTGTGGATGCACCGGCAGCCAGCGAATGGCCGGCCCTTGCCGATCCCGCAGAGTATGAATATCGCCGCGTAAAACTGTCAGGCACCTTCCTCAACGACAAGGAGGTCCAGGTCTATACGGTCAGTGATCTCGGGCCCGGCTACTGGGTGATGACGCCGCTGAGACGCGATGACGGATCGAATATCATCGTCAATCGTGGCTTCGTGCCTTCCGACAAACGCGATCCATCCTCGCGCCGCGAAGGGGAACCAACCGGGCAGGTCGAGATCGTCGGGCTGATGCGCGCGCCAGAAACCGGCGGGCTTTTCCTTCGAACCAACGATCCGGCAAATCGGCGCTGGTACTCCCGCAATATCCCGCAGATATCGCAGGCATCCGGCCTTTCCGGCGTGGCGCCCTTTTATGTCGATGCCGATGCGACGCCCAATCCGGGTGGCCTACCGGTCGGCGGCAAGACCATGCTCACCTTCCCCAACAACCACCTGTCCTACGCCATCACATGGTACATTCTGGCGGCCATGGTAATTGCCGCTGGATGGTACGTGCTGCGCAATCTCAACGCGCCGAAATCGAAACGGGAAGAGGATTGAACAGCCGGTTTTACCGGATGGTTCATAAAATCACTTCCTTCTTCACGTTTTGCTGATCTATAACGACAGTTCGGCCTGACATTGCCCGTCGGCGCATTTTCGTTTCGGTGAGTTATGGCAAGAGCATTTCTTCTCGTTCTGGATTCCTTCGGTGTCGGCGGTGCGCCTGACGCGGAGCATTATGGCGACCTCGGCGCCAATACGCTCGGTCATATCGCCGAATTCTGCGCGGCAGGTGCTGCCGACAGGCCGGGCCTTCGGGCGGGTCCGCTGAAGCTGCCCAACATGTCTTCGCTTGGTCTTCTGGAGATTGCACGACAAGCAAGCGGCGACATTCCCGCCGGCATGGAGCCGCCGGAGCGTATTTTCGGCCTGCATGGCTCCGCTAGCGAAATATCGAAGGGCAAGGATACGCCCTCAGGCCATTGGGAGATCGCGGGCACGCCCGTCACCTTCGACTGGGGCTACTTCCCGACAGAAGGCGACGCCTTTTCTCCCGAACTGGTGGAAGCCATCTGCACGCAAGCGGATATTCCAGGCATTCTCGGCAATTGCCACGCTTCCGGCACCGAGATCATCGCGGAGTTTGGCGAAGAGCATATCAGGAGCGGCAAGCCGATCTGCTACACCTCATCCGATTCCGTGTTCCAGATCGCCGCGCACGAGGCCCATTTCGGATTGCAGCGGCTCGTCACGCTCTGCGAGACGGTGCGCAAGCTGCTCGATCCGCTGAATATCGGCCGTGTCATTGCCCGTCCCTTCATCGGCGAGACGGTCGCAACCTTCGAACGCACCGGCAACCGCCGCGACTTCTCAGTTCCGCCGCCCGAACAGACATTGCTCGACCGCCTTGTGGAGGCTGGCAGGAAAGTGCACGCGATCGGCAAGATCGGCGATATCTATGCCCACAAGGGTGTCTCGCGCGTCATCAAGGCAAATGGCAACAGCGCCCTGATGGATGCAACGCTGCACGCTATTGACGAAGCCGAAAACGGCGATCTTGTCTTCACCAATTTCGTCGATTTCGACATGCTCTACGGCCATCGACGCGATGTTGCCGGTTATGCGGCGGCGCTTGAAGCCTTCGATGCGCGCATTCCGGAAATCCATCGCAAAATGGCGCCGGGCGACATCGCCATTCTTACCGCTGACCATGGTTGCGATCCCACATGGCGGGGCACGGACCATACACGGGAAAGAGTCCCGATCATGGCATTCGGGCCGGGCATCCGCTCCCGCGATGTCGGCATTCGTTCAAGCTACGCCGACATCGGCGAAAGCATCGCCCACCATCTAGGTATCGAGGCCGGTTCGCACGGCAGGAGCTTCATTTGACATCGCATTTGCTTAAAGCGGAAATTCACTGCCACCTGGAAGGTGCGGCACCCCCTGCCCTCGTCGCAAAACAGGCCGAGAAATACGGCATAGACACCAGTAGCTTTCTGCGCGACGGCCAGTACGTCTGGTCGGATTTTGCGCAATTCATCCAGTGCTACGATGCGGTGGCGCAGGTGTTCAAGACCGATGAGGACTATGCGGTTCTGACGCAAACCTATCTGACCGAACTTGCCGAGGCCAATACGATCTATAGCGAGCTCATCATCTCGCCCGATCATGGCGACCGCATCGGGCTCGGCGCTGACGCCTATCTCTCCGGTATCGCCGAGGGCATCCGGATCGCGAAAGAAAAGACCGGTATCGAAACCCGCATCATCGTGACCGGCGAGCGGCATTTCGGTCCTGAACGGGTCATCGCGGCGGCTGAATATGCAGCACGGACGAAACACCCGCTGGTGACCGGTTTCAACATGGCGGGCGAGGAGCGCATGGGCCGCGTCGCCGATTACGCACGCGCCTTCGACATTGCCCGCGATGCCGGCCTTGGGCTGACCATCCATGCGGGTGAGGTCTGCGGACCGGAAAGCGTCGTCGATGCGCTCGACCTCGTAAAGCCGTCGCGCATCGGGCATGGCGTGCGCGCCATCGAAGACGCCGCTCTCGTCGCCCGGCTGGTTGAGGCGGGAACAGTGCTTGAGGTCTGCCCCGGATCAAATATCGCGCTCAACGTTTATCCCGATTTCGGCAGCCATCCGCTGAGGGCGTTGCGCGATGCCGGGGTGCGCGTCTGCATCAGTTCCGACGATCCGCCATTCTTCTTTACCTCGCTTGCCCGGGAATATGCGCTGGCTGCGGATGCTTTCGGTTTCAGCGATGCCGAGATTAACCGCATGACCCGAACCGCACTGGAAAGCGCCTTTGTGGATGAAGTCACACGCGCCCGGCTGCTTGCGAAACTCGATAGCCACTAGGCATCGGTTGGCGGGGTAAAACCGCGAAGAAGGCTTGCGAAAAGCCTGCTTTCGGTGAATTACAGGGGCACAGGATAAAAAAGGAAGGCCAGTTTCATGGACGGCGTCACAGTCATCGAACATCCGCTGGTGCGGCACAAACTTACCATCATGCGCAAGAAGGAAACCTCGACAGCCGGCTTCCGCCGCCTGCTCAGGGAAATCTCGACGCTGCTCTGCTATGAAGTGACGCGCGACCTTGAAATGACGATGGAAACCATCGATACGCCGCTCGAAACCATCGAGGCTCCGGTGCTGGAGGGCAAGAAGCTGGTTTTCGCCTCCATCCTGCGTGCCGGCAACGGCCTTCTGGAAGGCATGCTCGAGCTCGTGCCTTCGGCGCGTGTTGCGCATATCGGCGTGTATCGCGATCACGATACGCTGGAGGCGGTCGAATATTACTTCAAGGCTCCTGAAAGCCTCGATGCCCGCCTTATCATCGTCGTCGATCCAATGCTGGCGACCGGCAATTCCTCCATCGCTGCGGTTGAAAAGCTGAAAGAGCGGGGCGCGAAGAACATCCGCTTCCTGTGTCTGCTGGCTGCACCCGAAGGCATCAAGAATTTCCGTGAAGCGCATCCCGATGTGCCGATCTATACTGCCGCAATCGACAAGCAGCTGAATGAAAAGGGTTATATCGTTCCCGGCCTCGGCGATGCCGGCGACCGCATGTACGGCACGAAATAACACCGTTCATCATCGCTTAACCGTTTGAGCCATTCGCCGACCAACAAGCGGCGAATGGCTTTTTCTTTTAAGATTTCAGCACGTTTTGCGTCTATTCTGCATAGGGATAACCCTGCCTTCTCAGGAGCGACGACTTGCTGGCGCGTACGATTTTTCTGCTTATCGGTCTTTCGGTCAGCGCCACGCAGATTCCGGCGCTGGTGGAAAAATTTCAGCCGCGCCCGGAAGCCAAGGTGGAAAAAGCCGAAGTCAAATCGGAAGCCGTCAAACCGGAGCCCGTTTCGCTTGGTGGCGTCAATCTGAAAGCGGACGCACGCGGCCACTTCAACGCCGCTTTCCGTATCAACGGCAAATCTTTCGACGGGCTTGTCGATACCGGCGCCTCCATGGTTGCCATCAATGAGACGATCGCCCGGCGGCTCGGTTTCGGCGTCAACAGCCTCGATTTCAAATATCCGATCTCAACCGCCAACGGCCAGACCATGGCGGCCTATCTGAAGCTCGACCGGGTGGAAATCGGCACGATCCGCGTTCAGAATGTCGACGCCATGGTGCTGAAAGATAATGCGTTGAGCAACATGCTTGTTGGCATGAGCTTCCTGAAACAACTATCGTCATTCAAGGTATCGGGTGGCGAAATGAGGCTGGTCAGGTAATTCGCTCGAGGACCACAGTGCTGGTTTCCATCGCAGTGTCAGCAACCCCATAGCAGGCCGTAATCCTTTTGACGGCAAGTTCCGCTTCTTGCTTAGAGGCCGCATGGACGCAGGCGATTGGTTCGCCTTTTTCCACTTTTGTGCCGAGCGGCAGGATATCGGAGATCCCGACCGAAGGGTCAATCTTGTCTGACGGCATTCTTCTGCCGCCGCCAAGCTCGACAACGACCATGCCGAGATCGCGCGTCGCACAGGATGCCAGCCAGCCGCTGCGCTCAGCCGAAACCGGGAGAACGACCGGCGCCGATGGCAGGTAACGCGATGGATGATCGACAAAGTCCGCAGGCCCGCCAAGTGCTGCGACCATTTTCGCAAAGACTCCCATGGCACGCCCGGAGGAAAGGGCGGCCTCAGCCAGCGCCTCGCCTTCATCCAGAGTGGCCGCGCTGCCCGCTTGCACCAGCATTTCCGCAGCAAAGGCAAGAACCACCTTTTCGAGACGTGTTCCCGCCTTACGGCCAGCCAGAAAGTCCAGGCAATTGACGATTTCTACCGCATTGCCTGCGGCATCGCCAAGCGGCTGGTTCATGTCGGTTATAAGAGCCGTCGTCGGCAAGCCCGCGCCATTTGCCACATCGACCAGCGCGAGGGCGAGATTACGGGCATCCTCCACACTCTGCATGAAAGCGCCGTTGCCGACCTTCACATCCAGAACCAGCGTCTGAAGCCCGGCCGCAAGCTTCTTAGACAGAATGGAGGCGGTGATCAACGGGATGGAATCCACCGTCGCGGTCACGTCCCTGATAGCATAGAGGCGCTTGTCTGCGGGGGCGAGATCGCCCGTCTGGCCGATGATGGCACAGCCGACCGTCTTGACCGTCCGGCGGAACAGGGCTTCGTCCGGCATCACATCGTAACCGGGGATCGCTTCCAGCTTGTCGAGCGTGCCGCCGGTATGGCCAAGACCCCTGCCGGAAATCATCGGCACCGCAAGACCGCAGGCGGCAACGATCGGGGCGAGCATCAGGGAGACGTTGTCGCCGACGCCGCCGGTCGAGTGCTTGTCCGCCACCGGCCTGCCAATATCGTTCCAGGACAGGACATCACCGCTGTCGCGCATGGCGAGTGTCAGCGCCACCATCTCGTCGCGGTTCATACCCCGGAAAAACACCGCCATGGCAAAGGCAGCGGCCTGGCCTTCCGATATGCCGTCCTTGGACAGCGCCTCGATGAAAGCGGCAATCTCCTGCGGCGCAAGAGACAGGCCATCACGTTTGCGGCGGATGATTTCCTGCGGGATCAAGCTCAATACCCGCTGGCGGCCTTGGCCGGTTCGCCGCCGGCCAGCACGTTCAGGACATCATCGAGAACGCCGGAAGCGCCGAAGCGGAACGTGGACGGCATGGCCCAGTCCGGCGCCATGATTGTTTCCGCCAGCCGCAGATAAAGCGTGGCGTCTTCCACCGTGCCGACACCGCCGGCAGGCTTGAAGCCCACCTTCTGCCTGCTGTCGCGGATCGCCTGCAACATGATATCGGCGGCTTCCAGCGTGGCGTTGATGGCGACCTTACCTGTTGAGGTCTTGATGAAATCGGCACCTTCGGCAATGGCGAGTTCGGAAGCACGACGAATGAGAGCCTTGTCCTTCAGCTCGCCGGTTTCAAGAATGACCTTGAGAAGAACGGGTGCGACACAGACCTTGCGTACGGCAGCCACCATCTCGGAAACAGCCGTTTCATCGCCTGCTATGAACTTACGATAGGGGATGACCAGATCGATTTCGTCGGCACCGTCGCGGATAGCCGCCTCGGTCTCCGCCACCACGGTCGCAACATCCAGATCGCCCGAAGGAAAATTGACGACCGTGGCGATACGGATCGCATGGTCTTTTCCGAAAGCGGCACGTGCCTGGGCGACGAAACGCGGCCAGATGCAGATCGCGGCGGTATTGCCGTATTCGGTATGAGCCCTCTGGCACAAAGCAGCAATCTGCTCGGGCGTGCAGTCTTCCTTGAGGTTGGTCAGGTCCAGCAAGGATAGTGTCAGGGCAGCCGCTTCGCGCGGACGCTGGAGTTCCATGGTCACGCTCCTCCTGCGATCATTTCTTTCAAGATGGCGGCAAGCCTCTTGCCGCCCACCGGGGCCATGTCCTTGGTTTCCTCATGGCTCAGTTCAGCGCCAGTCATGCCGGCACCGTAATTGGTAATAACCGATGCGGCGGCAACGCGCATCCCGAAAAAGCGGGCGAGGATGACTTCCGGCACGGTGGACATGCCGACGGCATCCGCACCCAGCAGCCGCGCCATGCGGATTTCCGCCGGCGTTTCGAAGCTCGGGCCGGAAAACCACATGTAGACGCCGCCGAACAAGGGCACCGTCGCGCGGATCGCGGCATTACGCATGGCGAGCATCAGGTCCGGATCATAAGCCGTTGTCATGCCGACGAAGCGGTTGTCGCTCTCTTCGCCAATCAGCGGGTTCATGCCGGAATAATTAATATGATCGGTGATCTGCATGACCGAGCCGGGCGGTATGTCCTGCCTGACCGAGCCTGCGGAATTGGTGAGGATGAGCGACTGCACGCCAAGACCGGCGAGCGCCTCAATGACCGCGCGCATGGCGGCCGGATCGCCTTTTTCGTAATAGTGCACCCGGCCGGACAGCATCATTACCGGCTCGCCACCGAGATATCCGGCCACCAACTCGCCCGCATGGCCAGAAACGCCGCTTGCAGGGAAACCGGGAAGTTCGGCATAAGGCACGCGGATCGCATCGCTGACCTCGTCCACCAGCGACCCCAGGCCTGAGCCCAGCACGATGGCGATGCGCGGCATCAGGCCATTCAGACGCTCCACCAGAATATCGATCAGCGTATCCGGCATCAGGGCAGCTCGGTCTTGAAGCTGAAGGGCAAAAGTTCATCCATGGTCATGACCTTCTGAACACCGGTTTCGTCACAGAGATAGACCTTGGTGTCTGGCGAGGCGAATTCGGCGATCTTCTGCCGGCAGCCGCCGCAGGGCGGGCAAAGAGCAAGCTTTTCCGCGATGACGGCGATCTCGCTTATCTTCTTTGCTCCACCCATGATCATGGCGCTGATGGCCGAAGGCTCGGCGCACCAGCCTTGAGGGAAGGAGAGGTTCTCGATATTGGCGCCCTTGTAGATCTTACCGTCTTCAGCGCGGATTGCCGCACCGACAGGGAATTTCGAATAGGGCGCATGGGCAAAGGCCATGGCCTCCACCGCTGCCTCGAACAACTGATGGGACATTGGTTCACGGGACATGGATTTAACGCTCCTTCGCATAGGCAACGCCACCGGCCTTGGGGGGCTTGGCGACGCCGATGAAACCGGCAAGCAGGATGCAGGTCAGAATATAGGGCATGGCCTGGAAAATCTGCACCGGCACTTCACCGATACCCGGCACGGATTTGCCCTGCATGAAGTTGGCGAAAGCGTCCAGGAAACCGAAGAGCAGGCATGCGAACATGACCGGCACCGGCTTCCATTTCGCGAAGATCAGCGCGGCGAGTGCGATATAGCCCTTACCGGCCGACATGTTGGCGATGAAGGCCGCCGATTGCGCAACGGCGAGATAGGCGCCCGAGAAACCGCAGAGGAAGCCGGCAACGATGACGGCGCGGTAACGCATCCATGTCACCGAAATGCCCGCCGTATCGACCGCGCCCGGATTTTCACCCACCGCGCGCAGGCGAAGGCCGAAACGGGTACGGTAAAGCACCCACCAGGACAGCGGCACCGCCAGAAAGGCGAGATAGGTCAGGATATTGTTGCCGGAAATGACATTGGCGTAGAGCGGGCCGATGAAAGGCACTTCGCGCATCGCATCCGCACCGGGCAGGATGATCGGTGCGAAACGGCCTTCGCCCGGCAATTGCGGCGTGCGCCCGCCCTGCCCGAACCACGCCTGCCCCAGAACCACCGTCAGACCGGCGGCAATGAAGTTGAGCGCCACGCCCGACACGATCTGGTTGCCGCGATTTGTGATGACGGCAAAGCCGTGGATCAGCGAAAACAGGATGGAGACGGCAATGCCCGCAAGCAGGCCGGCCCAGGGATTTGCGGTGAGATAGGCGACACAAGCCGAAGCAAAGGCTGCCGCCAGCATCTTGCCTTCAAGGCCGATATCGAACACGCCCGCGCGTTCGGAAAACAGCCCGGCAAGCGCCGTGAACAGAAGCGGGATGGTGAGACGGACGGTCGAGCCGAGAATGCTGACCAGCATATCGAAGAAATCCATATCAGCTCACCCCTTTGCCAAGCGCTGGTAGATGCGGACGATAGCCGGCCGGTACATGTATTCGAGCGCGCCGGCAAACAGGATAACCAGACCCTGGATGACGACGATCATCTCACGAGTAATATTCGGCATCTCGAAAGAGAGGTCTGCACCACCCTGATAGAGAATGCCGAACAGCAGCGCCGAAAACAGGATGCCGAGCGGGTGGCTTCGCCCCATCAGCGACACGGCGATGCCGACGAAACCCGCACCGCCGACAAATTCCACCTGCAAGCGGGCGGAAGCTCCCATGACCGGGTTCAGCGCCATCATACCTGCCAGACCGCCGGAAATGAGCATGGCGATGATAACGGTGCGCGCATAGGGAATGCCGGCATAGACGGCGGCCGAGGGGCTGACGCCGAGCGTGCGCATCTCATAACCGAGCTTGGTGCGCCAGATCAGCACCCAGACGAGAAAACACATGACCAGTGCGATGATGAAGGAGACGTTGAACGGCGCCGGCCCGAGCTTCAGGCCGAACAGCGCCATCAGCCAGTCGAGCTTCGGCAATTGCCCACCTGGCAGAAAGGTGCGCGTTTCCGGCGCCATCTTGCCCGGCACGATCAGCACGTTCACCAGCAGATAGACCATCAACGCCGCAGCGATGAAGTTGAACATGATGGTGGTTATGACGACGTGGCTACCGCGTTTTGCCTGCAGCCATGCCGGAATAAACGCCCAGGCCGCGCCGAAAACCGCAGCGCCGATGATGGCGAAGGGCATCGTCACATACCACGGCACATAACGGTCGAGCGCCAGCGCCACCAACGCCGCGCCCAATCCACCAATATAGGCCTGGCCTTCAGAACCGATGTTGAACAGACCGGCATGGAAGGCGACCGCCACAGATAGGCCGGTGAAGATGAAACTCGTCGTATAAAACAGCGTGAAGCCGATGGCATCGCCACGGCCTAGCGCCCCTTCGATGAGCAGGCGAAGCGCCGCGAGCGGATTTTCACCGATCGACCAGACGACGAGGCCGGAAATCAGAAATGCGGTAACTACATTTAAAAACGGCAGGAGGCCGTAGGTGATCCAGTTTGGCAGGGGTACGGAAGCGGTGCTCATTCATGCCTCATGCGGCGATGCCGGCCATCATCAGGCCCAGCGTCTGTTCTTCGGCTTCCGCCGTTTTTTCTCCAACGACACGCCCGGCGAACATGACCATGATCCGGTCCGAAAGGGAACGGATTTCATCGAGTTCGACCGAAACCAGCAAGATCGCCTTGCCGGCATCGCGCATTTCGATGATGCGGCGATGGATGAATTCGATGGCGCCGATATCCACACCGCGGGTCGGCTGGCCGATGATCAGCATCTTGGGGTCACGCTCGATTTCGCGGGCAACGACGATCTTCTGCTGGTTGCCGCCGGAAAAATTGGCGGTCTTCAGCTGCGGGTTCGGCGGGCGGATATCGTATTTCTCGATCTTTTCGACCGCATCCTTGCGGATGGCCTCGGGGTTGAGGAAAGGGCCTTTGCCGTAACGCTCGTCATGGTGATAGCCGAGGATGGAATTTTCATATTCCTCGAATTTCAGCACCAGCCCCATATGGTGCCGGTCTTCCGGAATATGTGCGAGACCGAGTTCGCGCAGAATGGACGGATCGGGCCGATCAACCTTCTGCCCGGCCACCCATATCTCGCCCGAGTAAGGCTTGCGGATGCCTGCGATCGCTTCGAGGAGCTCAGACTGGCCATTGCCGGCCACACCGGCGATGCCGACGATTTCACCGGCGCGGACATCCAGCGAGACATCGTCGACCATGGTGACGCCGCGGCTGTCCTTGACGGTCAGATTACGGATGGAAAGGAGAACCTCGCCCGGCGTCGTCTCGCCTTTTTCCACCCGTAGCAGCACGCGACGGCCGACCATCAGTTCGGCCAGTTCCTCAACGCTGGTTTCGGAGGTTTTGCGGGTCGCCACCATTTCGCCGCGGCGCATGACGGAGACGGAATCCGTGATCGCCATGATCTCGCGCAGCTTGTGGGTGATGAGGATGACGGTTTTGCCCTGCTCACGCAGGACACCGAGGATCTTGAAAAGATGATCGGCTTCCGCAGGCGTGAGAACGCCGGTCGGCTCGTCGAGGATCAGGATTTCGGCGCCACGATACATGGCTTTCAGGATTTCGACGCGCTGTTGCAGGCCGACCGGCAGTTCTTCGATCACAGCATCCGGATCGACTTCCAGCCCGTAGTCGTCTTCAAGGCGCTTCAACTCCTTGCGCGCAGCCGCCCTGCCCTTGGCAAGCGATGCGCCGCCTTCCGCGCCCAGCATGACGTTTTCCAGCACGGTGAAATTTTCCACCAGCATGAAATGCTGATGCACCATGCCGATGCCCGCACTGATCGCAGCCTGGCTATCGCGGATCGATACCGGCGCGCCGTTTACCCGGATTTCACCGGCATCTGCCTGGTAAAAACCGTAGAGGATCGACATCAGGGTCGATTTTCCGGCACCGTTTTCCCCGATGATGCCGTGGATCGTACCCTTGGCAACGGTCAGGTTGATATTCTTATTGGCGTGAACGGCACCGAATTTTTTATCGATGCCCACGAGTTCGATTGCTGGGTCCATACTCAAACCGAAACCTCTCCGAAGGCTGGATATGAAAAGGGCGCAAGGTGAAAAATCACCATGCGCCCCAGACACATATCATATCATTTCGGGCAGGAATTGTCCGCCATATAGTCATGAACCTTGATGGTGCCGGCAATGATGTCGGCCTTCGCCTTGTCCACGGCGGCGGTCATTTCCGGCGTGATCAGGGCCTTGTTGTTGTCATCGAGAGCATAGGCAACGCCGTCTTCCTTGACGCCGAGAGCAACGATGCCGGGGGTGAACTTGTCGTCCTTGGCATCCTTGTAGGCGTTGTAGACGGCCAGATCGACGCGCTTGACCATCGAGGTCAGAACCGAGCCGGGGTGCAGGTGGTTCTGGTTGGAATCGACGCCGATCGAGAATTTCTTGTTGTCGGCAGCGGTCTGCAACACGCCGATACCGGTCGCACCGGCTGCCGCGTAGATCACGTCAGCGCCCTGGTCGATCTGGTTCTTGGTCAGTTCGCCACCGCGCACCGGATCGTTCCAGGCCGCACCCGTGGTGCCGGTCATGTTCTGGAAGACTTCGATCTTGTCGTTGGCAGCCTTGGCGCCCTGCGCATAACCACAGGCGAATTTACGGATCAGCGGAATATCCATGCCGCCGATGAAGCCGACCTTACCGGTCTTGGAGGCCATGCCTGCCAGAAGACCGACGAGATAAGAGCCTTCGTGCTCCTTGTAGACGACCGAGCGGACATTCGGCAGCTCGACGACGGAATCGACGATGACGAACTTGGTGTCAGGGAATTCGGCTGCAACCTTTTCCATGGCCGACGTCCAGGCGAAGGACACGGCAACAACCGGGTTAAAGCCCTTGCTGGCGAAGTTGCGGATAGCCTGCTCACCCTGCGTATCGCTGGTCGGTTCAAAATCGCGGAACTCGATGCCCGTTTCTGCCTTGAACTTTTCAGCGCCAGCCGCGGCGGCTTCGTTGAACGACTTGTCGAACTTGCCGCCCGTACCATAAACCAATGCCGGCTTGATATCGGCAGCAAGCGCGGAAGCCGACATGGCGGCGAGCGCAAAAAGCGTCAGAAGGGATTTTTTCATTGTGCAGCCCTGTTGTTGCAATTGATATTTTAAGGGTCCTCCCGCAAACCCGTTGACCGGGAATGTCTGCGGAACCGCCAGCCGTTATCCCGGCTGTGCTTGGCTCATATCCTTGCATGGCTCAATGAAAAATTCATCCGGTTTTTTTGACCCGGTGGAAAAACTTTATTCTGGCGTTTTTTTGGTCTTTCCACCTGGGCAACGTGCAAAAAATCTAGTCGATATTGCAGCTTACGCCGGTTCCCCTGAGCCCGCAGTAGCCGCCCGGATTCTTGGCAAGATATTGCTGGTGATAGTCTTCCGCGTAATAAAATGTTTCAAGCGGTCCAATTTCGGTGGTGATGGCGCGGCCATGCCCCGCCTCGTCCAAAGCCTGCTGAAAAGCGTCGTGCGCCTTCTGCGCCTGCTGCAACTGGCCTTCGGTATTGGCATAGATGGCGGAACGATAGGTCGTGCCGACATCGTTTCCCTGCCGCATGCCTTGCGTCGGATCATGCTCCTCGAAGAATATCTTGAGCAGCCCTGACAGCGAGATGACGGCCGGATCGTAGACGACCTTGACCACTTCGGCGTGGCCCGTCTGGCCCGTCGTCGTCTCCTGATAGGTGGGATTGCGGGTAAAACCGCCGGCATAACCCACCGCCGTCACCCACACACCCGGCGTCTGCCAGAACAGGCGCTCCGCACCCCAGAAGCAACCCATACCCAGATAGATGATTTCCAAACCATCGGGATAAGGCCCCTTCAAGGGCCGACCATTGACGAAATGGGTCTCGGGCACGGCAAGCGCCTCTTCACGGCCGGGCAAAGCCGTCTCTTCGGTCGGCATCGTCGTCTTTTTTGAAAGCGTATCGAACAGGAACATTCGGTCCTCCGTGCGGCCGATTATGCCGCTTCTCAGGGTTCACATCTGCGGGGCGCGCGCGCTGTCAGTTGATAAATTCATACTGACGAACGCCTCATCACTTTGCGCTTCCTGTAACCGGCCATCCAGCAAAGCAGGGATAGCGCGAGGAAAAAAGCAAATGCCGGCAGTCCCGACAGGGCATTTTCAATGAAGCGCCACGCTTCAGGGTGAATATAGTGAGCCAAGGCCGTTTCCACCATGGTGCGCGAGGCAGGAAGAAGATAGTTCCAGACGGACAGGATGCCGGTGATATTGACCGAGGATGTGGAAACCGAGCGGATCGAATCGAGTACGCCAAGAAAAACAGCTGCAATGAGAAGAAGAAAGCTCAAAAACCGCAAAAAAGCTTTCATCAGGATACCTCGGTTGCGGCCCGTCGTTTCGACAGCCATGTTTTGAAAGATATATTGCATCGATAAAGGCGGGAAAACCGGTTTGCAATCGCATCGGAAGGCAGGAAATTGCCGACAATTCAAAAAACTGTCAGATTCGTGTTGATCCCAGCGAATTCATCGGTATATATCGCGCCGTTCCAGTGATTTGCATTCCTCAAAACATGCAGATTTGAAAAAAGGACAGGTGGCCGAGTGGTTTAAGGCGCACGCCTGGAACGCGTGTGTGCGTGAAAGCGTACCGTGGGTTCGAATCCCACCCTGTCCGCCATTTCACCTCACCTCAATGACTTTATAAACGCGCCTCCGCATCGCCATGACCGTGGCAGTCAAAGTCACGTTTTTGCCCTTCTGCAAGCCTTGATGGCTATGCTTCTGCACAGACAGGGGTTTCATCCGCTTTTTTGCAGCGCTTCACCCTCTCTTGCGCCTTGCAGCAGGAAAAATCGCTCCTTATATACGCCGCATAACAGCAGCGAATACTGCAAATCCAAGTCAAGGAGTTGTCCATGGAATGCCTCACGGGGTTCCGACAGCTCGCTTCAAGGAGAGAAGAGCATGGCAAAAGTAATCGGTATCGACCTTGGCACAACCAATTCCTGCGTTGCAGTGATGGACGGCAAGGACACGAAAGTTATTGAAAACGCGGAAGGCGCGCGCACTACGCCATCCATGGTGGCATTTTCCGACGATGGCGAACGCCTTGTCGGCCAGCCGGCCAAGCGCCAGGCGGTCACCAACCCGACCAACACCCTGTTTGCGGTCAAGCGCCTCATCGGTCGCCGTTATGAAGACCCGACCGTCGAAAAGGACAAGGCTCTCGTTCCCTTTGAAATCGTCAAGGGCGACAATGGCGACGCATGGGTGAAGGCTCAGGACAAGAACTATTCCCCTTCGCAGATTTCCGCGATGATCCTTCAGAAGATGAAGGAAACGGCTGAATCCTATCTCGGCGAAAAGGTCGAGAAGGCCGTCATCACCGTTCCGGCATACTTTAACGACGCCCAGCGCCAGGCCACCAAGGATGCCGGCCGCATCGCCGGTCTGGACGTCCTGCGCATCATAAACGAGCCGACGGCAGCAGCCCTCGCTTACGGCCTCGACAAGAAGGACGGCAAGACCATCGCCGTTTACGACCTTGGCGGCGGCACCTTCGATATTTCCGTTCTGGAAATCGGCGACGGCGTTTTCGAAGTGAAGTCCACCAACGGCGATACCTTCCTCGGCGGTGAAGACTTCGACATGCGTCTGGTCGAATATCTGGCCGGCGAGTTCAAGAAGGATCAGGGCATCGACCTGAAGAACGACAAGCTCGCTCTGCAGCGCCTCAAGGAAGCTGCCGAAAAGGCCAAGATCGAACTTTCGTCCTCGCAGCAGACCGAAATCAACCTGCCGTTCATTACGGCTGATGCTTCCGGTCCGAAGCACCTGACGCTGAAGCTGACCCGCGCCAAGTTCGAAAGCCTGGTGGACGATCTGGTGCAGCGCACCGTCGCCCCTTGCAAGGCTGCCCTCAAGGATGCCGGCGTTACCGCTGCCGAGATCGATGAAGTCGTTCTCGTTGGTGGCATGAGCCGCATGCCGAAGGTACAGGAAGTCGTCAAGCAGCTGTTCGGTAAGGAGCCGCACAAGGGCGTGAATCCTGATGAAGTGGTTGCCATGGGCGCCGCCATTCAGGCCGGCGTTCTGCAGGGCGACGTCAAGGACGTTCTGCTTCTCGACGTGACGCCGCTGTCGCTCGGCATCGAAACGCTGGGTGGCGTCTTCACCCGTCTGATCGATCGCAACACGACGATCCCGACGAAGAAGAGCCAGACCTTCTCGACCGCCGAAGACAGCCAGTCGGCCGTGACGATCCGTGTCTCGCAGGGCGAGCGCGAAATGGCACAGGATAACAAGCTGCTCGGCCAGTTCGACCTCGTCGGCCTGCCGCCGGCACCCCGCGGCGTTCCGCAGATCGAAGTGACCTTCGATATCGACGCCAACGGCATCGTGCAGGTTTCGGCGAAAGACAAGGGCACCGGCAAGGAACAGCAGATCCGTATCCAGGCTTCCGGTGGTCTTTCCGACGCCGACATCGAGAAGATGGTCAAGGACGCTGAAGCCAATGCCGAAGCCGACAAGAAGCGTCGTGCGGGTGTCGAAGCCAAGAACCAGGCCGAAAGCCTCGTTCACTCCACCGAGAAATCGGTGAAGGAATATGGCGACAAGGTTTCCGAAACCGACCGCAAGGCCATCGAAGACGCCATTGCCAGCCTGAAGACGGCCGTTGAGGCTTCCGAACCGGATGCCGACGACATTCAGGCAAAGACCCAGACCCTCATGGAAGTTTCCATGAAGCTCGGTCAGGCCATCTACGAAGCGCAGCAGGCTGAAGCCGGCGCTAACGGAGAGGGCGGCAAGGACGACGTCGTCGACGCCGACTATGAGGAAATCAAGGACGACAAGAAGTCCGCATAATCGCGTGACTTCCCGTCTCCTGTCGATACATGCAAGACATCCGGCTGCCGAAGTGCAGCCGGAAATCCATTTGCGAGGCTTGTTATCTTAATGGCGAAAGCAGACTTTTACGAAACACTCGGCGTCAGCAAGACCGCGGACGAAAAAGAGCTGAAAAGCGCCTTCCGCAAACTCGCGATGAAATACCATCCGGACAAGAACCCGGATGATGCTGATTCCGAACGGAAGTTCAAGGAAATCAACGAAGCCTATGAAACGCTGAAGGACCCGCAAAAACGCGCGGCCTATGACCGTTTTGGCCACGCCGCCTTTGAAAATGGCGGCATGGGCGGCGGTGGTATGGGCGGCGGCGGTTTCGCCAATGGCGGCTTCTCGGATATCTTCGAAGACATCTTCGGCGAGATGATGGGCGGCGGACGCGCACGCCGCTCTTCCGGCGGTCGCGAGCGCGGCGCCGACCTTCGCTACAACATGGAAATCACGCTGGAAGAAGCCTTTGCCGGCAAGACGGCGCAGATCAGGGTTCCAACCTCGATAACCTGCGATGTCTGTTCCGGTTCCGGCGCAAAACCCGGCACGCAACCCAAAACCTGCGGCACCTGTCAGGGTTCCGGCCGCGTGCGCGCAGCCCAGGGCTTCTTCTCGGTAGAACGCACCTGCCCCACCTGCCACGGGCGCGGACAGACGATTTCCGATCCGTGCAGCAAGTGCCACGGCCAGGGCCGCGTGACGGAAGAGCGTTCGCTTTCGGTCAACATTCCCTCGGGTATCGAGGATGGCACCCGCATTCGCCTACAGGGCGAAGGCGAAGCCGGCATGCGTGGCGGCCCGGCGGGCGATCTCTACATCTTCCTGTCCGTGCGTCCGCATGAGTTCTTCCAGCGCGACGGTGCCGATCTCTATTGCACCGTGCCGATCTCCATGACGACGGCCGCTCTTGGCGGCACCTTCGATGTCACGACGCTCGACGGCACGAAGTCTCGCGTCACGGTTCCGGAAGGCACCCAGCCAGGCAAGCAGTTCCGCCTGAAGGGTAAGGGCATGCCGGTGCTGCGTTCGGCGCAGACTGGCGATCTCTACATCCAGATCCAGATCGAGACACCGCAGAAGCTCAGCAAGCGCCAGCGCGAGCTGTTGCAGGAGTTCGAGCAACTCTCGTCCCAGGAGAATAATCCGGAATCGACCGGCTTCTTTGCCCGGATGAAGGAATTCTTCGACGGCTGATCTGCGGCCGTTACCCACCAAAAAAAGCGCCGCCGTCTTTCGGGACTGGCGGCGTTTTTCGTTGAAATCAGCCAGTAAAACCACCCGCATCAAGATATTGCCGTTCCTCCGGCGTCGTTTCCCGCAGCAATATGTCGTTGCGATGCGGAAAGCGGCCAAAACGCGCGACGATATCGCGATGCTCTTCGGCATGGTGGAGATAAAGCCCGCCAAGCGGCCGGTTGAGCGTGCAGGCACGCTCCTGATCCTCGATGCTTTCCGAATGGGAAAAGGGCAGATAGAAAAAGACCCGCAAATCCTCGGTCACCGCCTGATCGTGGCCGCGATGGATGGCCTCGCTGGCGAACATGCGTGCCAGCGGATCGGTCGCATACATATGCGCTGTCTCGCGAAAGCAGTTACGCGGGAACTGATCCAGCAGAAGCATCAGCGCGAGGCTGCTTTCCGCACCGTCCAGCCAGCCATCCAATTCGCGCCTTGCAGCAGCAAAATGGGCATCGCGGAAACGGTCATGAAAGTGATCGTCGAAGGCGGCGTCCTTGTCGAACCATTTGTCCGGTCCTGCCTTCGTCCAGAAATCCACAATTTCGGCGGCAAGTGCGGCTGTATCGCTCCTCATCGGGTCTCCCTCAATCAATAATGCGGCGGCCGGGTGACTGCGGGTGCGTCCAGCGACTGCTCCTCAAGGCTCAGGAACCTTTCCGTCAACCGGTCGAGCTTGGCGCGGGTCTGTTCCACCACCTTCCACTGTTCCGTCAGCTGGTCGGACAGTTCCTCTATAGTCTTGGCCTGATGCGCGATCGTTTCCTCAAGCGCAATGATCCGTTTTTCGGTTTCCGACGTCATATCGACCTCTCTTTCTCGCCCTTCCTTGGCCCTAAAAAGCTTCAAGTCAACCATATGCCGCTTCGGTGAACCGGATTCCTCACAGCGATCCCATCAACGCAGAAACGCCGGCGACATTTCCATCACCGGCGTTACGAATATTTCGAGACCTGCTCAGTCTTCTTCTACGAAAACCTCTTCGCGCTTTTTCTTCACGCTGGGCAGGAAGACGATGATCAGCACCGCCAGAGCAATAAACAGCAGGGTAGCGCTGATCGGTCGGGTGACGAAGGTCGTCGGATCGCCACGTGACAGGATCATGGCGCGTCGCAGGTTTTCCTCCAGCAGCGGCCCAAGCACGAAGCCCAGCAGCAGCGGCGCCGGCTCGCACCGCAGCTTCACGAGCACATAGCCAATGAAGCCGAAGAAGGCGACGGCGTAGAGATCGAAGACGTTGGAATTGACGCTGTAAACCCCGATGGCGCAGAAGGCCATGATGATGGGGAAAAGCACGTAATAAGGCACCGTCAGCAGCTTCACCCAAAGCCCGATCAGGGGCAGGTTGAGGATGACGAGCATCAGATTGCCAATCCACATCGAGGCGATGATGCCCCAGAACAGTGCCGGCTGCTCGGTCGCAACGTTCGGACCGGGCACGATGCCCTGAATGATCATCGCACCGATCATCAGCGCCATCACCGGGTTTGCGGGAATACCGAGCGTCAGAAGCGGGATGAACGAGGTCTGGGCACCGGCATTATTGGCGGATTCCGGACCGGCAACACCGGCGACGGCACCGTGTCCAAACTCCTCAGGATGCTTGGAGACGCGTTTTTCGACGGTGTAGGATGCGAAGGCAGCGAGAATTGCACCGCCGCCGGGCAGGATGCCCAGTGCCGAACCGATGACCGTACCGCGCAGCACCGGGCCAACCATGGCCTTGAAGTCTTCCTTTGACGGCATCAGGCTGCTGACCTTGGCGATCAGCACCGAGCGCGTGCGCTCGTTTTCGAGATTGCGCAGGATTTCGGCGATACCGAATACACCCACCGCCACCGCAACGAAATTCAGCCCATCGGCATATTCACGGATGCCGAGAGTGAAGCGTGGCGCGCCGCTGTAGATATCCGTACCGACCAGACCAAGCAGCAGGCCAAGCACGACCATGGCCAGCGCCTTGACGATGGAACCATGGGCAAGCGCGATGGATGAGACAAGGCCGACGACCATCAGCGAGAAATATTCCGCCGCGCCGAATTCCAGCGCAATCGCCGTCAAAGGCGGTGCAAAGACTGCCACGAGAAAGGTGGAAACCGTGCCGGCGAAAAACGAGCCGATGGCGGCAATCGCAAGTGCGGCACCCGCCTTGCCCTTGCGCGCCATCTGGTAGCCGTCAATGGCGGTAACGGCGGATGAGGATTCCCCCGGCATGTTGATGAGGATCGCCGTGGTGGAGCCGCCATATTGCGCGCCGTAATAGATGCCTGCGAGCATGATGAGCGATGAGACGGGCTCAAGCTGAAAGGTGATAGGCAACAGCATGGCGATGGTTGCGGTTGCGCCGATGCCCGGCAGCACGCCAATCAGCGTGCCGAGCAGCACGCCAATCAGGCAGAAAAACAGGTTTGCCAGCGACGTGGCCGTGACGAAACCGAGAGCAAGATTATCAAGCAATTCCATTGCGGCACCTCAAAATTTAAGCCAGGGGCCGAAGCGCTGGAATGGCAGGCCGAGACCATAATTGAACACAGCAACGGAAAAGACCGTGATGGCGGCGGAAATAATGACGGCCATGAGCGGGCTCATCTTGTGCGAGGCGAAGGCTGCGATAAGGGCGCTGAAAAAAAGCGCCGGTACGAAACCAAGACCCCGGACCGTGAAACCGAAAAAGATCGGCGCGGGCAGGATGAAAAAAATCCCCCGCCAGGCAATTGCACCGAGGGCATCGCCCTGCACGCGGGTGGCGCGAATGAATATTACTCCGCCAAGCAAAATCAGCACGATTGCCAGAACAAGCGGAAAATAACCCGGCCCCATGCGGAAGGCGGTTCCGATATCCAGCCCGAAAGACTGCAACGCGAAAAAAGCGCCAAAACCGATGAAAATTGCCCCACAGGCTGCCTCGGCAGGGTCAATGAAAAACGACTTCATGAAAGATGCCCCTCCACTGCGGCCGGCCACACACCGTTCCGCGCGTTAAATTGACGGCAAGAAGCCGGCGGCAGGGTGCCGCCGGCAATTGCTTCAACCATCAGTCGGCATATTGGCCGGCGCCCTCGATCACAGGCTTCCAGCGGGCGATTTCGCTTTCAAGCTTGGTCTTGAGCGCTGCGGGCGTCGCATCGGCTTCCGGGGAAGGCGTGGTGCCGAGTTCGGCAAAACGGGCCGCTACGTTCTTGTCCTTCAGCGCGACCTGCAGCGACTTGGAGAGCTTTTCGTTGATCTCGGCCGGTGTACCCTTCGGCGTGTAGATACCGTGCCAGATACCCACCTCAAGCTTCGGCAGGCCCGATTCGGCAACTGTCGGTACGTCCGGCAGCACGTCGAGCCGTTTGGCCGAGGTTACGGCATAGGCTTTAACGGTCCCGCCCTGGATTTGCTTGGTGGTGTTTGTGGTCTGGTCGCACATGATATCGACCTGTCCGCCGAGCAGGTCGGTCATGGCCGGGCCTGTGCCCTTGTAGGGAACAGTGACCAGCGGTGTCTCGATCGCGCTCATGAACAACATGCCGCACAGATGCGAAGCAGCACCGATGCCGGCATTGGCAACGGTGACCTTGTCCTTGTTCGCCTTGGCGTAGTCGATCAAACCCTTGAGATCCTTGGTTTCGAGCGTCTTGCGCGACAGAATGGTCATCGGCACTTCCGTGACCAGACCGACATATTCGAAAGCGTTCAGGGTATCATAGGCGAGCTTGCGATAAAGCGTAGCGCTCGTCGCCATGCCGATGTGATGCAGCAGAACGGTGTAACCGTCCGGATCCGACGCCGCCACGCGGCCAGCGCCCAGCGTGCCACCAGCGCCGCCGACATTTTCGACGATGATCTGCTGGCCGAGATCCTTCGACATGGATTCAGCGACAAGACGCGCGACCGTATCTGTCGGGCCACCGGCGGCAAAGGGCACGACCATGGTGATGTTGCGCTCGGGGTAGTTCTGAGCGGATGCAGAAAGCGCAAAAAGGGAAACGGCAGCGGCGGCAGCAAGGCCGGTAACTGTCTTCAGTATTTTCATCGATTCCTCCCGGATGAAAATGTTCGCCACTTCAGCCGCGCATGCTCCTCCATGGCGACCGGGGTGAAGCCATTTGCGATCCGGGATTGCCGTTCAGCAACGGCGGTCTTGCGGCAAGGCGCGCTTTTATCGCCATCATGGGCAGCAATGGGTGGATTTCTACCCATACGGGCTCATCCATGGGTGGAAATCCACCCATCACACCTCTGTCATGTGCCGGTGGAGCTCGTATTTCTGCATTTTTTCGTAAAGCGTTTTGCGTGAAATGCCGAGGCTCTCATAGACGGATTTCAGATTTCCGCCGTGGGCGGCGATCGCGCGCGCAATAAGGCTTTTTTCATAAGCGGCGACCCTTGCGGCAAGCGCCGCCTTGCCATCGCCCTCAAATGGCAGCGAGGTTTCGGAGACATCGCTTTCCAGACCGAGAACGAAACGGTCCGCCGCATTGCGCAATTCCCGGACATTGCCCGGCCATTCACGCAGGGAAATGACTGAGAGCAGATGCTGCGGAACGTCCATATCTTCCCGACCGTAACGGGCAGCAGCCTCCCGCACCAGATGGAGGAAAAGCAGCGGTATGTCGGCACTGCGCTGCGAGAGGGACGGCACGAGAATCGTCGCCACGTTCAGGCGGTAAAGAAGATCGGCACGGAACCGCCCTGCCGCGACTTCCTGCTCCAGATCGACCTTGCTGGTGGCGATGAAGCGGACGTCGAGCTCGACTGTTTCATTGGAGCCAAGACGGGTGATCACCCGTTCCTGCAACACGCGCAGGAACCGGCCCTGCAATTCAAAGGGCATGGAGCCGATCTCGTCCAGCAATATGGTGCCGCCGCGGGCATGCTCGAACTTGCCGTAGCGCGGGCGCAGCGCGCCGGGAAAAGCGCCAGCCTCGTGGCCGAACAGCTCGCTTTCGATCAGCGTTTGCGGAAGGGCGGCACAATTGATGGCGACAAAGGGCCGGTTGGCTCTGGCGCTGATATCGTGAAGTGCGCGCGCCACCACTTCCTTGCCCGCACCGGTATCGCCGACAATGAGCGTATCGGCATCGGTCGCACCGATGGCGCGAATGCGGTATCGCAGATCGACCATGACCTGGGTTCTGCCGGGCAGACGCGTTTCGAGATCGTCATGCTTGCCCGCCACCGCCTTCAGGCGGCGATTTTCCAGCACCAGCGCCCGCCGGTCGTTGGCTCTTTTTATGATGCCGGCGAGATATTGCGGGGTGAAGGGCTTTTCGATGAAATCATAAGCACCGTTGCGCATGGCATTGACGGCAAGCTGCACATCGCCATGGCCCGTCATCAGGATGACAGGTATTTCCGGGTCAAGTTCCCGCACCTTCTGCAGCAGTGTCATGCCATCCATGCCGGGCATCCTGATATCGCTGACCACGACGCCATCGAAGCTGTAGCCGATGAGTTCAAGCGCATGTTCGGCGCTTGCCAGCATGGTGACCGCAAAACCGGAAAGTTCCAGCGCCTGCGCGGTGGAAAAACGCAGTTCCTCCTCGTCATCAATCAACAGAACCCGCGACATGGTCATTCCGCCGCCACCTCCACACGATAGGCTGCTGCCGGTAATTCGATCTCGAATTCCGCGCCGCCGTCTTCATGGTTTCTGACACGCAGTTGGCCGCCAAAATCCTTGATGATGTTGTAGGTGATGGAAAGGCCGAGACCGAGGCCACGGCCCACGCCCTTGGTGGTGAAGAAGGGATCGAAGATGCGCTCCGAAATCGCCGGAGGAACGCCCGGACCTCGGTCACGAATGAAAATCGAAACCGTCTGACCGTGCAGCACGGCCTTCAGAGCGATGCGACGATCCTCGCGCCCTTCCACCGCATCGGCGGCATTGGAGATGATGTTGACCAGCACCTGCTGCAGCCGCACCGGCCCGGCCTTCACCGCAAGCGGCACCGGACCAAGATCAACATCCAGCACCGCATCGGCGGCCTTCAGCCGTGCTCCAACAATTTCCAGCGTATCGCGAAGGACAGCATCGAGCGCGACCGCAGCCATTTTCTCATTGGGTTTGCGGGCAAAATTTCTCAGATGCCTGCTGATAGAAGCCATGCGATCGATAAGGCCCGAAATACGCCTGAGGTTTTCCGTCACCTCTTCCAGACGTCCACGTTCCACGAGAAGAGAGGCGTTTTCCGCATAATTCTTGGCGGCTGCGAGCGGCTGGTTGAACTCGTGCGAAAGTGCTGCCGACATTTGTCCGAGCGCTGCAAGCTTGCCCGCCTGAACCAGGTCATTCTGCATCTTGCGCAATTGTTTCTCCGTCTGGCGGCGCTCGGCGATTTCGTGTTCGATCTCACGGTTCACCCGCGCGAGATCGGCTGTGCGCTCCTCCACCCGCCGCTCCAGCTCCGCCTGAGCTTCGGCCTGGTGGGTCAGGCGTTCACGCAGGCGCCGCCGTCTTTGCAGCATGGCGGCGACCACGGCAGCGGCAAGACACAGGCAGAGGATGATCGCGATCATCGCCGTCTTGACCTGCGTCCTGAGTGAGCCGGTATCCATCAGCACGCTGACCGTCCAGCCCGCGTCGGGCATCGGCTGCGACAGGACGAGATATTCCCGGTCACCGTCGTTCTGGCTGATCGTCATCAACTGATGAGAGCCGAAATTGCCGTTTTTCAGCGGCAGTTCCTTCAGGTCGGCATTGGCGTAACGCCGGGATGCCGCCGTGCGCGCAAGCCTTTCCGGTGTCAGCGGCATCAGGCCGGAATAAAGCCACTGCGGCGTTCCGGTCATGAAGATGATGCCTTCCGGGTCCGATACGAGAATGCGGTTTTCACCATCGCCGAACGACGCCTCTATGCCTTCAATATCGACCTTGAAGACGATGACGCCCTTGATCTCCTCGTTGAAGAGAATAGGCGCGGAAAAATAATAACCGCGCTTGTGGGAGGTGGTGCCTAGCGCAAAGAAACGCGACGGGAAGCCCTTGGCGGCATCCTGAAAATAGGGACGGTAGCTGAAATTCTCACCGACGAAGCTCGTGGGTCCATCATAGTTACTGGCGGCGATGGTCACTCCGTCCAGCGTGATGATGTAGATGTCGGAGGATTCCAGCAATGTATTGATGGATTTGAGATAGATATTGGCGCGCTGGCGCATCGCCTCATCCTGCGGATGCGCGACAAGCTCCTCAATGTCGTCGTGATCGGCGATCAGGGCGGGCAGCGGCTCGAAACGGCTCAAAAGCCCGCCAAGAGCCGAGACGGCCAGCCTGAGGGTGGTGCGGCCCTGATCGGAGACTTCGCCGAAATAGCTTTCCGCAATGATGCCGCTGCCCTTGGTCACGGCGCCGTAACCGAGGCCGAGGCTGAGCAGCGTCAATAAAATCCAGCGATATTTCACCGAAGCGCCCCTCCCCGTTGCAGGCATCAGACCTGCTCTCCCGAACAGAGTGTAGGAGGAGTGATCGGATTTTCCAAGTAACCGAAAAAAGCAGCTAAACGACCTGAAAACAAAAAACCGGCCACGAGGGCCGGTTTTCCGTAAAGATTATTTCAGAAAGCTTATGCGCTTTCCTTCGGCGTCAGAACCTGACGACCGCGATACATACCGGTCTTCAGATCGATATGGTGCGGACGGCGCAGTTCGCCGGAGTTCTTGTCTTCAACGTAGGTCGAAGCCTTGAGACCGTCAGCCGAGCGGCGCATGCCGCGCTTGGACGGGCTTGTTTTTCTTTTTGGTACAGCCATTTTTGTTACTCCACTTTAGCGGCGAAACAACGTAACCGGCCATAACCAAAGGCCGAATGTCGGGTGTCTCGATATCGGAAATTTGGCGCGCTTATACATGCCCAAACGGGCTTTGACCAGCCCTGACGCGCATTTTTTCCGATTAAGCCGGTTTGCTGCGACGGACGGGCGGCAGGCCTTTGCAAATCATGCTTCACTTCCTATCAAAAACCACGAGTTCCCTAAAGTGGTTCATGTCCCTGAATTCACAGAAAGCTGGAGCGCGCATCTCGATTATCGGCGCTGCCGCACGCAGTTTTTCCAGCTCTTCATCCAGCATCGCCTGCCATCGCGGCAGGCACTCCGGATCGAACCAGCGCGTGACATAAGCCAGCGTAATATGGAATTGATAGGTGTCGTGATCGGGATGCCGATAACCGAAAGCTTCGGCAAATGTATCCCGCCACAGCGCAATGATCCGGTCGTCTTCGGCGGTGGCCCCCTTCAGCACCAGCCCCGTCGGCTTGAGACCAGTCACCTGCATATTGAAACCAGGCAGGCCCGGAAAATCCGCCAGACGATCGCAATAATACTCCGTCATCGTGTCGATCGGAGTATCGAGTCGCATGTCTTCCGGCCAGTAGGGAAATGCACGGCGATATTCGATAATGCCCTGAAATACCGTCATATGCAGGCTGGAAACCGGTGTGAAGGCCAGCTGCAATGCCTCGGGCATATCCAGAAGACGCTGGCGTGTCCCGATGATCGCGCTTTCGGTTTTCGACCCTTCAACGAGATGGCAAACCACGGTATTGCCCGGCTCGAGCAGGAATTCACCATCCGTATTATAGCGGCGACCCAAATGGCGCGGCGGCTGATCGTGGCTGGCAGCGGAAAAAGATTCCAGATCTTTTGAAACGAGCGGGGCGTGCATGGGGAACTCCTTTTGAGACGTTTCCCCTAATCTGCGCACGCAACAAACCAATGACACCAATCGGTCAATGGCCGGTCAATTCCCGTCAATGCGCCTCGTCCCAGTTGTCGGCCGCGCGGGCATCCACCTTGAGCGGAACCCTCATGGAAATAGCCGGCATGGCTGCATTTTCCATCACCGAGACGACGATGGGCAGTGTCTTTTCGATTTCCCCTTCCTCGACTTCGAAGATGAGTTCGTCATGTACCTGCAGCAGCATGCGGGCGGAAAGCTTTTCCGCCTCCAGCACCGGCTCGATACGGACCATCGTACGGCGAATGATATCGGCTGCAGACCCCTGGATTGGTGCGTTGATGGCTGCACGCTCGTTGAAGGCCTTCATGGAAGGGTTGGAGGAGCGGATTTCCGGATAATGCGCACGGCGGCCGAAAATCGTCTCGACATAGCCGTTCTCGCGGGCGAAAGCCTTGGTCGCTTCCATGTAATCGCGAATGCCAGGAAAACGCTCGAAATATTTCTTGATATATTCGCCCGCTTCGGAGCGCGCGATGCTGAGCTGGTTGGCAAGGCCGAAAGCGGAAATACCGTAGATGATGCCGAAGTTGATGGCCTTGGCACGTCGGCGCACTTCAGACGGCATGCCTTCCACCGGCACCCCGAACATTTCCGATGCGGTCATCGCATGAATGTCGATGCCGTTTTCGAATGCGCTGCGAAGCTGCGGAATGTCGGCGACATGGGCAAGCACACGTAGCTCGATCTGGCTGTAATCGGCGGAAAGAAGCTTGTGTCCAGGGGTGGAGATGAAGGCCGTGCGGATCTTGCGGCCTTCCGCCGTGCGCACCGGAATGTTCTGAAGGTTCGGCTCCGAGGACGACAGGCGCCCCGTGGTGGTGGAGGCCAGCGCGTAGGACGTGTGTACCCGTTTCGTCTGCGGATGGACATATCCGGGAAGCGCATCCGTATAGGTCGATTTCAGCTTGGTCAGCTGCCGCCAGTCGACGATCTTTCGCGGTAATTCGGCACCTTCCGCCGCCAGATCTTCGAGAACCTGCGCCGATGTGGACCATTGGCCCGTCTTGGTCTTGGAGCCGCCAGGCAGACCCATCCGGCCGAACAGGATATCGCCGAGCTGCTTTGGCGATCCGATGTTGAAACGCTCGCCTGCCAGTTGGTAAACTTCCTCTTCGAAAGCAGCCGCCTTCTGGGCGAGTTCACCGGAGAGACGCGACAGGATCTGTCGGTCCACGGTGATGCCACGCTCCTCCATATGCGCCAGTACAGGCACCAGAGGGCGCTCCAGCCGCTCATACACACTGGTCAGCCGCTCTGCGGCAAGCCGGGGCTTCAGCACCATCCACAGCCGCAGGGTGACATCCGCGTCTTCGGCGGCGTAAGCGGTCGCCTTGTCAATATCGACGAAATCGAAGGTGATGCTCGACTTGCCCGATCCCGCCACGTCCTTGTAGGCGATCGGCGTGTGGCCGAGCCAGCGTTCGGAAAGCGTATCCATGCCATGCGTGGTTTTTCCCGCCTCAAGAACGTAGGAAATCAGCATGGTATCGTCGAAACTCTGCATGACGACGCCGTGGCGCTTCATCAGCAGGTAGTCATATTTGACGTTCTGCGCGATTTTCAGAACGGCTTCGTCCTCAAGAAGATCCTTTAAACGTGCCAGCGCCTCGGCAAACGGCACCTGTCCTTCAGCAAGCTTGATGCCATCGCTGAAAAGATCGCCACCGGAGCCGGTCTTGTGCGTCAATGGCACATAGGCAGCGCGGATATCGGTGCCTGAGGCATCCTTGCCGTTATCGGCAATCGCCAGCGAAAAACCGACGAGTTCCGCCTGCATGGGGTCGAGCGAGGTCGTTTCCGTGTCGAAGGCGACGACACCTGTTTCGCGGGCAGCGGCAACCCAACGATCCAGCTCCGCCAGATCCCTGATCGTCGTATAGGCGGTCGTGTCGATCTTGGCGGTGGAGAAAACCGTCTGCCGTGCCGTGGCGAGATCGGTGGGCGCACTGCCCTCCCCTGTCACCTTCCGTGCCGGAGCGGTGGTTGACGCTGGCGCAGCGGTCTTGTCATCAGCTGCGGTAACTGCAGGCGTGGCATCGAGGTCTGGTCCATGGGCATCAGTGCCCCATTGCACCGGCACATTGGCGGCTTCGATGGCCGAGGCATCGCTATCGGTGGCTTCAGCTACCCGGCGCGTCAGCGTCGTGAACTCCATCGCCTTGAGGAAAGCGATGAGTTTCGGCCCGTTCTGCGGTTCGAGCACCAGTTCTTCCAGAGACTGCTCCAGCGGCACATCGGTTCTGAGCGCCACAAGCTGTCTGGAAAGGCGGGCAAGCTCCGCATTGGCGATGATGTTTTCGCGGCGTTTCTGCTGCTTGATTTCTCCTGCCCGCGCCAGCAGCGTGTCGAGATCGCCGTATTCTTCCAGCAATTGCGCGGCCGTTTTCGGCCCGATACCAGGAATACCCGGAACATTATCGGTGGAATCGCCGGTCATCGCCTGAAGGTCGATCATCTTTTCCGGGGCTACGCCCCATTTTTCGACGACATCGGGAACGCCGATCTGCTTGTCCTTCATGGCGTCGTACATATGCACATTGGCCGTGACGAGCTGCATCAGATCTTTGTCGGAAGAAATGATGGTGACATCGGCGCCAATCGCCTCCGCCTGACGGGCGTAAGTGGCGATGATGTCATCCGCCTCGAAGCCTTCCGTCTCAATGCAGGGAAGGTTGAAGGCCCGTGTCGCCTCGCGGATCAGGCCAAACTGCGGCACCAGATCTTCCGGCGGTGCGGTGCGGTTGGCCTTGTATAGATCGTACAGCTCGTTGCGGAAGGTTTTCGACGAATAGTCGAAAATCACGGCGAAATGCGTGGGCGTGACGCCGACATCGGTATTGCGCGCATCCTTCAGGAGCTTCCACAACATGTTGCAGAAGCCGGAAACGGCGTTGACCGGCAGCCCATCCGACTTGCGGTTCAGCGGGGGAATGGCATGGAACGCCCGGAAAATGAAACCGGAGCCGTCAACGAGGAAGAGATGATCGCCTTTTTTCATGGCGATATGGATAGCGCGGGGCCGTTTTGACGTCCACAGAAAGTTCAAACAACGCACCGCAAAGCGCACGGGGCTAAGCCGCTGGAGGCACCGGCAAAATTCGCGTGAACCTTACGAATTTGTAATAGATTTTCCCTTGAAAAGCCGCATTTGCACACACATTTCTTAGGGGACGGCGCCTGATCACGCCGTAGTCTGATTGTAGGCTCGTCCCCCGCCGCATCAGACCGGACAAAGGCCTTCCCCCCCTCTCCGGGCCTTTGTCCTCTTATATGACCGCCATGGCCGTCCCCTCCCGGCCATGGCGGTTTTTATTTGTGCCGGGTTTCTGACTGGCATAAACATATCATGCGATATATATCCCACTATCGAAATTGCGCGATTGCGCCGACCATATGCCAGACGGATTGATGAATGGGTTTTTCCCGGGACGAATCGGCGATCTATCTCGCCGCAAAAATGGCGAGGGAATTCACCATGGCGCTCCAGAAGAGAGCTGCCGCGCTGGGGTTTTCTCCTGGACAATTCCCCATACTCATCGAACTGTGGCATGAGGAGGGACTGACGCAACGGCAATTGCTGGATAGAATCGACGTGGAGCAGGCGACGCTTGCCAATACGCTGTCCCGCATGGAGCGCGACGGGCTGATCGTGCGCAAATCCCACCCAAGCGACCGCCGCGCGCAGATCATCGAACTGACCCAGCGCGGCAGGGATCTCGAGGCGAACGCCATTGCCGCTTCCGAAGCCACGGAAGATACGCTGCTGGCGGATTTCCGCCGTTTCGAAAAGCAGCTTCTGCTGGAATATATGCGCCGGGCGATCGACCGCGCCAAAAAAGCGAAATAGCATTTACAACTCGAACGCTTTCTTTGCTCCTGGCCTTCTATCGCCTGCAGCCTCCAAGGTTTTGTTTCCGCGCAGTTTAGGACGGAAAACCACTTCGCACTTTTCCTGAACTGCTCTATCGTTCCGGCGGCTGCGCGCTTGCCGATTCAACGACACGTCAGCCCCTTGTTCCTACGCGATGCGCGATACCAGGATGTTTCGTCCATCGCCGGGTTACGACAGACATGACAGGATCAGCGATGACAGACGTTTCCCCCATTCTTTCCACGGCCGACGACAACCTCACCTCCAGCCTCGAGCGATTGTTCGAACTGGTGCGCATCCCGTCCATTTCCACGGACCCCGCCTACAAGGCGGAGTGCCGCAAGGCGGCGGAATGGCTGGTCAGAACGCTTGAATCACTGGGCTTTGCGGCTTCCGTTCGCGACACGGCCGGTCATCCAATGGTGGTGGCGCATCACGACGCCGCGACAAAAGACGCGCCGCATGTGCTTTTCTACGGCCATTACGATGTGCAGCCGGTCGATCCGCTCAATCTCTGGGAAAACGATCCGTTCGAACCGGCCGTGAAAGATATCGGCGGCGGCCGGCAGGTGATCACCGGGCGTGGAACGGCTGATGACAAGGGTCAGCTGATGACCTTCGTGGAAGCCTGCCGGGCCTATAAGGCAGTCAATGGCAGTCTGCCCGTGCGCGTCACCATTCTTTTCGAGGGCGAGGAAGAATCCGGTTCGCCCTCGCTGAAGCCGTTCCTTGATGCCAATGCCGATGAGCTGAAAGCCGATTATGCACTGGTATGCGATACCAGCATGTGGGACCGCGATACGCCCGCCATCGCCGCCGCCCTTCGCGGCCTGGTCGGCGAGGAAATCACAATCACGGCGGCCGACCGCGACCTGCATTCGGGCCTTTTCGGTGGTGCGGCCGCAAATCCCATTCACATCCTGACCGATATTCTCGCCGGCCTGCATGATGAGACCGGCCGGGTGACACTTGCCGGCTTCTATGACGGCGTGGAAGAAACCCCCGCCAACATCAAGGCTTCCTGGGAAACGTTGGGCCGCACCGCCGAAGCCTTCCTCGGCGAAGTCGGCCTTTCGATTCCATCGGGCGAAAAGGGACGCTCCGTGCTGGAGCAGACCTGGGCGCGGCCAACGGCGGAAGTCAACGGCATCATCGGCGGCTATACCGGCGACGGCTTCAAGACGGTTATCGCCGCAAAAGCCTCTGCTAAAGTGTCCTTCCGTCTCGTCGGAGAGCAAGACCCGAAAGCGGTTCGCGAGAGCTTCCGGAACTATGTCCGCTCCAAAATTCCAGCCGATTGCTCGGTGGAATTTCACGAGCATGGTGCATCGCCGGCTATCCAGCTTTCCTATGATTCGCCAGTGCTAACGAAGGCGAAAAACGCGCTTTCGGAAGAGTGGCCCAAACCTGCGGTCGTGATCGGCATGGGGGGCTCGATCCCCATCGTCGGCGATTTCCAGAAGATGCTGGGCATGGATTCGCTGCTCGTCGGTTTCGGCCTTACCGATGACCGCATTCATTCGCCGAATGAAAAATATGACCTGCAGTCGTTCCACAAGGGCATCCGCTCCTGGATCCGCATTCTAGACGCCCTGGCCGCGAAGTAGTCAAAAAGAAAGGAGGCGCCGGTTACCCGATGCCTCCCCGTTCTCTTATATTTTGGTGGTTCAAAACAAAAAGGCCGGGCAAGCCCGACCTTTCCATCCGTTTTTCGTCAGTGCCAGTACATCCGTGGTCAAAGCGTTCAAACGGTCCGATGCTCCAGAGCGCGCCAACAAAGTCGACGCTGCTTTTCACGATCAGGATCGGCTGCTTTGGTTAATCTTTGGTTAACGCAACAACAGCGGCACTTTAAAAGCACCAGCCTGACAATTCCGTGCGGAGCACTGTTGAACCCTATATTGTTATGCACTCCAGCTTTTTCAAGAGCGGCCGGACCCGGTACACCTTCCAAAAGAAAAAAGGCCGGAAAACTCCGGCCTTTCATATTCATACGAATGACCCGTTCAGGCCAAGCCGCTTATCAGGAAGCGACGAGCTCGCCTGCAGACATCTTGCCCGAGCGGCGGTCCTGCGTCAGCTCGTAGGAGAGCTTCTGACCGTCGTTGAGGGAGGTCATACCAGCGCGCTCAACGGCGGAGATGTGAACGAATACGTCCTGCGAACCGTCGTCAGGCTGAATGAAGCCGTAGCCCTTGGTTGCGTTGAACCACTTTACTGTACCAGTCGCCATAACGATTTCCTTCCGTTGGCAAATTGTATTTGCACTGCGCGCAGTGCGGTCTTGGGTCGAATTTGAAGGAAAGATCGTCGTGTGCACCTTAGAAAAGGCGCCGAAGCTCTGGTCGTCAAACAAATATCGATGCGCGAACACCTAGGTTGGAAGGGCCTGAAAGTCAAGTTTCTTTGAAAAAGCCCGGCGATTTTTGTGAAGCGTCGGCAAATGAAAGTCGCGGGAAACAAGGCCTTAAACAGCAAAAACCCGGCGCGGGAGGAGGTGCGCCGGGTTCTTGAAACTGACTGACAATTGGGAGGAGGAGTATTGTCAGTCCAATCGGGCGACGCTGGGAGGAGGAGTGCGTCGCTTCGATGATTTGAAGATACAGGATTTCCGCTCAAAAAACAGACGTTTCATCGCAGCGCAGCATTGCATAAAATGCATAGCTATTTCGCACACCTTGAAGCCTCTTGGCATACCGCCTAATAAATACGCATGACCATCGAATCCGTCAGAGCGTTTTTCACCGAGAATTCCCCCGAAGTGACCGTTATCGAAACGGAAACGAGTTCGGCGACAGTCGCTTTGGCTGCCGAAGCGCACGGCGTCGATCCTGACCAGATTGCCAAAACGATCTGCCTGAAGGCGGGCGACACAATTCTCCTCGTCGTTGCCGCCGGCACGAAGCGGCTAGACAATCGTAAATTCCGCGATCATTTCGGCGCCAAGCCGCGCATGCTGGGGGCGGAAGAAGTCGTTGCGGTGACCAGCCATCCCATCGGTGGCGTGTGTCCTTTCGGATTGCCTTCTCCCCTTCCGGTGTTTTGCGACATATCCCTGAAAAACTATCCCGAGGTGGTTCCGGCAGCGGGTGCCACCAATGCGGCGGTAAGGATTTCGCCTGACATGATGGCGCGACTGACGGGAGCGGAATGGGTCGACGTCTGCCAATGACGCCGATTTGATCCGGCAAGGACTTAACCCCGCCTTAAATTGCCGCATTTAAACTCTTCATCCTGGATTAAGGATCGCGCAGGCATAGAGGCTTGAAGTGCGAACGGTTTCGCGAATATAAGGAGCGACTTCGGCTGGATGGCAGGCAAGGGTAAATCACGCGATCGGGTAGAGCCTTCCTTCGGGGATTTCCACGAATCCGGTGACGATCTGCGTCTTGATGCCAGCGAGCGCATTGGCGGAACCGCAAAGCAGCCCGCCAGAAAACCGAAGTCCACATCCGGCCGCGCCAAACCGCAAAAAAAGGAAAAGCGCACACGCAGTTCCGGCGGTGGCGCAACAGGCTTTATCCGGTCCCTCGTTTACTGGTGCATCGTGCTCGGCATCTGGGGCGGTATCGGCGTTGCCGGTCTTGTCCTTTATTACGGCGCGCGCATGCCGAGTGCCAGCAGCTGGACCATTCCCGAACGCCCTCCGAATGTGAAGATCGTTTCGGTGAACGGCGGCGTGCTTGCCAATCGCGGCACCACGGGTGGCGAGGCTCTCGCGCTTGAAGACATGTCGCCCTACCTTCCACAAGCGGTCATGGCGATCGAAGACCGGCGGTTCTATTCCCATTTCGGTGTGGATCCGCTCGGCCTGGCCCGCGCCATCGTGACCAATGTGATGACGGGACGAACAGTGCAGGGCGGCTCGACGCTGACGCAGCAGCTGGCAAAAAACCTGTTCCTCTCACAGGACCGGACGCTGGAGCGCAAGGTACAGGAAGTGCTGCTGGCCTTCTGGCTGGAGCATAAATACACCAAGGACCAGATCCTCGCGATGTATCTCAACCGCGTTTATTTCGGTTCCAACGCCTTTGGCGTCGAAGCCGCTTCCAGACGCTACTTCAACAAATCCGCGCGCGACGTCAATCTTGGCGAGGCGGCAACGCTTGCCGGACTTCTCAAGGCCCCCTCGCGCCTTTCACCGGCGCGCGACCCGCAGGCAGCGGAGGAGCGGGCGCAGGTCGTTCTGAGATCCATGCGCGATGTCGGGTTCATCACCGATGACGAGATCAAGACCGCGATGTCGCAGCCGCCGACCAAGGCCAAACGTTTCTGGTCCGGTGCCGAACATTACGCTGCCGATATGGTGATGGAGGAAGTTCGTGGCCTGATTGGCGACGTCAAGCAGGACATCGTCGTCGATACGACCATCGACCCCAATCTTGAACGCGACGCCGAAAAAGCACTGACCCATGTTCTGCAGGGTGATGGTAAAAAGCAGGGCGCTTCGCAAGCGGCTCTCGTTTCCATCGATGGCACAGGCGCAATCCGGGCCGTGGTCGGCGGGGCGGATTATGCCGAAAGCCAGTTCAACCGGGCCGCCAAGGCGAAACGGCAACCCGGATCGGCGTTCAAACCCTTCGTATACGTCGCCGCGCTCGAATCGGGTCTGACCCCCAGTACCATTCGCAATGACGGGCCGGTCCGCATCGGAAACTGGACACCGGAAAATTACGAGAAGAAATATCGTGGCGAAGTGACGCTTGCCACTGCGCTTGCCAATTCTCTGAACACGATCGCCGCGCAGCTGGTGATGGAAGTCGGTCCTGAGCGGGTGACGCAGGTGGCGCATCGCATGGGTATCGAATCGGAGCTTCAGAACAACGCCTCCATCGCACTCGGCACCTCGGAAGTGTCACTGATGGAGCTGACCGCCTCCTACGCTCCCTTCATGAATGGCGGCTACAAGGCGACGCCGCATATCGTCAAACGCATCTCCGATGCTGACGGCAAGGTGCTTTATGAAAACAGATACGACAACCCGCCGCGCGTGCTGAGCGAGGAGATCGCCGCGACGATGAACGGCATGTTGTCGCGCGTCATCACCGAAGGAACAGGGAAAGCCGCTCGCCTTCAGGGTTGGCAGGCAGCGGGAAAATCCGGTACGACACAGTCTTTCCGCGACGCGCTTTTTGTCGGCTACACAAGCAATCTGACAACGGGCGTCTGGTTCGGCAATGACGACGGCACATCGATGAAAAAGGTCACCGGCGGTGGCTTGCCTGCGAAGGCCTGGAAAGATTTCATGACCGCCGCCCATTCCGGGCTCTCGCCCTCGCCGCTCTTCGGTCTCGGCGCAGGCGGCGTGCCGCCGCTTGGGGAAATACAGCAACCGGCGCCCGAGAGCGCGCCTTCCTCCATCGGCGACATCATTTCCAATGCTCTCGGCGGCGGCGGAACGACAAACACTCGAGCCTATCCCGAAGCGCCCGTTTCGCCAAACGCTGGTCAGCCGGGCGTTCCCATGCCGCCTGGAAACATCCCTTCCCGCGATATCGAACCCGGCTATTCAGCCGACAATGGACCTGTGCCGCCAGCCGATATCGGCGGCCGGGCGCCGGCAACTTCCGGGCCGAAGCAGACGACCCTTCTTGATATTCTGATGGGAAATTAATTGCCTTTTGGGTAATCGGCTCGCCGGTTACCCGGCAAGCGATGGGCAGGCAACGATCCTGTCGCCTTTCCCGCAAATACTCAATTTTCCAAAGACTTGATTACACCGAATGGGCAACCAACGCAGCCAAAAGCGGAGATCGCGCTTGTGTTTGCAACATATGCGTGCATCCACGTTAACCGTAGATTGCTATTTGCGCAAAAACGATTACATTTCGGATGACTTTTTACGGTAAATGAATTATTAATCGT
>NZ_WJOK01000001.1 GCF_009649785.1 Agrobacterium tumefaciens | reverse complement strand
GCATATAATATCATTAATTTATATATTTATTTCATTTCAGAAACATGGATTTGATGGCGAATGAAGATGCCAAAAACTTCCAGGACAATCTGACATCTTGAGAGGCGCCGCCGATATGATCGCGGCTGCTTTTTATAATCTCGCCGGAATGACCAGGAGACGCAGATGAACGGAAAACAGCCGATCACCATGGGCCACCTGACACGGCGCGGCCTGCTTTCAGCCGCACCTTTCGCACTGGTTGCCGCCACGGGTGTGCGCCCCGCTTTCGCGCAGACTCAATCCGTTTTTTCGGCCAGCACGGAAGCCTTTTTGGACAGTGTGGGCGTGTGTGGCCATTTCGCCCGCACGAACGGCATTTATCCGGAAAGCTTCGAGCGCATCCTGCCTGAACTGGAAGCCCTTGGTGTGGGCCACCTGCGTGACGAGGGACTGATTACCGCAAGGGACAGCCGCAACAGCCCGGCTTTCCAGCGCCTGCGCAGGATTGTGGCGGCCAACGTTCGCCTCACGATCATCTGTTACGACGATCTCAACCCCTACGTCTCAACGCCACTGAACAGGATTGCCGATTTCTACGACTGGTGCGACGGCGGCATCGAAGTTTTCGAAGGCAGCAATGAACCGACGTTGACGAAAGACCCGGCCAATGCGCCGCGCATTTCGGCAGAGCATCAGGCTGCACTTTTTGCAACGATCCGCTCAACTCCGGCCGTGAGCAACGTACCGCTTGTCGCGCCAAGCTATATCCAGGCGAATACGGCGCTGGCGCTAAACCTGCAGAACGTATGCGACTTCGGCAATATTCACCCCTACGCCGGAATGGAACATCCCGAAACCACTGGGCCGGGGGCGCTCTCCAAATCTGTCGCGGCCTCGGCGCATATAGCAGCCGGCCGGCCGGTGCTCGCCACTGAGATCGGGTACCACACCTCACTGCAACCAAAGACCTTCCATTTTCCCGTCACCGAAGGCATCAAGGCGCGCTACATGCCGCGCACGCTCCTGTGGTCCTTCATCAGCGGCATCCGCCGGGCTTACATCTATGAAATGGTCTCCAGCTTTGCCGAAGACGAGACAAATCCGGAATCGTCCTTCGGCCTGCTGCGCCACGATCTGAGCCGGACTCCTGCTTACGGGGCCGTTCGTGCCCTTCTTGCCCTTTGCAAGGCAAGTCGGCAAACAGAGCCAGCGGAACGCAGCCTCGCTTTCCTCAACGATGATTCCGAAAGGTTTTCCCTGCGCCTGACAAGACCAGACGGCGCGCTGCTCGCCCCGGTGTGGCTTGGCATACGCGGCTGGCAATGGCCGGCGCGGATCGAAAATCCGCCAGCCGAACGTGCAACGGCCTTTTCGGTAACCGGCCCGCATAGCCAAGTCATCGCGCACCGGTTCGGCGATGACGGTTCCGTAAGCCAGCGGGTGATCGCAAAGGAAGGTGGGCAATACCGGCTTTCCGTCAGCGACCAGCTTACGGTGCTGGAGGTTTTCTGAACGGCGTGCGGGCGAAAATTTCCGGCCGACAAATTTTATATATCGTGTCAGCCTATTGCATGATAGCCTTCTGAAATAGACCACTTTTGCTCGCTGCTGCGAGCGCAAAATATTACTGTATAAATTTTTTCTTTTTATAGATGATGACGATGCAAAAAATTGAAAAAGCGCCTGTTTCCGGGGCGCAGCGTCTCGATATTCTTCAAATGATGCGTGCCCTGGCGGCAATCATGATTGTTGCGCTGCACGCGCAGGTGAACTGGGAGTTCTCGCTCGTCAACCTCCATCTCCTGAGGCTGGGTGCGGGCGTCGATCTGTTTTTCGTCATTTCCGGCTTTGTCATCGTTTATGCCTCCCGGCCGTATTTCGCAGCGGAGGGAGGGCGCTCGGCCTTTCTTGTGCGCCGGCTTCTCCGCATCCTTCCTCTTTACTGGTTCGTGTTGACCATGCGGCTCGCCATGGCCGCGGTCGCCGTTCTTCTCAGCGCCAAGGCCTTCCCGTCCTTGCAGGCCGTCCTAACCTCCTACCTCTTCATTCCCTATGACAGCATGGGTTATGGTGACGCCTATCCGTTTCCAATCATCGATCTGGGCTGGACGCTGAATTACGAGATGTTTTTTTATGTCGTATTCGCGGTTTTTATCTTCCTGCCGCTGGAACGCGCCGTGCTGACAACAGCGGCTGTGCTGCTCGCCGCAGTGCTCATCGGCTCCAACTTCAGTCTCGCCTTGCCGTTCAGTTTCTGGTTTCAGCCCATCATTCTGGAGTTCGTGGCGGGAATGTTGCTCGCCGTGCTTTTCCTGCGCGGCGTGCGCCTGCCGCCCTTGCTGGGGATTGCGGTGGCCCTTTGCGGCGTGGCGATCTGGACGCTTATCGATCTGAAAAGGTTCGAATTCCAATGCAATCCGGGCTGTTATTCCTATACCCGGCTGCTCGTTTTTGGCGGTGGCGCGATTTTCCTGATGGCCGCGGCAACCCTGACCAGGGGCATCTCCCTGCCCCGTTTTGCGCAGCCGCTGGCGAAACTGGGCGATTCCTCCTACGCGCTTTACCTGCTGCACCCGTTCATCTTTCGGGCATTCCTGGTTGCTTCCGGCGGCATCACCTGGCCGCAGGAGTGGAAAAATGTCGTCTATCTCATCGTCGTCGCCAGCACCATCGCCATCGCCCACGCATTTCACGTCCTTGTCGAAACGCCCGCAAATATCTGGCTTCGTGACCGGCTGATAACACCCCGGCGAAAAGTCGCCGTGTCCTGACGCCCAGAGAAAAGTCCGCGTGTCTGCTGTTAAGTATACCCCGAAGTTCCGTTCACAAGTTTATTTTAGCACTTGATCGTTAGCTAAGGCTGTGCGATTTAAAAAGAAAATTTTAGATGTTGGATAACCATATTCAGCATTTCAGCTTACTTAAAATCGTATTTTTTAAAAATTTGGAGAGTTGTGATGTCCCGCCTTCGTATTGGCTCGGCGCTCACTGGTGCGGTATTGATCACCAGCCTCGGTCTTTTTTCCGCAGTCGCCAACGCCCAGAACGTGGAACCAGCGCCGCCAGCTGCCGGGCAGCAGACGCCGCCGGTACAGACTGCGACAACTGGCGCACCCGTAAAGGCCGCCGACGAAACCAACGCCGCATTTCTGGCTCGCGTTAACAGCTCCAATCCGGACACGGTTTCCCTTGCTGCCGCGGAACTGTTCAAGCAGTCTCCGACGCAGGCAACGGTCAAGGATCTGGCCGGCATCGCTTCCAGCACCGATGCGGCAAACGCCGACATGGCGGGAAAGGTGACGAACGGCTTTCCGATCATTGCCGTTTCCACCAGCGCGGCGCAGTTCTCCGAACAGCTTTCTGGCCTGATCCTGAGCGACTCCAGCCAGTTGCCCACCATCGTCGCACTGGCCCAGAAGGTCGGCAACAAGGACTTCTCCGAAGTTGTCGGCGAAGGTCTGGCACTCGCCTATTCTACGGCGATGCAGAGGGGCAACACGATACTTGCCGCCGCAATCCAGTTGCAGACCAAGGGTGTCGGCGTGCCCTCCGATCTTCTGATCGCCTTTAGCGAAAATATTCAGGGAACGGCGGCGGGTCCGGCAGCGCCTGCGGCAGCTGCAGCTGCTGCCTCACCGATCGGTGGGGCTGGCTCTTCACCTGCAAGCGGCAACAGCATTGGCGGCTCGGGAGCGGCGGGCTCACCAGCAGGTACGGCACAGGCCGGCGGCGGAGCCGCACCGGTTGGCGGTGGCGGCAGCGGTGGCAGCACCGGCAGCGGCGGAACCACCACAACCAACAACTTCTTTGCCGCGCCCCTTTCAACCGGCAGCACCAGCACGCCAGTCAGCACAAGTCCCGTTTGAACCCGGTTTTGCCGCCCTTCCTGCGGGAATGGCGGCCGCCTGTCCTACCATGCAACCGAGACTTGGCGGGTGCCACGCCCGCCAAAAAGAGCGAGGCTGACAGTTGTTGCAAAGGCACGATCCCCTGACTATGGCCGATATCGACAAAAGCGGATTTACAGCCGACTTTATCGATATAGACGCCGTTCTTGCCACGGTCCGCCGACAGTGGCGCGTCGTTCTCGCGGCAGTCGCCATTGCCGGGACAATCGGTCTCGCTTACGCCGCGACGGCCGTTCCGATCTATTCAGCTTCGGCTACCCTTTTGATCGACCGCAACAACAGCCAGGTCGTCGAGCAGCTTTCGACAATCGGCGGCGTCGTGGAGGACGAGGCTTCCATTCTCAGCCAGGTCGAGGTCCTGCAATCGGAAACCATCGGGATTGCCGTCGTCGACAGTTTGAACCTGACGGAAAATCAGGAATTCAGGGCAAACCGCGCCTCGCTTCTGAGTTCGATATTCGGCACCATCCGTTCGCTCGTCAACGTTTCGCAATGGTTCTCACCGGCGAAAGAGACCGTCATCGATGACGGCACCCTGAAGCGGGCGCTGTCGGACCGGCTGCTGGACGGTCTCAGCGTCAAGCGTATCGGCCGGACCTACGCGCTGGAACTGACCTACAACTCGACATCACCGGTTCTAGCCGCCCAGATCGTCAATGCGGTGGCGTCGGCCTATCTGGTGGACAAGCTGAACTCCAAATACGAGGCGACGAAGCGGGCCAGCGACTGGTTGTCCGACCGTATTGCCGAGTTGCGTCAGCGGGCACTCGACACCGACCTTGCCGTACAGAAATTTCGCGCTGAACACGGCTTGATCGAGACCGGCAATAACGGCCTGCTTTCCGATCAGCAACTGGCCGAGTCCAACAGCGCGCTTATTCTGGCGCAGTCGGAAACGGCGAGGTCGCGAGCGCGGGTACAACGCATCGAACATATCCTTGCCACAGACGATGTCGACGCCGTCGTCACCGATATTCTCGAGAGCTCGGTCGCGAACGATCTGCGCAAGAAATATCTCGAATCCTCGAAGATCGAAACGGAAATCACCCGCAGGCTTGGCAGCAACCATGTTCAGGCGGTGCGTCTGCGCAACGAAATGCAAGAATACCGCCGGCTGATGTTCCAGGAAATCAGCCGTATTGCGCAAAGTTACAAGAGCGATTTGGAGGTTTCGGAAGCAAGAGAGAAATCACTTGCGGAGAGCGTTGCCAAGGCTACCAGCGTCAGCAACTCGGCCAGCCAGACCCAGGTTCAGCTCCGCGAATTGCAGCGTGAGGCGGAAACTTACAAGAACATGTATCAGACCTTCCTGCAGCGTTATCAGGAAGCGATGCAGCAGCAATCCTTCCCCGTAACGGAAGCACGCGTGATTTCGAGGGCAGTTCCGCCCAACATTCCAAGCAAACCGAACAAACCGCTACTTTTGGCGCTGTTCATGATCATGGGCGCCGCGGCCGGCGGTGGCATCGCCATGTTTCGCGAGTTCCGCGACCGTTTCTTCCGCACCGGAGAACAGGTTCGCGACGTTCTCGGGCTGGAATTTCTGGGCAACACCCCGCTCGTCCAGAACAAGCCGGGCACGGATGTGTTGCCAAAGGGACAGGAGGGGCCGCCTACCGCCACACGCCCGTCCAGCGTTGCCCGCTACACTGTCGATCACCCGCTGTCGTCCTTCGCCGAAACGCTGCGCAGCACACGGCTTGCGATAGATCTTGGCATTCCCCCGAAAACCGGCGCGCGGGTGGTGGGCGTCGTATCGGCGTTGCCGAGCGAGGGCAAATCGACGATCTCCATCAATCTGGCTCAGCTTCTGGCCGGACAAGGAGCAAGGGTTCTTCTGCTGGATGCGGATATTCGCAACCCGGGCGCCACGCGCGCTTTGGGGCGCCATGCTGCAGAAGGCCTGCTCGAAGTGCTGTTAGAAGGCCGCAATATGCGCGATGTGCTGCTGCACGACGAAAAGACGCGGCTCGCTTTCCTGCCAACGGTCGTCAAGCAGCGCGTACCGCACTCCTCCGAGCTGCTGACATCGGCGCAAATGTACAAATTGCTGGCCGAAGCGAGCAGTCTCTTCGACTACATCATCGTCGATCTGCCGCCTCTCGGGCCGGTGGTGGACGCCCGCGCGATGGCCGGCCGGATCGACGGTTTCGTCTTCGTCACAGAGTGGGGCAAAACCGCCCGCAGGGCGGTACGCAATACAATTGAAAACGAAGTCCAGATCCGCAAGAAGTGTCTCGGTGTCATCCTCAACAAGGTGGACACGGAAAAGCTGAAGCTTTACCGGGCTTACGGTTCAAGCGAATATTATCACGCGCGCTACACGCGATATTACCATGATTAGGCGGGACGGAATGGCGGGCCTGCGTAAATTCTTCGCGGTCGTGCCGGTTCTCATCCTTTCCGTGTTTGTTTTATCCGTCGCCGCACAGGCGTTTTCCGAAACTCGGCGGTTTTCCGATGTCGTCGCCTTGGCAAGAATTGCCGACGACAAAAGCGGCCTGGCGCACGATCTTCTGGCGAAGACGGTCGATGGGCTGCACCCCGTCGTTGCGGAGAAAATCTGCCGTTCGGATATCGTCAAGGCCGGGTTACGGCTCGTTCTCGCAGATCTCGATGCAAATGGCCAAGATGCGACGTCGGAGGCCGGTACGGCGCGTCTCGGCTTTGCCGAAAGCTATATTCGTCACGCGCTCTCCTGTTTGCCTGCAAATGGCGATGTGTGGCTGCGTCTTGCCATGGTTCGTTCGCTGCGTAACGCCTCGCCAATGGAAATCGCCGTTCTGATGAATTTTTCCCAACTTTACGGGCCTGCAGACGCCAACCTGATACGCGGGCGCTTCGTGATGTGGCAGCAATTTCCAAAAGACACACTGCCTCAGGCCGATGCGGCCCGCAATGCGGACACGGCAGTCGTCTGCGGGAAGGAGGGGGAAATCCTGCGCTGGACCCTGCGGAAGATCTGTCCGCAGCAGCCGCAGGCCGGCATGAAACGCACCATGCCGCTTCCGTGACATAGCGGCCTGCCTCGTCCTCTACCTTAGACATCGTCGCAGCAACAGTTATTGCAAAGCCGAAAGCCAATGTCGTCCATCGAAGCCCAATCAGAACCGCTATCCTCATCGCCACCGCGACCGGTTGCGTTTCCAGACTATTTTCGGACGGCCGCCATAGTCATCTTCTGGGCTATCTTCCTGCTTGCGCTTCTCAATCGCGGCGCAACTGAAATCGAGAGCCGTATCGTCGTCACCGTTGCAATTTATTTGTTGCTCGTGCCCGCCATCCTGTTGTTCGGGCAGCCCCGGGCTGGTGCAAGCGTGGCGCTTGTGGCGACCTGCCTTTTGCTGGGGGCACTCATCATCCAGATGTGGCTGCAATCATCTGTGCCGGGTATTGCTCCACCCAATCCCGCCTGGTCGACCGCCGCCATGTTTGTGCAGTTCGCCCCCGACGCCACGGTTTCGCTCACCCCGGCGGATGATTGGCTCGGCCTGTTAAGCGCCGCCCTGCCCTTCGGCGCCTTCATGGCCGGCCTCGTCATTTTCGATACCGACGAGCGCGCGGCAAAAGCGCTGCGATGGTTCGCAATTGCCGGCGGATGGCTGGCACTGTTGTCAATCGTGCAATTTCTGCTTTTTCCAGAAACACTCGGCTTCATTCAGAAGCGCTTCTATCTCGGCAGCCTGACCGGCCTTTTCGTCAACCGTAATACCGCCGCCACCTTCTTCGGTCTCATTCTCCTGACCCTCGTCGTGATGCTGCACAAACGGCTGACAGCTCCAGACTGGGGAATGGTCAGGGCGCTGGTGGCAAATCGCCTGACCGTTCCAGTCGGCCAGAAACGCCTCATCCGCAAGGCCGCCTTCATCGGCGTGCTCACTGCCTTTTGCTTCATCGCCCTGATGCTGACCGGATCGCGCGCCGGCATCGCATCAAGCTTTGCGGCACTGAGTTTCCTCATTCTTCTGACCGTCTTCAACTCACCCATCAAAACAGGCCGCAACGCGGCTGCCCTGCGTCGCAAGCGGCGCGGCACGAAGCGCCGCGCGGCGATCGTGCTCGCCATTACGCTTGGCCTGTTCCTGCTCTTCGCCAATCGCGTGGCGCTTCGCATGGAAACGCGATTGGAAGACGACATGCGCTTCTGCTACATGCCGGGCATCGCGCGTGCCATTTCTGACAGCTGGCCTTGGGGAACCGGCCTAGCAAGTTTTACGGAAACCTACGCGCCCTATCATGCGGCGCAATGCGGGGTGGACGCCATCGTCACCCACGCCCACAATGTCTATGCCGAGGGACTGCTGACGCTCGGCCTCGCATTTCCATTTTATGCGGCTTTTTTCGTGCTCGTCCAACTCGCCATTTTTATTCGCGGGGCGCGCAAACGCAAAAACTACCGTTACGCCTCCCATCTCGGGCTTGCCGGGCTGCTGCTCGTCGCATTGCATTCGACACTCGATTTTTCGCTGCAGATCCCCGGCTTCGCAATGGCTTACGCCGTATTCCTTGCGCCCGTCGTCACGCTTTGTCTCAACCCCCCAGGGGTTGGACGGGACCGTTCGCGGCGGCGCGAACCATCTCCAAGCGATCCCGCAATGCCGGCCTAGATCAGTCCGGATGGGCAGCAGCCATCATTTCGCTGATGCGCAATAGTTGTAACGATTACAAACCACACAAAGACGCGAGAATTTGGGCATGCGGATATTGCAAATAACGTCGCTGTTTTCTCCGGACCGGGTCGGCGGCGCGGAGATATTCGTGGAAGACCTAGCGCGCGGGCTGGCGGAGAATGGACACACGGTAGCGGTGGCGGCGATCTCACGCAAACAACAGGCCGTGGAGCTGCGGGATGATTTTGCCGTTTACCGCCTCGGACATACCACGCCGTTTTTTATCGGGGACTGGGAAGAGCAACCCGGATGGAAGCGAAAATACTACAAGATCGCCGTGCAGCTGGATCCGGGTCTCCTGCGCCGGCTTGCCCGCGTCATCGATGATTTCCGGCCTGATGTCGTCAACACCCATTCGCTGTCGGAGCTGACACCGCTGATCTGGCCGATGATCCGCAAGCGCGGCATTCCGCTCGTCCATTCCCTGCACGATTTCACCAGCATGTGCACCAACGGCTCCCTGTTTCACGACGGGCACATCTGCGACGGCACCAGCAAAAAATGCCGCGCCTTCTCTTACCTGCACCGGCGTTGCCAATGCGCCGTCGACGCTGTCGCCGGTGTCGGCCACGATATTGTCGAGCGCCATGTGCAGGCCGGCTTTTTCACCCATGTACCGGAAAGCCGCCGCACGGTCATCTGGAATGCCATCGCGCCGCCAGCTTCACAGACACAGCGCATTCCACGCGCGCCTGGGGACCCGCTTGTTTTCGGCTATCTGGGCCGCATCGAGGCGCCCAAGGGTGCAGATCTCCTGATCGAGTCGCTGCCGCTCCTGCCGCCGAAGGGCTGGCGACTGGTCATGGCGGGTCGCGCGCCGGGCGGCATCGAAGCCTACGAGCAAAAAACCGCCAACCTTCCGGTCGAATTTCCCGGCTACGTGGACGCCGATAGTTTCTTCGCCGGTATAGATTGTCTGATCGTTCCACCACTCTGGCCAGAGGCTTTCGGGCGCACTGTCGCTGAAGCTATTCTACGCGGTGTGCCGGTTCTCGGCGCCAATCTCGCCGGTGTCGCCGAACAGATCGGTCGGGACCGGCCGGAACGCCTTTTCACGCCGGGCAGCGCCGCCGAGCTTGCCGCCCGCATGACTAACGCGATGTGCAACCCCGCCATTCTCGCGGAAACACCGGAAACCAAAGCGCGCATTTCGCAGGGCGTCGCGCCCGAACGGGTAATCGGGGCATACGAAGCTCTCTATTCGGAGCTGCGCAGCGGCATCAGGGCATGAGCCGTAAGATTTCACCCCGGGGACATGACTTCTAGACGTCAGGTCTGTTCATGGAAAATCTGCGCATAGCTTTCCGCCGCCTTCTGCCATGAATACAGCTTGCGGTTTTCATAACCAGCCTGGCGAAGATCGCTTGCCAGATCCGGCTCCCGAAAAAGCCGCTCAAGTGCCGCGACAAGGCTGTCAGAGTCCGCGGGATCGAAGGTGAGTGCGCCCTTTCCGGCGATCTCCGGCGTTGCGGAACGGTTGGAGCAGACGACCGGACACCCCAGTTGCTGCGCCTCCAGCACCGGCAGGCAGAACCCTTCATATGTGGAAGGCACGCAAAGGCAGGCGGCGTGGCGGTAAAGGTCTGCCAGTTGATGGTCGTCTATGCCGGAAAGCCGGATCAGTCGCGCCTTCAGCTCCGGATCATCGAGCACGCTGCCGATTTCCTCGGCATCGTCGCGGCCAACATGCACGACGTGCAAATCAGGCCTAACCTTGCCAATCACGGCAAAAGCCTTGCCCAGAAGCGAAAAGTTTTTATTCGACGTCGCGTTTCCGACCGCCAGTATGTAGGGCGCGGCAACTGGCGGCGGGCCGTTTAAACTCGCTAGATCGACATTCAGGGTGCTGTCAGAATGGATAGTCAGGCTTTTTCCAGCAGCCGATGGATAAAACTGCGCCAGATCCTTTCGCGTCGCTTCCGATACGCAGGTGATCCGGTTCGAACCAGCCATCATCAGTCGAAAGATCAAATCCGTCGTCAACGTCGCCCGCCAGCCGATCTGTTCGGGGATGGTCTTGAAATAAAGATCGTGAACCAGGGTGACGCGCCGTTTGCCGCCGCTGGGACTTCCGAAGGGATCGGCGTTGAACAGCACATCGATGCCGAGCTTGCGGCAAAGTGCCGGCAACGTCATAGCCTGACGCAGCACATCAAACACCATGATACGCGGCCGCGGCGTCTCAATCAGCTGAAGGCGGCTTTCGCGCAGGTTTTCGGGCAGCTGTGCCCGCGTCCAGGGAGAGCGCAGGATGTAGTCGTCCCGCGTCTGATCCAGCAGCCGCTCCAGCAGGCTGAAGGTCACGCGGGCGACGCCGGAAGGTTTGCCGCCATACTGGCTCGGCATGTTTACGAGAATACGCATCCTGACCCTTCCGCTTGCCTGCACTTTCTGCCCGAATTGATCGCCAAGAGGCCCCTCACACTGCTTCCGACAGCAAAGCGGAAACGGACCGGCAGGTCTCCTCCAGCGAAAAACGCCGGCTCACATCCTCGCGGCCCTGCTGCGCCAGCCTTTCCGCCAGAGCCGGCTGCGACAGGATGCAGCCTAGTGCTGCCGCAAGCGCCGATGCGTCGCCCGGCGGCACCAGAAGACCCGTTTCGCCGTCCCTAATGATTTCGGTAACCCCACCACCGCGTGTAGCGACAACTGGCCGCCCGCACATCATGGCCTCCACCACCACCCGCCCGAACGGTTCGGCGACAACAGAGGTGTGGGCAACGGCATCCATCGATGCCATCAGCTCTGGTACATCCGACCGGAAACCGAGGAAGCGGACACGACCATCCAGACCGAGACGGGATGCCTGCTCGCGGATGCGCGTCTCATAGGCGTCCTGCCCGAATAGCGCTCCGCCAACGATGACGGCCTGAACGCCATCCATCGCCGCGATCGCGTCCAGAAAGACGTGTTGCCCCTTCCATTCGCTCAGCCGGCCGAACAATCCGACAAGCGGTTCAGGACCAAGGCCCAATTCCATACGCAACCGCGTAGCTCTGCCGGGATCGTGGGCCACAGCCTTTGCGGGGTCGAAGCCGTTATAAACGATGCGGACCTTTTCTGCCTGCCCGCCGGCTTCAACGAAAGCCCGGCCGGTTTCCTGCGAATTGACGGCCACGAGCCTTGCGAAAAGGCGCGCGAATGCCAGCGAGGCATGGCGATTGGCGGAGCTGAATGCGGGATCGGTGACTATATCGTGCAAAACCCAGACAAGTGGGCGGCGGCTGAGTTTCGCGGCAAGCGCGCAAACGAACAGCGCCTTCTGCGAATTGGCGCAGATTACGTCGTAATGTCTCGCCTGCTGGCTCAATTGCCAAGCGACGGCGACAACATCGGCCGCGCCACGCAGCATTGCGCCAAACGGTGAGTCACGGCGGATCGACAGCATTTTTTCGCCAGCGGATAACATGACCGGAGGCCTCCCGGCCGCTGCCAGATCATCAGCAGCACCACCGCCACTGAGAAAACAAGCTCGCCAGGAATGCGGTCCGGCCTTGACGAGGTCCGTCAGAAAAAGCTCGGCGCCACCCTTCTCTCCTGTGTGACTGACAAATAGAGCGGATGTCATGACATCACCTGTGAAGTATCAGAGCACCCAAGTTGCCATTGCCCTAAATTGCGGGCATGAATGGACAGCCCGTGAAAATGACGAGTGCACTTGCCAACGGCAGGGATATTTTCACCGGCAATTTCAGTATAAGAACAACAATGCTTGATTGTGGTTAGAAAAAATAACATTCAAACCTTTATGCGGATAAGAATCCGATATACGTAAATTAAAAGAAAAATATTCTATCTATATATTTTAAAAGAGATCGAAGAAAAATTCGTGACGTATAATTTTACTGCTTTTCGCCGTCCCGTTTCCTGCGTTTTGTCCCCCGGCCTTTCGGCGGAGTTATCCTAGGGCCAGACGAGGAGAACGAACGATGACACCGCTCAAACGCAACATATGCATATATACGACCGGAACGGAAGAGGTGCCGGCATGATCGGCGTATCGCTCGGCATCACCTCCCGAAACATCCCCACCATGGTCCCTTCCCTGAACGCGCTCTCACCCTTGCGCGCGCGTTTGACTGCGGGTCAGAATGCCACGATCTTCGTGAATGGTGACAGCACCGCCTATGCCGATGCCGGACCATTCCAGCAGTTCGCCATGATGCTTGGCGATCTGCACGACACAAGGGTTGTGCTGCACCGCTGGGCAGAATGGCAGACAAACGCCCCCACCGGGCCAAAGGCCTATGCGGATTCGGTTACGCTGCGCGCAGGCATGGGGCCAACGCTCACGGTCTATCTTGCGGCACTGCCCGGCGGCATGGCCGGTTACATGCTCGCGGACCAGCGCGCGGCGGCGTTGAAGATTCCGCGTCCCGACCTGTGCATCACGCATCATGGGCATAATATGCAGAGTTTCGAGACGCCGGGTGGTATCCTAAGCTCCGGACGAGCCGCCCTGCTCGGACCGCTTGGCATGATCGAATGGCAATGGCCGGGTGCCCCCCAACTCATCACCACCCAGAACCCCTGGCGCGATAGCACCGGTTACGACAAGGTCTATAATGCGATCCTTGACCTTGCCCGAGCGCACCCGGGCCTCACGCTGGTGGATACACACGCGTCATTTGTAGCGAGAGGCAAGGACCATGCGCTTTACCGCGACAACGTCCATCCGAACGATGCCGGATCTCAGCTCATCGCCCGAACCTTGTTCAGTTGTTATCTGGGATCGGCGCCCGATAACGTCTTTCAGACACCTTGTTGGCCAAAACTTCCCGCCGCCAATCTTATCGTCAACGGCGATTTCACCGATTGGACGGGGTCCGCTCCATCGGGTTGGAGCCTGGCGGCGTCGGGTTCCGCCATAAAAGCCGCAGAAGTCACCTTTTCTCCGGCTTTCGCTCACAGCCTCGGTTTGCGTGCGAATGGCAACCAGTCGGCCGCACTGGTTCGTTATTTTCGCAATGCGGAGGCCGCCGCGATGATCGGCAAAACCGTTTCATTTGCAGTGCTTTATAAAAATACCGAGGGACAGCGTGCGCCCTATGTCACACTGGTTTCAAAAAGCGGCGGCGCAGTCCGGACGATCAGTTGCTCCGCGCTTCAATTTGGTGGTGCGAACGCCCTCGACAATAGCGGCTGGATGTGGGCGACAGCCAACGACATCGCGATCGATCCTGATATCAGCCCCAGCGGATATGGTTTCTATGTGAGGATCATGCCGGCATTCGGCATGAGCGCGCCGGTTTCCAACGAACCGCTTTACATACAGCGGGTGATCGCCGTTGAGGGCGCTCTGCCAAAAGGCAATCTGAGCGACTGAAAACCATAGAAAATTGTCTTGCGCGGCAACGTCATCAAGACCACTATTCATCGTCATCACCCTGTCGCCTCATGGTGATGACGTCCTCTCCCACAGGGCCGCACCAAGGTCCGCCAGTGAAGGATACAGGCCGGGAATGACCAGAAGCACAAATATGGCGGCATCGCATCAATCGCCGTTGCCGGGTTTCGTTTTGGCGATGCCTCTTTATCCTTCAAAAACCATAAAGGTGCCCGGTCTCTTTCTGGCGATCTTCGTTTTTTCCATTGGCTTTTTCATTCAATGCAATGTGCTGACCAGCAATCTGGGCCTGCGCTTCCTCAACATCACCGACATGCTTGTCCTGATGACGCTACCCGTTATTGCCCTGCTTTACATTCGCTGTCTGACGCCCTCGATCATCCTGCTTTATCTCGTTCCGCTAACCATTTTTTTTGCACTTTCGGCTGTCTTTGCCGACGAACGTGGCGAAGGTGAATTTTACACCACCGCGATGGCATATTTTTACGCGGTCTATTTTCTGTTTTTTGCCTATATGCTGTTTAAGGAGAACCTTCTCGAGCTGTTCTGCTGGGGCATCTTCGCCGGCTTCATCGCGGTGACGATCCTGCTTTTTCTGGACATCGTCATTCACGACCAGCTCGCCTCCCTTGGCCTCTCTTTCATGTTCGATGAAACCGCCGTGCTGGCAGCTGCGGCAAAAGGCGAATTGAGCCCGTTGCTTTTGCGTGTCGAAAAAGCGGGTGGCATCTGGCCGGTGGGCAACACAGCCGGACCTGCCTTTGCGTTGGCGGGTGCGGCAGTCGCCTATCTTGCCGAAAGGCAAAAACGTCCCGCGCTGTTTGCCGTATTTCTGCTGGTCTATCTCGCGAGCTTCACACTTACTCTCAACCGGTCCGGAGTATTTGCCGTTCTTGCGATCGGGGTCTATTTCTACATCAGAAATTTTTCCATCAAAATGCTGCTCAGCACCTATTTTGGTTTTGCCTTGTCCGCCCTTGTCATCGCAGCGGTTTTGCCATTGGGTGCTTTCGATTTTGCGGAACAGATATTTTCAAAACGGTTTCTCGAGGACAGCAACAGCAGCAACAATGCGCAGGAGCGCTGGGATACGCTCACTGGCGGCTTTCAGGTTATGCTCCATCATCCTTTCGGCATCGGTTTTACCGCTCGATATGAAGAACTGTCGCGAATATCGAGAATCGGAACACCGCATAGTGGCTTTCTCGCCACGGCCTATGCGTCCGGCATAGGATTTGGCCTTCTCAGCGCCTTTGCGCTTGTTTACGCGATCCTCCGGAAACGAAAAGTCGGTTTCTTCGCCTATTCGGCGATCGCAATCGTTATCGTCTATCAATTTGAAGAGCTGAATTTCAATCCCGTTTTCATGGCCTATATGGGGCTCGTACTCGCCTATACTTTCATTGATCTGGATTTCAGGTTCTTTCTGAAAAATACGATGATGCGGATGGCTGGAATGGCAGAAGAGGACGCTTTGGCGACGGCACGACCGGCGTAAATTACGGTGAGGTTCTCTCGCTCCAAACCGCACATCCTTGCTGCCAAAGTTTGTTCCGTTTTCAAGTGGGCGCTTTAGGTCACTTCGATGATTTCAATCTCTTTGTCACCCAGGCTGACAACATCACCGGCAGATTTTCCCATCAACACTCCTGCGACCGGGGAGACATAAGACATCGATCCAGTGGCCGGATCGGCTTCATCCTCGCCTACGATCCGGAACCGTTGCGTCCTCCCGTCATCACGGCTGAATGTTACCACGCTGCCGAAGGCAACGGTGCCATCAGCAGGAGGGCTCGGCATCAGCTGGGCGGTGCGAACGCGCTCCGCGAAATACCGAATGTCCCGCAGAGGATTGGCCGAAAGCCGACGTCTTTCATTGACGTCTTCGACGGCATTGGCCGTTTCGCAGGCTTCGCGCGCCAATTGCAGCTGCTGCTCCAGCGCTTTCAGCCCAGCTTCCGTCACCAGATTGGGATGAGGCGAAATCACCCGGTCCGGCAGAACCGTTTCGGCTGCGGTTTCGGCACTATCTTCCTTGGTAAAGGCTACACTCAATTCTGGCACTCCATTCCCGTGAGATGCCGCTTTGAGCATCTCCCTTGCCGTCCAATCCTGCCACCGCCCATCGCAATGCTGCAATAGCGTGCACCACACAAACCGCCCATGTACCCCTCATTTCTGGCTCTAACAGGAGGCTTTTCGCCCTGTTAGGGTATTGCCCAAGAGGAGTGAGAAAGCCAACGCTAACGGACAGGAGACGGTCAATGGCCCGGACAGTATTGAATGCGCTTGGAGACACACTCTACTACAGCGACAATTCCACCGGATTTTTTTCCGCCACGGGTTCCGGACCGCTGCTGACAGGCACTGCCGGCAATGATTCCATGTGGGGCGACAGTTCCGTCAATGTGACAATGGCGGGCGGCACGGGCGACGATATTTATTACCTCTATTCCAGCATTAACCGCGCCGTCGAAAATGCCGGGGAGGGTATCGACACCATCGACACCTGGATGAGTTATACCTTGCCCGACAATTTCGAAAACCTGCGGGTAACCGGAGATGGTCGTTATGCCTTCGGAAATGAGCTGGACAACATCATAACCGGCGGATCGGGCAGCCAGACCATTGATGGCGGGGGCGGTAACGACGTGCTGATCGGCGGTGGCGGTGCGGATACATTCGTTTTTACGAGCGGCAACGGCACCGATCTCATCATGGATTTCAGCGCCAACGACACGATCCGGCTTAACGGTTACGGCATCACGTCCTTCGAGCAGCTCGTCAGCAATGCCACCCAACAGGGCGATAATCTCTGGCTGAACTTCGCCAACGGCGAGGCCGTCGTTCTTGCCGGAACGACCATCGACGATCTTCAGGCCGACCAGTTCGAGCTCAGCCTCGACCGATCATCCCTCACCCAGACCTTTGCCGACGAATTCGATGCACTTTCACTTCGCAGCGGCGATCAGGGGACTTGGGATGCCAAATATTGGTGGGCACCGGAAAAGGGAAGCTCGCTGACGACGAATGGCGAGGCGCAATGGTACATCAACCCCGCTTATGCCGGCACATCAGAGGTAAATCCCTTCAGCATAAACAACGGTGTCCTGACTATCACCGCCGCGGAAACCCCGCAATCGATCGCCAACGAGGTTGAGGGCTATGATTATACCTCGGGTATGCTGAACACCTATTCGTCGTTCAGCCAGACCTATGGTTATTTCGAAATGCGCGCCGACATGCCGACCGACCGGGGCGCTTGGCCGGCCTTCTGGCTTTTGCCTGAGGACGGCTCCTGGCCACCGGAACTCGATGTCGTGGAGATGCGTGGGCAAAACCCCAATACGCTGATCATGTCCACCCACTCCAATGCAACGGGAGAACAGACATCAGTCATAAACAATGTCAGCGTGCCGAGCACGGAAGGTTTCCACACATATGGCGTGTTGTGGGATGCGGAGCATATTACCTGGTATTTCGACGACGTCGCCGTGGCGCAGACGGATACGCCTGATGATATGCACGATCCCATGTATATGGTCGTCAATCTTGCTGTCGGCGGCATGGCAGGAACGCCGTCGGCGGTTGATTTCAGCGACGGTTCGCAAATGATGATCGATTACATCAAAGCCTATTCGCTTTCCGACTGGGCCGCGTAACGAAAAACGCCGGCAGTTGCGTTCAGAACTGCCGGCGCTTCAGACCTCAGCCTGTCGGCTGGGCCTTGTTCAGTTCAGTCATTCAGCCGCGATCTGCATCCGCTCAGTGTAGAGCGACATGAGATGACGCGCCGTTTCAAGGCTCGCGGGCTGTTCGGCCCGGTAGCGGCGGCCGATTTCCATCATCAGCACAGTATCCGGCAGGAAGGTCAGCTCCGAGAAAATGCCCTGCCAGTCGATATCTCCCCAGCCGAGCGGCATATGCAGATCGCCGATGCCGAGAGCGGTATTTTCCTGGTCGAAATACGGCTGATAGAAGCCCTGCGGCCGGCCGAAGGAATCGTGCACATGCAGATGGCCGGCGACCGGCGCCATGGCGCGAAGCTGCTCGCGGAAATCGAGCCCGCGATAGGTGGATTCGAGATAGGCGTGGCTAAAGTCGATCAGCGCCACGACGTTATCATGGCCGATGGCCTTAACTGTCTGGGCCACCTCGGCAGGCGTCTGACGATATTGGCCGGGTTCGGTGGAGAAGATATTCTCAAGCGCGACCCGCACGCCATAGCGCTTGCAGAATTCCGCCAGCTCGAAAAGCGCTTCCCGCTCGCGGCTGTCGGCATCGGCCCGCTCGGCGATCTGGTCGGCACGCAGGGCACCACCATGCTGAACGAGGATGCCCGCGCCGATGCGATCGCACAGGACGGCCAGCGCCTTGGCTGCATCTATCTGGTAGCGGCACGTTACCGGGTCCATGAAATTGGACGAAACAAGACCGTGCACCGTGTAACGGAAGTCGAATTCTTTGGCGAGCGCCACGAACCGTTGAGCGCGCTCCTCGATGATGCGACCGCCTGCGATCAGATCAAGGCTCGTTGCGGCGATTTCAACGGTGTCGCAGCCAATTTCGGCAAGCGCACGAAGATCGCTTTCGAGTGTGGCCAGTTCACCGTCGTCCGAGCTGGCGTTGAAGCCGGTTCCAATAAGATTGCTCATGTCATCATCTCCAGGGGTAAGGAAGGTCATGCGAGTTCAGGCTGCCGTACGGCGCGGCGCGCCGTATCGAACAGGTCCGGGCGGTCGATATTGACGTAGTCTACCCCGGCCAATGCGATCTCATTATGAAGGTTGGCATCATCGCCGCCATAATAAACCATGATTTCCAGACCCGCCTTGCGGCATGCCGCGACAAGGCCGGGCTTGCGCATCTGCGCAGGTGTGATCTCGATGATCGAGGCATGGTGAACAGCCGCAGCCAGCGAAGGCGACTTGGCGATATCGAGCGTCATCATCTTGCGGAATTCCGGCGCGGCGGCGGCCAGGCCCCGGCGCATTTCTTCGGAGAAAGAGAAAAAGAAGGTGTCGCGCACCATGCCGAGGCTCCGTACCAGTGCCGCCACCTTGACGGGATCGCAATATTTCAGCTCGACATAGACGCCGCAGCGGCCGCGCAAATGGCTGAGATAGGCATCGAGCCGCGGTACAGCCGCACCCTTGAAGTTTTCGCCGAACCAGCTGCCGGCGTCCAATGCATCGATCTCGCTCGACAGCATGTGGCCGATGGGACCCGTGCCATTGGTGGTACGATCCAGCGTTTCGTCGTGAAAGACATAAAGCACGCCGTCCGCGCTCTCGCGCACGTCGAGCTCGATGTAATCCGCTCCCTGCTGTAAGGCGAGGTCGGCGGCGGCAAAGGTGTTTTCGGGCGCAAAATGGTTGGCGCCGCGATGGGAGACGATTTTAGGCATGGAAATTCCTGTCAGTTTACGGCTTCCGGTTCACGCGCCGGAATAGTCGAATGGTGGGAAAGATCGGCATGCAGCCCGGCGATGCGGTTACCGGCGGCATCGAACACGAGCGTCAGCGCCGATTTGCAGCTGATCCCGACACGATCTCCCGGCGCGTGGCGTATCGTCTCGCCATATTCGAGCGCGTGGATCATGCCTGCGGGCGTATCGATCGTGTAGAATACCTCGCGCCCCATGGGCTCGACGGTGGTAACCTGCCCCTCAAGCCGCGCCTCGGACGATGTGACGAGGGCGATATCTTCCGGGCGCAGGCCAAAGGTGACTTCGCCGTCACAGCGGGCATTGAGGTCGAGCAGGGCATCGCCAATCTGCAACTGCCCGCCCTGCGCCCATCCTTTCAAGAGATTCATTGGCGGCGTGCCGATGAAACCGGCCACGAACAGATTGTCGGGCCTGCGATAAAGATCATCGGGCGTGCCGATCTGGGCAATGGCGCCGTTGTTCATGCAAATGATCCTGTCCGCCATGGTGATCGCCTCGATCTGGTCATGGGTGACGATCAGCGTGGTGATCTTCAGGCGCTTCTGCAGGCTTTTCAGCTCGGCGCGCATGGTGATGCGCAGGGTCGCATCGAGATTGGAAAGCGGCTCGTCCAGTAGCAGGATGTTCGGTTCCTTGACCAGCGCGCGGGCAAGCGCCACACGCTGCTGCTGGCCGCCGGAAAGCTGCGAGGGCCGTCGGTCGAGCAACGCGCTGATCTGCACGAGGCTTGCCGCCTCCTCCACCCGTCGCGCTGCCTCCTCACGCGGAACATTCTTGAAACGCAACGGAAAGGCGATGTTCTGCCGCACTGTCAGGTTGGGATAAAGTGCATAAGACTGGAAGACGATGCCGACATTGCGGTCGCGCGCATCGATGCGATTGACGTTGTGGCCGTCGAAAGAAATCTGACCCGCGGTCGGCGCGTAGAGCCCGGCGAGCAGGAAAAGCGTGGTCGACTTTCCGCATCCGGACGGCCCGAGAACGGCGACGAATTCGCCGTCTTCGATGGAGAGGGTCATCGGTTGCAGAACGCGGGTGTCGCCCCAGCTTTTGGTGACATTGTCGAGGGTGATCCTGGCCATGGCGATTATCCTTTGATCCCGCCGAAACTCATCTGGGTGATGTATTTCTGCGTGAAGATGTAAATGATCAGCACAGGCAACAGATAGATGATGCCTACGGCAGCGATCATGCCGTAGTTCACGCCGGCGCTGTCCTGTGCCACGAAGAAGAGATAGAGGCTCATCGTCATCTGGCTTTTTTCGATGAGCAGGGTCTGGACGAAGACATATTCTTCCCAGCCACGCAGAAAGGTGAAGGTGGCAACCGCGATCAGCCCGCTTCTTACCTGCGGCAGAACCACCATGCGAAAGGCTTGGAAGCGGGTCGCGCCATCGGTGACGGCGCTCATTTCGATGTCCCAGGGAACGTTATCGAAAAAGCCCTTGAGAACAAAAATTGCAAACGGCAGCTCAAGCGCACTCATGACCAGCACGACGCCGAAGAGATTGTTGAGCAGGCCCATGTAATGCAGTTGCACGAAGATCGCGACGGTGAGCGCGAGCGCCGGAAAGGCATGCAGCAGCAAAAGCCCGCGCAGCACGTTTTCACGCCCGGCGAAGGTGAAGCGCGACAGCGCATAGGCGGCCGGCGTGGCGACCAGCGCGACGATCAGCGTCTGGGAAGCGGCAAACAGCAGTGAACTGCGCATGGCGGTCCAGACGGACGGCATCAGCGCCATGCGCGTGGTGCCGGTTTTCTCGATATCGCGGCTCCAGAGGAAACTGTAGTTGTCGATAGTCAGATGCGGCAGCACCAGCGCGAAGACGAGCGCCGCGACCACGGCACCAAATGCCAGCCATAGCAGCGCGGGATTGCGCAGGCGCGCGGAAAGAAGCGCAACTGCTATCGCCCCGCCATAGGCAAAAGCGGCGATTGCGCCGCTGCGCCACAGCACAAGTCGGCTGAGATTGTCGTCGGAAGTCGTAAGCGACTTCACCAGCAGCCACAGGTAGGGCAGGAGAACCGGCACCGAAACCACCGTCAGGAACACAAGAATGACGGGAACGAAACCGGCGCGATGGGCAAGGCTGCGCCTTTCAAGACGCGTCCAGTCCGGCTTCAGATCAAGGGCACACCTGCTGTGGGCATGCGAGTGGGTGTGGGCGAGCGTCATCACAGCACCTCGATTTTGGCGGGAGCAAAAGTCGAGCGCATATTGCTGATGCGCCATTGAATGAGGGTGATGGCAACGCCTATCGCCATCAGGCCAAGCGCAAGTGCAGCACCATAGGCATAGGCGCCGTTTTCGAAGGCGCGCCGGTAGATATAAAGCGGATAGGTCGTGGAATCGTAGACAGGCCCACCGCCGGTGATGAGCAGGATATATTCATAGGTCGTCATCAGTGAGAGCGCCTGATAGAGCGTGATGAAACGGATCGGTGCCGAGAGCGCGGGTGCGACGACATGGCGAAGCACACCCCATTCGCTGGCGCCATCGACGCGCGCGGCATTGGCCAGATGCGACGGTATGGAGCGGATGGCCGATGTGAGGATGACCATGGCGAAAGACGCGCCGACGACACCGTTCGCCACCACCACCAGAAACAGCGGAAAGTCGTTGCGCAGGTTGAGAGCGGGTGCGCCGAGCGCGCCAAGAAACTGGTTGAGCAGGCCGGAAGACGTCGGATCGGCGATCCATATCCACAGCACGCCGTAAAGCACGGCGGGGCTCATGCGCGGCAGCAGCCAGAGGCCGCGAAAAAAGTTGCCTAGCCGGTCCGGTATCGCCGTGGTCGTTACGGCCAGAAGCGCGCCAAGCCCGATATTGAAGATGAACAGCGTTGCGCCGACATAGATCAGCGTCGTCAGCAACACCATCGGCAGGCGCACGTCGCGCTGAAACATGCGCTGGAAATTCTCGACCGTGAATTTGCCCACCCTCAGGTTTGCGCCCATATCGGTAAAGGCGATCACCAGATTGACGACGATCGGGGCAAGAAAGAACAGGCCAAGCAAGGCGAGAGCCGGAGCCAGATAAAAGATCGGCCGGGCCGGGCGACGCGCCCGAAGCTGAAATTGAGACATTACGATATACCGGTGGGAACGCGGAAAAGCCGCCCGGCAGAACCGGGCGGCATGGTTTCGGGCAAACTCAGTTGCTTGCGGCGTCGCGGATTTCGATCTCTGCGCCAAATTGCAGCTCAAGCTCGTCGGCGATGAAATCGACCGCCTGCGCGGCCGTCATCTTGCCGGTCTCAACCGCTTGCAGACCGCTGAACAGCACCTTGTTGTAGCTGCCGAACTTGGTGTGGTTGGGCACAAACTGCGCGTATTTCATCATCGGCGAAGCAGCGGAGAGTACCCAGTTATCGCGGTATTTCGGCATGGCCGTCTGGGCGTTGCTGATGGCCGTATGATAGGATGTCACCGCGTGTTCGTTGTTGAAATAGGGCAATGTCGCAAGCGCCACGAGATCGGCGGCGATATCGGCATTGGCACTCTTCGGATTGAGGGTGTAGAGCAGCGGGTGCGACAGGTTGGCCGGCTTGCCGCCTTTTTCGGCTGCCGGAGCGGAAATCCAGCCGATCTTGTTGAAGTATCCCTTGCCGTCTGTCGGCCAGGTCGCGCCGTTCTTGTCACCCACCTGCCAGGCAACCGCCCAGACACCCTGATGGAAGATGAAGGCCTTTTCCTGCTTGAAGGCCGTCTGGATCGCCTCCCAGCTCATGGCGGTATTGTCGACGGGCGTCACGCCTTCCTTGGCATTGCGCTCATACCAGCCGAGCGCCTTGGCCATTTCGGCCTTGGGGAACATCAGCTTGCCGGTCTTTTCGTCCATGAACTTCACGCCATAGGACTGGAACACCATCAGATAGTCGATACCGACATTCGGGCGGTGCAGCATGCCGTATTGTGCGGCCTTGCCGTCTACCACTTCCTTCGACAGGGTCGTCAGATCGTCGAGCGTGAATTCGCCGGCGTCGACCTTGGCCGGAAGGCCTTCGATGAAGGCTTCGTCCTTGCCGATCTTGCGCAGCATGTCCTTGTTGTAGAAGAACATGCGGATTTCCGCGTCCTGCGGAATGCCGTAAATCTTTCCGTCCGTCGCCTTGGCCGAATTCCACAGAACCGGCAGGATATCGCCATAGACCCAGGGAGCAGTGGCGATCTTGTCTTCCATCGGCATGGCATAGCCGTCCTGCGCGAACTGGCCGATCCATTCATGCGGCAGGATGTAGATATCCGGCCCCTGCCCCACCGAAAACGCCTTCAGCGTATCGAGCGCGAAGGAGTCCCAGCCCTGCACGGCGCTGTTGTTGATGTCGATGACGACGCGTTTGTCGACGCCTGCTGCCTTGAACTGCGCGTTCATGATGCCGGCGGCAGCTTCGATGTTGGTGACGCGACCGGGCGCATTCTTGTCGGCTAGCGTCCAGAGCTTGATGTTGATGTCTTCGGCAAAGGCGACAGCCGGCAAAAGCGCGCCGAGGGCAACCGTGGCCATCAGGGTGAGAGACTTGAACATGTGATCCATTCCCGTTGAAACTGATTATTTAATTAAGTTGCTTAATTAACAGCTTCATGACATTTCCCCAGGTAAAGCGCGGGAGAGTGAAACTTTGACTGAGAGACGGCAGGGCAGGTTGGCAGGCATTGGCGCAACACAGGGTGCGCTTCTGGGATATATCAGGCGCAAGGGTTCGGCCTCGCGGGTCGAGCTTGCCGACTATTGCAGCATAACGCCGGCTGCCGTGAGCATGATGACGCGCAATCTGCTTGAACGCGGTATCATCGAGGAAGGTGCACGCCGGCAGGAAGGCCGTGGCGCACCCCATATCGACCTCACGCTCAAAAAAACTGTCGGTTACGCCCTTGGTGCGCACGCCAACCGTTATTCGGTGATGTTGACGCTGTTGAATTTTGGCGGAGAGATCGTTGGAGAATTGCAGATGCGCGGCTCCTATGACGCGTTTTCCGATGTCCAACGGGCGCTTCAGGACGGATCCGAAGAACTACTGACGAAAAATGCGATCAACAGGAGCCAACTGATCGGCGCGGCCATTGCAATGCCGACCCGCTTTCGCAAGGAAGCCATGTCGCTCGATCTTGCCGAAGAGGTTATTTCCTGGGCCGGGTCTGACCTTTCCGCCATGCTGCGCGAGGCGCTGCGTTGTCCGGTGATCATAGAAAATGATGCCAATGCCGCAGCCATGGGTGAACTGACGCTTGGCAATGCGGACGGACACGAAAATTTCGCTTATCTCTATCTGTCCGAGGGGATCGGCGGCGGCATCATTATCAAAAATGAGCTTTATCGCGGTTATCTCGGCAATGCCGGCGAGATCGGCGCCTTGCGCGGCCGCAGCACTTCGCGGCCCTCCTTCGAAGACCTGGCGGCATGGTGCGTGGAGCATGTGGGAGAAAAACCCTCGGGGCGCGCACCCGAGGTCTGGACGGATTACCTCTTGCGCAACTCCGCCGTGTTTGAGGCGTGGCTGGAACGGGCGGGACCGGAGGTTGCGCGCCTCGCCTTCGCTGTCAGCGCCGTTCTGGCGCCCACGGCAATCTTTGTCGGCGGCACCTTACCAAGGATCGTACGACAGCGGCTGGCGGAATGGCTGGATTACGAACGCTCGGACCCGTTCGACGGCGCAAAGGTGATACAGCCGAAAATCCAGCTGCCGGATGTGGTTGCGACAGACCCCGTGGCCTTCGGTGCGGCGGCGATGATCCTGCACGGCGTCGGAGAAGTGCGTTAAAGGCCGGAGCGCATGTCCCGGGGGAGGCCTCAGCCGAGATTGGTCACCATGAAATAGATCAGCCAGCAATGCCCGATCACCAGCACGGCCCAGGCCCATTTTGCAAGCCTGATATCGACATCGATGACGGTATTGCTGATTTCCGCCACGCGAAAAGCCTCTTCCTCAACCCGGTTCTCCGGCGGGCGAGATCTCAGCACCTTCCTGGAAACCGGCTCGCCCACGACATAAAGCCTGTCGTTCGCAACTGATGGACGCGGGTCGTCGTTGGCGCTCCCGTCAAGGGAAAGCACGTCGTCACCCGAGGCGCAACTCACCGCTAATAGCTGTGATGACACCCGCCTGTTACGCATGTTACCTCCATTGGGCATCACAAATCTTCCACACAATAAAAATAAAAAAATTCACCTGCTGCTCCCGACAAAGCCTTGGCTTTACCGGGCATATTTGCGATGCGCGCAATACGCGCCGCGCCAGTTGAACCCCTTCTCGCCCCACGCTCTTGCGCTCCCCCGGAAACGCATCGGCATCAGCCCCGCCATTAACGTGCCGGGCTTCCCGGCAAATCGTGCCTTCCCGCGTAAGGCCTTACCTCTCGCTGGATCAGGAAGACGGATTTCTCGACCGGCAGCGGTTCGGCTGTCCGGTAGCGATGAGACCGCTTGGAATATTCAAACCGGATCCGCCTGTCTTCGAACTTCCCCGCCAGAACGCGATAGCCGTTGACGACCTCGTTCAGTATTTCCAGCTCTTCTCCCCACAGCCAGCCACCGTAAGAAGTGCCTTCGTTGGAGCGCAGCACGATCTCGAAAAAATGCCCGCCGGCTGCAAATGGCATGCGGAAAATAATATCGAGATTGTCCTCATCTTCGTCGTCGCATGCCGACAGTCTGGCATGGGCAACCTTCGCATGGGCCAGCGCCGAGACCGGATAGAACGGGCGCCCTTTGAACCACATGAACTCACACACCGCATAACCGACGTCGTCGGCACGCTGGTAAGGTTCAGTACGCGGCTCGAACGCCATGTAGCTTCCGTTAAACGCTATCAATTTCGAAAATTCCCGATGCCTGCCTGATGCATGATTGCTGTTTTCCGCCCGTCGCCCGCGCCTCTATTCACGACAATAGGCAAGCGGCGTCACACCAGCGTCAAATGGAACGCCAATGATGACTTTCAATTTCCCGGACACATTGTTAGATGGTGATTCATGAGGGAACGAAATTGGCTGGGAACGCTGAACTGATACCGATCCGGCTTTTTGGCACCCCGCGCTGCGATGCGGTGCGGCAAGCGTTTTTCCCGTCCAAGGGCTTTGCCCTCACTGCCGCCCTGATCCTTGCTCCCAATCAGTCCCTTTCCCGCCAGCAGGCCGCATCGCTGTTATGGGAAAACGTCGAGCAAAAAAGGGCACTGGGCAATTTGCGGCAGCTGATCCTGCGCCTCCAGAAGCTGTCGAGCGATGACGATGCCATCCTTCTGACAGAAGGGAACGACCTGAAGGCCGGAAAGCTGGCGCAGCGGACCGACCTTGCGATCTTTCTTGCCGGCGCGAGAGCAGAAGACCCGATGCAGAGGCTGCAAGCCCTGCTCGAATTCGGCGGCGATCTGCTGGAGGGGCTGGAGGCTGGGCAGGACCACCTTTATCTCTGGCTGCTGTCTGAGCGACGCCGTCTCAAGGACCTGTTCTTTTCAAGCTATACACCGCTTCTGGAGGAGTTGACGCGGTTCGGCCGCGCCAGTTCGAACAACATCGCATCGCTTGCCGAATGCGCGCTGAAGATCGAGCCGGAGCGCGAGGAAACCTACCGCGCCGCCATGGCGGCCTATGCGCGGGTGGGAAACACCAGCGCCTGCGAGGGAATTTTCCAGCTTCTGATGGAACAGCTCCGCCAGGAGGACCGACCTCCGGAGGCCGAGACAGTGGCGCTTCGACGGCGGATACAAAGTCTGGCCTCGACGATAGTATCCCCCGCCGAACCGGATGAGGGTAGCCGCCGAAAACCGATGGCAAAACCACGCGTCGCCTTCAGCCGTCCGGTGCGGGTGGACGGGCTTGCGGTATCGCCGGTGATGAGTGCCTTTGTCGAGGATGTCGCCAATAGTCTCGTTCGATACCGGACCTTCACCGTTCTTTCGACGCACAGCACCTTTGTAGCGACACACGACCGGACCGACGACAGTTATGCAATGTTGCGGGCGGATTACCGCATCGTCTCCACGGTTTTCGACGATGCCCGCATGTCGGTAGCGCTGATCGAGGAAGCGACCGGAGAAATCGTCTGGTCGCTGGAGGTTGTGCTGACCGCGCGGCATATTCACGCCGCTTTTCGACTGCTGTCCAAACAGGTGGCCGCGGGGCTTGCCCGCGAGATCGAGCGGCTTCAGGTGGAACCAGACCGCAACCACAGCGGCGAGGCCTACCGGCAATTGCTGGAGGGCCAGCAGCTTCTGCGCGGCAAGTGCGACCTGCCGCTTCTTCGAAGAGCACGCTCGATGTTCCGCAAGGCGGTCGATCTGGATAACAGCATGGCGGTTGCCCGCGCCCGCGTGGCGCAGAGCCTGCAGCTGGAATGGCTGATGCTGGGCGGCAACGACCCCCACCTGCTGCACCGCGCCAAGGCGGAGGCAGACGCCTCCGTCGAAATCGATCCCGCTCTTGGCGTCGGCCACTGGATGTGCGCCGTCGTGGCGCTCTACCAGCGGGATTTCGACATATCCGCCGAAAGGTTCTTCGAAGCGGAGGCGCTTGCGCCCAACTCCGCCGACCTTTTGCTCCAGCATGCCGATGCGCTCGCCCATTTCGGCGATGCCGAAACCGCATGGGAAAAGTTTCAGCAAGCCATCGACCTCAATCCGCTCGCACCCGACATCTACTGGTGGGCGGGCGCCAGCATCGCGTTCAAGCGTGAGGATTACGGCGCGGCAGTAGAACTGTGCGCGCGCATGGAAAATGACGAGCCGGCATTGCGCGTCTTGACCGCGAGCCACGCGCTCCACGGTGATTTGGACGCTGCCCGGGAAACCGGCAGCAGGCTTCAGGAAAACTATCCGGGTATGACGGCGAGGGAAATCAGCAGCCTGTCCCCAGACCGAGACCCGGTAGCGAATGAAAAATTCTATAACGCACTTCGATTAGCTGGGATCAAATAGGAGTTATTATGTCCTCGCACTTCTTTATTGTCGGAAAAAAGGGTTTCGGCGTTCTCTTCATTCGCACGGCGCCGCTCAGGGTTGCGTCCGTCTCGCATGAGACGATTGCCGCCTATGAAGCCAGCCATCCCGGTGTGGACGGTTACGCGCGCGTTGCTGCGGCAGCAAAATCCATGCTCGTTCGTCAGGACGGCCAGCCCGAAAACGAGCTGGATCAGGTCCAGATCCAGGGCATCGAAGCCCTCGTCGCCGGCGGCGCTGTCGTTTCCGAGGCCGATTTCGCCTTTGTCGGCGAAGTGATCGACGCCGGCTGGGATTTCAACCGCATGGTGCAGGCGCCGATCGAATCGGCCCTGAAGGCTGTTGGTCCGGCGGGTTCCGTCACCGGCGAACTGTTCGACGCCATCCTTGCCGACGACACCAACGCGGCGCCTTGATTGCGCCCCCGCAGCCTTGACCGCTGACGGCGCACATATTCCAGCGACAGCGGCTTTAGGGCATCCGGACGCTTCGTTCTTCGATCCCGAACTGCTTCGGCGGTTCGGGATTACCCGCGTCGGAGACGTGACCGGTCTCGATATTATCGGCATACCCGTCTGGTTCGCGGCGCGGCCCAATTCACGCGGACTGTCGGTCTCCCAGGGCAAGGGGCTTGTCGCGGAGCAGGCACGGCTTTCCGCGATCATGGAAGCGATCGAAGGTGCCGTCGCCGAAGACACCCGCAAACATATCACCACTTTCGGCTCCATTCGTGAGATGCGGGACAAGGGCGCCCCTCTCGTTCCTTTCGAAACGATCGGCCGGGTCGACCCGGACACTCTTGATCTGCGAAACGAACGCGCCTGGGTGAAGGGAACATCCATACGCCAGCAGCTGGAGGTTTTTGCCCCCTATGAGCTGGTGGGCATGGATTTTCGCGCGGATTTCCCCTGGGACCGGCAGGCCTTTCTCATGAGTTCGCAAGGTCTTGCGGCGGGTTTCGACCATGACCACGCGGTTCTGCACGCCTTGCTCGAACTCATCGAAAACGACGCCTGCTTTCTCGTCGATACCTTCGAAACCCGCAATATCGCGCCGGAACCGGTCGTGTTGCCGATGGGTGTCGACACATCCTTCGATGCTCTTGTTCAACACCTTTCACATATCGGACTGCCGCCCCGCTTCTTTGATCTCACCAATACGCTCGGCGTGCCTGTAGTCATGGCGAGCCTGCCACGGTCAATCCACGCGCAGGACGGACTTGCCACCCGCAGCGCTGCCGGCGCAGCGTGCCGGTTTGGCACCTATGACGCGGCAATTGCCGCGCTGCTGGAGGCGATCCAGTCGCGACTGACTGACATCAGCGGCGCGAGGGACGATCTCTCTCCTTTGCGCTACCAGCGGGATATGTTTGCGGCGGGACCGGCGGCATCCGAGGTGTGGCCAATGGACCGGATCCCGGCCAGTCTCGATTTTGCGAATAGCGATCCGGCTCTACCGCCGTGGCGTCAGCTTGCAGAGCATCTTTTCGCCGCCGGGATCGACGACATCTATGTCTTTGCGCTGGAAACGGGCGTATCCGGTCTGCATGTCGTCCGGGTTCTGGCAAGCGGCCTCACCCCTGCCGGTGGTGGCCTTCAACGTATATCCCAGCGCACGCTCGACCGGTTCCTGAACCTCGGAGGCCTTTGATGAAGCCGGTGGTTTTTGCAGGCCCGTCCATCCACGGCATCGCACCCGCGCAGATTTCCGGCCTCGATCTTCGTGGCCCGGCTGCCTGCGGCGACATTTTCGACGCGGTAAAGCAGGGTGCCCGGACAATCGGGCTGATCGACGGCCTCTACGGTGACTGCGCCGCCGTGTGGCACAAGGAAATCCTGTTCGCGCTGTCAGGCGGCGTCACTGTTCTCGGTGCCGCCAGCATGGGCGCGCTAAGAGCGGCGGAATGCGCGGCCTTCGGCATGATCGGCATCGGCGAAATCTTTGAAGCCTATCGGGACGGGCTGCGTTTTTCCGACGCCGATGTGGCAGTCAGCCACGCGCCCGGCGAACTCGACTACCGCCCGCTTACAATCGCGCTTGTCGATGCCGAAGCGACGCTCGAAGCGTGTCGCGCCGCTATCGCCCCAGAGGAACACGACGCCTTGCTGAACGCCGCCCGCAAGCTGCATTTTAACCGCAGGACATGGCGTGCAATGGCAACTGAGGCAAACCTCAACCTCGAGACCGCAAATTTTCTGGCCGGAAACGCGGTTTCCGCCAAACGCAACGATGCGGCCCGGCTTTTAGGCCTGCTTGGCAGCGGAGAATTGCCATCCCCGCCGCCGCAATCGTGGAAATTACAGAACACGGTATTTTTCCAGCAATTGGCCACGCGGCAGACGGCGGGAGAAAAAGCGTCTTGACCGCTGCCCCGCACCCGTCTCTGCTGCCCGACTGCGGAGGACTGATCCGGACAATCGCGCTTGCCTTGCCCGCCGCGTTTTTTGCGGGTGACAGGGCTGAAGGGGGCGTCTCTCCGCTCATCCCGATCGGAAACCTGCTTTCGGCTCTGCCTTCCGACGTCACGGCCCTTGTTCTTATCGATGGCCCCTGTCTCGCCTCCGCTGAAAGCTGGCTCAGCAGGCTGGCAGCCACCTGCACCGCAGAACTGTTACCGCTCGATGCAACCAGCAGCGTTTCGCACCCGTGGATACAGGACGTGTTCCACGTTCGGACTGCTGATGGAATCGCAACCGAACTGCTTTGTGCATCGGAAAGCGCCGTCACTGGCGAGCTCGCCAATCGTCTCGGGCTTGCCGCCAACGCTTCGCATGTCACTTTGCCGGGCGGTAACCAGCTGGTCGGGCCGGACTTTCGATTGGTGGGCCATTCCAGCCTGCAGGACGACAGGGGTATGGCAAACAATGCGGCAACCGAACGGCCGCAACAATGGCAGCGGGTTCAGGCACTCGACTACAGAACCCTGGGCAGTTTCGGATATCGGCCGGAAGACCTCGGCAATGCCTCGGCCTCAATCGCTCTTACCTCGGCAAACACGTCGCCTCCGGCGATCACCTTCGGAAAAATCCACCAATGCGGTTTCCACGTCGACCAGTTCGTTTCGGTCACAGGTCTAAGACGCGATGGCCACCCGCTATTGCTGGTTGCCGATCCGGTGGCCCATGAATGCAACGCCCGTAATGCGATGGATTTGAAACGTAAACTGGATGCCTCCGTTCTATTGCTGGCACAGCAGGGCTTCGCAATCCTGCGAAATCCCATTCCGGTTTTACCCACCATCGACACCAACAAATGCCTGCCTCGGCTTTATAACAACGTGCTTGTTGAAAATATCGTGCGCTCCGACCAAGAGAAGCCATTCGTCTGGGTTCCCCATTTCGGTGATGCGGAAACGCTCGACGGTTTCGACCGAGAGAACAGGAAAATTTGGGAAAGACTGGGCTTTCACGCCATCGGCGTGGCCGGCTGGAGCCATTTTGCCAGCAGAAACGGGGCATTGCGATGTGCAACAAAGGTGATAAACCGTCAACCAGCACAGCATACCGACGGAAAACAGCCTTACTTTATCAGTAACACCTCACAATACCCGTGGAAATTGTGTTGAATGTCTACCTTCAACAATATTAATTGATAAATATCCAATTTAAGAACCTCACAACTGGAGGAGTTCATGATGCAGGCCAAACTACCCAGCCCGATCGATGTGCATGTGGGTACACAAATCCGAATGCGCCGCAAGTCGCTCGGCATGAGTCAAAGCGCGCTGGCGGGCCGGTTGGGCATTACCTTCCAGCAGGTCCAGAAATACGAAAAGGGTGCCAATCGCGTCGGCGCGTCCCGTTTGCAAGCCATTGCATCGGTTCTCGGCGTCGATGTCAGCTCTTTGTTCGCCAATGCGACGCCGGATGTCGGAAACGCCAATCCCGCCCTTGGCACGATCAATGCCATGCAGTCTTTCGTTGCGTCGAATGAAGGATTTTCGCTCAATCAGGCCTTTGCCCGAATCAAGAGCGCAACCGTGCGCAAGAGCATCGTTGCCCTCGTGACATCGCTTGCGGCTACCGAAGCGGCGGAAAATAACGGCGCGCCGGAAAACAAGAGCGACGATTGACGCAGGTGTGACGCTCGCGTGACGCTCGATGTGGTCGAAAATGAACAACGCGGGATCAACGCGTTTTCATACTGTCGACTGTCGAGAGGGAATCATGGTGGCGTCTACCGCAGCAATACTTGAACAGGACAATGCAGACGAGATTCTGGCGCTCGGGCGGATGGTTTCCTATCTTTGCCAGCGCTCCAAATCTCTGGAACTGGGGATGTCGACCTATTTCCTGGAAATGGCATTGCTGTCGCTGGCCCAGGACATCAATCAGCATGGCTCGCTACCGGCTGGCGCAGAAATGAACGGCAGCGGTTTCGCACACGCCGAACTCCATTAAAACACCGCTTTTTAACGACCGCGTCTGCAATTGCGCAGAGCCGCAGACATTTTTCGTCTGCGGTTCCGGCTGGGCTGAAACACACCGGACGCATATATTTTTTAGTCAACTCCAAGAACTTTTGTTCCCAGCATTTGTCGAGGCCCGGTTTTTACCGGGCCTCGATTTGTAGTGGAAGTAAAGACGACAGAATTCTGTCGTCAGGCAACGACCGCGCCCGGACCCGCCACAGCACCCGGCGGCACCTTGCCCAGAATAATCATGCCGAGGACCTCGTCCTTCGTCACATCTTCCGTGCGGGCATGGCCGACCACCTTGCCGTTTTTCATGACGAACACCCGGTCGGCGAGATCGAAGACGTCATGGATATCGTGGCTGATGAGGAAGATGCCGATGCCCTGCCGTTTCAGTTCCTTGACGAGATCGCCGACCTGTGCCGTTTCCTGCGGCCCGAGTGCTGCCGTCGGTTCGTCCATGATGAGGATGCGGGCATCGAACAGAATGGCGCGGGCGATTGCCACGGACTGCCGCTGGCCACCGGAAAGCGCCTTCACCGGCTCCTTGAACCGCCGGAAATTGGGGTTGAGACGCCCCATGACCTCGCGGGCCGAAGCTTCCATGGCGACATCATCCAATGTTCCCCATTTCGTCTTCAGCTCGCGGCCGAGATAAAGATTGGCCGCCGCATCGACATTATCCGCCACCGCCAGCGTCTGGTAGATGGTTTCGATGCCGTATTTCTTGGCGTCGCGGGGATTGCGGATATCCGCATCCTCGCCGTTGATGAGGATGTCGCCCCCATCCCGCCGGTATGCACCGGACAATATCTTGATGAGCGTCGATTTGCCGGCGCCGTTGTGGCCAAGAAGGGCCACAACCTCACCTGGGAAAAGATCGACAGAGGCGTTTTCCACCGCATGGATACCACCGAAGGAAATGGAAATATTGCGCATTTCCACGAGGGGCGTGACTTGTTCCGTCATTGGGGTTCTCCTCGGTTCTTACTTGGCGCGGGCGCGGTAGATGGTGTCGAGCCAGACGGCGACGACCAGAACCACACCGACGACGATGCGCTGAAAGGGCGTATCGATGCCCACAAGCACCATGCCGGATTGCAGCGATTGCATGACGAGCGCGCCGAGCATCGCGCCCGCTATGGTGCCGACGCCGCCGGCGAGCGACGTGCCGCCGATGACCGCCGCCGCGATCGTATAAAGTTCATCCAGTTCACCCTGGGCATTGGTGGCCGCGTTGAGGCGGGCAGTCGAGATTGCCGCAGCGATGGCGCATAGAACGCCCATCAGCGTGAATATCTTGACCGTGACCCAGCGGGTCTTGATGCCGGCGAGTTCCGCCGCCTCCGGGTTGCCGCCGATTGCGAACACATAGCGTCCGAAGCGCAGCCGCGTCGCGATGAAGGTCATGACAGCACCGACGGCAAGCGCCATCAGCACCGGAATGGCAATGCCGTGCGGAATGAACAGACCACCATCCGGCCAGGTAATGCCATTGGCATCGGCATAGTTGCGGGCAATGTTGACCGGCCAGGGATAGCTGTTGACGACAGCTACGAAACCGACGACGACGACGCAGCCAAGTGCCACCAGGAAATATTCCGCCCAGACGGGCCGCAGCGGAAAACCGAAACGGCGACGCTGGTGGCGGGAATTCAGGATTGCCGCGACAATGGCGACGCAGGCGGCAATGGCTGCGATCCAGCTCCATGTCGCGCCGATCGAGCCGCTGGTGCCACCACCCATCAGGCGGAAGGTGGAATCCATCGGCGCCACGGTGCGGCCGCTGGTGACGAACCATGTGCCACCGCGCCAGACCAGCAGACCGCCAAGCGTGACGATGAAGGACGGCACGTTCAGGAAGGCGATGATCGAGCCCTGCAGCATGCCGATCGCTCCGCCGACGAAAATGCCGACCAGAAGCGTGACGATCCATGTCGCCCAATGTTCAAAGCCGAGGAGCTGCGGCAGGATTTCCGCCTGCATGACACCCATGATCATGCCGGAAAAACCGAGGATCGACCCGACCGACAGATCGATGTTGCGGGTAACGATGACAAGCACCATGCCTGTCGCCATCACCGCGACAGAAGCGGTCTGGACGGAGAGGTTCCAGAGGTTTCTCGGCGTCAGGAACAGCCCGCCCGAAAGAATATGGAAACCGATCCAGATCAGAAGAAGCGCGCCGACCATGCCGAGCAGCCGGGTATCAAGCTCCGTGGCACTGATGAAACGCGAAATCGAGCCCGTCTTTTCCGTCTTGGGGGACGCTGTGGAATTGGATTGTGTCATGTCGGCCATGGACTGCCGGTCCTCCTTACATCTGAAAGGCGCCGCGCCACGTATCAGTGGCGCGGCGCCCAAACATCAACCTAGCGGTCTCAGTTGCAGGCCTTGACGGATCCGGCCTTTACACCCTGGCAGGCCGTTTCCTTCTTGATCCAGCCGGCGTCGATGACGACGTTCAGATTGTCCTTGGTAATGGCGATGGGCTTGAGGAAGACTGACTGCATCGTCACTTTTTTCGGACCGCCATCAAAAGCGGCAACGCCCTTGATTTCCGTCATCTTCTTGCCGCCCGCAAGTTCCAGCGCGATGCCGGCAGCTTCCTTGCCGAGTTCGCGGCTATCCTTCCAGACAGATACCGTCTGCGTGCCGAGCGCTACGCGGTTGAGCGCGGCGAAGTCCGCATCCTGACCGGATACAGGAACAGAACCTGCGAGGCCCTGCGCGGCAAGAGCGGCAATTGCGCCACCGGCCGTTCCGTCGTTCGAGGCGACGACCGCATCGACCTTGTTGTTATTCTTGGTCAGGAACTGCTCCATGTTCTTCTGGGCATTTTCCGGCTTCCAGCCATCGGTATAGGCTTCGCCGACATTCTTGATCTTGCCCGCGTCGACAGCGGCCTTCAGAACTTCCTGCTGTCCGGCAAAAAGAAAGTCCGCATTCGGATCGGAAGACGAACCCTTGATGAAGACGTAGTTGCCTTCCGGCTTGACCTTGAAGACTTCGGCGGCCTGAAGGCGACCGACTTCCTTGTTGTCGAAAGTGATGTAGAAGGCGTTCTTGTTTTCGATCAGGCGGTCGTAACCCACCACCGGAATACCTTCAGCGACGGCCTTTTCAACGGCCGGGCCAATCGCGTCGCTGTCCTGCGCAAGAATGATCAACGCATTGGCGCCCTGGGAAATCAGCGATTCCACGTCAGTCAGCTGTTTTGCGGCGGACGACTGCGCATCGGCGGAAATATACTTCGCACCGGCCTTGTCGAGAGCTGCCTTGATTGCCGCCTCATCCGTCTTCCAGCGCTCTTCCTGGAAATTGGACCAGGAAACGCCAACGACGAGATCAGCAGCAATGGCTGCGGTGTGCAGGGAAACGAGTACAGCTGTACCCGCCAAAAGCTTGGCAAACGAATTCATGATGTCCTCCCGGTAAGGGCGAAGCCTGCACCTCCATGCAGGGAAAACGCCCGGAAAAAGCTGTCGGGCTCTGTGATTTCACAATTTTCTCGACAGTCGAGAAAATTAATGTCAGAGATTCCCCATGCTGTCAACAACGGCTGCGGGCAGCATCCGGGTGCCTTGATCTTGCTCGTGGCGTGCGCCATCAGAGGGGATAAGCACGACAGGAAAAAAGCCGTTCAGGGAGCATACCCCAGCCCATGTCCGCCATTGCAAGCACGGAACTGGTGCGCCAGAAAAACAGCCTGTCGGTGATGGCAGCGCTGCGCCTTCATGGCAGCCTATCCCATACGGACATGTCCTCCTTCACCGGGCTTGCCTCCGCCACCGTTTCCGCAATCACCATGGAACTCGAGCGGGCCGGCCTAATCCTGCGCAAAGAGCAGCTAGCCGCCGCCGGGCGCGGGCGGCCGCGCATCCTCTTTGGGCCTGATGGTGCTTTCTGCCACGTCGCCATCGTCATCATTTCGTCCGACAGCGTGCAATATTCGTTGGTCGACTATGCCGGCAAGCTGGTGGACCGCTTCACCGAGCAGAGGATCACGGCTGAAAAAGGGTCGTTCGGCGACTCGATCCTCTCCGGCCTTGCACGGCTTGCGGACCGTTCGCGCATCGACCGGCACGACATTCTCCAGGTGTCGATCAGCAGCAAGGGGCTTGTGGACGCGGCAGCGGCGGTGCTCGTCTGGTCGCCGGTGCTCGGCACCGAAAAGATAGATTTCCAGCAGCTCATTTCTCAGGACGGCCGCATCCGCGTGACGCTGAACAACGAAACGCTGCTGGCCGCAAAAGCCATCTGGATGCAGGAGCAGGCAAAGGACGGCCCGAAACCGGAGGCACTTGTCACCCTATCGCTCGGCCACAGCATTGGCCTCGGCATTGCCCGCGCCGCGGGTGGAGGGATAGAGGTTAGCGCCCCCAATTTCGGACATATGCTGCATCTGGCCGATGGCGCCCTTTGCCGCTGCGGCACCAGAGGCTGTATCGAGGCCTATTCAGGGTTTTATGCAATCCTGCGTTCGGCATTCGAGGCCCCGCCGCAGGCGGAACCGGCAAAATTCGTGCCGATTGCCGAAGTGGACAAGATCGCCGCTTCCGCCCGCGCCGGCGGGCGCATGGCGCGGCTTGCCTTCCGCACAGCCGGGCTTGCACTCGGCAACGGCCTTTCACGTCTGTTCAGCCTGCACGGCCATATGCCGGTCTTCATCACTGGCCCCGGCACACGCTATTTCGATCTTCTGGAAATCGGCCTTCACGATGGCCTTGCGCAATCGCAGTCGGTCCGCTTCGGCGGAATGCCAAAAATCGGCATCGCGCCCAACGAACCGGAACTGGTGTTCGAAGGGCATATGGAACACGCTCTGTCCGCCGCCGACGACTATATATTGAGCGCCGATGGCCCTGAAAGAGCGGCAAGGAACTCGGGGAACTGACGGGACAACTCGTAAAAGCTCAGGCCTGCTCCGTCACGGCTTCGCCCTTTTCCTTGACACCAGTCAGCGTGGAAACGAATTCATCCAGAGCGGCAGCCTCGTCCCTGCTCAACCGCAGGCCCTGTTTAGTGCGCCGCCAGAGAATATCCTCTGCTGCAAAGGCCCATTCGTGTTCCACCAGCCAGCGCACTTCGCATTCGTAAAGTGTGCCGCCGAAATGCCGACCGAGGCCGGAAACATCGGTGGCGACACCGAGCAGTTCCGCAGCCTTCGTGCCGTAGTTTCTGATGAGCCGCTCGGCATGGCGTCCATCAAGGAATGGGTAACGGGAGACAAGCGCCCTCACCTGGGCGTCATATCTCTCCACCCCGAAGTCACCGCCCGGCAGATACGATCCCGCCGTCCAGGGCTTGCCCTTTTCTCCGATGGCTGCGCCGATCTTTTCCAGAGCATGTTCCGCCAGCCGCCGGTAGGTGGTCAGCTTGCCGCCGAAGATATTGAGTAGCGGCGCTTCGCCCTCTGCCTCTTCAACCTTCAGCACATAGTCGCGTGTGGCTTCCTGCGCCTTTGAAGCGCCATCATCGAAAAGCGGGCGCACGCCGGAATAGGTCCAGACGATATCATCCGGCTTCACCGGCTCGCTGAAATATTCGCTGGCGGCATTGCAGAGATAGGAAATCTCTTCCTCAGAGATGCGCACCTTGGCCGGATCGCCCTTATAGTCGCGGTCCGTGGTGCCGATCAGCGTAAAATCTTGCTCATAGGGAATGGCGAAGATGATGCGGTTATCCGGGTTCTGGAAGAAATAGGCGCGCGGATCGGAAAACTTCCTGCGCACGATGATGTGGCTGCCCTGCACGAGACGAACATTGTGCACATCGTTGCGGCCGAACACGCCGGACAGCACGTTATCCACCCACGGGCCAGCGGCATTCACCAGCATGCGCGCTCTGTGCGTGGCTGAACGGCCGGTCTTTTCGTCCAGCGTCTCGATAAGCCACACGCCGCCTTCGCGCCGTGCGGAAACGACCCGCGTGCGGTTCATGATCGTCGCACCGCGATCCGCCGCGTCACGCGCATTCAGAACTACGAAACGGGCATCGTCCACCCAGCCGTCGGAATATTCGAAAGCCTTGGCAAAGACCGGCTTCAGAGGTTTGCCTGCCGGGTCCTGCCGAAGATCGACCGTGCGCGTCGGCGGCAAAAGCTTGCGGCCGCCGAGGTTGTCGTAAAGAAAGAGGCCAAGCCGGACCATCCATGCCGGACGCACGCCGCCTTTCTGGAGCGGCAGGACGAAGCGCATGGGCCAGATGACGTGCGGGGCCATGGACCACAGAATTTCACGCTCCATCAAGGCTTCGCGCACCAGACGAAACTCATAATGTTCGAGATAGCGCAGGCCGCCATGAATGAGCTTGGTGGCTGCCGAAGACGTACCGGAGGCAAAATCGCCCTTTTCCGCAAGCGCCACGGAATAGCCCCTACCCACGGCATCGCGGGCAATGCCGCAACCATTAACGCCACCGCCGATGACAAAAAGATCGAATATGTTTTCGCCGGACATAGGGCCTCCCAAAACAGCGCCGGGGACCATTTTCCCCTACGTTGAAAGATTATCGTCATAAAAACGAAAACAAAACGAATGTCAAAAGAAAACAAACGAAACCCATGTTTTCAGCACAAGCGAACGGCAACTGCTGCCGGTGAATCACGTCGCCAGCGTGTTTCGGGATGTCGGTACGGGGTCTGTGTTTCAGACGTGTGTCGGAGTGACCTGCTCAAGCTCGTAAAGCACGCCGCCCATATCCTTTGGATGCAGGAAGAGAACGGGATTGCCATGCGCGCCGATCTTCGGCTCGCCATCACCTAAAATGCGGATGCCTTTTTGGACGAGATCGTCTCGCACGGCCAGAATATCCGGCACCTCAAAGCACAGATGATGCGTGCCGCCACCCGGATTTCTTTCGAGGAAGGCGGTAATCGGGGAGTTCTCTCCAAGCGGATGAAGAAGTTCGATCTTGGTATTGTCAGCCTGAACGAAAACCACTGTCACGCCGTGTTCGGGCAGGGATTGCGGCTCGGAAACTTGAGCGCCAAGCGCCCTGTATCGCGAAACCGCGGCATTAAGATCGGGCACGGCAAGGGCGACGTGGTTCAATCTTCCGAACATGGCCGTATTCCTCTCACGCGTTGCGCCGGATGCCTTCGAGCAGATCGAGAACCTTGTTGGCCGCATCCATGACATTGGTGCCGGGTCCGAAAATCGCCGAAACGCCGTGGTCCAGCAGGAACTGGTAATCCTGGCGTGGGATGACGCCGCCGACGACGACGATGATGTCCTGGGCACCCTTCTGCTTGAGCGCCTCCACAAGCTGCGGTGCGAGCGTCTTGTGGCCTGCGGCAAGCGACGACATGCCGACCACATGCACCTTGTTCTGAACCGCAAGATCGGCTGCCTCGGCAGGCGTCTGGAACAGCGGCCCGGCCAGCACATCGAAACCGATATCACCAAAGGCCGACGCGATAACCTTCGCGCCGCGATCATGCCCGTCCTGCCCGAGCTTTGCGACCATGATGCGCGGTTTGACGCCGAGCCGTTCTGCCACGCCGGAAAGCCGCGTAGCGAGCGTGGCAAGCTCCGGCTCGTCCTTGTAGGCTTCTCCGTAAATATCCTCCACCACTTCCGGCACGGCAACGTAATCGCCGAAGACGGCACGCAGCGCATCGGAAATCTCGCCGACGGTAGCGCGGGCGCGGGCGGCGACGACTGCCGCCTCGAGAATATTACCCTTGCCGCTGCGGGCAATTTCAGACAACGCCGCCAGCGCCTTCGAGAGGTCCCCGCCGTCGCGGCGACGTTTGGTGTCCTCAAGGCGGCGGATTTGCGCGGCGCGTACGGCGGCGTTGTCGATATCGAGAACGTCGATATCCTCCTCGGTTTCCAGACGGTAGCGGTTGACGCCGACGATGACTTCCTCGCCCTTGTCCACGGCCGCCTGCCGACGCGTGGCCGCCTCCTCGATCAATCGCTTGGGCAGGCCTTCGGCCACCGCTTTGGTCATGCCACCAAGCGCCTCCACCTCCTCAATCAGCGCCCAGGCTTTTTGCGCCAGTTCATCCGTCAGGCTTTCGACGTAGTAGGAACCGGCCAGCGGATCGACGACCTTGGTGACGCCGGTTTCATGCTGGAGAATAAGCTGGGTGTTGCGGGCGATGCGGGCGGAAAATTCTGTCGGGAGGGCAATGGCTTCATCAAAGGAATTGGTGTGCAGCGATTGTGTGCCGCCCAGCACGGCGGACATGGCCTCGAAAGCGGTGCGGACAATGTTATTGTAAGGGTCCTGTTCCTGAAGAGACACACCGGATGTCTGGCAATGGGTGCGCAGCATGAGCGACGACGCCTTTTGCGGCTTGAACTCTTCCATGATGCGCGACCAGAGGAAGCGGGCGGCGCGCAGCTTTGCGGCCTCCATGAAGAAATTCATGCCGATGGCAAAAAAGAACGACAGGCGGCCGGCGAAATCATCGACATTCAGTCCCTTGGCAAGGGCGGCCCGCACATATTCCCGCCCATCCGCCAGCGTGAAGGCAAGCTCCTGCACCAGCGTGGCACCTGCCTCCTGCATGTGATAGCCGGATATCGAAATGGAGTTGAATTTCGGCATCTCCTTCGCCGTATATTCAATGATATCAGCAATGATACGCATCGAAGGCTCGGGCGGGTAGATATAGGTGTTGCGGACCATGAACTCCTTGAGAATGTCGTTCTGGATGGTGCCGGAAAGTGCGGCACGCGAGACACCCTGCTCTTCCCCCGCAACGATGAAATTGGCGAGCACCGGAATGACGGCCCCATTCATGGTCATGGAGACGGAGACCTTTTCGAGCGGTATGCCATCGAACAGGATTTTCATGTCCTCGACGCTGTCGATCGCTACGCCTGCCTTACCGACATCGCCTTCAACGCGCGAGTGGTCGCTGTCATATCCGCGATGAGTGGCAAGATCGAAGGCGACCGAAACACCCTGTTGGCCGGCGGCGAGCGCCTTGCGGTAAAAGGCGTTGGAAGCTTCGGCAGTCGAAAACCCGGCATATTGGCGGATCGTCCATGGCCGCCCGGCATACATGGTGGCGCGCGGGCCGCGCGTGAAGGGTGCAAAGCCCGGCAGGCCATCGAGATGTGAAGCCTTTTTCAGGTCATCGGCCGTGTAAAGCGGTTTGACGTCAATGCCTTCGGGCGTATGCCAGACGAGTGCATCCGGTGAACGCTTCAGCTCCTTTTCGGCAAGCTGCAGCCAATCCCGCACCGTTTTTTCACCCGACATGCATATCTCCCCTTCTGCATTTCATTTTCAGTACTGTGACTGGTGATCGTGACCGAAATCCAGCCTACCCCGTAACCCGCTCCGCCCCTCATCCGTTCCTCAAAAACGGTATCAAGCCCTATTCAAATTCGATGATAACCTCATCCACGGCGAGGCTATCGCCCGGCTTTGCCGACACTTTGGCGACCCGGCCGCGTTTTTCCGCACGCAGGATGTTCTCCATCTTCATTGCCTCCACCGTCGCCAGCGCCTGACCGGCTTCCACCTCGTCCCCCTCGCCAACCGAGATCCCGGTGATGACGCCCGGCATCGGGCAGAGCAACAGTTTCGACGTATCGGGCGGCAGCTTTTCCGGCATCAGCAGCGCCAGTTCCGCCACGCGCGGGCTGCGCACATGGGCGAGAACATCCATGCCGCGCCAGCGCAGACGAACCGCCGCACCGGCAAGATCGACCTTGGCGGCGATCACCTCGCCCGCCACCGTGAACAGGCCAAGGCTGCGGCCGGGAAGCCAGCCGGTAGCGACCGTCAGCGCAGCACCATCCTCAAAACGGATTGCCATGCCTTCAGCACCGGTTTCCACGCTGACGCTTCGACGGGATTGACCAAGCGAAACCACCCAGTCCTGACCGACAATGCGACGATGATTGCCAATGGTACCGGAAATTTCGACCGCACGGTTTTGAAGCCGCTGGTGGATAACGGTGGCGATGGCTGCGAGCTTGCGCGCGGAGGCCTCATCGGGCTCGACCCCGGAAAAGCCCTCCGGAAATTCCTCGGCGATAAAACCCGTCGTCAGACGGCCGGCCCGAAAACGCTCGTGCTGCATGACAGCCGAGAGGAACGGCAGATTGTGGCCGATGCCCTCCACTTCGAAACGATCCAGCGCCTGCCCCATGGCATCGATGGCGGTTTCACGATCCTTTGCCCAGCTACAAAGCTTGGCGATCATCGGATCGTAATACATCGAGATTTCACCGCCTTCGAAGACGCCGGTATCGTTGCGGATCACGGTGCCGTTTTCCTGCTCGCCCTCTTGCGGCGGGCGATACCGTGTCAACCGGCCGATGGAGGGCAAGAAATTACGATACGGGTCTTCAGCATAAAGCCGGCTTTCGATTGCCCAGCCGTTCAACCTTATATCGGTCTGCCCGAAGGACAGCTTTTCGCCTGATGCCACGCGGATCATCTGCTCGACCAGATCAATGCCTGTGACGAGTTCCGTTACCGGATGTTCCACCTGCAGGCGCGTATTCATTTCCAGAAAGTAGAAATTGCGCTCGCCATCAACGATGAATTCCACCGTTCCGGCCGAATGGTAACCAACTGCTCTCGACAGAGCCACGGCCTGCTCGCCCATGGCCTTGCGCGTTGCCTCATCAAGAAAGGGCGATGGCGCTTCCTCAATGACCTTCTGGTTGCGGCGCTGGATCGAGCACTCTCGCTCGCCAAGGTAAAGAATATTGCCGTGTTGATCGCCCAGCACCTGAATTTCGATATGGCGCGGCTGGGTGACGAATTTCTCGATGAAGATGCGGTCGTCCCCAAAGGAAGATTTCGCCTCGTTTTTTGACGACTGGAAACCCTCGCGCGCCTCCGCATCGTTAAAGGCGATGCGCATGCCCTTTCCGCCGCCGCCGGCCGAGGCCTTGATCATCACGGGATAACCGATCTCGGAGGCGATCCTCACCGCCTCATCTGCATCCCCAATCAGCCCCATATGGCCGGGCACGGTGGAAACACCGGCTTCCGCCGCGAGCTTCTTGGAGGTGATCTTGTCGCCCATGGCCTGGATAGCGCCGACCGGCGGGCCGATGAAGATCACACCCGCCTTCTCCAGCGCCTCGGCAAAGGCAGCGTTCTCCGACAGGAAGCCATAGCCGGGATGCACCGCATCAGCCCCGGTCTTCTCGATCGCAGCAAGGATTTTATCGATGACGATATAGGACTGCGACGAGGGCGCCGGACCGATATGAACGGCCTCATCCGCCATCTTTACATGCAAAGCATTGGCATCAGCATCCGAATAGACGGCAACCGTCGCAATGCCCATCTTCTTCGCCGTCTTGATGACCCGGCAGGCGATCTCGCCGCGATTGGCGATGAGGATTTTCTTGATCACGCGGTTATTCTCCCCTCTTCCCCTCACGACAAATGCCGTATGCCGTCCTCAAATCTCGAAAAAGTTCTCGAAGGATTCCGGGAAATTCTGCCGGGCGACGCGCTCGTCGATGACAAGCATCGCCTGGTAGGAAAGCGGATCGAAATTCTTTTCCGCCGGCAAGACCTCGCGGCCGAACAGCAGGCTGAGGCGGGCCGCGTCGAGATTACCACGCTCGAACGGCTCGGGACCAAAATGGTGCCAGAGCGAGTGCAGGAAGGCCGCATCGATGCGGTGTTCCTTGGAATCGTCCCGCGCCCTTCGGGGTATCATCTTGATGGGCGTTACCCCTTTTGGATTGGCGCGGCGGATGGTGAACTGGATGCCCGTGCTCGGCATGCCGGAGGGAAATCCCTTGTGTTTGGTCATTTCGGGCAGGTTCGCCATCTTTTGTCCTTCCAGAAGCATTTCCATTAAAAGCAGGTCCGCTTTTACGTCCGGATATGCGTAAATTCAAATAATTAGAGCGCTTTCATGGTCCTATTAAAACCAGAAGCGCTCTAGTCTTTTCGTTATGCCTTGCCGATTTTGTCCTGCGTCTTCTGCTCGAAGTCGGAGGCATCGTGGCGTTCATGCAATTGTTCGGACGGATCGCCCGAGGTTTTGTTGACGATCACGCCGCGCTTGACCGCAGGGCGTTCGCCAATTTCAAGCGTCCAGCGCATAAGGTTCTTATAACCGGCCGCTTCAAGGAAAGCACCGGCATCGCCATAAGCTTGGCCGAGCGCTATCTTGCCATACCAGGGCCAGACGGCCATGTCGGCAATCGTATATTCCGAGCCCGCCAGATAACGGTTGTCGGCCAGATGACGGTCAAGCACGTCAAGCTGGCGTTTAACCTCCATGGCGTAACGGTCGATAGCATATTTGATCTTGATCGGGGCGTAGGCGTAGAAATGGCCGAAACCGCCGCCGAGGAAGGGGGCGGAACCCATCTGCCAGAACAGCCAGTTCAGCGCCTGCGTGCGGGCATTGCCCTCTTTCGGCAGGAAAGCGCCGAATTTTTCCGCGAGATAGACGAGGATCGAGCCGCTCTCGAAAACCCGGGTCGGCTCGGGCGTCGAATGATCCATCAGCGCCGGGATCTTGGAGTTCGGATTGACGCCGACAAAACCGGAGCCGAACTGGTCGCCTTCGCCGATCTTGATCAGCCAGGCATCATATTCGGCGCCCTTGTGGCCAGCGGCCAGCAATTCTTCCAGCATGATCGAGACCTTCTGGCCATTCGGCGTTGCCAGCGAATAAAGCTGCAACGGATGTTTGCCGACCGGCAATTCCTTGTCATGGGTGGGACCGGCGATCGGGCGATTGATATTGGCGAACTGGCCGCCATTACCCTTGTCCCAGGTCCAGACCTTGGGCACTTCATATCCGGCGGGAAAATTATCTGCGGAGGAGTTCTCGGCCATAAAAATCAGTCCTTGTGCGTTTCGGGAGGGCACCGAAGGTCGGGCGCCTGAACATCATTATAGTAAGGTGGCCAAAGTATTTTTCCAGCCCCAGAGCAGGTCAGAGCGGAATGGTATCGTGCTTTTTCCAGCGGGTTTCGACGTTCTTGCCCCGCAGCGAAGCAAAGGCACGGGCGATGCGGCGGCGCGAGGAATGCGGCATGATGACCTCATCGATGAAACCACGCTCTGCCGCCACGAAGGGATTGGCGAAACGCTCCTCATATTCCCTTGTGCGCGCGGCGATCTTGTCCGGATCGGAAAGCTCCGAGCGATAGAGGATTTCCGCGGCCCCTTTTGCGCCCATGACAGCGATTTCCGCAGTCGGCCAGGCATAGTTCACATCAGCGCCGATATGTTTCGAGGCCATCACGTCATAAGCGCCACCATAGGCCTTGCGGGTAATTAGCGTCACCATCGGAACCGTCGCCTCAGAATAGGCAAACAGCAGTTTCGCGCCGTGCTTGATGACGCCGCCATATTCCTGCGCCGTTCCCGGCAGGAAACCGGGCACATCCACCAGTGTCAGCAGGGGAATGTTGAAGGCATCGCAGAAGCGCACGAAGCGGGCGGCCTTGCGTGAGCTGTCAATATCCAGACACCCGGCCAGCACCATCGGCTGGTTTGCGACGACGCCTACCGTCTGGCCTTCCAGACGCATGAAACCGGTGATGATGTTTCTGGCAAACGCCTCCTGCAACTCGAAGAAATCGCCCTCGTCGGCGAGCGCATGGATCAGTTCCTTCATATCGTATGGCTTGTTGGAACTGTCGGGGATCAGCGTATCGAGGCGCGCTTCCAACCGTGCGGGATCGTCATGAAAAGGCCGGACTGGCGGTTTTTCCCGATTATTCAGCGGCAGGAAATCGAAAAGCAGGCGCACATGCTCAAGTGTCTCGATGTCGTTTTCATAGGCGCCATCGGCAACGGAGGATTTTTTGGTGTGTGTGGAGGCGCCGCCCAGCTCTTCCGCCGTGACGATCTCGTTGGTCACGGTCTTCACCACATCCGGCCCGGTTACGAACATGTAGGAGGTATCGCGCACCATGAAGATGAAGTCGGTCATGGCAGGCGAATAAACGGCACCACCGGCACACGGCCCCATGATGACAGAGATTTGAGGCACGACACCGGAGGCGATGACGTTGCGCTTGAAAACGTCGGCATAACCGCCGAGCGAAGCAACACCTTCCTGAATGCGCGCGCCGCCACTGTCGTTGAGGCCAATCACGGGCGCGCCGTTGCGCACGGCCATATCCATGATCTTGCAGATTTTCTGGGCATGGGTTTCCGACAGCGAACCGCCGAGCACGGTAAAATCCTGGCTGAAAACATAGACCTGCCGGCCGTTGATGGTGCCCCAGCCGGTAACGACGCCATCGCCCGCCACCTTCTGTTCGGCCATGCCGAAATCCACCGCCCGGTGGGTAACGTACATGTCGTACTCTTCGAAGGAACCTTCATCCAGCAACACATCGATGCGCTCGCGCGCCGTCAGCTTGCCCTTGGCATGCTGCGCCTCAATGCGCTTGACGCCGCCGCCGAGCCGCGCTTCGTCGCGGCGCGTCTGCAATTGCTCCAGAATGCTGGGCATGTTTCCTCCATGCGTTTCCTCAAATCAATAGCTTAGAAAACATTCGCCTAGAAGCCTTGATCGTGCGCGTATGCGTGGCATAAATATTTGCAATATTTACTTTTGCAAAGTTGCAACATGGCTATGGAAAAGCTCTTCATCGGCCGCAAGGTCCACGGCCTTCGCGAAAACGCCCGCGCCACGCAGGCACAGTTTGCCGAACGGCTCGGCATTTCGGCCAGTTATCTGAACCAGATCGAAAACAATCAGCGACCCGTTTCCGCCAGCGTTCTGGTGACGCTGGTGGAAAAATTCCAGCTCGACGTGACGGAGCTGGCAACCGGCGAAAACGACCGGCTGGTTTCCGCTGTGCGCGAGGCCCTGAAAGACCCGCTGTTCCTGAATTACGAGCCCGGGCTGCAGGAGCTGAAGCTGATTGCGCAGAACGCACCGGGTTTTGCCCATGCGCTTTTGCGCGCCCACCAGGCCTACCGGCAAAATAGCGAGCAGCTGGTGCAGCTGGATGACAGGCTGGGGCGGGGAACCGCGCAGGTGGAAAGAACACCTTACGAAGAGGTCCGCGATTTCTTCCACTTCGTCGACAATTACGTTGCCGAGATCGATCTTCTGGCGGAAGAACTTGCATACGAACTGGAGATAGAGGGCGGCGAGACCTACGGCATTCTCGCGGCCCATCTACGCAGCCGCTTCGGTGTCCATATCACCAGAACGGAGGCGGCGGGCGGATTGATCCGGCATTTCGATCCGGCCGGCAAAACGCTGGCGCTCAGTTCCTACATGGCAGTACCGACCCGCTGTTTTCAGCTTGCGCTTCAGATCGCCCAGCTTCATGCGGGAGCAACCGTGGACAGAGTGCTGGCCGGCGCCGGTTTCCGTAGCGCCGAAGCCGCGGAAATCTGTCGCATCGGCCTTCACAACTATTTCGCCGCCGCGCTGATCCTGCCATATGGGCAATTTCACCGGGCCGCGCAGGAATTGCGCCACGATCTGGAACTTCTGGCCGTGCGCTTCGGCGCGAGCCTTGAACAGGTGGCCCACAGGCTCAGCACTTTGCAACGCCCTGGTCAGAAAGGCGTACCGATCTTTTTCGCCAAGATCGACCGGGCTGGCAACATCACCAAACGCCACAGCGCCACAAGGCTGCAATTTGCCCGTTTCGGCGCGGCCTGTCCGCTCTGGAACATTCATCAGGCCTTCGAAAGCTCCGACAGGATAGTACGCCAGCTGGCGGAAACACCTGACGGCGTGCGCTATCTTTCCATCGCCACACAGATCGAAAAAGCCGGCGCCGGTTTCAACACGGACAGGCCACGCTATGCCATCGCGCTCGGCTGCGAAATTTCCCATGCGCAGAATTTCGTCTATGCCGATACACTCGATCTCGCCAATGCCGCCTCCTTCAAGCCCATCGGCGTTTCCTGCCGGGTTTGCGAAAGGGTCGACTGCGTGCAGCGCGCCGTACCGCCGCTAAAACGCAAACTACATGTCGATCATCTCTCACGTGGGGCCTTGCCCTACCGGATCGCAGACTTCTAGCGCCGCGCGGCCATATCAGGGTAGCGGCACCATCGCGCGCCGCATGATATTTGCATAGTAGCCCCAGAACAGCCGGGCGGCGACGGAGCGCCAGGGCGTCCAGAGTTCCGCCCGCGCCGCCAACCATTTCGCATCCGGCCGTGCCTCGAGCGAAAGCGCGTGGCCCACCGCAGCCCGCAGCGCCACATCGCCAACCGGAAAAATGTCGGGGTGGCCGCCGCAGAACATCAGATATACTTCCGCCGTCCACGGACCAATGCCGCGAAGCGCCACCAGCTCAGAAAGGGCCACATCCGCTTCCTTGCGACTGACGGCATCAAGATCGATGCGGCCATCCGCAACCGCGTGCGCCAACCCTTCCAGCGTTGTTGCCTTGGCCCGGGAAAGGCCGAATGTGGCGCGCAATTCTTCCGGCACCGCCAGATAGTTTTCCGCCGTCACCGCCCCGCCCGTGCCGGCAAGGATACGGACCCATATGGCGTTGGCGCTGGCGCGCGACACCATCTGCGACACGACGATATGGGCAAGGCCCGCAAAGCCGGGCTCGTGAATACGCAACTCCAACGGACCGGCTTTTTCGATAATAAGGCTAAGAGCCGGATCGAGGCGGGCAAGATGCGCCAGACCTTCGCTGATATCGTCGAGGCCCCTGATGATTTTCATGTCTGCACAGCCCATATTCACGTTGGCCCGGCACCGGGTGGCGAGGCGCTTCAAAACATGGCAGAAGAAACCATGCCTTCGCCCGTCCGTCAAAAACCGGTTTATCGTTTTGCGCCCAGCCCCAATGGCGCCCTGCATCTGGGCCATGCGCTTTCCGCTTTTCTGAACCACGACATGATGCGGGAAAACAGTGGCCATTTTCTGCTGCGCATCGAAGATATCGACCAGACGCGCTGCACTCCGGAGCTGGAGCAGGCGATCTATGATGATCTTGGCTGGCTGGGACTGGAATGGGAAAAGCCGGTGCGGCGGCAATCGGAGCACTTCGATGAGTATCGCACAGCACTCGACAGGCTGGTCGAGGCCGACCTCGCCTATCCCGCCTTCTTAAGCCGGGGTGAGACGAAAGCCGTTGTCAGGGCCTTTGAGGCAGAGGGAAGGCTCTGGCCGCGCGATCCCGACGGCGCGCCGCTTTACCCCGCAATAGATCGGCAAAGGCCGCAGGCGGAACGGGCCGAACTTCTGGCATCAGGCAGGCAACACGCCTGGCGGCTCGACATGGAAAAGGCGGTCCGCACCTTGCACAGCAAGCTGTTCTGGCGCGAGAGCGGCGACGGGCAGACCGGGGAAATCGAAGCTTTGCCGGCGCTGTGGGGCGATGTGGTGCTGTCGCGCTCCGACGCCCCCTCGAGCTATCATCTTTCCGTGGTGTTGGATGACGCGCTGCAAGGCATCACCCATGTGGTGCGCGGCATGGATCTGTTTAACGCAACCGCCATTCACCGGCTGCTGCAACAATTGCTGGACCTGCCGCCACCCGCCTATCACCACCACCGACTGATTTTGGGTGCTGATGGGCGCAAGCTCTCGAAAAGCGAAGGCAGCACCGGCCTTTCAGCGCTTCGGGCGGAAGGAAAAACGCCGTCAGATATCCGCCGGCTTGTCGGGCTCCTCTAGCACCTGCTCGCGGCGCGCACTGTTGCCGGAGATATTGCGGCGGATGATCTGCCGGACCTTGTATTTCATCAGAGCGGCATTCACTTCCGCACCCAGCATGAAGATGACACCCACCATGTAAAGAAACACCAGAACCACCATCACCGAGGCCAGACCGGCGTAGGTGGCGGCATAATTGGCGAAGGTGGAGAGGTAATAGGCAAAGATCGCCGCGCCGATGACCCAGAAGATCATTGTCAGCAGAATGCCGGGCCAGACATCCCAGATGCGGCGTTTGCCGGCCGGAAGCCACAGATGCGCCGCCACCAGCCCGACCGTCAGAACGACGATGGTGCCGTAAAGTCCGAGGCTGGAAACCGTGTTCAGCGCATCCGTCAGCCAGGGAAACCGCTGTTCGGCAAAGGACGTTGCGACCGGCACCGCAACAAGTACGATACTGATGCCGGTAAAGACTACCACTGCGATCAATACATAAAGCAGACTGAGAAGACGGGTGATGTACCACCAGCGCGTTTCCGTGACGCGATAGGCGCGGTTGAGCGAGATTCTGAGCGCCTCGACGCCGTTGGAGGCAAAATATGCGGCCGCCAGCACCGAAATCGTCAGCAGTCCGCCGCGCGGAATGGTCAGGACCTGCTGCACCTGCGCAGCAAGCGGACCTGCGATCGCTTCCGGCCAGGTGTCAAAAATCAGATGCACCGCCGTCTCGGAAAACTGGTCAGCCCCCAGAAAACCGGCCAAAGCCGTGCCGAAAATCAGGAACGGGAACAGCGCCAGCAGGATGGAAAGCGCCATGTGGCTCGCCATCGCCCAGCCGTCATCCTCGGCAAAATGAGAATAGGCATCGAAGGCAACCTTGCCTGCCAGGCGCACTGCGGCAACCATGTCGCCTCCATTCATCGGCATTTCATTTGTAACTTCGCCCCGAATATGGGAAGTCAGCTCTACTTTGTACAGCGCACAAGCCCGCCTTTCGGTTCCCGCAGGCATACAGATTTTGCGCAATACAATTTTCACAGGCCGGACCATCGGGCCAGCGCAACATTCGGCTTTCCGGAGCGGCATAGATGCCTGAAAAACCCGTCATCATAATTACCGGATGTTCCTCGGGCATCGGAGCCCATTGTGCCGGCGCGCTTCACCGCGACGGCTGGAGAGTGTTTGCCACCGTGCGCCGCATCGTCGATATGGCCGCGCTCGAAAATGAGGGCATAGAAACCCTGATCATGGACTATACCAAGCCCGAAACCATCGCGGCTCTCGTGGATACGGTTGCGGCCAGAACCGGAGGCCGCATCGATGCGCTGTTCAACAACGGCGCCTATGGCCAGCCGGGTGCTGTGGAGGATCTGCCGGTGGAAGCACTGCGGCAGCAATTCGAAACCAACGTCTTCGGCTGGCACGATCTGACGCGGCGGGTCATTCCCTTCATGCGCCAGCACGGTTCAGGGCGCATCGTGCATTGCTCCTCCATTCTCGGCCTCGTTCCCTATCGTTATCGTGGTGCCTATACCGCATCGAAATTCGCGATCGAGGGCCTTGGCGTCACGCTGCGCATGGAACTTCAGGGCAGCGGCATCCATGTGAGCCTGATCGAACCGGGGCCGATCACGTCGAAATTCACCACGACGGCGCTTGCCCACGTCAGGGACAAGATCGATCTGGAAAACTCGGCCCATGCTGTGGAATACAAGCGTCAGCTGGCGCGGATGGATGGGTCCGGCCCGGTCAACCGCCACAAGCTTGGCCCCGATGCCGTTTATGCCGTGCTGAAACACGCCCTGACCGCCGCAAAGCCAAAACCGCATTATCCCGTCACCGTTCCCGCCAAACAGGGGCTGTTGCTGAAACGGCTCTTGCCTGCCGGACTGTTCTATCGTCTGCTGCGCAGATTCGATTGAGGAGGAGTACCCCCTAAATGTCCGGCTTCACCACTGTTCTGGCCCTTATCGTTATGGGCCTCGTTGTCATCGTGCTGATACGAGGCCTTTTCAACATGCTGAAGGGCCAAGACGCCAACCGCTCCAACAAGTTGATGCAGCTTCGCCTTCTGTTGCAGGCCATCGCCATCGTGCTCATCATGCTGACCCTTTGGCTCACCGGCGGTGGACGCTGACATGGTGAAGCTGAACAAGATCTACACCCGCACCGGCGACAAGGGCACGACGGCGCTGGTGTCCGGTCCCCGCCGCCTGAAGCACGATCTTCGCGTCGAGGCCTATGGCACGGTGGACGAAACGAATTCGGCGATCGGCGTGGCGCGGCTGCATACCGCCAACACTGATATTGCCAGCATGGAAAAGCTGGATTCCATGCTGTTCCGCATCCAGAACGACATGTTCGACCTCGGCGCGGATCTCGCGACCCCGGAAACCGACGAGCCGCCAGCCTACGAACCGCTGCGCATTATCGAGAGCCAGGTCACGCGGCTGGAAAACGAAATCGACGACCTCAACTCCGCAATTGAGCCGCTGACCTCCTTCGTGCTGCCGGGCGGCAATGCGGCGGCGGCCAATCTGCATCTGGCGCGCACGATCTGCCGACGCGCGGAACGGCTCATGGTGGAACTCTCGGTTGCTGAAAACGAGATCGTCAGCCCGGAAGCGCTGAAATATGTCAACCGCCTGTCCGACTTCCTGTTCGTTGCCGCCCGGTTTGCCAATGACATGGGCAAGGCTGACATATTGTGGGTTCCCGGCAAGAACCGCTAAAGCCTATCTCTCGCACAAACGAAGGGCATTCGATGTTCATACCGCTGCACGATGCGAATTCCCTCAAACATATCCGGCTGCAATATGTCACGATCGGCCTGATCGTGGTCAACGTGCTGGTATGGCTATTTACCGGCGTGCTTGCCAGTGACGTCCAGGCCAATGCCGCAGCGCTCGGCCTCGGTTTCATCCCGGCTGTGGTGTTCGACTACGCCTACCTGGAGCCCGCCTTGCAGGTGGTGCCGGATGACCTGACCGTCGTCACCTATGCGTTCCTGCATCTGGATTTCTGGCACATGGCAGGCAATATGCTGTTTCTGTGGGTCTTCGGCGACAACGTCGAGGACGCACTCGGCCACTTCCGTTTCCTTATCTTTTACATCGCCTGCGCCATAGCCGGCGCGCTGTTGCACGGCTTTGTCGCACCCATGTCAGAAGGGCCGCTTATCGGTGCATCAGGCGCTGTTTCCGGCGTCGTCGCGGCCTATTTTCTCCTGCATCCCAAGGTGCGCGTCTGGGTTCTGGTGTTCATGCGCATTCCGTTGCCCTTGCCTGCCTTCATTCCGCTGGCGCTATGGATCGGACAGCAATTTCTGATGCTGGCACTTGGCCTTGAGGAAAATGTTTCCTGGGGGGCACATGTGGGCGGCATATTGGCCGGGGCTGTGATGGTAATTTTCATGCGCCGGCCGGACGTTCCCCTGTTCGACCGCACGATTGTTCCGCCAAGGGCGGCGCAGTTCAAGAATCCGTCGCAAACGGCGGGGTTGTCGCAAATCGAACGGGGCTATGACGGGAGCAGATGAGCCGTTGACGAAGAGATAAATTATTTACGTTAACGTCAACGTAAGGTATGCCTTGCGTGCATGTGATAATGAACATTGCTCCGTTGTATTTGCGGGAAAAATGCTTATCCATGTCGCCAACCTGTTTTTGGAGGTCCGCGCGGTCTTGTCGCCTCGCGGACAGGAGTTTGAGGAAAACCGCCGATGAAGATCCTTGTCCCTGTCAAACGAGTTGTTGATTACAACGTCAAGATCCGCGTGAAGTCGGATGGTTCGGGCGTTGAACTCGCGAATGTGAAGATGTCGATGAACCCGTTCGACGAAATCTCGGTGGAAGAGGCTCTGCGGCTGAAAGAAGCCGGCAAGGCCGAAGAAGTCGTGGTCGTGTCGATCGGCCCTGCCAAGGCGGAAGAGACGCTGCGCACGGCGCTCGCCATGGGTGCCGACCGCGCCATCCTTATCGAGACCGACGAGACGGTCGAACCGCTAGCCGTCGCCAAGCTTTTGAAGGGCGTGGCGGAAGCCGAGCAGCCCGGCCTCGTCATCGTCGGCAAGCAGGCGATTGACGACGACAGTAACCAGACCGGTCAGATGCTGGCCGCCCTTCTCGGCTGGGGCCAGGGCACCTTCGCCTCCAAGGTCGTACCGTCTGATGGCAAGGTCGCTGTGACGCGTGAAGTCGATGGCGGCCTGCAGACGGTCGAACTGAAACTTCCCGCTGTCGTGACCACCGATCTTCGTCTGAACGAGCCGCGTTACGCCTCGCTGCCGAACATCATGAAGGCAAAGAAGAAGCCACTCGACAAGAAGACCCCGGCCGATTTCGGCGTCGATGTCACGCCGCGTCTGAAGGTGTTGAAGACCGAGGAGCCCGCAGGCCGCAAGGCCGGCATCAGGGTCGGCTCGGTGGCTGAGCTGGTCGAAAAGCTCAAAGCCGACGGCGTCCTCTAAGGTTTCGGAAAAGGGAGATTACAACATGGCCATTCTTCTTCTGGCAGAACACGACAACGCAACCCTTTCCGACCTGACGGCGAAGACGCTGACGGCGGCAACGCAGATTGGCGGCGACGTCCACGTGCTCGTTGCCGGCTCCGGTGCGAAGGGTGCCGCCGACGCGGCGGCGAAACTGTCCGGCGTTGCCAAGGTACTGCTTGCCGACGACGCATCCTATGCCAACGCGCTTGCCGAGCCGCTGGCGGCGCTGATCGTCTCGCTGAGCCCTTCCTATGATGTCATCATCGCACCGGCGACCGCTTCGGCCAAGAATGTCGCCCCACGCGTCGCAGCCCTTCTCGATGTGGCCCAGGTCTCGGAAATCATTGAGGTCGTCAGCCCGGATACTTTCAAACGTCCAATCTATGCCGGCAACGCCATCCAGACGGTGCAGGCAAGCGACGCCAAGAAGGTCATCACCGTGCGCCCCACCGCGTTTGCGGCAGCCGCTGAAGGCGGTTCGGCACCGGTGGAAACCATCGGCGCTGCCGAGAACCCCGGCGTTTCTGTCTTTGTGTCCGACGCGCTCGCCTCTTCCGATCGTCCGGAACTGACCTCTGCGAAGATCATCATCTCGGGCGGTCGCGCACTCGGCTCCTCGGAAAAGTTCCGCGAAGTGATCCTGCCGGTTGCCGACAAGCTCGGTGCAGCCGTCGGCGCATCGCGCGCAGCCGTCGATGCGGGTTATGCACCGAACGACTGGCAGGTCGGTCAGACCGGCAAGGTCGTGGCACCGCAGCTTTACATCGCTGCCGGCATTTCGGGCGCCATCCAGCATCTGGCCGGCATGAAGGACTCGAAGGTCATCGTAGCCATCAACAAGGACGAGGAAGCGCCGATCTTCCAGGTTGCCGATTACGGCCTCGTCGCAGACCTGTTCGAGGCTCTGCCGGAACTCCAGAAGGCTCTGTGATTTTAAGCCTTTAGCCAAAGGCGGCGCGTTTTTTGAACGCGCCGCCTTCTCTTTTTCGGCGATATGCGTAACATCGCCGCAAATGACGCAGATGAAATCCCATGAGGAGACCAGCATATGACCGCCCCCTTTAAAAACATCGGTATCATCGGAGCCGGTCAAATGGGTTGCGGCATCGCGCATGTTTCCGCCTTGGCCGGTTACAAGGTGCACATTTACGATCTTTCCAAGGACGGAATCGAAGCCGGCCTTGCCACGATCAACGGCAATCTTGCCCGTCAGGTCACCAACGGCAAGCTCTCCGACGACGCCCGCAAAGATGCACTCGCGCTCATCAGCGGTTCGACTGACGTCAACGATCTGGCGCCCATGGATCTGGTCATTGAGGCTGCTACCGAAAACGAGGAAATCAAACGCAAGATCTATGCGCAGATTTGCCCGGTACTGAAGCCCGAAGCGCTTTTGGCCACCAACACGTCTTCCCTCTCCATCACCCGCCTTGCGTCCGCGACCGATCGTCCCGAACAGTTCATGGGCATCCACTTCATGAACCCGGTGCCTGTGATGAAGCTGGTGGAGCTGGTGCGCGGTATCGCCACCAACGAAAAGACCTTCGATGCGGCGAAGGACTATGTGCGGACGCTGGAAAAGGCGATCACCGTCGCCGAGGATTTCCCGGCCTTCATCGTCAACCGCATCCTGCTGCCGATGATCAACGAGGCGATCTACACGCTCTATGAGGGCGTCGGTTCGGTGGAAGCAATCGACACCGCCATGCGGCTCGGCGCCAACCATCCGATGGGACCGTTGCAGCTTGCCGACTTCATCGGTCTCGACACCTGTTTGTCGATCATGCAGGTGCTGCATGACGGGCTGGCCGACAGCAAATACCGCCCCTGCCCGCTGCTGGTGAAATATGTCGAGGCCGGCTGGCTCGGCCGCAAATCTGGTCGCGGTTTTTACGATTACCGTGGCGAGACACCTGTTCCGACGCGCTAAGGCGCAAGAGATATTCCTCTGAAATCATTCGAGATGACGGGAGGTAAGTCCCTCCCGCACTGGACAATTATTTAGCCTTCACTGCCGATACCAACGCCTTGGCATCTTCGCTGTCCCAGGCTGCCGGACCGTTCATGGCGGCAATCAGGCAGCCTTTTTCGTCCAGCAGAAGAGTTGCGGGAAGGCCGAAAGCCAGCCCTTCCTTTTTCAGAACATTGAAGACGCCCATGGAGCTGTCGCGATAAAGTTTCAGCGCGTCGATCTTGTATTCGTCAATGAAGGCTTTCGGTTTTTCGTCCGCGCCGGTGTCGATATTGACCGCAACAACCTCAAAGCCATCGCTGCCCTTTTCCTTCTCGAGTGCGTTCAGCGCAGGCATTTCCTCCCGGCATGGCACGCACCAGGTGGCCCACAGATTGAGGAGAACCGCCTTGCCCTTGAGATCGGCAAGCGACATGTCCGACCCTTGCGGACCCTTGAAGGACAGCGGGATGCCGCGCGGCGTATCCGTGGCCGACATGGCCGCCACCTGGCCCTTCAGGAGGGGTTTCAGCGAGGCGATGCGGTTTGCCGCACCTTCACATAAACCGGCCTCGGCAACCGCTGCCCCTTGAACCGGGCTCTCAGACCCAATATGCCTGAACCAGACCGCACCCGCGCCGAACACGACACCGGCAACGGCAGCAATTGCAACCAATCTGGCGGAAGGAAGCCTGAACGGCCTTTTTTCTGTCATCGAATACTCCAGGGCACGCAGAACATGGCTGACGGCACAGATCAGAAATCCTCCAACCAGATGTGGGGCGGACGTTTCGCTTCCGGGCCATCAGCCATCATGGAAGAGATAAATGCCTCCATCGGCTTCGACAAGAAGCTTTATGCCCAGGACATCCGCGGCTCTATAGCGCATGCCACCATGCTGGCGGAAAAAGGCATTATTTCGCAGGAAGATAAAGACAAGATCGTTCACGGCCTGAACACGATCCTGTCAGAAATCGAGGCTGGCAGCTTCGAATTCTCGCGCAAGCTCGAAGACATTCACATGAACATCGAGGCGCGACTTGCCACCCTCATCGGCACGGCGGCAGGGCGTCTGCACACCGCCCGCTCGCGCAACGACCAGGTGGCGCTCGATTTCCGCCTCTGGGTCAAGGAAGAGCTGCAGAAGACGGAAGGCATGCTGACCGCGCTCATCGCCGCCTTCCTCGACCGCGCCGAGGAAAATGCCGATACGGTCATGCCCGGCTTCACCCATCTGCAGACGGCCCAGCCCGTCACCTTCGGCCATCATTGCATGGCCTATGTGGAAATGTTCGGCCGTGACCGCGCCCGCGTGCGTCACGCAATCGAACATCTGGATGAAAGCCCGATCGGTGCAGCAGCGCTGGCCGGCACCGGTTATCCTATCGACCGCCACATGACGGCAAAGGCGCTCGGCTTCCGCGAGCCGACCCGCAACTCCATCGACACCGTTTCCGACCGCGATTTCGCGCTGGAGTTCCTGTCGATCGCCTCGATCTGCGCCACGCATCTGTCGCGCCTCGCCGAAGAAATCGTCATCTGGTCGACGCCGCAATTCGGCTTTATCCGCCTGTCCGATGCCTTTTCCACCGGCTCGTCGATCATGCCGCAGAAGAAGAACCCCGACGCCGCCGAACTGGTGCGAGCCAAGACCGGCCGCATCAACGGCTCGCTGGTGGCGCTTTTGACTGTGATGAAGGGCCTGCCACTCGCCTATTCCAAGGACATGCAGGAAGACAAGGAACAGGTTTTCGATGCCGCCGAAAGCCTGGAACTGGCCATCGCCGCCATGACCGGCATGATCCGCGACCTTGAGGTGCGCAAGGACCGCATGCGTGCGGCCGCCGGTTCGGGCTATTCCACCGCCACCGATCTTGCTGACTGGCTGGTGCGCGAGGCAGGCCTGCCCTTCCGCGACGCCCACCATGTGACCGGAAATGCGGTGGCACTGGCGGAAAAGAAAGGCTGCGATCTGGCCGATCTTTCGCTGGAAGACCTGCAGGCGATCCATCCGGCCATTACAAGCGGCGTTTTCGACGTTCTTTCAGTCGAGGCATCGGTTGCCAGCCGCACCAGCTTCGGCGGAACGGCTCCTTCCGAGGTCAAGAAGCAGATCGCCTGGTGGCGTGGACGCAACTAACGCATCGGACCGATAAGTGTGAAGCGGTTTTCGGAAAATCCGATGCGCAGACAAATTAAAATGGGCGGCGGAAACGATTCCATTTTTCTCCGCCGCCCTCATAAATCTGCGTTACGCTGCGATCACAAGAAACAGGGTGCACAAGCGCCCTGTTTTTCGTTATCAGAGAAGCACATATTTCCTTTGGACAGGCTCATGCTTTCAAAAACCGCGCGCAATCTCATCGTTCCCATCGGCATGGCGCTCGCCGTCAGTCTTGCTCTCAGTGCCTGCGGGCGAAAAGGCGATATCGATCCGCCGAGCACGCCGGTCGAAATGCGCAACAAGCGCAATGCCGACGGAACCGAGACGAAGCCGGCAACGGCGGAGCGGCCGTTCATCCTCGACAAGCTTCTCTGACGGGAAAAAGCCTGTGAACCATTTTGGCTATATCGACGGCGTGCTTCACGCCGAAAACGTGCCCGTGCCTGAGATCGCCAAGGCGGTCGGCACGCCGTTCTATGTCTATTCGACCGCGACGCTGGAGCGCCACTACAAGGTGTTCTCAGGCGCTTTCGCCGATGTGGACGCCATGGTCTGTTACGCCATGAAGGCCAATTCCAACCAGGCCGTTCTGAAGACGCTGGCAAAGCTTGGCGCGGGTATCGACGTGGTATCCGGCGGCGAATTGCGCCGCGCGCTTGGCGCCGGTGTACCGGCAAACCGCATCATGTTCTCCGGCGTCGGCAAGACGGTGGCGGAAATGGATTACGCGCTGGAAGCCGGCATCTACTGCTTCAACATCGAATCCGAGCCGGAGCTTGAGGTCCTCAACCTGCGCGCCGTCAAGGCCGGAAAAAGGGCGCATGTGTCCTTCCGCATCAATCCGGATGTGGATGCGCGCACTCATGCCAAGATTTCCACCGGCAAAAAAGAAAACAAGTTCGGCATTTCCTATGAGCGGGCGCGTGCGGTCTATGCCCACGCCGCCACCCTGCCCGGCATCGAAGTCACCGGCATCGATATGCATATCGGCAGCCAGATCACAGAATTGCAGCCCTTCGAGGATGCGTTCCGCTTGCTGCGCGAACTGGTGGAATCCCTGCGCACGGACGGGCACACGATCAGCCACGTCGATATCGGCGGCGGTCTCGGCATTCCCTACCGCGAGGACAATAATCCGCCGCCGCTGCCGGATGCCTATGCGCATATCGTCAAGAACGAGCTAAAGAGCCTCAACTGCAAGATCATCACCGAACCGGGACGCCTGATCGTCGGCAATGCCGGCATTCTGGTGACGGAAGTGATCTATGTGAAGGATGGCGGCGAAAAGAACTTCGTGATTGTCGATGGCGCGATGAACGACCTCATCCGCCCGACGCTTTACGAGGCCTATCACGGCATCCGCCCTGTCGTGCAGCCCGCGGTAGACGCCCCTCGCATCAAGGCCGATATCGTTGGCCCCGTCTGCGAAACGGGTGACTATCTGGCGCTGGACCGCGAGATGGCCGCACCGCAGCCGGGTGATCTGATTGCCGTCAGCTCCGCCGGTGCTTACGGCGCCGTGCAGGCAGGCACCTATAATTCGCGCCTGTTGGTGCCGGAAGTGCTGGTAAAGGGTGACAAGTTCCACGTCATCCGCCCGCGCGGAACCTATGAAGAGCTGATCGCTCTCGATTCAGTACCCGCCTGGCTCGATTGATCCGCCATACATCCGGCTTGGTCGATCACAATTGAGCGAAGCTGCCTAAAAAATGGGGGTGAGCATCCACTTGCCCTCGTCTTCGCCACAAAGAATGTTATCCTTGCTTCTCATAATACAAGCAGCTCGCCGTTCCGGGAATGGCGTTTGACGTGGCCAGAACCGGGAGAACGGATTGATGACCACAGCCGGAGAGGACAGGACAGGCAGAAAGCGCCCTACCGGCGCATTCGCGCAGCGGCCGGATCTTGCCCGCCGGGTTGCGGCTAAACGCTTCTTCGCAAAAATCGTGTTGTTTTCGGAAAGAGTAGCACCGAAGACGCTGTGGCCGCTTTCCATCGCCGCCGCGTTTCTAGCGCTCGCATGGTTCGGCCTCTACCGGCAAATGCCTGACTTCGTGCGGCTGGGCATCGTTTTCCTGCTGGTTTTCGGTTTCATCAGCACCATCCTGCCAATCGTCCGGCTGAAATGGCCGACAGACAACGACGCGTCCCGCCTTCTGGAAGAACGCAATGGTCTCGCTCACCAGCCAGTCGGCGTGCAGGAAGACGAACCGGCGTTGGACACCCCCATTTCCCGCGCCTTGTGGAAAGAACACCAGATCCGTATGGCGGAACGCATCGCCGCGCTGAATGCCGGCCTGCCGAAACCAGATATCGCCCGTTACGACCGCTCGGCACTACGCGCCATTCCCGCCCTTTTTCTGGTTGTCGCCTTCGGTTTTTCCTATTCCAATGGTGCAGGCACGATTGCAGATGCCTTCCGTAGCCGGCCGGCAGCCGGTCCGCTCAATCCCGATATCCGTCTCGACGCCTGGGTCACGCCGCCCGCCTATACCGGCCGCGCCCCGATTTTTCTGACAGGGCGCGATGCGACTGGCCACGACGCGGTGTCCGTGCCGCAATCCTCCAAACTGACGATCCGCATGACCGGTGGCGATGGCGGCGAGGAAGTGACCTTCGAGCCTGAGACCGCCGGCGCCCTGCAGAAGCTTGCCCCCGAAGCGGCGCGCGCCGACAGCGCAAGTGGCGATGTGGCGGCACAGACAGAAAAACGCGCGCCGGATCAACCTGTCACACCGCGCACCTTTGCAATGGATGTGACCGAAAGCGGCATGATCACCGCCAATGGCGAACAATGGGTGTTCAACGTCATTCCTGACCAGCCACCGACCATCGGCTTCGACAACATGCCGCGCCGCGCCGTCAATGGTGCGCTGGAGGTGGGTTTCACCGCCAAGGACGACTATGGCATCAAGGAAGCCCACGCCATCATCGAGCCGCTTGGCGTTGCGGAGGGTGCAACAGCACTTTACCCGCCGCCGGAATTCAAGCTCGACCTGCCGCGGCAGAACAACCGCGAGATCAAGGGGCTGACCAGCCGCAACCTGACCGAACATCCCATGGCAGGTAAGCGCGTGCGCATCACGCTGGTGGCAACAGATGGTGCCGGCCAGACCGGCCGCAGCCCCGCGCATGAAATGGTGCTGCCGGGCCGCAATTTCTCTGAACCGCTGGCGGCTTCGGTTGCCGAACAGCGGCAGATATTCTCGCTCGACACGCGCCAGATGCCAAAGGCGATCGCCTATAACGAGGCGGTTGGTCTGCGTCCGGATGAAACCATTCCCAACACCACGCACTATCTCCTGCTGCAATCGGCGCAGACCCGCATGCGGCTCGCCTATAATGAGGAGATGCTGAAGAACACCGCCGATTATCTCTGGGAGATCGCGCTCGGCATCGAGGATGGTGATCTTTCGCAGGCGGAAAAACGCCTGCGTGATGCGCAGACAGCGCTTTCCGAGGCGCTTCAGCGCAATGCCTCCGATGAGGAAGTCGCCAAGCTGATGCAGGAACTGCGTGAGGCGATGCAGCAGTTCATGAGCGAGCTTGCACAGCGCATGCAGAATGCGCCGCAAGCCAACATGAACCAGCAGGCACAAAACGTCTTGCGGCAGCGCGATCTCGAAAACATGATGAACCAGATCGAAAACCTCGCGCGCTCCGGCAACCGTGACGCAGCACAGGAAATGCTCTCGCAGCTGCAACGCATGATGAACAACCTGCAGGCGGGACGGCCGCAACGTCAGGGCCAGCAGGGGCAGCAGCAAAGCAGCAAGATGCGCCAGCAGATCGACAAGCTGGGGGAAATTCTGCAACAGCAGCAGAAGCTGATGGACGAGACCTTCAAGCTCGATCAGGCGCTGCGTGACCGCATGCAGCGCGGCGACCCGCAGGATGGCGGCGAAGGTCAGGACCCGCAGACGGGTGAAAACGGTGAATCACCGCAACAGGGCCAGCAGGGCCAGCAGGGCGAGAACGGCCAGCAAGGCGGACAGCCGAGCGAGCAGATGACCGCCGAACAATTGCGCGAGGCGCTGAAAAATCTGAGGGCGCAGCAGGACGCGCTGGGCAAGCAGCTGGGCGAATTGCAGCAGGGCCTTCGTGATCTCGGCATGGAGCCGGGCGAAAACTTCGGCAAGGCGCAGCAGGAAATGGAAGGCGCCGGCGAAGCACTCGGCAAAAGCCAGGGCGAACAGGCGGTCGAAGGTCAGGGCAATGCGCTGAACGCGCTGCGACAGGGCGCGCAGGATATGATGGGCCAGATCATGCAGGCCATGCGCCAGCAGGGACAGCAGCCCGGACAGGGGCAGGAAGGCATGGCGGGCCAAGGCGGACAGAACGGCCGCGATCCACTCGGCCGTCCGCGCAGCACAACCGGCCCCGATTTCGGCGACCAGGTGAAGGTGCCTGATGAGATCGACGTGCAGCGCGCCCGCGAAATTCTCGAGGCTATCCGGGAAAAGCTCGGCAACAACCCGCCGGGTGAAATCGAGCGGCGTTATCTGGAGCGGTTGCTGGATATACGGTGAGGATGGAGGCCGCCATTCCTAGCGATCGGGCGTGTTTAACCTCGCGCATTTTTTAGGAAAGGCCAGCTTATCAAACACTCCACGTCATCCTCGGCCTTGTCCCGAGCATGACGGCGGAGAGAGTTGATAACTCCGCAACAAAAAAAGGCGGCCCAAAGGGCCGCCCTTTCTCAAATCTCTGTAGCCTTATCGCTCAGGCCGCAAGCGCCCGCGCAACAGCCTTGCGGATATCCGGAAGCGCAAAAGGTTTTGAAACCACGTCCACGATCTTTTCTGCCAGATCATCAGCGCGTTCGCGCTGTTCGGCATAACCCGTCATCAACAGGATGCGCATGGCCGGGAAGCGTTCGGCGGCGCGGTGCGCCAGCTCGATGCCATCCATGACCGGCATGCGGATATCCGAAAGAAGGAGATCGAAATTGGTTTCCTGAAGCTTCTCCAGCCCCTGCTCGCCGTCTGCCGCCTCGTGGGTCTCGTGACCGTCGAGACGCAGCGCACGGGCAACGAAAGCCCGCAATGCATCCTCATCTTCGGTAATCAGAATCTTCGCCATTAATCATTGCTCCTGGGCATCATTTCCAGCCGTGAGCAACATCGCAGGCTCCTCTTTTCAAGAGGTAAACACCCAGGGTTTCGCTGGGTGAATGGTTAATGAGGCGTCTCCGGCATGTCCCATCCCGGCACGGCAGAAATCGTCAGGCGTCGCCCGTGACGACGCCTACGAAGGGCAGTTCGCGGAAGGCGTAAGCCACATCCATGCCGTAACCCACGACGAAATAATCGGGACATTCGAAACCGACATAGTCGGCCTCCAGATCTTCCTTGCGCTTGACCTTCTTGTCGAGCAGCACGGCGATGGTGACGTGACGGGCGCCACGTTCGTAAAGCAGTTCCTTGGCGAAACGCAGCGTGCGGCCGGATTCGAGAATATCGTCGATCAGAAGAACATCGCGGTCCTTCACGTCGCTGTCGATATCCTTGACGATCTTCACCCCTTGCGAAACGGTGCCGGCACCGTAGCTCGAAAGCGTGATGAATTCGACTTCGGGGGCAAGGCCGCTGTCATGCAGCGCGCGGATGAGATCGGCCGCGAAAATGAACGATCCCTTGAGCACGGCGATGACCAGCAAATCCTTGGTCGGGCCGCTCGCTATATGCTTGGCCATGTCGCGATTGCGCTCGGCAATCTGCTCGGCGGTGTAAAGCGGCTCAATGTTTTTTCCACGGACGACGGGCATTCTTTCTCCTGTGCTGCGCCTTGCCGATTTTACCTTTCAGTAAAAATACGAAGACCACGCGTTAGCACAGTCAACGTTCGGAAGCACCCGCTTCGACGAAGGAAAGCTTGATCTCAGGCGTTTTTCCACCGGGATGGCGCAACTTTGCCGAAAATCCGTGGCTGAAACCGGGCTGCATCTGCCTGACCGGCGGTTCGATGACCATGCTGGCGACCAGTTGCCCCTTGGCAACGAAGAGGTCGGCGCGAAGTGCCGGCACCTCTTCCAGAGCGGCACCGTTGTTCTCCACAATACCGTTGATGAGCAGGACATCCATGCCGCCAGCCTCCTGCGGCGTGATGGTGACATGGGAAATGGCAAGCGGGTTTGCGGCCGCAACGATCGGCTTTTCCGGCACGACCACCGACAGGCCGCCTGAGCAGATGAAAACAAAAATGACGAGCGCCGCAACCAGCGCCGAATAGGCATCCACAGACAGGCGCGACAATTTGCGGTCCACCCAGCCGATGAACGCGTAACCAAGAGCACTGGCGGTGACGGGCGGTTTTTCCATCTGACGGCGCATCGCGCCGCGATTATCGTTTCCGGGCTGACGGACACGGTTTTCCTTGATGGTGACAAATTCCGCGTCTACCACATCGGGGCCGGTGTGGGTTGCCCGCGCCGTACGGCGCACTGGCGCTTCCGGCATCAGGAGGTCGAAATCGAATGCCGCTTGCCGGCGAGATGAACGGAACATAGCCATAGAATTCCTTGGGTGAGGTTTTCCGGCCCGCAAAACTGGGCATTGCAACGAATCCTGCCAAGTTTTAAATTTAATTGGTTAATGCTTCGCAAAAACGGCTCGCATAGGCTACCGGAACCGGGTTAAACGGCGCATCCGGGCCTCACGCGCCAGCGGTTTGCGAACCACCACGAAACGAAGAGACTGGAAGTCCGTTGATCCATTTCGAAAATGTCGGGTTGCGTTACGGCATGGGCCCCGAAATCCTGAGGGACATGACCTTCGACATTCCCAAGGGTTCGTTCCAGTTTCTGACCGGCCCTTCCGGTGCCGGCAAAACCACGTTCCTGCGCCTGCTGCTGATGTCGCTGCAGCCCACACGCGGCAATATCCGCATGTTCAACCGCGATGTGTCGCGCATTCCGCGCAGCGAGCTGCCCATGCTGCGCCGCCGCGTCGGGATCGTCTTTCAGGATTTCCGGCTGCTCGATCATCTGACGACCTATGAGAATGTCGCCCTGCCGCTGCGTGTGCGCGGCAAGGAAGAAAGCGCCTACCGCAACGACGTTATCGAGCTTCTGAAATGGGTCGGGCTTGGCGAGCGCATCAATGTGCTTCCGGCCATCCTCTCCGGTGGGGAAAAGCAACGCGCCGCCATTGCCCGCGCATTGATGGACCAGCCGGAAATTTTGCTGGCCGACGAGCCGACCGGCAACGTCGACCCGCCGATGGCCAAGCGCCTTCTCAACCTCTTTCTGGAGCTCAACCGGCTGGGTACCGCTGTGGTCATCGCCACCCATGATTTCGGCCTGATGGACCAGATCGACGCACGCCGGATGATCCTCACCGAAGGGCGGCTCGACATCTATGAATGAGATCAACCGCAAACAGTTAAGACCAGAGGCGACCGCACCGAAGCGGCCGCCGATGCGTATCCGCCCGATGGCACCCATTCTGCCGCCCTCCAACATTCAGGGCAACGCGCTGATGGTGGTGATCGCCATCATGGCCTTTCTCGCCTGCCTGACGCTTGGTGCCGTTTCCATGGTGCGTGCCACCGCCGCCACCTGGCAGAGCCAGATTTCCCGCGAAATCACCATTCAGATCAAACCCGAGGACGGGCTGGACATGAATGCAGCGCTCACCAAGGCACGTTCTCTGGCGCTCACTTTCGTCGGCACGCGGGATGGCACGATCCTCGATGACGCCGCCACCGCGCGTCTTCTGGAGCCGTGGCTCGGCAGTGGCCTCGATCTTTCCGAACTGCCGGTGCCGCGCCTCGTCGTGATTACCATCGATGAAAACCACCCGCCCGATTTTCAGGCCATGCGCGATATGCTGAAGGCTGAAATTCCACAGGCGTTTCTGGATGACCACCGTACATGGGTCGACAGGCTCGTCTCCATGGCCAGGACCACCGTCATGATCGGCGTCGGGGTCCTGATCCTCGTCTTCACCGCCATGGTGCTGACGGTGGTGTTTGCAACGCGCGGCGCGCTTTCCGGCAACCGGCACATCGTCGAGGTGCTGCATTTCGTCGGCGCCGAAAGCAGCTTCGTCGCGCGGGAATTCCAGAAGCACTTCCTGAAGATCAGCCTGAAAGGTGCGGCAGCGGGCAGCGCCCTCGCAGCGGCAGTTTTCCTTGCCGCCGGTTTCTGGCAATCGAGCACGGTTGCAACGCCGCAAAGCGATCAGGCAAGTGCGCTTTTCGGCTCCTTTTCCGTTGGCCTCAGTGGTTATATCGGCATCGCCACGACGATGATCATCATCGCGCTGCTCACCACCATCACCGCGCGTGTGACGGTCATCCGCACGATCGATGATATCGACCGCGTCCGCTCCGATCCGTCTAAAAGCGACGGTGTCGCATCGTGACGCCGTCTCCCGGATCTCGCGAGGAAACTGCACCCTTCACACGCCGGATGTAACTTGCGGACGGTGGACAAAAATGCCTGTTCCTTGCCTTAATCGGCGAGTATTCAGGAGGAATGTTTGTGAGTCGGACGGACCATGATCAGGAGCAGACGACCACGCGACAGGCAAAAAAGGGCCTGTTGTCGCGGCGAAGTCGCCTGCGCCGTTTTATTCGCGGTCTCATCCTGCTTTGCGTCATTACTCTCGGGGCTTTTTCCGGCGGTTTTTTGTGGTTCGCAGATTCAGTCGCCTCCATGCGCCCGCCCGAAGGCGCCAAGGGCGACGCGATCATCGTTCTGACCGGCGGTTACCAGCGCATCGAACAGGCGGTCGGCCTGCTGCGGGACGGCGTTGGCAAGCGCCTTCTGATTTCCGGCGTCAACCCGGCCACCACCCGCACGCAAATCCGCAAGATGACGCAAGGCTCTTCGGACATGTTTTCCTGCTGCGTGGACATGGGCTACAAGGCCATAGACACCATCGGCAACGCCAATGAGGCGGCGAGCTGGATACGCGACCACGGTTATTCCTCCATCGTCGTCGTCACCAACAATTACCATATGCATCGCAGCCTGCATGAACTGCACAATGCCAGCCCGCAGACCCAATTCATCGCCTATCCCGTTATCAGCGCCGACCTTGCCCGCACCAACTGGTTCGCGGAGCCGGATGTGGTCCGGACCATGCTCTACGAATACATGAAATTCGTGATTGCAGCAGGACGCGACCTGACCGGGCTCGGCAAGGGCGACGGGTTGCGCAAGGCGGGCGCCGATCACCCCACGATCAAGGCGGCAACCTCTTCCCCGTGAATGGAAAGAACGGAGAGAACACGCTTGCTGCGGAGCCTTGTTTTCGTGTAGGCGTCTGGCATCGGCATCCGGCATCGAGGCGCGCCTGAGCTTCGGAACGGCTGCAACCCGGGAATTCTGTCGATGCTCAAGCTGCGCTCTTTTCTTTTCAATACGCTGTTTTATCTCAATCTGATTGTCCGCATGATCGTGCTCACGCCGATCTATTTCATCCTGCCGCGCAGAATAGCCTATGAAATCCCCAAGAACTGGGCGCGATCCAACCATTGGCTGATGAAGACCATTGTCGGCACCACCTTCGAGATCGAGGGGCTGGAAAACATTCCCGAAACCGGCTGTATCTTCGCCCCCAAACACCAGTCCTTCTGGGACACCTATGCGCTGCTGCCCAACCTTCCCGATCCGGTCTATATTCTGAAGCGCGAGCTTTTGTGGATCCCGCTGTTCGGCTGGTATGCGATGAAGCAGCGCATGATCCCGGTCAACCGCGCCGCGCGCGGCAAGGTGATGCTAAAGGTCATGGAGCGGGCGAGAGAGGAGATGGCGGCTGGCCGCGAACTCATAATCTATCCCGAAGGCACACGCCGGCCACCGGGCGCTGAGCCCGAATATCGTTATGGCATCGCACGTCTTTACCGCGACCTCAAAGTCCCCGTCATTCCGGTCGCCATGCATCCCGGCCTCTTCTGGCCACGCCGCTCGACAATGCGTTATCCCGGCCATTTCAAGGTGCGGATCTTGCCGGCCATCGAGCCGGGACTGGACCCGGACGTGTTTTTCAAGACATTGATCGAGGTGACGGAAAAGGCGAGCGACGAGTTGCTGCTGGAGACCGCGCGCAACAATCCGCACCTGCCGCTGCCACCGACCGCCGTGAAGCGTATCGCAGAACTTCAGGGGCAAGACACTCCCGCCGGCTAAACCGCGATCGTGCCGACACTGGCGGCAATGCTTTCCAGCAGCGTGTCGCGAATACCCATATCCTGCAGATGCTGCACGGTATTGAAGACGTAATCGGCATTCGGGCCGGACCGGCCCGATGCGGCAGCCACGATTGTAGCCGCTTCCGCGACACCCAGACCACCAATATACTGCTCGTGGGCGGGATCGGCCACATAGGTCACGGCACTGCCGCGCGTGCCATCGGCGAGCGCAATGGCAACGACGCGTTCCTTGTAGACATTCGTTACCAGCTCGCGCTCGCGCAGATAGGCCATGACCGGACCATGGTCCGCTCCGCGCACGCGAAAGGCAACGCCGAGGCAGGAGCCGCCGCGCTCCAGACCGAGAACAAGGCCGGGCTTCTCCTCAGTGCCGCGGTACACATTTGAACTGATGCAGAGGGAGCGTCGATAACCGTGCAGCCGCGCCTGCTGCCTTTCCTCAAAGGCAAAGCCCGGGTTCCACATCAACGAACCGTAGCCAAAGACCCAAAAATCGTCCATATCCCAAGCCAAATCGAATTTATCTGAAGTCTGTTCATCGGAGATCAATATGGCATCGTCAAGCCAATCCGGCACGGTCAAAAAATTCCTCTGGCTTGGTATCGCCGTCGTGCTGGTTATCGGACTTTACACGGCCGGGTGGTTTTATGCCGCCGACAAGCTGAAGCAGACAGTTCTGAACGTCATCTCGCCTTCGCAGGCCAGAAACGTCAGCGGCGAATGCGGCGACATTGCGTTCAAGGGTTATCCGTTCCGCATCGGCCTTTTCTGCTCCAAGGTAACGGTGGACGACAAGCAGAATGGCGTTTCAGCCTCGTTCGGAGAATTGCGTTCCGCAGCGCAAGTCTACAATCCCGGCCACATTGTCTGGGAACTGGATGCACCGGCTGAAATCCGTACCGCGCACGGCCTGACGGTTTCAGCCCTCTGGCAGAACATGCAGTCGAGCATCGTCACCAAGCTTAGGGGTATCGACCGTACCTCGCTTGTCATCGACGGCCTGAAGGCTCAGGCGGTTTCCACCGTTACCGGCCAGACGATCGATTTCGATGCCGCCAAGACGGAAATGCATCTGCGCCAGAACGGCGCCGATCTAGACGGCGCGATAACGTTGACCGACTCGTCAACCGTCATCAAGGATTGGCCGCAACTTCTGCCGCGCCTCAACGCCATCGCCGATGTCACCCTTGCCGGCAAGGCGGGTATAGTAGACGGCAGCGATACGGCCGGGCTTTACGGTGCGAGCGGCGAGCTTCGCCGGCTGGTCGCTGATATCGGCGAAGGCCGCACCATGCGTATCAGCGGCCCTTTCTCCTTCGATAATGAGGGCTATCTCTCCGGCCAGTTCAAGCTGGAGATCGAAAAGCTCGACGCCTGGTCGGACAATGCCAAGCAGGCGTTTCCGCAGCTGCAATCCACCATCGATACCGCCCGCAAAATGCTCCGCGCACTCGCCGGCGGCGGCGACAGGGCGTCCGTCGACCTCGTGGTGGATCGCGGCCGCGCCACCGTCAGCGGTTTCATTCCGCTGGGGAAGATCCCGCCGATTTAACAGAGAGCTTTTGTAAAAAACACCTCAGCGGCATCCTGAATTTTTGAAAGATGCAGGATGCCGGCTTCTTTGTATCCATTGCGACGATGCCACATCTGCGGTTCCCGCTCGTCCTGCTGGCTGGACGTCATCACCAGTGAGGCACCCTGCTCACGCATCAGAGTTTCCCAAAAAACTGTAAGCGTTGCGCCGACGCCATGTCCCCGAAACTCGGGAACGACGCGGATCATGTCCATGTAGGGGATCTTACCCCAGAACATCGAGAACCGCAGAAAACCGACTAGAATCGTATCTTCTTTCGCGACGAGATATTCGCGGCGTCCGACGCAACGCCGCAACCAATCCTCATCGATCCATTTGTCTTCCCGCAGCAGCCATTCGATATCGTCATCCGTCGCCGCCGATATCAATATCACTTCAGCGCCCTACTTCTTCTGATCCAGCGCGTGACGCCCAAAGTCAGGCGTATCGACGTCCTGACCGGCCTCGATGATGGAGCGGCGGATGGAGCGTGTGCGGGAAAACAGTTCGAACAACTTGTCGCCCTCCCCCCAGCGGATCGCCCTTTGCAGCGAAGCAAGGTCTTCCGAGAACCGTGCCAGCATTTCGAGGATGGCATCCTTGTTGTGCAGGCAGACATCGCGCCACATGGTGGGGTCCGAGGCGGCGAGACGCGTGAAATCTCGGAAGCCGGAAGCGGAATATTTGATGACTTCCGACTCGGTTACCGTCTCCAGATCGTCCGCCGTGCCGACGATGTTGTAGGCGATGATGTGCGGCAGATGCGAGACGATCGCCAGAACCTTGTCGTGGTGTTCGGCATCCATTTCATCCACACGCGAGCCGAGCGCCCGCCAGAAATCCTTGAGCCTTTCCAGCGCCTCCGCATCCGTGCCCGGCAGCGGCGTGAAGATGCACCAGCGCTCGCGGAAAAGACCGGAAAAACCGGCATCCGGGCCAGATTTTTCCGTACCCGCCAGCGGATGTCCAGGAATGAAATGCACATTGTCAGGCATATGCGGCGCCATCTGCGCGATGACAGAGGCCTTGGTAGAGCCGACATCGGTGACGATGGCGCCGGGCTTCAGATGCGGCGCGATCTGCTCGGCAACCGCCCCGGATGAACCGACCGGCACTGAAACGATCACAAGATCAGCATCCCTGACCGCCTGCGCGGCGGATGTCGTATACTCGCTTCCAAGCGCCAGTTCCTCTGCCCGCTTCAGCGTTTCCGCGCTGCGGGTGGAAATCGTGACATGCCGGGCAAGACCCAGTTCCTTGATGTCGCGCGCAATGGACGAGCCGATCAGGCCGATGCCAACAAGCGCGATGCGCTCAAACATGATCTCGCCCATTACGCCTGCCCCATGAACTCGGTGAGCGCGGCGATGACGCCAAGATTGGCTTCTTCCGAACCAACCGTCATACGCAAGGCATTGGGGAAACCGTAACCGCGCACGGCACGCAGGATATAACCGCGGCGGCTCAGGAACTCGTCCGCATCTGGTGCACGCTTGCCATCCTGGTCCGGGAAATGGATCAGGACAAAGTTGGTGACTGATGGCGTGACCTTGAGGCCGAGACCGGTGAAGACCGTCGTGAGTTTCTCCAGCCAGAGCGTGTTGTGAGAGATCGCCTTTTCCAGGAATGCCTGATCGCGGATGGCCGCGGCACCCGCTGCGATCGCCGGCGCGCTCATGTTGAACGGACCACGCACCCGGTTCAGCGCATCGATGATGGCGGCCGGACCATACATCCAGCCGACGCGCAGTGCGGCCAGACCGTAAACCTTGGAGAAGGTGCGCGTCATCACCACGTTGCGGTTCCCAGACACCAGCTCGAGACCGGCCTCGTAGTCGTTCTTGCGTACATATTCGGCATAAGCCGCATCAAGCACGAGCACGACATGTTTCGGCAGACCAGCCTGAAGGCGGCGGATTTCCGCGACCGGAACATAGGTGCCGGTGGGATTGCCGGGATTGGCGATGAAAACCATCTTCGTCCTTGGCGTGACGGCGGCAAGAATGGCGTCCACATCGACGGCGCAATCCTTTTCCTTCACCGTCACCGGCGTTGCGCCCGCACCCATGATCTGGATCTTGTAGACGAGGAAACCGTGTTCGGTGATGATCGCCTCATCGCCCGTACCCAGATAGACGTGGCAGAGCAGGCCAAGAAGCTCATCCGAGCCGTTACCGCACATGATATTCGCTATGTTGAGGCCATGCACGTCTGCAATCGCCTGACGCAGCGCAATCGCCTGTCCGTCGGGATAGATTTCCAGATGGCTGGCGGTGGCGGCGAATGCCTCGATCGCCTTCGGGCTTGGCCCGAGCGGCGTTTCGTTGGAGGAGAGCTTATAAACCTTCGCGACGCCATCCACATGTTCCTTGCCGGGAACATAAGCGGCGATATCCAGAATACCCGGACGCGGAAGAGGTTGGCTAAGCTCTGCACTCATTTGATCGACCTTCGGAAATGCGCCGGGGAGCCCGGCAAAAGCAATGCCGGAGGCATTAGACCGGAATGGCCCCTTTGTCGAGGGTCAGCGCGGCTTTCCGTGCTTTGCGGCGGTGCGGGTGGTGGGCACACCCTGAGGCGCAAGGACCGGCACGAAAACCCGGCGTGAGGCGCGCTGGGTAACGGGCAATCCCTGATAGAGACGTTTCTGTGCCTCAACCACGATAACGCCGGAAAACAGCGGCCAGAGCCTGCGGCCGGTAAGCTCAAGGTATCGGCGGAATTTCAGTACCGGGCGGCTGGTGGTGGGCGGAAAGAAAAGCGCTTCGGCGCTTGCCCCCGGCGTAAAATTGGTCTCGCGCAGAAGCGCCGTCAACTGCCCGCGCGAATAGGGCCGGCCCGAGCCGAAAGGTGTGTGTTCCATGCGTGCCCAGACCCCACGCCTGTTCGGCACCACGATCACCAGACGCCCGCCGGGCGCCAGCACCCGCCAGAGTTCTTTCAGGGTTTCGCGCGGATTTTCGGCAAATTCCAGAGCATGCACCATCAACACCCGGTCTATCGACGAATCGGGTAGCGGCAGTTCCTCGTCAAACACCAGCGCCGTGGAGGAAAGCTCGCCTGCCGGCCAGTTCACCGCTCCCTGCCCCGCCGGCATGAAGGCAAAGGTGCGCTCCGTGTCATGACGGAACCGCTCCAGAAACGGCACGGCGTAACCGAGGCCGACCAGCCTTTCCTCCGGCAAAGGCGGCCAGAGCGATGAAAGCGCCATGGTGATCGCCTGCTCGGCCGAGCGGCCAAGCGGGGAATGATAGAATTCGCGCAGATCGACGATATCGGTGTTCATGGGCGAGAATGTAGCATCAGGCGGTTGGACTTCAAGGCGTCTGCGCCTACATTGAAATTCAGGCGGACAAATGCGCCGGCTAAGGCCGGCAAATGGAGAGGACCACGATGAAACCTTTGGAAATAGACGTCTTTCTTTGCCGCAGTGATAATTTTGGCGTTCTGCTGCACGATCCAGAAAGCGGGGCGACCGCCGCGATCGATGCGCCGGAGGAAGGCCCCATCCTGCAGGCTCTTCATGGGCATGGCTGGAAGCTCACGCATATCTTTACCACTCACCACCATCAGGACCATGTGGAAGCCAATCTGGCGCTGAAGGACAAATTCCAGTGCGAAATACATGGCCCACATGATGAGGCGATTGCGATCCCCGGTCTCGACCGGTCCCAGGCCGATGGCGACGAGTTCGAATTTGCCGGACGGCGCGTTCAGGTCATTGCCACACCCGGTCATACGGCGGGGCATATCTGCTACTACCTTCCCGATGACGGCCTGCTGTTTGCCGCCGATACGCTTTTCGCCATGGGTTGCGGTCGCCTGTTCGAACGTACGGCAACAGATATGTGGCACTCTTTCCAGAAGTTAATGGCGCTGCCGGATGACACGAAAGTCTATTTCGGCCACGAATATACACTTTCGAATGCCCGTTTCGCGCTCACCGTCGATCCTGATAACGCGGCTCTAATCGAGCGCGCCGAAAGCGTCGAAAAGGCGCGGCAGGCGAATGAATTCACCATTCCCACCACCATCGGGCTGGAAAAACAGACCAACCCTTATATGCGGGTGGCCGATGCCGGCATCCGCAGTCATCTTGGCCTTGAAGGGGCAACCGATGCCGAAGTCTTTGCCGAAATCCGCACACGCAAGGACAATTTCTGATGGGCGCCGATCTGTCTTCGGCAGCGATCATTCGCGAACTGGAACTGGAGCCGCACCCCGAGGGCGGCTTTTACCACCAGACATTTCGCGACAAGGCAGGTGGTGAGCGCGGCCATTCAACGGCGATCTATTATCTTCTGGAAAAGGGGACGCTCTCTCACTGGCATCGCGTCACCGATGCGGTGGAGGTCTGGCACTATTATGCCGGCGCTCCGATCACCCTGCATCTTTCCGAAGATGGCAGGGAGGTACAGACCTTTACCCTCGGCCCCGACATTCTGGAAGGCGAGCGCCCGCAGGTGATCGTACCTGCCAATTGCTGGCAATCGGCAGAAAGCCTCGGCGACTTCACCCTCGTCGGCTGCACCGTCTCGCCGGGTTTCGCCTTTTCAAGCTTCGTGATGGCCGAACCCGGATGGTCGCCGGGCGATACCCCGTAACTACATCAACCGCCATATTTGGTGGCGGTGATGTAGACTTGGCCTACCCGCGTCGGAATGACGGCGTAGACCGGGGCATAGACATCCATATTGTCGGATTTGGCGAACCATATCTCCATGGAAATGGATTTCAGGTATTCGATATCCTTGCGGCCCTGGCGATAACCCGACTTCGGCACGTAACGCGCCTTGCAGACCACGGCATCGCCGCTGAAGCCATTCGTCTTGAAGGGCTTGGTGCCGCTGGGGCTCAACACCAGATCCAGCCGCGATTCGCCGTCATAGATCGGCAGGCGCGACGGGCAGATGCGGCCGCCGGCGGGAATGATGAGGCCAGAGATTGGATCGAGGACGGAGCGCAGGTCGCCGTCCTTCACATTCACCCAATTGTCCGGCCGCGCCTTCGGCTCCGGTTTCACCGTCGTCGATGTGACGTTGCCGTTACGATAGACCACATCATAGGTCCGCACCCGCTTGCCGTCCTTGTAAACAAGCGAATATGTATTCGCCTGCAGCCGATGGCCGCGTTTGGCACCCGAAATCGTCGTCTTGCCGGAAATATCCGCCAGAACGCTTGCAAGCCCTGCTGAGCTGAAGGAACCGGAAATCGAATAGTTCGGGCCGTTCATGCGAGTCGAAAAACTCGCCTTGGCAATTGGTAGAATACCGAGATTGATGCTGTATTCGCTTGTATGGCGGGCTTCGGCGGCGAGCGAGGGAGATACGCCTGCAAACGCCATTGTCACAGCCATGAAAATGCTTTTTCCTCTGGCAATCATTTGGATATCACCTTAAAAGAGGCGCGGAAGCGGCCTTATGGGGCGATCATATACGCCGACTTGTGGCAATAAAAAAGCGGATGCCGGTTGAAAACGCCGGAATTTCCTTTCATTTGCTCGCGAGCGGCTTGACTGTTAAGTCCCGTCTGACTATAGAACCGCAACTTTCCAATCATGGCCAGTTGGATTGCCACCACGGTTTTGCCGGTGGCGAGCCAGTGGTGAAACAGACAAACGAAATAGGTGTACCCATGTCCCGTGTATGCGAATTGACCGGCAAGGGCGTCCAGACGGGCAACAACGTCAGCCACGCCAACAACAAGACCAAGCGCCGGTTCCTTCCGAACCTCTGCCAGGTTACGTTGATCTCCGATGCTCTCGGCCAGCGTTTCCGCCTGCGTGTTTCCGCAGCAGCTCTGCGCTCCGTTGAACATCGTGGCGGCCTCGATGCCTTCCTTCTGAAGTCCGGCGAAAACGAACTGAGCATGCGCGCTCGTCTCCTGCGCCGCCAGATCGCCAAGAAGACGGCCGAAGCTGCTTAATTAGCGGTTTCGACATCACTGATATTCAGAAGGCTTGAATGGCTTTTGCCGCTCAAGCCTTTTGCTTGTTCTAATTCGGCTCCAACTGGTGGCATCACCCAGGATAAAAAAATGCCCTACCTGCGCTACACGCTCATTTACGTTCTGCTGATGACACTGGTGGTCGTCGCGTCCAATATTCTGGTGCAATACCCGCTTTCCGGATCGCTGTTCGGCGTCAATCTCGGCGATCTTTTGACCTGGGGTGCCTTTACCTATCCGGTCGCCTTCCTCGTCACAGACCTTACAAACCGCCAGTTCGGCCCGTCAGTCGCGCGCCGCGTCGTACTTGCCGGTTTTATTGTTGGTGTCACACTGTCCTTCTGGACCTCGATCCCGCGTATCGCCGTTGCCTCCGGCACCGCCTATCTGATTGGCCAGCTGCTCGATATTTCCGTATTCAACCGCCTGCGCCGCCAGCGCTGGTGGCACGCACCTCTTGCCGGCTCGATGCTGGGTTCGGTGCTGGATACCGCGCTGTTCTTCTCCATCGCCTTTGCTGCGAGTTTCTCCTTCGTCGGTCCCAACGATGCCTTCGCCATTGAAAATGCCCCCGTGCTCGGCATCTTCGCTCTGGAGGCACCGCGCTGGATTTCCTGGGCGCTCGGCGACCTCTCGGTGAAGATCCTCGTCGGCCTCGTGATGCTACTGCCCTACGGCGCACTGATGAACACGCTGAAGCCGATGCCAAAGGTCGCCAAATCGGGCTGACACCATTGTCATCCAAGGTTTAAGGCTGGGGTGAGAGCGTGGATCGAATCGCGCTTGCAAACCAGCCGACTGCGTTGCAGTCTGCGGTCCGTGGCACAGATCAGAGGCAGGCAGATATGCAGATCAATGACGTTATCGATATTGTGGAGGCCGCCAGCGCCACGCTTTCAGGCTCCAGCTTCAACGACGTCAATCTGTCGGGTACGGTGTTCAACGACGTCAATCTCGCCGGAACCAGCTTCAACCAGATCAACTTTTCCGGCGCGTCATTTACCGACAGCAACATGTCCGGCTGGTCGATCGACGACGTTAATCTTTCCGGTCTGAAACTGAGCAACGCCAACCTGTCCGGCGCGCAGATAACAGGATACCGAATGACAGGGATGAAGATCGACGGCATTCCCGTCGAGGATCTGATGGCTGCCTACAAGGCGGCGCAGCAGGTGTGAACCTTCACTCCACCAGCTTGAATTCCAACATCAGATTGCGCTGGAGAAATGAGTGATTGTCATCGGACACGATGATGAGGCGTGTGGAACCATCAGGCCCCTTCACCACATCCATGCCTTCCATATTATCGATCTGGTAGACCATGCCCGCTTCCAGCAGGATTTCGCCATCCACCACCGCGCCCGGCCTGATATCGGCAGCCTTGATGCGGCGGATGCGCATCCCCACCCCTTCAGCGAAATTGAAGCGGCGCTCCAGAAGCAGCAGGTCGCCATTGGGCAGGAAAGCACCGTCCGTCACGTCGAATGAGGGGTGATGGGTGACCGCGAATGTGCCCTTCAACGGGCCTTCCAGTATGGCGGCGAGAAGATTGCCGTCGGCATCGATGCTTTTCTCAGCCACCACGACAAGGGCACCGGCAAGCGGCGAATCGGCCGGCGAGACCGCAAGGGCCTCCATGCCGCCATTGTGGCGCAGTTCGCTGTTGGGAATGAGATGAGGCAGGCGGCTGAGCGGCTTTGAGGTCTCGAACCCCGGATCGGGATAGGCGTCGATCCTGTGCCGCTGCTCGTAGCTGACGAATACCTTGCCATCCCGCAGCGCCAGACCTTCCGCATCCATTTCCATCTTGCGGGAGGGTTCACCGCCGCTGGCATCCAGCATGGCAGTGATACGCACGTCAGCCAACCCGGACAGCGCGCCCGACGGGCCGCGTGCGATCTTGCCCGTGAGCCAGTGGCCGGTATCCAGCACAGCAACGAATTCCTGCCCGTTTGGGCGAAAGCGGATGGAGGATATGGCACCGAATAGTTTTTCCGGCGTGCTCATCACCATGCCGCCGATAAATTCCAGCTTGCCGAAACGCCTGGCGCTGGTGCCGACCTCGAAGCCTGACAACAGACGGACGCTGACCGGAACATCGATGGTCGACGCGCCGATGGGAACCGGAACGAGCGCTGCGACCGCAAGAACTGCAGCTACCGCCAGCGATTTACAGGAAAGAAAAGCCCGGCCCCGCTTATCCCGCACGGCGAACCTTGCGGGACGAGCTGGCGGTATTGGTATCCTCGAAGAGAGCAGCAAGCTGTTCGGTCATCGCGCCAGCCAGTTCGTCCGCATCCACGATCGTCACGGCGCGACGGTAATAACGCGTCACATCATGGCCGATACCGATCGCCAGAAGCTCCACCGGCGAACGTGTCTCGATCTGTTCGATAACGGCGCGCAGGTGCCGCTCCAGATAGTTACCCGCATTGACCGACAGCGTCGAATCGTCCACCGGCGCACCGTCCGAAATCATCATCATGATCTTGCGCTGCTCGGGGCGGCCGATGAGGCGGTTATGCGCCCACATCAGCGCTTCGCCGTCAATGTTTTCCTTCAGCAGGCCTTCACGCATCATTAGGCCAAGATTGCGCCGTGCACGCCGCCAGGGTGCATCCGCCGACTTGTAGATGATATGGCGCAAATCATTGAGCCGACCCGGCGAGCCGGGTTTGCCGCTGGCCAGCCATTGCTCGCGCGACTGACCGCCCTTCCACGCCTTGGTGGTGAAGCCGAGAATCTCCACCTTCACACCCGACCGTTCCAGCGTACGCGCAAGAATATCGGCGCAGGTGGCCGCAACCGTGATCGGGCGGCCACGCATCGAACCCGAATTGTCGATGACGAGCGAAACCACCGTGTCGCGGAACTTGGTGTCGCGCTCCTTCTTGAAGGAGAGCGGCTGCATGGGATCGATGATAAGCCGCACGAGGCGAGCCGGATCGAGATAGCCCTCTTCCAGATCGAAATCCCACGAACGGTTCTGCTGCGCCATCAGGCGGCGTTGCAGCCGGTTCGCCAGACGTCCGACGGCGCCCTGAAGATGGGCGAGCTGTTTGTCGAGAAACGCGCGCAGGCGGTCAAGCTCCGCCTCGTCGCACAGTTCCTCGGCGTGGATTTCCTCGTCGAATTCCTGGGTGAATATGCGGTAGTCGACCTTCTCGTTGAAATCGTCGAAGGGGCTGTTGGGGCGGCGGGTCTCGCCGGGCGTCTCGGAATCCTCATCGAGATCGTCGGACATTTCCTCGTCCGACATCTCGGCGCCGTCCATCTCGCCTTCTTCCATCTCCTCCTGCGAGGCCTCGCTTTCATCAGCGGGCGTCGCATCGGAACCGGCTTCTTCCTCGACCTGTTCTTCTTCGGTCTCGTTAGTGCGCGGCTGCTCCTCGTCGGATTCTGCCTCCTGGCTTTCCGGCTCGTTATCGTCGTCGCCGAATTCCTCCGCCATCTGCATGGAGGTCAGCATCTTGCGCACCAGCCGCGAAAAAGCCTTCTGGTCGCCAATCACCTTGGAAAGGTCGCTCAGGTCGCCGGCGGCCTTGTCCTCGATGAAGTCGCGCCACAGGTCGAGAACCTTGCCGGCACTGGCCGGTGGCTTTTCGCCGGTCAGCTTCTCGCGCACCAAAAGGGCGACGGCTTCGGCAAGCGGTGCATCGTCCTTCGTGTTGATGCCCGAAAAATTCGCCTTGGCATATTTTTCCGTGTTCATGGCCTGAATGTTGGAGGCCATGCCCGGCATGCGCAGTGCACCGATGGATTCCACCCGCGCCTGCTCAACAGCGTCAAAGATCAACCGCGCCTCGGCACCCTGCGGCGACATCACCGCATGGGTGTCAGCGTCATGGCAGGCAAGGCGAAGCGCCATGGAATCGCCAAGGCCACGGGTGACGGCGATTTCCTGCGCGGTGGGTTTCTTGGAAATTTCCGGCAGGCGCATGCGCTCTCCGGCAAGGCCAGGCCGCTCATTGGCGAAAACGACCTCAACCTCTGCATCGCCGGCAACCGATCGCACACATCCGGCAATCGCCTGACGCAACGGTTCGGTATCGACCGCCGTACCCGGTTTTGCTCTGGAATTGTCGCCGCGCGCTGCCATTGTCTTTCCTGTCAGTTGTCGACGCTTCGGAGCCGCCCATCCAAGGATGCGCGGCCCGCCGGCGTCTTCAAGTCATCGGTGATGTTCTCCGGACAAGCCGGGGAAGATCAGGCGCTGAGAACGATGTTCGCAGCACTTTCCTTCAGCTCGACGCCGAAAGCCCGCTGATATTGTTCGGCAACCAGCGTGCGCTCCAGTTCGTCGCACTTGTTGAGGAAGGTCACGCGGAACGCAAAGGCGAGATCGCCAAAGATTTCCGCATTTTCCGCCCAGGTAATGACGGTACGCGGGCTCATGACCGTGGAAAGGTCGCCATTGACGAAGGCCGAACGGGTAAGATCGGCCACACGCACCATCTTGGAGACGGTTTCGCGACCCTTCGGATTGTTGAGGCTCTTTACCTTTGCGGCAATGATGTTCACTTCCTGCTCATGCGGCAGGTAGTTCAGCGTGGTGACGATGGACCAGCGGTCCATCTGCGCCTGGTTGATCTGCTGCGTGCCGTGGTAAAGGCCCGTCGTGTCGCCGAGGCCGACCGTGTTGGCGGTCGCAAAAATGCGGAAGGCGGGGTGAGGACGGATAACGCGGCTCTGGTCGAGCAGCGTCAGGCGGCCCGAGGATTCCAGCACGCGCTGGATGACGAACATCACGTCCGGGCGACCGGCATCGTATTCGTCGAAGACAAGCGCGACATTGTGCTGGTAGGCCCAGGGCAAAATGCCGTCCTTGAATTCGGTGACCTGCTTGCCGTCTTTGAGGACGATGGCGTCCTTGCCGACGAGGTCGATACGGCTGACGTGGCTGTCAAGATTGACGCGCACGCAGGGCCAGTTCAGGCGGGCAGCTACCTGCTCAATATGGGTGGACTTGCCCGTGCCGTGAAAGCCGGAAACCATGACGCGTCGGTTGTGAGCAAAACCGGCAAGAATAGCGAGCGTCGTATCGCGGTCGAAAAGATAGTCGGGATCAAGGTCGGGCACATAGGCGTCGCCCTGCGAATAGGCGGGAACCCGCAGATCCGTATCAATGCCGAAAACCTCCCGCACGGACACCGTCGTGTCGGGCAGGTTGGAAATATCAAGGTCGATTTTGCTCATCACGTCTCCAAGGCGGGCGGCGGCCACCCGGCCACATCATCAATCAGGCGGTAAACACGAACGTTGGCTTAGCAGAAACCTGACTGCTTTAACAATTGATATGCTTGAACAACAGCCCGAAAACGTTCTTCAGAGCCGCGATCGCCACCATTAGCATCAGGATGGTGCTTTTTGACAAGCTCCTTATAGCGCCTTTTTATCTCTTCCTGCTTTGCACCCGCAGAAAGGCCGAGCGTATCGAAGGCTTTCGCCTCCAGCGTCTTCAACTTGCGGTCCTGCTGCAGGCGCTGGCCGCCGGCCTTTGCCCCGTTTGCATAACCATTCGTGAAGCCAAAAGGATCGCGGATGCGGGCATTGGCCGCGCCCGCCGCGCCGGAACGCAGCGTGGAGTGCAGCGGGCTGTCGCGCGCAGTCTTGTTCACGCCAACCGTCCAGGTGGGACGATGGCCGGTGATCGCTTCCTTCTGGTAACGGGCGATCTCGGTGTCAGACAGCCCGGAGAAATAATTATAGCCCTTATTGTATTCCTTCACATGCTCGAAACAGAACAGGAAGAATTGCCCCTCGGCATTGCGGCCGACAGGTGCACGGTGAGCGCCCGGCTTGTCGCATCCGTCCCACTGGCAGGTCGGGGCCTGAACCTCAGGTTCCCTGTCCCTTTTTCTGCGTGTACGGATGCGGTCGAAATATTTCGAATCCAGTTTCATGATGCCCTGATTATGGGGTGCGAAAAGGCGCACAACAAGAATTGACAAAGCGGAATGTTGCAGGCTTTTAGGTAGCCCCTTTTAAAGACCAGCCAACAGGATTGGAGCCCATCGCATGTCCCTGCGAGAACGCATAGAAACAAAGCTTCGGCAAAGCTTTTCGCCGGAACGCCTGGTGGTGATCGATGAAAGCCAGATGCATGCCGGCCATCAGCCGGACATAACCGGCACCGGCGAGACGCATATGCGTGTTCAGATAGTGTCTGAAAGCTTCGCAGGCAAGTCACGCATTGACCGCCACCGGGCGATCAATGCACTTTTGAAACAGGAACTCGACGCCGGGCTGCATGCCCTCGCCATCGAGGCGGCGGCGCCGGGGGAGCCGACGCGGTTCTAGGTAACGCGCGCCTTAAGCCTCAGCCGGGATGCTTTTCCGACAGGAAAGACTGCACCTCGGACGTCGCGACATCGTCGGCCACGAAGGACTGGCCGATGCCGTGGGTGAGGATGAAGGTGAGCTTGCCGCCCTTGACCTTCTTGTCCTGCGCAATTGCCGCCATCAGCATCTCGACCGGCGGCAGTTCACCTGGAATATCCTTCATTGACACTGGCAGACCAACCGCCTTGAGGTGCGCTTCGACGCGCGCGGCATCATCAGGGCTTGCAAGGTTGAGGCGGGCGGAAAACTGGTGCGCCAGCACCATGCCGATGGCGACACCTTCGCCGTGCACCAGCCGCTTGCTGTCATAATTCGTTGCTGCCTCCAGCGCGTGGCCGAATGTGTGGCCGAGGTTCAGAAGGGCGCGTACGCCGTTTTCCTTCTCGTCGGCCACCACCACATCGGCCTTCGCCTGGCAGCTTGTGGCAATCGCCTGGATGCGGGCGGGACCGCCGGTGCGGATTTCATCCCAGTTCTTTTCCAGCCAGAAGAAGAAGTCCGGCTTGTCGATCAAGCCATATTTCACCACCTCGGCGTAACCGGCGCGGAATTCGCGCTCGCTCAGCGTATCGAGCACCGCCGTATCGGCCAGCACCAGATCGGGCTGATGGAAAACGCCGACAAGGTTCTTGCCTTGGCGGGTATTGATGCCCGTCTTGCCGCCGACGGAGGAATCCACCTGCGACAGAAGCGAGGTCGGTATCTGCACGAAACGCACGCCGCGACGCACGATGCCCGCCGCAAAACCGGCGAGATCGCCGATAACACCGCCGCCAAGCGCAATCACCGCATCGTTGCGCTCCACCCGTGCGGAGAGAACGGCATCGCAAACAGTGACCAGATGTTCGAAGCTCTTGGTCTTCTCGCCCGCAGGCAAGGTCAGCGAAACGGCCTCGATGCCATCCGTCTGCAGGCCGTCCATCAGGCCTTCGAGGTAAAGCGGTGCAACATGCTCGTCAGTGATGATAGCGGCACGCCTGCCCTTCAGCCGCGACGAAATCTCGCCGCCCGCCCTGCCGATCAGGCCCGGTCCGATCAGAATGTCGTAAGCGCGCTCACCGAGCGGCACATGGACAAGACGTTCGTCGGTGTGGATTTCGGAAGGCGTCATGATGCTCAGTCTTTCTGTTCAAGGCCGGCGATGGCGGCCAGCACTTCGGTCACGATGATCTCCTTGCGGACATCGCGGGATTCGATGGTCAGATCCGCTTCCGCATAGATCGGATAACGTTTCTCCATCAGAGCCGCCAGCGTGGCCTTGGGGTTTTCGGTCTTGAGAAGCGGGCGATGATCACGCTTGTTGACCCTTTCCCACAAAACCTCGATATCGGCCTTCAGCCACAGCGACACACTGCCGCGCGTGATGTGCCGGCGGGTATTGTCGTTGATGAAAGCGCCGCCGCCGGTAGAAATGACCTTGGGGCCACCGCGCAGCAGCCGCTTGACGACCCGCGTTTCCAGCGCCCGGAACTCCTCCTCGCCATAGGTGGCGAAAAGTTCGGCTATCGTCATGCGGGAAACACGCTCGATTTCGACATCCGTGTCGATGAAGGAGACCTTGAGCTGCTGGGCGACCATGCGACCGATCGCGGACTTTCCAGCCCCCATCAGTCCGACAAAGACGACGTTGCGCCCGGCGAGCTTGGCCCGCGCTTGCTCCCCGAGTGTGACCGGGACAGATAAATTCTTTTCATTCATAAAATTGAAAGCCCGTTTGGCATGGATATCTGCAAATGTTTACGAAGCGTCAAGCCAAATTGCTGACTGAATTGCGTTGAATCACATTCATCGCCGCATGCGGCAGCGGCGGACTACCGCTTTTTGATCTTGTCGCCGCTTTCGCTGCACCGCATATACCTTCAGACAGCCACCCTCACGGAGCCGCCATGCCAACCCTCTTCCGCTTCACGATGATACTGGCAACCATCGCGGGGCTGATCTATGGCGGCATGGTGCTGCTGGTCATGTTCGTCAAGCCCAATGATCGCGAGGTGACGGTGCGCATTCCTTCCGAGCGGCTGAACCCGCCGTCGGCGGAGCCGGCAAGGCGCACCCCATGAGTAGCAAAGAGATGAGCGGGCGGGACGGCGCGCGGCTCGAAAGTTTTCTGGAAATGATGAGCGCCGAACGGGGTGCCGCCGCCAATACGCTCTCTTCTTACGAACGCGACCTTTCCGATCTGCGTGAATTTCTCGGTGGCCGAGGCCAGTCCTTGATGGAAGCCGCCACGGCAGACCTGTCGGCCTATCTGACCCATCTTTCCACTCAGGGCTTTGCAGCCACGTCGCAGGCAAGACGCCTGTCTTCCATGCGGCAATTCTACCGGTTCCTCTATTCTGAAGGACTTCGCGGCGACGACCCGACCGGTACCATCGATGCACCCAAGAAGGGCCTCACCTTGCCCAAGACGATGAGCGTCGCGGACGTGACAAAACTTCTTGGCATCGCTGCTGAAGAGGCCGCCTTAACCGGCCCCGGCCAGCTTGCCCGCATCCGCATGCATCTCCTGCTCGAACTTCTCTACGCGACCGGCATGCGCGTCAGCGAACTCGTTTCGCTGCCGGTCAAGGTTTTGCGCCAGGAGGGACGCTTCCTGATGATCCGCGGCAAGGGCAACAAGGACCGCATGGTGTTGCTGTCTCGCGCGGCCATCGAGGCGATGGAAAAATACGACGCGGCCAGGAAGTCGCTCGTACCTGAGAAAAGCAGGACGCCCGCGTCCCCCAAAAAGGCTGACAGTCCGGAAAGTCCGTGGCTGTTTCCTTCAAACAGCAAGGAAGGGCATCTGCCGCGACAGGTTTTCGCCCGCGACCTGAAGGACATTGCCATTCGCGCGGGCCTCAATCCCTCGGCGGTGTCACCGCATGTCCTGCGCCACGCCTTTGCCAGCCACCTTCTGCAGAACGGCGCCGACCTGCGCGCCGTGCAGGAACTGCTCGGCCATTCCGACATTTCCACGACACAAATCTATACACATGTGCTGGAAGAACGCCTGCAAGAGCTGGTACAAACACATCACCCCCTTGCCAAACAGGGCAAAAACCTTGATTAGAGCGACCGGAACCGCCGGATAATCCGGCTCAAACCTTGCGCAAAACGATCGGAAACGGATCTCATGCACAATTATCTCGACTTCGAAAAACCTATCTCGGACCTTGAAGGCAAGATCATCGAGCTGAAGAAGCTTGCCGATGAAGACGAGAGCATAGACACCTCGGAGGAGATCAATCGCCTGGAATCACGCGTCAATGACGCGATGCAGGATATCTATTCCAAGCTGAACGCGTGGCAGAAAACGCAGGTCGCGCGCCATCCGCAGCGCCCGCATTTCGTCGATTACGCCAAGGCGCTGTTCACGGATTTCACGCCACTTGCAGGCGACCGCAAATTTTCCGAAGACGCTGCCATCCAGGCGGGCCTTGCCCGCTTTAATGGCCAGCCCGTCGCCATTATCGGCCAGGAAAAGGGCAATGACACCAAAAGCCGCCTGAAGCACAATTTCGGCAGCCCGCGTCCGGAAGGTTACCGCAAGGCGATCCGCGTGCTGGAACTGGCTGACCGCTTCTCGCTGCCGGTCGTGACCCTTATCGATACCGCTGGTGCCTATCCCGGTGTCGGCGCAGAAGAGCGCGGTCAGGCAGAAGCCATCGCCCGCTCGACGGAAATGTGCCTCAACGTCAAGGTGCCGATCGTCTCCGTCGTCATCGGCGAAGGCGGCTCGGGCGGCGCAATCGCGATCGCCACGGGCAACCGCGTCTACATGCTCGAACATGCGATCTATTCGGTGATTTCGCCGGAAGGTGCCGCTTCCATTCTCTGGCGCGATTCGACCCGTGCCAAGGAAGCCGCGACCAACATGAAAATCACCTCGGAAGATCTGAAGTCGCTTGGCGTCATCGACGGCATCATTCCCGAGCCGATGGGCGGCGCGCATCGTGATCCGGCGGCCGTGATTGGTGCCACCGGCGACGTTATCGCCAAGGCGCTCGCCGATCTTTCGCAGCGCTCGGGCACGCAGCTGCGCGCCGAACGCCGCCAGAAATTCCTGGATATCGGCAGAAACCTTTAGAGCGTTTCCAGTAAAAGTGCGCAGCGGTTTACGTGCGGAAATGCGCAAAAAGAGGCAGTTAGATTTTTTGGTGGATCAAAAAGAAGCCAAAACAATCTAGCTCCAGCCTTATTTTCCTTGAATCTCGCCCCAACTCGGCCATAGTCCGGTCACATCAACAGATGTATCGGCGGCCGCAGGGGCGGGTCCGATTTGAGTTAAGAAGATGTAAACGGTTAATACCGTATTTAAAATACACGCGGGACGGTGTAGAACTCCGTCGCCCGTGCCATCGTCTTTCGGATCAGATCATGCGTTTGACACATTTTGCACTTCTTGCCTGCACCGCGCTCATTCTCAGCGGCTGCAACGATACGCTCGAAACCGTCGAACGCGACGTCTCCCACGTTAAAAACAAGGTTGATTACCCGCTTTCTCCGTCCATTCTTGCCGAGATCGACAAGAAGAACATGGATCGCACCTCGCCGATCATGATCCGCATCTTCAAGGAAGAAGGCGCGTTGGAAATCTGGAAGGCCAAGCGCGACAACCGCTTCGACAAGATTGCCGAATACCAGATTTGCGCCTGGTCCGGCAAACTCGGCCCCAAGGTGAAAGAGGGCGACCGGCAGGCGCCGGAAGGTTTCTACAACCTGACGCCCGCGCACCTCAATCCCAACTCTAAATATTACCTTGCCATCAACACCGGCTTTCCGAACCGCTACGATGCCGCCAACGGCCGCAACGGCACCAACCTGATGATCCATGGCGCCTGCTCGTCATCCGGCTGCTATTCGATGACGGACGCGCAGATCCTTGAAATCTACGGTTTCGCCCGCGACGCCTTCAAGGGTGGCCAGAAGACCGTTCAGCTGCAGGCCTTTCCCTTCCGCATGACCGCGGAAAACATGGCCCGCCACCGCCAGAGCGAGCATCTCGATTTCTGGAAGATGCTGAAGGTCGGTTACGACAATTTCGAAGTCACGAAACGCCCGCCGGAAGTGAATGTCTGCGAGAAGAAATATGTCTTCAACCAGCAGACCGAAGGCGGCACGTTCAACGCATCTGCGCAATGCCCGGCCATGAGCACGCCGCCGGCACTGGTGAGCGCGCTTTCGAGCTACGAAAAGACCTATGATCTCGCCTATGAAAAGGCGATGAAGAAATATGACGGCATGGCCTGGTACGACCCGAGCGAGGCGGAGCGCAAAGCGCTGGTTGCCGAAAAGCGCAAGGGCCGCGAACCCGCTTATGCTCCGACCGGCTCGGCGCTGAAGGCCGGCAAGCTGATGAAGGAAACGGAATATGCCGCGCTGATGGAGAAGAAGGCGCAGCAGGTGACCTCGTCTTCGCCGGCGACCACCGCAACCGCGTCTTCTCTGCGGACCCCGCATCCTTCGGCAACCCAGCCCGCAGCTCCGCAATCGAACCCTGCCCCGGCGGCCCCGACAATGGTTGCCGCTGCTACGCCTGCGGCTTCGGGGCCTGGTCAGAACGGAACTGCCGCCCAGGTCCCTGTACCGGCCATGAACCCGCTCGCTTTTTCCGCAGCACCGCCAGCGGAAGCACCGGAAAAGAAGCCGTTCTGGAAGTTCTGGGCCAAGGAATGACCGACACGGCTGACATAGTTTTCGACTTGAGGGGGCTTAAATGCCCCCTTCCGGTTTTAAGAAGCCGTAAAAAACTCGCTGGCCTGCAGGCGGGCGATGTTCTTGTTGTAGAGACGACCGACCCGCTGGCGGTTATCGATATTGCCCATATGTGCAACCAGGATGGGCATAGCCTGGTTGAAACTACGACGTTGACCAAAGGACACCGATTCAGGATCGTGAAGGGAGCGTAATTACCCTCGCTGCCGAGAATACTCCACTCGATCTCCCCCTTGAGGGTGAGATACTCGACAAGGTAAAGGGGTGCCCCGCCCGCGGGTTTCAACCACCGTTTTGCGACCTAAAACCTCAACCCCGAAACCGCCAGCGGATTGTCCGTCATCGCCTGCCTGTCCGGACGGTCGATGCCCGGCGTGCCGGTGAAAGCAGCAAACAGGTCCTGCACGAACGCCTCCGGCAAATCCTTGGTAATCAGCACCATGCGCGTGCGCTGGTCAGACGGGTCCGGCCATGCCGCGAGGCGCTCGGGTGTGTGGAAAATGTTCTGTACCCCGTGCAGCACAAGGGGTCGGTCCGGATTGTCCGACAGCTTGACGACGGCCTTCATCCGCAACAACTTTTCCCCATGCGCCGAACGCAGCAAGTCCACGAACATGTCGATTGCCATCGGGGCTATCGGCTGGTCGTGAATGATCGAGAAGGAACGGATCGACGCGTCGTGCCGGTTCACATCGTGGTGGTGATGGTGGCCATCGTGGTCGCCATGATGGTGGTGGTCATGATCGTGGTCGTGGTCGTGGTGATCGTGTTCCGCCTCTTCCCCCAGCCAGCGGCCGACATCGGCATTTTTGCTGCCGGGATCGTAAAGACCGTTATCCAGCAGTGCGGCAGCACTCCAGTCGGCCCGGTCACCATCCTCGATCGTCGCGCGCGGGTTTAGCGCCTGAAGGCGGGCCGACAGCGTGGAAATTGTGGAAGCATCGGCAAGCGCGCGCTTCGTCATCACCAGCCGATCGGCCACCGCCGCCTGCTTCACCGCTTCCTCGTGATTATCGAGTGTGGACAGGCCGTTCACGGCATCCACAACCGTAATGATGCCGTTCAGAACGAAATTCTGCGCAATCACCGGGTTGCCCATGACAGACTGCATGACGGGAGCGGGATCAGCAAGACCAGTGGTTTCGATCACGACACGCTTCACCGGCTTCAGCTTGCCGGTCTGGATGCCGTCCATCAGTTCCGCTAGAGTATCCACCAGCTCGCCGCGAACGGTGCAGCAAAGGCAGCCTTCCGCCAGTTCGATGATGCCCTCGCCTGCACTTTCAACCAGCATATGGTCGATGCTGACATCGCCGAATTCATTGATGATGATCGCGGCGTCGCTCATATCGGGGTCTTTGAGAAGCCGGTTGAGCAGCGTCGATTTTCCGGCGCCGAGAAATCCGGTGATGATTGAAACCGGTATGCGATCGCGAGACATGTCTTGCCTGTATTTTGATGGCCGCTCCGGCAGATCGTTGGCCGATATTAGATCCGGAACCGCGCAATAATCACAAAAAATCGCCCGGGGCCTGAAGGCCACGAGCGACACTGTAATATCATAACAAACCGAAGCTGCGAATACAGATTCCGCGCAGCGTTCAGGCTTCGCGCGCGCCCTCATCCATAAAGAGTGCGGTTAGGCGAAATCAGAATGTCGGACGCGGGATCGGAATCGGCACGTTGGCCACTTGTCCCTTGGCGCTCGCACCCTTGGCGGTGTTGACCGCCACCGTCTCACTGCCGGGAATGAGACCCGCGAAAGAATATTCCGGCGGACGGGTCATTTCCGTAACGTAGGGCGAATGGATGACCATGCGGCCGGTCTCGTCGCGGCTTTCGCTGCGCACCTTGGCCGCCTTCGGATTGCAGATTTCGGCACTGACGTCGTTTACCTCGGCGGTATCGCCATAGGGTGCCAGCGAGGCGAGTGAAACGCCTTGGCCCGAGGGCGCCGTCAGTCCCATCTGCAGCAGATCAGCGGACTGGTCGGTTCGCCCGGCAAGGCTATCTGCCCCCAGCACCACAGTTATGACCGAACGGCCGTTGCGCACGGCGGAGGACACCTGGTTGAAACCGGATGCGCAGATGAAGCCGGTCTTCATGCCATCTGCGCCATCAAAGCGGCCAACGAGCATATTGAAGTTGGCGTAGTCCTTCTTGCCGGTGGTGACACCTTCCAGCGAGAAATAATGGGCATATTCCGGGAATTCCCGCTTGATGATCAACGCCAGAAGCGCAAGGTCACGCGCCGTCGTATATTGGCCCTTGCCGGGCAGGCCGTTGGCGTTGATGTAACGGGTGGAGCTCATGCCCAGCCGCTGCGCCTGCGCATTCATCTGCGCCACGAAATTATCGCTGGTGCCGCCGATGGTTTCGGCAATCGCCACAGCGATATCATTGGCGGATTTGATGAGCAGCAGCTTCAGCGCGCTGTCCATCGTCAGCTTCTGGCCGGGCTTGAAATACATTTTCGAGGCCGGCTGGTCGGCGGCCTTCTTGCTCATCACCACTTCCGTCTGCGGGCTGAGCTTGCCGGCCTTCATCTGCGAAAAGGCGATATAGGCGGTCATCAGCTTGGTCAGCGAGGCCGGATACCACTTGCGGAACGCTTCCTGGTGGGAAATCACCTTGCCGGTTTTGACATCGACCACCATTTTTGGATTGGCATTCGCCACGGGTGCAGCGGCAACAAGGCCGGCGGTCATGACGGCAATGGCTGCGGAGAGCCGTCGGGCGGCGTTTGGCGATTTAAGATTCTGTGGCAAGGCTTATCCTCGAATTCCCGTCTTCAGTCAGGGAATGGCAATATTCACCATATATGTCCTAGCAATGGCAAAGTACATTGATTACGTCAATTATGCGGCGCACTATCCACCGCGGAGGATAGGCTTTTACGCCATGCCGCACCGATGAACCCAGGAATGAACGAATGCCGATTTTGAACAGAGCCGCCGAACTTCAGCAGGAAGTCAGCGAATGGCGGCGTCACCTGCATGAAAATCCCGAGATTTTGTATGATGTCGACAACACCGCAGCTTTCGTTGCGGACAAGCTGAAATCTTTCGGCGTTGACGAAATCGTGACCGGTCTTGGCCGCACGGGCGTGGTCGGCATCATCAGAGGCAATATTCCAGGCAATCGCACCATCGGCTTTCGGGCGGATATGGATGCTCTTCCCATCCTTGAGGAAACCGGCAAACCCTGGGCTTCCAAAACCGCAGGCGCCATGCATGCCTGCGGCCACGACGGCCACACCGCCATGCTGCTTGGCGCCGCCAAATATCTCGCGGAAACCCGCAATTTCGCCGGGTCCATCGCGGTCATCTTCCAGCCCGCCGAAGAAGGCGGTGCGGGTGCGCTCGCCATGGTCGAGGACGGCCTGATGGAGCGGTTCGGCATCGATGAGGTCTACGGCATGCACAATATGCCGGGTATTCCGCTCGGCTCGTTCGCCATCCGCAAGGGCGGTATCATGGCGGCACCGGACAAGTTCTCGATCACTGTCAAAGGTCGTGGCGGCCATGCGGCCCAGCCGCACCGCACGATCGACCCGATCACGATCGGCGCACAGATCGTCGGCAATCTGCAGATGATCGCCTCGCGCAATGCCGATCCGATCCGATCCGTGGTCGTGTCCGTCACCCGCTTTCACGCCGGCTCCAGCCACAACATCATTCCCAACGACGCGCTGATTGCCGGCACGGTGCGTAGTCTGGACGAGACGGTGCGCGATCTCGCGCAGGATCGCATCAAGCAGATGGCGGAAGGCATAGCGCTTGCCAATGGAGCGGAAGCCGAGGTCGTCTATGAACGTTATTGCCCGGTGACCTTCAACCATGCGGACGAGACCGACCACGCCATCCACGTCGCCCGCGATGTGGCTGGTGAAAACAACGTCGACCCCGATGTCGACCCTTCCATGGCGGGCGAGGATTTTTCCTTCATGTTGAAGGAAAGGCCGGGTGCCTTCATCTTCATCGGCAACGGCGATTCGGCCGGCCTTCACAACCCTGGATACGATTTCAACGACGACGCCATCGCCTACGGCATTTCCTATTGGGTGAAACTTGCCGAGCAACGCCTGACGAACTGACTACCGGGACGCAAAGAAAGCAGAGGAACAGGTCAACCGCGATAAAGAACGCGGTTGATCCGCCGGCTACGGCAGGTTAAAGAGCAATTCAGTGTCCACGTAGCTCAGCAGGATAGAGCACAGGATTCCTAAGACAAATTGGGGGTTGCGCCCGGAAACGACGCAATCGATCTGCTCAAAGTCGGGGAAAGCTTCGCTGGTCTTCCAGCATGCCAATCCCGAGCCAAGCTCTGGAGAAATCCGGTGAAGGTGTAGAGACTGGATGGGCAGCACCTAAAAGCCGAAAGGCTCATGGTGAAGGGACAGTCCAGACCACGAACGTCCTATCCAATGGAGATGGGCGGCGGCTAAAGCCGAAGTGGTATGAATCCTGGGGTCGGAGGTTCGAATCCTCTCGTGGACACCATTTTCCTGTAAATTCAGTTTAAAACAATAATATAAAAAAGAGCGGAATGTCGTGACCCGCTTCACTGCTGGCCATGCGGCTCTAGTCCTAGACAAACATAATAGCTGTCCCGTTTCGCTCAGCGTGCACACCGGCATGTTCGAACGGCGAAGCATCGATTGGTCACGTTCGTTTTACCAATTAGCTCCGGTCTTTTGCGCGTTTGATCGCAAACACATATCGTGCATCCACAAACAGCACCTATCTAAGATGCTCACACCCGATGAAGGAGACAGAATGATCAACGAATATGGCCCATACGTACAGATGGGAACGCTTGCAGAGCAGATGGCCACCCGATACCGGATGGACCCAAATCTCGCACTGGAACCGCACCTGTTGCACTATATGGAAGAAGTCGAGGTAAATATCGCCGCCGACAGCTTCGATCATGTTGGGTTCATGGACAAGATCCGCAGCCGGCTGGAAATGACACTGGCGAAGACCGTCGACCCTCGATGCAGAGAATTCCTGCATGCGGTTGTGGTCGCACTTCAGGAGCGTATCGATCGTCATTCACTCGACGTTGCGTGATCGCCGTTCCTCCTTCCACGTTGCATCAGGTCTCTGCAAATGAACTTCTATGACGCGGGCAAGAAGCTGCCTGCGACGCGGCGTTCAGCCGCGTGGTGCGCAAGCCGTAAAAAACTCACTCGATGAAAACGCGCACGCTCGAAGCGCGGCCATCGGCGTCGATCACGGTCAGCGTTGAAAACCCCTGCCCTTCCGGTCGCCATTCGCTGTTGCGGCGGAGCGAAGAATCCGGGAGCGGCCTGCCGTTGGCGAGCCAGCGGAAGGGCGCGCGGCCGCCTTGCAGCTTCAGCACTAGCGGCGAAATGCCTGACTGGCTAGAGAGCTCCACCCTAGCCCCTTCCGGTGGATAGACGATGCGCGGCGCGCTTTCGCGCCTTGAGGCCGAAAGCAGGCCGCTTGCGGTCAATGTGAAACGCCGCTGGTTGGCGGGAAGGTCGCTCACGGCCACCCGCGCGACGCCAGAGGGTGCAGCAGGCATTGGCGTGATCGCTACGCCGGATTTCTCGAAAGCCTCGAAGAGGATCGGGGCTGCCGTCGCATAACCGGCAATGCCCGGGACGGCGCCGTTATCGGCACGACCGACCCACACGCCGATGACATGCCGCCCGTCATAACCTACCGACCAGGCATCACGGTAACCGTAGCTGGTGCCGGTCTTGTAGGCGATGCCGCGCTGCTTCATGCCGAGTGGCGGCAGCACACCGGACAGGATGTCGGAGACGTTCCAGATCGCAGCGTCGGCAAACAGCCGATCTCCGGCAAGCGGTTGCGGCGCGGAGCGCACACCGTCCCCCAGCCGCACAGAGTCGCCGCCGCCGGCAAGGCCCGCATAAAGCTGCACCAGATCAACCAGCGAAATACCAGCACCTCCCAGCGCAATGGCAAGCCCAGGAGGCTCGGTGGTGGGAAGCACGAGCTTCACGCCCGCGCGGCGAAAACGCACCATCAGCGCAGACGGGCTGACAGCATCCAGAAGCTTTACGGCGGGCACATTGAGCGACAGTTGCAGTGCCTGCCTGATGCTGACATCACCCTGATAATGCATATCGAAATTTCGCGGGCGGTAACCGGAAAAATCCGCCGGGCGATCCTCGATGATGGTTTCCTGCCCGATGAGACCATTTTCAAAGGCAAGGCCATAGATGAACGGCTTGAGGGTGGAGCCCGGCGAGCGCACGGCGCGGCTCATCTCCACGAAACCGCGCCTTGCAGTATCGAGATAATCAGCGGAACCAACTTCAGCCAGAATATCACCGGTCTGCGCGTCGGCCATGACGATGGCGACGGAGACCTTTTCTGTCAGTTTTTCCGCTGCATGGCGGGCAACGGCTTCCAGTTCCCGCTGGATCGGCAATCTGAGCGTCGAGTGCGCCTCGGTGGCATTGGCAAACTTCACGCGTGCGGCAGCCGCCATATGCGGTGCATAGGCCGGCAGATCACGCCGGTTGGCGGGAACGGCTGCAAGGGTCGCCCGCTCTGCTTCCCCTTCACCCACCACGCGTTCTACGGCAAGGCGCTGCAAAACCCTCTCCCGCGCCTGCCTTGCCGCATCCGGAAAGCGGTCCGGTCGGCGTTTCTCCGGCAATTGCGGCAGCGCCACCAGAAGAGCCGCCTCCGCCGTGTCGAGCCGGGCGGGCTCCTTGCCAAACCAGGCGAGGCTTGCGGCACGAACACCCTCAAGATTGCCGCCATAAGGCGCGATATTCAGATAAAGATCGAGGATTTCCGCCTTGTCGAGCCGTCTTTCGATCTGGAGCGCTCGCAATCCCTGCAGAAATTTCGCCGAAAACGACCGGTCGGTGCGCGGTTCGATCAGCCGCGCCACCTGCATGGAAAGCGTCGAGGCGCCGGAGACGATCCGGCCGTTGCTTGCCAATTGCCAGGCGGAGCGCAGCAGCGCCCAAGGGTCAATGCCGTGATGGTCGTAAAAACGCTGGTCCTCGTAAGCGATCAGCATGCGCAGGAACTGCGGATCGACTTCTGCAGCGCTGGTTTTCAGCCTCCAGCGGCCATCAGGTGTCGCAAATGCGCGCAGCAACCGCCCGTCTCTATCCAGCACCTCGAAGGACCGCTGCTGCGCAGCCTCCAGCGGTGGCGGATAGGCCTTGTCCAGCGCATCGAGACCGAAGGCCGCACCGCCTACAAACAGAGCGGCCGACACGATGCCGACGATGATCGCCTTTTTTCGCCTCATGGGGTTGCCGAACGCACCTCCATGCGGCCCGTTGCCGTGCGGGCGGAAAATTGCGGCCGGTACATATCCTCGACCGAGGCGGCCGGATGATCATAAGTGCCCGGGGTGACGGCCCGGACCACATAGGCCAGCGTGATTTCCGAGCTGTCGCCAGCCGTGCGGTTGAAGGCCGCAACGAACCGGTCGTAGCGGAATTCGGTATGCGCAGCTTCGGTTTCCGGCAACCAGTCGAAATTCGAAAGGGCGGCAGAATTGACGAGGCTCGGATTGTCGATCTCGAAACCGGAAGGCAGAAGGTCAGTCACGAGAATGCGTGCTTGCCAGTCATTTTTAGGCGTGACATTCAGCACCGCCACGTAACGCTCGTTCTGCACCACCTCGCTCGCGTTCACCTCCTCGCCATCCATGGAATAATAGGTACGGGTAATGGTGAAGCCCTCGCCACCGGCGGCAAGCGGTTGTGCCGGGGGCGCGACCGTGGTGACCACCGCCGTGACCGGATCAGCCGACGCGTTGGCGATCTTCAAGGGTGCCGCCAGCAATTCGTCGCCGGTCATCCGCTTGCCGAAACCGCCGGTCTGCAAATCGCCGTTCACATCAAGACGGATATCCTTGTCCTCACCTTTGACGGCGCGGGCGGCAAGCAGCATCCATGCCTGTTCCTGGGTGCTGGTATAGGGTTTCTTTTCCCATTCCTTCGCCACGGCACCTGCAAGTTGCGGCACGACGGCAGGAACCGGACGGCTTTCCGCCGCAAGCGCCAGCGTCGCTGCGCCATCACGCAGGGCGGAACCGTAATCCGCCCTTGCGAAGCTAACCTTGGTGGCACGGCTCGCCATATCGAGCGAGGCACCGAACACAGTCTTCGCGCGTGCCTGATCTCCATAAAGCGAAAGGGCTGCGGCAACCTGCGCCTTGGCAAGCGGTGTGGGGAAATCGGCAAGCGCCGTATCCGCATAATATCTGAGATCGTTGATCGCCGCCTTGCGGTTGCGCGCCAGAACGTAAAGCGAATAGGCGATCTCGTTGCCGCGATCCTTGACGTTGCTATCGTAGGAAAGACCGTTTTGCAGGTTGCTCAAAGCCTGCACCATCGCCTGTTCGGGAACATCGTAACCCTGCTCGCGCGCACGGGTCAGGAAGTCGCTGATATAGGCATCCAGCCACAGATCTCCGTAACCGGGAGACCAGAGGCCGAAACTGCCGGAACTCGACTGGAAGGACAGCACCCGGTAGATCGCCTCCTGCACGCGGCGGCGGGTATCCGGGTCCTCGGCAATGCCGCTATCCTTGGTCATTTCCGAGAGATAAAGCAGCGGCAACGCGCGGCTCGTCGTCTGCTCGGCGCAGCCGTAAGGATATTTGTCGAGCATCATCACCAGCGCCGGAATATCGAAGGCTGGCGAGCGTGTGACGTTGACGGCGACGGACGAACCGAGAAGCATGCTATCGGCCAGAAGGTCGCCATTGATCGTCAGGCTGCTATTGGGCGCGATCTTGATTTCACGCCGCGTCGTGACCGGCAGAACGGCTGGACGCACGGGAACATTCAATACCTGCTCCAGCGAAAGACCGGCGGCGTTGGAGACCTTAATGGTGATTGCGCCATTGCCCGGCTGTTCGCCTGTCAACGGCACGGTCAGCGACGACTTGCCGCCCTTTTGCAGTGCCAGGGTCTGCGACATCTCACCCTGATCGACCGTAAGTGCCGTGTTGCTGGTGACATCCAGCCGGTAGTCGCCGGCCTCGCCATCGGTATTGGCGATATCGAGCCGCAATTGCGAGACATCGCCGGGCGCGAGGAATTTCGGTGCACTGGCAGTCACTACCACGGGGTCTCGAATGACGGCGTCGGAGACCGCATGTCCCACGCCCGTCTTCGTCCAGGCGACAGCCATGATGCGGGCCGTGCCGTTGAACTGAGGAATATCGAAGCTCACCGTCGCCTTGCCGTCTGCGTCAAGTTCGACAGGTCCCGAGAAGAAGGCCACGAGCTTTTCGGTGGGCGGGCTGCCCTGCAGTGCTGCGCCCCCGCCATCACCGCCCGTTCTCAGGCGACCGGTGGCGCCAAGCGAACCGTCGATCAGGCGGCCATAGAGGTCGCGGATTTCCAGCCCGAGCCGTCGCTGACCGAAATACCATTCATCCGGCTGCGGCGGTTCATAGCGGGTGAGGTTCAATATGCCGACATCCACAGCCGCGACGATGACATAGGCCTTTTCGCCCACGCCCGCGCCGGCGACACTGATCGGAATTTCAAGCGGCTGACGCGGCAGCGTCTTCTGCGGCGCGCCTAGCGTTACCGCAAGCTTGCGCTCGGCGGGATCGACGGCAAGCCACTTGATGCCTATGGCGCGCATCGGCATGCGGCTTTCCTGCGCATCGCCCGGACGGAACAGCGTGGCCGTCACATACGCCCCCGCGCCCCATTCCTCGGTAACGGGAATGTCGATCTCGCCGCCATCCGCACCGATCTCAGCATTCTGCACGGAAATCAGCTTTTCCGAACCTGACGTGACCATCAGCTGACCGGCAAAACGCGACGATACCTTGAGTTTTGCGGTATCGCCGATCTTGTAGTTTTGTTTGTCCAGCGCGATTTCCAGCGCATCCGGCGTCTCTGTCGAGCTTGCCTCGACGTAGAAACCAGCATCGAATTCGACGCTCGAAACCGGTGCGCCATTGCCGGCACCTTCCACTTCCAGCCTGTAGCGGCCCCAGGTGACAGGCACGGAAATCTCACCGCCATTGGCATCGACGGAAACCGTGCCGGTTTCGGTCTGTTTGGTATATTCCACCGGTTCGTACCGCCAGGAGTTACCCTGACGATACCATTGATAGTTTCGCTCTACCTTGATGAGCTTCCAGTTGAGGCCACTCATCGCCTGTTTCGCGCCATCAGCTGTCACGCCGATAATGTGGAAACGGCCAACGGAATTCTGGGCGAGATCACCCGAAAACTGCGGTTTGATGCCGATGACAGGTGCTTGCGCCTTCACCGGCAGCGTCAGAGATCGTTCGACGGCGCGGCCACCGGCCTCGCGCATCCGAACGATGATGTTGGCGGAAAGCAGCTGCGTGGTGGAAGGCAAATCCGTCAGATCGACATTGAAGCTTGCCTTGCCTTCTTCGTCCAGCGCCGGCAGATCGGCAAGCGCGGTGCGATTTTCTTCTTCACTTTCCTCATCGGCCAGACCGAAGAAATAACCCTCGAAGTCGGTACTCGTGCGGGTCGGCTTGACGGCGACCTCACCTTCCAGCGTCAGGCCGGCTGCGGGCGCGCCGTAGAGATAACGGCCATCGACGTCGATTGGCGTTTCCGCGCCCGGCTCGATCTGTTTCACCTTGCTGGAAAGATCAAACTCGGTGCGATCAGGCACGAAATCATCGACCAGAAAGCTCTTTTCGCTGATCGCAGCCGTTTTCGGATCAGTATGAATGCGCAGCGTCCAGGTGCCGCGCATGGCATTCGCCTGCAAGGGCAGATCGACCGCATGGCCGCCGAGCGCCTTGCCGTCACTCACGAAACGCCGGTCCTCGACGCCATCAGGACGCGAGAAGATGAAGGTCAGCGGCAGATCCTCGATCGCCTTGCCGTCAACATCACGGGCCAGCGCTGCCGCGTGCACGGTCTCGCCGGCGCGGTAGATGCCGCGCTCTGTCCAGCTGAACACGTCGATGGCGCCGGGGGCCGCGCGGCCAGTCACACCACGGTCGGAAAGATCGAAACCGGCGCGCGTCATGTCCAGAAAGACGTAGTCCTTGTCGCCGTTGCGCGCTGTGAGGATGGCTGGCGCCTGCGCCGCTGTGCCACGCATCAGGCCTGCCGAAAATACTGCCCTGCCGTCTGCATCCGTCTTTGCCGTGCCGAGCACTTCGTTGTTCTTGGCGAGCAATTGCAAGTCCACCCCGCCAAGCGGTGCGGCGCTGCCGAGCGAGCGCACGAATACGTTCAGGCCATCGGTGCCGGCATAGGTGGTGATGCCCGTATCGGAAACGAGGAACCACTGCGTGGCGCGCGAATCCCATGTCTCCGGTGCGGTGCCGGGCGGTACGGCGGTCAGCACATAGATGCCGGGCTTCCGCTCCGGCAAGGCTTCGTCCACCGGAAAGCTCGTCACTACGTCCTTGTTGAGGTCCGGCTGAATGTCTATCGAACCTTGCCAGACCAGCTCGCCGATCTCGTTTTCAATACGGTCGGCGTTGTAACCGTCCATCTGCGTCAAAAACTGCGAGTTTGCCAAGACCGACGTGATGTTACGGTCGCCAATACGGTAAAGCTTCAGATCGGCCTTTTCGGCATTGACCGAAACGATGGGAATGCCGCGCCGCGCCGTGCCCGGCAGCACGAAGTTCTCGCCGGTGAAGCGGACGCTCGCTGCACGGTCACGCACGTAGATATCGAGATCGACCTGCTTTTCCAGCGGTTCTTCCACCGAGGACGGCAGGCCGGCGCGGAACGCAATCTTGTAACGCTGACCATGGGTCAGCCCCTCGACGCAAATCTCACTGCCCTTCGCCTCGATCGCCTTGGGTGCAGCACCATCCAATGTGACGAAAGAGGAATAATCGACACCGTTCTTCACCAGCGGTTCGGAAAACTGCACGCATGCGCGCGGGCTGACACTATCCGTATCAATCGTATTGTTGATGACGCGGAATCCCTGGCGCGTGCGCAGATCGGCATAGGCCGCCTTCGTCTGCGCATTATCGGAAAGTGTGAGGCTCTCCTTATAGGCATTAAGCGCCGCACGATAATTCTGGGTCTTTTCGAAAGCCTGGGCCAGCCGGTTCAACGCCTCGGTGCGGGCACTGACCGTGCGGCTCAACTGATAGGCATTGATGGCAGCGGAAGCGGCCTGGCCCGCAATCGCGTAATTGTCGGTAACCTGCGCCGCCCTTTGCGAAAATTCGGCCCAGAGAGCACCGTCATCGGGCGAAATCGCAAGAGCCGCCTTGTAGGTTTCGATCGCGTCGGCTGCCGCCTGCTGCCTTGCCGTTTGCAGCAGGTTCTCCAGTCCCTGGCTCTGCTGCTCCGCGCTTGCCGCAAGGCCCGATTTCAGCCGACGCGCTTCCTGCTGCAGGCTATCAGTCACGAAAGAAAGACGCTGCGGTGCACCGATATCGGCTTCAGCGACAACCTGCACGATCTTGCCGGCGACGGCACCGGGGAAGGCATTGAGCTGATTGAAATCCGATTTAAGGAAACACCATTGCACCTTGGGATTGTAGGTGAACGCCTTGCAGGCGGTATCGCCGACGCAAATCTCGCCGCACTGCTCAAGCGAGACATTCTGCTCGGTTCTGAGATCGAACCCGAAATAATCGCCATTTTTGGTGGTAACCACCTTGCGGGAAGGTTCCGCCGCCACAGCTGGAATAAAAGTAATGGCGGTTGAGACCGCAATCAACGAGATCCGGACGAGCGCGCGCAACGACATCAGTTTTCTCCCCGCAACAGACATGTCGGGCGGGACTCTGGTCAAATCCACGCACGGTTGTCAACGCATCATCGTCAATTTGCGACGTGACACTGTGGAGAGAGCGGCAGGCAGGGCTAACGCTAGTCTTCTAATTTGCGCGCTTCGGAAATCAGCATGATCGGCACCCCGTCGCGGATCGGGTAGGCGAGCCCTGCGCTTTCGGACACAAGCTCGTTGCGGGCGCGATCGTAGGAAAGACGTCCCTTCGTCAAGGGGCAGACCAGCAGCTCAAGCAGCTTGGGATCGGCATTGCTCATCCTGTCGTCCATGGCGGCGATCCTACTGCAGCACAGTACCGGCCTCGCCCGAGCCCTGGGCAAGAACGATCTCGGTGATGGCGATCAATGTTTCGGCCCGCGTCCTCAGGTCAGGCGCTTCCAGCAGCGCCTGCTTTTCGGCAGGACCAAAGGGAGACATCATGGAAAGCGAATTGACGAGGACACGATTGCCTGCGCGCTCCACGCTTTCCCAATCGGCTTCCAGCTGGTTCGCATCCAGAAACGCACGGAATACCCGCAGCAGATTTTCGCGGTCCACAGCGTCCTCATCATACTCGCCGGAAAGATCGGCGATGAAGGGCGCGTGCCGGAAACTGCGATAGGGTTTGCCCACATCCACCTCTTCCAGCAGGCGGAAGCGGCAGATGCCAGTGAGCGAAATGACATAACGCCCATCCCCGGTCTCCGAAAAGGAAGTGATGCGACCAAGACATCCGACAGCGCTCAAAGGACCACCATCATGCCCCCCCTCAATGACGTGAAGGGCCGGCTGCACCATGCCGATGACCCGGTGGCCGGCCAGTGCCATATCAATCATGGCGAGGTATCTAGGCTCGAAGACATTGAGCGGCAGGTGGCCTTCCGGCAAAAGCAACGCGCCCGACAATGGAAATACCGGCACAGTTTCCGGCAAATCATTGTTCTTCACATATCTCGCATTTCCGACATGCATGGGATCAAGCCCCCTGTTCACCGCTGCCCGGCCGGCGGATCAACCGCCATGGCCGGGATATGCCCGCATTACGAAAACAAGATCGACGAAAGCTTCCGGCGCCCGGCCACACTTGCCGGATCCTTGAAGCCCCAGGCCTCGAAAAACTCCAGAAGCTGGCGGCGCGCGCCGTCATCATCAAAGGTTCTGTCCTTGCGCATGACATAGAGCAGATGATCCGCTGCCTCATCCCGCCGCCCTTGAGCGTTGAGGACCTTGGCAAGCTTCACACGAGCCTCGTAATTATCGGGATCGAGCGCGAGATCACGTTCCAGCACCACCGGGTCGCCAATCTTGCGGGCTTCTTCATATTGCGCGATCTTTTTCGAGACGAGCTGAATGCCAGCATCTGCGGCCACTTCCGCCGGCAGGGACGAGAGGAGTTCGCTTGCCCGTTCATATTGTCCAACGGCAATCATGCATTCGGCAATACCAGCGATTGCGGCGGCGTTTTCGGGATCGGCCTGCATAACCGCGCCGAACAATTGTGCCGCGCCATTATGATCGCCATCCGCCAGAAGCTGCTTTGCCTCTGCCAAAACCGCTTCGATCTCAGCCTTCGGATCACCCGCATCAGGTCCGGCGATCTTGTCGATGAACTGCTTGATCTGGCTTTCCGGTACCGCGCCCATGAAGCCATCCACCGGCCTGCCATCCAGGAAAGCGACGATAGCGGGAATGGACTGGATGCCGAGTTGTCCCGGAATAGACGGGTGATCGTCGATATTCAGTTTCACAAGCTTCACGCGGCCATTCGCCTCGTTTACTGCCTTTTCGAGAACCGGCGTCAGCTGCTTGCACGGGCCGCACCACGGTGCCCAGAAATCCACCAGAACCGGCTGGTGGCGCGATTCCTCGAGAACATCCTTGGAGAAGGCCGCTGTTGTGGTGTCCTTGATGTGACCGGAAGACGCGCCGTTCAGCTCCCCGCTATATTGCGCGTTGCCGGACATCTGCCCGCCATAGGAACTGCCGTAAGGATTGTTCGTGCCGCTCATGCCGGTCTCCCGTAATCTCTGTCGTATTGTCTTGGTTGAAGCAAAGATCGTATCTCACTCGCTGACTTTCAAGACAAGCGGCGTGTGGCCGGTCGCCTCCAGGAAGCGAATGAGGTCTTTGTTTCCTATCGTCGTCGTCTGGTCGTTGGAAAGCGGGTGACCGTTGATAAGCTCGTTTTCCAGAAGATCGCTGTCGAGTACGAAGGTGACCTGCCCACCCGTGTCGTTGATGGCGCCGAAAACCGTGACAGATCCCGGCACGACACCCAGATATTCAAGCATTTTTTCCGGCCTGCCGAAGGATACGCGGCTTGCCGCGCCAATCGTCTTGTGAACGCTTTTCAGATCGACGACCGCGTTCTCCTCAACGGTCAGAACGAAATATTGATCCTTCTTGTCCTTCACAAAAAGGTTCTTCGTGTGGCCGCCCGGGATTAGATCACGCAACGACTGGGATTCAGCAACGGTGTAGACCGGCTCATGCTGTTTTGTCTTATGCTCGATGCCGAGCCCGTCCAGAAACGCGAACAAGTCCGCTGCCGTCTTCGGAGAATTTTCCGCCATATCCTGCCGCCTGCCTTTGCCGATTCCGATATCCTCTCCGTCATGATTAAGGGGGCAACCGCGGCTTGGCAACGCGTGAAAAAGCGACGGCGCGAAAATTCCCAATCATTTCCGCCGCTTGTCGCATTTCTCAAAGAAATTTTCGCGTTTTTGTCATTTCCCTGTTGCATTCCAAAATCGATTGAGCGATATAGCGCCCGTCGCCGCATTGCGGTGGCCCACGGTTCAGCGCACTACCCCGGACCGATGGATTTGAGCGGGTGTAGCTCAGGGGTAGAGCACAACCTTGCCAAGGTTGGGGTCGAGGGTTCAAATCCCTTCGCCCGCTCCAAATTTCCCAGAACACAGTTATTTGCGTTATTTCGATTGCTTATGAAGACGCCGCTCCCGGTCTGTCGGCTTGGCGTGCATGATTTTTATCGGGCGACGTGTAATCAGGCGGAACTTATGGCGAGGATATCCGTTCTTGACGCGAGGCTCCTAACCTCAGTTCCCCTCTGAATTGCCCGCCGCGAGCGGGCATTTTTTTGTCACCCCGTGAAAATACCATTTGGCACAGGGAACAGCTCCCGGGCGCATCGCGTTTTCCTGCGTTGGTCAACACGAGGGGATAGCTCATGTCCATAAATCTCAGACGAACTTGTGTGGTTGCCGTATTTGCCGTCCTGTCCATCCCGGCTGCCTCTTTCGCTGCCGACATGATCACTTACGGAAGGGAAACGGCCCCGAAATACAGAGTGCACCATCATCCACGTGCCGTTGCAAATGTCTATGCTGCCGGCGCGCCCTTACGCTGCAACGATAATATCGTGTCTTACCGCTCCCCTTACGAGCGGCATACGGAAGTGGTTACTCTCTGCCATCCGCCGCTAAACTGGCAAACAGAGTCTTCTACCGCAACAATATGGTCGCCTTGATCTTGTCATAATTCATTTGATGTGCTTTTGTTCGCTCGCCCTTGTGGGAGGGGGTAAAGGTTGAGACCCGCTGGCTGTTTCGATACGGCAAGCGGGTTTCCCTTTTTTTGGCTGTACTTTGTCACCACCTACTGGAATCTCTGGGAATATCCGGGAATATGTGGGAACTGCCGATAAAGCTTTGCAAATCAAGGGCTTTCGAAGGCTTCAGTGACCACCGATCAAAATCCAGTTTGACAAGTCAGCGAAACGTTCTGTCGATGGCACTGGCGATATTCTAGCAAATTCAGGCCTTCCTCAACAACTCTTCAAAAACCACCTTATCGGTCCTTTAATATCCCTTGAAGCCCGGAAAACTTGCCATTTTGAAAATCTAAACTCGTAGGCTGATCTCTTCCGGACAGGTCGAGAGAGCCTCCGGTTTCTAATTTGAAGTTGGAACCTCATACCATCATTACCAAAAATTCCAAAATACCTAGTGATATCAAGCTAGTTATAGAAAAAGCCATCCTCCAGAAGTTGGAAGGTGGCTTTTTGCGTTAGTTGGCTTTGCTCTCACTCGCCGTAGCGCCAACGAGATTGGTTAGATCGCTCGTCGGGAAAAAGGGAAAAGTGTGTTCAAGGTCTTCAGAGGTGAGATCGCTGGCATTGGGATAAACAATAAGAAGCGTGGCAAGCGCTTGCCGGTAGAAAACCATGTGGATCGTTATGCTTGACCCATCGACCTGAGCGTTTCGGTAGGCGAACTGGTCATACACATGCTTCTCACCCATTTGCAGGCTCCGTCCCGGTCCAAGATGTTCCATCATATCGGCCGGGAGGTCGTCAGTTAGGGCATCAACATTGCTATAATGCTCCACGAAGAGATAAGCGCTCTTTGGCACAATGTTGCCAGTGAGTTCGAAATGAAGAGCCATAGCCATTTTTCGCGAGAACGCATCAATAGCTTTACTTACAATTGGCCCTCCGAGATTCACAAAGTTCCAATTAGGAAGGTTGAACGCAGAGCTACCTAAGCGGTGTAAAACTGAAGCTTGGTCGACTTTCATCTCGGCCAAGATGCCTGGATTATTGTATTCCGCAGAACGAGTAAGTTTCCGAAACGCATCAACATGGCTCTGATCCTTGGGACCCGGAAAAAAGCGGGTGATCATTGCCATAATGGGTTCAACTCTGCGAGTTGAATCTTGGCAAGGCTGGCAGGAAGGGAACTCTAGTCCTCGCGGTCTCCATTTGTCATCAAACAGTATCCGAGATGGCATGTGCTCGACGCTAGTTGTATCAGCTTGCCCGGCGCAAAAAGCGCATCGCGGATGTTTTTCCTTCATCTGCTGCAAACGTTTCCGAGACTGGCCCATCTTCCTCTCTCTTGAATTTGCCGAACGATTATAGCGATCCCCATCATATCGGAGAGAGGGTACTGTCGGAACGCAACTCCGCTGATCCCCTTTCCTTCAAGATTTTCCGGCTACTAGCCTAAGAACTGGCAAACACAGGCTCTCTATGATCTTGATCTGGTCATCGACGGTTCGAGCGATCTCGTCTTTGTCCTCGGTTGGGTACCCTCTCACCAGAGCAGACTGGATTTTCTTCCCGAACTCAATGTCGTCAGTGGCTGGATTAAATTGCGCATGACTGTCAACGAACGCCTTTAGGACGTTGAATTGTGCCCCCAATTTTTCCAATGCGCCTTCCAAGGCATCGCCAAATAGCGCTCGGGCCATGGGAAATCGAGCATCTAAATCCATTATTTTGTCATGCGAGGCTTCAAGCCGACGGTAATAGACTTGAGTGCTTATCAGGCGCTTTCGTTGAGAGGGATCATTGCTCAGTTCAAATCCGGATGTCACGAGTTGCCGTTCTGCCTCGGCAAGCTCTTGGGGAGCAATATAGGGTGAGCGCAGATAGGACAGGTAACGTCTCGCGTTGTACGCAGCGACGACAATCTTTTCCGCTTCTTCGATTTTTCTCTCTTCTAATTTCTGTGTTCGCCACTTGTTGATCGTACTGGACCCCACGTATCCAGCATAACAGACAGCGAGAGCTCCCAATATTGTGCCGAACCCTTGCAGGACAACACCAAGCGAGTTCAAAAACTCAGGCCTCAGATAGGTTTCCATGACCAAATTACCCGCCCAATAATTTTCACCTGGTTGATGTCGTCTCCGTGCAACACTATAGGAGCGTAATGTGGGTCGCTGTTATCTGAGCACCAATGTAGGGTCTCCGCATCAACCCACAATGCGCGTTTTGCAAAGATATCGCCGTGGAGCGAAACGACATAAACTCGACCGTTAGCGGGGTCCTCGCCGGTATTTGGTTGACTAGTGTCAATGACTGCAAAGTCGCCACTCGCCAGCGCCGGAAGCATGCTGTCTCCCTTAATCTCAAGCAGCCGGAGATGCTTCCGACGAACGCCGAGTACTTTAGCTGCAAGGGCGTCCATATCCAGATCGATACCCCGAGACTCATCAAGCACTGCAGAACCTCCGCCCGCGGATGCTTTTAGCGGAAGGAACTTTATCGTCGGCGCGGCCACGGGTTCAAAGGTTTCACGAACCATTTCCGTGGCAGTCGCGGCTACTGATTTCATTTCTTCTACGGCACGCTTAATCAGCGTTTCGGCTACCAACCCTTTTTCTTGAGGGCGGCCCAGATGTTTTGGGCCAATACCCGTCAAAACCCATCCAGGATTGATCTCAAACCTCTCGAACGAAAGAAGGGTTTCTCCGTTGGGCGTGCCTTCACCCCTCTCAATTTTCTGCCATCCCCGCAAAGACATGCCGAGCCTATCGGCCATCTCTTGTTGAGAAAGTCCGTTTTCGTCGCGCACAAGTTTAGCTCGTGCGCCAATTTCGGTCGTAGCGGTATTACCCATCGCTCGCGATAAGCACTTTTGTGCTTGCAATAGGCACAAAAGTGCTTATACCTTTCTGTGTTCGCAGAATTAATAACCCCAAAAAAGGAGGCCGGTCAGGGCCTCCCTTCTGGAAGGAATCCTTTATGCACCGTGTCTCTGACGGCGGCAAGACAAGCCGTGCCGAACGCCGAAGGCTGGAAGAAATTGCCCGTATTAAAGGCAAGCTCATCGTTGCCAAAATCACGCTTGCCGAGATCGACAAGAAATATGGCCTGCCGACCGGCACAGCCGGCAATGCCGTTCACGAGCCACACGCTGCTGGTGAACGCGCAATCGCGGCGGCCCTGAACACCCGGCCGCACCTTCTCTGGTTCTCCCGTTATCACGGCGATGGCAGCAGGCTCAGCCCGCAGCCGTCGGAGAATTACCGGAACGGCCGTCGTGCCGCCGAAGCGGAGCAAGCCGCAGCATGAAGCGTGGAACGGTTCGGGATTGCTGCTCTAGCCTACCGCACGAGTGCAAGGCGTTCGTTCGCCCCGGCTGTCAGTCCCAATCTCTCGACCGCTCCACACCCCGACAATCGCCGATCAGCAGTCACCCCACAATGACGAAACCGCATGCCAATTTCGACACCCCGATTTTCATTCCGGCCCGCTCTCGCGTGTGCCGGTGGGCCGAAACCCTGCTGATTTTTAGTCCTGCGTTCGCAGGCGTTTCGGCCGTCTTTTTCACCATCCTCAAAAACTCTGGAGCAGCTCAATGACCGCAGCAGTTCGCAACTACGTCGCCGTGCCTTTCTTTGACCGTGTCCCGCCGCGCATCATGGACTTGGTAATCACCACTTTCGACAACATCGTCGAGCGCGGGCAGTCAGTCCGTGAAGCCTATTATTTCTTCGGCAACGCCGTGAAAAAGCGCAATCTCGAAGGGCCAACGTTTGACGACTTCGCCCACTGGCACGAACGCGTCAAAAACGGCCTGATCGATCGCCCGCATCCTTCCGACGTGCTTCTTTTCACGCCTTCGCCGAAAACAGTAGAAGAACGCGAAGTCAAACAACCGCACGCCGTTGCCTGCGTCGTTGATCTTGAAGCTGTCGATACCGAACGTTTGCGGCAGGCCCGCGCCATCGTAAAGGCCGCGTACGAATTCAACCAGGCCAAGCTGGCAGCCGGTTACGCCCCTGCATCCATCCTGCTCGATGACACTATCCTGCAGGAAGCCCTGCAGGAAGTCCTCTCTGCAGAGGCGAGCGCCACCGTCATGGACGCCGATGTCCACATGACACCCGGAAACAAGCTGGTCGATCTCCTTCTTGGCGAAGGCGATGAAGATATCGACGCCAAGCTTGTCGATTGCCTCACCATGGACATGCAGCCCGAGCTTTGCCGCCTCCTCTCGCGGTCAGAGGCCGCCAAATCCTGCTGATTTCCCGAACCGTCGCTCTGTTACCCCCATGGAGCGACGCCAGATGCCGGGGCGGCCAAAATCCCGGTCCCCACCGCTCCGGCATCGATCTGCCGCAATACCGTCGCCGCGCGACGAACCCGAGGTTTTCGATGGTAAATCCGTATTCCGATGAAGAGCGCCTGCAGGCGATGGTGGCGTCCAGCTACCGCGCCACACGCTCTCACTTCAATCACCTTCCCCTTCGTCATATCATCAATCCCCCTGCCGAAATGTTCGATGCGAAGCTTGCCCGTCAGTTGGCGATCTATGTGCTTCATGTCGATTTCAACGTGCCGCGCCGTCGCCTGGTCGTGTTGCTCGGCGTGGCCCGCTGGACCGTGATGCAGGCGGTGCGCATCGTCGAGGCGCGACGCTTCGAGCCGGTATTTGACAAAGCTTACGAGCGGATTGCCGCGCGGGCAAAAGACAACTTCATGACCATGCTGCACGAAGCAGCCGGACAGGACGCAGCATATGGCTGAGTTCATTCGCGTTGCCGTATCCAGCATCCATATCGGTGAGCGCCTGCGCCCGATCGACATGGATTATGCCGAGGCCATTGCCGCCTCGATGTCCGAACACGGGCAGATCAGCCCGATCATGATCCGCAAGACGCCCGCGAAAAAGGGGACACCTTACACGCTGGTCGCGGGCGGCTATCGCACCACCGCCGCAACATTGCTCGGCTGGACGGAGATCGACGCGATTGTCGTCAAAGCTGACGCCGTTGAGGCGCAGCTGCTCGAAATCTCCGAGAACCTCTATCGCAACGAGTTGAACCCACTCGATCGCGCCATCTTCGTCATGAAGTACCGCGAGCTGTGGGAAGAGAAACACGGCAAGATCAATCCGAAGGGTGGGCGACCTTCAGAGAAACACCGTAACGATTACGGAGTTATCTTCGCTGGTGGGCGGGAGCTTTCCGAGCGCGTAAAAGAGCGCTTCGGCTTCGGTCAGAGCACCTATGAAAAGGTGACCAGCATCGGGAAAAATCTCGATCCGGTGCTGAGACAGGCGGTACGCGGCACCACGGCGGAAAACGATCAATCGCAGCTTTTGACCTTGGCAAAGCTTCCTCGTGAAGACCAGATCGCTGTGGCCGCCGCATTGAAGCACACCCCGGATGTGAAAAAGGTACTGGCCTTCACCAAGCCCCCGGCTTTGGTGACCACGCCACCCGCCCCTTCTCAATCCATCATCTTCACGAAACTGATCGCCGCCTGGGACGAGGCGAGCGAGGAAACCCGCGACAGCTTCCTTGAGCACATCGGCATGTCGAACACGCCGGATGCCCTCATGGCTGCGATCCGCGAGGAGGCAGCATGAGCACGAAACGCGATCCCAACCAGATGGACTTTTTCAAAGAGACAGTTTTCCCGGTGCGCTCTGCATCGGAACGTCTCGATATCGACCGCTTCCGTTCGACCCTGAAACGCGAAATGGCGCGTGCCATCCGGGAATGCCAGTACGACCGCGACACGATCGCGGCACGCATGGCCTACTATCTCGGCCTGGACAAGGTCTCGAAGTCCGCTCTCGACAGCTACACCGCCGAAAGCAAGACCACCCACGACATCAGCATGCCGCGCTTCAAGGCATTTGTCCGCGCCACCAACGCCTTCTGGCTTTGGGATGTCGTTGTTTCCGATGACGGCCTGTTGCTGCTCGAAGGCGACGAAGCCCGCCTCGCGGAAATGTCACGCATTCGCCAGGAGCAAAAGAAGCTCGCCCAGGAACTGAAAGTTCTTCAGGCGACGCCAGTGCACATTCGTCGGGTGCGCAAATGAAGAAAGAATGGTTCACATCCGCCGAGCTGGCTGCAGCAGCGCTTCCCGGTATGCCGCAGTCGCGCAAAGGCATCGATCTTTTTATCGACCGCTCTGGCGTGCGGTCCACCGCGAAGGCCCGCCCGAAGGCCGGTCAGGGCGGCGGGTTTGAGTACCATTATTCCTTCCTGCCTCCGGTGGCGCAGGCGAAGCTTGCTTTTCTCAATGCGGAGCCATCCGATCCGCGCCCAACGAAACTCTCAAAGATGCTTTGGGACCGGTTTGAAGCCCTTTCGCATGCCCATAAGGCCATCTGCAAGACCCGCTTCGCCGTACTGACGGAAGTTGAGGAACTGCGGGCCTCGGGCATCAGCATGAAACATGCCGTCGCCCACGTTACCCGCAGGGCCGATATCGTGCCGGCAACCTACTATGAGTGGCGCAAGATGGTCGAAGGCCATTCCCGCCAGGACTGGCTTGCCGCCCTCGCCCCAGCGTTTTCGGGCAGCGCCAGCGGTGAAGCCGCTGATGTCACCCCCTGCCACCCGGAAGCATGGAAAATCCTGAAATCTGACTTCCTGCGGCCGGAACGTCCATCCTTTAGCGCCTGCTACCGTCGCATGACGATGGTCGCTCGTGACCAGAACCTGTCACCGATCCCTTCGGAGCGTTCCTTGCGCCGCCGCCTCGACGCGGAAGTGCCGAAGGCCGCCCAGATCATCGCCCGCGAAGGCAAGGACAAGGCGAAACAGCTTTTCCCGGCGCAGAAACGTACCGTTGCGCATCTGCACGCCATGGAGATCGTCAACACCGACGGTCACCAGCTCGATCTGTTTGTTCGGGTTCCGTGGTCTCAAACGCCGGTGCGCATCATACTCATCGGTATTCAGGACATCTATTCCCGCAAGGTGCTTTCGTGGACGCTGGCCGAGGCCGAGACTTGGGAGGCCGTCCGGACCTGCATCGGTTCGATGATCGAGAACCATGAAGGCATGCTGCCCTATCACATCTATATGGACAACGGCCGCGCGTTTGCGGGCAAGATGATTTCGGGCGGGGCAAAGACCCGCCACCGTTTCAAGGTGAATGAGGACGACGTTGCCGGCCTCCTGAAAACCCTCGACATCGAGCCGCATTTCGTGAAGCCGCGCTCCGGTCAGTCGAAGCCGATCGAACGCGCCTGGCGCGATCTTGCCGAGGAAATTTCCAAGCATCCGTCCATGTCCGGTTGCTACACCGGCAACCGGCCGGACGCGAAGCCGGAAAACTACGGCACCAGCGCCGTTCCGCTCGAAACCCTTCAGCGCCATGTCGCGCATTGCGTTGACGAGCATAATCACCGGCTGAACCGCACCACGGAAACCGCCAACGGTCGCAGCTTTGCGCAGACGTTCGACGCATCGATCGCGGAGCCGTCCACCATCGTTCGTTATGCCAGCATGGCGCAGCGTTCACTCTGGATGCTCTCGGCCGTGGCCATTACCGCCCGCAAGCCGGATGGTGCAATCCACCTGCACGGAAACCGTTACTGGAACGCCGTGCTTAACGAGTGGATCGGTCGCAAGCTGACCGTTCGCTTCGATCCGGCCGACCTGCATAAGCCGGTCAAGATCTACGATCCGGAAGGCCGTTTCCTTTGTGACGCCGATTGCCTTGCCATGACTGGCTTTGCCGATACGGGTGCCGCCCGTCGCCAGGAGAAGGCGCGCAAGACGCACGTCAAGAACCTTCAGGCCGTGGCGAAGAGCAACGCGGCGCTGTCGCCGATGCAGCTTGGCGAGATCATGGAAAAAGGCCGCAAGGCCGAGGCGGACAAGCGCCCGAAGACGCCGGTTCGTCCGGTTGTCACGCGCCTTGTCACCGGCAATCTGGCTCACGCGCCCGTCGAGGCGGTGGACATCAACGAATTCGAAGATCGCTTCGCGCGAGGACTTGCCCGACTGGCGGGCGGGGAAAGCGCGATCATCCAATTCCCCACAGGGAATACCGAGGCAGGCGGCAAGCCTGCCCGCAAAAGAAGAGCCGAAAAGTACTGAGTACGGTTCCAGTCCAACAGGGCGAAAAAAAATGAGCGACCCGAAGGCCGCCCCGCAATTGAACAAAGGAACCTTAGCATGAAAAAGACGACCAACACAAATAGCGTGTGGGACCAGTCTCAACCGACAATCGAGTTTATCGCAAAGCACCCTGCGCCTGACGTAGACGAGTGGCGCAAGCTGACATCGCGGATGGTTGACGCTGCGACGGAATTTGGCTGGACGAAAGCCGAAGTGTCCCGCCGCACCGATGTACCGGACGGCACGTTGTCGCCGTGGTTTGGCGGCAAATATCTCGGCGTCCTGGCGAACATCAACCAGAAGGTTGCCAACTGGCTCGATGCGCTCGACGCGAGCCAGAACATGGCGGCCACAATGCCGGTGTCGCCTCCATTCCAGCGCACGGCGGTCGGGATGGACGTTTACAACGCCCTGCTGTTTGCCCAGGTGACATCCGGTTTCATCCGCGTCACGCTGCCCGCAGGCTCCGGTAAAACCACCGCTGCAAAGCACTTCCTGAACACGCGGCCGCACGTCTTCATGGCCACACTTAGCCCGAGCACCAAAACCGTTCACGGCATGCTCGTTGAACTTTGCGCGGCACTTGAAGTGCATGAGCATAACCCCGCGCGGTTCGTCCGCTCGATCGGCGCCAAGCTGAAACGTGTCGGTGAAGGCTCCCTGTTGATCATCGACGAGGCACAGAACGCCGTGCCAGAAGCCGTCAACCAGTTGCGCCACTTCGTCGATAACGACCATTGCGGCGTTGCCCTGCTCGGCAATGAGGATACCGCCACGGCCTTCATAAAGGACGTCGGGCGTTCAGTCGCAAGCCGCGCGCAGGTGCTTTCCCGGTTTGACCGACAGGTCAGGACGGCGCGCAATCCGGCTGCGGACGCTGAAATGCTCATCAAGGCGTGGGGCGTTGAGGAAGGCACCGATTGCGCCACCTTCCTGAAAGGCATTGCCAGCAAGCCGGGCGCGCTGCGCCAGATCGATCGCACCATGAAAGCCGCCTCCATGCTTGCCATCGGAGATGGCGAGGAAGGTGTGCGTCTGGAGCATCTTCAGGCTGCCTGGAAGAACCGCGACATGGGAGACAGCCTATGACGCCGGAAATTCCCGACCTGAAATCTCATCTGGATTACCTCGCGGGCATCTTCGCGGAAGCCAAAAAGATGACGCCGGACGAAAAACTGACGCTGGACGCGGAATCCGCCCAAACCGTCCTGAAAACCCTTCGCGCCCTGTCACAGCAGGCCGGCCATCTTGAGCTGGAGCTTTCCATTCTGCGCGACAGCGAGGCCGGGAAGCTGCTCGCAAAGACGGCCGAGCAGCTCGCCACAGGCGAACTCACCGGCCTTCTGAAAAAGGCCGAAGGCAACATCATCCGCCCGAACTTTGGAGGAAAGAAGAATGACGGCGAAGCCTGAATGCGTTTCCGATTTTCTGCATGAGTTGCAGCGCGACCTGAATAGCGTCGTCGCGCAGCACGGTTTGATTCATCTCGATCGCGTCACGTCCGCCAGCTTCATCGTTCACCTCGGCCGAATAGCCGATCTGGCGCGAAAGCTTGAAAACGCCTGGTCGCAGGCGGAGTGGAACCGCCGCGCGTCTGAGGATCGCGTCAAGCTGCTCTCCGACATGAACGCCATCACGGCCGAGGTCCTCTGCCTAATGCGACCCGACACCATGGACGGCGGCAAGGTCGTCCAGTTCCGCCCCAAACCCTCCAATTCTCCTGCACCTTCCGCGCCGTCCGGTGGCGACGCGGCCTGATCCCCTTTCACATTAAATTATGAGGTTAAAGCCATGGAAGCTGTAATTCTGGAAGAAAAGGCCGCAGCCGGCATCACTGTCGTAAACGGCAAAGAATACGTCACCAATGGCGACGGCGGCCTGACGCCTCTCGCCCTGGTGAAGCCCGAAGACTTCCTTGAAGATCAGATGGTCCGCAAGATCATCGGTTTTGCCAAGACGCTTTCGGCCGAGTTGGGCCGGTTCAAGAAGCATACCCGCGCCGATATCGCCGAGTTCGATCGCAACCTTGAGGCCAAATATGGCCTCATCAAGCGCGGTCGAGCTGGAGCCGGAAACCAGAAGTATCGCACGATCGACGGGCTGATGTCCGTTGAGACCCGCGTAAACAAGCTGATCGAGTTCGGGCCGCAGCTACAGGTCGCGAAAGGGCTGATCGACGAATGCCTGAACGAATGGACAGAGGATGGCCGCGCTGAAATCCGTGGCCTGGTCACCCGCGCCTTCAATGTCGATCAGGCCGGCAAAATCAGCAAAGACGCCGTGTTCGAACTGTTCAAGATCGAAAGCGATGATCCGCGCTGGATCAATGCGATGGAGGCGATCAATGCCGCCGTGCGGGTAATCGGCTCGAAAGAGTACCTGCATTTCAGCATCCGGGAATCGCATGACGCAGAGTGGACACGCATTTCACTCAATATTGCTGATGCGTGAAGCGAGGTCAGATATGTCGATACCGCTCAACCATGCTTTGATACTCTCCGCTTGCCCTCTTCAGCTCCCTTTCCAAAGCTTCGGCTTTGATGACAAAGCCAACAGCACAGCTAGCAATGTATACGTGGTTTGCCGCCCAAATGTGCTCGTAGGTGAGGTTGTCATAGCCCGCGTCCAACAGGCTGAGTGCCTGTACGTGTTCTTGGAATTGTTTTTCCGTCTCACTATACGAGCTTCGAAACTCAAAATAGGCTCTAGAAAGCCTGCCATCAAAGTAAGGCAAGGCGTCCGTGAATTGTTGCCGCTGAGTGACGTCATTCACGCGGTGAAGTTGGTCGCGATACTCGTTCGTCAGCTGCGTAAACCATTTCCAGTTGCTGAGTGGAGACTTGTCCTTAGGGTCGCGGTTTGTATCCCAGAGGCTTTCAACCGCTTCTGCCAAGTCGCTCAGCTGCGGATAAAGAGCCCTTTCGAGTGTACCAAGTTCCTTTCGAACAGTGAAAGACATGATCTGTTGATGGCGCCGCTGTTGACGGTCGTCAATTTTGAGCGCGTAGCGCACTGTCATGTAAGCAGCGCCAATTGCGAAAAAACCCGTGATGAGCGTCTGAAAATCGTAAATCACGTTGCGCCAGCTATCACCGCCACTTTGGTCTTTTATCTTTCGAGGCTCACCAAAGATTACTGGAAGACAAATGGCCGACGCCAACACCAAACCGGCCAAAGTCAACAATCGTTTCTTGTGCAATTCAGACAATTCGTTCCCCTAAACCCAATTCGCCCACCCGAAAAATTGCACCTTTCGTTCCGGTTTGGAAGTGTGAAAGGCGGTGCGGCATGACGAGTAAGCGCCAAATCCCTGCGGCCTTCGCGAAGGGCTATGTGCTTTGCTCTCCCTCCGGAAAGCTTCAGCCGAAGGCATGGAGCGAGACTGCCACCAAGGCGATCGCATCTAAATACCGCAAACGCGAAACGTGGGAAAATGCACAACGCCGGGGCTGGTCCGTCCAGTTCGTCTATGTGCGGTTTTTCATCCCGGTTTTCAAAGCCACCTTCACCACCGCCGAAATCAGCGAGGCCTACGATGCCGAGGACATTTGAACCCGACCAGCTGCTGACGGCGCTGATCGACGCATTTCTGAAGGACGGCCATTTTGTTCACGCCAAGGGCGGCAAGATGTTCGTCCTGGTTGTGACCGAGGAAGGCGACGAAAGCCGCTCTTCGGAATTCTGCCTTTCCGACATCGCAGCCGACCTAGCAGGGAGGCTGTCAAAATGAGCAAGACCATCGCCGCAATCAAGATCGAGCAGAAGAAACTCGGCCTGGACGATGACACCTATCGCGCCAAGTTACACATTCTGACAGGCAAAACATCCATCAAGGACATGACGGAGGTCGAGCGCCAGAAGGTCCTTGTCAACTTTCGCGGCACTGTGACGCGACCCGTCCCGGTTCGCCAGGACGGCCGCGACGGCAAGCGCAAGCTTTCCGGCAAGTACCTGCCAAAAATGCGGGCGCTCTGGATCGCCTGCTACAATCTCGGAGTCATCGAGGACCGCCGCGATAGCGCGCTGGAAGCCTTCGCGATGGGCCGGCAGTTGCCTGACATTTCCGATATGCGTTTTGTCCATACGGCAAGCGACGGCGCCAGTGTCGTTGAGGCGCTGAAGGGAATGCTTGCGCGCGCCGGTGTCATCTGGGCTGATCGGGTGCCTTATGAGCCTTTCGAGAAAAGCCACGGTTACAAGATCGCCCGCGCGCAATGGGCGATCCTGCATCCGGCCGAGCCGAACGCCTTCTGGCAGGCTGTTACGCACGTCACCAATGAAAGCATCAGCTATCGGAATTTGAGCGATGCCGAGTGGATTACGGTTATGAACCATTTCGGGCCGCAGGTTCGCCGCGAGATGAAGGCCCAAAAGTGATGGCCGATGACCTCACCCTTGATCTGTTGACAACGCTTGGCGAAGAGGGCTTCTTCTCCCTGGTCGAAGCGCATGCTGGCGTCAGGCTTTATGTACCTGCCGATCCCGAGCGAAGTGAACTTCCCTCGACGATCGGCGTTGATGCTGCATACCGTCTAGCCAAAGCCTATCCGGGCGGATATATAAGAGTGCCTCTGGCACGCGAGTTTCGGGCCCGCCGTTATGTCGATGCTGAAATGAGCAACCGCGATATTGCTAAAAGGCTCGGTTTGACCGAAAGCGGTGTTGAAAGACTTTTGAAGCGCGCCCGAAAACGGGAGCCGCTTAAGTCCAGGCGAAAGACAGACCCCCGCCAGATCGAAATGTTCTAAAGGCCCGCCCGCCACGGCGGGCCTGATTTGTTTCAGGCCCAAACTCTAATTTGCCCCCATATCGGCCCGCGCGATCTCCGCCAGTTGCCATCATGACGGGGCTTTCCTTGACCTCCCAGACCTTTGATGAATGGCTGATCTCTCGCCTTCGCGTTGCCGGCGCTTACGGCGGAACAATGGACGGAGTGCATGGCCGCGAAGTGATCGCAGCGCTTGAACGCTTCCAGGGCGCTTACGACCTGCCGATTTCCAGCCGCGCCGATCAAGCCACCATTGATGCGCTCCGCAAGGTGCAGAGCAAAAACCCGAACAGCAATCTCGTTACCTACGAGAAGGTGCCCGTGCCGGCGGAGCCGGTGTGGATGCGTGAAGCGCGCCGCTATATGGGCCTGAAGGAAATTCCAGGCCCGAAATCCAATCCGACCATCATTGGCTGGGCCAAGAAGTTCGGCGGCTGGATCGCCGGCTTCTATACCGACGACGATATTCCGTGGTGCGGCCTATTTGTCGGCAGCATGATTTCCAACACGCTTCCGAAAGAGCCGCTGCTGGCCAATCCGCTCGGCGCTTTGAACTGGAAGAAGTTCGGCGTCGAAAGCCGGGTTGCGCGCGGTGCGATCCTCGTTTTCGAGCGGAAGGGCGGCGGACATGTCGGCTTTTACGTTGGCGAGGACCGGACGCACTATCACGTCCTCGGGGGCAATCAGGGCAATTCCGTTTCGATCACGCGGGTGGACAAAAGCCGCCTCGTGAGCGCTGGCGTCCGCTGGCCGAAGACCGCCGATGCGCCGATCGCCGGCAAGGTCGAGCTTTCTAGCACCGGCGCGCCGGTCGCGAAGAGCGAGGCCTGACGCCGATGAAACCGACCTACGGCACCTCGAAACGCTATCTGTGGGGTTCCTTCTGGGCCTCGTGGGGCGGCGTTTATCTTCTCATTGCTGGCGCACTCGCTGGTTCTTCCCAGGCAACCGGCATGGCGACTATAGCCCTGCCATCCCTGCTGACGCTGATCGCAGCCATGCTCGGCGTCCATCGCCACTACGGTAGCAAGGATTTTGAGGCCGCCGCCCAAAACGAAAACGTTCCGCCTTCACAACCTCCCTATATGCCCCGAGACCAGCCGGAAGACATGTCGGAGCCTGCACGATGATTTCAGCCTGGCTAACGAAGGCGGCAAGGCCTGTCATCATCGTGCTGCTCCTGATCGGAGCTGCCCTTTTCCTCGGATGGCTCACCATCGCCACCGTCAACAGCATGGTGGACCGCGCCGTCAGCAGAACGAAATCCGAGAACGATGCCCGTTGGACGGCCGCGATCGAGACCGCCAACACCAAAGCCGCCAACGCCGAGGCGGCTCAAGCCCGTTATGCGCTCGACCTGGAGCGCAGCACTTCCGCCAAGATCGATGCGCTGCGAGCGCGAAATGAAGAACTGGAGACACAGAATGCGGCTTTGCCGAATGGCGATGATTGCGGCCTTGGCCGTGATCGCGTCCGCTTGCTCCCCCACTGAAAGCAAGGCTCCTCTCGTGCTTCGCACCGTCAAGCCCGCCGTGCCGCCCGCGTCCCGTGTGCCCTGCGCGGTTGGCGATCTACCCGATCGTGACCTTTCCCAGCGCGAGGTCGCGACCCGCTGGAGTGCTGACCGAACCGAAATCCTATCCTGTGACGCGCGCCGAGCTGCTGCCGTCGCGGCTATCGACAACATGCCGGAGACCTCACCATGAATTTCGGTGGAAACGCCGCTTTCGATCTAGCCGCCGAACGGACTGAACAGGAACGCGAGGCAGGTATCGCCGCCGCGTCGCGGGCATTGCGCACGCCTGGCACGCTGGAATGTGAGGATTGTGGGAACGACATCGCCCGCGAGCGTCGTATCGCCTTGCCGTCTGCCACACGCTGCATCGTCTGTCAGACGAAGTTCGAGAAGGCCCGTCGATGACTCCGACCGAAATCATACCCTGGCTGACACTGGTTCTTTCCAGTGTGGCTCTCCTTGGTCACCTCAAAGGGTTTTTCTCCAGTGGCGAAAAGAAACTTGAGGCTGACATCAAAAGCGGTCGCGAGGAAATCGCGCTCCTGGGCAAAGACGTGGAGGCCCATGAAACCAAGCTGACCAGCCATGACCGCCGCATCCAGGCGATCGAGGGGGAAATGCGCCACCTGCCCGACCGGGAAAGCCAGCACCGTCTGGAGCTTGCCTTGGAGAAGGTGAATGGCCGCCTCGACACTCTAAACGAAACCCTCAAGCCCATCAAAGCCACGAACGAAAGAATGAACCAGCTACTGGTGGAAACGGCAGGCAAACAATGAGCATAGGCATCGACTATATGAAAATCATGCGCGAGGAAGCGCGGCTCATCATCTTGAGGGCCTTGGCGGAGCAGGTGAATGAGAGCCTGAGCAGCTCCATGCTTGAACCGGTTCTTGCCAATTTTGGCATTAACCAGGAACGGCCCTGGGTGCATCAGCAAATCGATTATCTGGAGACGATGGGCGCGGTTGTCGTCGTCAGCGCTGGAAGCATCAAGATTGCTTCCTTGACTGATCTCGGTCGTCGCCACGTCGATCGCCAGTCCGCCATCGAGGGCGTGAAGCGTCCGTCGCGCGTGGGTGCCTGACATGGCAAAAGCACGCGGCCGACTTTCAGCAATCGATCTTCTGCCCGAGGAATGCAGCGACGCGATCTCCTGGGCATCGCAGGAACTTGCCGACCGTGATCGCAGCCAGCTCGACATTTACGCCGAGTGGAAAACCAAGCTGATCGCGCTTCAGGGCGAAATCGGTCTTGATTTCGATATCCCGTCATTTTCGGCGTTCAACCGCTTTGCCATCCGGCTGTCACAGATGACACGCCGACTAGAACAGACGCGCGAGATCGCCGCCACTATTTCCGAGCGCATGGACGCGGCCGGTTCTGACGATTTGACGCTGATCGCGGCCGAGGCGATCAAGACGCTGATTTTCGAGCTGCTGCAATCGGCAGGTGATGCGGGCATTTCACCGAAGGGAGCCATGGAGCTGGCGAACGCGCTGCGCGCTGCTTCAGCTGCCCAGGTAACATCGTCCAACCGCCGCCTGAAGCTGGAAGCCGAAGAGAAGGTCCGCCGCATCGAGGCCGACATGAAGGCCAAGGCGGAACAGGCGCTGGACGTGCTTTCCAACGAACCCGGCATTTCGAAAGAGGCTATCGCCCGCGCCCGTCGTGACTTCCTTGGCGTGCGGCCGAAAGCGAAATCCGTTCCTGAAGTGCCTCCGGACACAGACCAGAAGGACGCCGGTCAATGAACGACAGCCTTCCGAAAGACCCCTGCACCAGGTGCGATGGCACGGGGCGGGCCATCAGGCGGATCAACCGCCGACGCGACGGCAGCATTTCCAGCACCGTCTATGACCTGAAGAACGATTGCCGGTCCTGCAAAGGGACCGGTCTTGCGTGCATGGAGGAACAGCGTGGCTGAAGCCTTGCCCGGTTTGCCGCAAGGCAAATGGACGGACCCGCCAGTGCTTCCGATCGATCCGGCCATGTTGCCGGTCGAATTGCCTCGTGGCGCCGATATTCCGGCCGACCTCGACCCGTTGGCCGAAGGCGTGCTTATGGCACATCAGGCCGAGTGGCTTGCTGATGACAGTATCCTGAAAGGCTGCGCCAAGGGCCGACGCACGGGCATCACTTTCGCCGAGGCGCTCGACGCGACCCTGATTGCCGCCGCCCAGCGGTCGGCAGGCGGGCAGAACTATTTTTATATTCCCGACACCAAGCCCAAGGGCCGAGAGTTCATCGGCTATGCCGCGCATTTCGCGAAGACTGTCGCCAAGGAACTGCTGACGATCGAGGATGGCATTTTCTTCGATCAGCGCGACGACGGCACCACGAACGCGATCTCCAGCTATATCATCCGCTTCAAGTCCGGTTTCCGCATCGAGGCGCTATCCTCGCGCCCGGAAAACATTCGCGGTCTTCAGGGCACGGTCTGCATCGACGAAGCCGCGTTCCACCGTGATGTTCGCGCCGTCATTGATTCCGTCGCCGCACTTCTGATCTGGGGCGGCAAGGTCCGCATCATCTCGTCTCACAATGGCGTCAGCAACCCGTTCAACGAACTGATTAAGGAAGCGGAGGCCGAAAAGAACGGCTTCAACTTCCATACCTTCACCTTCGGCGACGCGGTCAAGAACGGCCTGTTCAAACGCGTCTGCCTGATCAAGGGTGATGAATGGTCAAAGGAAAAAGAAGACGCCTGGGAAGCGAAAATCCGTTCGGCTTACGGCACGCGCACCTCCAAGATGAAACAGGAGCTGGACGCAATCCCGGCCGAGGCGGAAGGATCGGCACTGACCCGCGTCCTGATCGAGCGCTGCATGAGCGCCGATCTGCCGGCCGTCATTCGGTGGGACCGGCCGGACGAGTTCAAGAACCTTGACGATTTCGAGCGCGCCGAACAGGCTGAAGAGTTCTGTGAAGGCCTCTTGAAGCCGCTTTTAGACCGGCTCGACAAAGACCGCGAACACAGCTTCGGTGAAGACTTCGCCCGCTCCGGTGACAAGACGGCAATCGTGGTCTTCGAGATCGGGCCTGATCTCATTCGCCGTGCTCGCCTGATCGTCGAACTGAAGAACATCCCGTTCGACCAGCAGCGCGATATTCTCTTCTATGTCGGCGATGCCCTGCCGCGTCTGATCGGCGGCGCGCTCGATGCGCGAGGCAACGGCCAGTACCTTGCCGAAAAGGCCCGCCAGCGCTGGGGGGAATGCATCCACGAAGTGATGCTTTCGGCCAAATGGTACGGGGCCAACATGCCCGGTTACATCGAGGCGTTCGGCGACAAGAGCGTGCTTTTCCCCAAAGATAACGATGTCCTGGCTGACCACCAGGCACTGGCCTACGTCAACGGCATCATCAAGGTTCCGGACGAACATTCAACCAAGGGCGCAGACGGTTACGATCGCCACGGCGATACCGCGCCCGCCGGCGCGCTGGCGTGGTTTGCCTCCAACCAAGAGGCAATCGCCTACGAGTACGAGACCAACCGCAAGCCCAACAATCCGATGCAGGGCCACAATGGTGGCCCGCCTATGCATGACGATGACCGCCGTGGCGGGACCGTCAATGTCTACCTGAGAGGATCGCTCTGATGGCGAAAAAGAAGAAGCAGAAGATTTCTCGTCACCTCGCCAACTCCCTGAAGGATCAGGACGGCAAGGTCGTTAGCGCGGCCGAGTTGGAGGAAGACGTCGCCGGCGCGCATGTGGGCGGTGTCCGTCAGTGGATTTCCGGACACCCTGCCGATGGCATGACGCCGATAAAACTCGCGTCCATTCTGCGCGCAGCTGACCAGGGCGAGGTGGAAGCCTATTTCGAGCTGGCCGAGGACATCGAGGAGCGCGATAGCCATTATCTCGCGCAGCTCGCCACGCGCCGCCGATCGGTTTCGCAGTTGCCAATCACCGTCAACCCCGCGTCGGAAAGTCCAGAGCACCAGAAACATGCCGAATTCTTGCGCGAGTGGATCAAGACAGGCGTGTTGCGCTCCGGCCTCTTCGACATGCTCGATGCGATCGGCAAGGGCATTTCCGTCATGGAGGTGGATTGGCATCACAAGAACGGCAAGGTGCTCCCACGCGCTTTGGTCTGGCGCACGCAGCGCTGGTTCACGTTTGACCGGACAGATGGAGAAACCTTGCTGCTGCGCGAGGGCGTTGCCGGTGAGCCGCTCATTCCGCACAAGTTCGTTGTCCATCGTTCGAAGGCAAAGTCCGGCCTGACCATCCGATCCGGCATTGCCCGCGTTGCCGTCTGGCTTTGGATGTTCAAGAGCTTCACGGTCAAGGATTGGGCTATCTTCCTTCAGAATTACGGCCAGCCGATCCGCATCGGCAAATACGGCCGTGGCGCCACCGAACCGGAAAAGGATGTGTTGTGGCGAGCCGTATCGGGCATCGCTGGTGACTGCGCTGCGATCATACCGCGCGAGATGCTGATCGAGTTCCACGAGGTTGGTTCCAAGAGCAGCTCAACGGACATGTATGAAAGTCGCGCCGACTGGCACAATCGCGAGATTTCCAAGCTGATCCTTGGCCAGACCACAACGACGGACGCTGTTTCCGGTGGCCATGCCGTCGCCAAGGAACACCGCCTCGTCCAGGAAGATATCGAGCGTTCCGATGCGCTCGACGCTTCCGACACGCTTAATGCGCAGCTTGCCCCCAACATTATCGCCTTCAACTTCGGCCCCCAGGACGAATACCCGACCATCCATGTCGGTCGCCCGGACGAAGTTCCACTGAAGGAATTTTCGGAAGCTTTCGATAAGCTCGCCAAGCATGGCCTGACGGCCGAGGCCAGTTTTCTCCGTGATCGCCTCGGCATTCCCACGCCCGCGACGGGTGCCGAGTTGGTCGGCGGACGCGAGACGACGGTCGTTCCGCCCGAGGACAAGCCACAGCCAAAACCGCTGACCGCAAAGCAGAGCCTCGATCGGCTCTTCGCCTCGGCGCATTCCCGCGAGGAACCCGATCTGCTGGAAAAGCTGACCGACCGCCTGGAGAAGGACGCGGCGGCCGCTATGGACGGCATGATCGATGAAGTCCGCGATATCCTGTTTTCGGCCACGGATCTTCGGGACGCGGCGCGCAAACTCGCGGATCTCAAATTGTCGGCCGAGGATCTCGCGGAAGCCATGGCGAGGGGCATGACGATGGCGCACCTGATCGGGCAGGCCGCGCTCATCGATGACCTCAAGGGGCAGTCATGACAGGAGGCCCGCTGGCGCGCTTCAGGGGGCTTTTTGCGGCATCCGTAGCTTCAGGCCCGAAAAACGCTTCCACGGCCTTTAAACCGCCTTCAATTTTTAAGCCGTTGGTCGTTGCTCTGATGGCGACGACGGTGGGCGCGATCAATCTGCCGTTTGATGAGGCGATCGACTTTCTTCGCCAGAAAACCGCCGTCCCCACCGAAAGCTATCGCGATGTCTGGGACGCCGCGCATTCCAAGATGTTCATGGTGGCCGGCGCAAATAAAAAGGCGCTAGTCGAGGATTTCCAGGCGGCGATCGTCAAGGCCGCTGAACAGGGCCTGACGCTTGAAGATTTCCGCGCCGACTTCGATGCGATCGTCGCGCGCCATGGCTGGCAGTACAACGGTTCGCGCGGCTGGCGTTCCCGCCTGATTTTCGAAACCAATCTCAGCACCGCCTACGCGGCCGGCCGTTACGCGCAGATGTCGGCTCCGGAAACGCTCGAAGTGTTTCCCTACTGGATGTACAATCATTCCGGCGCGATCCACCCGCGCCTGGAGCACAAAGCCTGGGACGGCGAATGCTACGAAGCCACCGATCCTGTCTGGGCGAAAATGTACCCGCCGAACGGCTACCGGTGCGGTTGCTTCGTGACGCCGGTGTCTCGTCCTGGTCTTCGACGCCTCGGAAAGTCGGGACCGGATACGCCCCCGAACCTTGACCAGCTCGGCACCGATCAGCCGCGGGGCATCGATCCGTCGTTCGCCTACAATCCGGGTGCTGCCTGGCTGTCGCAAACAGCACCTGGTCCGAAGGCTGTCAGTGCCGACCAGGCGCAAGTTGCCGCCTTCGTTCAATCAGCTCTAAAGGGAAAGTGGCCGGACGGCAGCTGGACGCCAGTCGCGACGACAAACAAAACGGTAGGCGCTGCCCTCGATGTCGCGGCCGGCACGGAAATCCGCCTGTCGGCAGACACAATCAGAAGCCACATGCACCACGAAACGATCACGCCGGACGGTTACGGCGTTTTGCCAGGCCAACTCGTCAAGAGTGGAAAACTGCTCCGCGATAGGAACGGGCGTCCGGCGTTCGTCGGGGAATACGACGGCAAGCTGTACCACGCCGCCGTCAAGGTCGTGAAGAAGGACAACCGTCAGGAAGTGTGGCTGACATCGCTGCGGCGTACCGAGCGGCGCAACATCCTGCGGAATTTCGGGGTGGAATGGAAATGACACGCCGGGGGGCCGGAAATCGCCTGATCCCAATCCGCCTGAAGGCGGCGCTTCCTGCTCGGCGCGTCACGTCGAAATATAGGCCCAATCGGCCCGAAAGGCAAATATGAGCGGCGCGTCGATCTCGATCACGGCACAGGTTCTCGATTCGGAAGTCAGGCGCGGCTTTCGCCAGCTCGAAGGCCTGATGACGAACACGACGCCCGTCATGCGCGCGATCGGCGTCGGCCTTGTCGGTTCGACGCACATGCGCTTCGTCACCCAGACCGATCCGGACGGCCAGGCGTGGAAAGCCCTGAACACGGGATATGCCGAGGGCAAGCGCAATTCTCGCATCCTGACGGAAAGCGGCCGGCTGCGAAACAGTATCAACGCCAAGGCTGGTAATGACGAGGTGCAGGTGGGCACCGATGTTATTTACGCGGCCGCGCACCAGTTCGGCGCAACCATCGTGCCGGTTCGGGCAACGCATCTCTGGTTCCGGATGGGCGGGAACCTGATCAAAGCCGACAGTGTTACCTTGCCCGCGCGTCCCTTCCTCGGTATATCGTCGGATGACGAAGCGATGATCGCCGAAACCGTCTTCGGTTTTGTGGACCGCTATTCCTCCCGCTGAAATTCACTCTGCTTCAGGCCCGCCCGCAGGCGCAGGCATGAATTGAATTTTGCCCGCATGGCATATCCGGACCATGCGAAACCTGATCTCGACCACTGTTGTTGCACTTCATTCGGCCTCGGCTGTGCCGGTCTCGACCCATATTGTCGCGTTGCAGGCGGCCGCCACAGTGCCCGAATGGCTGCACGTTCTGCCGACCGGTCGTTTCTCTGGCGTTGATGGTCGCGGCCCTTACGTCCTGGACAATGCCGACGCCCTGATCTCGGCTTTCAATGCCGAGGGCAAGAAGCTGCCGGTCGATGAAAACCATTCGACCGACCTTGCGGCAAAGCAGGGTTTTTCCGCGCCCGCCCGTGGCTGGCTCACAGCACTTGAGCGCCGCGACGATGGCGTCTGGGCGAAAGTCGAGTGGACGCCCGTCGGCCTCGCGATGATGCAGGGCAAGGACTACGGCTACATTTCCCCGGTGTTCACCCACAGCGCCAAGGCTCCCTTTGCGGTTCACAAGCTGCTGCGCGTGGCGCTGACCAACGATCCCAACCTCAACCTGAAATCGCTTCACTCTCAAAATTTGGAGACCACCATGGATTTGGAAGCTCTCCGGAAGGCGCTTGGCCTGCCGGAAACCGCAGACGCAGCCGCGATCCTTGCGGCCATCACTGCGGCTCACTCTGCCGAGACCGCACATGCGGCCCTGATGGCGAGACTGGCGGAAGCTGCCGGCCTCGAAGTGGCAGTCGGCGCTGACGCCCTCGTCACCGCCCTTCAGGCGAAGGCGAAGCCGGCCACCGGCGTCGAGCAGGAAAACGCCGAGCTGAAACTTCAGGTCAAGGCGCTCAACACCCGTGTCGAAACCCTCGTCACGGATACAGCGAAGGAAAGGGCAACCACCGTGATCGACGCTGCGATCGCCAAGATGCAGGTCGTTCCTTCCCTACGCGAGCACATGATTGCCCGCCACATGAAGGACCCGGCCGAGGTCGAAGCGGAGCTTAAGGTCATGCCGTCGCTCAATGCCGGCGGTCTCGGCGGCCGCCAGCCGCCCAAGGAGGGCGAGACCGCAACCAGCGAAGAGCTTCATGTTGCCGCCCTGATGGGTGTCGATCCGGAAGCCTTCAAGAAGGAGCACAAGGCGCTCTTCGGAAAGGACATGTGACATGACGGCTACTGCTGACATTCGCCCTAAAACCCGCTCTGGCAATGCCTACGGCTATCCCGTTCTGGCCGGCGTCCGCATCTTTGGTGGCACGATGTGTGGCGTGACGGCTGCTCTTGCCGCCGTGCCGGCGGGCCATGTGTCTTGTGTCGCCCTGGTCGGCTTTGCCCAGGAGGCTGTCGATAATCGCGACGGCGCAACCGGTGATCGCCTGATCAACCTGAAAAAAGAAATCAGGCTCATTCCGCTGGCGGGCGCGACCCCGGCCGATATCGGCAAGACCGTCTATGCGTCTGCCGACGACACCTTCACGCTCGTCGCCGGCGCATTGCTGCCGGCCGGAAAAATCGATGCCATCGACGCTGACGGCGTCTGGCTGAAGCCCCTCTAAGGAACCACGATGGACATTAACGTCGCCAATTTGCGGGGCATCTACACCTCGCTTTCCACCATCTTCAACCAGTCGATGGCCACGGTCACGCCGTTTTACCAGAAGATCGCGATGACGGTGACCTCCACCACCTTCGCCAACCAGTACCCGCGCCTGGACGATCTGCCCGGCTTCCGCGAATGGATCGGTGACCGTGTCGCCCATGATATCGGCGCGAACCTCTACCAGATCGCGAACCGGTCCTTCGAAAAGACCATCAAGATCGGGCGCCAACAGATCGAGGACGATCAGGTCGGCATCTTCACGCCGGTCGCGGCACAGTTCGGCCAGGACGGCGGCGCGTTCCCTGACAGTCTGGTGTGGCCGCTGTTCAAGAAGGGCGAAACCACGCTCTGCTATGACGGGCAGTACTACTTCGATATCGACCATCCCGGCTATAACGAGCAGGGCAATGTGATCTCGGTTTCGAACTTCACCGATGGCGCCGGACCCGCCTGGTATCTGATCGACGATACGCAGGTTCTGAAGCCCATGGTCTGGCAGAGCCGCAAGCCGATCAAGCTGACCCAAATGTTCGACGAAAAAGACTCGAACGTTTTCTGGAAAAACGAGTTCGTCTGGGGTGCAGACACGCGCGGCAATGCCGGGTTTGGCTTGTGGCAGCTCGCCTATAAGTCCAAGGCCGCGCTGAACGTTGCAAACTACACGGCCGCCCGTACCGCCATGCAGAGTATTCGCCAGCGCGACGGCCAGATCAAGGTTATCCGCCCGACCGTCCTGATGGTTCCGGCCACCTTGGAAAATCAGGCCCGTCAGGTCGTTGAAGCCGCCCTGATCAACGGCGGTGACACCAACGTCTGGGCGAAAACCGCCCGCGTCGAAGTCATCCCGCACCTCGCGTAACCGGCCGGGCGCTCCACATCGCCTGACCGCGCCGCCAGCAGTCATCCTCCCGATTGCTGGCGGGTTTCCGGAAAACGGCCATGCAGCCGCTTTCCCGAACCCCGAAGCCCAAGGAACCACACATGTCGAAAATCCAGATCATTTGCTCGATACCGGGCCTTCGCCGCAACGGTGTCGTGCATCCCGCTCAGGAAACCTACGAACCCGGCCACTGGACGGAAGATCAGCTTAAGGCCTTCGAGGCCGATCCCGCATTCATCGTCCAGGAGGTCCATGGCAAGGCCGCTGAAGTCTCCAGCGCCGACATCGAGCAGGCCTTGAAGGCCCGCGTCGAGATCGAGCGCCGGAAGCTCCAGAACAGCTTCAACCAGACCGTTGCAGACACCGTCGCGGAAAAGCTCGCCGACACGAAGGCGGCCCACGACAATGCGATCGATGAACTTGGCAAGAAGCTTCTGGCCGCTGAAACGGAAATCGCCGCGCTGAAATCTGCCCAGGCAAACGGTTCTGAAAGCCAGCAGTCCGGCACCGATGCGGGCGGCGCTGGCGAGGCCAACGGCGGCGACGGAAAGCCCAAGTCCAAGAAGTAACCCTTCCATCTGTGAGGGGCTGGCCTTCGGGCCAGCCCTTGCCCCAAACTGGAGACTTTCCCATGTACGCCACCGTCACCGACATGATCGCCCGCTTTGGAGAGGTGCAGATCGTGCGCCTGTCCAATACGGAAGATCGCGAGGCTGAGACGCCGAACGTGGAAAAGGTCAATACCGCGCTGATCGACGCCACCGAGCTGATCAACGGTTACATTCGCGGCCGATACCTGACGCCAATCGCCAACCCGCCAAAGGACATGGTGCGCGCCACCTGCATCCTTGCGCTTTACGATCTCGCCAACACCGAACGCTCCAGCCCATCGGAAGGCATGACGAAGGACCGCGCCGAGGTCATCAAGTGGCTGGAAAACATCGCCAGGGAAATGGTGCATCTGGACATTCAGCTGGCATCGCCGACAGGCGGGAATGCGGTCGGTTCCGGCCCCCGCATTTCCGACCGTGAGCGCATCGTGACCTTCGACACGTTGAGGGGCTTCTGATGGATCAGTTCCCCTTGATGCCGATCCGCAACCAGGAGCCGTTCATCATCGAGCGGCTCCGGATCGCATTCCCCAAAAAGCTGTTCACGATTGAGCGTGTGCCACAGTCCTTGAGTATCAAGGAGTTCACTCGCATCGCTCGTTCCACGCCGTTCATAGGTCTTGCCTGGACGGGAATGAAGCCGGACGCCGATAATGGCCGCATGCTGAAGGGCAACATGCTCTGGCGTCTGATCCTCATAAACAGCGTTTCGAGTGGCCTTGAAGCCCGCTTTAAAGGCGACCTGAAGGATATCGGCATGGACGCCATGGTCGATGTCGCCTCGGTGCTGCTCCAGGGCGTCAACTTCGATGGCCAGGGCGTCACCAACATCACCCTGTCCAACAGCGTCATTGCCGATGGCTGGAGCGACGACAACATCGCAATTGCCCAGATCGACTTCACTTTCAGCTTCGCATGCCGCGCCGCTGCGACGGGGAAGTTGCAGCCCGACGATTTCAGGGCGCTCGGCATCACCTGGTCTGTGGACGGCTCGGCAGAAACCGTCACCGACGAAATTCAACCGCCCCAGGAGTAACCCCGGCCATGGCCACTCAGAAAACACTCATCGCGGCCGAGGGCCGTACGGTCCACCTTCCGGACGGCTCAGAATGGCCGAAGGACGGCTTGCCCGATCCGGACACGCATTTCACGCGCCGGCGCATTGCTGACGGCGATCTCATCGAAAAGCCGCGTGAGCCGGCCAAGAAGCCTGAAGGAGACAAATAATGGATTTCAACGAAATCCCCGTCGATCGCCTTGAACCCGCGACCCTGATGGAGGTCGCGCCGAACTATCGTAACGTCGGCATTCTTCCATGGCCGGAAAAAGTCTTCATCATCGGCCAGAAGCTCGCCACCGGCACGCTTGCCGCAGGCGCTATGCAGGAAGTCACCCGCGCCGACCAGGCGATTGCGCTCTTCGGCCGTGGCTCAATCGGCGCGGAACAGGTGGCCTACTTCAAAAAGGCCAATCGCAATACGCCGCTATTCGTCATCGCAGCCGCCGACGCCGGCGGCGCTGTGAAGGCCACCGGCACCTTCACTTTTGCCGGTGCGCCCACCAGCTCCGTCGTACTCCGGTTCAAGATTGGCGGACGGCAGGTGCGCATGACGGCGCTGTCTACCGATGCCGTCGCTGCACTGGCGACCAAGCTTGCCGCTGCGATCAACGCGGATCTCGATATGGTCGCGACCGCGACGGCCGCACTTGGCGTTGTAACCGTCACGGCCCGTCATGGCGGTGAAGTTGGCAACGAGATCGATCTGCGCGTTGATACCAAGGCACAGCCACTTCCGGCCGGTCTCACCTGCACGGTTGTCGCCATGGCAGGCGGCTCCGGCAACCCGGACGTACAGCCGGCGCTCGATCTTCTGGCCAGCACCTGGGCAACGAAAATCTCGCATCCATGGTCCGATGCGACCAACCTCGCAAAGACGGCCGAGTGGTTGCGGACGCGCTATCTCGCGACCTCAAAGCTCGACTGCCATGGCTTCGTGTTCATGGGTGGCACGTATGGCCAGCTCACCACTTTCGGCAATCTGACCAACTCGCCATTCCTCACCACGGCCGGCCTGAAGAAAAGCCCGACGCCAGCGTGGGCAATTGCCGCCTCGGCGCTTGGCGTCGCCTCGTTCCATCTGACAAACGATCCTGCCCGCCAGTTGCGGTCTCTCATCCTGCCCGGTGTCGAAGCACCTGCCGAGGCCGATCAGTTCCTTGATGAGGAAAACGATCTGCTGCTGCGCAACGGCATTTCCACCTTCGACTGCCTTTCTGATGGTTCCGTCACGATCTCGCGCATGATCACGACCTACAAGAAGACGACGCTCGATGTCGCCGATCGCGCCTGGCTGGACATCATGGTGCCGGTCACCATGAGCCGCATCCGCTACGATTGGGCTGTCTATGTCAGCCTGATGTATCCGCGATCCAAGCTCGCCGATGACGAAAGCGGTGCTGCTTTCGCCTCCCGGCACGATGACGACCAAGACCCAGGCACAGCAGTCGTGACGCCCAAGCGCATGGCCGGGTCGTGGGCTGCACGATGCAAGCTCTACGGCGAAAAGGTCTGGATCGAGGACGTTCAGCGCACCGTGAAGGAAAGCGTGTTCCAGAGGTCCACGGATGATCGACAGCGGCTGGAAAGCCGCCAGCAAGTGATGGTGGTCGGCAACCTCATGGTCTTTGCCGGCCGGATCGAATTTCAGGTTTAGCAGGAGCTTTTAAGCGATGACACAGGTATTGGGCATCGTCGATATCGTCTGGCGGGGGCGCGGCATCCCTGTCGAGAAGGGCGCAAAACTGCGCGTCGGCGGCATCAAGAACAACGCAGTGACCTATGGCCGCAAGGTCGGCCGCGCTCAGGAGTTTCAGGGGTCGGAGGTCACCGCCACAACCAACCTCGAAAGGGGGCAGCGCCTGGGTAATCTGTTTGACCCCGGCGAAGGGGAACTGCAGGTGCTTTGTGACACCGGCCAGTCATACGTCTTCAACGATGCCTTTCTCGTGGACGATATCCCCGAGGTCACGGGCGGCGATGGCGGCAAGATCGAACTCAAGTGGGCGGCATCCGCGCCCGAGGAACTTCTCTAATGGGCACCCAGACGAAAATCACCATCGATCTCGATGAAGACGCAACGAAAGACCAGGTTGTTTCGGGTACGGAAACCGTCATCAATGAGGACGCTGGCACACACGCGGACGATGACATCATCGACGAAGACGCCAGCGCCGATTCCAAACTGCCGAAGCGCGCTCGCCCGAACGCTAATGGTTCGGTGACGCTTCCGCTGTTTGAGACGGTAACGCTCACCACCCGCAAGGACGGCAAGGTCAGGGACCGTGTTTTCACCGAGCTGGTCTTCCATCGCTTCAACGGCGCTGATCTGCGAGCCATCCAGGCGACCAGCGACGCTAAGGCATCTGTCGTGATGTTTTCACGCTCGACCCGCATTTCCGAAATGGTAATGGACAAGCTCTTCGACAGAATGGATGGCGTCGATGTCGCCGACGGCCACAGGATTGTTATGAGTTTTTTGACGAGTGGGACGAAGACTGGCCAGTGAAGCTCGGCGGCATCGCTGACGGCTCCGGGTTCAGCGAGGCCGAGATCGCCAACATGACGATCGACAAAGTGCAGTTCTGGTGGAACTGCATCATGGCCTACCGAAAACATGTAAACGACCTCGCAAAGACCTAGATCAGGCCCGCCCGCAACGGCGGGCCTGATCAGTTTCACGCGCGCGTGAGAAATTCCGTTTTATTTTGAAGCGGGGCGCGCCGTGGCCAATCGGAACATGAACCTTGATGTCATCGTTCGCCTCAAGGACCTCTTGAGCGGGCCTTTGCGTGGCATCAAAGGGGCGCTCAACGGCGTAATTAATACCGCTCGAAAGATCGGTTTCGTCGGTGCCGCCGTCGCCGGCATCTCTTTTCTCGGCCCCATGCAGGAGGCCGCAGCCTTTCAGCAGCAATTGCTCGATATAGCCGGAACGTCAAACCTGACGGGGCAAGCGGCCTTTGCGTTCGTCGATCAGTCCAAGGCGAAATTCGAGCAGCTCGCCCTCGATGTCGGCCAGCTTTCCGACACTGTTGCCCGAGGCGCGGGACAGATGATTGCGGCCGGCGTCAACAATGACCTGGTCGATCGCTCAATAGGTTCGATCAGCCGCGCCGCAACCGCCGCCAATGCCGAGATGAACGACATGGCGTCCGTCGCCACGTCGCTGCTTACCACGCTGAAACTCCCGGCCGAGCAACTGGATGACGCCATGGGCGCGCTGGTGACGGCCGGCAAGCTCGGTTCCTTCGAGCTGAAGGACATGTCGCGGTACTTCCCGACACTCACCGGGCAGATGGCAAAGTTCGGCGTGACCGGCCGCGAGGCCGTCAATTTCCTCGGTGCTGCCCTCCAGATCGCCCGCAAGGGCACGTCCGATCCGGCCGAGGCCGCCAACAACCTGAAAAACTTCCTGTCGAAAGTGCTGGCCCCGACCACGGTCAAGAACTTTGCCGACATGGGTGTCGATATTCAGGGTGTGATGCAGGACGCCGTCACGAAGGGCATCAACCCGATTGAAGCCGTCGTGCAGAAGATCACCAAGTTGACCGGCGTTTCCAGCAAGGAAATTCAAGGGCTGATGGGCAAGGCGAAGGCCGCTGGCATGTCCGATGCCGATGCGCTCGCAACCGTGCGCGAGCAACTCGAGAAGATTTATGGCGCTGGCAAGCTCGGCGAACTGTTCTCTGACATGCAGGTGATGGACTTCCTGATCCCGATGCTCGGCAACATCGACGAATACAAGTCGATCAAGGACGAGGTTGCCAAGGCGACCGGCAGTGCCATCGATGCCGACTTCGAAACCCAGATGCAGGGCCTCAATCGCCAGCTCACCATCTTCCGCGAGATTGGAACGCAGGCGTCCCGCGAAGTCGGTCTGGCCTTCGGCACATGGATGCCCGCGATTAACGGCTACCTGATGGATGGCCTGAAGTGGGTTCGCGACTTCGACGCGGCGACGGGCGGCATGGTCAAGCAGGGCCTCGCCTTCGCCGGCGTGGCTGTCCTGGCGGCCGCTGGTCTCGGCGTCCTCGGCGTTGTCCTGCCCGCGATCGGCGCGGGTCTGTCGGTTCTGGCCGCACTCTTCAGCCCGGTGGGCATCGCGCTGGCGGGCATCGCTGCTGCTGGCGTCTACATCTATCGCAACTGGACGAACTTTGCTCCGCGCCTTGCACGGCTTTGGGGTTCCCTTGGCGATGCCTGGAAAACAATCCGCGAAAAGGCCACGGCTGCCGTTCCGCACCTGCGCAGGATCAGTGACCAGATCGTCAACGTCGGTCGCAATCTCGTAAACCGTTACGTTCCGCTTATTCGTGAGGGCTTAGGCAACGCGTGGAACACAGTCAGCGCCAGAGCCGCTGCGGCCATTCCGAAAATCCGGAAAATCGGAGAGCAACTGATTGGCGTAGCCAGTGAAGCGGCCAGCAAATATGGGCCGATAATCCGTTCAGGCTTCGGTTCTGCGCTCGATGATGTCATCGCGGGCTGGAAAAACCTGAAGGGCGTCATATCAGGCTTCGCGGAAGGCCTCGATCTCAAATCCGCTCTCTCCGGCCTGACGATCGACGATGCCAAGCTCGCGGGCTTCCGAGGGCTTGATGCGGCATTGAGCGGTATTGCCAGGGCGTGGCAGGGCATGAAGGAATTTGGCGCGGGATTTGCGCCTTGGCTGGAGCCGATCGGAAAGGCGGCAGGCGGCGCAGTCAGATCGATCGCGGGCATCGCGACCGGCTTCATGCGGCTTGGAGTTGCCATTCGGGAACTCGTCGGGCTAGGCGAAGGCGGCAAAATGTCCGGCATGTTTACCGGTGTCATGAAACTTATCGGAGACCTTGGCGGCCAGACGGTTCTAGCGGCTGTTATGATCCTTGAAGATCTCGCGAAGGCCATCGAGTGGGTCGTGAAAGGAATCGCTTCCTTGGTCGAGGCCATCAATCGCGGTATCAATTGGAGCGCGCTAATGCCGGACGGCATAGCCGAGGCTTGGAACAGTGTCGCCACAGCACTGGAGCGCGTGAAGGCCGCACTCAGCATCGAAAGTGTTTCGAACGCCCTCGGCGTTTCCGGCCAGCGCAACATGACCACGATCGGCCGCAACAGCATGCCGCCTGCCAACCAGAATGGTGTCCTGCCGGCGCAGGCATCACCGACCGCGCCTGCCGCGCCGCAGCAGCTCAACGTCAAAACCGAAGCGAAGGTTGTTGTCGAAGGTCCTGGCAAGGTCGTCGGCCAGACAACGATCGTCACGTCGCCGTCGCCGAACGTCAACACTGGCCGTGCCGTCGGGAGGCCCTGATGCGTCTGGACAGTTTAGGTTCCGCTGAAGGATTGCTGCCGGGCGTTTATCGCGGCATTCCGATTTCTATCGTTGATGTGTCGAGCGACCATGGACGGCGGGTTCTCGAATACCTGTTCCCCGGTGTTGATACCCCCGCCTACGACGATTTCGGCGTCGGACCTTCAGGTATCAGCATCGAGGCGCTTTACGTCGGTGACGACTATCGCGCACAGGCAAAGCTGCTTGCCAGAGCTTTCGAGACGCCCGGTCCGGCACTGCTCATCCATCCGTGGCTTGGCCCTATGCAAGTCATCATGGAGGAGCCGGCGCAAATCCGGTTTTCGGAACGTGAACTGCGCGTGCTGCGGATTTCAGCACGGTTCAAGCGCACCCCGACGTTTTCGTTCGCAGGTTTTGCCGGTGGCTTGATGCCCGCCGCTCTGTCCGGTTTTGTCGCGACACTGACCTCACTCGCCGCTTCGATCGCTCTGACAGTTATTTCCAGCGCCAGAACCGCCGCAACAATCCGCAGCCGGCGCATCACACATTCGGTGATTGATACGGTCACGGCGCGTCCGGACGCACGCTCCGCCGTCAGTCAGATACGTTCGGCACTGGCGGCATCGTCGCCGTCGTCACCCGTGACGTTTAATGCCTGGGCCAGTTCGGCTGCGACGATTGTTGCGCAGACGATCGAGGTTCCGGCCGTTGCTCCAGCGACGACAATCGCCACCTCGACACCAAGCGCCCAGGCACTGATGAGTGCTGGCCTTGCCATTGCGTCGGGGCTGCTGAAGGAAGCGGCCGAGGCACCTTCCGCGATCGATGCGCTATTGCTGGCCGGCGCGGCCGGTCAGTTTATCGCAGCGACCGCCGAACAATCCTCCTATGCCGATTTCGTTTCACGGCAGGAAGCTCTTCGCTACCGCGCTGCCATGACCTCAGCGCTCGCCTCCCTCGTTGACCAGGTAGAGCAGCAAGCGCCCGATACGATGCAGGCCGCCAGTTCGGCGCTCTCTTCGTCCGCGCGATCGCTAACTGCGGCGATCGTTTCCGATCTCAACGAAGTCATAGGCCGTCTTCCTGCCGTCCGCCGTTTGTCTGTCGATAGCGATGCAGACGCCTGGCTGATCGCACAGCATCTTTCCGGCGATACGCCGGCGCTGCTCGAAACCGTCTATGCCGACATCGTCGCGCGCAATGATCCGGCGCATCCGGCCCGGCTTTCGGCCGGCGATATCGAGTTTCTGGAGCGCAGTTAATGGCCAAAAGCATCAAGCTATTTCTCGACGGCACAGCCTACGATCAGTGGACATCCGGCGAAGTCACCCGTGACCTGAAGGACTTTTCCGGCAGCTTCAGCTTCACGTTTCGCGATGGTGAAGCGTCCGGCGCGACGTTGCCTTTCGCCTCGATGCCGAAACTGCCCCGCCTTCATGCCCAGATGCAGGCGAAGATCATGATCGGAAAGCGCACGGTCCTGCTCGGCCATGTCGAAGAGCTTAACTGGGACATGAGGGACGGAAATGCGGAGGTGACGATCTCCGGTCGGGACAAGACCGGTGATCTGATCGACTGCTCGGCATTGGCGGAAGGTCCGGCCGAGCTGAAGGGCGTCAAGCTGGAAGCAGCGGCCTCCAAGATTGCCGAGCCGTTCGGCCTGAAGGTCCGCACAGAAGTGGACACCGGCGAGGTTTTCGACCGATACTCGATCGACCTTGGCGAGACCGCGTTTTCCGCAATCGAAAAAGGCGCGCGGCAACGCAGCGCTCTGATCCTTTCGGACGGCGTCGGCAACATCGTCATCACCCGAACAGGCAAGACCCGCGCGCCTGATGGGATTAATCTTCCGGGTAATGTGACCGGGATCCGCGCGAGCGAAAGCACGGCAAACCGCTTCAGCAAGACCGTGGTGCGCGGCCAGTCCGAACGATCCGGAAAATCCCGAGGCGCTGCCGTCCTCGATGCAACGGCCGAGCCGATCGGCGCGGCCGGGCGCAACGATGGTGACGGCTCGGCACGTGAGCGCGAGCGCAAGGGAACGGTCGCGACCGGCAGGGCCGAGGATGACGAGATCAAGCGTTATCGTCCCGTTGTTCACCTCGCCCGCAGCAAGGCAGGCGCAGCCAGCGCCCAGGACGAGGCCGACTGGCGTAACCGGACCTCACGTGCCGAGGGCAACCAAAAAACCTATACCGTCAAGGGCCACGAGGCGAACGGACAGCTCTGGACGGTCAACCAGATCGTTGCCGTTTCCGATGCCTTTCACGGCATCGAGCGCGATCTGCTGATCTCGGCCGTCCGCTATGGCGAGGCTGACGAAATCACCACGGATATCTCCGTCTGCTCGGCAGAGGCCTTCGATAAGGAGCCGGTCGGCAAGCGCCGGACGGATAAGGCTGGAAAGGGCAACGTGACAAACAAAGGTTCCGGCCCGCTGGATGGCACTGCGGAGGCACTATGAGCGACACCGAGACCGTCAACAAAGTGCGCGGACTGATCCGCCGCGTTACCGTAAAGGACATCAAGGACAATGGTCAGATGCAGACCGCCTCGGCCGAGGTCGCGGAAGGCGTCTGGCGCGACGATCTCGAAATCATGCATCCCTACGGCTTCCTGTCGGTCCCTGACGACGACGGCGCAGTCGGTGTTGCGTTGGCGATCGGCGGCGACGAAGGCGACATGGTTATCCTACCGCTTTCCAATCCGTCGCAGCGCATGGGCGGTCTCGGCAAGGGCGATGTCGGCCTGTCGAACAAGTTCGGCGATCGCATCATCATCCGGGCCGGTGGCGGTATCGAAGTGCAGGCCGAATCGTCCATCACCTTCAAGGTGGGTGGGGTGACTATGACGATTGATGCAACAGGGCTTAACGTCAATGGCGGTAGCATCAAACACGACGGCGTGGTGATCGACAAAACCCACAAGCACACGGGTGTTGTACCAGGCGGCGGTATTACCAATGTGCCTGTAGGCGGCTGACCGCCCGCCACGGCGGGCCTGATCAGCCTTGCGCGCGCGCGATAATTTCGCGCCATGACTGGATTTCTCGACCTTGCCCTGACCTATGACGCCACGCGGCGCGGCTGCGATCTGGTGCTCGATGACGAATTCAACCTCGTCCTCGACGAAACGCCAGTGACGCCGATCCTTCTGTCTGTCGGCGTTGATCGCCGCGCCTCTCCGGATGATGATTTGCCGGACGGCCGCTCGCAGTTTCTGGCCCCTGTGTCATTTTCCGAACGCCGTGGCGCTTTGCTCGACGGCCTCAATTCTGCCGGCGACATGTCCGGATGCAAGATGTGGCTGCTTGAACGCGCCAAACAGACGGAGATTACCCGCCAGCTAGGCGAATATTATCTTGCCGAGGGTCTTGCCTGGGCGGGATCGGAAACCGGCACGCCAGCAGAAATTGAGGTCTGGTGGCTGCGCGCCGGCGTGCTCGCCTATCGTGTCCTGGTCGAGGATGTCTCACTCGAATTGACGCGGAAGGTGGCGTGATGGTCTGGCCTGTCCCTTCCGCCAAAACGATCTTCGCCCGCATTGCCGCTGCGGCCGAGGTCGGCATTCTTTCCATTCGTCCGGATGCGGACGTGAAGGCAGTTTCCCGCGCCGTCCGGTCAGCACGCGGCATGTTCGCCGTGATCTGGAGCGCGGTTGCTCCCGAAGTGCGCGAAACCCATGACCATGTCGCCTGGTGGGCGCGGCAATGGATGCCGGACAGCGCCGATGACGAGGCGATGATCCTACGGCATGCCTCGATATGGGGTGTCGAGCCGCGAGCAGCCAAGAAGGCAGTCGGGTCGGTAACGATCGAGGGGACGGCCGGAACGGTTCTCGCTTCCGGTATCGTGCTCGGCTCGACGGCATCCAGCACCTACATCACCACCGCAGGCGGCACCATCGCCGCAAACGGAATTGCAGTCGTTACGGCCGAGGCCGTGACGGCTGGTAGTGGCGGAAACCTCGAAAGCGGTGTGCAGCTTTCTACGGTTGCAGCCTATCCCGCGATTTCAAAGATAACCGTTGCGACCGCCTTCGCCGGTGGTGCTGACGACGAAACGCCGGAAGAAGTGCAGGTGCGTTATCTTCAGCGCATTCGTGAGCCGCCGATGGGTGGTTCAGCTCCTGACTACAGGGCGTGGGTCGGCAACGTCGCCAACGTATACGCGGTCAAGGTCGTTGAGGATTGGATAGGGCGTGGCTCTGTCGGTCTCATCATTGCCTTGAAGAACGATGACGGAACGCCGCGTATCCCGACCGAACTGGAGCTTTCCGCAATCGGCAGCTACATCGGTGCACAGGGTGGCCAGACTGGCGTTCGTCCAGTAACCGCACGCGTCATTCCGATCGCAGCGGAACTGGTGAACCTGCCGGCCAGCGTCCGTCTTCGTCCCGATGGCGCTTTGACCAGGGCAGCCGTGCAGGCCGCTTACGATCGCTTCATTGCCACGATCGGCGACGAGGACGATACAGGCAACAGCAGCCCGATCGGCGCGACGATCGAGCCGTCACGTATCTCCGAGGCGATCTCAGCCGCAGATGGCGAATATTCGCACGACCTCACCATTCCTGCCGCCCGCTACCAGCTCGGCGCGAAACAGTGCCCCGTCTCTACCGTGATCAACTTTGTGGTTTAGGGGGTCTTAAAAGCGTGGCAAGACCTCCTTCAACCGTCCTTCAAAGCCTCTTCTCAAAGTTGCCGACCGGCTGGGCATTGCGGTATCGCGACGGCGTTCTCGGCGTGATCCTCGGCGCGATCGCCGGGGCCATCGCCGACGCCGAGAGCGCGGCCGAAGCGATGATGAACGAAACAGACCCCCGTCTGGCGGACAAGCTGCTGTCCGATTTCGAGCGTTGCCTTGGTCCCGATCCGTGCGGCCGCGACAATGACGGGCTGACCTATCAACAGCGCCGCCAGCTGGCCTTTCAGCGCTGGACGGCGCGCGGTGGCCAGTCGATCCCCTATTTTGTCTCTGTGGCCGCTGCCCTTGGCGTGACGATCACGATCGAGGAATTCTGGCCATCGCGGGCGGGCGTTCTGCGCGCAGGCCAACGTTTGCGGCCGGAAGGTAGCCAGTTCGTCTGGCGCGTCAACGTTCCGGGCCTCATCACTGTTACCAATTTCCGAACAGGCACCAGCCGCGCTCACCATCGGCTCGGCTCGTTCGAAATCTCGGCCATCGAATGCGTTTTGCGCCGCTACAAGCCCGCCCACACTCAACTTGTCTTTAAGTACGGAGAAGCCTGATGGATCGCATCAATGGCGCTGACACTACCGATATTGGCGGCGGCCGTCGTGGCTTCCGCGACGAAAACCTTGTCGCCGGAACACCGGGAACCGAAGTCACAGCCCTCTTCCTCAACATGATCCAGGAGGAAATCCTGCGTGTCATCACGGAGGCGGGTATCGTGCCGAGCGAGGGCGACTGGACCCAGTTCTGGCAGGCATTGCAAATTCTGGGGCTGGCTCCCGATCGTCGCCGTCGCTGGCTTGTTATCAACTCCATGACCCAGGCAAGCCCGCCAGCCTCACCGGCAGTGGGTGACACATACCTTGTGCCCACAGGCGCGACTGGCCTTTGGGCTGCAAACATTGGAAACATCGCTCAATGGTCCGGTTCCTCCTGGTCATATGTAACGCCGCCCGATGGCCACGGCTTTAGCCTGCCGGACGGGCGGGTGTTTATTCGCTTGGCCGGGGCGTACACACAGCTTTCGGCGACGGACACCCGGCAAGGTATGGTCGAGTTGGCAACCAGTGCCGAGGTCCAGACAGGAACAGATGCGACGCGGGCCGTAACGCCTGCCGGACTGGCGGCCCGCACCGCGACGGAAACCCGCACCGGCGTGGTGGAGCTGGCAACGGTTGCGGAGGCGACGACTGGCACGGACACGGCTCGCGCAGTTACGCCGGCCGGTTTGACTGCGGCGGTCACCGCTGCGATCGCAAATGTTATCAATGGCTCCCCTGCCGCCCTCGACACACTTTACGAGCTGGCTGAAGCACTTGGAAACGACGCAAACTTCGCATCGACGGTGACCACCGCGCTCGCGGGCAAAGTGGACATATCGCGGGTCGCGACCGAAACCGTGGTCGGGATTATCGAGCTTGCTACATCCGCTGAAGTAACAGCGGGCACGGATGCAACTCGTGCCGTCACGCCTTTGCGCCTGAAGGAGCGGACCGATGCTCTCACCGTTTCCACGCAATATAATGAGTGGGGCTACGCCGTGGCTGGCGGTAGCGCAAATGCCTTGACTGCTGCCCTTGCGCCTGTTCCGGCAGCATTAACCGCTGGCATGGTGGTCGTAATCCGGATTGCCACGACGAATACGGGTGCCGCGACCCTCAACCTGAATGCAAAGGGCGTTCGCTCTATCACTTCCATAAACGGAGCGGCCTTGGCGGCGGGTGATCTTCCCGCAGGTGTCCCGGTCATGTTGATTTATTCGGGCACTGCTTGGGTTCTCGTCGGCCCGTCGCTGTCGCAGGTGCAGCTTGCCTCCATCGGTCAGCAACAGGTGTTCAGCGCAAATGGCACGTTCGTAGTCCCGGCCGGCGTAACGAAGCTGTTTGTGCGCGTCGTGGGTGGTGGCGGCGGCGGTGGCCGAGGCGGCACGGCCTATGCCCTGTCGGGTGGCGGTGGCGGTGCTGGTGGTTACGCCGAAAAGTACATTTCCACCACGCCTGGTGCTTCTTTTGCCGTGACGATTGGTGCGGGTGGGGCAAGAGGTGACACGATTGGCGGCACCGGGGGCACCACTTCTTTCGGTTCGCAGGTCTCGGCGACCGGCGGCGGCGGCGGGCGGGGCCAGACAGGCAGTTGCGCCGGTGGCGCTGGCGGTGCCGGCGTTGGCGGTGATCTCAACATTCAAGGAGGACCAGGCGGTGATGGCAATCAAGGCTCGGCCAATATCCAAGGAGGCCAAGGCGGGGCTTCGGCGTTCGGAGGCGGTGGCATGTCGGGCGATGGTGGCCTCGGCAACGGAGCCGCGCCGGGAACAGGCGGCGGTGGCGCGTGGGGAAATACCCAGGCATTCGGCGCACTCGGCGCAGACGGCCTCGTCATCGTGCGTTGGTAAGGAGAAACGAAATGAAGACCTATGCTCGCATCGCCGACAACGTCGTCGTTGAAATCATCGAACTGGATGACGCCATTGCGCCATCTGACGCCTTTCACCCGGATATTGCCTCTACGATAAAAGAATGCGGCCAGCAGGTACTGCCCGGCTGGCTATTCACGGGCGATCAGTTCGAAGCGCCTGTCGCGCAGGCGCCGTCGCTTGACGCCATTAAAGCCGCTCGCATCGAAGCTCTTAGAACCGCTTGCGAAGCCACCATTACAGGCGGTTTCAAATCCAGCGCGCTTGGAACCATTCACACTTATCCGAGCGACATCAAGGCGCAAATCAACCTCATGGGGTCCGTAACAGATAGCCTGATGCCGAGCCTGCCTGCGAACTGGCAGACGCCATTCTGGGTTTGCGACACTGATGGCGAATGGAGCTGGAAGATGCACGACGCGGTTCAAATCCAGCAAGCCGGCCGCGACGGTAAGGCGCATGTCGTCAGCTGCCAGACGCTGCTCGGCGAACTGTCCGTGAGTGTTTTGGCCGCCACAACGGCCGAGGCCGTCACATCCATCGTCTGGCCCGAAGGAGACAACGCATGATCAAGCTTACAACCATCGCAGAAAGCCTCGAAAGCAACGCCTGGACGCCGGCGGACGAAACATTCCTTCAGATCGCTGCGACCAGTGACCTGACCACGGTGGACGTTCAGGCGCGCGTTTCCGTCGATGCCGCCTGGGTTTCCGTCGCCACCCTTCATCGCACGTCCACGCCCATCGTCCGGATCGCTAAGCTGCCGAGCTTGCGCCTGGTCGCGCGGAACAATCCGGCCGGCAAGACGCTGACCGTCTGGGACAACACCTGATGCAGTTCGGGAATCTGCCCCTTGTACTGCCGCAGAGCGGCCCGTTAGCCCTGCCTACCAACGAGCGTGACTTTTTCTCAGTTGATCAGGTCAGTTCGGCCTTCGGCCCTCTGAAGACGAGGCTGGGAGCGGGGAACAGCGTCAACATCTTCGCCGGAACGGATAGCACCGGCTATTCGGAATATGGCCCATACTACAAATTCGCCGTGGCTCTCGGCGATCTCTTCAATTGCACGGTTATCATGCACCGCTGGGCCGAGTGGGGTGGATCGTCTGCCAATGGTCCCAAGGAATATGCCGCTCCTGTCGTTCTGCGAAATGGAACGGCTCAGACAATTGACTTCTGGCTTGCCGCTCTTCCTGGTCAAGTCGCTGGCTGCATGTTTGAGGCGTCGCGTAAGCCCAAGGCTATCGATGTCATTCCGAAACCGGATTTGGCCATCACTCATCACGGCCACAACATGTCTTCGTTCGAAACGCCTGGGAATGATCTAGCCATCGGTCGCGGTCTATTCTGGTCGATCATCGGGCAGATTAGCTGGCAATGGCAGGGCGTGCCGCAGGTCATAACCACGCAGAACCCGTGGCGTGACAATGCCGGGTACGACAAAGTCTACAGTGCGATCGTGGCCGTTGCCTCCGTTTTCCCGAGCCTCACCATCGTTGACACCCACAAGCTTTACATAGACGCGGGCAAAGACCCGATCCTTTACCGGACGAACGATGTCTTCCCCACCTATCACCCGTCTGACACCCAGGGTAACGACGAGGGCGCGAGGCTCGCTGCTGATGCGCTTATGGCTGCCTTCAGGAAGGCCAAGAAAGCGGCGTTTTCGACAGTCAGCTGGTTCGAACTTCCGATCGGCACAAACCTGTTCGTCAACGGCGATATTGCAACCTGGTCTGGTGCACTTCCGGTGAACTTCTCTGCTGTGTCGAATGGTTCGGCAACCAAGGACACCGATCCGGAAAACATTCACCCCGGCACGGGTGCGGCTTACTCGGCCAAGGTGAAGCCAGCAGACACGAACGGTCATTTTTCGTCCATATCGAATTCGTTCGATGCTACCGAGCGGGCATCGATGTCCGGTAAAACGGTCACCGCCATCATGCTCGCCAAGGCAAATCCCTTGCAGCGCCATCCGTTCACCAGCTTCGTGACGCGAGCTAACAACGGGCTTCGAACCTACAGCGGGGGTGGGTTGTTGTGGAGTCCCCAAGCGGGCGCGTCGGGTTTAGGCGGGTGGATGCCGATTGTCTATGGCGGCATTCCCTGTGATGCGGGCAATACCGATGCCAATTCGAGTTACAAGTTTGTTCCGGCGTTTGGTGCTTCGGCACCGCCCACCGCTGATGCTGCATGGCTTCAGCGGGTCGTGATCATTGAGGGGCTGGTGCCTCGCCTCGGACTGGTGAGGCCGTAGAACTTGCGAATGTCCTTCCGGCCAAGACCGGGTGGCCGGGGTGCCGAAACACCCCAATTGATGGTTCCTGTTCTTCGAAAACTGAATCTCGCTTACAGGCCAGACGGTTCATAGCCGTTTGCGCTTTTACCGTCGGGTGTGAATTCATCGAGGCGGGCAAGGCACTCTTCATAACCAGGACCGAGCAAACCAGCCTCAGGCCCATCCCGAACCTCGTTTAGGCGTCGTTCAAAAATCGCCTTCATATCCTGCCGGGTGATGGTTTCTACCTCGCACAGTCTATCGGCAACGGCATTTGCGAACAGCATATACCACATGGATTTTGCTCCTTTGCTCTGCGCGCCCTCCATTCGGGCCCGTAACGCTTCGATCTTGCTTTTCATGCCATTATCTCCATGTGAGCGGTTCATGTGGGGATTATAGAGACCGATGCGTGCGTCAACACGCATCGGTCTCGCTACTCTTACATCAATTGCCGTTGGTTGCGGAGCGGCTTTTGCAACTTGCAGTCTGCCGTTTCACGGTTAGGATACCCTCGCAAATTTCAGTCAATGGGGGTATTAACGCATGACATTGAACATCAAATCGACGACCACCAAGAAAGCCAAGGTCGGATCACTTATTCGGTTTGATCACGAAGGCAATTCCTATCTTGCGATTGTTTGTGAGCAGGCAAGCCAAACGTCGAGGCTAGTCATAGTTGACTTGCACAAAAAATCTTTTCGCCACGGAGAAGTAAATTTTGATCGAGATGCCCTGGATCTCGGTAGCGATTGGCTCATCGAGCCGGTCGACATTTCGCAAAAGTTTGTCGACGGTACTAAGGCTGTGAAACAAGAAGGACTTCTGACTTTCAGCGAAACGGGCGAGCCGGTTCTCTCGCTCTATGATCACCAGCAACACAACGATTTGACCTTCTTTAATTTAAGATCGGGGGAATCAGAACGGGCAGTTCAGTACGTTGGGACAGCAACTGAACATTGGGTGTTGTGGGCGAGTGAGTTTGACCGGAATAGCACGCGCCGAAAACCGCTTTTTGTTTCACCCATATTGGAGCAAACCACCGACCAAAACTGAATGATCAAAGGGCCTGCGCAGCGTATGCGTGGCGAACTCTCAAAATGCCCATTTAAGCGGTTATTAAAGACCCCTCAAAACATCCTCAACGCGGCCTCAAAACCGCGTTGAGCCTTCAGGAGAAGGCCATGGCTCCGGGGCTGGAAGACAATATTGAAAAATCTATATGCGTCGCTCTAGCGGTGGTGCCGAGGACGTTTCGCAACGGGTTCGGTGGGACAGGTGTTCATCGTCGGAGGATGCCACACGCGACCATGGAGGTGGCAGTCATCGTCGCCCGCTTTCTCGGCCGCACATACACCTTCTTTGGAGGCGCAGAGGTCATTGAGAAACGAGACGTGGAAATTTTCCTCGCTGGTGAATTGACGGCTGTGCCTGACGATCTCGCAAAGACCTATGCCAACAAACTCACCCTCTATTCGGAGCCTGCTCGCAACGAGATTGCGGCGCGTTTGGCAAAGGCTCTATCGGATAAATGGCGGTGGACCTACAAGCCGAGCGATGCGATCAACCTGAAGCCGATGTTTGGTGGCGGAGATTAATTTTGCAGTATGCCGATGGATTTGGCTGTGGTCTTCGCTAGGGCGCAGGCGTTTTTGTCCCCCCCGCTTCCGGCAACTACTGTCATCATATGGTTGAAGTAGGCGAGACCCTCAGGCGTGTCCAAGCCGGTTTTTGCGTAGTACGCCTCAAGCGCAGGTGTATCGACTTCGAAGCCACAAGAGGGCGCGCTGGATAGGATATTAGCTAGACCTTGTGCTATCTGCTTTTGATCACTGTCGAGAGCCAACGCACTCGATATAGCCGCACAATTCGCAATCAGAGCCAAAGTGGCAATCACCCTACTTCGCGCGGACAATGCAACTACCGACCGCTTTTGAACTCTCATCTCGTCATTCTCCCCTGCTACCGCTTCGGCATAGACGCTAACAGAGAACAACTTGTAATGAAAACAGCGATGCGGGAATTAGCGCCAAGCGCCAATTTGACACTACGATCGGAAACGGATGAAATTCCGATTTCTCGTGTCAAAATTCCGAAATCGCGCTACAGGGTACATTGGCGTCCGGCCAGCCACAGGCAGTGCGAGGAATGCCGCAAATTCTCAACGTACGTCCAGAAGACGACGCAAACTTTGCTTTTCTCATTGAAGATGAATGGTAGCGGGAGAGGGACTTGAACCCCCGACACGCGGATTATGATTCCGCTGCTCTAACCACCTGAGCTACCCCGCCACAGGGAAAACGTGACAGCCATGTGACCGTCCGCTCCATCAGGATGAGCGGCTTATAAGGTGCCGCTCCCCAAAGTGTCAAGCGCATGACGCGCAAAAAATTCGCTTTCCACACGGCGGTGAAAACCGAATTGTTTCAGGCAGCAACCGGCTTTTCCAAAAGCGCCTTCAGCGAAGCCTCGGCGTCCACCGAGCGTTCCGAACGTTCGATGAAACCACCACCGTAAACGCGGGCATCAGCGCCCGGTGCAGAATAGAGCACGCAGGCCTGACCGGGAGCGACACCCGCCTCGCCGGTCATCAAATCCACGTAGATGCCGTTTTCATCGGCATGCAACATCGCTTCGGTTGGCGGGCGGGTAGAGCGCACCTTGGCGAAGCATGCAAAGCCCTGCCCGGCCTCGTCCGCAAGCGCGCCATCGCCAAGCCAGTTCATGTCTCGCAGATAGACACGGCGGGTCTCCAGCGCCTCCCGCGGACCGACGATAACCCTGCGGCCACGCGCATCGAGATGCACGACGTACAGCGGCTCTCCAGTCGCGACACCAATACCCCGGCGCTGACCGATGGTATAATGCACGATACCGTCATGGCGGCCGAGTACACGCCCGTCCAGATGGACGATATCGCCCGCCAACGCCGCATTTGGCTTCAGCTTGTTGATGATATCGGTATATTTGCCCTGCGGCACGAAACAGATGTCCTGACTGTCGGCCTTCTTGGCGACGACGAGACCCATGTCTTCCGCCAGCGCGCGTGTTTCGGCCTTTGAGAGGCCGCCGAGCGGAAACCGCAGATAGTCGATCTGCTCCTGCGTCGTTGCAAACAGGAACCAGCTCTGGTCACGATCACTGTCGATCGGGCGATAGAGCGCGCGGCGTCCCGGTTGGCCGGCAACGGGATTAGGACGCGAGCGGATGTAGTGGCCGGTCGCCAGCGCATCTGCGCCGAGTTCCTGAGCAGTGGCGAGCAGATCGGCGAATTTTACCGTCTGGTTGCAGGCAACGCAGGGGATCGGTGTTTCACCCATCGCATAGGCTTCGGCAAAGGGATTGATGACGGTTTCGCGGAACCGCGCTTCATAATCCAGCACATAATGGGGAATGCCGAGCGTTTCGCAGACCCTGCGCGCATCGTCAATATCCTGTCCCGCACAGCAGGAGCCGGCGCGGTGCACAGCCGCACCGTGGTCGTAAAGCTGGAGAGTTATGCCGAGGACGTCATAGCCCTCGCGCTTGAGGATACCGGCCACAACCGAAGAATCGACGCCACCGGACATGGCGACAACGATCCGGGTGTCTTCCGGCCTCTTGTCAAAATCGAGCGTATTCACGTTTTTTCCCATCGTCAGTCATAACGGGGGTAAAGGCCCCGCCGCCTGTCGGTCATCCGCTGCGGGAAGCCTCAGTCGAAAAAGACTGTCCGGCCTCGCCACCATGCGGATTTAAGGGCTGCATATAGAAAGGAATGGCCGCGCACGCAAGTACGGGGCGGAAAACCGCCCCGTAAAGCAATCAGAGTGAAGTGGTGACCGGTTGTTAAGCGCCCGCCGTCTTCTGGCCGCTGCTGCCAATCCACTTGTCGCGCTCCCTCCACAGGGCCGGCAAAGCCAGCAAGCCTATTGCGGTAAGGGCGATCAGCGTCTTGCTGACCTGCGAAAGTTCGGCCGTACGGCCATCCAGATAATAGACGCCATAGACGATAGCCACGTGCCAGACATAGACCTGAAGCGAATGGCGGCCGAGCAGCTGCAGGAATTTCAGCGAGAGCACCCAGATCACGCCCTGCGCAATCGAGCGGACGATCGGGCGGTGATGCTTCGGACCGGCGATCACCAGCCAAGTGAGACCCACACCAACAGCAAGGAAATTGATGAGGTAGACCGGGCCGAAATCGGCACGGATCTCCATCGTGGAGAACTTGCCCATCACGAATTCCGGCATCAGGCCCCAGGCGGTTGCAATACGAAGCGGCATGAAAAACAGGCAGATGAGAAGTGCCGCCTTCGGAAGCCATGTCTGTTGCGGTGAGAAGATCGCCTTCCACGGAATGCGGTTCTGCGCCGTCATCGCGCCCAGCACCAGCGCCGAGTAGAATACAAGCTGCCAACCGAGAAGGTTGAAGCTGACACGGATACCCTGCTCGTCGGCACCCTTGACGAGTTCATTGAGAGGCGTCGTCACGATCTGCTGAAGACCGAGCTGGCCGGCCATCCAGACCAGCAGCGAGCCTGCCATGACATAAGCCCATTTGCCGTCGAGGCAGAGTTTAACGAGGACGGGTGCGAACAGCATGTAAACAATGTACTGCGGCAGAATATCCATGAATGTCGGCTGGAAGAGGAATGTGGCGATCGCCGCCAGACGCAGCGGATCGTCGAACGAAGTCATGCCCAGCCAGTTGTACCAGATGTACGGCGCATGCGGGATGACCATGCGGAAGAACAGCACGGCGATGACGAGACCCATCGCATAGCGATAGAGCTCCATCGCCCGGTTCCAGATCATCTGTTTTCCGGCGTCATAGCCATATTTCATCATCTTGCGGGCATAGACCATGCCGATCAGCAGACCAGACAGAAAGACGAAACCCTGCGCGTCTTCCACGAAGGCAAACTGGCGGTGATTGATTTCCACCAGCCAGAAACCGCCTGCAAACACCAGATGGTTGATCAGCATGAAGACGAGGAAGTAACCACGCATCCCGTCGATCAGGTCAAAGCGTTTCATCTCGATAGCTCTCCGTTCTCGCGGGCCGTGCATTGCCCGGCCACCCAGCCCGGCTTGCGGGAGGCGGGCCGGGAATTGGATTGTCAACGCTGTTTTGCGCCTGTGGTTCCCTTCCCAAAGCGGTTTAGAACCGGCGCGAAAAGTAACATTGACGTGTACGCATGCTGGTTAGGATGCGCGGACTGAACACCGGATGAATGAAAAACGGCAATTCCGTGGAGCAAAAGAGCTATGCGTCAGCGCCAAACCTCGACGAAGAGGGCGCAAACCCCTGCATGGCAGGGAAAACGCGGACAGCCACTCGCGGGACGATACAGATATCACCCGTTAGATTTATCAGTCATTTTTTTGGAGAGTTGTGATCTGCCACCGCGATCACTGAATTATCGACGAAAGACAATGTCGCGGCATCACGCATCGCGGCACGCAGAAGCCCGGAGGTTGGTAAAACCTCCGGGCTGTTTCATTCAGACAAGACTACGCGTCGTCTCAGGCAGCGGCCTGAATGGCGGCGACCTGCCAGTTGTCGTTACCGCCACGGCGCACGAAGGTCCACATTTCCACCGCTTCGGACGGATGCTGCTCGTCCCCTTCGATCACCTTGCCGGAGGTGCGGTCGCGCATAATGTCGATGGCGGAGTAGCGCATGGCTACCGTTGCATAGTCCTGGCCCTCTTCGTGCCAGGCTTCGGCAACATCGCCCTGCAGCAGCGTTACGTCGCGCACGTCGTTTTTCACGCCGCTCGTCGCGTTGTCGCTCAGTTCCTCAGCAAGATAGGACATGGCTTCCGGCGTCGTCAGCTTGCGCAACGTGCCGTAATCTTCAGCCCCATAGGCAGCCTGAACATCCTGCAGCATTTTCTGGAAGACTTCGAGATCGCTCTGGGTAATGCCAATTTCGTCACCTTCGGACATAGCATTGGCATGTGCCACCGGCTTTGCGGTTGCGGCAGTGGCCGCGGCTGCGCCGCCCGCAGCACCGGCAAGCGCGCCGATCTTCGGAATCTTGAACGAGGATGCGGAAGGACCTGCCTGCGGGCCGCCATTAAAGGAGGAGCCGGAATGATCCGTGCGCTGCGATCCGCCTGCGCCACCGAAAGCCGGCTGGCCCTGACGGCGCGATGCGAAGAAACGCATGGCGAACATGACCAGAAGGCCAATCAGCGCCACCTGCAGCAACATACCGAAGAAACCGGCCATACCGCCGAAACCGCCACCCATGAGCATGCCGAACAGGCCACCCATCAGCAGTCCGCCCATCAAGCCACCCATCATGCCGCCAAACAGGCCACGGCTCTGCTGCGGTGCCTGCGCACCGGGACGCGCCGGCTGTGCAGCACCGGGCGTCGCCTGGTTTTGCTGGGTGTTAGGAGTCATGCTGCGGTTGATCGGCGCGGTCTGGCCGGGGGCGGTGCTGGTCGACGGCGGCGCGGAAAACGTCCTTGTGCCGCGGCTACCGAAACCGCCGCTCGCACGGCGTGCTTCCGCCATATCGACGGCTACGAAAGATACCGCGATACCAAGCGCGGCGACTGCGAACAAACCTTTGAAGCGCCGAAAGGCAGCAAACATCACTATCTCCTGTTGGCCACCCTCCCATGAGCGGCATATCAGCACGCGATATAGCAACTCATGATCATCATTTTTAGTATGCCCGCCTTAAATTTTTCGTGATATGCAACCAGAGAGAGAAACACGCACACATTTCGGTGAAACCGGCGGTTCAGAAACAAAAAAACCGGCACAGGGTTTCCCCTGCACCGGCCCTTATTGTCCCCTTGGGAGGAACGATAGGTATCAGTCGATGTTGAATGTCAGCGGCCTGACCTGGCGGATTGCCGGGTTGGCGCGCAGCTTGTCCAGCACGTCTTCGGAAACCGGACCATCGACATAAAGAAGCGCGATGGCGTCGCCGCCTTCCTTTTCACGACCGAGCTGGAAGTTGGCAATGTTGACGCCAGCCTCACCAAGCGTGGTGCCCATGAAGCCGATCATGCCGGGAACGTCGGTGTTGGTGATGTAGATCATGTGCGATCCAACATCCGCATCCATGTTGATGTTCTTGATCTGGATGAAGCGCGGCTTGCCATCCGAGAACACCGTACCAGCAACCGAGCGAACCTGGTTTTCAGTCTTGACCGTCAACTTGATGTAACCGTCGTAAACGCCGGTCTTGTCACGCTTGACCTCGGACAGGATAACACCCTTTTCCTTGATCATAACAGGCGCGGAAACCATGTTCACATCCGCAACCTGGCTGCGGATAAGGCCCGCCAGCAACGCGCTGGTCAGCGCCTTGGTGTTCATGTTGGCGGTTGCGCCATCATAAAGGATTTCGATTTCCTTGGTGGCGCTTTCCTGCACCTGACCGACGAAGGAGCCGAGAACATCCGCCAGACGGATGAAAGGCTTCAGGCGCGGTGCTTCTTCCGCCGTGATCGATGGCATGTTGATGGCGTTGGAGACGGCACCCTTGACCAGATAATCCGACATCTGCTCGGCAACCTGAAGTGCAACGTTTTCCTGTGCTTCCGTGGTCGAAGCACCGAGATGCGGCGTGCAGACGACATTGGGAAGACCAAAAAGCGGGCTCTCGGTGGCGGGCTCGACTTCGAAAACGTCAAAGCCTGCACCGGCGACATGGCCGGACTTGATGGCGTCGGCAAGAGCCGCCTCATCCACCAGACCGCCACGGGCGCAATTGACGATGCGTACGCCCTTCTTGGTCTTGGCAAGGTTTTCGGCATTGAGGATGCCGCGTGTCTTGTCGGTCATCGGCACATGCAGGGTGATGAAATCGGCCTGCGCCAACAGCTCATCCAGCTCAACCTTCGTCACGCCCATTTCCTGCGCGCGCTCCGGCGACAGGAAGGGATCGTAGGCCAGAACGTGCATCTTCAGGCCAAGTGCGCGCGAGCAGACGATGGAGCCGATGTTGCCGGCACCGATGACACCGAGCGTCTTGCCGGTGATTTCGACACCCATGAATTTCGACTTTTCCCACTTACCCGCCTGCGTGGAGCTATCGGCAGCCGGAAGCTGACGCGCGACGGCGAACATCAGCGCAATCGCATGTTCGGCAGTGGTGATAGAGTTGCCGAACGGCGTGTTCATGACGATGATACCGCGGCGCGAAGCGGCCGGGATATCGACGTTATCGACGCCGATGCCGGCGCGGCCGATGACCTTGAGATTGGTCGCCGCTTCGATCAGCTTTTCGGTCGCCTTCGTGGCGGAACGAATGGCAAGACCATCGTAATTGCCGATGATTTCAGCCAGCTTGTCCTTGTCCTTGCCGAGTTTCGGCTGGAAATCGACTTCGACGCCACGATCACGGAAAATCTGGACGGCGGTTTCCGACAGTTCGTCGGATACGAGTACGCGAGGTGCCATGGTTCAGGGGCTCCTTGAAAAACGGTGCAGTTTTAAAAGCGGGAAATCGGCGGCCCTGCATCAACGCAGGGCCGGTATCAAAATCAGGCGGCAGCCTTGGAAAGTGTTGCCTTCTGCGTCTGGTAGGCCCAGGCGAGCCAGGGCATGACGGCTTCCATATCGGCCGTCTCGATGGTTGCGCCGGCCCAGATGCGCAGACCGGACGGTGCGTCACGGTAAGCGCCGATATCGAGGGCGACATTTTCCTTTTCAAGCAGGGCAACGATGCCCTTGGCGAAATCCGCCTGCGCAGCAGCATCCAGCGCCTGTACGTCGGGATCGACGATCTTCAGGCAGACGGAGGTGTTGGAGCGGGTTTCCGGCTTGACGGCCAGGTTGGCGATCCAGTCGTTCTTCTCGATAAAGTCGTAGATGACCTTGGCATTGGCATCAGCACGGCCAATCAGCGCCTTCAGGCCACCAAGGTTCTTCGCCCACAGCAGCGCGTCGATATAATCCTCAACGCAGAGCATGGACGGGGTGTTGATGGTTTCGCCAGTGAAGATGCCTTCGATGAGCTTGCCGCCGGAGACCATGCGGAAGATTTTCGGCAGCGGCCATGCCGGCGCGTAGCTCAGCAGACGCTCGACAGCGCGCGGCGAAAGGATGATGACGCCGTGGCCACCCTCGCCGCCCAGAACCTTCTGCCAGGAGAAGGTTACGACGTCGAGCTTTGCAAAGTCCATATCCTGCGCGAAGGCCGCCGAGGTGGCATCGCAGATCGTCAGACCCTTGCGGTCAGCAGGAATGAAATCGGCATTGGGAACGCGGACACCGGAGGTGGTGCCGTTCCAGGTGAAAACCACATCGCGGTCGAAATCGACTTCCGCCAGGTTCGGCAGCAGGCCGTAATCGGCCTCCAACTTGCGTACGTCCTTCAGCTTCAGCTGCTTGACGACATCGGTAACCCAGCCGGCACCGAAGCTTTCCCAGGCAAGCATATCGACGCCGCGTTCACCAAGCAGCGACCAAAGGGCCATTTCAACGGCGCCGGTGTCAGACGCGGGAACGATACCGATGCGATAATCGGCGGGAACATTGAGAATTTCACGGGTGAGATCGATGGCCTGCTTCAGCTTGGCTTTGCCAACCTTGGCGCGATGCGAGCGACCGAGCGGTGCATCGGAGAGAGCATCTAGCGACCAACCGGGACGCTTCGAGCAGGGACCAGAAGAAAAATGCGTATTGCCCGGACGGAGGTCCGGCTTCACTATATCTGTCATTTGACTACCCTTTCAGATAGGCGCCTCTCGTTAGGGAGAGGTGTCCTGACGCCGTTGCTATTCCTCTCACCGGCCTCCGTCAAGCGGAATATGTCGCTACGCATGAGAATTTTAGTCCATATGCGTCATGCGACGAACTGGATACCGCTGAAAACAAAAACCGCCCGCACCGGAGGAGGATGCGAACGGCTGAAGCTAACAGTCGGGCGTGACGTTTATTTATAAACGGCAGGCTGCAGCGGAATATCGGCAGGCGGCATGTATTGCGCGGTATCGCAGCCGTTAAAGACATAACGGCCACCGACGCGAACCTCATGCGAATACAGACCCTTGTCGCGGCCAGGACCGCCACCATTCGCAAAATCGAACATGTCGCCCTTGTTGATCTGGCGGAAGCGGTAACCGACATCTGCCTTCAGATTACAGGTAACATCGATCGACGCACCGGCCATCAGGGCATAGGCGAAGCGCCACTTGCCTCTGCCGCCGTGTTCGGTGGTCGGGTCGCAGCCAAGGCCATTGGTGCTGCACGAAGTATTGCGCAGCTTATCCCATTTGACGTAGGAGCCGCCGATACCGCCGCCAACATAAGGCGTGATGCGGCCATAGGTACCAAGGTCGACATAGGCGTTTGCCATCAGCGTGTATGCTCTAAGCGAGCTGAGATCCGCTGAAACGCAGGGACCGGGCACGGAACCACAGCCGCCGATGGTAGACCCGCGGAAATCCGATTTACCCATGTAATCGAAGGTTACGTCACTGCGGAAATAGTTGTTGAACTGATAACCGACACCGGCGCCGACGATGTAGCTATCCTTGACATTAGCCGTATCGAAATCGGCGAGATAACCACCCGGTCCACCCTGATAATAGTTGGCGCCGCGAAGCTTGTTGAAGGAATAACCGACGTCGCCGCGCAGATACCAACCACTTGCCTGCGTGATCTGCACTTCGGGTGCCTCTACATAGGCAGGTGCAGGTTCAGCTTGATAAAGATCGGCAGCGAAGGCGCTCGTGCCGGTCATCAGAACGGCCAGAATGCCGGCCAAAGCGTTTTTCATGACTTCCACTCCAGAAGAGGCACCTGCCGTTGCGGCAGCAAATGCCAGTGAACTGTTCAGTCACGGAGATTGGCGTAAAATGGTTAAGTCCCGATTAACCACGATCATTCACTATATTTATTAGGCAATACTCAAAGAAAAAGCCGACTCGAAAGCCGGCTTTTTCTTTTCACATTTGGTGGCGCAATTTATGCAGCCGAGCGGGCATTGGTGATGACCCCGACGAGATCGTTGACGATCTGCTCCACCTTCGCACTATCGTCGCCCTCCGCCATGACGCGGATCAAAGGCTCCGTACCGGAAGGGCGGATGACGAGGCGGCCATTATTGGCCAATGCGCTTTCCGCATCCGCGATCGCCTGCTGCACGATCGGATTCTCCAGTGGCTTGCCGCCGGAAATACGGACGTTCTTCAAAAGCTGCGGCACCGGCTCGAACTTGCGGCAAACCTCGCTGACGGTGAGGCCCGAACGTTTGACCTTGGCGAGAACCTGCAAAGCTGCCACCAGCCCATCGCCAGTCGTGCCGTAATCCGACAAGACGATGTGGCCGGACTGCTCACCGCCGACGTTGAAATTGTGGTTGCGCATATGTTCGACAACATAACGGTCGCCCACCTTGGTGCGGGCAAGGGTGAGACCCTTGTCGCCAAGGAAACGCTCAAGACCGAGATTGGACATCACGGTTGCGACGATGCCGCCACCACGCAGGGTATTGTCGGAAGCCCAGCTGTCGGCAATCACCGCCATGAGCTGGTCGCCATCGACGATCTCGCCGCGTTCGTCGACGATGATGACACGGTCCGCATCGCCATCGAGCGCGATGCCGATATCGGCCCGCACCTCATGCACCTTTTTCTGCAGGGCTTCCGGGTGGGTGGAGCCGCATTCGAGATTGATATTGATGCCGTTCGGCTCGTTGCCGATGGTAACGACTTCGGCGCCCAGTTCCCAGAGCGCTGCGGGAGCCACCTTGTAGGCAGCGCCATTGGCACAGTCGATGGCAATCCTGAGCCCGCTCAGCGTCACATCACGCGGCAGGGTACGTTTGACGAATTCGATATAGCGGTAGATATCGCCATCCACGCGCTTGGCGCGTCCGATCTCGCTCGGCTTGGCGAGCTGGGCATAGAGATCCTTGTCGAGAAGATCTTCGATTTCCAGCTCAAGCTCGTCGGAAAGCTTGTATCCGTCGGGTCCGAAAAGCTTGATTCCATTATCGGAAAATGGGTTGTGCGACGCCGAGATCATTACGCCGATATCGGCCCGCAGCGAGCGGGTCAGCATGGCAACAGCGGGGGTTGGAATGGGCCCGAGCAGGAAGACATCAAGGCCGGCCGCGGTGAAACCTGCGACCAGCGCGTTTTCCAGCATGTAGCCCGAAAGCCGGGTATCCTTGCCGATCACGACACGATGGCGATGATGGCCCCGGCGGAAGATCGTTCCGACCGCAATGCCCACACGCATCGCCAGATCCGGCGTCATGGGGAAGACGTTCGATTGTCCGCGGATACCATCGGTTCCGAAATAACGGCGTGCCATTTGAACTCCAAATCTTTCGGGCATTCCGGCATAGCATAAAACTACCGGAAGCGTTTTTGGCTAAATGCCACAAACCACGATAAACAGCACGTAAATTACCGCAAAAATGGCTTATATCTTGTTACCAAACTGAAAAGGCCACCCGGAAAACCGGATGACCTTTTTCAATAGTCGTCTTGGCCAGGCAATCAGTGCGGCTGTGGCTCCATGCCGCCTTCAGCCTCGCCGTCGCCCTTGGCTTCGCCGTCACCCTTGACTTCGCTTGGGCCGTCCTTCTTGGTGCCTGCTTTCGGAACAGCCGAGCCACGGCTGCCAGGAGAATCGTCACCCAGATCGCGTGCCGGCTTCTCGCCCCTCAGCAAAGCCTTGATCTCGTCGCCCGTGAGGGTTTCGTATTCCAGAAGACCCTCGGCAATAGCAACGAACCCGTCGTGATTGTCCGTCAGGATACGACGTGCCTCTGTATAGGCCTCGTCGATCAGACGGCGGACTTCGGTGTCGATCGTCTGAGCCGTTGCCTCGGAGACATTCTTGGACTGCGAGACGGAATGGCCAAGGAAGACCTCCTGCTGGTTTTCACCATAGGCGACCTGGCCGAGAGCGTCGGAGAAGCCCCATTGCGTTACCATGGCGCGGGCAAGCTTGGTGGCCTGCTCGATATCCGAAGATGCGCCGGAGGTGATGTTTTCCTTGCCGAAGGTCAACTCCTCGGCAACGCGGCCACCCATCATGATCACCAGACGCGACACCATCCATTTGTAACTCATGGAGTAGCGGTCACCTTCAGGCAACTGCATGACCATGCCGAGTGCACGGCCACGCGGAATAATTGTCGCCTTGTGCAGCGGATCAGCCAAAGCAACCTTCAGCGCGGTAATCGCATGCCCCGCCTCGTGGTAAGCGGTCAGTTTCTTTTCCGCTTCGGTCATGGCGGAGGAGCGGCGTTCCGCACCCATCATGATCTTGTCCTTGGCGTCCTCGAACTCCTGCATGGTAACCACGCGCTTGTTACGGCGAGCAGCCATCAGGGCGGCTTCGTTGACGAGGTTCATCAAGTCAGCGCCCGAGAAACCGGGGGTGCCACGGGCCAGAACCTTGAGATCGACATTCGGAGCCAGCGGCACGTTGCGAACGTGAACCTTGAGAATGCGCTCACGGCCGACGATATCCGGGTTCGGCACGACGACCTGACGGTCGAAGCGGCCGGGACGCAGAAGTGCGGGATCGAGAACGTCCGGACGGTTGGTGGCGGCGATGAGGATGATACCTTCATTCGCCTCGAAGCCGTCCATCTCGACCAGCAGCTGGTTGAGCGTCTGTTCGCGTTCGTCATTGCCACCGCCGAGACCGGCGCCGCGATGTCGACCGACAGCGTCGATTTCGTCGATGAAGATGATGCACGGCGCATTCTTCTTGGCCTGCTCGAACATGTCACGCACACGGCTTGCGCCGACGCCGACGAACATTTCCACGAAGTCAGAACCGGAAATGGTGAAGAACGGCACATTAGCTTCACCCGCGACGGAGCGCGCCAGTAGCGTCTTACCAGTACCTGGAGGGCCGACCAGCAGCACGCCGCGCGGGATCTTGCCGCCGAGTCGCTGGAACTTCTGCGGATCGCGCAGGAATTCCACGATTTCCTCAAGGTCTTGCTTGGCTTCGTCCACACCTGCGACGTCGTCAAACGTCACGCGGCCGTGCGCTTCCGTCAAAAGCTTGGCCTTTGACTTGCCAAAGCCCATCGCGCCGCGCGAACCGCCCTGCATCTGCCGCATGAAGAACAGCCAGACGCCGAGGATGAGGAACATCGGCAAAAGCGTGCCGAGATAGCTCAAAAAACCGGAAGAACCGTCGCTCTCGGGACGCGCGACGATGGTGACGTTCTTGCTCTGCAAGCGCTCCATCAAGCTGTCGTCGATTACTGGGGAATAGGTCTGAAAGGCCGTGCCGTTCTCGGTATAGGTTCCGAGAACCCGGTTACCGGTGACGGTCACGTCGCGAACTCGCCCGGAATCCACATCGCGGAGAAACTGGGAATACGGAATTTCCCGCGAACCCGTTTGCGTCGGCGAAGTCTGGAACATGCTGAACAAAGCGATCAGCAAGAGGGCAATCACGGCCCACAAGGCGAAATTTCTGAAATTTGGGTTCATCGAACTCCCCGAACTCACACGGACATGTTTGCTGCCCGCTATTACTCGACCCTAACATAAGGACGACATCTGCCGTTGCCAAGGCAAAGGGCGTTATCTGATGCGTTTTGGTGTAAAAACTATTCCAAGGCAATTCACGAAAAAGAGGCCGGATTTAAACCGGCGGCTGTGGATAGGCCGCACGGCCGAATGAAACCGCGATGGCATTCGCCAACTCAAGGTCGAAGCGCGGCAGAAAAAGATCGAAGGGGGCAAGCCTCGGCACGATACTGATGGCACCTTCCGGAGAGGCTCGACCGGGAACCAACGCGGCAATTTGCGGCAGGATCGCCATCGCCTGTTTTGCAATCCCTGGCGGCACCGCTGGAAAAAGCGCTGCCGCATCCGCAATGCCACCCGTCCTGCCCGCCGCAATATTGACCGGAAAAGCCGATGTGTTTTTCACAAAGAAACGATCGTCCCAGAGGCCCTGCCCGCCAGCCTCGACTTGCAGTTCCGGCATATTCCGATGCTCGCGGAAAAGATAAAGCCCGTCCTTTCGGCGATCGAAAAGAACGCGGCCAACCGTTATCCGTCCGTTCTCGCTGGTTTTGAGAAACTGCAACACCCGATCCATGCTGCTGGCCGCCGGGAAATAGGCCCTTCCACCGAGATTAGCGATGAGCACCGCTAGCCCGTGCCGAAATTCGGGAAGATCGGGCATCAGGCCTTCAATCGACAATCTGGCGAGCGTGGCGTGAAAGACTTCTACGTTTTGTTGGAGAAAAAAGGCGGTTTTCTCGGAATATGCCTGTCGTTTGACGGCGGCCTGCGCATCAAACGGCGGCGGAGAGTCGGAAAGCGACTGCCGCACACGAACCCGCTCGTAGCGCGCGTTGTCATTACTAGGGTCGTCAGACCAGCCACGCGAGCGAGATAATACGAAATCGCGGATCTCCTGTCTTTCACAGGTCAGAAACGGCCGCATGATCCAGTGGCGTCCACCGTATAATACAGCATCCGCCATGCCGGCGAGGCCGAGATTTTCGCTGCTGCCGCTTCTGGCGGCACGCATCGCCACGGTTTCCCGCTGGTCGCCAAGAGTATGCCCTGTCACGATGAGATCGGCGCCAATGTCGCTCGCAACGTCGGCGATCAGACTATATCGGGCAAGACGAGAGGCTTCGGAAATGCCGGAAGCGGGTTTGGGATCATCCCATCGGCGCACGGTATGCGGGATACCGAGTTCCGCGCAGAGCAGGGAGACCTTGTGAGCCTCATCAGCGGATTCCGCCCTTAGGGCATGGTCAACCGTGACGGCGGAAAGCCGCACCCGGTCGGGGTCTGCCTCCGCCCTCGCCTCATGCATTGCCAGCAACAGACCGGTGGAATCGCTACCGCCGGAGATTGCGATGAGAATATGGACGGGTTTGCGAAGATTTTCGACGAAGGACCTAGCCGCAGCGAGCGGCGCAACCGTCTTTTCGTTCAAAATGCGGACATCAACCGGCATGGAAAGACCGCCGCCATGGCAGGAGCAAGATCAGCAGCTCAGCCGCTTCTGTTCGCTGGCAACCTTGTTCAGCACAGTCTTTGAAGCACTGGGATAACGCTTCGGCACTTCGCGCAGCGTGGCGCAGGCGGTCTCGGTGTTGTCCAGAGCTGCAAGCGACATGCCGAGCTTCATCAGCATTTCCGGTGCTTTCGGAGACTTGCCATAGGTCTGATGGCCGTTCAGGAAAGTTTTTGCGGCCTCGTTGAACTTGCCCTGCGAATATTGTGCCTCGCCCAGCCAGAAGCTGGCATCGGCGGCCTTGGTGCCTTTCGGGTAACCCTGGAGATATTGCTGGAACCCCTGCTCCGCAAGCTTGTAATCGCCGGAAAGAACATGACCGTAAGCAGCCTGATAGATATCGCCCTCGCTGGTGAGTGCTGCGGTGTTGACCGGATCGGTCTTGCGCGAACCGTTGCCGGTGGTAACGCCCGGAAGACTACCGGAAGAATTGTTGGCACCCTGGTTCAATGAGCCACCGATCGGCATGCCCTTGGAATCAAGCTCGATGGAGCCAAGCGTCGTCTCTCCCGGTGCACTCGTCGGCGCGTTCGCGGAAGAGGACGGCGAAACGGAAGCGCCACCCTGAGGTGGCGTTTCGATGATCGTTGCAACGTCGTCGCTCGGCGGAGCGGCCGGAGTGGCCTCCGCCTTCTTTTTCGGCGCGGTGGTACTCGCGCCTTTGCCGCCTTCCAGTTCCTGGAAGCGGAATTCATTGTCTTCCTGCGCCTTGCGGATCGTTTCCTGCATCTGCAAAAGCTGGAAGCTCATTTCTTCGATACGGCCGTTGAGCTGCCGGATCTGTTCTTCAAGCTGCTGAACCTTATAGGCTTCATTGGCCTGAACCCGCACAATTGGGACCTGCTGAGAGTTGATCGTGCCGAAGCTACCCCCCGCACCGAACAGCGGACCCGAAACGGCTGTGCCGCTCAAGCCGGTGCAGGCTGCAAGCCCCAGCATTCCCGCCACGACAAGTTTCTTCATCTCATTTGCCCTGCCTTAACTGATTTGCACCGGAATGGCGCAAGCCGGATTTTTTCCATATCAACCGAAAAAGCAACTTAACTTCGGCCAAACTATGAAAAAAACGAAAGGCGGCCCATAGACCGCCTTCCATTCGAGATCACAAAAGCGTCAGGCGATTACATGCCTGCGCCACCGAGAACCGTCACAGCGCGGCGGTTCTGCGACCAGCAGGAAATGTCATCGCAGACGGCGACCGGCTTTTCCTTGCCGTAGGAGATCGTCTTCATGCGGCTTGCCGGAACGCCCTGGGACGCCAGGAAGTCACGGGTTGCAGCGGCACGACGGGCGCCGAGCGCCAGGTTGTATTCACGCGTACCGCGCTCGTCGGCATGGCCTTCGACGGTGATGGCGTATTTCGGGTAACGGGCAAGCCACTGTGCCTGGCGCTGCAGCGTCTGCTGCGCGTCTGCACGGATGGACGTCGAGTCCGTATCAAAGAAGATGCGGTCGCCAACATTAACCGTGAAGTCCTGCTGGGAGCCGGGCGTCGCAGAACCCGCACCGCCGAGACCGAGCTCACCGGCGCTGTTCGGCATGTTCTTCTTGTTCGCGCAGCCTGCGAGAGCAAGAGCGAGCGTCATGGCGATAACAGCCGGATTACGGGCCAGTTTCTGCATCGGGCTGAGTGCCGAAGTGTGTGTACGGCTCATCGCCGGTCTCTCCTTGGGATTGCAATAACGTTGCCAGACACTAACGGATCGAGGTTAATAGCCGACAAACGCTTATGGTTAACAGAAAGGAAACGTCCCACTTTTTTGCTCCCTCACAACACTTTGCGGCAAGAAAGAGGCAGTTTCCCGTACGGCATATGTAAAAACATGACGGCGCCGGTTGGGCCGGCGCCGTCATGGCAGTCAATATCAGTCCAGAAGCGGCGACCAGGCCGGGTCTGAAGCGAAGGTGGGAGTCTTGATCAGCTGTTCGTTGTAGCCGGTCAAGTCGATCGAATAGAGCTGCGGACCGCCAGCACCAGCGTTCTGGCGGAAGAACATCAGCACACGGCCGTTCGGCGCCCATGTTGGGCCTTCATTATGAAAGCCGCTGGTCAGAATGCGCTCACCCGAACCGTCGGTTTTCATCACGCCAATCGAGAACTTGCCGCCCGATTGTTTGGTGAAGGCGATCAGATCGCCGCGTGGCGACCAGACCGGCGTGGAATACGACCCGTCGCCGAACGAAATACGCTGCTGTCCTGAACCATCGGCATTCATTACGTAAATTTGCTGACGGCCGCCACGGTCGCTTTCAAAGGCAACACGTTGCCCATCCGGGGAGAATGACGGTGCAGTATCGATCGCGGACGTGTTCGTCAGGCGCGTCGTGGTTCGTGAGCGCAGGTCCATGGTGTAGATATTGGCGTTACCATCCTGCTGAAGGCTCATAATGACCTTCTGGCCATCCGGCGAGAAGCGCGGCGAGAATGTCATGCCGGGGAAATTACCGACCACTTCGCGCTGTCCGGTTTCCAGCTGCAGCAGGTAAACGCGCGGCTGCTGGCCTTCAAACGACATGTAGGTGACTTCCTGACGGTTCGGCGAAAAACGCGGCGTCAGAACGATGTCGTTCGAATTGGTGAGGTTACGGACGTTGAAGCCGTCCTGGTCCATGATCGACAGCTGACGCTTGCGGGCTGTCTTCGGGCCGCTTTCGGAGACGAAAACGACGCGGGTATCGAAGTAGCCCTTTTCACCGGTGACGCGCTCATAAATGGCGTCCGCGATGATGTGGGCGACACGGCGCCAGTTTTCCGGCTGCGTGAAAAACTGCTGCCCGGTCATCTGCTGGCCTGCGAAAGTATCCCAAAGGCGGAACTCGGCACGCAGACGGCCGTCGCTTTCACGCGTCACGCGGCCCGTTACGAGTGCCTGCGCGTTGATAACCTTCCAGTCCTCAAAACGCGGCTGCTGATCCGGGTTGGCGATTTTTTCGATGAAGGCACTCTTGTTGACTGGCGCAAACAGGCCGGAACGCTGCAGATCGGCAGCAATTACGGCCGATACCTGCGCGCCGATGCCGTCACCCGAGATGAAGTCGGTGATGGCGATGGGCAAGGGTTCGACGTTACCCTTGTTGATGTTGATTTCCACCCGCGCAAAAGCCGGTGCGGAGAAAACCGACATAAGGGCCGCGACAGCGAGCACCAGCCGGATCGGCGAAAATATCTTCATGTTGCCAGGCCTTTCAGCATTCATAGCAATTCACTGGGATCGAAATTCACTACGACTTCGTTCCATGCATCATATTTGTCGGCAGGAAGGTTCGTGAACGGAGCAGAACGCATGATGGCACGATAGGCACCACCGGAAAGGGCGCGACGCGTTCCCTCGGAACCACCCGTTGCTTCGATCTCGGGTCGGCCGATGATGGATCCATCACGGTCAAGCTTCATGGTGACCCGAACGCGAACGTCCGAGGCATCCGCCATGCCGGGAATGATCTGCCAGTTTTTCTGGATTGCGCCACGCAGCGCATCCATTTCCGTCTGGCTGAGCGTCGAACCGCCCGTGGTCTTTTTGCCGCCAAGCGATGCCTGCTGGGTGGAGCGCTTTGCACCACCGCCGGAGGGCGCCTGCTTGTTCAAAAGCGCGGCAACATCGTCAGCGTTAAAATCGCTTTCCTTCGACGAAGCGGATTTCGCCGTTTCCTGCTTTTTCTCACCCGGCTTCTTGTCGGAAGGCTTGTCCGTGGACTTTGCCTGATCGGGCTTGGTCTCTGCAGGCTTCTCAGCGGGCTTCTGCTCGGCAGGTTTGGTCTCAGCCTGTTTCGGCACTTCCGGCTTCGGCGGCTCCGGGCGGGAATTCGGGCGCGGCACATTCGGCGGCACGGGAATTTCGGCCGGTTCCTGTTGCACCGGGGGTGGCTCTTCCGCTTTCGTTTCCTGCGGCGGCGGCTCCGTCTTCGGTTGCGGCGCGATCTCGGGCTTGGTCTGCGGCAAGGCGGCCATTTCCTGCGGCTTCGGAGCCGAGGTCTCTTCCTTGACGATTTCCTTCACCTCATTCGCCTTGGTGTCGACAACCGGCTGCGGCTTTTCCTGCTTTGGCGGAGCGGCCGCACTGATATTGTCGTTCGGCTTTGTAGTAGGCGTCGGCGGCGCTTCTATATCGGCCACGTTGTTGCCGACATTCTGAGCGTTCGGAACGATATCCGGACGTGTAGTCGGAACCGGGGCCGACTTTTCCGCCTTCGGCGCGTTCTTGTCGCCTTGCTGGATCTGGCTCAATTCCTCGATTGGCACCAGCTCCACAGGCAGTGCCTCAGCCTGCGACACGTCAAGAGGCTCCGGCGAGCCCAGGGAAACGAGGGCGAAAGCCAGAAGCGATGCGTGCACGATCGCGGATGTGGTAAGGCTGCCCTTCATCGCTGACGTCAATTATCCTGTTTCTGCTGGGTCACAAGGCCGATATTCTTGAAGCCCGCTGCCTGGATACGCGCCATCACGTCGGCGACGACGCCGTAGGCGGCAACGGAATCCGCGCGCACGAAGATGCGTTCGTTATAACCTGTCGTGGCGATTGCCTGCAGCTTGTCGGCCACCTCGGCCGCCTGGATTTCCGTTTCCTGCAAATGGATCTGGCCATTGGCATTGACGGAAATCGTGATCGGCTGCGTATCCGAATTCAGCGCGTTGGCAGATGTCTGCGGCAGGTCGATCGGAACGCCGACCGTCATCATCGGTGCGGCCACCATGAAAATGATGAGAAGCACAAGCATGACGTCAACCAGTGGCGTCACGTTGATTTCGCTGATCGCGCCGCCCCTGCGACGTCCGCCGCGCCCACGGCGTCCACCGGAACCGCCGCTGCTGCCACCTGCTGACATACCCATAACATCTACTCCATTTTGCCTTGCGGCAAATTACTGCGCGGCGCGCTTATTGGGCTGCCTGCCGCGTCTGAAGTTTTTCATCGATCTGGCGCGACAAGATCGCGGAGAACTCGTCGGCGAAACCTTCCATACGAGCGGAAAGCTTGTGCGCGTCAGCCGTGAACTTGTTGTAGGCGATAACCGCCGGAATAGCCGCGACAAGACCGATGGCCGTTGCCAGAAGCGCTTCGGCGATACCCGGCGCCACGACCGCAAGGTTGGTGGACTTCGAACCGGCAATCGCCTGGAACGAGGTCATGATACCAACGACCGTACCGAAGAGGCCGATGAACGGACCGGCAGAACCGATCGTCGCCAACGAACCGAGGCGGGCCTCGTATTGTTCGCCTTCACGAGCAATCGTCACGTCCATTGCCCGGTCGATACGCATTTGCAGACCGATGGGTGAACGGGCGCCGCGTTCAAATGATTTCTTCCACTCCCGCATGGCGGAAACGAAAATTGCCGCGAGACCAACATTCTGGCGTTCTGCCAGAGTGCGGTAAAGCTCTTCGAGCGACTGGCCAGACCAGAAGACCTGTTCGAACTGGTCGAACTGGCGCTTTGCCTTGCCGAAGCTTACGTATTTGTCGAAGACGATCGCCCACGTCCAGACCGAGGCGGCGATAAGTCCAATCATCACGAACTTCACGATGAGGCCCGCCTGCATAAACAGCGCCCAGAGACTTACATCGTGCGTCGCCGCTGCCAAACCTGCCTGTTCCATAAATATCCAATCCCCGAATCCAAACGCCCGGTACGGGACCGGGCGATTCAAACGCGTGTTAACGCTCGAAGCTATGCAGCAACAGCCGCAAACCCCTTTGCCATACCCCGATACTTGCCAGTAAGCCTTACTTGCCAATAAATTTGGTGAAAGGAAGGCGTGCGCCGCACAAATGCCAGTTGCTAAAGTAAGACACCATTATGGTTAAAGGAGTGTTACAACCGCGCCACGTCTGATGGATTTACTGGACCAGCCCCGAACTTACTTCAGGAATTTTTCGGCCACCGTCTCCGGAAGGCGCCTTGGCCGGCCATTGGCATTGATGACGGCGATGATGACCTTGGCGGCAACAAGGAGCGTTTCGCCGCGCCGGATTTCCTGATTGAGCACCATTTTTGCGCCCCCGGCCTTTTCGGTAAGGGTGGTGATCGTCAACACATCATCCATCCGGGCCGGGCTCTTGAAATCGATCTCCATACGATGGACGACGAAAACGAGACCCTCCTCGTCGGCGGTCAGGAGTGCGCTTTGCTCGCAGCCGAGGCAACGCAGGTAGTCGGTTCGACCGCGCTCGAGAAAATGCAGATAGCGCGCGTGATAAACGAGGCCGGAAAAATCCGTGTCCTCGTAATAGACCCGCTGGGTCAGGCGGTGCCCATGTTCGATGAGTTCGCCGGAAAGCGAAACCACAAGCTCGCTCATGATATCTCCTTGGAAAGTTCGGCCGCACCTGAACGACCTTCGCGGACGATAAGATGCTCGTGGCGCTGAGGCAGCATCGCGATGCGCTCAGCAATGAAACGGGGTCTGAGATCGTGTTCCAGCAGCGCGGAAGGCTGCGCGGGCAGCCAGCAGAACTCCACCTCGACGCCATCCAGCACGCGATGCACTATATCGCTTTCATGGAACGGCAAAGGCTGGCGCAGCGAAACCAGATAATAAAATGCCAATTCATGCGCGACATAATCATCATAGGCGAAAAAATTCTCCGCCGACCAGAGAAGACGCTCGACGGCGCAATCCCGGTCAAGCTCCTCGCCGATCTCGCGGATGATGGTCTGCTCTGAGCTTTCACCGATTTCCGCCCGCCCGCCCGGCAGGGCCCAATAGCTATCCTTGGCGCCACGCTGGACGAGAAGATAGTTGTCGTGGAAAATCAACGCCGCCACACGCATGCTGAACAGCTGCGGCTTGCGGTCCAGCCGGATCATATGGCGCTCAGGGGCAGAAGTCATTTGGCGTCCAGGTCGCCGTCATACCAGACAAGGTGTCTTGTGGTCTCAGGCAGGTGTTCTATTTCATCCGCGATGAAATAGGGCGGAATATCGAGTTCGGTCAATGCATCACGGGTCGCAGCGACCCAGCGAAACTCAAGCTCGTTATCGCCATCCTGAACGCGGTGAATGATATCCGTCGGGTGAAAGGCAAGGGTCTCCGGCAAATCCATCAGGTAATAGAAACCGAGTTCGTGCCACTCCTTACCCTCATAATGGAAAAAATTCTCGACCGCCCATAGAAGCCGCCCGACCTTCGCTTCGACACCAAGTTCCTCGACCATTTCGCGCGCCAGCGTTTCTTCGGAACGCTCGCCCATTTCGGCGCGACCACCTGGAAAGGTCCAGAATTTCTCATGGGACGCGCGGTGCACCAACACGTGGCCATCCCGAAACGCCAGCCCCGCAACGCGCATCTGGAAAATGCGTTTCGGCTTGAATTTCATGCGGATACGGGTGTCCTGCACCGTGGTGTCTTGTATCATTAACTGAACCTGCTGGCTGGAAACATCAAATCGGTTTCCGTCCACCCTAACGCATCCATCTCGGCTTTTCTCGCCTTTGCGTCGTCTCCCACAATGAATTCATCCAGTTGTGGCGGCTTGATCATGGTGCCGGACAACATGGCATGCACCTGCCCGCGATGATGCGTCTGGTGCTGGAAGAGATGGGACAACACATCGTCGCAGCGATCCTGCTGGATGCGTGTTCCACGATGGATATTGACGATGGCAGCGAGGCCGTCTTCATCCAGCATGTCGACAAAATCGATCAGTTCTTCGTCCAGTTTCGCTTGGGCAGCATGCAGCTCCGCCATGGTGGCGAAAGGCTCTTCCTCTTCAAAAGCGGCAAGGCCGAGCGTCCCGCCTTTAATCGCGTCGATATAAAACAGGTCAACGGTGTAGATGTGGTTCAGGGTGGCCCGAAGGGTTGGAAAGAAGCTGACGCGAGCGGCCACGAATTCCTCCTGCAACAGCTGACGACAAGCCTGATGCAGCCTTAAATTAGCCAGCCGGTTGTTGCGCGCGAGTTTGCGGAAAACCCGCATCGGATCGTAGGCCATCGACGTCCCTTCTCATGGAGCCTGATAACGCCGCTTTTCAATCGACGTGTTCAAGCTCGGACTTGCTCTTCAGAACCTTCGCCCCATCTTCCTGCTCGATGAGATAAGCGGGTTCGTCCTTGCTAGCCTTGCGCTTTATCGTGGAACCGGAAATCGTTTTTTCGACATCATCAGTAAACGTCTCGACGATTTTTCCTTCGCCGGTTCCGTTGCCCCATTTCCAGCGAACCTTCGTACCCTTGCGATATCCAGACATCATCATTTCCTGACCAAAGAAAATCAAATGCGAAAGCGCCGGGCTTGTTCCCTCAATCCTCTTCCAGCGTCAGCCGGAATTGCGCCGCCTCGAGATCTTTAGGCGGCTGCATGCCCAGATGTTTCCAGGCAGTGCCGGTCAGAACGCGGCCGCGCGGCGTGCGCTGGATGAAACCCTGCTGGATCATGTAGGGTTCTATGATGTCTTCGATCGCATCACGCGGCTCCGACAAGCCAGCGGCGATGGTCTCGATACCAACAGGGCCGCCGCCGAAATTGACCGCGATCATGGTCAGATAGCGCATGTCCAGCTGATCGAGACCCATTTTGTCGACAAGCAACCGCGTCAGCGCTTCGTCGGCAATCTCACGGGTGACGGCTTCCGCCCGTGCCACCTCAGCGAAATCGCGAACCCGGCGCAAGAGCCGTCCGGCGATGCGCGGCGTGCCGCGTGCACGCCTTGCTATCTCGCGTGCGCCATCGTCGGTCATGTTCAGACCCATCAGCCGCGCGCCGCGCCGAACGATCAGCTCCAGCTCATCGACAGTGTAGAAGGCCAGACGGACAGGAATGCCGAAGCGGTCGCGCAGCGGCGTTGTCAACAAACCAAGACGCGTGGTCGCGGCAACGAGGGTGAACTTGGAAAGATCGATCTTCACCGAGCGGGCCGCAGGCCCCTCACCGATGATGAGGTCGAGCTGGAAATCCTCCATTGCCGGATAGAGAATTTCCTCGACTGCCGGGTTGAGACGATGGATTTCATCGATGAAGAGCACATCGCGCTCCTCGAGATTGGTCAAAAGTGCGGCAAGGTCGCCAGCCTTGGCGATCACTGGTCCGGAGGTGGACTTGAAGTTGACGCCAAGCTCCTTTGCCATGATCTGCGCCAGCGTGGTTTTGCCGAGACCGGGAGGCCCGACGAACAACACATGGTCCAGCGCCTCGCCACGGTTCTTTGCCGCCTCGATAAACACCTTGAGATTGGCGCGAGCCTCGGCCTGGCCGGTAAAATCGTCCAGCGACTGCGGGCGCATTGTGGTGTCGATATCTTCACCGCGCTTGTCCGCCGAAATCAGTCTGTCCGCATCGCTCATAGAGGGCATTCCATTGTTCTAAACCAATTCAAGAGATGGTCTTCGCCGCTATATCACGACTGTCGCACGAAGGCGCTTCACGAAATTCAGCATCGCACCCGGCTTCGTTCGCTTGCTGCGCGCAGCTTAGCGTGAAAGTTCGCGCAGGCCGAGCCGGATGAGTTTGGCACTGTCGCCGCCCTCCCCGCCGTTCTTCAGCGCGGCCGCAACGGCATTTGCGGCCTGATCGCGTGAATAGCCGAGATTGGTGAGCGCCGACACGGCATCCGCCACCGGCGCGGAGGCCACACCCTCGCCAAGTTCCTGCTTGAGTCCGATGGAAGCCGAAGCTTCTCCTGCAAAGGCAGGCGCCTTGTTGCGAAGCTCGGTAACGAGGCGCACCGCCACCTTCGGCCCTACGCCCGGCGCACGTGAAATCATCACCTTGTCCTGCAGCGCTATCGCATTGGCGAGTTCAGAAGGCGACAGGGTAGACAAGACGGCCAGCGCCACTTTCGAACCGACCCCCTGCACGCTCTGCAGCAGATTGAACCATTCCCGCTCAAGTGCCGACAAAAAGCCGAACAGCCTCAACTGGTCTTCGCGCACATAGGTTTCGATGAAGAGGACGACCGCTTCACCAGCGGAACCTATTTTTGAGAGTGTGCGCGCCGAGCAATAGGCGACGTAACAAACGCCGTGCACATCCACCAGCACGTAATCCGTGCCGATTTCCTCGATGGTGCCTTTAAGTTTTCCGATCATGATGCCGCCCGCTGCAATGAGACTTCAATATTCAACCGGCTGCCAATAGCCGCGCCATCCTGTCGCCGCCGCGATTATGGGCGTGGCAGATTGCGATCGCCAAGGCGTCCGCCGCATCGTTACCCTTGAATTCTGCTTTCGGCATCAGGATTTTCAGCATCATGTGGATTTGCTGCTTTTCGCCGTGCCCAACACCTATGACGGCTTTTTTGACCGCGTTCGGCGCATACTCGAAAACAGGCAACCCTGCCCGCGCCGGAACCAGCATGGCAATGCCGCGCGCCTGACCGAGCTTCAGCGTGGCGACAGCATCCTTGTTTACGAACGTCTGCTCCACCGCCGCCTCATCGGGTTGATAGCTGTGAACAGTATCCGCCAGCCCATCATGCAGCTGGCACAGGCGGGAGGCGAGATCCATATCACCATCCGATGTCACCGTGCCGGAAGCGACAAACCGAAGGCTGTTGCCGAAGGTTTCGATGACACCCCATCCGGTGCGCCGCAACCCGGGGTCGATACCGATGATTCGAATCGTCTTTTGCATAAGCCACCCTATCTTTTCGGCTGCGACCCTGCCAGCGATAAGTGAACAAAACGACAACATTGATCAAATTTGCAGTGCAGCATTTACCTCTGCTTAAACCGCGTACCGCATTGTTCCCGCACAAAATCAAAAAAGGGGAGCTGCGGACATGATGATCCGCAGCGCAATATTTTCGCCATATCAGCCATCCGGTGGCGCCATCAATGCATGGTGCGGGAAGTGATACGGCATTAAGGGCTGCATCGGCCATGCTGAACCGTTTTCATTCCATATCCACCAAAGTGCTCGTGATTTTCCTTGCGCTGATGACGATCTCGACCGGGGCTCTCACGCTTCTCGGCTATCAAAGCAGCAGCGGCGTTCTCGAGGAACAGGCGTCGAAATCCATGGAGAGCATTCTCGTCTTCAGGGGCGATATGCTGCAGGAACGCCTTGAGCAGCTTGAAACGCAGGCGGATTCCATCGCCAAGATCGAATCCCTGCAAATGGCGGTAGTTTCCATGCGCAGCGGCTGGGGCACCGTGCAGAAGAGTTCCGGCGACGCAAAGGCGGAACTGCAACGCGTCTTCGTCAAGGAGAACCCCTACGGAGAGAAAGAAAAGCTCATCAAGCCCGAAAATCCGAGCGGCTTTTATTATTCCACCCATGAAAAAACCCAGACGGATATCGGCGGCTACCTCAAGGGAACCCCATTCAGCGATGTTCTATTCATCGATCCGGCCGGCACGGTTTATTACTCCTATCTGAAAGGACCGGCTTTCGGGGAAACCGTCACGGGTGGCGCCTGGGCGGATAGCGGCCTTGGGGCTGCTTTTGCGCGCGGAGCCACCAACGCAGGAAAAGCCGTGAACGACGTGGCGCAGACGAGTTTCTCCGGTCTGCGCATCGACGCCGCGACTAAAGAGGCCGGCATCTATTTCGGTATTCCGGTAGTCAAATTCGGTGCGTTCAAGGGCATCGTTCTCTTCCGCGTCAAACAAGAGGTCTTCAGCCAGATCCTCGCGAAAGGCATCTCCGCCGGCAGCTCCGAACAATCCGCGATCGTTTCCGCCGATGGCAAGGTTCTGGGCGTGGATGGCAACGGTCTCGTCAGCCTTAATCCGGCAATCTATGCCTTCCATGCACAAGCACTTAATACGTCCGGCATGACGATTGCCAAGATCAACCGTCCGGACGGCGAAGCCAATGCCTATGCCCGCGCCTTCTCGTTTGCCGGTGAAAAATACCTCGCGGTGGAAAGCATGTTGCGCAGCGAGTTGAACGCCGGTTCCATTTCGATTGCCGGCACGTTAGCCGTCATCGGCCTTTGCGTTCTGGCAGCCATGTGCGCGGCAACCGCCTTTTTTGCACGGCGCCTGTTCGCACCGCTGGAGAAGCTGGCCGGGCTGACTGGCGAAGTGGCGGCAGGCCGTCTCGATGCCGAGATCGGCAATCAGGACCGCAAGGACGAGATCGGCCGCATGGCGCGCGCGCTTGGCAGTTTCCGTGAAAAACTCATTTTGCAGCGGGAAATGGAAGCGACCACGTCCCGCACGCGCGAGGAAGCCGAAACGGCACGCCGCGCACATCTTGCGGAACGAGAGGCCGAGGCCGGCACGCTGCAAATGGTCGTGCGTTCTCTTGACGAAGGGCTGGATCGACTGGCAAGCGGCAATCTCGCCTATCGCATTGAGACTGTCTTCCCAGACGATCTTGAAAGTCTGCGCCACAACTTCAATACGGCGCTTGCAAGGCTCAGCGAGACCATGCAGGCCATCGGCGGCAATTCCGCCGCCGTTCGCGGCGGCTCGGAGGAAATGCGGGTAGGTGCAGACCAGCTCGCTGAGCGCACTGAACGGCAGGCCGCCTCCATTACCGAGACGGCAAGCGCCATCAAGGCAATCACCGAAGCCGTCCGCGACCAGATCGAACGTGCCGAACAGGCAACACGGATCGCCCGCGACGCCAGTACGCAGGCCACTGCGTCCAGCCACGTCATGGAGCAGACCATCGCCGCCATGGAAGCGATCCAGACCTCGTCGCGCCAGATCAACCAGATCATCGGCGTTATCGATGAAATCGCCTTCCAGACCAACCTTCTCGCCCTGAACGCAGGTGTGGAAGCCGCGCGTGCGGGCGAGGCCGGCAAGGGTTTTGCCGTTGTGGCGCAGGAGGTGCGCGAGCTGGCACAACGCTCGGCCGCCGCCGCAAAAGAAATCACCAGCCTGCTGAAGCGCTCCACCGACGAGGTTTCCACCGGCGTGGCACTGGTCGAAAAGGCGGGGGCCTCGCTAACCGGCATCGGCAAGCACGTGCAGACCATCAGTTCCCGCATCGAAGAGATCATGGAATCCACCCGCGAGGAGGCGCATACGCTTGCTGAAATCAACAGCACCGTCACCAGTCTCGACACCATGACCCAGCAAAACGCCGCCATGGTGGAGGAGACGACGGCGGCCATTCACAATCTCGCTTCCGAGGCGGGAGAGATGGACGGCAGGCTCGGACAATTCGTGCTCGCTTCCGACCGGCAACCTCCAGACCATCGCGAAACCCGGCAATTCCGTCGAGCGGGCTAAAAAAATGAAAAGGGGCCTCTTTCGAGGCCCCAATTTTTTTGAACCATCCTTCAATTCTGCGCGACTTCTATGGTAAATCGGGACACGCGCCTTACATCCGCATCAAAGACAGAATTTGTGTAGGAGCGTTGGATGATCCCCTTTTCCATTCTCGACCTTTCGCCAATCGGCGAAGGCGAGAGCGTCAGCCAGGCGCTTGAAAATTCTCGCCGCATGGCGATCAAGGCTGAAGACCACGGTTACAACCGCATCTGGCTTGCGGAGCACCATGGCATGCCTGGTATTGCGAGCGCAGCCACATCGCTCGTGATCGCCCATGTTGGTGCCGCCACGAAACATATTCGCGTCGGTTCAGGCGGCATCATGCTGCCTAACCACTCCCCGCTCGTCATTGCCGAACAATTCGGCACGCTGGCGGCACTGTTGCCTGGCCGGGTCGATCTCGGACTTGGCCGCGCGCCGGGAACCGATATGCGGACGGCAAGGGCGCTGCGCCGCAATCTTGATGCCGGTGCGGAGAACTTCCCGCACGACATCATCGAGCTCCAGCAGTACCTTGGCCAGCCCCAGCAGGATCAGGCGATCCTTGCCGTGCCCGGCATGAATTCGCACGTGCCGCTCTGGTTGCTTGGCTCAAGCACCTATAGCGCGCATCTGGCAGCGGCACTCGGCCTGCCCTATTCCTTTGCGTCGCATTTTGCGCCTGACATGCTGATGGAGGCGATCCATATCTATCGCGAGCGCTTCCAGCCCTCTGCGACGCTGGACAAGCCCTATGTGATGGTTGGAGTGATGGGAGTCGGCGCCGATACCGACGAGGAAGCGCAATATCTCTTCACCTCGTCACAGCAGCAATTCGTCAACCTGCGCCGCAATGTACGCGTCCCGTTCCCCAAGCCGGTTCACAGCATGGACGACCACTGGAACGAGATGGAGCGTTTTTCGGTGGAACATACCTTGCGTTTCGCCGCCGTCGGCTCGCCTGAAACAATCGGACGCCACCTCGACGGCTTCCTCGCCGAAACGCAGGCCGACGAACTGATCGTCTCGATGCCGATCCACAATATCGAAAAACGGCTGCGATCCGTGGAGATCTTCGCCGATGTGCGGACCTCCATCAGGAAGGCCGCCTAAACAAAAAGCCCCGGAGCGATGACGCTGCCGGGGCTTTTTTTAGTCTGAACCGTCAGGCGGAAAGCTTGGCGAGAATTTCTTCCGAAACTTCGAAGTTGGAATAGACGCTCTGCACGTCGTCATCGTCTTCGAGATTGTCGATGAGCTTCATCAGCGACTGCGCCTTTTCCTCATCCACCGGCACCGTGTTCTGCGGCTTCCAGATGGCCTTGACGCTTTCAGCTTCGCCGAGCACGCCTTCCAGCGCCTTGGAAACCTCGTTCATCGCCTCGAAACCGCAGATGATGGTGTGACCGTCCTCAGAAGATTCGACATCGTCGGCACCAGCTTCGATAGCCGCTTCCATGACCTTGTCGGCATCGCCGACTTCGGCCTTGTAAGTGATCTCACCGACGCGGTCGAAGGAGAAGGAAACCGATCCGGTTTCGCCGAGTGCGCCACCAGCCTTGGTGAAGATGGAGCGGACGTTGGAGGCGGTGCGGTTGCGGTTGTCGGTCAAGGCCTCGACGACGACCGCGACGCCACCCGGGCCGTAACCCTCGTAACGGACCTCATCGTAGTTTTCGCTGTCTGCACCGGAAGCTTTCTTGATCGCGCGCTCGATATTGTCCTTCGGCATGGACTGGGCCTTGGCGTTCTGAATTGCCAGGCGCAGGCGCGCGTTCATGTTCGGGTCGGGCATGCCCGCCTTTGCCGCAACGGTGATTTCACGCGCAAGCTTGGAAAACATTTTGGACCGAACGGAGTCCTGCTTGCCCTTGCGGTGCATGATGTTCTTGAACTGTGAATGACCAGCCATGGAAAACCTGATTGTCTTAATTTGGAGATTGCGGGCCTTATAAGTGCGATATGCCCGCCGTTCAAGCCCGCAAGCGCTTTCTCTTGGCCGCAAGAATATAAGGAACTGATTTATCCGCTTTTCGTTTTGACAATGAAAGCGGAAGAGCGGGACATTTTTCACCCTCCCGGTCGCCGCAGCAAACCCAACGGAGGAAACACATGGTCAGCCTGACTGAAGCAAGAGAAAACCCTGCCCGCCAGCTCTGGGATGAGGTCAATTCGGTCCATGCCGGCATGCTTGGCCTCGAGGGCCTGCACAATCATATGCAGCCGATGGCACCGCACGCCGACCCCAAGACCAACACGATCTGGTTTTTCTCCAAGAAAGACACCGATCTCGTCAAAACGCTGAAGCCGGGTTCGCGGGCGCATTTTTGTGTCGTCGGCAAGGACCATGATTATCACGCCTGCCTCTCGGGTGTGCTCGAGGCGCGCGACGACAGGACAAAGATCGAAGAATACTGGAACTCCGTAACCGCAGCCTGGTACGAGCACGGTAAGAGCGATCCGCAACTGACGATGCTGGCGCTGCATGTTGACGACGCGGAAATCTGGGCCTCGACTGACAGCACGCTAAAATTCGGCTGGGAAATCGCCAAGGCCAATATGTCCGACGATAAAATGCCTGATGTCGGCGTTCGCCAGCACCTCGCCTTCGCCTGAGATACGACTCCCCCGACTTTCCTCGCCGGTCGCTTTACTACATGCCTTTTGGCACCAGTATCTGCGGCTGGCGGGGAAGGTTCCTCATTGAGACCCGGATGATCGCATCTTTTGCGTAGGCGATCTGGAAGCTTTCCCCAAACATCGTCAGAAACTGCTCCAACGGCGGCCCGGTGCGGTGCATGGGCAAGATCAGTGCGGAGCGCAGGCGCTTGACCACGCGGCTCATGCTGTCGGCCCCCATCGTCAAACCACCATCCACTGGAACCATCAGCACATCCAGACGACCGATTTCGGCATAATGCTTGTCCGTCAGTTCGTGATGCAGATGGCCGAGATGGCCGATACACAGCCCCGCAACCTCGAAGATGAAAATGGAATTGCCGTTTTCCTGAAAGGATTCGTAATCGCCCCAGCGGTTGCGAATGTCAGTCGCGACGTTGCGGATATAGACATCACCGACCAGAAGCTTGTGCTCGGCCTTTTCTCCGGGCGTATCGCTCCAACCGTGCAGCACATGCTGAATGGCCGGATCCGGACTAAGAGTGAAATGCGTCATATGCGCCCGGTTCATCGTCACCACTGTCGGCGTGACCGGTGGGCGATAGACGCCATTATAATCTGTGGCGATCGTCACGCCGCCAGGACTTTCGATGAGATAGGTGGAATGGCCGATGAAGCTGATCTTCACCTCTTCCTTAGCCGTGGCCTGCGCCAGCTGGGCACCTGCCGGTTTGAAGCTGGCGAACATGACGCCGGGAATGTTGCGGGCGATTGCCTGGCACTGGCTGACGGGAGGGCGGCTTCCAGCCTGGGAAAAGGCCGCTCCCGCGCACGCAACCAGTCCGGCCATTGCAAGCATTAGCACGCGCAGCATCATGCCACTCCCTCGAACTTGCGAAGAAAGGAAGATGAGGCAGGTTTTGCAGGGCGTCCAGCGCCAACAGCGGCGGAACGCTCACGATCTCGTCATTGTGAACGGATGATGAGCGCTAGAAGCCGAAAGCTCACGCCCAGAAGGACGGGAGGGTTTCGGAGAGCCTCGGGCCAATTCGCAGCGGTGCGATCTTTTCCGCAAGGCCGGTCCGGTCGGAAATCTCGACGCCGACGCCGCAGATCGTCGCAGGTCCACTGGCGGCTTCGAAACGGCCCTTCGGCATTTTGGAAATGAAGCGGTTGATCGGCTCTTCCTTTTCCATGCCAAGCGAGCTGTCGTAGTCACCGCACATGCCGGCGTCCGACATATAGGCCGTGCCACCGTTCAAGATCTGGGCGTCAGCAGTCGGAACATGGGTGTGGGTGCCGACGACGAAGCTTGCACGTCCATCAACGAAATGACCGAAACACTGTTTTTCGCTCGTCGCTTCCGCGTGGAAATCGAAGATGATGGCGTCGGCCTGCTCCTTCAGCGGGCAGGCAGCGAGAATGTTCTCCGCCGATTTGAAGGGATCGTCCAGTTCCGGATGCATGAAGACCCGGCCCATGATGTTGGCGACAAGCACACGCGCACCGTTGCGGGCGTAAAAGATGCCCGAGCCCTTGCCCGGCGTACCATCGGGATAATTGGCTGGCCGCAGGAACTGGTCATGGCGCTCGCAGAAGGAAACGGCCTCCTTCTGGTCCCAGACATGGTTGCCGGTCGTCACCACATCCGCACCGGCATTGATGGTTTCGAGATAGATATCCTCGGTGATGCCGAAACCACCGGCGGCGTTTTCGCCATTAACGATGACGAAATCGAGCTTCAGATCGGAAATAAGCCCGGGCAACCTGTCCCAGACAGCCGTGCGTCCGGTCTTGCCAACCATATCTCCGAGAAAAAGAAGCCTCATTCACCCGCCCCGATCTTGCGCATGTTCCTAAATTCCGTCCCCTCTAACGGGTAATCCATCTTTTAAAAAGTGCTAAAGCGCCTTTTTCCGACCGGTCATCAACGGCTACGCCGAAAACCAGCGCAAGCCACTCTCCGTCAGAACCGCCTGAAGCGGCACGTCATGTGGCTCCGCCGGCACGGATGGCACTTCCTGACAATCAAATGCGACGCCGATGAGAACGGGGGCTCGGCCTTTGCTGTGCAATCTCGCAATAGCGCGATCATAATGACCCGCGCCATAACCGATACGCTGACCCTGCCCGTCAAAGACGGAGAGCGGGACGAGCAGAATATCCGGATCGAGAACTTCTGCGTCCTCCGCCGGACCGGTCGTGCCGAAGCCCGTCTTCACCAGCGGTGCATCCGCATCAAAGGCGCGGAAAACGATGGTCTCCCGGTTCAGCACAACGGGAAGGGCGAGGCGCCCGCCTCTTGTCCGCAGTGCCTCCATCAGCGGCCGAATATCGGCCTCTGAACGGATGGGCATGAAACCGGAAATAACGGCACCTGGCGAGAACGGAATGGCAGATGCACCATATGCCGTCATCGCCTCGCTTTTTTGCTGACGCTCGGCTTGTGGCAACGCATCACGCGCGGCAAGCCTTTCGCCGCGCAGCCTTGCTTTTTCGGCGATGTCGCCAGACATCAGGCAGCCCGGCTCACGAGCACCTTGTCGATACGGTGTCCATCAAGGTCTATGACCTCAAAACGCCAGCCGTTGCGGGTGATGTGTTCGCCCAGTTCCGGCAGGCGACGGAACTCGTCAAGCACCAGACCGGCAACGGTCTCGAACTCGGCGTCTTCGTCGATCTGGAAGCCCATGCGGTAAGCGAACTCATCGGCGGGCATCCAGCCGGCAACGAGGAACGAACCGTCCTCGCGCTCGACGATCGCCGGCTCCTCGTCATTGTCTTCCTGGAAGGCACCTGTGATTGCTTCCAGGACGTCGCCAGAGCTGACGATACCTTCGAAATGGCCGTATTCGTCATAGACCAGCACCATATGCACGGTGGAACGGCGCAATGACTGGATGACATCGACAGCGCTCGTCAGATCCGAGACGACGGGAACTTCGCGCAGAAGCTCGCGCACATTCAGCTCCTTGCCGGATGCCAGCGCATCGAAAGCGTCCTTGGCGAAAAGCACGCCGAGAATTTCATCGGAAGCGCCGTTGCGCACGGGCAGGCGGGAACGCTGCGTTTCCCGAAGCTGAACACGGATTTCTTCCGCACTGTCTTCAATATCGACGACTTCCACGTCGCGGCGCGGCGTCATCAGGCCACGGGCATTACGGTCGGCAAGGCGCATGACGCTGGTGATCATCGCCGATTCCTCGGTTTCGATGACGCCGGCGCTATGAGCTTCCGCCAGAACCGTGCGGATTTCGTCATCCGTGACCGATGCATTGGACGTGCCGCTATGGCCGAGAAGCGCAAGGATGGCCTTGCCGGATTTGTCGAGAAACCAGACCAGCGGCGCGCCGACCTTAGAGAGCATCACCATGGTGGGTGCAACACGGGCAGCGATCTTTTCCGGATCGCGCAGCGCAATCTGCTTCGGCACCAGTTCGCCGACGATCAGCGACAAATACGTGATGGCGACGACCACGGAGCCCACGCCCAACGCATCGGCAACCCGATCAGGGACGCCCTGCACCGACAGCCATGCCGTGAACCGGGCGCCGAGGGTGGCGCCGGAAAACGCACCGGAGAGAACGCCGACCAGCGTGATGCCGATCTGCACCGTGGAAAGAAAGCGTCCGGGATTTTCGGAAAGACCGAGCGCCATCGTGGCGCCCTTGCTGCCGTGCGCGGCAAGCACCTTGAGCCTCGCCGGTCTGGAGGAGACAACGGCAAGCTCGGACATGGCAAGCACACCGTTCAATACGGTGAGCAGGACCACGATCATAATTTCAGTAAACAAGTTTAGCTCTTTGGGCTGTTGAACGGCACGTCGCGGTTTTGGCCGCAGCGCCCTCTTTCAAAAAAAAGGGCATGACAGACATACCAATTGAGATAATAGGGAATTGTTCCGCCATTGCAATGACAGCAGCATAAAAAAGCCGTCTCCGGCAGCAATGAAAAATAACTGTCGACACTATATGAGTCAGAAGAAGAATCGGGGAGTGACCCGAAACTTCAAGTGCGATCCACGGCGACCGATGGAGATTTACGATCCTGGGTGCCTACAAATGTAGGTGGGCGCCATGTGTCCAGCCCCACGGGACTGGCCAGGGACAGCTCCCTTTGGATCGAGTATGGCCCCAGGGATTGTGGTTCCTGTCGGGAAGCGCAGAACGCCTCTTAGATATAGGACGTATCCAACCAAACCACCAGAGGGCCACGAACGAATTTTGTTGCTGGAAAGCTTTGCCGGCGATCAATGCGCCGCAGGCTTTGGCCGCGCCAGGAGTTTTTCGGTAATACCGTTCAGACGGTCGGCCAGATCGCTGATGGCAACGGCAACCATCTCGTCCGATCTTGCCTTGTGTTCGGCCATACCGTCGCGGTTGCGAGAAAGGGACGCTATTTCCCCCTCCAGCTTTTCGATCTTGCGGTTGAGCTCGGAAAGTTCGTCCATCACCATGATGCCCGACATGACGGTCAATCGCAGATCACCGATTTCGCCGAACTGGCTCTTTAGATGCCCCACATAACGGTCAAAACGGGTAGCGAGATCGGTCAGGTGCTCTTCCTGCCCTGCCTCGCAAGCCATGCGGTAGGCCTTGCCGTCGATCATAACAGTAACTTGCGCCATGAAACCGCTCCCTATCGATCCAGCACCGCGCGAATCGTCTCCATCGCCGTCACCAGACGGCGGGAAACCTCGCGGTTGACTTCTTCGAGACGATTGGCGCGAAACTCGGCCTGGTCCAGCTCGTGCGCGAGCCTTGCGCGATCGACATGGACCCGCTTGACCTCGTTATCGATTTCGCCCGTCTCCCTTTGCCGTTCGATACGCATATCGATGGCATTTTCGAGATTTGTGATGGCAGCGCTCAGCTCCGTCACCGCAGATTGTACGGTCTTCTCAGCCGACATCGTTTTTTCCAACTCGCAAGTAACCGGCCGAATCGTCCGGTTTCAGGCCTTTTCAACATCCAAGAGGTTATTACCCGATTTATCATCACGTCAATCAAACCAGTGCATTGAGGCGTTTTGCTCTGTGGATGAACGAGGAAACGGCGACACATATCGCACGATTTTTCTCGAGACACCCGTTTTGCTAAACGATTTTTATCCTTGAGAGAACCGCAATTGCCCGTGGATTTATTGACTTGCCTGCCTCACCTGCTATGGATCAACCCGCTTTTTGGATAGTTGCGTAAAACTATCTCCCTTCACCCGGAAACAGACGGAAAAGCCATGATTTCTCGCGACAAACACGACCGGATGGCCAATGCAATCCGCTTTCTTGCCATGGATGCAGTAGAGAAGGCCAACTCCGGCCATCCCGGCCTGCCGATGGGCGCAGCTGATGTCGCCACTGTTCTTTTCACCCGCTTTTTGAAGTTCGATCCCAAGAGCTCGTTGTGGCCGGATCGTGACCGCTTCGTGCTGTCTGCGGGCCATGGTTCGATGTTGCTTTACTCGCTGCTCTATTTGACGGGCTACGAGGACATGACTATCGACGAGATCAAGCGTTTCCGTCAGTTCGGCTCCAAGACCGCCGGCCATCCCGAATATGGCCACGCGACCGGCATCGAAACGACGACCGGCCCGCTCGGCCAGGGCATCGCCAACGCCGTTGGCATGGCAATCGCCGAACGCAAGCTGGAAGAAGAATTCGGCTCCGATCTGCAGAACCACTTCACATATGTGCTGTGTGGTGACGGCTGCCTCATGGAAGGCATCAGCCATGAAGCCATCGCGCTTGCCGGCCACCTGAAGCTCAACAAGCTCGTTCTGTTCTGGGATGACAACAACATCACCATCGACGGTGAAGTTGGCCTTTCCGACAGCACCGACCAGATCGCCCGCTTCCAGGCTGTTCACTGGAACACCATACGCGTCGACGGCCATGATCCGGATGCGATTGCCGCCGCGATCGAAGCTGCACATAAATCCGACCGCCCGACCTTCATCGCCTGCAAGACCGTGATCGGTTTCGGCGCACCCAACAAGCAGGGTACCCACAAGGTTCACGGCAACCCGCTGGGCGCCGAAGAAATCGCCGCCGCCCGCAAGAGCCTCAACTGGGAAGCCGAAGCTTTCGTCATTCCGGAAGACGTGCTGGATGCATGGCGTCTCGCCGGCCTGCGCTCGACCAAGACCCGTCAGGACTGGGAAGCCCGTCTCGAAGCCACTGAAGCCGGCAAGAAGGCCGAATTCAAGCGCCGCTTCGCCGGCGATCTGCCCGGCAACTTCCACAGCGCGATCGATGCCTTCAAGAAGAAGATCATCGAGAACAACCCGACCGTTGCGACCCGCAAGGCCTCGGAAGACTCGCTTGAAGTCATCAACGGCATCCTGCCGGAAATGATCGGCGGCTCGGCCGACCTGACGCCGTCCAACAACACCAAGACCAGCCAGATGAAGTCCATCACGCCGACGGACTTCTCCGGCCGGTACCTGCATTACGGCATCCGCGAACACGGCATGGCAGCAGCGATGAACGGTATCGCACTGCATGGCGGTCTCATTCCCTATGCCGGCGGCTTCCTGATCTTCTCGGACTATTGCCGTCCGTCGATCCGTCTGGCTGCCCTGATGGGCATCCGCGTCGTCCACGTTCTGACGCATGATTCCATCGGCGTCGGCGAAGACGGCCCGACCCACCAGCCGGTGGAGCAGATCGCCGCGCTGCGCGCCATCCCGAACCTGCTCGTCTTCCGCCCGGCGGATGAAACCGAGACGGCGGAATGCTGGCAGCTGGCGCTTGAGCAGAAGCATCGTCCTTCGGCACTGGCGCTCACCCGCCAGAACCTTGCGCCTTCGCGCAAGGAATACGAAGAAAAGAACCTTTCCGCTTACGGCGCCTACGAACTCGTATCCGCAAGCGATGCCAAGGTTTCGATCTTTGCATCCGGCTCGGAAGTGGAAGTAGCGCTCAAGGCTGCAGCGACGCTGAAGGACAAGGGCGTTTCCGCCCGCGTCGTTTCCGTTCCCTGCTTCGAGCTCTTCAAGGAACAGCCGGAAACCTACCGCAACGCCATCATCGGCAAGGCTCCGGTCAAAATTGCGGTGGAAGCCGCCATCCGCCAGGGCTGGGATTACTTCATCGGCTCCGACGGCGCTTTCGTCGGCATGCATTCCTTTGGTGCGTCCGCGCCGGCGAAGGATCTCTTCAAGCACTTCGGCATCACGGCGGAAGCTGTCGTCGCCGCAGTCGAGGCAAAACTTGCATGAGGGCTTCCCAAGCCCTCACATTCCGCAAAGACCAAGCACATATCTTGTTCGGGAGACTATAAATGACTGTAAAAGTTGCCATTAACGGCTTTGGCCGCATCGGCCGCAATGTTCTGCGTGCCATCGTCGAATCCGGCCGCACCGATATCGAAGTCGTTGCCATCAACGACCTCGGCCCGGTTGAAACCAACGCCCACCTGCTGCGCTACGATTCGATCCACGGCAAGTTCCCGGCAGATGTGAAGGTCGAAGGCGACACGATCATCGTTGGCGGCGGCAAGCCGATCAAGGTTACGGCCGTTCGCGATCCGGCAACGCTGCCGCACAAGGAACTGGGTGTCGACATCGCGCTCGAGTGCACCGGCATCTTCACCGCCCGCGACAAGGCCGCTGCCCACCTGACGGCAGGCGCCAAGCGCGTCATCGTTTCCGCTCCTGCTGACGGCGCTGACCTCACGGTTGTCTTCGGCGTCAACGACGATCAGCTGACGAAAGACCATCTGGTCATTTCCAACGCGTCCTGCACCACCAACTGCCTCGTGCCAGTTGTGAAGGTTCTCGATGACGTCGTTGGCATCGATCACGGCTTCATGACAACGATCCACTCCTACACGGGCGACCAGCCGACGCTGGACACCATGCACAAGGATCTGTACCGCGCCCGCGCCGCAGCCCTTTCCATGATCCCGACCTCGACGGGTGCAGCCAAGGCCGTTGGCCTCGTTCTGCCGCACCTCAAGGGCAAGCTGGACGGTACGTCGATCCGCGTTCCGACCCCGAACGTTTCGGTCGTCGATTTCAAGTTCATCGCCAAGCGCGACACGACGGTTGAGGAAGTCAACGAAGCAATCAAGTCCGCTTCCAACGGCAAGCTGAAGGGCATTCTCGGCTACACCGAAGAGCCTTTGGTCTCCCGCGACTTCAACCACGACAGCCACTCCTCGATCTTCGCGATCGATCAGACCAAGGTCATGGAAGGCAAGTTCGTGCGCGTTCTTTCCTGGTACGACAACGAGTGGGGCTTCTCCAACCGCATGTCGGATACGGCCGTCGCATTTGCGAAGACCATCTGAACAAGCACCACGGTTCGCGAATTACGAAAAACCGGCAGGCGCAATCCTGCCGGTTTTTCTTTGCCAAAAAATTGCCGGCGGGACGAGGGACCCGCCGGTATCGCTCCTGAAGCAAGGCGGGGCGTTTCGGATCGAAAACCATCGCCCGGCAAGAGGCGCATGAGACCAAACCGACCAAGTCTGATGAACTGCACAACCCGTTATTTCTTGTTGTTGATGATAATCTGATCCGAACTGCTACCGCTCCAGATCGTATCGAAAGTCTGTTGCCTCAAATCGCTTTGCTGCATGGAAAGCTTCATCATGCAGTCAGCGAAATCACGCGAACCTTCAGGGTAACCAAACACCCGGCAACGCTCGCGTTGGGCGGCCATGTTTTCAGCCGTCTGTTCCGTGCTAGAACAGCCCGAAACAATTGGGCCGACCGCCAGCAAGGCAATAAATATAGTAATGGATTTCCGTTTCATCCGATCGCTCCGGTCATGGTGAAAGCAACTCGGACGCGACAACTAACGTAGCTGCATTGTCTCTATGTTACGTCGAAACGCCGGCATGCGAATTGTTTGCGCGAAACATCCACAGCGCTACACGCCATGAACGTTTCGTCCGGGCGCCGAAAAAAATCCCATTTCCTGCCTTCGTCTGGTCCACTTTGAAACGGACAAGAAGAACAGGGACAACGGTCGTGCGCAATGCACTTCGGCCCTGCCGTATCATTCGATACACCCCGCCTTGCGTCGCCTTTCATCGCCACCCACAACAGCGCTGACAGACCGCAACCCGTGGCGCATTGACTGCAAACGTGCAGGGCATTGATTGCGACGGCCAGCGCGGTTTGAAAGAGGCGGTGGACGTGGAATCATTTTATCTTCTGTTGCTGGTGGCAACTGTTCTGGTTCTCGTCGCAGCGTTCTCAAGCCTCATCGCCTTCCGGTTCGGCGCACCGCTCCTGCTGCTCTTCCTGATGATTGGCCTTGCGGCAGGCGTGGATGGCCTCGGTATCCAGTTCACCAACAATCCGCTCGCCTATATGCTCGGCTCGCTCGTTCTCGCCGTCATCCTTTTCGATTCCGGTTTCGGTACGTCGATACAATCCTTCCGGCTTTCGGCAGCGCCCGCCGTCGCCCTCGCCACCGTCGGCGTCATCCTCACATCCGTGTTTTTCGCAGGCGCTGCCGCCCTGCTGCTCGGACTGTCGTGGCTGGAAGGCCTGCTGCTCGGCGCCATCGTCGCTTCTACGGATGCGGCAGCCGTATTCTTTCTCTTGCGCATCGGCGGCATTCATATCCGCGATCAGGTCCGCTCAACGCTTGAGGTCGAATCCGGCACCAATGATCCCATGGCGATTTTCCTCACCGTCGCGCTGGTCGAGATCATCGCCAAGGGACAGGGACTGGCCGGCATCGACACCGGCTTCCTGCTGCTGTTCGTCGAGGAAATGGGTCTCGGTGTTATTTTCGGCCTGCTCGGCGGCGTCATGATCGCAACAGTCGTCAACCGTTTCGCTGCCGACCGCGGGCTGGCGCCGATCTTCGTGCTGGCTCTTGCCCTGCTGGTCTTCTCCTTCACCGGCGCTATTGGCGGCAGTGGATTTCTTGCGGTCTATGTGGCGGGCATCGTTGCCGGCAACCGCCGGATTTTTGCGAAGGAGACCATCCGCCGTTTCCATGAAGGGCTGACCTGGCTTGCCCAGATCATCATGTTCCTGATGCTCGGCCTTCTGGCAACGCCATCGCAATTTCCAGCGATTGCCATTCCGGCCGTGCTGCTTGCGCTTTTCCTGATCTTTGTCGCCCGCCCGCTTGCGGTGTGGCTCAGCCTCATGCCCTTCAACTATACCCAGCAGGAAACCTCCTTCGTGGCATGGGTGGGCCTTCGTGGAGCGGTTTCCATCCTGCTTGCCATCATGCCCATTCTTGGCGGGCTGGACGATGCGCAAATCTATTTCAATGCCGCCTTCATCATCGTGCTCGTGTCGCTTCTGCTGCAAGGCTGGACCATCAAGCCGGTGGCAACACGGCTCGGGCTGATCGTGCCGCCGCGCATGGGTGATGTCGACAAACTGGAAGTGGACCTTCCCGGCACTGCCAATCACGAACTGATTTCCTACCGCGTGGCCAAAGGCAGCGCCATCATGCAGGGCGAGCGAATTCCCCGCTGGGCGATGCCTTCGCTCGTCGTGCGTGATGGCAAATCCATTCGCTACCAATATGCCGGGCGCCTGCGCGAGAATGATCTCGTCTATCTTTTTATCGCGCCCGGTTATACGCGGCTGATCGACCGGCTGTTTGCAAGCGCCCTGCCGGTTGCGGATGACGACGCCGATTTCTTCGGAATCTTTGCAATCTCTCCCGCGCGTCCGGCCACGGAGCTTGACGCCGCCTACGGCCCCGGCCTTATTTCGGCCAACGAGCATGCCATGAGCATCGCGGAACTGATCGAGGCGCGCCTTTCCGGCAAGGCAGATTATGCCGACCGGGTGCGCCTTGGTTCTATTGTTCTCATCGTTCGGGCGCTGGACGAACATGAGGCGATTACCGGGATCGGAATTTCGCTTGAGCCGGTCGAACCGGCTATCGGCCTACCGATCTTTATCAGCTTTTCGGAAATTCTCCGCCGCGTGCGCGCTTATCTGGCGCAGCGACGCCAGTCGGGCTCCACCGCTGCCGGCAAGGGCATTTCCGCGCCTTCAGACGAGGCAAGAGAAAATGAGGCCTGACCGGCTTGCGTCGGCAATCAGGCATAGTATGGTCCGTCCCGAACTCGCAACGAAATCAGGATCGACCTATGCCCGCCTTCAAGACCATCGATGACCTTAACGATATTGCCGGAAAGCGCGTCCTTGTCCGTGTTGATCTCAACGTGCCGGTTGCGGATGGCAAAGTGACGGACAGCACCCGTATCGAGCGGGTTGCACCGACCATTCTGGAGCTTTCCGAAAAAGGCGCAAAAGTCATTCTGCTCGCCCATTTCGGTCGCCCCAAGGGTGAACCTGTCGCCGACATGTCGCTCTCCCAGATCGTGCCTGCGGTCGAGGAAGTGCTGGATCACGCCGTTTTCTTCGCATCCGATTGCATCGGTGCGCCGGCAGCCGACGCAGTCGCGAAAATGAATGATGGCGATATCCTGCTTCTGGAAAACACCCGCTTTCACAAAGGCGAAGAGAAGAATGACACCGCCTTCGTCGAGGCTCTGGCAGCCAATGGCGATATCTATGTGAACGACGCCTTCTCTGCCGCGCACCGTGCGCACGCCTCCACCGAGGGCTTGGCGCGTCATCTGCCCGCCTATGCCGGTCGCACCATGCAGGCCGAGCTTGAGGCGCTGGAAAAAGGCCTTGGCCAGCCTGTTCGCCCGGTCGTCGCCATTGTCGGCGGCGCCAAGGTTTCCAGCAAGATCGATCTCCTGATGAACCTCGTCAAGAAGGTCGATGCCCTCGTCATCGGCGGCGGCATGGCCAATACCTTCCTTGCCGCGCGTGGCGCACAAGTCGGTAAGTCCCTCTGCGAGCACGACCTTGCCGAAACCGCAAAACAGATCATGATCGAGGCGGCGACATCCGGCTGTGCGATCGTACTGCCGGAAGACGGCGTGGTTGCCCGCGAATTCAAGGCCGGTGCGGCAAATGAAATCGTCGATATCAACGCCATTCCCGCTGACGCCATGGTTCTCGATGTCGGCCCAAAATCGGTCGAAAGCATCAAAGCCTGGATTTCGCGCGCGGAAACGCTGGTCTGGAACGGCCCGCTTGGCGCCTTCGAAATCGAGCCCTTCGATGCGGCAACCGTTGCTGCCGCAAAACATGCCGCCGAATGCACGAAGGCCGGCAAGCTCGTCTCCGTCGCCGGTGGCGGCGATACGGTCGCGGCACTCAACCATGCCGGAGTCTCGGACGATTTCACCTATATCTCGACGGCAGGCGGCGCCTTCCTAGAATGGATGGAAGGCAAGGAATTGCCGGGCGTTGCCATCCTGACCGCCGCCAAGTAGACTTCCCACACTTGCCTGACACGAGGCCGGACAAGCGATGCTTGGCCGGCCTTGTTTTTTGGTAAGTGCGCATGGGAGGAAAGTTTCAAACGATTGAAATGATTTCAATCGTTTCAATGAGTTAGCATGCCATTTCCCTGCCCTGGAACTTCTGTTATCGGGAATTTATTGTGCCTTGGGAGAATAGCAAATGACCGAACGTCTCGAAGACATCGCAATCAAAATGGTTGCAGACGGCAAGGGCCTGCTCGCCGCCGACGAATCCACAGGAACGATCAAGAAGCGTTTCGACAGCATCAACCTGGAATCAACCGAGACCGCCCGCCGCGATTATCGCGAAATGCTGTTCCGCTCCGACGACGCCATGAAGAAGTGCATCTCCGGCGTCATCCTTTACGAAGAAACCTTGTTCCAGAAGGCCGCCGACGGTACGCCATTCGTGGACATCATCAAGGCCGCCGGCAGCCTGCCGGGCATCAAGGTGGATATCGGCGCCAAGCCGATGGCTTTCCACCCGGGTGAATTCATAACCGAAGGCCTTGACGGCCTGTATGAGCGCCTGCGCAAGTACCATGAAGCCGGCGCGCGTTTCGCCAAGTGGCGCGGCGTCATCACCATCGGTGATCAGCGTCCGAGCTGGGGTTCGATCAAGGCAAACTCCCAGTCGCTCGCTCGTTACGCTGCCCTCTGCCAGCAGGCAGACATCGTGCCGATCGTGGAACCGGAAGTGCTGATGGACGGCGAACCCGGTACGCACGATATCGATCGCTGTGCGGAAGTCACGCAATGGGTTCTCCAGACCGTGTTCGCGGATTTGTTCGACGCCCGCGTCAACCTTGAAGGCATGATCCTCAAGCCGAACATGATCATCGACGGCAAGAATGCCCGCAAGGCTTCCGTTGATGAAGTGGCGGAAAAGACCGTGAAGGTTCTGAAGGCGACCGTGCCTTCTGCCGTTCCCGGCATCGCTTTCCTTTCCGGCGGCCAGTCCTCCGAAGAGGCGACGGCACATCTCTCCGCCATGAATGCCGGTTACGACCTGCCCTGGTCGCTGACCTATTCGTACGGCCGCGCCCTTCAGGACACCGCACTCAAGGCGTGGGGCGGTAAGCAGGAAAATGTCGCGGCCGGCCAGCGTGCTTTCACACACCGCGCGATGATGAACACCCTGGCTGCCAAGGGCAACTGGAAGCAGGAACTCGAAAAGGCTGCCTGAGGCATAGCCCCAGGCATTTATAAAAAATTGAAGCCGCCCCTTGGGCGGCTTTTTCTTTATGGGCGCAAAAGCAGCGTCGCCGACCAGATGACGAAGGCGGCAACCGCTATCTTCCAGCAATCGCCTCTTTTCTTGAGGCCGGGCAGGCCCAAGGGGCGGATGATCTGCACAATCATCGCCAGCAGTAAAAAAAGGCCGATCGCCTTTGTCATTTATTGAGCCTTTTCTTTATTTCTGCATCGTCACAGGCTGGACATTTTTACCGTTCACCAGAAGAGTGCAACTCATTCGGGTAACCCCCGTCTTATGGCCTGCCGACCATACGTTCGAACGCATGAGAGTGTCTTCATGAGCAGAAATCTTCTACCCGTATTCGCTCTTTTATCCAGCACTCTGTTTCTTTTTCTCGGTAACGGCCTTCAGGGTCTCGTGCTACCCATGCGCGGTTCGGCGGAAGGCTATTCCAATGAAATTCTGGGCTTTCTCGGCACCTCCTGGGCGGCAGGCTTCGTCATTGGGTGTTTTGTGGCGCCCGCCATCGTGCGACGTGCGGGGCATGTGCGGGCATTTGCCTCCTTCGTGGCGCTTGTCTGCCTGACCGTGCTGATGACCGGCCTCGTTATCGATGATGTCTGGTGGATTACGCTCCGCGCGCTTACAGGGTTCTGCACCGCCGGCACTTCCATGATCATCGAGAGCTGGCTGAACGAGCGCGCGACCAATGAGAGCCGCGGCATGATCTTTTCGCTCTATATCGCCATAACGCTGCTTGGCGTCGTGGCTGGGCAGATGATCGTGCCGATGGGCGATATCAGCAATAGCTCGCTGTTCATGATCTGCGGCATCATCTATTGCATCGCCATTCTGCCGGCCACGCTTTCTAAGGCTGCCAGTCCCCAGCCCTTGCAAAAGGTGAAGCTGGACTTACCCGCCCTCTATCGGAATTCGCCGGTCTCCTTCGTCGGTATCCTGATGATCGGCATCGCCAATGGTGCTTACGGTACGCTTGGCGCCGTTTTCGGCGCGCGGGCGGGCCTTGATCCGACCATGATCGCCATCATGGTTTCAGTCACGATTTTCGTCGGCGCGCTCGCCCAGTTTCCAGCAGGCCGCCTTTCGGACCGGATTGACCGCCGTTATGTGCTTGCCGGACTGGCGGGGCTTGGCGCGGTTGCGGGCTTGGCCGTGGCGGCCGTGCAGCCGCATGATGTCTATGTCCTCATTCCGATGATCGCCATTTACGGCGCCGCCGCCAACGCGCTTTATCCCATCGCCGTGGCGCATGCCAACGACTTTGCGGCATCGGAAGACTTCGTCAAGGTTTCCGGTGGACTGCTACTGCTTTATGGCATCGGCACCATCATCGGCCCGACGCTCGGCGGCGCGGTCATGACCTATTCCGGCCCCTATGCGCTGTTCCTGGTGACAGCCGTCGCCCATGTGCTGATCACGGCCTATGCCATCATCAGAAGCCGTCAGCGCGCCACGCTTTCGAACGCCGAAAAGGACAATTTCTCGACGATGATGCCGACAACGCCCTCACCGCTCGTGACACCGGAAAGCATTGCGCTTGACCCGCGCGCGCCGCAATATCCCGAGGACGATGGCGACCATGTTGAAAAAGGAGCAGGCATATGAGCCTCTTGGACGATGACCGTCCGCAAAAACCGGTAGCGCATGAGATCGGCAGCGATCTCAGCCTTCTTTCGGTGGACGAGCTGAGCAACCGCATCGACATTCTTCAAACCGAAATCACCCGACTTGAAGAGGAGAGGAAAAGGAAGTCTGCCGGCCGGCTTGCGGCGGAGAACCTCTTCCGGTCCTGACAGGCGGCCTTCAGCAAAACCTCCGGCCAAGTCTTAACTCGATAAGCTGCTGCCGGAAAGGCATACGAGATTAACGATTCTGATGCAGTCTTTCGTTTACCATTAACCAAAAATTAAGCTTTCTGAGAGATTACTATACATGTCCAGTTCTTCTGGGCCTCAGGCATCTTCTCCATACGGCGAATTGGTCTGATTTTTCTCCCTGTTTTACCTTGAGAGCCGCTTTCGCGGCTCTTTTTTTACCGATCACCGGATTTCGTAAAACTGTGGGTATTAACCCTTCTTTAATAATTGCCTTGCGCATTTCAGGTAAAGATACCATCCTGAAAACACTAAAGGCCGGAACAAAATATTACCGGTCGTCGTTGCCTGACAGTGTGGTGCGTGAGCAGGGATTCAAAGAAAATGTCGGAACAGGTTTTAAATACCATTAGCTTTGCGGGTCGCGCGGCTGCTTCCAACCAGTTCAAGACCCTCTATACCGAAGGCATGACCTTGGTTGAGGAAACGGCGAGCTATCTTGATGGAGCCGGTCGTACCGCTTCAAAGGTTCTGCCGCGCATGGCGTCTGTCCTTTACGCGGCAGAATCGATGCGCCTCACCACCCGCCTGATGCAGATGGCGTCCTGGCTGCTTCTGCAGCGCGCCGTCAACAATGGCGAGATGACACGCGATCAGGTTCTCAGCGAAAAAAGCAAGGTGCGGCTCGACAGCTTCAACGTCGATCGCAACGCTCCGGGCTGGAACGACCTGCCTGAGTCCTTCCGTGACCTCATCGAGCGGTCGCTCCGCCTCCAGAACCGCGTTGCCCTTCTCGACCGTGAAATTTACCGCCCGTCCGAAGCCACCAAGGTACCTGACAACGAAAACAGCGTGCAGGCGCAGCTTAACCTTCTGCGCACGGCTTTCTCGATCAACTGAGAAAAGACGACCTTATCCGGACAATTTGAAAAGCAGGCTCATGGGCCTGCTTTTTTGTTTTGGCCTACAATGGGCTCGTTTCACCGGATCGACAGACAACAAAAAAGCCCGGTAAAACCGGGCTTTTTTAAATGATCCGTCCACAAGTGGATTAGAGGCCGAGGCCGCCGAAACGCTTGTTGAACTTGGAAACGCGACCGCCGCGGTCCATAAGCTGCTGGTTGCCGCCCGTCCATGCCGGATGGGACTTGGGGTCGATTTCAAGGTTCATGACTGCGCCTTCCGAACCCCAGGTCGAGCGGGTTTCGTATTCGGTGCCATCGGTCATGACGACCTTGATCGTGTGATAAGCGGGATGGATATCAGCCTTCATGACAATCTTCCTGGTTAAGTGACGTGCGGTCCATTTGCCGCAATTGCGTCAACTGAGCCATTTCAATAAATGAAGCCATAGTCCTGATGGGCTATGGCTTCCCAATTCGATGCGGAGCCTATACATGAAGGTCGCCCAGATAACAAGAGCCTGCTATCCCCTTGTGAAAGGAGATGGCCGCAGGGACTAGAATTTTACCGCGCGCCGGAAATTCACCCGCAAAAGGCCGAAAAACGGCACGGAACGAGGAGTGTAGCGGACGTGGCAGACATTGAAGAGCAGAAAGCGGCTAAACAGAGAAACCTGAAGCCGCTGCTTGGCCTGTTTCCCTATCTCAGGCGGTATCGCGGCCTGATGGCGGCGGCCCTGTTTGCGCTTGTGCTTTCTTCCGCCACGACGCTTGCCTTGCCGCTTGCCGTTCGCCGCATCATCGATCACGGTTTCCAGACGCCGGACGGTGGCATGATCAACAGCTACTTCGCTGTGCTTCTGGCCATTGCCGTCCTTCTCGCTCTCGCCAGCGCCATGCGCTATTATTATGTCATGACCATCGGCGAAAGGGTCGTTGCCGATCTGCGCCGGGATGTCTTTGCTCATCTCACCACGCTGTCGCAGCAGTTTTTCGATGCCAACCGCTCGGGAGAGCTGACCTCGCGGTTGACCGCGGATACCGTACAGATTCGCTCGGCGTTCGGTTCCTCAGCTTCCGTTGCGCTGCGTAACATCATCATGTGTTGCGGCGCGGTGGCGATGATGATCTATACCAGCCCCGGCCTTTCCGGCCTCGCGCTCCTGGCCATCCCGTTCATCGTTTTTCCTTTGATTGCTTTTGGGCGCTCGGTTCGTGCCCGCTCCCGCAATACGCAGGACACATTGGCCAATTCCGCCGCCTATGCCTCGGAAACGATCGGGGCGAGCCGCACCGTGCAGTCCTTTAACGCCGAGGCGCTTGCAAATGCCCGCTACGGCGCCTCCGTAGAAGCGGCCTATCAGGGTGCGCGGGCGGCGATAGGCGCCCGCTCCATCCTCACCGCCGTCGCCATCGCGCTCGTTTTCGGCAGCGTCGTCGGCATTCTCTGGTATGGCGCGCAAAGCGTTTTGTCCGGCGGCATGACAGCGGGTACGCTTGGCCAGTTCGTGCTTTATTCGGTCATCGCGGCAAGCGGCCTGGGCCAGCTCTCCGAAGTCTGGGGTGAACTGGCGCAGGCGGGCGGCGCGGCTGAACGGCTTTCCGAACTGCTGAACGAGCGCTCGCCCGTTGCCGAGCCGTCAGCACCCGTTTCGATGGTTCAGCCGCCGCGCGGCGAAGCGACATTCGAGAATGTCGGTTTCATTTATCCACTCGCAACCGGTGGCCCGATCATCTCCGGCCTCTCCTTCAAGGTCAATGCCGGCGAAACCGTCGCCATCGTCGGCCCTTCCGGGGCGGGAAAAAGCACGGTCTTTTCGCTGCTGATGCGATTCTACGATCCGCAGGAGGGCCGCATCACCATCGATGGCGTCGATATCCGCGATGTTAGCCTTGCCGATCTGCGCGCGCGACTGTCCATTGTTCCACAGGATGTGGCGATCTTTGCCTCCTCCATCCACGATAACATCGCATTCGGTCGTCCGGCTGCGACACGCGAAGAAGTGCGCACGGCCGCTATCGCCGCTCAGGCAGACAGCTTCATCGCCCGGCTGAACGATGGTTATGACACGCAGGTGGGCGAGCGCGGCGTAACGCTTTCCGGCGGTCAACGCCAGCGCATCGCCATTGCCCGCGCCATCCTGCGTAACGCCCCTATCCTGCTTCTTGACGAAGCGACCTCCGCACTGGATGCCGAAAGCGAAACGCTGGTGCAAAAGGCGCTCGATGAGCTGATGAACACCCGCACCACCATCGTCATTGCCCATCGCCTCGCCACTGTGCTGAAGGCTGACCGCATTCTGGTGATGGATGAGGGCCGTATCATCGAGGAAGGCACGCACCAGAGCCTTATCCGCCAGAACGGCCTTTATGCGAGACTTGCCCGGCTGCAATTCCAGACAGGGCCGGACGAACTGCGCGCTCAAGCGTGAGCCGTGTGGGCTTAAGCCATCACGCTACCCCCCGCGACACGGCCCGAAAACAGGCAACCGCCGAGGAATGTGCCCTCCAGCGCATTATATCCGTGCATGCCGCCTCCGCCGAAGCCTGCCACCTCTCCGGCAGCATAAAGGCCCGGAACAGGGTTGCCGGCCGCGTCCAGCACCCTCGCCTCTAGGTCCGTATGCAAACCGCCAAGCGTCTTGCGAGTCAACACATGCAGGCGCACCGCAATCAGCGGCCCTTTTGTCGGGTCTAGCAACCGATGTGGTTTTGCAGTGCGCATCAACCGATCACCAAGATAACGCCGCGCTCCGTGGATCGCCGTAACCTGCGCATCCTTGCTGAAACCGTTTTCGATCTCCCGGTCTCGTGCCTCTATTTGATAGCGGATGTGGTCAATATTCAGCCGATTGTCCCCGTTTATGGTATTCATCGCCGCCACGAGTTCTTCCAGCGTATCACGGACGGCGAAATCCTCGCCGCGTTCCATGAAAGCCTGCACCGGCCCCGGCGGCTCCTTGCCCAACCGTTTAAGCAGTAGCCGCACATCCTTGCCCGTCAGATCCGGATTTTGCTCCGAACCAGAAAGCGCAAATTCCTTCTTGATGATTGCCTTGGTCAGAATGAACCAGCTGTGACCGCTGCCGCGTTCGCCCAGCATCTTAAGCGTGCCGAGTGTATCGAAGCCCGGCATCGCGGGTGCTCCGAGCCGGTTTCCATCCGCATCGCACCAGAAAGACGAGGGGCCGGGCAAAATACGAATGCCATGGTCCGGCCAGATCGGATCGTGATTTTTCACGCCCTCGGTATAATGCCACATACGGTCGCGATTGATGACCGTTCCGCCCGCTGCTTCCGTAATAGCGATCATACGGCCATCCACATGCGCAGGCACGCCACAGACCATGGTCGCGGGGGGCTTGCCCAGCCGCTCCAACGGCCAGTTGCGCCGCACCAGTTCCTGATTGCCGCCGATGCCACCGGAACTGACGATGACCGCCGAGGCCGAAAGGACAAAATCACCCTGCTCTTCCCGGCTGCTTGGTTGCCCGCGCAACACCGGATCCCTGGCAAGAACAACACCGGAAATGCCCGTCACCCTGCCGTCGGTGATATCCAGATGATCGACGCGGTGGCGGAACCGAAAGGTGAGCCGACCGCTTGCCGTCATGATCTTTGCCTTTTCAACGAAAGGCGCCAGCACACCGGGGCCAGTGCCCCAGGTGACATGGAAACGCGGAACGGAATTGCCGTGGCCATGAGCAAGGGCACCGCCACGCTCGGCCCAGCCGACCACGGGAAACCAGCGCATGCCCAGCCGATGCAGCCATTCACGTTTCTCGCCTGCGGCGAAATTGAGATAAGCCTCCGCCCAGCGGCGCGGCCAATGATCTTCCAAGCGATCAAAACCGGCGGAGCCGAACCAGTCCTGCCTTGCAAGATCGAGATTGTCGCGCACCCGCATTCGGCGCTGTTCGGGACTATCAACAAAAAAAAGACCACCCAGCGACCAGAAGGCCTGCCCGCCAAGGTTCTGCTCCCCCTCCTGATCCACAAGGCAAACACTGAAACCGCGCTCAACAGCCTCTGTCGCTGCGACCAGACCGGCAAGCCCCGCGCCGACAACGATCACATCATATCGCTCCATCAGCTCCTCCCAGATGCGACAGAATTACGTTTACGCGAACGTAAATTCACTTGCAGCTCAAGGCAACCGCTATGATACGGCTTAAGGTGTCAGCGCTCGGTGAGCTTCAGTTCGATACGGCGGTTCTGCTGGCGTGCTTCCGGCGTGTCGCCTTCGGCAATCGGCTGATATTCACCGAAACCGGCAGCGACCAGCCGGTTGGCCGAAACACCCTTGGAGATCAGGAACTTCACCACGGAGGTTGCGCGTGCCGAGGAAAGTTCCCAATTGTCACGGAAGCGGCCGGACCCGGAAAGCTGGACATTGTCCGTGTGGCCATCCACGCGCAGAACCCAGTTGATCTCGGTGGGGATTTCCTTGGCAAGATCGATCAGCGCGGCCGCCAGCTTCTCCATCTCCGCCTGCCCTTGCGGATTGAGGTCGTTGCCACCGGATGGAAAGAGCACTTCGGACTGGAAGACAAAGCGGTCGCCGACGATGCGAATGTTTTCGCGATCCGAGAGGATTTCACGCAGACGCCCAAAAAAATCAGAACGATAGCGGTTGAGTTCTTGAACCCGCTGCGCCAGCGCAACATTGAGACGGCGGCCGAGATCGGCGATCTTGACTTGTGATGAGGTATCCTTGGCTTCCGACGCCTGCAGGGCGGCTTCCACCGATGCGATCTGCGCCCTGAGCGCCGCAATCTGCTGGTTGAGCAATTCGATCTGTGCGGAGGCGCGGGAATTGGCCTGTCTTTGGTCATCCAGCTCGCCGGTCAGGCTGCCAATCCGGGCATTGGCGCTTGCATTGTTGCCCGATCCCGCATCGAGAAGCGACTGCAGGCGTGAGCGCTCGCTTTCAGATGCGGCAAGGGTTGATTGCAGGCTCGCCAGCGCGTCCTCGATATCCTGCTTGCTGCCCTTTTCCATGGCCAGAAGTTCGGTCAATTCGGCAATCTGGCTGTTGAGGCGGGTCAACACCTCGTCCTTGCCACTAATTTCCCGCGACAGAACAAATTGCGCCAGCACGAAGACCGTCAGCAGGAACATGATGGCCATGAGCAGCGTCGACAGCGCATCGACGAAACCCGGCCAATAATCCACACCCCTGTCGCGGCGGCGGTTGCGCGCAAGCGCCATGGCTACTCGCTCCCGTTATCGTGCCGGGTGCGTCCGGAGGATTTTGTCTCGCCGTCGATACGTGTCGACAACCGGTCGAGCGTGCGGCGAAGCGATTTCGATTCCTCCTGCTGCGCCTCGATCCAGTCACGCAACATCTGCTGCTCGCTGCGCATGTTCTTGACCAGACCTTGAATGCCTTCAGCAAGACTCGTCATGGCGGCGAGCGAGCGCTCAGTGCTGACCATTGCGCCGGGTTCAGCGTTGAATTCCTTTGGCCCATCCGCCGACGTATCCGTCACCGACGACAGCCAGTTTTCGAGCTGGGTGTAAAAACGGTTCTGGGCACGGCCGGCCTGAAGATCGAGGAAACCGAGGATCAGCGAGCCTGAAAGGCCGAGGAGCGACGAGGAAAACGCCGTTCCCATGCCGGAAAGCGGCGCGGTGAGACCGGACTTGAGCGAGCTTAGAATATCGTTGCTGGTGCCGGCGCTGGGATCGAGCGACTGAATGACATTGCTGATGGCGCCGATGGTGCCGATCAGACCCCAGAAGGTGCCGAGCAGGCCGAGAAACACCAGAAGGCCGACAAGATAACGTGAAGTATCGCGCGATTCATCAAGGCGTGTCGCGATGGAATCGAGAATTGTCCGCTGCGTAACTGCAGAAAGCCGGACTTCGCCACGCTTGCCGATCAACGTGCTCATGGGGGCCAGCAGTTTTGGAGCGCGGCCGACTTTCTCGGCGCTGCCGGCGGCCCGGAATGCGTTAAACCAGCGGACTTCCGAACGCAGGCTCATGGTCTGGGTGAATACCAGAATGATGCCGATGACGAGAACGCCGAGAATGAAGCCGTTCAAGCCCGGATTCGTCATGAAGGCCGTGTGCGCCTGCCGGTAAAGAATGGCCGCCAGAAAGCCGACGAGGATCAGAAACAGAACCATCGTCCACAGAAACGGTGTGGGGCTGGACAGCTTGTGGCTGTATTGCCGTGTGGTCACCGGCTTCTCCACGCCGAGATCGAGCAACTCCGAATCCGCCATAACGTTCGCATTCCCTTCGGTCACGTATCAACCGGACGCTATTTGAAAATTGCGACGATTTGAAGCGAAAAGCCTGTCTTTCGTCACAGGCATTTCACGAAAGCCGGCTTGACCGAAGACCGAAAAAACAAAAACGCCCGGCGATAGTTCGCCGGGCGCCTAAAACCTGGATTAAACGGCAGGTTTTCTGCCGAAATCGATCAACGACCCGGAATCGGACGGTTGGCAACTTCCACAAGTGCCTTGTGGATATATTCGTTTCCGGCAGCAACACTGCCGCTGCCGAAGATATCCGCGCCGCCCTTGGCGTCGGAGGTGAACCCGCCAGCTTCGCGAATCAGCACCAGACCGGCCGCCATATCCCACGGCGAAAGCTCTGCTTCCCAGAAACCGTCGAGGCGACCTGCTGCAACATAGGCAAGGTCGAGTGCTGCAGCACCCATGCGGCGGATGCCGGCTGCTTCACCCATGACATGGCGAAGTTCGACAAGGAATTTGCCGTGATTGCCGCGACCGAGATGCGGCACACCGCAGCCGATGACGCAATCCGTCAAGGCCTTCCGCGCGGCAACGCGGATACGACGATCGTTAAGGAACGCGCCGCCGCCACGCTCGGCGGTGTAGAGTTCGTCGGTCGCGGGATTGAAAATCACGCCGGCTACGACTTCTCCGTTACGCTCGAGCGCGATGGAAACGGCGAAATGCGGAATGCCGTGCAGGAAGTTGGTCGTGCCATCCAGCGGGTCGACGATCCAGCGATGCGCACCATCACTGCCCTTTTCCTCGCCGCCTTCCTCACCCAGAAAATCGTAGGTGGGGCGGGCTTTCATCAGCTCGTCGCGCACGATCTTTTCAGCCTTGAGGTCCGCCTGCGATACGAAATCGCTCGGTCCCTTGACCGAAACCTGAAGGTTCTGCACTTCACCGAAGTCACGCGACAAAGACTTACCCGCCTTGAGGGCGGCCTGAACCATCACATTGAGAAGGGCTGAACGTGCCATCGAATTTGTTTCCTGGAAAGCTTGCGAACCACCCGCAAGCTAGCCGGGCAGGAACGTCATTATTTTCTTGAATTGAAAGTTTGCGGTTCAAGACCACAAAACGCGCGGAAATTCAAGGCAAAAAGCCTGCACATGCACGCTGGCGCCGAACAACCGGCCTTGCATCACATCGGACGGAAACGATTTGCCGCCTCGATAGCCTTTTTCTGCTGCTCGTCGGTGATCCCGAGATAAAAATCCTCGAGAGACGGATCCTTCAGCCCGGCGCGGCGGGAAAGCACGTACCATTTGGCCGCCTCCACCGGATCGGGCCGTGTGCCGAGCGCCTGAATGTAAAGATGCGCCACCTTGTTCTGCGCCACGACATTGCCGCGCTGCGCAGCACCGTAAAGCCAGCGGAAGCCTTCATCCAGATTTCGCTCGCCGCCAAAACCGTTGACCAGCCAGATGCCGAGATCGACCTGCGCGGTATCGTAGCCTGCCTTTGCGGCCCGCGTCAGCCAATCGCGCGCCTTGGCCTTCTTTTCGGCCGGCACATCCTTGACCGAGTGGTAGATCTGCGACACCGCATATTGCGCGTCGGCAATGCCCTGCTCGGCGGACTTTTCATAATACGGCATGGCCATCAGCAATCCCTTTACGCCGGGATTTTCCGAAACCAGTATCTGCCCCCAGTTGAACTGAGCCGAAGCATTGCCGGCTTCCGCCGCACGGTGCATGTAATCGTCGGCCTTCGCCTTGTCGCGGGTAACGAACTTGCCCTCCATCAAAATGAGGGCGAATTTGAACATCGCGACGGGATCGCCACCCTGTGCCGCCTGCTGGTACCAGAAGGCCGCGGTCTTTTCGTCGCGGGCGATGCCGAGACCACGCGACATCATTTCCGCCACCAGCGTCTGGGCGGCCGCATCGCCGTTCTGCGCACGGTTGAGCGCCTTGTCGAGCGCCTGGACATATTCGCCGCGCTGGAAATGCCCATAGGCCTCATCCACCCGGCCCTTGAACTCCTTTTCAGGCGGCAAGGCCGGCAGGTCCGCGCCCATGCGCTGATAGACGTTGACGCCCTGCGACGGTTGCAAGTCCTTCTGCTCTTCGGACTGCACCCTGCCCTGACGGGAAGGCTGCGCCTCATCCTCCAACTGGCGGGAAAGCGCGTTGCTTTCGCTTTGCGGTCCGGATTGGGCAAAAGCAACGCCCGCCGGCGCGCCTAAAGACAGCGCCAGCAGCGAAATAGAAAGGCAGACGTGAACCGAGCGCATCAACATCGCCTGTATCAACCGTCAAACCGTGGCGCTTTTTCGTCAAGCAACGCGTTGATTTCAGAAACGGCCTGGGCAGCACCCGAGGCATTGTCAAAAACGCCGCTGCGCATCGCCACGAATTCCACGCCGGCTTCGGCCACGGCAACCACCGACGAGATATCGGTGCCGCCCATGACGATGGATGGAATCTCGATCATCGATGCCCACCATTCGCCGAGTGCCAGATTTTTGGGATGCGCTTCCGGCTTGATGTCGCCTTCGAGCTTTCCAAAAAACACGTAGTCCGGATTGGACTCACCCATCTCCAGAGCCTTATGCCGATCATCGGCATTGCCACCGCCAACGATCAGCTTCGGCGCGAAATTTTCCACGGCCTCCGCAAGCGCCTCGGCATTGCCCGCCACATGCAGGCCATCCGCCTTCACCCGGCTCGCAACGCGGCTGTCGCCCGCGATAAGGGCAGCGGCACCAGCCTCCTGCACCATCGGCACGATCAATTCGGCGCGTTTCTGGAAAGTGGCGTCATCCAGATCATATTGCGGAATGATGACCGAAGCCACATCGCCGCCTCGCAGTGCTTCTTGCAATTCTGTCGCCTGCTTTTGCGCGTCGTCCAATTGCGGGACGATCAGAACAAGGCGGCAACGGTTATCAACTTTGGTCATCGGTTCGTCCATTTCAGGCAGAAGACACTTTCGGCGTTATCTGCACTCGTTTTGATATGATAAATCCGATAGACCGGACCGGCGAAAGGATCAACCTTCATCCATGCTGACCGATTTTCATTTTTTCCTCGTCGCCATCCCCGCAGTCGTGCTTGTCGGCCTTTCCAAGGGCGGGTTGGGCGGTGCGCTGGCACTGATGGGCGTGCCGCTGATGGCGCTTGCCATCCCGCCCGTGCAGGCGGCGGCAATCTTCTTGCCGATCCTGATCGTGATGGATCTTGTGGCGCTATGGGCCTGGCGGCACCACAACCACCGGCAAACGCTCCTCATCATGCTTCCGGGCGCGATTGCCGGCATTACTCTCGGCTGGGCGACCTCAAGCCTCATCTCGGCAGACGCCATGCGCCTCGTCGTCGCCTCGGTGACGATCCTGTTCGTACTGCGTTATTTCCAGGAGAGCTTCAAAAGCCGCAAAGGGCAGGAGATTCCGGCCAGACCGCAGCGTCCGGTGGCTGCAACACTCTGGTCCAGCCTGTCCGGTTATGCGAGTTTCGTGGCCCATGCGGGTGGCCCACCCTTCCAGATCTATGTTCTGCCGCTGAAGCTCGATCCCAAGACCTATACCGGCATGAGCGTGCGTTTCTTCGCGATCATGAATGCAATCAAGCTCATTCCCTATTTCGCGCTCGGCGCGCTTGATGCCACCAACCTCAAGACATCGGCCAGCCTGTTGCCGGTGGCAATGCTGGCGACGCTTGCCGGCGCAAGGGTGGTGAAATATCTGAAACCATCAGTGTTCTACCCGCTGATGTATACCATGGCGCTGATCGCGGCGCTGAAACTGCTGTGGGACGGGCTGCCTTTCTAGACCCAAGGCGGCCACTAAAAAGCCCTGGCAGCACGCACGTACCGCCAGGGCCGAAAAAGAATCCGTCAGTCCTTCATCGAAGGCTGGGGAATGGCATCAATCAATGCCTTGTGGAGGCGCGAAGCCTCTGTAGTTCATCCTTCAGGCGCAGTTTACGGCGTTTGAGATCGGCGATCTCTCTATCGTCAGAGGACGGGGAAGCAAGAATACTTTCGAGCTCCTCCTCCAGAGCACCGTGTTTCTTTTCGAGCGATGCAATATGAGCCTGAATGGTCATGCGGCACGTCCTTCCATTTTTAAGCCTACCTCCAGCTCTCCATCGCTGGAGTTTCAGGTTTGCGACGACAATGTGACATGGATCGTTGGTCTTGTCGAAGGCGAAATGAAGGCAATAAGTGGGCAATTTGGTCGCAAGGGATAACTTCCCGTTACCGCGATTTGATGATAGAGGCTCGAGAACCGATGACATACGCGCCGGAGGCTCTCCGGCTGGCATAAAATGGGGATGACAAGATGCCCGATCAGGACCAGGCGGACATCAGGCTTACGCTGGCGCGGCTGCGCCAGGAGCATGAGGATTATGACGCTGCGATCAACGCGATGATCCAGACCAACTGCGATGCGCTGAGAATACAACGCATGAAAAAGAAAAAGCTGGCCGTCAAGGACAAGATGACCCAGATCGAAGATCAGGTCATTCCCGATATCATTGCCTAGAGTGGCTTCCGTGCTTCCTGCCGGATGCACGAGAGACGCTCTAATCTATTGAATTTACGCATCGTGCCTTGCAGAAATCAAAATCGATTTTTGCGCCTATGCTGTAAGCCGGAGAAGCGAAGTGACAGCAGAGACACCCCCCGTCGCCATCATCATGGGCAGCCAGTCCGACTGGGAGACCATGAAGAATGCCGCCGATACGCTGGATGCGCTGGACGTGGAATACGAAGCCCGCATCATTTCCGCCCACCGCACGCCTGATCGCCTTTATGATTTTGCCAATGGCGCGAAAGACGAAGGCTTCAAGGTCATCATCGCGGGTGCCGGCGGCGCCGCCCATCTGCCGGGCATGACCGCCGCCATGACCCCGCTGCCGGTTTTCGGCGTCCCGGTACAATCCAAGACGATGTCCGGGCAGGACAGCCTCTATTCCATCGTCCAGATGCCCGCTGGCATTCCCGTCGGAACGCTTGCCATCGGCAAGGCCGGCGCTATCAATGCCGCACTTCTGGCAGCTGCGGTTCTGGCGCTGGGCGACGAGGACCTGGCAGACCGGCTCGATGCATGGCGCGCGCGCCAGTCAGCGGCCGTTGCCGAATATCCCATGGACAGCGCCCAGTGACAGCCTCTAACATGACGATGAATACGAACAATCTCACCATCGGCATCATCGGCGGCGGGCAGCTTGGCCGCATGCTGGCAATGGCCGCCGCACGCCTCAACCACCGCACCATCGTTCTCGAACCGCAAGCCGATTGTCCGGCGGCGCAGGTCTGCAACAGCCAGATCGTCGCGGAATACGGTGACGAGACGGCGCTTGCGGAACTCGCTCGCCTTTGCGATGTCGTGACCTACGAATTCGAGAACGTACCCGTCACCGCAGCCGAGACGCTGAGCGCTTCTGTTCCCGTTTATCCCCCGCCGCAGGCTCTCAGCGCCTCGCAGGATAGGCTGACGGAGAAACGCTTCCTCAACGGTTGCGGCATTCCGACCGCCGATTTCCGCGCCGTGGATAATCAGGAAGAACTGGAGGCGGCATTGGCCGCTTTTGGTGGCAAGGGTGTGCTGAAAACCCGCCGCATGGGCTATGACGGCAAGGGCCAGAGGCTTTTCAAGGGTGGTGAGGACATCGCAGGCGCCTTCGCAACACTCGGTGGCGTGCCGCTCATCCTCGAAAGCTTCGTCGCTTTCGAGCGGGAAATCTCGATCATTGCCGCCCGTTTCAGGGATGGCACCGTTACCTGCTACGATCCGGCCGAAAACATTCATCTGAACGGCATTCTGCATACATCCACGGTGCCGGCAGCACTCTCCGATGCGGCGAAGGCGGTTGCCGTGCAATCGGCGGAAAAGCTTCTGGCTGCGCTCGACTATGTCGGCGTGATCGGCATCGAGTTTTTCGTCCTGACCGATGGTTCGCTCGTTGCCAATGAAATGGCGCCGCGCGTGCACAATACCGGCCACTGGACGGAAGCGGCCTGCGTGGTCTCGCAATTCGAACAGCATATACGAGCCGTCTCCGGTCTTGTCCCCGGCAGCACGGCCCGCCATTCGGATTGCGTCATGACGAACCTCATCGGCGATGACATCAACGATGTGCCAGCATGGCTTTCGAAAAAAGACTGTCTCGTGCATCTTTACGGCAAGACACAAGCACGGCCTGGCCGCAAGATGGGCCATGTGACCGAGCTTTTGCACACAGGAAAAGCCTCAGTCTTTTAAGGCAAAGACGTCTGGAAGTGTTGACAGGCAGGGGTCAAACGGGTATTTGCCTGCCAACCGAAAAGAGCGCGCCCCGTTGCGCGCTTTTGATTGTTTGAATAAGCACGGTAAAAGCCGTGCAAAACTGCGGACCAGTAAAATGAAAATCAAGAATTCGCTTAAAGCGCTTAAGGCCCGTCATCGCGATAACCGCCTGGTTCGCCGCAAGGGCCGCGTCTACATCATCAACAAGCAGAACCCGCGCTTCAAGGCTCGTCAGGGCTGATTGAGTGCCACTGCGGTTCGCGATCACATCGCGGATCACTTTGTTGACAGTGCAGAACTTTGCATTTGATATTGGGCGCAGTCGGGTTAAGCTTTAACCCATGCGCCCAAATCGTTTTTGCACGGCTATCATCGTCGCTCAGGGTTTCCTGCTTTCGGGCCTCCTGCTTTCAGGAATGGCGTCCCTTGGTCATGCGGCAGATGGTCAGCCTCCCGCAGCCCTGGAGGCTGCGCCTTCACCTGCAAAGACAGTTGACAGTCTTTTCGCATCGCTGAAAAAAGAGCGGAATGCGGTCAAGGCGCGCAGCATTGCCAACCAGATCGCTTCCGAATGGAACGATTCCGGCAGCGCGACAATCAATCTCCTGATGCAATGGGCAGGCGAAGCCGCAGACGAGAAGCGCAACGCCGCCGCTTACGATTTTCTCGACCAGGCTATTTTACTCGATCCGGACTACGTGCAGGCGCCCTATCGCCGCGCCATGGTGCATTTTGCGGATGGCGACACCCGAAAGGCGATGGCGGATATCAATCTGACGCTGGAGAAGGAGCCGCGCTATTTTCCGGCATTGGCGAGCCTTGCAAACATCCTCGAAGCCTCAGGCCGTGACGATCTGGCGCTGAAAGCCTGGGAACGCTATCTCGCGCTCTATCCCGCGGACAAGGACGCCCGCAAAGAGGCCGCTGACCTTTCTGAAAAGCTGGCTGGCACTCGCAGCTGAATATCGCAGACGATCCAAACAAAAATCGCCGCAAAAGCGGCGATTTTTCATTGTGGGACCGTCAACCGATCATTCCATGCCAAGCGCAGCCATATAGGTCTGAAGAATGGTTTCTTCCTCGATACGCTCGTTGGCGTCCTTCTTGCGCAGGCGGATGATGGTGCGGATCGCCTTGGTATCGTAGCCACGACCCTTCGCCTCACCCATGACATCCTTGATGTCTCCCTGAATGGCGGCCTTTTCCTCTTCGAGACGCTCGACGCGCTCGATGAATTGACGCAGTTCGGCGGCGGCGACGGTTTCGGTGGTGCTCGTTTCGTCCATCATATCATCCTTCATTGGTAGCAGCTCGGGTGAGCCTTGTTCATTAAATCCAGGCGAAGCCTTCGCCGGTCGCCGCCAGCCGGGCAGCAAAAATTCCGGCCTGTGACCTGCCCACTGACGGGCCTCACGTCAAGTCGTTTCCGTCGATCGGGGGTTATTCCGTTGGCTTGTTCTGCTCAAAGGCAGCTTTCTGGGCGTCGCTCGCCTCCGCCTGATATTTTTCCTTCCACTCCTCATAGGGCATTCCGTAGACGATTTCCCGGGATTGCTCCTTGGTGAGTGCAACGCCGGCCTCGTTAGCGGCATCCCCATACCAGTTGGAAAGGCAATTGCGGCAAAAGCCCGCGAGATTCATCAGGTCGATGTTCTGCACATCGTGACGCTCGCGAAGATGCTCGACGAGACGGCGAAATGCGGCGGCCTCGAATTCAATCTGCTGTTTGTCATTCGGTGTCGTCATGGGGCAGCTCCAGGCTCAGTAGGGGCCGGTGCGAGAGGTGAACAGCTCATATTCATGCAAAATGGGATCGTCGTTCATTGCGGCGAAAATGGGAGCGAGCCGGTCCGACCATTCGGCAATCCCTTCCTCATCCGCGATCAAATCCTGCCGAACTTCAAGAAGCGCATGCGGTATGCCCTTCATCATGCAATGGCGATACATGGTATCGCCCTTCAGCGCCCCGTCATAGGGTTCGTTGTCACCAACGAGAATGTCGCCGGTCGCGCGCAGATGCGCCAGAAGCGGATCGACCGCACGATTATCCGTGTCCCACAGAACCGCCGCATGCCAGGGACGCGGTGTTTCTTTCCAGAACGGCGTGTACGAATGCAGCGACAGAACAAGCGGCGCTTCCCCCGACGACTGCGCTACACCGGTGAGCACGCGATCGACGGCATTGTGATAGGGACGATGAAAAAACTCGATCCGTCTTTGCCATTCATCATCCGAAATCGGGTGGTTGCCGGGGATGATCGCCCCGTCCGAAATCTTCATGATAAGGGTCGGATCGTCCTCGCCGCGATTGGGGTCGATCAGGAGGCGCGAAAATCGTCCAAGCACGGCCGGCACGCCGAGGCGGGCCGCAAGAGAGCGCGTCAGCCCTTCAATGCCAATATCAAATGCGATGTGACGATGAAAAGCGGTTTGCGGAAGGCCAAGTTTGCCGTAGTGTGCCGGCAGGAGGTTCATGGCATGGTCCGCCAGAAGAACCATGCCTTTGTCATAATCGCCTTCTATGATTTCATAGGGTATGAAGTCGTTCATCGATAATTTTCTGGGGCAGGATTGAGGAGAAAAGCTTGATGGCATGGCTTGAGGCCGGGCGCAAGTTTCGGCGACAGAACAGCCATCTACCTTATCGCACTCACGATCCCACGAACAATATAATCGATTAAACTCGCGTTGACTTTCTTTGGCGGCCACGCCAAGAAGTGTGTTCATTATAACCATGGAATCCGGATGGAAGCCGTGACTCAGTCATCTCTCGCTCTTCCTCGCCACTTTCGGCATCTTGCCCGTCTTTTCTCCGCAGCGGCATTGTTTCTGACCCCGTTTGTCTTCGTGGAGGCCGCGCATGCGGATTTCCGCGTCTGCAACAGCACGCAAAACCTCGTGGGGGTCGCAATCGGCTACCGGGCGCAGGACGGCTGGGTCAGTGAAGGTTGGTGGCAGGTCCCCTCCTCTACCTGCGCAACGCTGATAGAGGGTGAGTTGCAGTCGCGTTATTATTATCTTTATGCCGAGGACGCCGCTCACGGCGGCCGCTGGACCGGTGACGTCAACATGTGCGTGGCGGAAAACGAGTTCAAAATCGCCGGCGTAGACGATTGTTATGCCCGCAGCTTCCAGAGAATGGGTTTCAAGGAATATGACACGGGCAGACAGGGCAGCTGGATGGTCCAGCTTTCCGATACGCCAGGCACACAGGGAAATCAAAACTGATGAAGCGTAACCGCAAAGTCAAAATTCTTGCAACTCTCGGCCCCGCCTCTTCCGACGAGGCAATGATCGAAAAGCTGCATCTGGCCGGCGCCGATCTCTTCCGCATCAACATGAGCCATGCGAGCCACGACGTGATGCGGACGCTGATTGAGCGTATTCGCTCCGTCGAAAGCCGTAACGGCCGTCCCATCGGCATTCTGGCCGACTTGCAGGGTCCCAAGCTGCGCGTCGGTAAATTTGCCGAGACCAAGGTTGATCTCGTTCCCGGCCAGACGTTTACGCTGGACAATAACGATACGCCCGGCGACAACACCCGCGTTTTCCTGCCGCATCCTGAAATTCTCGAAGCGGTCAAGCCTGGCCACCGCCTGCTGATCGATGACGGCAAGCTGCATCTGCGCGCTGAGAAGAGCGACGGCAAGAGCATCGTCACCACTGTTGTTTCGGGCACCCGGATTTCCGACCGCAAGGGCATTAGCCTGCCCGACACCCTGCTCGGCGTCGGCGTTCTGACCGACAAGGACCGCGTCGACCTCGACGCCGTTCTTGCAACCAACGAAGTGGACTGGGTTGCCCTTTCCTTCGTTCAGCGCCCGGAAGACCTGGCCGAAGTGCGCAAGATTTCGCGCGGTCGCGTTGGCCTGATGTCCAAGATCGAGAAGCCGCAGGCTATTGAGCGCATCGAAGAAATCATCGAGCTTTCCGACGCATTGATGGTCGCACGCGGCGATCTCGGCGTGGAAATGCCGCTGGAAGCAGTTCCGGGCATCCAGAAACAGCTGACCCGCGCCTGCCGTCGTGCCGGCAAGCCGGTTGTCGTTGCCACACAGATGCTGGAATCGATGATCACAGCTCCGGTTCCGACCCGTGCGGAAGTTTCGGACGTTGCGACTGCCGTATTCGAAGGCGCCGACGCCATCATGCTCTCGGCCGAGTCCGCTTCCGGCGATTATCCGATCGAAGCCGTATCGACCATGGCATCCATCGCCAGCACGGTGGAACAGGACCCCTATTATTCCAACATCATCTACGCGCAGCGCCCACAGCCGGAAGCGACGGGTGCAGACGCCATTTCGCTTGCTGCCCGCCAGATTGCCGAAACGTTGAAGCTCGCCGCGATCGTCACCTACACCTCGTCCGGCACAACGGGTCTGCGCGCCGCGCGCGAGCGGCCACAGGTTCCGATCATTGCGCTTTCGCCGATCATCCAGACCGCACGCCGCCTGTCGGTCGTCTGGGGCCTGCATTGCGTGGTTACCGGTGACGCCAGCGATCTGGACGATATGGTGAACCGCGCTTGTCGCATCGTCGTGTCCGAAGGTTTCGGCAAGCCGGGCGACCGCATCATCATCTCCGCCGGCGTGCCGCTCGGCACCCCGGGCGCGACCAACATGGTGCGCATCGCCTATATCGGTTCGGACGGCCAGAGCGGCGTCTGATATCGCGATATCAAGCATAATAAAAAACCCGCCGTCACCGGCGGGTTTTTTGTTGGCCTTTCGGCCGCATTGCAGAAAGCGGGGCTCAGTGCATCTTCACCGGCGTGCTGAAACGGCTGGACTCGATCGCCGCTGCACCGGGCTTGAAGCTAGCCGATGTGGCGGAAGCCGACATGTCGTGGCTGAGCATACGGTTGGCGACGACGCGCGGCGCCTTCACCGAACGGCCGGTCGAGCCCTTGTTCTGGTTGAGCGCCCAGTCAGAGATCAGATCCTGCGTCAGACGACCACCGCCGACCATGGCCTGATGGGAAACGGCGGCATCCTGCCTGCTCGGGCGTGAGCCCTTGGTCGGTAAGCCGGCCGTCAGCCCACCATTGATGGAGGGTTTCAGATCAAAGGCGTCACCGAAACCTGCCTCTGGCTCAGCCTTAGCCGTTTCGGCGGGCGCGACTGTAACCTTGTGGTTGACGGCAGCCGGGAACGGCGCGGCTGTCGGCACGGTAGCGGAATTGATCTGCGAACGGGCGGCCTGACCGCTCTGTTCCAGAGCAGCAACCACAGTCGGCGAAAGCGTATCTTTCCGCTCTTCGGCGAGATCTTCGTCGCCTTCCGGATCAGCATTGGCCTGTGCCAGCAGGGCTTCCGCCACAGCCGGACGATTGGCCGGCACCGGAATAGACGCAAGTTCGCCCGTCGCTGCGGGTGTCGCACCATCTGCGGATGCGGTCAGGATCGATCCTTCAGCGTCGCCACGCATGCCACGCGGCCCAAGAAGCGTCGGCACAGGCACGGATACCTCAGCCAGATCGGCAAACTGCTGACGCTCGGCCGGAGCAGAGGTTGGCGTCGGTGTTGTCGCAGCCTGGAGTGCATCCTGCGCCGCATTACGGGCTGGAGAATAAAGCGCGGTGGCAAGGCCCGTATTGGCCGGAGGCTGGTTGCCGAAAGCTGGACGTGCAATGGGCAGCGGCGCAGTGCTCACACCGGGAAGCGGTTGGGCGGAAGCAACGGCGATCGTCGGTTCTGGCTCAGGTGCAGCAGGCGGTGGCGTTGCAGGGCGAGCGACAGCCGGACGTTCTGCGGGCTGCGGCGTAGCGATGCTATCGGGATCTTCATCCTCGTCGCCTCCGCCAAAGAGCGCCTGCAACAGTGTCTTGCGCTTGCCGCCACCACCGGAGGACGCAGGGCCGGCACCGGCGCTGGAAGCAACCTGAATGGAAGAGGAATTGACGCGCTTCTTGTAGTCAGCCAAGGCTTGTTCATAACCGGGAAGCGGATTGCCATCGGAAGGAACGTGCAGCGTATTGCCCTTGGGGAAGATACGCACGAGTTCCTGACGGCTCATGCGCGGCCAGGCACGAACGCCGCCGACATCCATGTGCACGAAGGGAGAACCCGAGGTCGGGTAGAAACCTACGCCGCCAATCTGCATCTGCATGCCGATTTCGCGCAGTGTGGAAAGCTTCACGCCCGGAATGTAGAAATCCATTGCCTTGCCGAGCATATGCTGGCTTTTTTCCGCCACGCCCTTGGTGCGCGTGCGCAGGAGGCCGTTAGTCTCAGGCGAACGGAAGGCCGACACAACGTTGATGTAATCGGTCGCGCCACTGCGGCGGTAGACTTCCCAGACAAGATCGAAAAGACGCGGATCCATCCGCGTCGGCTGGTTACGACGCCAGTCACGCAAAAAGCGGTTCAGCTCCTGCAGACCCTTCTGGTCGTATTTTCCGTTGCGCTTGAAGGTTATGACCGCCTTCTCGCGTGTATGGATATAATACAGTTTGAGACTGCGCGTTTCGGCGAAAGCTTCCGTCGCCGAGACACCTGCGAATGGCATTGCGGCGAGCATCAAGCAGGCAAAAGTGACAGCGCGTGCCGACAGCTTCGTGCATATATCCTTGATCAAGCCGCGCGCGATCTTGGTCGACAGCGCGATATTTCGATGCAGATATGGCAATTCGATCCCCGCCTGGAAGACAATTTCTGTCACATTGCCTCAAATGAACGTCAAATACGGTGACACGATGGCAAAATTGCCACACAGATGCAACCTTCCTCTATATAGTGAATCAGCCACTAACAAGAGGTTTATAGACGGTAAGCGGATATCCTTGCTCAGAAGTTAACGAATCTTGCTATCTGCCGTCGAACAGGCGGTTTGTGCAATCAGGCCGCATCCCGCAACGGATCGTCCGGATCAATGCCATAGTCCTTCAGCTTGCGATAAAGCGTCGAGCGGCCGATACCAAGTTTCCTTGCGACCTGACTCATCTGCCCGCGATAAAAACGAAGGGCAAAACGGATAAGCTCCTCTTCGATCTCGGCCAGCTTCCTGATATTGCCTGAGTCGTCCATGCTGGAGATCAGGTTTCCTCCCCGGTATATCGTGGTGGAAATATCTGACGCCTCATCCAGAATGGCGTGACTTTCGGCGACCGGCGGCGGCGGAGAATAGGCGGCGAGTTTCAGCGACGATCCAGACGGCGACCGGATCGACTCACCCGCATCGTCCCCACCTGCGAATTCTGGCAATTGCAGCGCGATTTGCGGAAAATCGGAATCAGCCAGTTCCTCGCCCTGCGACAGCACGACGGCGCGGAAGACCGCATTTTCAAGCTGGCGGATATTGCCCGGCCAGTCATAGGCCGTTAGCAGTGCCAGCGCGCTAGCATCGAGGCCGACGGGATTTGGCAATTTCTGTTCCACCGAAAAACGCTCCGCGAACACCCGTGCCAGATGGGGAATATCCTCCTTGCGCCGGCGCAACGCCGGAATGGTGATAGGAAAGACGTTGAGGCGATAATACAGGTCCTCGCGGAAGCGGCCTTCCTTCACCTCTTCGATGAGATTCTTGTTGGTGGCGGAAATCAGGCGGACATTCACCTTCTGCACACGCGCGGAACCGACAGTTTCGATTTCGCCCTGCTGAACCGCCCGCAGTAGCTTTACCTGCACGTCGAGCGGCAGATCACCGATTTCATCGAGGAACAGCGTTCCGCCATCGGCTTCCATGAACTTGCCAACGTGTTTTTCCGTGGCTCCGGTAAAAGCGCCCTTCTCGTGACCGAAAAGAATACTCTCCACCAGATTGTGCGGGATAGCGCCGCAATTGACGGTGATGAATGGTTTGTTCGCCCTGTCGCCAGCCGACTGGATTGCACGGGCGACCATTTCCTTGCCGACGCCGGATTCGCCTTCCAGTACCACGGGAATGCTGGACTGGGCGGCGCGCTGCGCCAGTTCTATCACCCTCAGCATGGCCGGGCTTGCGGAAACGATATCAGTAAAATTCACGGCATTGCTCCGTCCGCGCCTGCCCGTGCGGGCCTTTGCCTCTCTCCTGTCGAGCTTGAGGGCATTGGAGATGGCGGCGCCGATCCGTTCCGGCGAGACCGGCTTGACGACGAAATCGAAGGCGCCGGCGCGCATGGCCTGCACGACGGTATCGATGCCGCCCTGCCCCGTCTGGACGATGACCGGGACGTCGGTGCCGAGTTCGCCAACGGCTTTCAGGAAGGCGAGGCCATCCATTTCCGGCATCATCAGGTCGAGGACGACAACATTGATCTCGCCGCTATATTGCTTGAGCAGCTCCAGCCCCGCCCTGCCGTTTTCTGCAAGCAAGGCCAGATGCCCATAACGTTCCACCGCATTTTTGAGCAGGCGGCGCTGGACGGGATCATCGTCTATCACGAGAACATGCGCGGTCATTTTTGGCTCCGGTTTCCGGTTTATGGACCTGCGTCATGCGGTCCCTTGTGGCGCACTCTGGCACGGGAGATTTGAACATCCAGTTTTGAGATTTGCTTGCATTTTATCCATTGCTGCGGGAAACAAAGGCCCCATATGCTGCGCAGGCATAACGACAAGGACGCGTTCGATGACCCTCAATCGCCCAACACCGCACCCCGTATTTTCGCTTGCCGAAACCTCCGGCCCTGCCCTTGGCGACCTGCCCGGCTGGAAACTCTCGGATCTCTATCCCTCGGGCGATTCGCCGGAATACAAGGGCGACATTGAGAAGGCGGCGGCGCTGGCGGCGGCTTTCGAGGATAAATGGAAGGGCAAGCTTGAAGACGCTGCAAAGGCGACGGGCGCCAACGGCATCGGCGCTGCTCTCAAGGAATATGAAGCGTTGGACGATCTTATCGGCCGCATCGGTTCCTTTGCGGGGCTGACGTATTTTTCAGATACCTCCAACCCGGCAAACGGCAAGCTTTACGGCGACGCCCAGGCGAAACTGACGGATATTTCCGCCCATCTGCTGTTCTTTACGCTTGAACTGAACCGCATCGACGACGCCGTAATGGATGCCTGCATGGCAAACGATGCCTTAGCTGGGCACTACAGGCCGTGGCTGGTGGATTTGCGTAAGGACAAGCCGCACCAGCTCGATGACCAGCTCGAACAGCTATTCCTCGAAAAATCGATGACGAGTGCCAGCGCGTTCAACCGCCTGTTCGATGAGACGATGGCCGACCTGCGCTTCGACATAGACGGCGCAAGCCTTTCGCTGGAAGTAACGCTCAATATGCTTCAGGAGCCGGAGCCGGAAACTCGCAAGAAGGCAGCGCAGGCGCTCAGCACCACCTTCACCAATAATCTGCGGGTCTTCACCCTCATCACCAACACACTGGCCAAGGACAAGGATATTTCCGACCGCTGGCGCAAGTTCGAAGACATCGCCGACAGCCGCCATCTGGCAAACCGTGTGGAGCGCGAGGTCGTAGACGCTCTGGCTGCCGCCGTGAAAAACGCCTATCCGCGCCTTTCGCATCGTTATTACGCCATGAAGGCGAAATGGCTCGGCATGGAACAGATGAACTACTGGGACCGCAACGCGCCGCTTCCCGATACATCGAATACGATCATTCCCTGGGATGAGGCGAAGGACACCGTGCTGTCCGCCTATGGTGATTTTGCGCCGGAGATGGCCGATATTGCCCGCCGGTTCTTCGATGAGCAATGGATCGACGCCCCCGCCCGGCCCGGCAAGGCGCCGGGCGCCTTCGCGCATCCGACCGTGCCTTCGGCCCATCCTTATGTCCTCGTCAACTATCTCGGCAAACCGCGCGACGTGATGACGCTTGCCCATGAGCTTGGCCACGGCGTGCACCAGGTGCTGGCCGGCGACCAAGGCGCGCTGATGTGCGCGACGCCGCTGACGCTTGCCGAAACTGCCTCCGTTTTCGGAGAAATGCTGACCTTCCGCAAATTGCTTGACGACACGAAGGACGTCAGGGAACGCAAGGCCATGCTCGCCCGCAAGGTCGAGGACATGATCAACACGGTCGTGCGACAGATCGCGTTTTATGAATTCGAACGCAAGCTGCACACCGCCCGCAAGCAGGGTGAGTTGACCTCCGAACAGATCGGTGAATTGTGGCTTTCCATTCAGGCCGAGAGCCTCGGCCCGGCGATCAAGATTTCCGAAGGGTATGAGACCTGGTGGACCTACATCCCCCATTTCATCCACTCTCCCTTCTATGTTTATGCCTATGCCTTCGGTGATTGCCTGGTGAACTCGCTGTATGCCGTTTACCAGAAGGCCGAGACCGGCTTTCAGGAGAAATATTTCGAGCTTTTGAAAGCAGGCGGCACCAAGCACCATTCGGAACTTCTGAAACCATTCGGCCTCGACGCGACAGACCCTTCCTTCTGGGACAAGGGTCTTGCCGTGATCGAAGGGCTGATCGACGAACTGGAAGCGCTTGACAGCAAACAGGCCTGATTGCCTCCGAAAAATACCGATGACAGGCGACGAGCAAAGGCAATGAAACGCAAACCCGCCGATCTGACCTTGAGAGAAACGCTGCGCTGGGAGCCGCAATCGGGCTTTCAGCGCATTGACCAGCATATGCGCCGGCTATTGCGCTCAGCCGATGCGCTCGGTTTCCGAGCACCGGCCAACGCGGTTCAGGTACTGGAGAAGAAGGTGGGCGGCGAAAGTCCGCTCTGCGTGAAGCTGGTCATGAACTACAAGGGTGAGCTCGATATCGAAACGGCCGAGTTTCGGCCGTTGCAGGAGGGAACCGTCTGGCGGATCCGCATCGCGACGCAAACCAGGCTTGATTCCACCGACACCTTCTATCGCCACAAATCATCGCGCCGGGAACCCTATGATGCCGCCCGCGCCGAATTTTCAGCCGGGGATGCAGACGAGGTTCTGCTGCTCAACGAGCGCGGCGAGTTGTGCGAGGGATCATCGACCAGCATCTTCGTCGAAATGCCGGACGGGCAATTGCTGACGCCGCCGCTCGACAGCGGTATTCTGCCGGGCGTTCTGCGTGCCGATCTCATCCGCCAGCGCAAGGCACGCGGGCAGGCATTGAAGCCGGAGGATATTGCCGGTCGACGGCTGTTCGTGGGAAATTCGCTGCATGGGCTGATTGCGGCGGAGCTGGTCTAGACCGTCACCGCCAAAAGCCGGTCGCGGCCCTTTTCCTTGGCAGCGTAAAGCGCTTGATCGGCGCGCATGAAAACATCGTCGGCACTTTCTGCCATCCGATAGGTCGTCATTCCAGCGGAACAGCTATAGGAAAAATCCGGAAACTCGGCCAGAGGTCTGGAAAGACGCACCTTTTGCAGTAGCCGCTCGACGATCTCCCGGCTCTCAACAACCGAACTGCGCGGCAGGATGAGCATGAATTCCTCACCGCCGATCCTGCCAAAACAATCCACCCGCCGGACGACGGAATGGGCGATCCCGACAAAATCGCGCAGCACCGCATCGCCGCATTTGTGGCCAAAACGATCGTTGATGTGCTTGAAAAAGTCGATGTCGAGCGTGCAAAGGCAAAAGGGCGCTTCAAGCCCCTTGCCGACCCGCTCCACCTGCAGCGCGAGTTTGGCGAAAACAAAACGCCGGTTCGCCGTTCCCGTCAATTCGTCGGTCTGCGAGGCGCGCACCGCCAGATCCCGGTCCTGCCGCAGGGTTCTGTAGCCCTGGCGCAATTCGGTGACATCGCTTGCGACACACAGCATCCAGCCATCCTGCTGCACCGTCTCCGTCATCCAGAACCAGCGGCCGTCATACATGTCCATCTCGAAGGCACGATACGGCAGCTTGCCGCGCCGGGACTGCGCCGACAAAAGCCAGCCCTCGAAATCGCTGTTTCTGACGACCACGCCGGTTCGCAGACGGTGGTTCAAGCGCATGATTTCCGCCCAGGTCGAAAAATCATCGTCGGCAAGCTGAAAGCTCTGCCGAAACGACGGGTTGGCATGCCGCAACCGGTCTTCGGAATCGTAAAGTGCAATAAGAACGGGGGTGGCGCTCTGAAGCGCTGCGACACGCTCAATAAGACTATTCAACAGGCAACACTCCTGTGATGACGAAAAGCCCCCTTTTCGTCATCTTGCAAAAGCCCCCAAGCCCTAGGGCATATACACGAAAAGAAGAACTTGATTATAAACGTAGTCTCTAAAATGCGAAGGGGAAGAATGCGGTCGGAAGGTCTCGACTTCAATCTCGCCGGATCGCAACCGCGCAGAACGGGATCACCACACACCAACCCGTCACAACTTTCGCATCCCGGGCTTGCGCTACCGTCATATGTCCGTCATGCACCTGCCCTTTATTGTGGCACGCTTTTATGATCTAGCTTACTTATTGGCTTAAAAAGGAAAAATGACGAATGACGGACGCAAACCATCCGATTTACGGCGATATTGACGGCCCCATCATCATGATCGGCTTCGGCTCCATCGGGCGCGGCACTCTTCCGTTGATCGAACGTCATTTCAACTTCGACAAGACCAGGCTCGTCGTCATCGACCCGCGCGAGGATATCGCAGCGTATCTGGCCGAGAGAAACATTCGCCATATCCGTACGCATCTGACCAAAGAAAACTACAAGGAGGTGCTCAAGCCACTCCTTAAAGGGGTTCAGGGTCAGGGCTTCTGCGTCAATCTTTCGGTCGATGCCGCATCCGTCGATCTGATGAGGCTCTGCCGCAAACATGGCATGCTCTACATCGACACCGTAGTGGAGCCGTGGCCCGGCTTTTACTTCGATGCAGACGCCGACAATGCCTCCCGTACCAATTATTCGCTGCGCGAGACCATGCTGAAAGAAAAGGCTCGGAAACCGGGCGGCACAACGGCCGTTTCCACCTGCGGTGCAAATCCCGGCATGGTGTCCTGGTTCGTAAAACAGGCGCTGGTCAATCTCGCCAAGGATAGCGGTCTCGACATCGAAGAGCCGCGACCGCATGACCAGCAGGCATGGGCAAAGCTCATGCAGCAGCTCGGCGTCAAGGGCGTGCATGTGGCAGAGCGCGATACGCAGCGGGCAAAAAATCCCAAGCCCTTCGGCGCATTCTGGAACACCTGGTCCGTCGAGGGTTTTATCGCCGAAGGTTTTCAGCCCGCCGAACTCGGCTGGGGAACGCATGAAAACTGGATGCCGAAAAACGCGAAAAAACAAAAAAAGGGCAGCAAGGCAGCGATCTATCTCGATCAGCCCGGCGCCAATACGCGGGTACGGACATGGTGTCCCGGACAAGGGCCGCAATATGGATTTCTGGTCACCCACAACGAGGCGATCTCGATTTCCGACTATTTCACCGTCCGCAATGACGAAGGCGATCTGATCTACCGGCCCACCTGTCACTATGCCTACCACCCCTGCAACGACGCCGTCCTTTCCCTGCACGAACTTTTCGGTAATGGCGGCACGCCGCAGCCGATCCAGCATGTGCTTGGCGAAGACGAGCTTGTCGATGGTGCCGACGAGCTGGGTGTTCTTCTCTACGGCCATGACAAAAATGCCTATTGGTATGGCTCGCGGCTAACCTTGCAGGAGGCACGGGCGCTCGCCCCCAGCCAGAACGCGACCGGATTGCAGGTCAGCTCCGCGGTACTGGCCGGAATGGTTTGGGCGCTTGAAAATCCGCAGGCCGGCATCGTCGAGGCGGATGAAATGGATTATCGCCGTTGCCTTGAGGTGCAGCGTCCCTATCTTGGACCGGTCGAAGGACATTACACGGACTGGACGCCGCTCGACGGTCGCCCGGGACTGTTTCCAGACAATATCGACACCTCGGATCCCTGGCAGTTCCGCAACATCCTCGTGCGCTGAGGACATGGCGTCTCATATTTGTCACGCAGGTGTTTTCATGACGGATGTCAGGAACCCGGGAGAGCAAACAACGTTGCCTTGAAATAAATAACGCTTCACGGCATGGTCGAAACATCAGGGTTTCATCGAATCGCAGGAGAACAGGCTCATGAACTTCAAGACAAGCGCTGCTTTGCTTTGTGCCGCAATCGCGGTGTCTTCATGCGTTGCGCCGGGTCCCTCCCAGCAGACGTCGATGGCACCCTCGCTTGCCCGCGGCCCGGCCGTGGATGGCCGCTGGATCGACCGCAACGGCATCGTATCGACATTCCAGAACGGTGCTTTCTCCACCCGTTCGACCGATACCAACACGCTTCTGGCATCAGGCACCTATGTCACGATTTCGCCGACGCTCTATGAAATCAACATGACGTCGTTGGTGCGCAACACGCAATCGCGCGTCAACTGCGCGCTCGTCTCCCCGTCACAACTGAACTGCACGACGGACAGCAACAGCCAGTTCTCGCTAACGCGTCAGGGCTGATAACACAGACTTTTCAATGGCATGAGCTTTTAAAACGCACGCCTCAAGCGTGCGTTTTGCTTTATTGCGCCACTGTCACAATTTCCGCTTGCGGCAGCTGCCGCTAAATGGAAACATCGCGCTTTGAAAGACTGACATACTTTCAGACTAGAGAATGAGCACGGCCTGATGATGATCGACCGGCCAGGGCTTCCGCTTTGAACAGGAGAGAGGGACCATGAAGAAAATTTTGAGACTGAGTATGCTGAGCGTTTCCGCGATAACGCTTTCAGCCGGAGCGGCTCTGGCCGACTACGAACTCAACATTCTTCACATTAACGATTTTCACTCCCGTATCGAATCGATCAATAAATTCGACTCGACCTGCTCGGCGGAAGAGGAAGGCAAAAACGAATGCTTTGGCGGCGCCGCGCGCCTCTTGACCGCAATCAACCAGACAAGGGACGCGCTCAAGGCTCAAGGCAAGAACGTTCTCCTGCTCAATGCCGGCGACAATTTTCAAGGCTCTCTGTTCTACACCACCTACAAGGGTACCGTTGAAGCCGAAGTGCTGAACGCCATGAAGTTCGACGCCATGACCGTCGGCAACCATGAATTCGACGATAGCGAAGACGGGCTTGCGGGCTTCCTCGACAAGGTTCAGTTTCCGGTCGTGACCGCCAATGTGGTTGCCAGCGCCGCCTCGAAAATCGGCGATCGCGTCAAGCCGTCCATCGTCCTTGAAGTCGGCGGCCAGAAAATCGGCATTGTCGGCGCTGTCGCCAACGACACGGCGGAACTTGCGACCCCCGGCCCCAACATCACCATTGCGGAAGATGTCGCGAAAATCAGCGAACAGGTGCAGAAGCTGAAAGGCGAGGGTGTAAACAAGATCATTGCCCTGACCCATGTCGGATATCCACGCGACCTCGAATTTATCGCGAAAATCCCGGATGTGGACGTCGTTGTCGGCGGCCACTCGCATACGTTGCTCTCCAACACCGACCAGAAGGCCGAAGGGCCTTATCCGACACTCGTCGACAATCCCGGCGGCTACAAGGTTCCGGTCGTTCAGGCAGGGCAATACAGCAAATATCTGGGTGACCTGCGCGTCGTCTTCGATGACAGCGGCGTGGTCAAGGAAAGCAAGGGCGATCCGATCCTGATCGATTCATCCTTCAAACCCGACGAAGCAACGCTCAAGCGTATCGATGAACTGAAAGCACCGATCGAGGCGCTGAAATCGAAGGTCGTCGGCACTTCGGAAGGCCCGATCGAAGGTGACCGCAAGGTTTGCCGCGTCAAAGAATGCTCCATGGGTAATCTGGTAGCGGATGCGACCCTTGCCCGCGTCAAGGATCAGGGCGTCACCATCGCTTTCGCAAATAGCGGTGGCCTGCGCTCCTCCATCGATAGCGGCGATGTCTCGATGGGCGAAGTCCTGACGGTTCTGCCGTTCCAGAACACGGTCGCGACTTTCCAGCTGAAGGGCGAGGATATTCGCGCTGCCCTCGAAAACGGCGTCAGCCAGATCGACGATGGCGCGGGTCGTTTCATGCAGGTTTCAGGCATGAAATATTCCTTCGACCGCTCCAAGCCAGCCGGCAGCCGCGTTACTGCGGTCGAGGTCAAGGAGGGCGACGCTTTCGTGCCTCTCGACCCGGCAAAGACCTACACTGTTGCGGCGAATAATTACGTTCGCACCGGCGGCGATGGCTTCAAGGTATTCGCGACCAAGGCGATCAACGCCTATGACTTCGGCCCCAACCTCGAAGAGGCTGTAGCTGCCTATATTACGGCCAACAGCCCCTATAAGCCCTTCACGGACGGCCGCATCACCGAAGTGACGCCTGCCGGTTATGTGGCTCCGGCAAAGCCCGCTGCATCAGCGCCTGCCGCAACAGCACCGGCGGCAACTGCAACCGCTCCGGCCGCCACACCAGCCCCGGCTCCCGCAGCACCTGCTGCGACTGCGCCTGCCACCACCACGCCGGCAGCGGCCGCGGCTGCCGCCAGCAAATATGTCGTCGCAAAGGGCGATTCGCTCTGGAAGATCGCGGCGGAGAAGTATGGCGACGGTGCCCTTTGGACCAGGATTGCCAAGGCAAACACGCTGAAGCATCCGAACCATATCGAGATCGGCGAGGAACTGGAGGTTCCGGCTCAATAAGCCGCGAACACACAGACAGGGCAATTTGCCGCAGACGGGAAGCCGGCCTCGCACCATGAGGCCGGCTTCTTATTTTCCCTTTAAAAACAGATCATTACAGGCTGCGTTTTATCAAAAGACAATGCGTTCGTTACCGCACCTCGGAAATCACCTCCGCAGGTGGTTCAATCCTTACAAATTTCGTCTAGAACACGTGAACAAATTGACGGCACGAGCATATAGCTTGAGCATTTCCGGCAAAACCGCGTCACGGTTTGCGTCCGGCCATGTATAAAAACAAAAAATGGAGCGTTTCCGCCCTTTATCCCAAACGGAAACGTTCTCACGCAACCAGTACGAGTTCAGGGTGTCATTCATGACGACAGAATTATCCGCACTTCCCGTAGACCATCCCCGCGTAAGATTTGGCAAGGTCGGCGTTCTGCTTGTCAATCTTGGCACGCCGGATGGTACGGACTATTGGCCGATGCGCCGTTATCTGGCGGAATTTCTGAGCGACAAACGCGTCATCGAATGGTCGCGCCTCTACTGGTATCCGATCCTGTACGGCATCGTCCTCAACAAGCGCCCGCAGAAGGTCGGCAAGGCCTATGAGGCAATCTGGAACCGCGATCGCAACGAAAGCTATCTGCGCACCTATACCCGCAGCCAGGGCGAACTAATGGCACAGGCGCTGAAGGATTTGCCCAATGTCGTCGTTGACTGGGCCATGCGCTACGGCCAGCCTTCCATCGCCTCGAAAATCGACGCGCTGAAGGAGCAGGGATGCGAGAAAATCCTGCTATTCCCGCTCTATCCGCAATATGCCGCATCGACCACGGCGACGGTGAACGACAAGGCTTTCGAACATCTGATGAAGCTGCGCTGGCAGCCCGCCATCCGCACCGTTCCGCCCTATCATGACGATCCTGCCTATATCGAGGGGCTTGCCGCCTCCGTCAAAAACCATCTGGCAACGCTGGACTGGGAACCGGAGATGCTGATCACCTCCTTCCACGGCATTCCGCAATCCTACTTCAGGAAGGGCGATCCCTATTATTGCCACTGCCAGAAGACCGCCCGTCTGCTGAAGGAAGCGCTGGGACGGACCGAGAAGAACTTCATGATCACCTTCCAGTCGCGTTTCGGGCCGGAAGAATGGCTGCAGCCCTATACCGACAAGACCATGGAAAAGCTGGCATCCGAGGGCATCAAACGCATCGCCGTCATGAATCCCGGTTTCGTATCGGATTGTCTTGAAACGCTGGAGGAAATTGCCGGTGAGGCCGGAGAAATCTTCCTGCATAATGGCGGCGAGAAATTCACCCACATCCCGTGTCTCAACGACAGCGTCGAGGGTATGACAGTTCTCGAAAAGGTTGTACGACAAGAGTTGCAAGGTTGGGTGTAATCTTGCCATAACGATGCGGGTGTAAGATCCCAAAAGGTTGTGGTGCTGGAGGAAAAAGTGATGATTGCATTGGGCGGTTTCGATATCGTCGTCATAGCGGCGGTTGTTTTGGTTATTCTGGTGCTCTTTGCCGGCATCAAGACCGTACCGCAGGGACATCGCTACACGGTTGAACGGTTCGGGCGCTACACCCGCACACTCGAGCCGGGCCTCAACCTCATCGTGCCGTTCTTCGAAAGCATCGGTTCGAAGATGAATGTGATGGAGCAGGTTCTGCATATACCGACACAGGAAGTTATCACCCGCGATAATGCCAGTGTCTCGGCTGATGCCGTCACTTTCTATCAGGTCCTCAATGCCGCGCAGGCCGCTTACCAGATCACCAATCTGGAAATGGCTATTGAAAACCTCACCATGACCAACATCCGCTCGGTAATGGGCTCGATGGATCTCGATGAGTTATTGTCGAACCGTGATGCCATCAACGATCGCCTGCTGCGCGTGGTTGACGAGGCGGTGGGACCATGGGGTATCAAGGTTACGCGCATCGAGATCAAAGATATCGCGCCGCCGAAAGATCTCGTCGATTCCATGGCAAGGCAGATGAAGGCGGAGCGTGAAAAACGCGCGCAGGTGCTGGAGGCCGAGGGCGCCCGCAATGCTCAGATTCTGCGCGCAGAGGGCGCAAAACAATCTGCCATTCTCGAGGCGGAAGGCCAGCGCGAAGCGGCGTTCCGCGATGCCGAGGCCCGCGAGCGTCTGGCCGAGGCCGAAGCCAACGCCACCCGCATGGTGTCGGAAGCCATCGCTGCCGGCAATGTCCACGCGATCAATTACTTCGTTGCCCAGAAATATACCGAAGCGCTCTCCAGTATCGGCACCGCCAAAAACTCGAAAATCGTGTTGATGCCGATGGAGGCTTCTGCATTGATCGGCTCGCTCGGCGGCATAGGGGCAATCGCCCGTGACGTTTTCGGCGACAAGGGCGATGCACCAACGGCGCCTGCCGTCCCCGCATCTTCCCGCTCGGTGCCGCCGTCGCGGCCTTCGGCCCAGGCCATCAACGTGACAATTCCCGGTAATCCCTTCGGCTCTTCATCGGAGAAGTGACGATGCTGCAACGGCTTGCCACGGAACTGGGACCATGGAGCTGGTGGATTGCCGGCTTCATTCTGCTGGCTGCCGAGCTGGTCGCTCCGGGCGTGTTTCTGATCTGGATTGGCATTGCCGCGCTGGTGATCGGCGCGCTCTCCCTGCTGTTCTGGGATGCTGCATTCTGGGCGTGGCAATTGCAACTGGTGCTGTTTGCCGCCCTCTCCATCGCCTTCGCCCTGCTTGGCCGGAAATATTTCGGCAAAAACCGTGAGGCAAGCGACGAACCCTTCCTCAATCAACGGGAAGCCAGCCTTGTTGGCCGCACAGCGACCCTGCAGGAGCCGGTTGTCGAAGGACGCGGCCGCATAAGGCTGGACGATACCTGGTGGTCCGTTAACGGTGAGGACATGCCAGCCGGAACACGTGTCAGGATCGCAGCTGCGCGTGGCCGGACCCTGACGATAGAGCCGCTCGACCGCCCATAGCGATCAGGCTACACCGATTCTCAACAGATCGTGGAAATGCACCAGCCCTATTGGTCGGTTATCGTCATCAACGACGATCAGCGCACCGATATGGAATTTTTCCAGCGTCGCGAGAGCGCTGGTCGCCAGCACCGATTTTTTGACCGTTTTCGGAGTACGGGTCATGATGTCGTCCACCGTCAATTCCGCGAGGTTGCGCGACAGGTTGCGCGCCATATCGCCCTCGGTGACGATGCCACACAGACGGCCATCCTCGTCGAGAATACCGACGCAGCCGAAATGCTTGCGGGAAAGAACACTGACTGCTTCCGGCATGGAAGTTCCCTTGCCGACTAGCGGCACCCGGTCGCCGGTATGCATGATATCGCTGACCAGCGTAAGGCCCGCGCCCAGTTTGCCGCCGGGGTGAAACACCTTGAAATCACCGGCAGTGAAATTGCGTGCTTCCAGAAGCGCAACGGCAAGGGCATCGCCAAGTGCCAGCTGCATCAATGTTGAGGTGGTAGGCGCAAGTCCGAGCGGGCAGGCTTCCTGTTCATTGGGAACCAGAAGCACGATATCGGCTGCCTTCGCCAGCGATGCACTCTCCGAACAGGTAAGTGCAATCAGCGGGATGGAGAAACGGCGCGAATAGTTGATGATGCTACGCAGCTCTGAACTTTCACCGCCTTTGGAGATCGCCAGCACCACATCATCGCCGCCGATCATGCCCAGATCGCCGTGGTTGGCCTCTGCCGCATGCACGAAAAACGCAGGCGTTCCCGTGGAGGCGAAGGTGGCCGCGAGCTTGGCGCCTATGTGGCCGCTTTTACCAACACCGGTGATGATGAGGCGGCCATTAGACTGGCCGATCGTCTCGATCGCCTTGCAGAAAGGTTCGGAAAGCCCGTTCCTGAGGGCCTCTTCAAGAGCGGCAAGGCCAGCCCTCTCCATCGAAATCGTCCGCACGGCGGATTCAATCGCATTGTCTTCAACCAGTTTGACGGCTCTCGTAATCATGGCCGACTGTTACTATTTCAACCGGAATAAGTCCACTCTACAGCCGAAAATCGCCGCTCTTTAGTGGCGCAGGTTCGGCGGAGAAATCTCCTCCATCGTTCCCATCCGCTTGAAAGGGATGTTCTCTTCATCGACCAGATATCGCCCGACTGTCCTTATCCACGAGATAGAGCCGTCATCACGGCGCACGGCATATTCCTGATGGTAAAAGCTGGCGGCCTTGAGCGTCGTGAGCGCCGTTTCGATCACATGATTGCGATGGCCGATATCCACTTTTTCGAGCATCTGGAAAATGCTGATGCCCTGCATCGCCTGCCGCAAAGGAATGCCCAAGAGTTCAGCGCAGACTTCGTCTAGATAGAATCGGTCATTGGTAATATCCCAGCAATAAAAACCGACCTGCTTGACGTTCAAAACGGGATTCATGAAACGACGCTGTGACACAAAATAAAAATCAATTGGATTGCTAAAATAAAACGGACGAGTTCCACCCAATCATAGGGCGATTCCGTATCAAAATGAAACGTTTAAATCTGATCATATTCGAAATATTGGGCATCTCGGCAAATTTTCTTCAGTCGCGGTGCCGAAGCGGCCAGATCGAACGAGGAAGCCCCCCAGCTTTGCCGCAGCCACAGATGTGGTGAAATCCGGGAGGTCTTTATCAACTGTTAACCATAAAAATCCTATTGTTAAAGCGATATTAAAACTTGCGTCGCGTGTCTGGTCTCTTGGTCGTCCACTTCATCTGTCTGCCGCTCATTCGGCTTCAGGAAATGCTGAGACGAACTTTCGATCCGACATCGGCCAAATGCGCCGGGTGAAGAGGAATGATTGTGAAGGGCACCGCCACACGTCTGCCGACGTCGCGGAAAGCAGCAACCCTGCTGCTGCTTGCCTGTACGCTTCTCTACACCCCGGGGACTGTTTTCGCGCAAACAGCGGCCACGCGGCTGCCGGTCGCAGTTCCATCCGGCGATTCAACGCCGACAGAGAACCCCACAACGACAACTGAAAACGAGGCAAGCACGGTGCGAGCAGCACCGCCACAGCAACTATGGCGCCCCTCGAATAATCCGGGCGACCCCATTTCCGAACAGCAGGAAGAAGCGGGCCAGCCTTATGCCGACGCGGAAAACCCATATGAGCCAACGGTAGACGGCGGTGAAAACCCGCAAAGAGCCACCGAACCCGGACAAACCCCCGGCATCCGGCTCGGTACATTCCTGCTGCGGCCTTCGATCAGCCAAACGATCAATACGGAAAAGCAGACGAACACCGGCGGCCCTTCCAGACGTAACTACCTGACGACAGGTATTCGCGGCACGCTAACCAGCGACTGGTCCCGCCATGCGCTGACTGTAACAGGCGATGGCGCCTGGGAGAAAAATTTCGGCAGCAAGAATGGTGAAGAGCCGAGGGCGCGGATAGAAGCCGATCTGCGCCTCGATCTCGGCGAAGAAACGACGGCTAATCTCAAGGCGGGTTACGAATTCAGTCGTGAAGGCACCACGGACCCCAACGCTTTGACCGGCGCTGCCGTTCAGGGCGGAGAACACCGTTTCACGACCGGCGCATCGATCCAACGGGATTTCGGCAAGCTGCGCGGGCTGGCGGCGCTCGATCTGTCGCGTACGGTCTACACGGATGCAAAGGGCATAAACGGCCAGCCGATCAGTCTTAGCGATCGCGACCAAAACGGCGCGAACCTGCGCGGCCGCATCGGCTACGAATTGTCACCGGCCCTGATCCCGTTCCTCGAATTGAACGCGGGAACGACCAAATATGACAGGCGCCTGGACAATACCGGTTACGCACGATCCTCGAATTCCTACGGCGCCAAAATTGGAGCCGAGGTCGATCTTGGCGAGAAGACCCGCGGCGAGGCCGCCATCGGCTATCTACGCAAACAATATGACGACGACCGCATCGCTTCCATCGGCGCGCTGACACTGGACGGCGAACTGAACTGGTCGCCGCAGCGCGGCACCAACGTCAATCTTGGCCTGCGCACGACGATAGAGGATTTCGCCGGCGGACCACAGGGCGGCTGGATTTCCTATCGGCTGGATGCCGGGCTGACCCATGAATTGCGCAGCAATCTGGTCGCGCGGCTGACCGGGCAGATCGTGCACCGGACATTTCCCTCCTCCGATATCGAGGATGCCGTGGAATACACCGCAGGCGCTGGCTTGACCTGGGGGCTGAACCGCTATCTCGATCTGACGGCGGACGTTAGTTATCAGTGGACGCCAATTTATGACAGCAACGAACTGCGCGTCGGCGCGGGGCTTGTCCTGAAACGATAGCGTCGCCCCAAACAGAAATCCCGGCGCGAAGGCCGGGATCCCGTTGTCCAGTTGGTAAATTACTTCAGTCCGTCGATAAGAGCCTTGATCGGCTCCTCGATTGCGGGGCGGATGTCAGCGCGTTCGAGCGCGAAAGCAACGTTGGCAAGAATGAAACCATCCTTGGCGCCGCAATCGAACGTCTGCCCGCGGAAATGATAGCCAGCGAATTCCTGGGACTTGGCAAGCGTCAACATGCCGTCCGTCAGCTGGATTTCGTTGCCGGCGCCCCGTTCCTGATTTTCCAGAATGTCGAAAATCTCAGGCTGAAGGATGTAGCGACCGTTGATGTAGAAATTCGAAGGTGCCGTACCCTTGGCAGGCTTCTCGACCATTTCAGTGATCTTGAAACCCTCGCCCACGGCGTTACCCACGCCGACGATGCCGTATTTATGCGTCTGATCGGGAGCGCATTCCTGCACCGCGATGACGTTGCCGGCGGTCTGGTCATAAAGTTCGACCATGCCCTTGAGGCAGCTTTTCTGTGAATGCATGATCATATCAGGCAGCAGCACGGCGAAAGGCTCGTCGCCGACGATATCACGCGCACACCAGACCGCATGGCCAAGACCAAGCGGCACCTGCTGACGCGTGAAGCTTGCCGTGCCCGCCTTGGGCAGAAGGCCGGCCAGCAATGTAAGCTCGGCATTCTTGTTGCGCTCGCGCAGCATTTGTTCGAGTTCAAATTGAATATCAAAATAATCTTCAATCACCGCCTTGCCACGGCCGGTGACAAATACAAAATGCTCGATTCCCGCTTCCGCCGCCTCGTCGACGACGTATTGAATGACCGGCTTGTCAACGACAGTGAGCATTTCTTTCGGAACCGCCTTGGTTGCGGGCAGGAAACGCGTACCCAGACCTGCGACCGGAAATACGGCCTTCCGAATTTTCTTATGTTCTACCACATATCCCTCCTGAGAGATAAAACTTGATCACAATCCCCGCACAGTGTTGTTATTTCAAAAATAACAACGTTTTGTAAAGGGTGACGCTACCATCTATTAATGGTAAAGAATTTGTTGACATTCTTTTGTTATGCATGACGACGCCCGATGCGTTTTCGCAATCGAAATGATATTCGAGAGAACGAAAGACTGACGATGACAAAGATGATCCTTTCAAATGTCCGCAAATTCGGCTGCATGATGGTTGCAGGTCTGGCGATCTCGCTGGCCCCCGTCTCGGCCCGGGCCGATGCTGGGTTCAAGCAGTGGATCAACCAGTTCTACGCAACAGCCGCGAAAGAAGGCATTAGCAAGGCGACCTACCAGAAAGCCTTTGCTGGTGTCAGCGAGCCGGATCCGGATGCGCTGCGCAAGGCGACCTTCCAGCCGGAATTCACCACCCAGATCTGGGATTATCTCGATTCCCGCGTCAACCCCTATACGGTGCGCATCGGCCGCGAGATGAAGATGAAGCACGCGACGACGCTCAACTGGATCGAGCGTAACTTCAACGTCGACAAACATATCATTCTCGCCATCTGGTCGATGGAATCGAATTACGGCGCGGTTCTCGAAAAGCCGGAGCGCCTGCACAATATTCCGCAGGCACTGGCCACGCTCGCCTATTCCGACCCCAAACGCGCCAAGTTCGCGCGCACGCAATTGATCGCCGCACTCAAAATCCTGCAGGCAGGCGATGTCACGCCCAAGCAGCTGACGGGTTCCTGGGCGGGGGCGATGGGCCATACCCAATTCATTCCGACCAGCTACCTGCTCTATGCTGTCGATGCGGACGGCAACGGTAAGCGCGACATCTGGCACTCGGTTCCGGACGCGCTGGCGACGGCCGCCAATCTACTCGCCAAGAACGGCTGGGAACCCGGCCGGACCTGGGGTTACGAAACAGCCGTGCCGCGTGGCGGCGCCCGTTATGAGGGGCAGACGAAGTCTATTGCGGAATGGACCAAGCTTGGCTTTGCCCGCCCGAACGGCAAGAATTTCACCCGCGGCTCCGATCGCGCCATGCTGAAACTGCAGGGTGGGGCAAATGGTCCAGGTTTCCTGATGATGAAAAACTTCTTCACCATCAAGAAATACAACGCATCCGACAGCTATGCGCTGGCCGTTGGCCTGCTTGCTGACGAGATCGCCGGTTATGGCGGCATGCAGCAGAAATGGCCGCGTCCGGACGGCACGCTGGATATTCGTGAAAAATTCGAACTCCAGACCCGCATGAAAGAACTTGGCTATTACGATGGCGAAGTCGATGGCAATTTCGGCTCCGGCTCGAAGGCGGCGATCAGCGCCATCCAGTCGCGCATGGGTCTGGAAACCGACGGTCAGCCGTCGCAGCGATTGCTGAGAGCACTGCGGAATTGATAATATGCCGGTGAATTCGGCGGCGGTCTTCAACGCCGCCGAAGTATCCGGAAGGATCGATGTCATGAGTAGGAAACCTGCGGCGAAAAGCACAAGTACGGGCTGGCGCATCTGCGCCACCATTCTTTGTGCTGTCTTGTGCACGCCGCTTGTCCCTTCGCAAACCTTCGCCCAGGAACAGCGACGCACCCTGTTCGAAATGCTGTTTGGCCGGCCCGTGGGCCGGGAGGACACGCCAGGCCGCGAATACCAGCCCCGCAGTCGCCGGGATTTCCCGGCTGCCCCGCGTGAAAAATCAGTCACCCGCCCGCAACCCGCAAGAAAAGCGCCTTCGGTGGTTCAGATGCGAACCATAAAACCGGAGCCGACCGCCAAGCTTGAAAATGCCAGGCGTGTTCTGGTCGTCGGTGATTTTCTGGCCGGTGGCATGGGGGAAGAATTGGTCAATGCCTTCGCCAGCTCTCCGGGAATTTCGGTCGATGTGCGCGCGAATGGTTCTTCGGGCCTCGTACGCACGGACTATTACGACTGGTTCGCCAATCTGCCGCAGTTCATAACCGAAACAAATCCCGCCACGATCGTCATCATGATGGGATCGAACGATCGCCAGCAGATGCAGATCGGCGATACCAGGGAAAAATTTGGCACCGATGTCTGGTTCAAGGAATATGAGCGGCGGATCGATGAACTTCTGACCCTTGCCGGCCGGCCGAAGGTGCCGCTACTGTGGGTTGGCCTGCCGGCCTTCCAGTCAACCTCACTCTCGGCCGATCTCGTCGGCTTCAACCGGCTTTATCGCAGCCATATCGAAAAATACGGCGGCGAATTCGTCGATGTCTGGGACGGCTTTGTCGACGAGGCCGGTAAATTTGTCATCACCGGCTACGACATGAACGGGCAGCAGGCCCGTCTGCGTGAGGCAGATGGCGTCGGCATGACGCAGGCCGGCAAACGCAAGCTTGCTTTTTACGTCGAGAAATTCGTGCGCAGGCACCTCGACAGCGCCGGACCGGACCTCGTGAAACTGGACGGCAGCAATTTGCCTGCACTCACCTCCCTGCCCGCGCTTGGCATCGACGCGGGACAGGTGCGCACCCAGCCGATCAGCCTGACCGATCCGAACCTCGATGGCGGTGACAAGCTGCTTGGCGATGTCCCTTCGACGGCCGTATCGACACGTGTCTCGGTGGTGGAATCGCCACGCGAACGGCTGACCAAGCGGGGCGAGATGGCCGATGCACCGGCGGGTCGTATCGATGACTACCGGATTGTCCCGGATACTGCTCAGGCCAGACAGTAGCCACTTCTCCGCCGTCGCTACGGCTCGAACCGGCGTAATGTTGAGGCAACCCGGCAATGGCAGGATAAATTCAGCTTTGCAGAAAAAGCGGGGTCGGCCAATTGCCCTCCCCTGCCCGCGTCTTACTGCACGGTGATATTTATCCGATGCCCCCGCGCCCCTTCCTCTCCGGGAAGGCGTACGCCAGACACTGCCGAGAACAATTCATGCGCCTGCTGCTTGTTGAAGACGAACGCGAAATGGCAGCAGCCCTTTCCGCCGCCCTGCACCGGTTCGATATCATCGTGGACAATGTCGGCACGCTCGATCTTGCCCGGCATGCGATCATGGACGGTGTTCACGATCTTGTCGTGCTCGACCGGCAATTGCCCGATGGCGATGGCATCCAGCTTGTAGAAGATCTGCGTCTGCTGCCCGTCACACCGCCCGTCATCGTGCTGACCGCGCAAGGCACGCTTGCGGATCGGGTGAACGGCCTGAACCTTGGTGCGGACGATTATCTGGCCAAGCCCTTCGCTGTCGAGGAACTCCTTGCTCGCATCCGCGCCCTGATGCGCCGGCCGGCCGGCAGCGTGACGATGACGGCGAAACTGGGCAAGCTGGAATTTTGCTTCGAAACCCGTGAAGTCCGCATCAAGGGAGAGTTTATTGCCCTGACCAGACGCGAATTGCTGATCCTTGAGGCCCTGTTGCGTCGGCAGGGCAGAACGGTGCTGCGATCGGTACTGGAAGAGGCGGTTTATAATTTCGACGATGAAATCCAGTCGAATGCGCTTGATTCCCATATCTCCCGTCTGCGCCGCAAATTGCAGGCAGCGGATGCGGGTCTGGAGGTTCACGGTATTCGCGGCGTCGGTTATCTGCTGAGGGCGGCCTCATGAAATCGGCCGGAAGGAAATCGCTCAAGCGACGCCTGACCATTCAATTGCTGCTTTTCCAGATCGGCAGCCTTTTCATCGTCACTGCCGCCTTCGTCGCTTACCTGTCCAGCGGCGCCTCGGGCAGCGCCCTTCTCAGCCCGGCAGCGGCCCAGATTACAGCCAATGCCATCATGCGTGACAAGGATGGCCGGCTGATGCTTGACGAAACAAATGAATTTGTCGAGCTGCGCGACAGCATGCCCGGTTTCTGGTTCGTTGCGGTCAGCGAGAAAGGTGAGATCGTGCAGGGTGGGCCGGTGCCTGAGGCCTTTAGCAACATGGATCAACAGCTTAGCGACGTCAAAGTGTCGGACGTACGCGATGCGGCGTTGTCCTACTCCTATCTTGCTGTCTTGCGAATCGCCGTCGTGCGTCGTGCATCGGGACCGGCGGGCGAATTCGTTATGGTCGGCAAGGGCGGAGCCTTCAGTATGGCATTCCCCGTCCTACTGTTCTCCAACATACTGATCATGCCGATCCTCCTTATCATGTCCATTGTGACAATCGTGACCATTCCATGGATCATCCGTCGGGAATTTTTCGCACTTTCCGCTATTGCGCGAACGGCGGAAAGCATCGACATCGACAAGCGCGGATATCGATTGCCGGATGGCGATATTCCATGGGAGGTGCAGCCGCTCGTGCATGCCGTCAACGGCGCGTTGAAACGGCTGGACGATGGTTACGAGCGGCACAAGCGCTTCATTCTCGACGCCGCCCATGAATTGCGGACCCCTGTCGCCATTCTCCAGACCCGTGTCGAAACGTTGCTGGACGGACCGGACCGGAGCCGGATATTAGCCGATGCCAGCCGCATCGCCGTGCTTGCCGAACAGTTGCTCGATCTGCAACGACTTGGCGGGCAAAAGGCGCCGCTTATTCCACTAGATCTTGTTGGCCTCTGCCGGTCTGTCGTCGCTGATATGGCGCCGCTTGCAATCTCTCAAGGCTACGAACTTTCGTTCGAGCCGGACGAAGAGCCGATCCTCGCCCTTGCCGATGACGCCTCGCTGCAACGCGCCCTGATGAACGTCGTGCAAAACGCCATCGAACATGGCGGTAATCGCGGAACGATCACCATAAAAGTGGGGGCCAACCGCGTGATCGACATATCCGACGAAGGCAACGGAATTCCCGAAGAGGACCGGGAAGCCGTGTTTGACGCATTTCACCGGTTGATACCGAAGGATCGCGGTACCGGGCTCGGTCTCAATCTCGTGCAGGAAATCGTCCGCTACCATGGAGGGGAGATCACCATCAGTGATTCCCCATCCGGCGGCGCCTCCTTCCGTATCAGCCTTCCCTATTGCTGACACGAACCCCGTCTTCGGAAGCACGTAATGTCATTGCAATTCTCAGGCGCGATATGTTGCCGTCCCCCTGAATGCGACACCTCCATCGCGTTTCGGTTCTCCAGTCAAACGAAAGGCCTGTTGTGAAATACAACAGGCCTTTTTGTTTTCGTTACGACGGCTTGCGCCGCGTCAACCCGCTCAGCGCGGAAGGACGGTTGCGCCCATCAGCTCTTCGTCGATAGCACGTGCCGCCTGCCGGCCTTCGCGGATTGCCCAGACCACCAGCGACTGGCCACGGCGAACGTCGCCTGCCGCCCACAGCTTGTCGACCGAGGTCTTGTAGTCCGTTTCGTTGGCGATCACATTGGTGGAGCCGCGACGATCGGTGTTGAGCGACAGCTTGCCATCCATTTCCTTCAGCACGCTATCGGTGAAAGGACCGGAAAAACCGATGGCGATGAAGGCAAGATCAGCCTTGATGATGAATTCCGTACCGGCAATGGGCTTGCGCCGGTCGTCCACCTGACAGCACTTCACACCCGTCAAAACGCCGTCTTCACCGACGAATTCAAGCGTGGCAACCTGGAACTCGCGAACGGCACCTTCTGCCTGCGAAGAAGAGGTGCGCATTTTCGTTGCCCAGAAGGGCCATACGGCGAGCTTGTCTTCCTTTTCCGGCGGCATCGGGCGGATATCGAGCTGTGTGACTTTAACCGCACCCTGACGGAACGCCGTGCCGACGCAGTCAGACGCCGTATCGCCACCGCCGACGACGACGACATGCTTGCCGCCGGCGAGGATCGGATCGGCCGGCCAGCCGATGCTGTCGATGTTTTCGCGGCCAACGCGGCGGTTCTGCTGCACGAGATAGGGCATGGCGTCGTAAACGCCATTGAAATCGGCGCCACCGATGCCGGCCGGGCGCGGGGTTTCCGAACCGCCGCAATAAAGAACCGCATCGTGATCAGCCAGAAGCGCTTCGACCGTTACATCCACGCCGACGTTGACGCCGCAATGGAAGGTAACACCTTCACCCTTGATCTGCTCGACACGGCGGTCGATGAAGTTCTTCTCCATCTTGAAATCCGGAATACCGTAACGCAGCAAACCGCCGGGCTTTGATTCACGCTCGTAAACGTGGACCTCATGACCGGCGCGGCCAAGCTGCTGCGCTGCCGCCATGCCGGAAGGACCGGAACCGATGATGGCGACCTTCTTGCCGGTGTGGATCGTCGCCGGCTTCGGCACGATAAAGCCCAGCTCGTAGGCCTTGTCGGCAATCGCCTGCTCGACGGTCTTGATGGCGACCGGCGCATCCTCGAGGTTCAGCGTGCAGGCTTCCTCGCAGGGTGCCGGACAGACGCGGCCGGTGAATTCCGGGAAGTTGTTGGTGGAATGGAGGTTGCGGATCGCCTCTTCCCAATTGTTGTTATAAACCAGATCGTTCCAGTCGGGGATCTGGTTGTGCACGGGACAGCCCGTCGGGCCGTGACAGTAGGGAATGCCGCAGTCCATGCAGCGCGCCGCCTGCTTCTGTACCTCGGCATCCGACATCGGAATGGTGAATTCGCGGAAATGGCGGATACGGTCCGATGCGGGCTGATACTTGCCCACCTGCCGGTCGATCTCAAGAAAACCTGTAACCTTGCCCACGTTTATGTCCTCACATCAAAGCGGAGCGCCTGTTGGGCCCCAGTACCAGTAAGCGAAACCGAAAGCCGCCCCCAATACGATGAATTCAAATCCGGTCTCGCCGCTTGTCCAATAGATCACCAAGGGAACGGCGACCGCGATCATCAGCGAGACCAGTTGGTGTAGTATCCTCACGCGGCGGATTATTCCGCCGCGACGCCCATGCGCATGCGCTCCATTTCCTCAAGCGCACGACGGTATTCGACCGGCATGACCTTGCGGAATTTCGGACGGAACTCGCTCCAGCGGTCGAGTATATCCTTGGCGCGTGCAGAATTGGTGTAGTGGAAGTGATTGGAAATCAGCTGGTAGAGCCGCTCCTCGTCGTGACGCGTCATATCCTCGGAGACGTCAACGCGTCCCTTGTGCATGAGGTCGCCACCGTGATGGTGCAGCTTCTCGAGCATGTCGTCCTCTTCCGGAACCGGCTCCAGCTCGACCATGGCCATGTTGCAGCGGGTGGCGAAATCGCCCTTCTCGTCGAGAACGTAAGCCACGCCACCGGACATGCCGGCCGCGAAGTTGCGGCCCGTCTCGCCGAGCACCACGACAATACCGCCCGTCATATATTCGCAACCGTGGTCGCCGACACCTTCGACAACCGCGACCGCGCCGGAGTTGCGCACTGCAAAGCGCTCACCCGCAACACCACGGAAATAGCACTCGCCGGTGATGGCGCCGTAAAGAACGGTGTTGCCGACAATGATCGAGTTTTCCGCGACGATACGGGTGTTTTCCGGCGGGCGCACGATGATGCGGCCACCCGAAAGACCCTTGCCGACATAGTCGTTGCCGTCACCCACCAGATCGAAGGTGATGCCGCGAGCGAGAAACGCGCCGAAGGACTGACCGGCCGTGCCGCGCAGCGTCACGTGGATCGTATCGTCCTTCAGACCCTTATGGCCCCAGCGCTTGGCAAGCGCGCCTGACAGCATGGCACCGGCGGAACGGTCGACGTTCTTGATCGGGACTTCGAAAACGACAGGCTCGCGGTTTTCCAGCGACGGTAGCGACTTCTCGATCAGCTTGCGGTCGAGAATATCATCGATCGGGTGCTTCTGACGCTCGGTCCAGAAGGTTGCCTCCTTGGGAGCCTCTACCTTGTGGAAGATGCGGCTGAAATCCAGACCCTTGGCCTTCCAGTGCGCCAGCATCTCATCCTTTTCGAGGAGTTCGGAAGCGCCGATGATCTCGTCCAGCTTGGTAACGCCAAGCGAGGCGAGGATTTCGCGCACTTCTTCAGCCACGAAGAAGAAGTAGTTGATGACGTGTTCCGGCGTGCCCTTGAAGCGCTTGCGCAGAACCGGGTCCTGCGTTGCGACCCCGACGGGGCAGGTGTTCAGATGGCACTTGCGCATCATGATGCAGCCCGCAGCAATCAGCGGCGCGGTGGCAAAGCCGAATTCATCCGCACCAAGCAGCGCGCCGATGATGACGTCGCGGCCGGTCTTCAGACCACCATCCACCTGCAGCGCGATGCGCGAACGAAGGCCGTTCAGCACCAGCGTCTGCTGCGTTTCGGCAAGGCCGATTTCCCAGGGCGAACCGGCATGCTTCAGCGACGTCAGCGGTGAAGCACCGGTGCCGCCATCGAAACCGGCGATGGTGATATGGTCGGCGCGCGCCTTGGCGACACCCGCCGCAACCGTGCCAACGCCCACTTCCGACACGAGCTTCACAGAAACATCTGCTTCCGGGTTGACGTTCTTCAGGTCGTAGATCAGCTGCGCCAGATCTTCGATGGAGTAGATATCGTGGTGTGGCGGCGGCGAAATGAGGCCGACGCCCGGCGTGGAGTGACGGGTCTTTGCAACCGTCGCATCCACCTTGTGGCCGGGCAGCTGGCCGCCTTCGCCGGGCTTGGCACCCTGCGCGACCTTGATCTGCAACATGTCGGCATTGACGAGATATTCCGTCGTCACACCAAAGCGGCCGGATGCGATCTGCTTGATGGCGGAACGCTCGGGGTTCGGCTTGCCGTTCAGAAGCGGCATGTAACGGTCGGATTCTTCGCCGCCTTCGCCGGTGTTGGACTTGCCGCCGATGCGGTTCATCGCAATCGCAAGCGTCGTATGTGCCTCGCGGCTGATCGAGCCGAAGGACATGGCGCCCGTCGAGAACCGCTTGACGATATCGACCGCCGGTTCGACGTCGTCGATGGAAACCGGCTTGCGGCCGAGCGCTTCCGCCGATTTGACCTTGAACAGGCCGCGAATGGTGTTCATGCGCAGCGCCGTCTCATTCACCATGGCGGCAAATTCACGGTAGCGCTCCTGGCTGTTGCCGCGCACGGCGTGTTGCAGCGAGGCGACGGCATCCGGCGTCCAGGCGTGGCTTTCGCCGCGCATGCGATAGGCATATTCGCCGCCGATATCGAGCGTGTTGGCAAGGATCGGATCCTTGCCGAAAGCCGCCGTGTGGCGCGTTACGGTTTCTTCGGCGATCTCGGTCAGACCCACGCCCTCGATGGAGGTGGCGGTACCGAAGAAATACTTCTCGACGAATTCCGACGACAGGCCGATGGCGTCGAAAATCTGCGCGCCGCAATAGGACTGGTAGGTGGAAATGCCCATCTTGGACATGACCTTGAGGATGCCCTTACCCACCGCCTTGATGTAGCGATAGACGACTTCGTCGTCCGACACTTCCTTCGGGAAGGCGCCGTGCTTGTGCATGTCGAGCAGCGTGTCGAAGGCGAGGTATGGGTTGATCGCCTCCGCGCCATAGCCAGCGAGCAGACAGAAATGATGGATTTCGCGCGGTTCGCCGGTTTCAACGACGAGGCCGACCGAGGTGCGCAGACCCTTGCGGATCAGGTGGTGATGCACGGCAGCCGTCGCCAGCAGCGCAGGGATCGCAATCCGGTCCGGGCCAAGCTGGCGGTCGGACAGAACGATGATGTTGTAACCACCGCGAACAGCGGATTCAGCTCGCTCGCACAGGCGGTCGAGCATGTCAGGCATGCCTTCGGCGCCGCGCTCCACATCATAGGTAAAGTCGAGCGTCTTGGTATCGAAACGGTCTTCGGTGTGGCCGATGGAGCGGATCTTTTCCAGATCGCCATTGGTGAGGATCGGCTGGCGCACTTCCAGACGCTTGGCACGGGCCGCGCCCTCGTGATCGAGAAGGTTCGGGCGTGGGCCAATGAACGAAACGAGGCTCATCACCAATTCTTCGCGGATCGGATCGATCGGCGGGTTGGTGACCTGCGCGAAGTTCTGCTTGAAATAGGTGTAAAGCAGCTTGGACTTGTCCGACATCGCCGAAATCGGCGTATCGGTACCCATCGAGCCGATGGCTTCCTGGCCCGTTGTTGCCATCGGCGACATCAGGAGCTTGGTATCTTCGCTGGTGTAACCGAAGGCCTGCTGGCGATCGAGCAACGACACGTCACGCCGCAGCGCCCGGGGCTCCACCGGCTTCAGATCCTCAAGAATGAGCTGGGTGCGGTCGAGCCAGGTGCGATAGGGGTGCTTGGCAGCAAGCTCGTGCTTCACATCCTCGTCGGAAATGATCGAGCCCTTTTCCATGTCGATCAGCAGCATCTTGCCCGGCTGCAAGCGCCACTTCTTGATGATGCGTTCTTCCGGAACCGGCAGCGTGCCGGCTTCCGACGCCATGATGACGCGGTCGTCGTCGGTGACGAGATAGCGCGCCGGGCGCAGACCGTTACGGTCGAGGGTTGCGCCGATCTGCTTGCCGTCGGTGAAGGCAACGGCGGCCGGGCCGTCCCACGGCTCCATAAGCGCGGCATGATATTCGTAGAAAGCCTTGCGTTCAGCCGACATGGACAGGTTGCCCGACCAGGCTTCCGGGATCAGCATCATCACGGCATGGGCCATGGAGTAACCGCCGCGCACGAGGAATTCGAGCGCGTTGTCGAAGCAGGCGGTGTCCGACTGGCCTTCATAGGAAATCGGCCAGAGCTTGGAGATATCGTCACCGAACAGCGCCGACGAAACAGACGCCTGACGCGCCGCCATCCAGTTGACGTTGCCGCGCAGCGTGTTGATCTCGCCGTTATGGGCGACCATGCGATAGGGATGCGCGAGCTTCCAGGACGGGAAGGTGTTGGTGGAGAAACGCTGGTGCACCAGCGCAACCGCGGATTCGAAACGCGGGTCCGCCAAATCCTTGTAATAGGCTCCAACCTGATAGGCGAGGAACATGCCCTTGTAGACGATGGTGGAGGAGGACAGCGAGACCGGATAGAAATCCTGCGTTTCCTTACCGCCGCCCTCGTCGTAGATGCGGTTGGAGAGAACCTTGCGGATCAGGAACAGCTTGCGCTCGAAGTCATGATTGGTCGCGGCATCGCGGCCGGCGCCGATGAAAACCTGAACATGGTGCGGTTCGGTGCCGGCGATATCGGGTGCCTTGGAAAGGGAAGAATTGTCGACTGGCACGTCGCGGAAGCCGAGGAACTGCTGTCCCTCCTCGCCGATCACGTCGACAATGACCTTCTTGTAGTGATCGATACGGGACGGATCGCGCGGCATGAAGATGTGGCCAACGGCATATTCGCCAGCTTTCGGCAGCGTCACACCCTGGCTCGCCATTTCCTCGCGGAAAAAGCGGTCGGGGATCTGCACGAGAATGCCCGCACCATCGCCCATCAGCGGATCAGCGCCGACAGCACCGCGATGCGTCAGGTTTTCGAGAATGAACAGGCCGTCCTTGACGATCTGGTGCGACTTCTGACCCTTCATATGGGCAACAAAGCCGACGCCGCAGGCATCGTGCTCATTGCGCGGATCGTAAAGACCCTGCTTTTCCGGCAGGCCGCCCGCGAAACGCCCCTTCGCAGAAACGGGTGCGGCCGCAGCCGCGGTGGGACAGTCTGTGGTCAGGGTTGCGGCGACGTTGTCTGCCTGCAGCTTGCTTGTCATTTTCGTCCCTCCTGCAAAATTACTTGCATGGTTTCATGCGAAGATCCGGATCGACACGAATTTCGCTTTCCGAAAAATCCGCATTCAATCCGGCTCGACCAAATTTAGGACAGCAAAGCTGTCTCAATTCGAGAGAATTTTGGCAGAAAACCGCGGGTTTAGCAAGGGTGCGAATCCAATTAGTCGCAGTGCCGATTGGCAGCGAAGTTTCGATACTGACCCATTGCGCGAAACTTTCTTGTCACAAAACGCTTCGGGCCGTTGCTTTCATTGCCGGATTTGCCAACCGCGAGGTTAGGTCCTAGAACTTTGCGGGTCATCGTCAACGCATTCCCAACTTCAGCACAACAGCCATCGGAAAGCTTTCAGAGATGTTTTTTGCCTCAGACAATTGGGCCGGCGCCCACCCTGCCATCAACGAGCGCCTTTCGCGGGAATCCACCCGATTTGCGGCTGCCTATGGCACCAGCGCCCTCGACCTTTCCATAGAAAAGCGCTTCAATGAAATATTCGAACGCGAAGTGGCGGTGTTTTTCGTCGCCACAGGTACGGCGGCCAATTCTCTTTCGCTGGCAAGCATTGCCCGCCCCGGCGGCCTGACCTTCTGTCATTCCGAAGCCCATGTGATCGAGGATGAATGTGGAGCGCCGGATTTCTTCTCCGGCATGCGCATGGTTGCCGTCGAGGGACCGAACGGCAAAATGCTGCCGGAAAATCTGATCGAGCGCATTTCGCGCTATCCGCAGGACGCCGTTCATCACGGACGCGCCGCAGCGGTTACGATGACACAGGCAACCGAGGCCGGTACTGTCTATACGCTCGATGAAATCGACGCGATTGCCAAAATCGCCAAGGAGAACGGCCTGCCGCTGCATATGGACGGCGCGCGCTTTGCCAATGCGCTTGCCGCACTCGGCACCACGCCCGCCGAAATGACCTGGAAACGCGGCGTTGATGTGCTCTCTTTCGGTGGCACGAAAAACGGCTGCTGGTGCGCGGAAGCGATCGTGTTTTTCGACCCCGCGCTCGCCAAAGACTTCGCCTTCCTGCGCAAGCGCACCGCCCAGCTTTTTTCGAAGTCGCGCTTCATCGCCGCACAATTCGAAGCCTATCTGCAGGACGATCTCTGGTTGGGTCTCGCAAGCCACGCCAATGCCATGGCTAATCGGCTGCGCGCCGGCTTCGCCTCGCTTAACAGTGCCCGTCTGGCATGGCCGACCACTGCAAACGAGGTTTTCGCCATTCTGCCGAAGGCCGCCGCTGAAGCGGCAACGGAGAAAGGCGCGAAGTTCTACGACTGGCTGGTGCCCCGCGATATGCCGGAAAAGGTTGGAAAGGACGAGGTGCTGATCCGCATGGTCACCAGCTTCGCAACGACCGAGACTGATGTCGACGAATTCCTGTCGATCTGCGCCGCTGTCTGACAAAACATTCGGGGGCGCCGTGTCGTAACGGCGCCCTCAAACCTCCTGCAGCCGGTAGCCGACACCGGTTTCCGTGAGGATATAGCGCGGCTGATCCGGAATTTTTTCGATCTTCTGGCGAAGCTGGCGTACATAAACGCGCAAATATTGCACGTCGGTCAACTCGTCCCACACATGCTCCAGCAGGAAACGGTGCGTCAGCACCTTGCCCGCATGCTGGACCAGAACCCGCAGAATATCATATTCCTTGGGCGAGAGTTTCACCTCCCGGTCCTCCACCTTGACGATGCGTCTGACGAGATCGACCGAAAGATCGCCGGTATGAAACACCGGTCTCTCACCCTGGCTCTGAAGGCGATGGCGCAGGGCGACACGAATGCGGGCAACAAGCTCGTTCATGCCGAAAGGCTTGGTGATGTAATCGTCGGCACCCAGCTCCAGTGCCTTGACGATACCCGCCTCGTCAGTGCGGCTGGAAAGAATGATGACGGGTAGGGAAAGCCCCTCGCCCCGCCATTTCTCCAGAAGCTCGTGTCCCGACATATCCGGAAGACCGAGATCAAGGACCACGAGATCGGGCTTGTCCTCGTTCATCAACTCCATCGCGACGCGGGCATTCATCGCCTCGCTGACCGCATAGTCCTGCGTCGAGAGACCGACCCGCAAAAGTTTGCGGATCGGCGGTTCATCGTCGACGATCAGAATGCGAACGGCGGAATTGGTCATTGCCGATCTCCTTCAGCCCTAGTCATGGTTCAGCACCGGCACTTCGGCGGGAACGGGCAGGCTTATGGTAAATTGCGCGCCCGTGCGACCTGATCTGTTTTCAGCGTGGATAGATCCACCCATGGCCTCGATAAACCCCTTGCAGATGGATAACCCGAGGCCGGTCCCGGCCTGCACATGGTCCGCCTTGCGCACACGGTAGAAACTGTCGAACACCCGCTCGGTATCATCAGGGGGAATACCCGGCCCCTCGTCGGCAACGCACAGGAAGACATGCCTGCCCTGCCGCCACCCGCGAATCTGGATTACGGTTTGTTCGGGCGCGTATTTGGCGGCATTGTCGATCAGATTGAACAGAACCTGCTCAAAAAGCACCGGATCGACCTTCAGCATCGGCAGATCGGAGGGAATGTCCAGAACGATCTCGTGCCTGACAACGATTTTCGCCGCGCGTGAAAGCGCTGTTCCGACCATATCGCCAACAAAATACAATCCGTAATTCGGCTCCATCGCGCCCGAACCGATCCTCGTCATATCGAGTAGGTTGGAAATGAAGCGGTTCAGCCGTTCGGATTCCTCGACGATGGTTAGAAGCAGTTCGGTGCGCGCCTCGAGCGGAATGTCGTCGGCGAAATCCTTCAGCGTTCCGGCGGAACCCAGAATGGCGGCGAGCGGCGTTTTCAGGTCGTGGGAGATGGAGGTCAAAAGCGCGGTGCGCAGCCGGTCGGTTTCCGCCGCAAGCCTTGCCCGATCGACATCCGAAACCAGCTGGATGCGCTCGATGGCAAGTGCCGCCTGATCCGCCAGCGCATCGAAAAGCCGCTGCTGCTCAGGTGTGAAAAGCGGGCCAAGCCGGTCGTCGTCCAGCCCCACCACCCCGACGGCGCCGCTGCCGGTGCGCAGCGGCAGATAAAGGCGTTTGGCACCCGGGAGCGTATCGGCGCCCCGGCCTGCAGCCTTGTTGTGTTCCCAGGCCCAGTGTGCGGCCGCAATGTCCGCATCCACGAGCGTGTCATCAGGCGGATAGCCCGCCTTGACGGTGATCGAATTGTTTTCGGGCAGAAGCAGGACGACCCTGACTTTCAGCATCGACGCCATCTGGAACGCGGTTGCCCACAATACGTCATCCAGCGTGCCGGTAACCGCGAGTTTTTTGGAAAAAAGGTACAAATCTTCCGTGGTTCGCGCACGCATCCGTGCAGCTGCGGCCTGCCGCTGCACCGCCGCAGTCAGATTTGAGGCGACAAGCGCCACACCGAGATAGAACAGCAGCGCCACGACGCTTTCGGGATCGCGGACAGTCAGGGTATAACGCGGTTCAAGAAAGAAAAAATTGAACGCAAAGGCACCAAGCAGGGAAGCATAAAGGCCAGGCCCCAGCCCTCCGCGCACGGCTGCCGCAAAAACCGCCATCAGGAACACCAGCGCCAGATTTTGAACATCAAGGGCTTGGTCAAGCACGATGCCGGCCACGATTGCCAGTCCGACAAACAGGGTGCTGTTGAGATAGGGCAGTATCGAAAACCGCGATTGAGCCGTTGCCGGCTTCACGGTCTGGACCGGCTTCTCCGCGTTTTTGTCGCCGGAAATGACATGCACGCTGATATCGCCGGCATGGTCTATCAAATCATGCGTCAGCGAACGCTGCAGAATTCTCTGCCACCACGACCTTCTGGGACGGCCGATGATGATGTGGGTGAAGTTATTGGCGTTGGCATAGGATATGATTTCATGCGTCAGGTCGAGCGCCGGCAGGGTTACTGTCTCGCCGCCCAACTGCTGCGCGAGCCGCATGGTGCCGGCCAGCCGATCCTTCTCTGCCTCCGACAATTGCTGAGAGCGAGGCGTGTCCAGATGCAGTGCCGTCCACGGCGCGCGCAGGCGATCGGCCTGCCTTCGGGCATAACGCACCAGACCGGGGCCGTTGCCGCCGTGGTCCAGACAGACTAGAACACGGTCTCCCGCAGCCCACGGCCCGGAGATGGCGTGCGACTGCATGTGGTTGAGCAATTGCTCGTCCACCCGCTGCGCTGTGCGCCGTAGCGCAAGCTCGCGCAGGGCCGTCAGATTGCCGCGCGAAAAATAGTTCTCGATGGCGCGCCGCGCGGTGCGGGGCATATAGACCTTGCCGTCCTGCAGGCGCTTGATCAGATCGTCGGGGGTGATATCGATGATCTCAACATCGTCAGCCCGGTCAATGATGCTGTCCGGCACCGTTTCGCGCACGCGGATACGGGTGATCTGCGCCACCACATCGTTCAGGCTTTCCACATGCTGAATGTTCAATGTCGTATAGACATCGATGCCCTGCGCGAGAATTTCCTGAACATCCATATAGCGCTTGGGATGCCGGCTGCCAGCCGCATTGGTGTGGGCCAGCTCATCGACCAGAACCAGCGCCGGTCGACGGGCGAGAATGGCGTCGAGATCCATCTCGTTCAGCGACTGGCCGCGATAATCAATGTTCCGGCGCGCAATGATCTCGAAACCCTGCACAAGTGTTTCGGTTTCCTTGCGGCCGTGCGTTTCCACGACACCGATAATGGTATCGACACCATCTGCGAGTTTTGCCCGGCCGGACATCAGCATTTCATAGGTCTTGCCGACACCGGGAGCTGCGCCCAGAAAAATCTTCAGCCGCCCTCGCGCCTCGCGCCGGGCGTTTTCAAGCAGCGCATCCGGCGATGGTCTGCTCGGCATATCACGATTATCGTCAGGCATTTAACCCACCAGTGGATAAGCTATGGCTTCCAAAGAAGCCATAGCCATTTCAGTTCATGAGCCGGCTGCGTCAAGAGCCATGTTGAGAGCCAGCACATTTACAACGGGCTCGCCCATGAAGCCCAATTCAGGCGCCTCCACATGGGCGTCGACGACGGCGCGCAGTGACGCTTCGTTCATGCCCCTTGCCTTGGCGACACGCGAGACCTGAAAATAGGCGGCCTCAGGCGACACATGCGGGTCGAGACCGCTGCCCGATGCCGTCACCAGATCAATGGGAACCTCGGCTGCCGAATTTTCGGCTTTAGCAGCCTCGTAGTCCTGCTTCACCCGGTCGATAAGCTTTGCGCTCGTCGGTCCCAGGTTGGAGCCGGAAGACGACGCGGCATTGTAGCCGTCGCCGGCAGCCGACGGCCTGCCGTGGAAATATTTCTCGCCGGTGAAGGCCTGCCCTATCAATTGCGACCCGACAACAGTCCCATTCTTCTCGATCAGACTGCCATTTGCCTGGAAGGGAAAGATAGCCTGTGCGAGGCCCGTCATTCCAAGAGGATAGGCAAGGCCGGTGATTGCGGTGGTGGCAAGGATCAGCACCAGTGCGGGACGTAGCTGTTTCAACATTTCCATACTCCTCAGGCGAGACCAAGCGCCGTAATGGCGAGGTCAATGGCCTTGATGCCGATGAAGGGCACGATGATGCCGCCCAGACCATAGATGACGAGATTGCGCGACAGCAGCGCCCCGGCACCGATCGGGCGGTATTTGACGCCCTTCAGCGAGAGCGGGATGAGCGCGATGATGATGAGCGCGTTGAAGATGATGGCAGACAAGATCGCACTTTGCGGTGTCGAAAGACCCATTACATTCAGCACGCCAAGCTGCGGATAGAAGGCCAGGAACATTGCCGGGATGATGGCGAAATATTTGGCGATGTCGTTGGCGATGGAGAATGTGGTGAGCGCGCCGCGCGTCATCAGCAATTGCTTGCCGATTTCGACGATTTCGATGAGCTTGGTCGGATCGCTGTCGAGATCGACCATGTTGCCAGCCTCGCGCGCTGCGACCGTGCCGGTGTTCATGGCGACACCCACATCGGCCTGCGCCAGTGCGGGCGCATCGTTCGTGCCGTCACCGCACATGGCGACGAGCTTGCCCTTGGCCTGTTCCTCCCGGATAAGCTCCAGCTTGTTTTCCGGAGTCGCCTGGGCGAGGAAATCGTCCACCCCTGCTTCCGCCGCGATGGCAGCGGCCGTCATGGGATTGTCGCCGGTGATCATCACCGTGCGGATGCCCATGCGGCGAAGTTCGGCGAAACGCTCGCGAATGCCGCCCTTGACGATATCCTTCAGCTGCACGACGCCGAGCAGCTTTCCGTCGCGCACGACGGCAAGCGGTGTGCCGCCTGTCTTGGCTATCTCTTCCGCGATCGTGCGGATGTCGCGCGTTACATCCGTTTCGGTTTTAACGGCAAGCGCCGTGTTGCCTTGCTGCGTAACACCGCCATCGACATAGGAAAGAACGGCATCGACAGCCCCCTTGCGAATGGAAGAGCCTTCGAAATCCACACCGCTCATGCGGGTCTGGGCGGTGAAGGGCACGAAAGTGGCGTGCAGTTTCTGCATGTCGCGGGCACGGATGCCGTATTTTTCCTTGGCGAGAACGACGATGGAACGGCCTTCCGGCGTTTCGTCGGCAAGCGATGCAAGCTGCGCCGCATCGGCCAGTTCCTGTTCGGAAACACCGGTGACGGGGCGGAATTCGGTTGCCTGGCGGTTGCCGAGCGTTATCGTGCCGGTCTTGTCGAGCAGCAGCGTGTCGACGTCGCCGGCGGCTTCCACCGCACGGCCGGACATGGCAAGCACGTTGAAACGCACCAGCCTGTCCATGCCGGCAATGCCGATCGCCGACAAGAGAGCGCCGATGGTCGTCGGGATGAGCGTCACGAACAGCGCCACCAGCACGATGATCGGGATGGAGCCACCGGCATAGGCAGCAAAGCTCGGAATGGTCGCGGTGGCCAGAACGAAGATCAGCGTCATGCCCGCAAGCAGAATGTTGAGCGCGATTTCGTTCGGCGTCTTCTGGCGCTCGGCGCCTTCGACGAGCGAAATCATCCGGTCGAGGAAGGTGGAGCCGGCAGCAGCAGTGATGCGAACCCTTATCCAGTCCGACAGCACCTGCGTACCACCGGTGACGGCCGAGCGGTCGCCGCCGGATTCGCGGATAACAGGGGCGGATTCGCCCGTTATTGCCGCTTCATTGACTGAGGCAACACCTTCGATGACTTCACCGTCGGACGGAATGATGTCGCCAGCCTCGACGAGAACGACATCGTTCACCTTGAGGCCAGCGCCAGCTACCATCGTGTATTGGCTACGATCATCACCGGTCAGAAGTTTCGCCTGGGTTTCCGTGCGGGTTTTCCGCAGCGAATCCGCCTGCGCCTTGCCGCGCCCTTCGGCTACGGCCTCGGCGAAATTGGCAAAGAGAACGGTGAACCAAAGCCAGAGATTGATCTGGAAGGAAAAGCCGAGATTTGCATTGCCGATGATGAGATCGCGAACGAACAGCACGGTAGTCAGCACCGATACCGTTGCCACGACGAACATGACCGGATTGCGCGCAAGCGTGCGCGGATTGAGCTTTTTGAATGCGTCGGCAATTGCCGGAACGAGAATGCGAGAATCAAGGATGCTCGCTTGTTTGGACTGGCTCATGAAGAGACTCCAGCGTTTGAAAACAGGGCGACCGATGAGGGTCGATCAGCCCGTGAGAACTTCGAGAGCGCAGACGGCGGCGAACAGAGCCGCCATCATTGCAAGAATGAGATTGGATGCGCACCAGCCGCCCGGGCCGGCGCTCCCGCGAACAGGAGCGCCAGTGCGGACAGGAAGGGTGCGGTTAAATCGGGGAGTATCCTTCGTCATGGCACCACCTCAAAATACCTGGCCGGCGGCCATGACCAGATGTTCCACGACCGGACCAAGCGCCAGGGCCGGCAGGAAGGTGAGGCCCCCGACGACCACGATCGTGCCGACGAGCAGACCGACGAAGAGCGGGCCGTCCGTGGGGAAGGTGCCGGCTGATGCCGGAACGGTCTTTTTGGTAACCAGCGAGCCGGCAATCGCCAACGCCGGGATGATCACCAGAAAACGTCCCATCAACATGCCAAAACCAAGCGTGATGTTGTACCAGGTCGTGTTGCCCGTAAGGCCGCCGAAGGCAGAGCCGTTGTTGGCAGCAGCCGAGGTATAGGCATAAAGAATCTCGGAGAACCCGTGCGGTCCGGCTGTGCCGACCGACGCGACCGCCGAGGGCAGGATGGTGGCTGTGGCTGTGAAAACCAGCATGGCGAGTGGCAGGCAGAGAATGGCCAGAACCGCCATCTTCATCTCCTTGGCCTCTATCTTCTTGCCGAGATACTCCGGCGTGCGCCCGACCATCAGCCCCGCCACGAAAATGGCGATGATGATGAAGAGAAGAATGCCATAGAAACCCGCGCCTACGCCGCCGACGATTACCTCACCCAGTTGCATGTTGATGAGCGGAATGAGACCACCGAGCGCCGTGAAGCTGCCATGCATGGCGTTGACCGCACCGCAGGAAGCAGCGGTGGTGATGACCGCAAAGAGCGACGAGAGTGCCACGCCGAAGCGAGCTTCCTTGCCTTCCATGTTGCTTCCGGCAAGGCCGAAGCTGTGCATCAGCGGATTTCCGGCTGCTTCCGCCCAATAGGTCACTGCAACACCGGCGATGAACAGAACACCCATGGCAGCAAGGATTGCCCAGCCTTGACGGGTGTTGCCGACCATACGGCCGAAGACGTTGGTGAAGGCAGCACCGATCGCGAAGATCGACACCATCTGGATCATGTTGGAGATGGCATCAGGGTTTTCGAACGGATGCGCGGAATTGGCATTGAAGAAACCGCCGCCATTGGTGCCGAGCATCTTGATCGCCAGCTGCGACGCTACCGGGCCGACTGCGATCGTCTGCCGCGCGCCTTCAAGCGTCTGGGCGCCGACATAAGCGCCAAGCGTCTGCGGCACGCCGAGCCATACGTAAACCAGGGTAAGCACGATACAGGCAGGCAGCAGGATGTAGAGCGTCGAGCGCACCATATCCACCCAGAAATTGCCGATGGCCTTGCCGGAAGCGCGCGCGAAGGCGCGGATTAGCCCGATTGCAATCGCCATGCCCGTCGCGGCAGAAACAAAGTTCTGCACGGTGAAACCAGCCATCTGGGTCAGATAGGACATAGTGCTTTCGCCACCATAATTCTGCCAGTTGGTGTTGGTGACGAAGCTGACTGCCGTGTTGAAAGACAGTTCCGGCCCGACTGCTGCCATTCCTTCCGGATTATATGGCAACATACCCTGAAAGCGCATCAGGGCGTAAAGCAGGGCAAAACCGAAGAGGTTGAAGAGGAGCATGGAAAACGCATAGGTCGTCCAGTGCTGTTCTTCGCGCTCGCTTGTCCCGGCAAGGGCATAAAGGCCGCGCTCGACGGGTGCGAGAACCGGCGAAAGCAGGGTGCGTTCGCCATTGAAGACTCGCGCCATATAGAAGCCGAGAGGCTTCACCAGCGCGACAACGATCCCGCAGAAAAGCAGGATCTGAAACCATCCATTGAGGGTCATGGTATTGAACTTTCAATAGCCGCCGCTTCCCGATCAGAAGCGTTCGGGGCGAATGAGAGCATAGGTGAGGTAGGCGGCGATAAAGACGGTGACGGCACCGCTCAAAACATAGTCGAATAACATCTCGACCTCCGCCTAAAGCCGGTCGCAGGCGCGCGTATAGGCAAAGCAGAGCGCGAAAAACACCGTGGCTGCGCCGATCAGAATAACGTCCATCATCGATGGGACTCCTTTTTTAACCGAGGAGCCGGACAGGAAGAAAAGCGCCGTCATGTGGGACGTCGCTTTTCATTCTTTCTGGCTGGGAAGAAACACCATCCCTTCCCGCACAGAAGAATGCACCCGAACCGCATAAAGGTTCGAGACGGCCGCAGATGGAATAAAATAGGAATCCCATAGGAATTTCGATGCTCGCCATGCGGGCATTGCAGCCGCTGCTTAAGAGAGCGAGCCGTCTTTGAACGCGGAAACGATCTTTTCCGCCGGGCTGTTGGCGGCAATCAACGCCGCAAGCAGTATACGCGCCTGTCCGGGGCGCAGCGTTGACGAATGGATGGCGCCGGCTGCGACCAGATCGTGACCGCCGCCGCCACCGCCGTAACTCGCCACCAGCAGTCCTTCCGGGACCCTGCTGGAGACGACAACGGGAACGCCTCGCTCGGCACAGCGCTTCACCGCCACAGCGATGCCCGGATTGGCGTTGCCGGAGCCAAGTGCGGCAAGCACGATCCCATCCGCACCGGCCTGCAGGCTCGCCTCGATATGGGCGGCATCACAACCGGGATAGATGGCAACGATATCAACCCGCAGATCGGCGAGGGGCACAGCAAGCTCCAGCGCTGCGGTATGGGCCGCCGGCCGCGCAGAGCGGAACGCATCCGCCGCATCCGCGCTCAGCTTGTACAGCCCCCATGCCGGCAGACATCTGCCGCCGAAGGATAAAAGCACGCCGCGTTCGGCATTCGTCTGATCAAGCGCCGTTTCTATGGCCGCGGCCAGATTGGACGGCCCGTCCGCATTCGGATGGTCGGCCGTAAACTGTGCGCCGGTGAAGACAACCGGCTTGGTGATAGCATGCTGCAAATGCACGAGCAGCGAGGATTCTTCCATCGCATCGGTTCCATGCAGAACGACGACACCGGTGACAGCGGGATCATTGAGCTCCACGCCTACCGCATCGCTGATGCGCTGCATGTCGGCCAATGTCAGGCTGGAGGAATCCTTCGCCATCAGATCGACCGGCTTCAGCCTCGCGTTGATTTGCGGAACCAGTGCAAGCAAGTCTTCACCCGAAAGGCTTGGTGTGCTGGCGCCATCGGCGCCGCGCCTGCTGGCGATGGTACCACCGGTGGCGATGACCGCCACCAGTGGAGCTTCACCATGCCCGCTCAATGCGATGCTCCCACGCCTGCACGTTCGCCGGCCAGACGGTGGATACGGTCGCGCAGCATATACCAGCCGATGACCAGCGCCGGGATGATGACCAGCAGCGAAGCGATGGTCCACGAGCCGACAGGGTAATCAAAAGCCATCAGCACCAGCACGCCGAACAGGAAGACGAGTGTGAGAATGCCAGTGTAAGGCGCACCGAACATGCGGAAATCCGGGCGAGCCAGTTCGCCGCGCCTGGAAAGCTGCCAGAGTTTGAGCTGGCAGAGCACGATGACGGCCCATGCGCAGATGATGCCGAGCGCCGACAGGTTGAGTGCAATTTCGAAGGCCGCAGCTGGCACGACGGCGTTCAGCGCCACACCGAGAACGGTGACGGCGGCGGTCACCGCAATACCGCCATAGGGCACGCCGGCCTTGTTCATCTTTGCCAGCGCTGCCGGCGCCGATCCGGAGACCGCCATCGAATGAAGAATACGGCCGGTAGAATAAAGCCCGGCATTGAGCGAAGACAACACGGCGGTTAGCACCACAAGGTTCATGATCACATCCGCACCCTGAACACCGATGGAACCGAAGAAGGTAACGAAGGGGCTCTCGCCAGCCTTATAGGCGGTATAAGGCAGAAGCAGCGTGAACAGCAATACCGAGCCGACATAAAACACCACGAGGCGCAGCACCACGGCACGGATGGCACGGGGCATGACCTTGCGCGGGTCTTCGGTTTCCCCTGCCGCCGTGCCGATCAGTTCGATCGAGGCGTACGCGAACACTACCCCCTGAATGATGACGAAGGCGGGAAGAATGCCGTTCGGGAAGAAGCCGCCATTGTCGGTGATAATGCTGAAGCCTGTCACATGCCCTTCAATGGGCGTGCCAAAGATGACGAAATAGACGCCAACGACGAGGAAGATCGCAAGCGCCAGCACCTTGATCAGGCTGAACCAGAACTCAAGCTCGCCAAAAACCTTCACCGACAGCATGTTCATCGCCAGCACGACCAGAAGTGCCGTAAGTGCAAACACCCATTGGTCGATGCCCGCCAGCCAGGGGACGTAGTGCTTGAAGAAGTTCATATAGAGCGCAACGGCGGTCACATCGGCCACCGAGGTCATTGCCCAGTTCAACCAATACATCCAGCCGGCAAAGAAAGCCATCTTCTCGCCATAGAACTCGCGGGCATAGGACACGAACGAGCCGGAACTCGGGCGATGCATGATTAGTTCGCCAAGTGCACGCAGCACCAGAAACGCAAAGAAGCCGCAAAGCGCATAAACGAACACCAGCGCCGGACCGGCCTGCGCCAGCCGTCCACCGGCGCCCAGGAACAGCCCGGTGCCAATTGCGCCACCAATCGCGATCATCTGGATCTGACGCGGTTTGAGTGCCTTGTGGTATCCGAGGTCTTCTTCCGTGAAGACCTCGCGTTCGGCAGGTGCCGTTTTTACAGATTTCATTGATATTTCTCCTCCCAATGAATTTGCTTTGCAGTCGGCGATACGCCGGAAATCAAAATTGGAACTGGCATGCTCGGTGCTGGATACAGCACCAGCAAGCTCATGCATCGCTGTAAAGCTGCATGACAGATTTTTGCCCTCATAATTGCAGAGAATGCCGTTCGTCAAGGGGATCGAAGCATTATTGACCTTCGTACGGCGAAGGATTAAGGTCGAAAAATCTGTAAGACAGCTTTACAGATTTAGGTAACGCTTTGAGCTATTGGAGGAAAAAGTGGGCGTGACGCGCATGGAGCATGATTTGCTCGGAACGAAGGAAATTCCGGCAGATGTTTATTGGGGCGTGCACACGGCGCGCGCGGTGGAGAACTTTCAGATCACCGGCGTAACGATCGGCCACAACCCCTATCTCGTCAGGGGACTGGCCTATGTGAAGGAGGCCGCCGCCCTCGCCAATCACGAGCTTGGCTTGCTTGACCGGGAGCGAATGGAAGCAATCGTCAGAGCCTGCCGCGAAATTCGTGAGGGTGCGCTTCACGAGCAGTTCGTCGTGGATGAAATTCAGGGCGGTGCTGGCACTTCCACCAACATGAACGCCAACGAGGTCATCGCCAACCGGGCACTTGAACTGCTCGGCCACGCGAAAGGCGATTATGCCCACCTTCACCCAAACGACCACGTCAATCTCAGCCAGTCAACCAACGATGCTTATCCGACGGCGGTCAATGTAGGAATGATCGAAGCGATCGACGATCTCGCGGCTTCGATGGGTGTGTTGAAAGACGCGTTCGATCGCAAGGCACAGGAGTTTTCCGGCTTCATCAAGCTGGGACGGACGCAATTGCAGGATGCCGTGCCGATGACGCTCGGTCAGGAGTTCCGCACTTTCGTGGTGATGCTGGGTGAGGATCAGGCCCGCCTCATCGAATCCGCAGCCCTGCTGCACGAGATCAATCTCGGCGCCACCGCCATCGGCACCGGGCTCAATGCACCGCGCGGTTATGCGGCGCTTGCCTGCCAGCATCTGGCGCGGTTGACCGGACGCCCGCTGGTGACGGCCGCCGACTTGATCGAAGCGACGCAGGACCCCGGCGCATTTGTGCATCTGTCCGGCGTGTTGAAACGTGTCGCCGTCAAACTGTCGAAAACCTGCAACGACCTTCGCCTGCTCTCTTCCGGCCCACGCGCCGGCATCGGCGAAATCACCCTGCCCTCCGTTCAGGCAGGGTCCAGCATCATGCCGGGCAAGATCAATCCGGTCATTCCCGAAATGGTCAATCAGGTGGCTTATGCGGTAATCGGCAACGACATCACCATCACAATGGCCGCCGAAGCCGGGCAGCTTCAGCTGAACGCCTTCGAGCCGATCATGGTGCGTGCCCTTTCCCAGAGCATCAGCCAGCTAAGCGCCGCTTGCCGGACTTTGGCGGCACGTTGTGTCGATGGCATCGTCGCCAATCCCGCCATCATGGCACAGCGTGTGGAGGAATCGATCGGTCTCGCAACCGCGCTTAACCCGCTGATCGGATACTATGCAGCAACTGACGTCGCAAAGGAGGCGCTGGCCAGCGGCCGCACCGTGCCGCAGGTGGTGCTGGAGCGCGGCTATCTGACGGAGGCGCAACTTCAGCAGGCACTGAGCCCCCGCCACCTCGCCAACCTACCCGCGCTTACGGGTGTGGAACCCGATCTTCTCCAATAATGGTCGTTACCACCTGCTTCACCTGACCCAGGTGAAGCTCCATCGCTTCTCGCGCATCGGGGGCTGAACCCCGCCGGATCGCCTCGACGATCCGGCGGTGCTCCAAATTCGATGCAACGCGCCGGCCAGCCATCAGGTTGACCATCTCGGACTGTTGGGAAAGAGCCTCGCGCGCATCGGCCACAACCTTGGCAAACAGTGCATTGGACGAGGCTTCCGCAATGGCGCAATGAAACTGCCCGTCCAGCAGCACCCACGGATGCGGCCTTTCCTCAGCCTCCATCCTGTCGCAGAGTTCGAGCAGAGTCTCTAGTTGGGCATCCGTGCGCCGCAGCGCCGCCCAACCGGCCGCCGGCACCTCAATGAAGGGGCGTGCCTCGATCAGATCACGGGCGGAATATGCTCCGTAACTCAATTCAGCAGGCGGTATGGCGGTCATCACATAGGTGCCGCTACCCGTGCGCGTCTGCGTCAACCCCAGAGTCTGGAGAGATCGCAACGCCTCGCGCACGATCGGCCGGCTGACACCATATCTTTCCGCCAGATGGGCTTCGGAGGGCAGCCGGGTTCCGACCACGAGCTGACCAGAGGTGATGGCCGAACGGATATCTTCGAACACCACTTCTGCGGCATTCTTGCGATTGATCGGCTTTGCGTCCGCAAGCCAATCCGACAACCCGCCCATCCTTGAACCCTCCGGCACCCTTGGTCTGTCAACGACGCAGAAGCAAACGCTTATCTATTGAAGGACAGCGCCGCTCCCGCAGCTAAGCCGATCTTCCTAACACTATCTGCGCCGAAGGAACAACGATGGCGGGCACATTTGCAGAATTTAAGCGGGACAGTGGCTTTGCCGGCGCCACACCCTCGCGATCACGAGGGTGTGGCTGTCTCGCAGGAAATTACGTCTTGATTTCCTGAACTTCCTGTTTGTCATCTTCGCGCGGAATGCGGAACCACGCGACATATAGTGCCGGAAGGAATAGCAGCGTGAGCGCCGTGCCAACCACGATCCCGCCCATCATGGCATAGGCCATCGGACCCCAGAATATCTCCCGAGATATGGGGATGAGGGCAAGTGTTGCCGCCGCAGCCGTCAGCATGATCGGTCGCATGCGATGCTCGGTCGCCTCGATGACGGCGTGCCAGGCAGAGACCCCCTCGCTTCTGAGATGTTCGATCTGAACGACGAGAATGACCGAGTTTCGAATCAGAATACCGATCAGTGCCAATATGCCGAGAATGGCGACGAAACCCATCGGCGCGTTGGAGAGCAGCAGCGCTGCCACCACGCCGATCAGCGCCGTCGGGGCAACGGCAAAGACAAGAAACAGCCGGCTGAAGCTCTGCAACTGAACCATAAGGATCGTTGCCATCGCAAACAGCATCAGAGGCACCACGGCTACGATTGGCGCCTGCGAATCCGCGCTGGATTCCACCGAGCCACCTATTTCCACCTTGTACCCCACGGGGAGCGACTTTTCGAAAGCCTCGAGTTTCGGCTTCAACTGCTCCACGATCGTCGCCGGCTGCGTCGGGCCGATGATGGCAGCCTTGACCGTGACTGTCGGAATTCTGTCGCGACGCCAGATGGTCGGCTGTTCCAGCTCGTAGCGGAAATTGGCGATTGCCGACAGCGGCACGGCCTTGCCGTTCGTGGCTGGCAATTGCAGGTTCTGCAATGTTTCGATGGAGCCGCGCTCCGCCAGCTGCGCACGCGCCACCACATTGACGAGGTAGATATCATCCCTGACCTGCGTCACGGTGGAACCCTCGACAATGCTGTTCATGGCATTGGCGATGTCTTCCGAAGAGACACCGAGCTGGCGGGCCTTGTCCTGCAAAACGTCGACCTTGACCACCCGCGTCGGCTCATTCCAGTCCATGACCATGTTGGACAGCAGCCGATGCTCGCCGACGATGCCCGCCAGCTGCTGGCCGAGTTCGCGGACATGCTGGATATCCGGGCCGCTCAAGCGATATTGCACCGGCTTTCCGACCGGAGGGCCGATGTCGAGCAATTTCACGAAGGCGTCGGTGCCGGTAAACGTCCGGTTCAGATAGTCCTGCAACTCAGCGCGCACCTTGTCGCGCACATCAAGCCCCTTGGTGACGATGATCGTCTGGCCGAAGGTGACATCAGGCGTTTGCACGTCAAAGGAGAGGATGAAACGTGGTGCGCCTTCACCGACATAGGTCGTCCAATGGTCGATGTCGGGGTTTTTCGCCAGCGCTTCCTGCTCGAACTGTGCCATCTGCCGGTTGGTTTCGGCAATCGAGCTGTTCTGTGGCAGGTTCCAGTCCACGATCAGTTCCACACGGTCGGAGGCCGGGAAGAACTGCTGCTGCACGAGGCTCATGCCGCCAACGGAAAGGGCAAACAACGCAACCGTGAGGATAATCGTAACCCAGCGAAAGCGCAGCGCCCGGGCTAGAAGCCAGGAAAAGCCAGAGGCAAAACGGCCCTTCTTCTCATGGTGCGATTTCATCGTCTTGGGCAACATCGCCACGCCAAGCAGTGGCGTGAACACAACCGCGACAATCCACGATACGATCAGCGAAACGGCGATCACCACGAACAGGGTGAATGTGAACTCACCCGCCGCGCTGTTGTTGAGGCCGACGGGAATGAAGCCGGCAACCGTCACCAGCGTACCGGTCAGCATCGGGAATGCGGTCGAAGTATAAACATAGGTCGCCGCTTTTCTGAGATCGTCGCCGACCTCGAGGCGTGCGACCATCATCTCGACAGCAATCATAGCATCGTCGACGAGAAGCCCGAGCGCGATGATAAGCGCGCCGAGAGAGATGCGTTGCAGCGAAATGCCGGTATATTCCATGTAGACGAAGGTGATCGCCAGCACGAGCGGTATGGAGACCGCAACCACCATGCCCGCCCGCAATCCGAGGCTGATGAAGCTGATGACGAGAACGATTGCGATCGCCTCGAACAGCGCCGAAGTGAAGCCGGAGACCGCCTCATCGACCACGGCCGGCTGATCGGACACGCGGTGCACATCGACGCCAACAGGCAAATCCGCCACGATACGCTTCATCTGTGCATCCAGCTCCTCACCGAAATGCACGAGGTTCGCACCGGTTTTCATGCCTATGGCAAGACCGATGGCCGGTTGCCCGTTAAAGCGGAACAGCGAAGACGGCGGATCGACATAACCGCGCCGGATCGTGGCCACTTCCGTCAGCGGGAAGAACCGGTTGTTGACGCGCAGATTGATGGCGCGAAGGCTGTCTTCCGAGGTGAACTGGCCGCTGACACGCAGCGCAACACGTTCCGGCCCGGCATTGACGAAGCCGGACTGGGTGACAGCATTTTGGGCTTGCAGCGTCTTGATAATCGATTGCTGATCGATGCCCAGCGCTGCGATCTGCCGCGTGGAAAACTCCAGATAGATCGCCTCGTCTTGCGCGCCAATGACATCAACCTTGCCGATATTATCGACAGTCAGAACCTTGGCACGCGCGTCCTCCACCAGATCGCGCAATTGCCGCTGGCTGAGACCGTCGCTGGTGAAGGCGTAGATATTGCCATAAACATCGCCGAAACGGTCGTTGAAGAACGGGCCGACAACGCCCGAGGGGAAGTCGCCCTTGATGTCGCCGATCATGTTGCGCACGCGCACCCAGGTGGGTTCGACATTCTTGGCTTTGGTTTCCGGCACGAGTTCCACGAAAATCGTCGTCTTGCCAGCAACTGTCTGGCTGCGCAGATAGTCGAGATTGTCGAGTTCCTCGAGCTTCTTCTCGATCCTGTCGGTCACCTGCCTGGCCACTTCCTCCGCCGACGCGCCGGGCCATTGCGCGCTGATCACCATTGTCTTGATGGTGAAATTCGGATCTTCCTCGCGTCCGAGGTTGAGATAGGAGAAAACACCGGCAAGAACGAAGACCAGCATGAAGTACCAGACGAGCGAACGGTGCTCGAGCGCCCAGTCGGAAAGATTGAATTTCTTCACTGATGGACCTCCTGATCGATCCTGATGGCTTGACCATCCTTAAGCTTGTGAACGCCGGCACTGGCGACACGTTCGCCGGGCTTGACGCCGCCGGTGATGCGCACACTGCCGCCTTCGGCGGGCTCGCCCTCTATTTTGACCGGGCGCGAGGTGACCGTGGCCGTATCGGTATTGACGATCCAGACACTCCAACCGTCTTCGGTTTTCAGCAGGGCCGACGAGGGGAGCATGATCTGCGATTCGGAGGCGGCAACTGCCGAGGCCGTGACGACCGAGCCGAGCCGGAATGTCGGCGGCGCATCCTGAAGGCTGATTTTCGTGCGGCGCGTGCGTGTCGCGGTTTCGGCTTCTGGGGCAATCTCACGCACCACGCCGGTGGTGCGTATCTTTGGGTCCAGTTGCAAGGCGATATCGAAGGTCGATCCGATATCAAGTCGCTGCGCCGCAAATTGCGGAACATCGACCACAACATCCCGCACTTCCGGGCGGGCAATGGTCACGACCGTCTGTCCGGCAGAGACGACCTGGCCAATTTCACCGGATGTCGCAGTCACCACGCCGTCAAATTCCGCGTGCAGCTGCGTATAGCCCAGTTGCTCCTCGGCCTTATCAAGATTTGCACGGGCTTTGGCGACGGCGGCATTGGCCGTTCGCGTGGCCTGCTCGGCCTCTTCAAGTGCTGCTTCCGTGCCGCTGCGGGCCTCGGCCAGCACGCGCTGACGCTGCTCGGTCGTCACCGCATTGGCCAGTTGCGCTTCGGCGTTGGATAGATCGGATTGGGCGCTCTTTACCGAAAGTTCCAGCGCGAGCGGATCGATCGAGGCCACCACATCGCCTTTCTTGACCAGATCGGCCACATCGACATTGCGGGCAATGATCCGGCCGAGAACACGAAAGCCGAGATCGGTCTGAATTCTCGATTCCACCGTGCCGGTCAGCCGCAGCGCATCGGCGCGCGTCTCCCCTACGACAACGGAGAGCACCGGGCGCGGCGCCTCAGCGGGCGCTTCCTGCTTTTCCTGGCAGGACGAGACCGCAATCGCCGGAAGCAGCAAAAACAAGCTTCTGTTTATCCTGAACATTATTGTGCCTGCCCCTTTCCATAGGCGACCTTTTCACCGGTGCGGAGAAATTTGGTCCCGCTGGTCACGACGAGATCGCCGGGAAGAAGTCCTTCCGCCACGACGAATTGACCCGTCTCATAGTCGGAGACCTCAACCCGGCGCATGGCGATTTCCGAGGACTGCGCATCGACCACCCAGACGGCGGGAAGGCCGTTCTGCGATGCCATTGCCGACCAGGGAAGCTCAATCGCCTCCACCTGCTTGAAGCGAAAATGACCCGATACCGGTGCTCCAAGCGGCATGGTCATATCGCCGTTCAGGCCAACCTTGACCCGGATCGTCCCATTGTCGGGATCGATCGTCGGGGAAATCTCCCGCACCGGTCCCTCGACAGCGCGGGCGGGATCCGACAGGAGGCTGACATTGACGAGATTGTCGATATCGCGCTCGAGGAACAGGGATTCGTAGACATCAAATACCGCATCGCGCGGCCCGTCATGCGCCAGCGTGAAAACGAGCTGAGCGGCCTGCGCCACCTGGCCGACTTCAACATTGCGCGCGGTGATCACACCATCCGCATCGGCCCTGAGTTCGGTGTAGGAAAGCGCATCGCGCGCCGTATCCAGCTGGGCCTGCGCCGATCTGACGGCGCCTTGTGTGGTGAGCAGGGTTTCCTGCGCCTTGTCGACCGCGGAGCGCGAAGTCACCTGCGTCTTGAAAAGACTTTGCTGGCGATCGAATGCCAGCTGCGCCTGCGTCATCTGCGCTTCGGCAGATTGCAGGTTGGCCACCGCAACGTCGATATCCGCCTTTTGCTCTTCCGGGTCGATGCGAGCAAGCAATTGCCCGGCCTTTACCGGGGTACCCACATCCACCAGCCGCTCGGTGATCTTGCCGCTCACCCGAAAGGAAAGGTCCGTCTGAACCCGTGCCCTTACTTCGCCGGTGATGACGCTGCCACGGCCGACGGGCTTTTTCGCTGCCGCAACCACATCGACGACACGCAACGGCTTTTCAGCAGGCGGCTCTTCGTTGCTGCAGGACGACAGGGCGAAAATGCCGCCGACCGCCACTGCTAAAAGAATGCTTTTCATGGTGACCTCTTGATCTTCGCCTCACCCTATAATATTTGACTGACTGAATAGTCAATGAAATTCTTGTGTCGCCGATCGGGAACCGTGTGGACGTCAAACCGGGCTCCCCGAATGATCATTCCGACTTGCCCGGCGCGTCCTCGCGGACGCATCGGGGGATGTGCCGACATATTGAACCACGCACCACGTCTTGTAAAAATCGATTCCGGTTTTTACGCCGGTGCTGTAGGCAAACCACCTGTCATTTCCGCCGATTGCGACGGGTAAAAAGGCAAGTGCCGAAAGAATACGTAGGGATCCGGGGTTATGGCAAAAGCAAAACTGACACGCGCAGAACAGAAGATACAACGTCCGTTGGAAATTCTCGACGCCGCATTCGAGGAATTCACCAAGAGAGGATTTACGGCCACGCGGGTGGAGGACATTGCCGAGCGGGTGGGAGTGACGAAAGGCACGGTCTACGTCTATTTCGAAACCAAGGAGGCTCTTTTCGAGGCGATGATCAGGCATGCCTCGGCACCTTTTCAGGAGGCATTCAAGGCCTACGCACGCACGTCGGATGATCCCGTCGAGGAGCTTCGGATGCTTCTTGAATTCCTGTTCGACGCCCTTGTCGACAATAGAAAGATGCGGGAACTGTTTCGCTTCATCGTTGCGGAAGGAGCAAAATTCCCCGATCTCATCGACCAGCACCATGACGTGGTGATGGCGCCGGTATTCGAGCGGATCAATACGATCCTCGAAGATGGCGTGGCGAAAAAAAGGTTTAGAGCCAACCCCACCGAACTGGCCAAGGTCGTCATGTCACCCATAGTCGGAACATTGGTTTTCCGGTTGATTTTCGACGATCGGCGCAGTCTGGACAAGCAGGTCGTTCTGAAGATTCATCTCGAACTGATCATGCGCGGGCTGCTGGCATAAGCGGCACTCTCCTGCCAGACCCGGCTTTGACAAAGAAAATTAGCTTTCGATGACCCCTGATGCTGCGATCTGATACATCGCAAGAAACCTTACATGTCGGGCGCGATACAGCCACAATGCTGCGGTAAGGGTTTGTTGCCTCGAGCATATTGCTCGTATTTGAACGAGTAATTGCCATCCTGCTGCCGAGAACCGCTCACCACTCCAACTTTTCAGCGATTTTAGTTGCCGAGTCGAGCTATGCTCCTGCGCGAGAATGCCAGTGCCGATTAAATTCTAGTACCCTTCAATCAATTTGAGGTCACCCTGCCCCTCTGTGCAAACAGCGCCGGTACAATTAGACAGAACAGGTTCCAGCCGCGCAGAGTTGTGCGAGATCCTCGCCGAGCAGATCGACTTAATTAACCGTTTCAGATTTCAGGAGCGAGCTTACAGCTCGAACATTTATGAACAAAACAGTGAATGCCCGCGCCGAGCAGAGCGCGGAACCGCCGCGGCAACGCGTGTTGGCTCGAGATCGGGCTATTCCAGAAAACGACCGCCAGCGCGGTGAACACTTTTTTCGAAATGCAGGCGACCAGAAGGATTGCTATCAACCATGACCGCGACGTTAACAGCCCAATTACCTGGCGGCGCGAGTGAAAAGGCCCTGCTTAAAATACTTTCGAATTATCGCAAACCCCGGACCGGCCGCAGCTTGTACGAACTTGCCGTGACGCTTGTTCCCTTTGTATTCCTTTGGGCAGCAGCGTCGGTATCGATTCATTTTGGTTACTGGCTTGGCCTGCTTCTGGTGATCCCCGCAGCCGGATTCCTGTTGAGGCTCTTCATACTGCAACACGATTGCGGACACGGCTCTTTTTTCGGGCGCCGTCGATGGGATGACTGGACGGGTCGCGCAATCGGTATCCTGACGCTGACGCCCTACGACTATTGGCGCCGCGCGCATGCGGAACACCATGCGTCAGCCGGCAATCTCGATGAGCGAGGGGTTGGCGACATTACAACTCTGACCGTGACCGAATATCGTGCGCTCTCCCCGCGCGGAAAACTCGGTTATCGCTTGTACAGGCATCCGCTGGTGATGTTCGGCATCGGTCCTGCTTTCCTGTTTCTATTCAAACAAAGGCTACCGTTTGGCATGATGCGGTCTGGAGCGTTGCCCTGGATTTCGACAATGGCAACAAATGCCGGTGTGGCCGTATTGGCCATTCTTCTTATCTGGGCGATAGGGCTCGTGCCTTTTCTGTTGGTTCATCTGCCGATAGTGCTGCTTGCCGGGTCAGCAGGTGTCTGGCTGTTTTATGTCCAGCACCAGTTTGAAGAAACCCACTGGTCCAAGCCTCCGGAATGGACTTTTCCCCATGCGGCGATGCATGGCGCCTCGTATTACGATCTGCCGGGTCCGCTGCGTTGGATCACCGGCAATATCGGCATGCACCATGTCCACCATTTGTCGAGCAAGGTACCTTTTTACAGGTTGCCAGAGATTCTGCACGACTACCCGGAGCTTGCGAAACTTGGTCGCATCAGCCTTCGCGACAGCTTGGGCTGCGTAAAGCTCATTCTGTGGGACGAATCCACCAAACGGCTGATTTCGCTACGTGAGGCAGAAAAGCAACCGCAATAGATGAGAGCTGGAGCGACGCAATACCCCTTGCGCCGGTGCGTGAGATATCATTCCGCTAAATGCAGAACCGACCCCAATGAGACGTGGCCAACAGTGTAGGTTTGCATTGTTTCAGTAACGGCCGGCACTGTCGGCCAGAGGTTGAACTGTAGCAGCAGCCATTTTGTTGGATCGAATGCGGCTATGGCCGCGAGCGCGCCGGCCCTGATTGCTGAACGCGCGTCCGCGGTCGCAGTATCGCGCAGCTTGGCCAGATCACAATGGGGCGCTATGGACCGAGCCTCCCGTGTGGCATATCGCGAAGCTGTAAGATCAGGTACGTGGTCGGCGTGCCAGACCAGCCACGTCTGCACCGACGGCCAGCCGAAGTCCCGTGTCAGAACCGCAAAACCTGGACCGGACAAGAAGCTGTCTATCCCTTCTGGCTCATCCCAGAGATAGAACGGCGCGTAGAGATTTTCAGCACTGGTGAAGCCGGCATCCTGCTTTCTCGCTGAAAGATAGGCCTTGAAACGCAGGCGTGGAAAGCCATCGAGCAGCGGCCCCTTCTCCCTTATGCGCCGGTCTATGATCGTCATGTCGTAGCCGGCAGGCAGCGTGAAGCTGTATTGCATGGCGATCATGACGTGCTCTCCTCTTTTTTGACAGGTTCCATCCAGTGGACGGCAGTTCCACTCCTGACCGGCTGGACGCTGAGATAGCTGAAGGGACAGGACGGCGCGGCGCCATGCCAATGGGCTTCGCCGGGCGCAAACCACACCGCATCTCCGGCACGGACTTCACACGGATCGTCACCCTTGCGTTGGACGAGACCGATGCCATCCAGCACGAAGAGAAGCTGGCCGCGCGGATGACTGTGCCAATGGGTCACGACCCCCGGCGGCACAAAAGCGCGCATTGCCGTCATCTCGCCATCGATCCGGCTCGATAACAGCATCTGGACGAGGAAGGATCCGCTGGAGATACCCTCAGGTGCCGCAACTATTCCGTCACCGGCTCGACGCACGCTCATGGTGGATGGACAGGCCGGTTGCATCTCGAAAAAATCGGTCATCGGCCACTCCCATCCGCTGGTGTGCCTGTTGAAACGCCTGATGCAAAGGACCAGTCATCAAACGTCGAGTTGACGATGGCGACCATCACATCCTCCGGCCTCACACCGGGCGACACCGCCAGGTTTTCGACGAGCCTCGCATAGAAGCGCGCCTTGGTTTCCGGCGATCGCGTCTTGCCGGTGGTGATATGAAAGAAAATGAAATCATCCGACCGAGGGCCGCCGCGATATGTTCGGTCGAAGATCAGTTCGCCCGGTTGGTGCTGGTGGATTGCAGCGAAGCGGTCGTTTTCCGGAACGTCAAAGCAGTCGACAAGCGCGCGGTCGAGACTGTCGGAAACCGCCTTGAGATAGTCGGTGGATTTGCCCGCAAGCAAAGATATTCGGGTGAAAGGCATGGATGCGCTCCGTTCAAGAGGATTGACAGCCACACTATGAAACGACATCATCATCCTGAAAATCAAATTATTCAGGACATTACGTCCTGATTTTAGGGACATTTAATTTGCGCCTTACCCATTTGGATCTGGACGCGCTCCGCAGTTTCGTGATTGGCATCGAGAGCGGGTCGTTCGCGCAGGCCGCAGACAGACTGGGGCGTTCGACCTCTGCGGTCAGCGCACAACTCAAGAAGCTGGAGGACCAGACCGAAACCGCTCTGGTGCGCAAATCCGGCCGGGGGCTGGCGCTGACCGAGAGCGGCGAAGTGCTGCTGTCCTATGCCCGCCGCATATTGAGCCTGAATGACGAGGCGATCAGCGCCGTTCGCGGGCCGGAACTCGCAGGCTGGATCCGCCTCGGGATTCAGGAAGATTTCGGAGAAACCGTGTTGCCGCAGGTGCTGGGCCGTTTCGCACGGGCCCATCCGCGGGTTCGGATCGAAGGGCGCATCGCTCGCAATAGCGAATTGCGGGAGAAGGTCGAGTCCGGCCATCTTGACCTCGCCTTGGCTTGGAATGACGACACGGCTTCGCCGGCTGAAACGGTTGCATCCATGCCACTGTGCTGGCTGGGCGCGGCGGAAACAGAAACTGTCTGGCAGACCGGCGGGAAAGAGCCGCTGCCACTTGCAGTCTTGGAAGCGCCGTGCCTTTTACGTAGCATTGCCTGCAACCACCTTGATCAACAGCGTATCGCCTGGCGCATTGCATTCGTCAGCCCTAGCCTCGGCGGGTTGTGGGCTGCGACAGCCGCAGGCCTTGGCATCGCACTTCGCACACCGTTCGGCCGGCCGCCTTCCGTACGGGTTCTCGATCCACTCACCAATGGTTTGCCACAACTCCCGTCGCTGGGGCTCAGCCTTCTTCGCTCCGGAAAAGACGAAAATCCAATCAGCGCCCATCTCGCCACGATCATCCGCCAAGCCTTGCAGGAAACGCTGCCGGAAGCATGGATAGTGCGACCGTAATCGCTGAAATAGCATGAGCTTCCGCCAAGATTACAGGCACGGCGAAGCTGCAGGGGATTCTTGGCTCGGTTTAAAGGCTTGCGCTCGATTCACAAAAATTCCGCATAATATCTTTCATTATCACAATAAACATGATTATCTGCGGAAATGGATTCAACAGACCGCAAAATCATCAGTCTTCTTGCAGAAGACGCCCGCCGCTCTCTGGCCGATATCGGAAATGTCGTGGAGCTTTCCGCTTCGGCCGTGAACGAGCGCATCCGACGCCTGACGGCCAGCGGGGCGATCCGTCGCATCACCGTTGATGCCGATCCATCCGCATTCGATTTGCCCGTGATCGCCTTCGTGTGGATCGCGTTGGCGCCGGATGCGGACGAGGCCGCGTTTCGTGTCTATGCGGCGTCGCAGTCCGCTATTGCGGAATGTCACCATGTGACCGGGCAGTGGTCCTACCTCGTCAAAGTTCACGTCGGGTCGCTGGCGGAGATCGAAACCTTTCTGGCGACAATGAAACAGAACGGGTTCCTTGCCCGTACCGAAACGATCATCGCCCTGTCTTCTGTCGTGCCGGGACCATTTATGCCGAAGGAAAGCGTGGACTGATGGAACTGATGCTCGTTTTGAAAAGCATTGTGCTGGGCCTTGCGGTCGCAGCCCCGCTCGGCCCCATTGGCGCCCTCTGCATCAACCGGACCCTTGAGCGCGGGTTCTGGGCGGGAGTGGCAGGTGGCCTTGGGACTGCTCTGGCGGATGCCGTGTATGCCAGCCTCGCAGCACTCGGCTTTTCCGCTTTCGCGGCGACCCTCGCGACAATCGATACGCCGCTCAAAATCGTCGGCGGCCTTTTCATGCTGTGGCTCGGCTGGAAAAGCCTGAGGCCCAAACCTCTGGCAGAAGCGGCCAAGGTTGGAGCGCGCGATCTGCTCGGCACCATCACCGCGACCTTTTTCCTGACGATTACCAACCCCATGACGATTCTGTCCTTTGCAGCAATTTTCGCGGGTCTCGGCCTTGCTGACGCATCGGGAGCGACGAGCGCTTTTTTTGTGGTCGCGGGCGTTTTTCTAGGGTCTTTATTGTGGTGGTTCATGTTGAGCGGCGGCGTTGCATTTGCCCGGCAGCGCCTTCCCACCACCTTTGCCCGCTGGGTTTCCCGCCTGTCCGGAGTGATCCTTGTCTTATTCGGGCTTTTTGCCCTAGGTTCACTTGCCTGGGGCATGATGGCTCATTGAAATGCAACGGTTTTTTCTGCGGCTCCAACTTCTGGGAAAATCGGCGCTCCCTCCACGGCCGCATCGAGATCGGCGTCGTCGACGATGAAGGGCGCATTGCCGCAAAGTTCCAGTCCCAGTTTCTTGATGGTCGGCGCGCATTGCCGGTAGAGATGTCCTCCCGTGCTCGCCGACGAGCATGGGATCATTAAGATGCATATTTCCGACCCTCAACAGAAAACCTGCGCCGACGCGGGATCGAAGGCCAGATGCACGAGATCACCACGGTTGAGGCCCGAAATCGCCTCATGGCCAAATGGCAGGCGCACGGCAAAGGTCTCTCCCGAACCTGTATGGGCGACGACATGGACGTTGTTGCCAAGGAAGGTGATATCGCTGACGGTGGCCTGAAAACCGGCGTAAGAGCCCGGCCTGTTGCGGCTGAGCTGTAAACGCTCCGGACGCAGCATCAGCGCCGCCTTTTTTCCCGGCGCAGCTTCGCCATGAACCGGAATTTGGTCAAAGACGATATTCTGCCCGAGCGAAACCGTCGCCTTGCCGCCCGAGGCGGCGAGGAGATCGCAGGCGATGAAGTCGCTGTCACCGATGAATTCGGCCACGAAGCGGGTGGTGGGGTGAGCGTAAAGCTCCGGCCCCGTACCGATCTGGTCAATCACGCCTTTTGAAAACACCGCGATCCGGTCGGAGAGACGCAAGGCCTCCTCCTGATCGTGGGTGACGTAAAGGATCGTTACTTCCGTCTGCTGGTGGATGCGACGGATTTCGAACTGGATCTCTTCCCTGAGCTTCTTGTCGAGCGCCGAGAGCGGCTCGTCCATCAGAAGAACCGGCGGATCATAAGCGAGCGCCCTTGCCAAGGCCACGCGCTGCTGCTGGCCGCCCGACATCTGCGCAGGCTTTCTGTCCTCGAAACCTTCGAGACGAACGAGCCTGAGCATATCCTTCACCTTCGCATCGATTTCCGCCTTGCTCTTTCGGCGCACTTTCAGCGGAAAGGCGATATTCTCGCCAACAGACAGATGCGGAAACAGCGTGTAACGCTGGAAGACCATGCCGATATTGCGCTTGTGCGACGGCGTGGAGAGCAGGCTTTCGCCGTTCAGCAGGATGTCGCCCGCCGTCGGCTGTTCGAAACCGGCCAGAATGTAGAGCGTCGTGCTCTTGCCCGAACCGGATGGTCCGAGAAACGTCATGAACTCGCCCGGCTGCACCTCGAGATTGACGTCCTGAACGGCGACGACCGGTCCGTATTGCTTGGCGATGCCGCGAATTTGCAGGAGCGGTTTGGTCATGTTTTCAATCCTTTTCGCACAGCCGCGACAAGCAGCATGAGAATGATGGTCACCGCGATGAGAAGCGTCGATGCAGCGGCGATCACCGGCGTCAGATCCTGCCGCAGCGTCGCCCAGATTTTCACCGGCAGCGTCTGCAACGTTGGACTTGCCATGAAGATCGCCAGCACCACCTCATCCCAGGAAGTGAGGAAAGAAAAGATCGCGGCTGAGAACAGGCCATGGCTGATGGCCGGCAAGGTGATGCGGATTTTGGCCTGCAGCGGGCTCGCGCCGCATAGCACTGCAGCGTCTTCGATCGATTTATCGAAACCCTCGAGCGCGCTGGTCAACGCCAGAATGGAGAAAGGCAGCGCCACGACAAGATGGGCAATGACAAAGCCCGTGGTGGTGCCCGCAAGGCCGAGCTTCAGGAAAAAAGCATAAAGCGCCACCGCCAGCACCACGACAGGCAGGATCATCGGCGTCATGAACAAAGCCCGCAGACCCTCGCGCCCGATGAAACGCCCCCGCACCAGGCCGAAGGAGGCCACGAGGCCGATCAACACCGACAGGACTGTGACCATCACGGCGATACGCAGGCTTGTCCAGGCAGCATCCAGCCACCTCGGATCGGCAAAGAAATCCGCATACCATTTCAGCGTCCAGCCGGGCGGCGGAAAGATCAGCCATTGCGACGAGCCGAAGGACAAAGCGGCGATGAAGACAATCGGCAGGATAAGGAATGCCGCTGTCAGCACCGTGATGAAAAGGAGCAGCCACTTCCATGCGCCAAGGCTGTTGTAGTTCAAAAGCATGTCAGCGACCCCCTGCCCCGGCCGCGCCGAAGAATTTCAGCTGGATTGCGTAAAGCGTCAGCGTCACCACCAGAAGCACCAGCGCCGCTGCGCCGCCCATGCCCCAGTTGACGAGAGACTGCACGAATTGCGCGATAAGCTCGGCCAGCATCATGTTCGCCGTGCCGCCCAGCAGCGCCGGGGTGACGAAATAGCCAAGCGACATGACGAACACCATCAGCGCACCGGAGATCATACCCGGAGCGGCAAGTGGAATGAGAACGCGGGTCAGCGCCTGAAAGCGGGTTGCCCCGCACAGCGCCGCCGCCTGGAGAATGGCCGGATCGATCTTGCGGATGACGCCATAGAGCGGAATGATGATGAATGGCAGCATGATATAGGTCATGCCGATCGTGACGCCGGTCAGGTTGTTGACCAGTGCAAGCGGCTTGTCGATGATGCCAAGGCCCATCAGCGTCTTGTTGACGACACCCGTCCGCTGCAACAGCACCATCCAGGCATAGGTGCGTGCCAGAAGGTTGGTCCACATGGACAGAAGCAAAATTGCGAAAACGACGGAGGCAAGCCGCGACGGCATGATGGCAAGCGCCCACGCGACAGGAAAACCGATGACCAGCGTTACGAGCGTGACCAGCGCCGAGACCGCGAATGTATTGAAGAAAATCTTCAGGTAGGTGGAGCTGCCCAGCAATGCGGCGTAATTGCCAAAGCCCAGAACAGGCTCGGTAACGCTGCGCGACAGCAGGATGATAACCGGCACGACGAAGAACAGGGCAAGCAGAACGAATGCCGGCAGGGTGGCGGCAAAATTGCCGGGCCGGAAGGGCATCCGCACCTTCGTCTTCGGGCTTTCTGTTTCATCGGTAAGCGAGACCATGCCCAAACCTCCCCGGAGGTGAAAATTTGCGCGGGCGCTTTTGGCTGCCCGCGCCGTTGCCTTACTTGGCCTGCCAGGCGTACCAGCGCTCACCGATCTCGTCACGATGTTGCGCCCAGTAGTTCATGTCGGCATTGACCTGGCTCGCTGTCTGCTGGTCGGGCAGGGACTTTGCCGTTTCCGGATCCATCAGCTTTGCGGATTCGACATTGACCGGGGCATAACCCGTGGCAGACGCCATATCCGCCTGCGCCTGCGCGGAGGTCGCAAGAGCGATGAACTTCATCGCGGCGTCCTTGTTCTTCGTTCCCTTGGGAACCACGAGGGAATCCGCTGCCGTGATGTTCTGCTCCCAGGAGGTCTCCACCTTCACACCGCTTTTCTCAAGCGCTGTCATGCGGCCGTTCCAGACACTGCCGAAGGGCGCCTCCGCAGAAGCGATCAACTGCTGCGATTGCGCACCGCCAGACCACCAGATGATATCGGATTTGATCGTGTCCAGCTTCTTGAAGGCGCGATCGAGATCAAGCGGGTATAGCTTGTCGGCGGCAACCCCATCGGCCAGCAGGGCTGCTTCGATCACACCCGGTGCGGACCACTTGTAAAAGGTGCGCTTGCCGGGGAACTTTGCCGTATCGAAAAGGTCGGCCCAGCTCTTGGGGCAGGCGGCTACAGCATCGACATTGCAGCCGATGACGAAGGAATAATAGAAGCTTCCGACGGAGTAATCAGTGACGAAACGAGGGTCGAGCTTCGTTTTGTCGATGACGGCGAAATCAAGCTTCTCCAGCAGGCCCTTAGGCCCGGCCTGCGCGGCGTAGTCGCCCTCCACGTCGACCACATCCCATGTCACGCCGTTCGCCTCGACCATGGCTTTAAGCTTGCCATAGTCCGTCGGGCCATCCTGAAGCACGTTGATGCCTGTCGCCACCATGAATTTTTCGGCCCAGGCCGCCTTCTGCGCGTCCTGCGTGGTTCCTCCCCAGCTGGAAAAAACCAGATCATTCGCCTGTGCGGATGCGCCCAGGGCGAAAATTGCTGCGCATGTCATCAATACCAGTTTCGATCTCATGTTCCCTTACTCCGTTTTAGAGCTTGTTGTTGGCATGCACTTCGCGGCCGGCAGATTCACTTCAGCGGTGAAAAAGGCGCCGGCTTCATGATCTTGTTTTCGGCGACTTCAATGAGGTCGCGGATTTTCGGCAGGAAGGATAACCAGCGCGGATCGGCCATCAGCTTTGCGCGCCGCTCCTCGCGGTCATCCAGGCTGGAAAAGGCCCAGATGTGGACAATTTCATTGATCGGCCCGATCTCGGAAAAGAAGTAACCCACCAGCTCGCCCAGATGGCTTTTCTGGATTTCGATGCCTTCCTCTTCGACAACCCCAAGGTAGGCCGGAATGGCGCCGTTCTTCAGCCGGTAGCTGCGGATCTCGTAAAACATCGCGTCACCGCATCACGAATGGATCGGGGATCGGGTCATCGGAGGTTCTAAGCCATATGGTCTTCGTGCGCGTGTAATCGAGCGCTGCCGCAAGCCCGCCTTCGCGACCATCACCGGAAAGACCGAAACCGCCGAAAGGCGCAATCGGTGAGACGGCGCGATAGGTGTTCACCCAAACCACACCGGCGCGGATCGCCTTCATCAGCCGATGGGCGCGCGTCAGGTTCTGCGTGAAGACGCCCGAGGCGAGGCCATAGACCGTGTCATTGGCCAAAGCGATCGCTTCCGCCTCGGTTTCGAAGGAAACAACCGAAAGAACCGGGCCGAAGAATTCCCTTTCCATGGACGGCGAACGAATGCCGTCACAATCGAGAATGGTCGGCGGGTAGAAATAACCAGCGCCATCCACCGCCACACCGCCCGTCACCACCTTCGCACCGGCTTTTTCGGAAGCAGAGACCAGAGAGACAATATGCTTGCGCTGCCGCTCGGTCGCGAGCGGCCCCACTTCCGTTGCCATGTCCAGCGGCGAGCCGATGCGGATCGCTTCGGCCTTCGCCTTCAAAATCCCGAGAAAGCGATCCTTCACGCTTCTATCGACAATCAGCCGTGATCCGGCAACACAACTCTGACCGGTCGCCGCGAAAATTCCCGCGACCTGCGCATTGGCGGCGCTTTCGAGATCGGCGTCGGCAAAGACGAGGATTGGCGATTTGCCGCCGAGTTCGAGCGACGTGGAGGCAAGATTTTCGGCCGAGTTGCGAACGATGTGACGCGCCGTTTCCGGCCCGCCGGTAAAGGCGATATGGGCCACCTTCGGGTGCGTGGTGAGTGCCGTGCCGCAGGACGCACCGAAACCAGTGACTATATTGACGACGCCGGCAGGAAAACCAGCCTCCTGCACCAGCCGGGCGAACTCCAGAAGCGGCGCCGGTCCATCTTCCGAGGCCTTGATGACGATTGTGCAGCCGGCAGCGAGCGCCGGGCCGATTTTAACGGCTGCCAGAAAAAGCTGGCTGTTCCACGGGACGATCGCGGCCACCACACCCACGGGCTCGCGCCGCAGCCAGACATCCATGTCCGGCTTGTCGATCGGCAGGTAAGCGCCCTCGATCTTGTCAGCCAAGCCCGCATAATAGCGATAATAGTCCGCGACATAGGCAATCTGCGCCGAGGTCTCGCGGATAATCTTGCCGGTGTCACGGGTTTCGAGCTCGGCAAGCGTCTTTGCATTTTCGGCAACCAGATCGGCAAGCCGATAGAGCAGCTTGCCGCGTTGCGTCGCCGTCAGTTTCGACCAGGCGGCATCGTCATAAAGCGCCCGATGCGCGGCCTCGACGGCGCGGCTAATATCCGCTTCGCGGCTTTCCGGCATTTCTGCCCAAGGTTCACCGGTTGCCGGGTCGAGGCTCGAAAAGCTCGCCTCACCATCCTCGAAGCGCCCGTCGATGTAACACTGGAAACGGCGCATCATCTTACTCCTTGAAAGCCGGCATGACATCGGAAAGGAAGCGTTCCAGCGAGGCCTTCTTGCGCTCGAAGCTCATGCCGGTATCGATCCAGAAGGAATATTCGTCGTAGCCCATGGCCTCGTAGGCCTTAAGCCGGGTAATGACTTCATCGGCATCGCCGACAACGTTGTTCTTGCGCATGACATCACCGGAAAGCATGGCGTTTGCGGCAATCTCCTCCGGCGCAATACGCTCGATCAGCCCCTGATGAACGGGCTTTTCGTTTTTGAACCATGCAAAGAAGTAGTTGTAATAGACGCTCATCTCATGGGCCGCCTGGGCAATATCGGCTTCACCGGAACCGACATAGGTGTGGCGCAGCAGCATGATTTTCGGCCGCTGTTTATCCGGATTTTTCGCACAGGCATCGTTGAAGCGGCCCATCAGGGTTTCCACCTCGTCATCGCCTTGCCAGAGCGGCGTCACCTGAACATTGCAATCATTGGCGACAGCGAATTCATGCGAATTCGGATCACGCGCCGCCACCCAGATGGGCGGAAAAGGCTGCTGCAGCGGTTTGGGAGCCGATGTGGTGGCCGGGAACTTGAAGAATTCGCCGTCGTGGGTGTAGTCACCCGCCCAAACCCCTTTGACAGCCGGAATAAGCTCGCGCATCCGCTGGCCGGCGCCCCAGGCATCGAGGCCTGGAAGCAGCCGCTCATATTCGAACGAATAGGCGCCACGCGCGATGCCGATATCAAGACGGCCGTCACAGATCAGATCCGCCATCGCCGCTTCTCCGGCAAGCTTGATCGGGTGCCAGAAAGGCGCGATCACCGTTCCCGTACCCAGGCGTGCCGTCTTCGTACGCCGCGCCAGATCGGCGATCGTTACAAAGGGGTTGGGCGCTATGGTGAAATCCATGCCGTGATGTTCGCCGGTCCAGATGGCATGCATGCCACCACGATCGGCGATCTCGCATAGTGTCACGAACTCCTCGTAGAGTGTCTTGTGGTCCTGGGAGGCGTCCAGCCGCTCCATGTGAACGAAGAGGGAGAATTTCATGGTTTTGGCCCCTTCATGGAGATGGGATGAACCTTGCCGGCAGTCTCGTTACCGACATAGACGCCGAAGTTGCCGATCGAGCTTTCCAGCACGAAACGATTGACGATATCCGCCGTAGCGCCGGAGTCGAATTTTGCCGAAGCCAGCGCGCCGGGCAACAGAAATCGGCCCTCGCGCGGCGCTTGATCGCCATCGGCAAGCGCGTGATAGACGACGTGTTGGCGCCCATCCGTCTTGTTCTCATAAACCGAGTAGAGAAATCCCGTTTTGACGGAGAGACCCGTCAGGTCTTCGAGACGTGATGTCAGCGCCGCGACCGGATCGCCACTTGCCACGACACAGCCGGGAAGCGACAGCACGTCGTCGCCAACGAGGTAAATCTCGCCGCGCCGTTCCAGAACGGCGCCCACGACGATATCGCCCTCTGCCGCTGCCGATACCGCCTTTGCAGCCAGCATCGGCGTGAAATAGCCGCCGCGCGCATAACCGAGGCCGTTCAGGCCGCTATTGTCGAAAGCCTCGATACGGCCGAGCAGAATGACATGATCGCCGGCCTCGATAACCTCCTGCATCGAACATTCGAACCAGGCCGCGACGTCTGCAAAGACCGGGGAGCCCTTCGGCGCATCCAACCAGCTGGCGGTGGCGAAACGGTCTTCGACCGGCCGGGCGAAGGTGTTGGAGAGGTCCTTCTGGCTTTCCGACAGAATATTGACCGCGAAGTTTTTGGTGCCGGTCATCGTCATGAAATTGCGCGAGCTGCGGGCAAGGCAGATCAGCAGCAACGGCGGATCGAGCGAAACCGAGGTGAAGGAGTTGGCGGTAAAACCGATGGGCTTTCCTGCATCGTCCCGGGTGGTCACGATCGTTACTCCCGTTACGAAAGCGCCGAATGCATCGCGCAAAGCGCGCGGATCAAGGGTTGCAACAGTCATTGCGGCTCCTCCTCTAAAGCCAGCCATTCGGCCATCATTGCATTGACAGTTTCAGGTGCGGTCAGGTTGACCATATGCCGGTGCGCCTCAACGACGCGGGCGTAACCGCGCGGTGTGATCGCCGCCATCTGCTCGGCCATCAAAGGCGTCGAATTGGGATCGTCCGAACCCGTCAGGAAAAGAGCCGGGCAGATGACCGAGGGCCACCGATCCGCATAGGTCTCGTCGCCGTCCGCAAATGCGGTATAGGCAACCGCGTAACCTTCGGGATCGACCATTTCCAGCCAGCCCCGCGTCAACTCCCGCGCCTGCTGGCTCTTTGGATCGTCGCCGAACCAGCGTAACAAAGGGCCTTCCTTGTCCACGCCAGTGGTCCGGATGGCAGCCGCGCGTGCAAGAACCGCAGCCTTCGCGGCCGGATCACGGCGGTAGACGCCGTTCAGATAACCAACGCGCGCAATTCGATCTCCAAAGGTTGCAGCGGCACCGCCGGAAATCAGCGCACCCATGGAGTGCCCAGCCACATTGGCACGCGCGATCCGCATATCGTCAAGAAACCGGCCGAACCAGCCGACAAAATCCTTGAGCGAGCTGCCCGCTGGCAGGCGTTCACTGCCGCCATGCCCCGGCATATCTACCGCGATGACACGGTGCGTCTTTGAAAAGATTTCGATCTGCGGCTTCCAGGCTTCCAGCCGCATTCCCACGCCGTGGATGAGGATCAGGTCTTCACCGGCGCCTGCCTCGAAATAGGCCGCCCCGCCCTCGGTCACCTTGCGAGGGAGCACAGCAGCACCTGCCTTTGCAGCATTGACCCGTGACGTGGTGGCGGCCTCCTGCATTTGCATCACCCTCAAACGCCCGCCGGGTTGGCGACATCCTGACCGAGATCCTTCAGATCCTGATAGCGGTCGCCGATGCGGTGATGAGGCCTGCCGCCGACTGAAGCACCGAGCGCCACGACGATCTCGTCGGCAGCCGGAGCATCGGGAACGGAGGTCTGGATAGTCAGGTAGTGCGAACGGCGGCCTTCATCGTTCTTGTCCATTAACGGGATCATGATCGGCGCATTGCCGGGACCACGCGTATTGCAGAAGGCCAGATAGGACTTGGCACCCACAGCCTGACGATAGTGATTGCCGAAACGCAGCGTGTGAATGAGCGCGGAGGCATGTTCGATCTCACCATCCAGCCCGACAACGGCCGCCTTGCCATAGGCCTCCACCGCTTCGCCGGAACCCACGGCATCGAGGATCATCTTCGTCAGCAGTTCGCCCAGCACCGGCGCCCCGGCGTGGATTTCCGGTTTGAGGTCATCCACGAAGCCTTTTCCAGCCCAGGGATTTTTCACGACCGCGATGGCGGTGAACAGCTTCAAAGGTGTCGCTGCGGCCTTGCCTCCTTCAATCAACGTTGTTTCGACCTGCAACAGGGTCTTACGGATCTGGATGGGCATTGGCGTTCTCTCCGATAAATATGATGTCTTATGGTATGCCATAATATGTAAGTGTCAAGTGGCGGAAATCTGTGGCTTGAAGTTGCGAAAAATGACAATTCTTACAGGATGTTATGGCTCAAGGGCCTTCCATGCGGCCGTCAAAGGCCAGTTCGTAAAGGCGCGTCATTTCCGCTGCCGTCGGAACCCGTGGGTTATTTGCCGGTGTGCCGGAGGCGAGGCCTTGCCGCACCATCTCCGGCAAAAGATCGAGATAGCGGGTTTTGTCGATACCGAATTCCTGCGGGGTCGGCACCTTCAACCGCCTGTTCAGGCCGATGAAAGCCTCCACCATCTTTGCGCCTGCTATCTGGTCACTGTCCGTCGAACTCGCGCAACCAAGTGCGCGGGCGGCGGCGGCATATTGCGGTAGAGCGGAATTCAACGAAAATTGTGTGACCAACGGCAGCACCATCGCATTCGACATGCCGTGCGGAACATGGAAAAAGGCACCGACCGGCCGGCTGAGGCCGTGGATCAACGCTGTGGATGTGTTGGAAACGGCAAGACCCGCATGCGTCGCCCCGAGCATCATCGCTTCGCGTGCTTCCCGGTTTTGCGGGTCGTTCGCGACTTTTTCGAGATTTGCCCCGATCAGTTTCAGCGCGGACAGCGCCAACGCCTCGGAATGGGCATTACCGTTGCGGTTGACCAGCGCTTCCAGCGCATGGGTTAGCGCATCTATGCCGGTATCGACCGTGACGCGGTAAGGGCAGGTCAGCGTCAGCTCGTAATCGATGATCGCCGCAACGGGCAAAGCGGCAGTGCCGAGGATGAGCATTTTTTCGCTGGCAGCCGTATCCGTCACGACAGCGGCGCGTGTTACTTCCGATCCGGTTCCTGCGGTTGTGGGTATGGCAATTACCGGCATGACGGCAAAATCCACGATCCTTGGAACTTTCAGCGCCCGCAGCTCTTCGCCACTGGTTGCAACGATGGCACCTGCTTTCGCCGTATCCATGGCGCTACCACCGCCGAGTGCGACGAGACCATCATGACCGCCCCCGGAAACGCGTTTCACCAGTGTGGCGATGGATATATCCGTTGGATCTTCCACGACATCCGCAAAAATGGCGGCATCGATACCCTCGCCGCCAAGCGCCTGCAAAAGCGCATCCGCATGGCCGAGTTTCTGCATGACTGGATCGCAGACGAGCAGAGGGCGTTTCACCCCCAGAGATTTCAACAGTGACGGCAATCGGAAACGGCTGCCACCGCCGATGAGCATTTCGCGAGGCATCAGGACACGGTTTATCATTGCGGTTCTCCGCCACTATCATTCTGCGTTGTTCGGAACGGCCTAAGGCACACGATCTGAAGCGGGACTTCGTCATCCCGCTCCGGTCACCGTGGCCTCAATGCGCCAGGATTTTCGACAGGAACGAGCGTGCGCGATCCGTCTTCGGATTGGTGAAGAAGCTGTCACCCTCGCCGATCTCGACGATCTCGCCGCCATCCATGAAGACAATGCGGTCAGCCACCTTGCGGGCAAACCCCATTTCATGCGTCACCACCATCATCGTCATGCCTTCCTGCGCAAGCGAGACCATGACGTCGAGCACCTCGTTGATCATTTCCGGATCAAGCGCCGATGTAGGCTCGTCAAAAAGCATGGCGACCGGATCCATCGCCAGCGCGCGGGCGATTGCGACGCGCTGCTGCTGACCGCCGGAAAGTTGACCGGGATATTTCTTCGCATGCGCGGTAAGCCCCACCCGCTCCAGAAGGGCGTTGGCTTTGACCAGCGCCTCCGCAGGGGAGCGGCCGAGAACCTTCTCCTGCCCGATGCACAGATTTTCGAGGATCGTCATATGCGGGAAGAGTTCGAAATGCTGGAACACCATGCCCACTTTGGAGCGCAGCTTAGGCATATCGGTCTTGGGGTTGGTCACCTCAACCCCGTTGACGGTGATGATGCCGTTGCCGATCGTCTCCAGCGCATTGACGCATTTGATCAGCGTCGACTTGCCCGAACCGGACGGCCCGCAGATCACGACGACTTCGCCCTTGGCGACATTCAGGCTGCAATTGGTCAGAACCTGAAAGGTCGGACCGTACCATTTGTTGACGGATTGAAGTTCGATCATGCTGGTTGCTTGAGACATCGGACTTCTCCCTAGTGTACGTCAGCCGACATTGGGCCGTAGGCCTTGCCGAATCGTTTCTCGATACGGCGCTGGATGAGTTCCCAAGCGGTCGTCATGGCGAGGTAATAAAGGGCCGCGACCATGAAGAGCTCCAGAACGAGGAACTTTTCCTGGATAAGAACCTGCGTGCGGCGCAGCAGCTCCTCCATGGAAATGATGGAGGCGATCGACGTTGTCTTCAGCACGCCATTGACGGAATTGCCAAGCGGCGGAATGATGATGCGGAAGGCCTGCGGCGCAACTATGTAGCGCATCACCTGCGCCTCGGTCATGCCGATGGCGCGCGCCGCATTGATCTGGCCTTTGGGAACCGCGGCGATACCTGCCCGGACGATCTCCGACAGATAAGCGGCCTCGCAAAGCGACAGGCCGATCAGGGTGGACTGCAGAACCGTCAGCTTGATGCCGAGCTGCGGCAGGCCGGTATAGATGATGATGAGCTGCACCAGCAGCGGCGTGCCACGAAATATCCAGGTGTAGAAATAGGCCGGTCCGGAAAGGAACCGGTATTTCGACATGCGCATCACCGCAATGACGAAGCCCAGCGCAAGACCCGCCGTCATGGCAAAAACCGTGAGGCCGAGCGTCACCATCGCCCCCTCGAAAAGATAATAATTCGTCAGATATTCGAAGAAACCTTCCCAGTTCCAACCCTTCACGTCTTTCTCCAATTCATGCGGGAATGGTCGCGGCGAGAACTCTCCCGCCGCGCTGACAGTTCAGATGGAGGAGATTTCAGCCTTCTGGACCAAGAACGGCGAGATCGCCGGGCGCGATGCTCACGCCATAACCACCCATCAGCTTTTCAAGCGAACCATCGGCCTTCATTTCCTTGAGAGCAGCAGAGACGGCACTGGCGACGTCCTTGCTTCCAAAGGAAAGCGAACCGGGCGTGGGGTACATGCCGGAAAGTGCATGCGTGAACTCGCCGCGATCCTGGTATTGCTTGGCGACAGGATCGATGGAGACCGCGGCCTGAACCTGACCTGCCCGCAGCGCCTGATAGACGGTCGCGTAATTGTCGAACAGGTTTATGGTCATCGGCGCAAGACCGCGTTTCTTGAAGTCCTCGTTCAATTCCTTGATCTTGCGCTCGGCATAGCCACCGATATCGGTGCTGACGGCCTTGCCGGCCAGATCGTCCACCTTGGTGATGGGCTCGGATGCACCGACGGCCGTTGAAATGCTGATGGCGAGACTCTCATAGGGGATCATGAACAGGATCTTGCGCCGCTCCGCCGTCACGAACAGACCTGCATTGATCATATCCCAGCGGCCGCCCTGCAGGCCCGGCACCATGGTGGCATATTCCGTGCTGATATATTCGGGCTTCAGGCAGAGGCGCTTGGCGATTTCATAACCCAACTCGATACGAAGGCCTTTGAGCACGCCCTGTTGGTCGGCATAGGCCATGGGCGGCAATGTCGGGCTGGTCGCCATCACGAGATGGCCGGGCTTGATGAGGTGATCGTTGGATATTTTCGGCGTGCAGTCCTGTGCAACGGCCGCACCGGCAAGAAGACTGATGACAAAGCCCGCCAGAGAGGTTTTGGCGCGCACGGCTATGCATTTCCGGGAAATCGGATTCCAGTTCATATTAAGCTCCGCTCTTTATATTATTTATTATGGCATACCATCACACCAAACGGATTGCCCTGTCAATAAGCGGTCATTTGTTTTTCTAAATTATTGTAAAACAACCATAAAATCAAAAAACCAAGAGCCTGCGGCCGCCAGCTGGGCAACCGCAAGACAAGCAGAACGGAGCGCCAAAAACCGTCAGTCAGCCGTTTTTTGCGCGGTGAGAACGGCTTCGGCGATAGCGCATGCGCTGGTGACATGATCGAGAGCGGCTTTGTAAGCGGCGTCCCCGTCACCTTTCCGGATCGCATCGACGATCTTTTTCATCTGCGCCGGACCTTCGGTATCGCGGCTTTTCGTCTTGATCGTCATGGAGCGAAGATGGTTGATCCGCACCGTCAGCAAATTGACGACGCCCCAGGCGACATGCCGGTCGATCTTGCTGAACAGCGTATGATAAAAAGACGAGGTATGCGCGAGAACACCGGGCATATCCTTGGCAACGTAACTTTCGCGAATATGCTCGAGCGAAGCCTCAAGCGCCTCGACAATGGCGGGATCGCGACGCTCCGCACAAAGGCGAGCCGCCATTCCCTCCAGCGCACCGCGGATTTCGTAAATCTGCTTGGCCTCGGCGAGATCGAGCAGCGCAACCATCGGCCCCTTGTTCGGCAAATTCGCCACCAGCCCCTCGGACTCCAGATGCCGCAGGACTTCGCGCACGATGGTGCGGGAAACGCCCAGCTGGGCGCAGAGATCGCGCTCCACAAGGCGGTCTCCCGGACGGAAGTAACCGTTCACGATGGCGTCGCGCACCTTGTCGAGCGCAAGCTCCCTCAGCGTCTTGGTCGGACGCTCAACGCGAATGGCAGTTCCCTGCAAAGCACCGGTCATGGTATCACCTCGTTTGGCACATCCCGCTTCCGCCCGCCGGGCGTGAAAACAGGTTCTGGCTCTTTATATTATGGCGTACCAACTTATTTAGCCGCGCACCATGTTTATGGCAACAGCGCGCGACCAGCTTGTCGCAATGCCGCGTCACCCCATCCGTTCCGATGCATAGCTGCCCGGGCTTGGCGGGAAGACCACGGTGCGGTTACCGTTGATGAAAGTACGGTGGTGGATATGGGCGTGGATGGCGCGTGCCAGAACCTGCGCCTCGACATCCCGGCCGAGCGAAACATAATCCTCCGCGCTCTGGGCATGGGTAATACGCACAATATCCTGCTCGATAATCGGACCTTCATCGAGATCGGCGGTGACATAGTGGGCCGTCGCACCGATCAGCTTCACGCCGCGCTGATAGGCCTGCTTGTAAGGGTTGGCGCCCTTGAAGGACGGCAGGAAAGAATGGTGGATGTTGATGATCTTCCCCGACATCGTCTCGCACATCCGGTCGGAAAGCACCTGCATATAACGCGCAAGCACGATCAGTTCGGTTCCGGTGCTTTCGGCAATATCCATGATCCGGGCTTCAGCCTGTGGCTTGTTTTCCTTCGTCACCGGAATGTGGTGGAAGGGAATATCATGATTGACCACCACTTTCTGGTAATCGAAATGGTTGGAGACGACGCCGACAATATCGATCGGCAAGGCACCGATGCGCCAACGGTAAAGCAGATCGTTCAGACAATGGCCGAAGCGCGAGACCATCAGCAGGACCTTCATCCGCTCGGACTGGTCATGAAGCGCCACTTCCATGCCGAATTTCTGCGAGATCGGCATCAGTCCAGCCATCAAGTCGTCACGCTTTGCTCCCTCTTCGGAAATGAAGCCCACGCGCATGAAGAAACGGCCAGTGCCGAGATCATCAAACTGCGAACTATCGACGATGTTGCAGCCTTTTTCAGCGAGAAAGCCTGAAAGGGCAGCGACGATGCCTCGGGTGGACTTGCAGGTTACGGTCAGGACGAAGTTCGTCATCCGGCACTCTCTCTGTCATCGATATTGGAAAAACCCCGCGCTGTCTGATGAGCGCGGGGAAAAGCCGCGAGGGCGGCGGGGAAACCCGAACTCAAACGTCGAGCGTTGTCTGGTGCTCCCAAGCGGTGAATTGCGCGCAATAAGCGTTCCACTCTCCCTGCTTGAGCTTCAGATAGGCCTTTGAGAACTCTATGCCCAATGCCTGCTGCAGTTCCTCGTCCTTCTCGTATTCGCGCAGCGCATCGAGAAGATTGAGCGGCAGTTTAGGCGCATTCGTCACGGTATGACCTTCGCGATACATGTCTATATCGTGATGTGAACCGGGATCGGCCTGTGAGCGGACACCCGAGAGACCGGCCGCAATGATGATGGCCTGCAGCAGATAGGGGTTCACGGCACCATCCGGCAGACGCAGTTCGAAACGCCCCGGCCCTGGCACGCGAACCATGTGGGTGCGGTTGTTCCCGGTCCAGGTCACCGTGTTCGGCGCCCAGGTCGCGCCCGAGATGGTCCGCGGCGCGTTGATGCGCTTGTAGGAATTAACCGTCGGATTGGTGACGGCCGCAAGAGCGGAGGCATGTTTCATGATGCCGCCCAGAAACGTCTTGCCCTTTGCGGAGAGGCCGAAAGGCATTGCCTTGTCGGCAAAAGCGTTGACCTTGCCGTCCAGATCCCAGACCGAAATATGAGCGTGGCAGCCGTTGCCGGTCAGCCCCTTGAAAGGCTTCGGCATGAATGTCGCGCGCAGCCCGTGCTTTTCGGCAACCGACTTGACCATGAACTTGAAGAAGGAATGTTTATCCGCCGTCTGGAGCGCATCGTCATATTCCCAGTTCATCTCGAACTGGCCGTTCGCGTCCTCATGGTCGTTCTGGTAGGGTTTCCAGCCCAACTCCAACATGTAGTCGCATATCTCCGCGATCACATCGTAACGACGCATCACTGCCTGCTGGTCGTAGCAGGGCTTTTCCGCCGTGTCGTACTCATCAGAGATTTTCGCGCCGTCCGGCGAAATCAGGAAAAATTCCGGTTCCACGCCGGTTTTGACCCGCAGCCCTTGCCCGGCCGCTTCCGCGATGAGCTTTTTCAAAACGACGCGCGGCGCCTGTTCCACAGGCTGGTCTTCCATGACGCAATCGGCAGCAACCCAGGCCACATCCTTTTTCCAGGGAAGCTGGATGACCGAGGAGGCGTCCGGCACTGCGAAGAGATCGGGATGGGCGGGCGTCAGATCGAACCATGTGGCGAAACCGGCAAATCCGGCGCCGCCCTTTTGCATATCGGCAATCGCTTCTGCAGGAACCAGCTTGGCGCGCTGGGCACCGAAGAGATCGGTATAACTGATCATGAAATATTTGATGCCTTTTTCGGCAGCAAACTTGGAGAGGTCCAGTGTCACGTCATTCCCCTTTTTTTGAATATCAGACACTTCATCGAAAAAAGACGGCCACATCCTCCCAAATGCGCCCGTCCATTGTGTTTTTTAAAAGCTGCCTTTACCCGGGAACCAGTTTGTTCCCGCCAGCGGAACCTGCGCCATTGCCGCAGCCTCCATGGTCAGAGCCACCAGATCTTCCGGCTCCAGATTGTGGAGATGGTTTTTGCCGCAGGCGCGTGCGATGGTCTGGGCTTCGAGCGTCATGACCTTCAGATAGTTGGCAAGGCGGCGACCGGCGGCGATTGGATCAAGACGTGCGGCAAGTTCCGGGTCCTGCGTGGTGATGCCTGCGGGGTCTTTGCCCTCGTGCCAGTCATCATAAGCGCCGGCCGTGGTGCCTAGCTTCTGGTATTCGTCTTCCCATTTCGGGTCGTTATCGCCCAGCGCCACCAGCGCCGCCGTTCCGATGGCAACCGCATCGGCACCAAGCGCCAGAGCCTTGGCGACATCCGCACCCGAGCGAATGCCACCGGACACGACCAATTGCACCTTGCGATGCATGCCGAGATCCTGAAGCGCCTGTACTGCGGGGCGAATACAGGCAAGCGTGGGCATGCCGACATTTTCGATGAAGACGTCCTGCGTGGCCGCCGTGCCGCCCTGCATGCCATCAAGCACCACCACATCGGCACCGGCCTTCACTGCAAGTGCGGTGTCGTAATAGGGGCGCGCACCACCAACCTTGATGTAGATCGGTTTTTCCCAATCGGTGATTTCGCGCAGTTCAAGGATCTTGATTTCCAGATCGTCCGGGCCGGTCCAGTCAGGATGACGGCAGGCGGAACGTTGGTCGATGCCCTTCGGCAAATTGCGCATATTGGCGACGCGATCGGAAATCTTCTGGCCAAGCAGCATGCCGCCGCCGCCCGGTTTCGCGCCTTGGCCGACGACCACCTCGATGGCGTCCGCACGGCGCAAATCCTTGGGGTTCATGCCATAACGCGACGGCAGATACTGATAGACCAGCGTCTGGCTGTGGCCGCGTTCCTCATCCGTCATGCCGCCATCGCCCGTCGTGGTGGACGTGCCGGCAATGGTCGCGCCACGGCCGAGCGCTTCCTTGGCGTTGCCGGAAAGCGCGCCGAAGCTCATGCCGGCAATGGTGATCGGCGTTTTCAGCGTGATCGGCTTCTTGGCAAAGCGCGTGCCGAGGGTGACGGTCGTATCGCACTTCTCGCGATAACCTTCGAGCGGATAACGCGAGATGGACGCGCCGAGAAACAGCAAGTCGTCGAAATGCGGCACCTTGCGCTTCGTGCCTGCGCCGCGAATATCATAGATGCCGGTCGCAGCCGCACGGCGGATTTCCGCCAGCGTATGATCATCGAAAGTCGCGGACTTGCGCGGTGGGGTGAAGGGGTTGTGATAGCTCATCGGAAAATCCCTCGCCTCAATACGCGTCGGCGTTGTCGATGTTGAAATTGTAGAGCGTGCGGGCCGAACCGTAGCGTTTGAACTCGCTTGGGCTGACATCGGAGACGCCGGCTTTTTCAAGAAGCTCGGCAAGCTTTTCCAGATGTTCGGGCCGCATTTCCTTCTCGATGCAGTCGGCACCCAGGCTTTTGACCGAGCCGCGCACGAAAAGCTTCGCTTCATAAAGGGAGTCACCCAGCGCATCGCCCGCATCGCCGCAGACGACGAGGTGGCCGGACTGACCCATGAAAGCGGACATGTGGCCGATATTGCCCTTCACGACGATATCGATGCCCTTCATGGAAATGCCGCAGCGGGAAGCGGCATTGCCCTTGATGACCAGCAGCCCGCCGCGACCGGTGGCACCTGCGTATTGCGAAGCGTCGCCCTCGATGACGACGGTGCCCGACATCATGTTTTCGGCAACGCCCGGCCCGGCCGAGCCGTAAACGGTGACGGTGCCGCCATCATTCATGCCGGCGCAATAATAACCGACCGAGCCGCGAACATCGACGATGACGGGGCTGTCGATGCCAACAGCGACGGCATGGTGGCCGCGCGGATTGACAACTTCGAATTCTGTGTCGTTTGTGCCCGAGGAAAGCCCATGGAGCGCGCTGTTGAGTTCACGCAAAGGCGTGTGGGAGAGATCGAAAACTGGCATGGATATGACTTTCGCAATATGCGCCGATGACGGTTTCACGCGGCCTTTTCATGGTCCCAGAAATAGACGGTCGCCGGCTCCGGCTCCCAGACGCGGGCATTTTCGATGCCGGGCAGATTGACCAGCGCGCGGTATTCTGAGCCGAAAGCGACATATTGATCGGTCTCGGCCATCACCGCTGGCTTGCAGGCGATGGGATCGCGCACCACGCCGAAACCGGATTTGGTGCCGACGACGAAGGTAAAGAACCCATCGAGATCATCGAGCGCGCCGGTCAGCGCTTCTCCCAGATCCTTGCCCTTGGCCATTTCAGCAGTGAGATAGGCGGCGGCCACTTCCGAGTCGTTCTGGGTTTCGAAGGTCATGCCCTCGCGTACCAGTTCCCGACGCAGATTATTGTGGTTGGAGAGCGAACCGTTATGCACCAGGCACTGGTCGGCACCGGTGGAGAAGGGGTGTGCGCCAAGCGTCGTCACAGCCGATTCCGTTGCCATGCGGGTGTGGCCGATACCATGGCTGCCCGCCATGGAGCGCACGCCAAAACGGGCGACGACATCTTTCGGCAGGCCGGTTTCCTTGTAGATTTCCACGCTGTCGCCGGAGCCCATCACCCGCACATTGGGACGGATGGCGGCGAGGACCGAGCGAATTTCCGTGAGCTTTGCCGATGGAATATCCAGGACCGCGTGGGTGCTTTTCACCGCAACCGAAGCTTCAACGCCATTTTTCTTCAGCGCTTCGGCAAGGCCCGAAAAATCGGCGACGGGATCGGCCGACTGGATGGTCACTTTTGCCCTGCCATCGGCAGCGCTTCCATAGATCGCGATGCCGGCGGAATCCGGTCCACGATCCGTCATGGTCACGAGCATGTCCGAAAGCAGCTCACCCAGCTGCGGTTCAAGACTTTTGTCTTTCAGGAATAGTCCAACAATGCCGCACATCGACAGGCACCTCCATTCGTTTCTGAATGAAGAGCTAGCATATGGAATTCCATCTCGTCAACTATCAGGAATATTTTTTTCTTCTAAGGCAACTTTTCAATCATTTGTCAGCCGCCTTTGCGGATAGGAAATGATCGACAGATAGCGAGCGGGAAGCTTCACCAGTTCCTCCGGGCCGTGCGGCGCATCAGCATCAAAAAACAGGCTGTCACCCGCCTGCATGGTGAAAAGCTGCTCGCCGTGGCGATAAACCACCTCTCCCTCCAGCATGTAGAGGAACTCCATGCCCTCATGCTGGAAGGTAGGAAATACATCCGAGTCCGTCGTCAGCGTGATGAGATAGGGCTCGACGGTGACGCCGCTGGTATTGTTGTCGATATGGCCAAGGAGGCTGTACTGATGGCCGGCGCGGGTGCCTCTACGCTCGATGTTCACCCCTTGGCCCGCCTTGACGAAGGTGGCGCTGCGCGGCTCCTCGAAGCCACGGAAGAACGCCGTGATCGGCACGCCGAGCGCCTTTGAAAGCGTCTGCAGCGTGGTAAGGGACGGCGAAATATTACCGTTTTCGATCTTTGAGAGCATTCCCACCGATACACCGGTGGCCGATGCGAGATCGGTGACCGTGATGCCCAGCTTCTTGCGGTAGGCACGCACCTCATGGCCGATCGCCATTTCCAGATTATTGACCCTCGGTTCGCGAACCGCATGCGGGTCCTGCGACAAAAGCGCAGGCTCGGTCTTTGTGCTGTCCTTTGCCATGGGGTCCTCCGGCATAACGTGTTTTCCCTTCTTTAAAGGAAAACTATTTTAATTCGGAGGAAATTTTTACATCTCAGCAGCGGTGAAGCCTGCGGAAGGTCAGTACGTCAACCCTGCCATCGGAGAGATCAAAGACGGCACCAGTATAGAGGCATTTCAGTGGACTAAGGACACGCGCTGTCCATCGTAGTCTTGCGGTGATATTGAAGCTCACGCCTAAGACGCCGCCAAGCGGTGCCAAGAATTACCCGGCACCGCTGGATTTCGAAAGGCCCTTCGACCAGTAAATGGCAAGAACCGTTGCTGCGGAGTTCAGGCTTCGACCAGCTCGCGAACATCGTCAACGAGAAAATGCACGATCACATAGCGCGTCGTGTATTTCTGACCGCTATCGGACACGCTCTCGACGCTGCCGCCGTCGGAGGGATGCCATTTCTGATAGTGAGGATTGTTGGCGATCAGCGTAATCGCCTTGCCCGAAAACCTGCCGGTCAGCCGATAGCGAGCCTCTGCAAGATGCCAAATCTTTTCAAAATCCTGCTGGCTGATGCGGGCTTTCAAAGCCTTCTTGGATATCGTTTCTTCGGGCGAACTGTCGTCGTGTGCCCCCGATGGAATATGCAGGTCAACCTCTTCCGCGCCGTCCAGCAGAAAGGCAAATTCGTCTGGCCACATCCGTCTCACGTATCGCTCCTCCCAAAGCTTATCGTCCTACAACACAATTATGATAGCGCCTCTGCCGTAAGAGGCAATGGCGGATATGAATGAGCACTTGCCGGCATCCCAATTTTTCGGGATCGTCACCATGTGGGCCTCCAACAGGTGCTGAAGATCGCGGGTGGGAAGCAACGAAATGGAAGCCAACGGCTATCTCAACCAGTCTGCCTCCGCTGGCGCAAAGCGGCACCGGCTTCGCTAGCGGACTGCAGCATCAAAGCGACCAACGAATGAATCAGGCTATCTCGGAAAAATCTTACGGCTTAGCGTAAATTATGGCGGAGAGGGTGGGATTCGAACCCACGATACCCTTGCAGGTATGCCGCATTTCGAGTGCGGTGCATTCGACCACTCTGCCACCTCTCCGCATGCGCGAACGCTTGCGTTGCGCGCTCCTCATAAACATCAATGGCGGGACTGACAAGGGAAATTTCGTGTTTGTGTCACAAATTATTCGTCACGGACAAGGCTGTATAAATGCTTCGGCTTCTGGCCGTTTTGTGGATATTTTTCACGTGGCGCCACACCGCGTCACTCCTGCACGTCACATTCGGGCGGTGGCGTCACAGCTGGTGATAACGACGTAAGATTTCCACGATCCGATCGTCCTGTTCCTGATCCGGTAGAAGGGCGGGTTGCCGGCTGGCGCCGACGGATGGGTCCTGAAGGTAAAGCGAGCGCTTGACCATGGCGGGCGCAAAACCGAGCGCATAGAGATCGGTGCGAAAATCCGTATAGATCGCCTGCTGGCGTTCGGCCTCAGCGATATCGCTGGCGTTGAAAGCATTGAGAATGCCGGCAAGTACATCCGGGAGCGCGTTGCCGAGGCCGGAGATGCAGCCGGCGGCACCGTTCTGCAACGACCAGAGAACGAGATGATCCGGGCCGGAATAGACTTCGAAACCGGGCATCTCCTTTGCTACCTGTAGATAGGCTTCCAGCGTCTGCTGCGCACCGCCCGAATCCTTGATGCCGGCAATGTTGCCATGGGCGGCAAGTTTGCGGGCGGTTTCCGGCTCTATGTGATTCTGGGTTCGGGCGGGAATATCGTAAAGATAGACCGGTGTTTCGACGGCGTCGGCCACAGTCGAGAAATGGCGGATCAGCCCATCCTGGGTGCAGGCGATGAAGAAGGGTGTGATGACGGCAATACCGTCGACGCCGATGCGGTCGAAGGCTTTGGCGAGTTGTAGGGTTTCAAAAGTGGCGGGCATGCCGGCATTGACGATGACCTTCGCACGGCCCGCAACTTCGTCCACCACCTCTTCCGTCAGCCGGATTTTTTCTTCATGCGTCAGTGCGGTGAAATCGCCGTTAGTTCCGGCGCACATGATGTTGTTGCCGGCCGCCACCTGACGGCGCACCTGCGCACGGGTCGCTTCGTAATTGATGGTTTCGTCCTCGTTGAAACAGGTCACGAGCGCGACGAAGGCTTGTTTGGTCATGAAAGAACTCCGCTTGGATTTCCAATAGTGTGATCGGCATCGATCGGACGCACAGACTGCATATCGGGGTCGGGATCGAGGCTGGCGGAAAGAAGTGCGCGCGTATAGGCCTCGCGCGGCGCTTCGAAAACCTGCCGGACAGTCCCGAATTCCACAACCTCTCCCCGCTGCATGACCATGACGTGATCGGCAAAATCGCGGACCACCGGCAGGTCATGCGCGATGAAGATGAAGGAGAGGCCCATTTCACGGCGCAGCTTGTCAAGAAGTGCAACAACCTGAGCCTGGACAGACACGTCGAGCGCCGAGACCGCTTCATCGCAGATGATGAGCTTCGGCTCCAGCGCCAGCGCGCGGGCAATCGCGATCCTCTGCCGCTGCCCACCGGAAAACTGATGCGGATAACGGCGCATATGTTCCGGCGAGAGGCCGACCTGATGCAGCAATTCCGCGACCCGTTCGCGCCATTTCGCTTTGGGTAGTATGTCCGGATGGATCACCCAGGCTTCGGAAACCAGCTGGAACACAGTCATGCGGGGGTTCAGCGACTGGGTTGGATCCTGAAACACCATCTGTAAATCACGCCTGAGGGCAAAGAGTTCGGCAGGCGAAAGCTTGAAGAGATCACGCCCCTTCCACTCGGCGCTGCCGGCATCCGGCTCGTCGAGCCGGAGCAGAATGCGCGCGAGTGTCGATTTGCCGGAACCGCTTTCGCCAACGACAGCTATGGTTTCCCCCGCCATAAGGTCGAAGGAAACGCCCTTCAGTGCCTCGAAAGCCCCATAACGTTTGCGCACATCGCGCACACGGAGGAGCGGTTCGCCGGTCGCATTCGGCTCGTGCATTTCGCCCCTGCCGGGGGCGGCGCTGATGAGCTTGCGGGTATAGGGATGCTTTGGGTTGCGATAGACCTCGCGAACCGTGCCTGCCTCCACCAGCACGCCTTTTTCCATCACAACCACCCGGTCGGCGATTTCGGCGACGACGCCAAGATCATGGGTGATGATGAGAACGGCCATACCGGTTTCCCGCTGCAATTCCTTGAGCAGGGCAAGAACTTCAGCCTGAACCGTCACATCGAGTGCCGTGGTCGGCTCGTCGGCGATCAGGAGATCGGGCCGGAGCGCAAGCGCCATGGCGATCATCACACGCTGGCGCTGGCCGCCAGAAAATTCATGCGGATATTTCTTCAAGGCTCCGTCCGGATCAGGAATTCCAACGCGCGCGACAAGCCGCCTCGCCTCCGCTTCGGCTTTCACCCTGTCCATTCCATGGGTGGTCATCGCCTCGCGGATCTGCCAGCCGACGGTATAGACCGGATTGAGATGGCTGAGCGGGTCCTGAAAGATCATGGCGATGCGCCGGCCATTGATCTCGCGGCGGGCCTCAGCCGGCATTGTCAGAAGGTCTTTGCCATCAAGAAATATCTGGCCGCCGCTGATACGTCCGGGCGGCATGTCGATGAGGTTCATGATGGCCGAGGACGATACCGATTTGCCCGAGCCGCTTTCACCCAGGATCGCAAGCGTTTCACCACGGTCGATATGATAGGAAACATCCTTCACCGCATGCACGACACCGCCTGCGGTGTGAAACTCCACGGAAAGGTTGCGCACATCGAGAAGATGGTCAGCCATGTTTGCGGCCTTTCATTTCCAGCCGCCAGCGCTGCACAGGGTCGAGCGCAATGCGCAGCCAGTTGGACAGCAGGTTGAGCGACAGGGTGGTGAGTATGATGGCAAGGCCCGGCCAGAAGGACAGCCACCAGGCGTTGGTGAGGTACTGCCGCCCCTGCGAGATCATCAGGCCCCAGGTGATTTCCGGCGGCTGAATGCCGATACCAAGGAAAGACAGCGCGCTTTCCGCCAGCATCACATAGGCGAAATCGAGCGTCGCAAGCGTTGTCAGCGTCGGCAGGACGACGGGTAGAATATGGCGGAACAGGATACGTTTGCCCGAAGCGCCCATCACGCGCGCCGCCTGTACGAACATGCGTTCACGCACCTCCAGCACTTCGGCCCTTGTGGTGCGGATGTAAACGGGGATGCGGGTTATCGCCAGAACCAGCATCAGGTTGAGGATGGAGGAGCCGAGCAGATAAAGCACGATGACCGCGATCAACAGTGACGGAAACGACATGATCACGTCCGCGAGCCTCATGATGATCTGGCCAACACGGTTGGAGGAAAAACCGGCGATCAGGCCAAGCACGGTGCCGGTGACGGCGGAAAGGAAAACGGCACCGGCGGCGATCATCAGCGTATTTTGCGTGGCGGCAACGATGCGCGCCAGCAGCGGGCGACCGAGCGCATCCGCCCCCAGCCAGAAATACCATTCGCGTTGCCATTCGAACGGGGCAAGGTTGCGTCCACGCAGGTTCTGCTTCGTCGCCAGCTCGCCAAGCCACGCCGGGCCGACAAAGGCGAGAATGATGACGACGACGAGGAAGATCGCGGCGCAGAGGGCGAATTTATCCGCCCACAACATGCGCAGCATGCGCATTGCAAAGGATGGCTCATCAATGATTTCTGTATCGGCGTTCGAAAGGCTCATGGCTGAACGTCTCCTCAGTGCCGGATACGTGGATCGAGCAACGCATAGGCGATATCGATCAGAAGATTCATCAGGAATATCGCAAGCGCGGTCACGAGAATTGCTGCCAGCACGACGTTGAAATCGCGCTGAAGAATGGAATCGATCATCAGCTTGCCAACCCCGGGGAAACCAAAGATGGTTTCGACGATGACCGCGCCGTTGAGAAGGCTTGCCGCCTGATCGCCGATGACGGTGATGACCGGGAGCATGGCGTTTCGCAAGGCGTGGATGAAGATGATCGGACCCGATTTCACACCCTTGGCGCGCGCCGTTTTGACATAGGCAGAGGACAACGCACCGATCATCGAGCCGCGCACCACCTGAACGATGATGCCGAAGGGGCGCACGAACAGAACCGAGATCGGCAGTATCCAGTGCAGCACCGAGCCGGTGCCGGAGGTGGGCAGCCAGGCGAGATTGACGGAAAACACCACGATCGCCACGATCGCGAGCCAGAAATCCGGCACGGAAGCGCCGATGAGCGAAATGGTGGAGGCCATGCGATCGAAGAAGCCACCGGAGCGGAAAGCGGCAAGCGAACCGACGACGATTGCTGCTGTGGTGACGAGCGACATGGTGATGACCGCAAGCCACAGCGTCCAGATGAAAGCCTCCAGCACCACATCCAGCGCAGGGCGGGCTTTCCTGAGCGATTCACCCAGATCCCCCGTCATCACGTCGCCCGCGTAGCGCAGGAACTGCACCATCAACGGATCGTTCAGCCCATGCAGCGCACGAAACTGCTGCTTCAATTCCTCCGAAGCCTCCACCGGCAAAAACAGTGCGGCCGGGTCGCCCGTCAGGCGGGAGAGGAAGAAAACCATTACGATGAGGCCGATCAGGGAGATCAGGCTCGCAACGGAACGTTTTCGGATGAAGCTCAGCATGGTTACCTCCGGTGTTCAGCACGACGGCGAAGCTAAAGCTCCGCCGCCGCTCTTTGGCAGATGAAATACCGGCTTACTTGATGCCGATTTCCGAAAGCTGCAGCATCGAATTGGTGGCGATGGTGGGCTTGAAGTCCAGCCGTTCGGAGACGCGTGAGAAGCCAACCATGTGGAACAGCAGCACATCCGCCACGACATCGTCATGCAGGTAGGCGATGAGCTCGGACCAGAGCTTGGCGCGTTCATCGCCGACGGCTGCAGATGCTCGTTCGATCAAGTCATCCACCTTGGGGTCCGAGAAGCCGGATTGCGTGCCCTTGGTGGCATATTTGAAGAACATGGTGAAGGACGGATCACCCTTGGAATTGTCGTGCATGGCAGCGACGATCTGCGGTCCCCGGCCTTCCTTGAAGGGCTTGGAATAATAGCTTTCGTGCTCGGCCACTTCCACGAATTTGAGGTCGATCTTGAAGCCGACTTCCTGCAATTGCTGCTGGATCGCCTCCATGATCTCGGTGACATTAGGGAAGTTCGCGGTGCGCGCGATGATGGTGATCGGCGTATCCACCTTCACACCAGCAGCTTTTGCCTCCTCCAGCAACTTCTTCGCGCCATCAGGGTCGTAGGGGAAAACCTTGACATCAGGGTTCCAGCCGAGGGTGGTCGGCGGAACGAGTGCGGTGGCCAGCACTGCACCTTCGGGAACCAGCGTGCCGAGGAAAGCCTGCCGGTCGATGGCGAGGTTGAGTGCACGGCGCACCCGCACGTCATTCAGCGGCGCGATGTTGTGGTCGAGGCGCATGTAGACCGTCTCGCTGTCGAGATAGGAAAAGTCGGTCTTCGGGTTTGTCGCGTCGAGCTGCGAAATGGAGGGTGAAAGATCGGCTTCGCCGGTCTGCACCATGGCGGCGCGAACCGAGGGATCAGCGCGGAAAAGATAGGTCGCTTCCGTCACCTGCGGCTTGGCGCCCCAATAGTCGTCACGTGCAGTCAAAACAATCTGCTGGCCCGGTGTCCAGTTGGTCAGCTTGTAAGGTCCGGTGCCAACAGGCTCGCGGATAAATTCCATCTTGGTTTCTTCGGGCACGATGGTGACGAGCGACATCAGGAGCGGCAGAATGGGCTGGGCTGGCTCTGTCTTGAAGTCGATCGTATGGTCATCGACAATCGTGGGGGTGACGGTCATGCCGCCGAAGTAACGACGGGATTCGCAGGCATTCTTGTCGCTCATGATGCGCTCGAAGCTATGCTTGACATCCTTGGCATCGAAACCCGTGCCGTCGGAAAACTTCACGCCTTCACGCAGGTGGAAACGCCAGCTGCCATCCGCGTTTTGCTCCCATTTTTCAGCGAGGCGCGGCTGCACGCCGTTCTTGCCGCGCACATCAAGCTCGGTCAGCGTCTCGCTGACATTTTCCATGATGATACGACCAATATTGGAGCGGGTCGCCATGCAAGGCTCCAGCAGGTCAGCCTCTTCCGCCAGTACGATCTTGATCGGCCCCGACGCCGCAAGCGCCGGCGAAACCGCGGCGCTAAGGCAACCCATAACAAGGGCGCCCGCAATCAATGACTTCTTCATTCCGTTCTCCTCCCAGATCAGAAATTCAGCAACATGGCGGCGTGCCGCAAGAGGCATTCAAAAGCCCCGTCTCCTGCATTGAGGAGCATGGCGTGCGGATGATCGTCTCCTCCACCCGTTATCAAAGCATCGACGCTATCACATTTTTTGTCAAATTATTTTTCAGAAGGATTTTTTATTGAGACCTAATACAGAAGTTTTATCGTTATAAAACATATATTTATTTTAAGTCATCAAAAATTTTAGGACCTCTTTTTGTCTTAAATAAACTTGACAACTTTTTGAATATGTCATTTTCATCAGACCAAGAGGAGACCACGATGACCCCTGATGACATTGCTCACGCCATGACCGGAGCCATCCATGCCGTTTCGGAAAACCGGCACGAAGCGTTTCTGCCATCGCCGATGATCCAGAACCATGCGAGCTTTCTGCACCTTTTGCAGGACGGCACCCTGCTGTGCGCCTGGTTTGGCGGAACGCTGGAGGGAAAATCGGATATTTCGATCTTCGCGTCCGCGCTCACACCCGGCGCGAGCCGGTGGGGAGCGCCGCAGCGCCTGAGCAACGATCCCGCCCATTCCGAACAGAACCCGGTTATTTTCACCGCACCTGATGGCACTCTCTGGCTGTTTCACACCGCCCAGCCCTCCGGTAATCAGGACGAATGCCGCATCCGCATGGCGCGGGTCGTACTCGATCCGGCAATACCGGAAAAGCTTTCCACCGAAGATGGCCGTTTTCTCGATCTTCCGAAAGGCTGCTTCATCCGTGCGCCGCTTCGCATCCGCGATGACGGCGCCTGGCTTCTACCGATCTTCCGCTGCCTCCAGCGCCCCGGCCAGAAATGGAACGGCAGCCACGATACCGCAGCACTCGGCATATCGAAGGATAACGGCCTCACATGGCAATTGCAGGAGCTGGCGGGCTCGACCGGCTGCGTTCATATGAGCCCGGTTGCGGGCGCGAATGGACGCTACTCCGCTTTTTTTCGCCGCCGTCAGGCCGATTTCGTTTACCGCACGGAAAGCACAGATGGCGGTCGCTCGTGGGCAGAGCCGCAGCTGACCGACGTGCCGAACAACAATTCCTCCATCGCCGCGATCAGGCTCGCAGACGGCAGACTGGCAATGATCTGCAACCCCATCAACGCCGCGCAATCCAGCGACCGCCGCGCCTCGCTTTATGACGAACTGGGCGAGGAAGACGACAGACCGGATGCCGATCCGAGCGGTGGATGTGTGCCCATATGGGGTGTGCCGCGCGCGCCGGTTTCCATCTGCCTGTCCGATGACGACGGCCGCAGCTTTCCTACCCGGATTTTGATCGAGGACGGGCCGGGCACCTGCCTGTCCAACGATTCGACCGACGGCCGCAATCTGGAAATGTCCTATCCATGGCTTCTGGAGGCAGCGGACGGTACCCTGCACGCAAGCTACACCTATCATCGCCGCGCAATCAAATATGTCCGGTTGGCGCCCGGCTGGGCAGACGCCAAGGACGGGAGAATCGGATGAGCAACATCATTGGTATCACCATGGGTGACCCCTGCGGCGTCGGCCCGGAAATCACCGTCCGCGCGCTTGCGGAAATGTCCGCCCCGGATAGGGAAGCAACGCGGATTTATGGCAACCTTGCCACGCTGGAAGCGGCGCGGGGTGCGCTTGGCATCGACATCGATCTTACTCGGAATGTGGTCGATCTGCCGGTGGAGGGTGCGCCGCTGCCATGGGGCACGCTGTCGCCGGTTGCCGGAGACGCCGCTTTCCGTTTCATTGAAAAAGCGGTGCGGGATGCCGAAGCGGGCGCAATCGGCTGCATCGTCACTGCTCCGATTAACAAGGAGGCCCTCAATCTTGCGGGCCACCATTATGACGGCCACACCGGCATGCTGCGCAGCTTGACCGGTTCTTCAGCCGCCTACATGTTGCTTGCCTCCGAGCGGCTGAAGGTCATTCACGTCTCGACCCATGTGTCCCTGCAGGAAGCCATTCGCCGGGCAACGACGGAGCGGGTGCTGGCGACCATCCGCGCTGGCAATGCTCATTTAAAGCGCATCGGTTACGAGCGGCCGCGCATCGCGGTTGCCGGTATCAATCCGCATTGCGGCGAAAACGGTCTGTTCGGCACCGAGGATGATGACCAGATTGCGCCAGCGGTTGCCGCCGCGCGCGCTGAAGGCATCGAGGTACACGGGCCGATCTCCGCCGATACCGTGTTCCACCGCGCCTATTCGGGCACTTTCGATCTGGTTGTCGCGCAATATCACGATCAGGGCCATATCCCGATCAAGCTCGTCGCCTTCGATACCGCCGTCAATGTCTCGGTCGATCTGCCAATTGATCGCACTTCGGTCGATCATGGAACGGCCTTCGACATCGCCGGCAAAGGCATCGCCAATCACGGCAACATGAATGAGGCCATCGCCTATGCGCGCAAGCTCGTGGCGGGCAAGGGCGCAAGAGGATGAACACCATGTCCACAGCCTCCATTCTCATCCATCAGCCGCGCAGGCTTGCCGTTGGCGCAGGCACCATTTCACAGGTCGGCGCCTGGGCCGGCAAAACCGCTTCCACCCTGGTGATCGCCACACCGCTGACAGCGAAATTTGCCGACCGGCTGCAATTGCAGGGTCCTTTCACTGTCTTCGACGCCATTCCCGGCGAACCGGACACAGGGACGCTCGATGCAGCACTGGCCGCAGCGCGCGCCGCCAAACCCGATCTCGTCATCGGCCTCGGCGGTGGCTCGGTGATGGATGTGGCGAAACTCGTCGCCGCTCTCTGGAATTCCAGCCAGACGCTTGAGGATGTGGCGGGACCGAACAGGGTCGCAGGGCGCGACACCAGGCTCGTCCAGATTGCCACCACCGCCGGAACCGGCTCGGAAGCCGGGATTCGCTCGCTCATCACCGATCCCGTCAAGGGCAGCAAGGTCGCGGTCGAAAGCCCTCATCTGATTGCCGATTTCGCGGTGCTCGATCCGGAACTCACGTATTCCGTGCCATCAGCTGTGACAGCGGCGACGGGGGTGGATGCCATGGCGCATTGCGTGGAGGCTTTCACCAATCGCAAGGCCCATCCGATGATCGACGGTTTTGCCCGCATGGGCTTTTCGCTGGTGGGCAAATATCTGGCGCGCGCCGTTCGCGACGGCGCTGATACCGAAGCCCGCGAAGGAATGATGCTCGCCTCCTACTATGGCGGCATCTGCCTTGGCCCGGTCAATACGGCGGCGGGTCACGCCATCGCCTATCCGCTCGGCACGCTTCTCAACCTGCCGCACGGGCTGGCAAACGCTATCGTCTTCCCGCATGTTCTGGCTTTCAACCAGCACGCGGTTTCGGCAAAGACGGCGGAGGTGGCCGGAGCGCTTGGGCTTCGCGAGCATCTTTCATCCGATGATCTTCGCAAGGCAGCGACAGATTTCTGCGCGGGCCTCGGCATTGAAATGTCCCTTGCGCGGCACGGGGCAAGCGAAACCGACCTTCCCCGTTATGCGCAAGACGCTCACGCAATCCGCCGGCTGATGGACAACAATCCCGTCGATATGAGCCTTGATGACGTGCTCGGCATTTACCGCCGCGCTTTCTAATCGAAAGTCCGGTGCGCTATCGCGCGCACCGGCTCGCCGTCACTTGCCTCAATCCGTATGCGAAGACTCGAAGAGGCGGTCACGTGATCCCGTCAGATGGTCGTGCATCAGCCGCCGCGCGGCCTCGGCATCTCCTTCGGCAATCGCCACCGCAATCGCCTCGTGCTCGGCAAACACGCGGGTAAGGCCGGATGCCTCACGCTTCACCGACATGCCGTGAAACTTCATTCCCACCGCAATGTGGTCCTTGAGAGCCTCCATCGCAGTCGAGAAATAGCTATTCCGTGCCGCCCGCGCGATGGCAAGGTGGAACTGATAATCGGCATCCTCACGGTGGGACTGGCGATTGGTCGCGTCCCGCATCAGCTCGAGCGCCTTTTTGATTGCGACGAGCCTCTCGCCATCATGCCGCAGGGCCGCCGCAGCAGCAGCTGCCGGCTCCAGAGTCAGCCTGAATTCATAACAGTTCAGCAGGTCAGCGACATTTTCGAGCTGGCCGAAGCCCAGCGGCTCGCGCAGGCCGAATGCCCGCACATAGCTGCCGGAACCCCTTCGCGAATAGATGAACCCCTGTTCGCGCAGCCGCCGAAGCGCCTCGCGGACCACCGGTCGCGACACTTCGAATTCCATGGCGAGTTCATGTTCGGTCGGAAGCCGTTCATCCGGCTTGTAGGCGCCGGATTTGATCGCCCGGTGCATTCTCTCGAAAATAATGTCCGGAAGTGCCTTGCGCGCCGTTTCTTTCATCAGCCCCATCTGGTCAGCTTTCTCCAGCGTCATTTTCGCCAAGCATCATTTTCGCAATCCGTTTCAACGTGTCAGCTTGCCCAAAACCACCTGACTTCGCAATGATACATTGGTCACCGGACCAGCCGACACCAAGACCGGGCAGGCACTCGCCGGCAAGGCGCAGACGCGATACCCCCATGGCCAGCAGCACCGCTTCGGCCGTGGCGCCGCCGGACAAAAGCAACGTGTCGGTCCCGGTGGTGAAAAGCGGCACGACGCCACACGCCAGCCGGTCTGAAACCTCGAGCGGGGAAAGATCTTCCGCCCCTTGCGTCGCGTAAACGAGCGTCAGGCTGGAACGAGCATGCGCGTCAAAGGGCACGACGCCATTGGGTGCATCGGTGACCGATACCAACCCCGTTCCTTTAAGGATTTCAATTTGTTCAACGGTGATCGGGTCGCGCGAACCTATGACGAAAAGCCCCTTACCCGCGGGAATAGATGCCGCTTCGGGCACTGCCTGCGCTGTCATCATTTCGGCCAGCGCCTCGGCCAGCCCTCGCGCGCCCACCAGAAGATCAACCCCGTTTGCGCGCCCGGCAAGCAAAGCCTCCCTGATGTCCGCATGCGATAGGGTGTCTGGTATTGTGCAGCGGCTGGCGTGACCGCCCAGTCTTTCATGAACCGAAATCGTGCCCTCAACGCCAAAGCCGGACACGGAACCGTCTACGACGATGCGTCCAAAATCCGGAATGGCTGGCGCTACAAGCGCATGCCGGTAGGAAACAGCATCCATTTCCGCGGCGATATGTCCTTTCAGGCGGGAATCGATCTTCTTGAACAGAACTGTATCGGCCGGAACCAGTGCTATCAGTTCCTGCGTACGGCGGCGGGCTTCATCCGCCTTGCCATCCCGACAACCCAGATTGACGCTGAGGACGGCCGGCGCATCGGCCACCGCTGCAGGGACGCCGTCAAGACCGATCGCAACTTCAGTCGAAAGCCCACGCCCGGCGAAGGGGGCGGCCGCATCAAGCGCACCGGTCAGGTCATCGGAAAATATCAACAGCACGGGCGAAACCTTAAGAAAAGTTGTAATGTTTTCCTTCGATAAATTTATTTATAATCAATAGATAAATGGATGTGAATAACAAAAACAACACGACAGCTCGATTAGCTGCACCGACACATGTCGTCGTCATCGGCGAAAGATGGCAGGGAGAGGTTGATCCCTAGACGAACCGGAAAGGCAGGCCTGAGATGAGCGCTTTGACAAAGCGCTTTTTCTGAAAGCGACCGTTCAGCGAAACGCGCGGCAACAGCATCGGCTTTTCAAGGCTATGGGCCCCAAGAACACCGGCCTGCGTGGTAACAGCTACGGGAAATCCCGCATCAAACACCGCTTTCGCCTCGCGTTCTCCCACGGCCTTTATCCAGCCATAGGGATAGGAAAAGGACCTCGGCCGACGGCCGACATAGGTCTCCACCCGTCTTGTCGATTCCTCGATTTCGTATGCCAGACGCGCCGCATCGATCTTGCGCATGTTCACATGCATCATGGTATGCGCGCCGAGATGGACCAGGGGATCGCTTGACAGCGCCTTGAGTTCGGCCGCATCCATGACGAGTTTTTCCACGATCGCGATCGGATCGATACCATGTTGCCTCGCGACACGGTCGATCCTCTCCACCGCCTCGTCCTCCGCGAATATCTGAACGAAGTTTTCCAGACGCGCAAAGGCTTCCGCTTTTTGTGGAAGGCTGCCGGATTTAATCTCCTCCGGCCCTGTCCCGAAATCGAATTCAAAGGACGTGGCTTTCTGCGTCAGCGCGGCAGTGGTTTCCCACCACACGCTACGCGTCCGCTCCACAAAACCCGGCGTGATGAAAATCGTATAGGGAACAGCATATTTCCGGAAAATCGGTGCAGCATATTCGGCATTGTTGCGATAGCCGTCATCAAGCGTGAAAGCGCAGAACGACCGTTTCTCGGAATTATCGGCGAGCAGGCCCGGCAGATCGTGCAGATGAACGGGAACGAGACCACATTCGAGCGCCGCCTCTATCGCCTCTTCCAGAAATTGTGGCGTGATCGACAAGTGTGCATTCGGCGCAAAAGCTGACGCTTCCTCGTCCGGACGAACATGGTGCAGCGTGAAGATCACGCCACGCCCTGCAAGAGCCGGAAAAGCCGCACGAACCGCCGGCAGGGAAGCTACCTCCAGCCCCGCCCTTATGACCCCATATTTCAGAGAGCGTTTTACCGACCGCAATAACACCATTACCGATTACCGCAACTTCAAACCGGGCAGAACCCGTTTTTTGATGACTCTCCAGACCGTCAGCGGCAGGTCGATAAGGCCCGGCAAAGGATCGTTCGCCGCAAAAGCCGCCCAGCTGCGGATTGTGCGCAGAGAGGCGACATAGTCCCCAATTCCCGCCTGTCCCCGTCGATTCAACGTCAATGCGGCAATGGCATCACGGACAAGATAGGACCATGACACACCTTGCCGCGCATCGAGCATCTGGCCGGTCGGCATGTCGTTGGCAACCTGCCACAGCAGCGCGCCGAGATCGATGCCGGCCGCTGAACACAGGCCGAACCACGACCATGGGCGCGGATTAACATCGAGAAGTTTCAGCGATCCATCCCTGCCATCCCGCTTAAACTCCACCTCGACCAACCCGCTGTGACCGGCCGATTTCAATATTTTCCTTGCCGCATCGATCGCTTGAGGGTTGTCGACAACCTCGACACAGGTGCTGGTGTAACCAAAATCGACGGGATACTGACGCAGGCGCCGGGCGGTGAATTCTGCAACAGGCTCGCCATTGCGCCAGAGCGCCGCATAGGAAAACTGGCTTTCTCCCCCGCCGGGAATGAGCTCCTGCACGACGACATTGCCCGCGCCGATCTCGCCGCTCGCAGCGGCAAAAGCGGCTTTCAGCGCCTGCCTGTCATCGGCGCGGATAACCTTCGCCCGGGAAATCGCGGTATCGCCCCCGCCCATATTCGGCTTCAGGATAACGGGAAACGTCACGTCCAGCGCATCGGCGTCATCGGACGAGACCATGGCATAGGTCCTGGGGAAGCTGACACCGAGTTCCGCCGCGCGTTTGTAGAGCAGCGGTTTCTCGCACAACCATTGAAGGGAGGACCAATCAGGCAGGACGATTTTGTAAAGGGCGGAAAGCTCATCGCGATGTTGTGAAACGAGCTGAACCTCGCCATCCCCTGATGGCACCAGAAGACACCCTTTCAGATGATGCTTGTCTGCCATATCGCGTAAAAACGCCATCGCCCCTGCATCAAGAGGACCGGACCAGCGGATCGTGTTCTTCACGAAACGCGACCAGCCCGGCAGCGGTGAATCATGGGTGATATAGTGCACAGGCACATCAAGGGCGCCAAGGCTTCGGGCAAGGGCAAGCGTGCCGTGAGCGCCACCAACAATAACAACACCTGGAATGGTCACAGCCTGATCCCCGCCCTATTCCATACCTTGATCGCAAAAATTGATAAATAAATTGGATATTTCTAAAGTATTGCGCGTTCGGACATCGAATTGGCGGAGCCGAAGAGCCTCATGCTCTTTCGGCTGCCTGCGAACGGTTGGAAGTTTGCTTCGAAGGCAAGCGCCTTACGCCTCTTTGCGCACAGGGCGCGGCTCGCCTTTGTCATCCACCGCTACCATGATGAAGACGGCCTCCGTAACCTTTTCCCGGGAATCCTGATAGTGCCTGCGGGTCCAGGCCTCGATCTTGAGCGTGACGGAGGTGCGCCCAACCTTTTCGATCCTAGTATAGACACACAATGTATCGCCGATCTTGACCGGTTTCTTGAAGACTATTTCATGAACCGCCACTGTGACGGTACGCCCGCCTGCCACATCATTGGCGCGGACGAAGGCGGCAAGGTCCATCTGCGACATCACCCAACCGCCGAAAATGTCGCCGGCCGGATTAGCGTCAGCCGGCATGGCAAGCGTTCTGAGCGTGAGTTCCATATCGGCGGGCGGTTGCTGTTCCATATCAAATTCCTTTCAAGAACCTCCCGACGCCGGATTTAAACAACCGCGCCCCCTCAGCCAATAGCCGATTTTTCGCGGCAGCCCTTCCAAAACAGCAAGGAATCACGAAGCCATCGTAAGCTTCGGTTAACCATGATGCGGCACGATTCCAAAAAACCGCGAGGGCGTGCGAATGGCCTATGACTGGAGTGGAAACAATAAGATACAGCAGCGCTACGACCGTATCATTCTCGCGGTTGCCAGCGTCATTGCCATCAGCCTGGCGACCGGCACCTTTGTTCTGCGCTCGCAGATGGAGCCGGACGGCACCATAAGCCTTGCCAAACAGCAACGGCTGGACCTCGAAAAATGGCATTTGCGGCTTTGATCCGCACGATGAGGTCAACAGCAGCATAACCCTGCGGCTTATTTTGGAGCGACATCCGGCTTTACGGTATTTTCCTTCATGGTGGCATGGTCCAGATGGGCCAAAGCCGGGGTAAGAACCGACAAAAATGTCTCTGATCTGCCGATATAGATAATCGCTACGCCGTCGATCCCATTCAAAACCTCCGCCAGCGTATCCTGTGTCTGTTTTTCCAGCCCTTCCAGCAAATCGTCGATGACGATGAATTTCGGCTTCAACAACAGGGCATTGGCGATCCTGATGCTGGCCTGTTCATCCGAATCCAGCTTCTTGTCCCAGCGAATGTGTTCATCAAGCCGGGGCGCCATTTCACCGAGACCGCACGCGGTCAGCGCCGCGACATAGTCTGCCTCCACAAACCGCTGGGGCGCGCGCGGATAGGCCAGAATTTCGCGCAGCGTTCCTGTTGGCAAATAGCCGTGCTGGGCAATGAAAAGCGTGTCGGACTGTTCGGGCATTTCGATGCTGCCCTGCCCCCATGGCCACAGGCCGGCCATGGCGGCAAACAGCAGCCGCCGGTTCACGCCCTGTTCGCCATTGATCATCAGACGATCACCCCGCCCGATTTCAACCTCGGCCTCGCGCAGCCGGAAACCACGCTCCAGATCCTGCCCGCCCGCATCACGGCAGATAGTCACCGACCGAAGGCGGATTTTTTCGTTGTCGGCACTCCGTTGAAGATCGATTGCGAGGCCGTGCTGTTCAACGCTATCCATCTGGATCAGAGCGTTGCGAAACACCGAAACACGCTGCAACGTCGCCTTCCAGCTGGCAATCGGCCCGAAATTGTCGATATACCAGCGAAGTGCGGTATTGACCTGGTTGAAGGCGCCGACGGCCATCATCAGCCCGCCGAAGGTGAGGTTGCCGGAAAAATAAACTGGTGCTGCGATAAGAATGGGCGCCACAACCGCCAACCAGCCGTAGCCCGACGACACCCAGGTCAGATGCGTCATTGCTAAAGCGAGCCCGCGGATTACGCCGAGCACGGCATCGATATCGACGCCGATCCGCCGCCGCTCGTTTTTTTCACCACGCGCAAGCGCAATCGCCGCCAGATTTTCGCTGGCCCGCATCAGGGAAAAGCGTAGTTCGGCCTCTTTTGAATAACGTTCAGCATTCAGGCCGACCAGACGATAGCCGACAAGGTTGCTGAGCAGGGACGCCGAGCCCGCATAAAGGATCGCCGCCCAGACCATGTATCCGGGAATCGCGACCGGATCGCCGTTGATCGTGATGGAAAAGCCTGCCGACAATGTCCACAGAACGCCGATGAAGCTGATGAGCAGGATCGTCGCATTCACAAGGCCGATGGAAAGCGCCGTGCTGCTTTCCGCAAGGTTGCGGACATCGTCGTGCAAACGCTGGTCCGGATTGATCGCAATCGTGCCGAAACCGGCAAGGCGGGCGGCGCGCCCCGGTTTCAGCCACTGGTCCACCATATCCTTGGCAAGACCCTCGCGCATGTTCAGCGCCGTCATCTGGTTAAGCCAGGTCTGAATGACATTGAGAAGCAACAACAGCCCGGCAATGATCGCGAAGACTTCGAGCTGGTGGAGGAAGGCGTCAAGATCGCGCCGCTCCAGCGCATTGTAAAACGGCGCGTTCCACTCATTGAGCCTGATCTGCCCGTAAGCGGTGAGCAATATCACCGTGAGCAGGGCAATCGACAGCAATATCAGCCGGTTGCGAACCGGCGACGTCCAGAAGGCATTGCCCATCATGCGTAGTTGCGAACGAAAATCGAGATCGAAGCCCGAAAGGTTCGCCGCACTCTTGCGCTGATCGTCGGTCACCGTTGTTGCCATTCATTCCATTCCGAAACGTCAGTCGGCAAGGAAAGCGGTTTGCGATGCTGCACCTTGCGATGCCCAGCAATAACACGCCGTTCAACCTTGTCCACAACCGCGGAGAAATCCCCAGGGAGACAATTAAAAAGCCGCGGCAATTCTTCGCGCCAGCAAACATCGGCGCCTCGGCCAACAATGCGGGTGCCTCCGGAAATGATCCTTGCTTTCTTTTCCTGCATTGCACAAAATCCAAATAATTTCAGAGGGGCGGACAAACCGCATAAACCGGAAAACCGGGCAAGGCAGATTAATGGCGATCAAAGCGAGCATCTATCATCTGACGCATTATAAATACGACAATCCGGTTCGCCTTGGACCGCAAATCATAAGATTGAAGCCCGCCTCGCACTCCAGAACCCATGTTATCAGCCATTCTCTCAAGGTTTCACCGTCCAATCATTTCGTGAACCTTCAACAGGACCCATACGGCAATTATCTCGCCCGTTTCGTTTTTCCCGAGCCGGCGACGGAATTTAAGATCGAGGTCGATCTTGTCGCCGATATGACGGTTTACAATCCGTTCGATTTCTTCGTTGAGGAAGAGGCGACCAAGTGGCCGTTCGATTATCCGCAGGAGCTGCGGGAAGATCTGTCCATATACATGAAACCGGAACCGACCGGCCCCCTGCTTTCCGCCTTCATGGCCACCGTGGACCACACACCCGGGCAGCCGACGGTGGATATGGTCGTCGGCCTCAACGCCCGTCTGCAGCAGGAAATCGGTTACGTCATCCGCATGGAGCCGGGTGTTCAGACGCCGGAAGAAACGCTGGCTTCCGGCAAGGGTTCATGCCGCGACACCAGCTGGCTGTTCGTCCAGATCTTGAGACATCTCGGCCTTGCCGCACGTTTCGTGTCGGGATACCTCATCCAGCTGACACCGGATCTCAAGGCATTGGATGGCCCGTCAGGGACAGAGGTCGATTTCACCGATCTGCATGCCTGGGCCGAGGTCTATATGCCGGGCGCCGGCTGGGTCGGTCTCGACCCCACTTCGGGGCTTTTGACCGGCGAGAGCCATATTCCGCTGGCGGCAACGCCGCATTTCCGCAATGCCGCGCCGATTTCCGGCGGTTATTTCGGCGAGGCCAATACGGAATTCGCTTTCGACATGCAGGTTCGGCGCGTTGCCGAGACCCCGCGCATCACCAAACCCTTCTCCGATGAAAGCTGGGAGAGCCTCAATGCACTCGGCGAAAAGGTCGATCAGGTTCTGAACGCCCATGACGTCAGGCTGACCATGGGCGGCGAGCCGACCTTCGTTTCCATCGACGATTTCGAATCCGAGGAATGGAACACCGGCGCGGTTGGACCGACGAAACGCGAAAAAGCGGACGTGTTGATCCGCCGCCTGCGCGAACGTTTCGCGCCCGGCGGCTTCCTGCACTACGGGCAGGGAAAATGGTATCCAGGCGAAAGCCTGCCGCGTTGGACATTTTCGCTCTACTGGCGAAAGGACGGTCTGCCGATCTGGCAGAACCCTGCGCTGATTGCCGAAGAAGGCGCAAATACCGGTGTTGCGGCCGACGACGCGCAAAAGCTACTGAGCGGTATCGCCACTCATCTCGGTGTGGAGCCCGATCTGGTGCTTCCGGCCTATGAGGATCCTGCCGAATGGATCATCAAGGAAGGTAGTCTTCCCGAAAATGTCGATCCGTCCAACTCGAAACTGAAAGACCCGGAAGAACGCAATCGCCTTGCCCGCGTGTTCGAACGCGGGCTGACGACACCGACGGGTTATATTCTTCCGGTGCAGGCGTGGAACGCCAAGCCCACCACAGACAAACGCTGGGTCAGCGAGAAATGGAAAACACGGCGCGGCAAGATTTTCCTCGTTCCGGGTGATAGCCCGGTAGGTTACCGCCTGCCGCTTGGCACCCTGCCCCATGTGCCGCCATCCGCTTATCCTTATATCCATGAAGCTGACCCTTCGATCCCGCGAGGGCCGCTTCCCGAGAAATTCCAGCCCTCCGGACGCACCATGCCGGAAGCGTCTTTCCATGCGGATGAGGCATCCGGCCAGGAACGCATCGAGCAGACGCTTGGTGAAATCGGCGGCGCGGTGCGCACAGCCATGTCGGTGGAACCGCGCGATGGACGGCTCTGCGTCTTCATGCCGCCTGTCGAACGCATCGAGGATTATCTGGAACTGGTCGCAGCGGCAGAAGCGGCAGCGGCCGAGCTCGGGCTGCCCGTCCATATCGAAGGTTATGCTCCACCGCATGACGAGCGTATCAATGTCATCCGTGTAGCGCCCGATCCCGGCGTCATCGAGGTCAACATCCACCCGGCCGCAAGCTGGAAGGATTGTGTCGACATCACCACGGCGGTCTATGAAGAGGCGCGACAGACGCGTCTGGGCGCTGACAAATTCATGATCGATGGCCGTCACACCGGCACCGGTGGTGGCAACCATGTGGTCGTGGGCGGGGCCAACCCGAATGACAGCCCTTTCCTGCGCCGTCCCGACCTTCTGAAAAGCCTTGTCTTGCACTGGCAGCGGCACCCGTCGCTTTCCTACCTGTTCTCCGGCCTGTTCATCGGACCGACGAGTCAGGCGCCCCGCATCGACGAAGCCCGCCACGACAGCCTTTACGAACTGGAGATCGCGCTGGCGCAGGTGCCTGCCCCTGGCCAGGGTGCGCCGCCGCTGCCATGGCTGGTCGACCGCCTGTTCCGCAACCTCCTGACGGATGTGACGGGCAACACCCACCGCGCCGAAATCTGCATCGACAAGCTGTTTTCTCCGGATGGGCCGACCGGCCGCCTTGGTCTTGTGGAGTTCCGCGGCTTCGAAATGCCGCCGAATGCCCGCATGTCGCTCGCCCAGCAATTGCTGGTGCGTGCCCTCATCGCCCGTTTCTGGAAGAACCCTGCCGCCGGCAAATTCGTGCGCTGGGGCACGGCACTTGCAGACCGATTCATGCTGCCGCACTACATCTGGGCGGACTTTATGGACGTGCTCGGAGACCTGAGGGAAAATGGCTTCGACCTGAAGCCGGAATGGTTCACAGCCCAGCAGGAGTTCCGTTTCCCCTTCTTCGGTGAGGTGGAATACGAAGGCGCGAAGCTGGAATTGCGCCAGGCTCTGGAGCCCTGGCATGTTATGGGCGAACAGGGTGCCATCGGGGGAACCGTGCGTTTTGTCGACAGCTCCGTCGAGCGTATGCAGGTCCGCCTCGAAACCTCCAACCCTGCGCGCTATACCGTGGCGTGCAACGGTCGCGCCGTTCCGCTAACTCCGACGGAAAACCGAAGCGTTGCGGTGGCCGGTGTTCGTTTCAAGGCGTGGCAGCCCTCTTCCGGCCTGCATCCCGTTCTGCCGGTCAATTCGCCCTTGACCTTTGACATTTATGATACATGGTCGGGACGATCGATCGGCGGATGCATCTACCATGTTGCTCATCCGGGTGGTCGCAATTACGAGACCTTTCCCGTCAACGGCAACGAGGCCGAGGCACGCCGCCTTGCCCGTTTCGAACCATGGGGACATACGGCCGGGCAATATCCGTTGATGGCGGAAACCGTGTCGCCAGAATTTCCGCTGACGCTCGATCTGCGCCGGCCATACGGAGTATAAATTGTCGAAAGCCCCGGCCACGGAACGCAAGACGGAAACGAGCGCGCAATCGCGCGGGCTTGACTACTCCACCTTGCCCGGCGTGGCCGATGAGATGCTCGATACCAACGGCAAGGTCAGACCGGTCTGGAAAACCCTGCTCGGTGCCCTGTCGCGCATGTCGGAACGCGAACTGCATGAGCGCTTTGCCCGCACCGACCGCTATCTGCGCGATGCGGGCGTGTTTTACCGCGATTACAGCAAGGGCAGCAGCGAAAGAAACTGGCCGATCTCTCATATTCCGGTGCTGATCGACGACAAGGAATGGACGGTTCTTTCCGAAGGGCTTAAACAGCGCGCCAATCTTCTGGAAGCCATGGTCGCCGATTTTTACGGCGAAAACCGGCTGGTGAAGGAAGGTTACGTACCGCCGGCACTGATCGCCTCCAATCCGGAATATCTGCGGCCGATGGTCGGCGTAAAACCTGCAAGCGGCCATTATCTGCATTTCTGCTCGTTCGAGATTGGACGCGGACCTGATGGCAACTGGTGGGTACTGGCCGACAGGACACAGGCGCCTTCCGGCGCAGGGTTTGCGCTGGAAAACCGGGTGGCGACCACACGCGCGCTTTCCGACATCTATGCCGAAACCCATGTTCACCGTCTCGCTTCATTTTTCGGCGCTTTCCGCGACACCTTGCAGTCGCACAGAAAACATCCGGATGACCGCATCGCGGTGCTGACGCCCGGCCCCGCCAACGAAACCTATTTCGAACACGCCTATATCGCCCGCTATCTCGGCTTCATGCTGCTAGAGGGTGAGGATCTGACCGTGGTCAACGGCCGCGTGATGGTAAGGACCGTGGCCGGACTGAAACCGATCGGCGTGCTTTGGCGGCGCCTCGATGCCTCCTATTCCGATCCGCTGGAACTGAACCAGCAATCCCACATCGGCACGCCCGGCATGGTCCAGGCGCTGCGCAATGAAGCACTGACAATCGTCAACGCGCTCGGCACCGGCATTCTCGAAACACGGGCCCTGCTGTCCTTCATGCCGCGCGTCTGTCGCCACCTGCTTGGCGAAGACCTGAAACTGCCGTCCATCGCGACCTGGTGGTGCGGACAGGAATCCGAGCGCCGCCACGTTGCCGGCAACATCGAAGGCATGGTCATCGGCCCGGCCTATTCCCGGCTGCCCTTCTTCGAAGACAACGGTCAGTCCGTGCTCGGCTCGTCCTTACGCGAAACGGCGAAGGAATCGATCAGCGACTGGCTCGCTTCCGATGGCCACAGGCTTGTCGGCCAAGAGGTGGTGACGCTTTCCACCACGCCGGCCTATATCGACAACAAGCTCGTGCCGCGCCCGATGAGCCTTCGCGTTTTTGCCGCCCGCACCCAGGATGGCTGGCAGATCATGCCGGGCGGCTTTGCGCGGATCGGCAGCAGCAACGATGTATCGGCCATCGCCATGCAATCAGGCGGCAGTGCTGCGGATGTCTGGATCGTCAGCGACAAGCCGGTGGAACGCACCACGCTTTTACCGGCGGAAGAAAGCTTCACCCGCAATATGCCGGGCAGCCTGCCAAGCCGTGCGGCGGACAACCTCTTCTGGCTCGGCCGCTATATCGAACGTTCGGAAGGCGCATTGCGCATCTTGCGCGCCTGGCACGGACGTTATGCCGAATCCGCCGACCCACGTCAGCCCTTGCTTGCGCATGTGACTCGTTATCTCGAAGCGCTGGATGTGGAAATGAACGATGCCGTGCCGGAAAGCCTGCTGAACAACATCAACAGCGCGCTCTATTCCGCCAGCAACATCCGAGACCGTTTTTCGCCGGACGGATGGCTTGCGCTGAATGACCTTGCCAAGACTGCCCGTCGGTTCCACGCAAAGGTTTCGCCGGGCGACGACGCGACCCATGCCATGACGATCCTCCTTCGCAAGCTTGCAGGCTTCGCCGGTCTCGTGCACGAAAACATGTATCGTTTCACCGGCTGGCGTTTCCTGTCGATCGGCCGCTATCTCGAACGTGGCCTGCATATGACAAGGCTTCTCGGCCACATGACCGGACCGGATGCGCCAGATGGATCCTATGACATGCTGCTCGAAATCGGTGACAGCGTCATGACCCATCGCCGCCGATACAATGTCAGCACGGCGGGTCTGACCGTCACCGATCTTCTGGCGCTCGATCCGCTCAACCCACGGTCCATCCTGTTTCAGCTGAACGAGATTCGTACTGAGGTGGAGCAGCTGCCGAACGCCTTTACGAACGGCCAGATGTCGCCCTTTTACCGCGAGGCAATGCGGCTGCATTCCGGCCTTGCCGTCATGACGCCGGAAAACATGAATGGCGCGATCTACCGCCAGCTCGAAACGGACATGGAACATCTCTCCGATGTTCTGGCCCAGACATATCTCGGATAACCCGATGCTTTATGACCTTTCCCTGCATATGGGTTACTCCTACGACACGCCGGCCCATGGCGCGCGTCACATCATCCGCGTGCTGCCCCTGTCGATCCCGGGCCGTCAGCGCTTCATCGCCGGCACCATAGATGTTTCGCCGGTGCCGGAAGAACGGGCGGTCTTTGAGGATTTCTTTCATCAATCGGCCACCTCAGTGCATCTGCGCGCACCGCACGAAAAGCTGGATATCCGCATGCAGGCGCGTGTGATGGTGGAGGCACCTGCGCTGACGGCAGATTTTTCACCCGAGCTTTCACGCCTGCCGCAAGACCTTGCCGACGTCTGGTCGGTCGACTTCCAGTCACCGCATCACTTCATCGGCGCCAGCCCGAGACTGGGGACAGATACGGCAATATCGGCCTATGCGCGGGAATTGCTGAAGCCCGGAATGACCATTCGCGAAATCGCACTCTCGATGTGCAAACGCATACACAAGGACTTCACCTATGACGGTGAAGCGACGACTGTCGATACGACACCGTCGGAAGCCTTCAAGCTGAAACGCGGCGTATGCCAGGACTTTTCGCATATCATGATCATGGCGCTGCGTAGCCTCGGCATTCCCGCCGGTTACGTCAGCGGCTTCCTGCGCACCATCCCCCCGCCGGGCAAGGAACGTCTGGAAGGTGCCGATGCGATGCATGCCTGGGTTCGCGTATGGTGCGGTGAGGCCGCCGGTTATCTGGAGCTCGACCCCACAAACGATATCGTTGCCGGCAGCGACCATATCGTCGTCGGCTATGGCCGGGACTATTCCGATGTCGCGCCGGTGATCGGCGTATTGAAGAGCTACGGCAACCAGCAGATCAAACAGGCCGTCGACGTCATTCCCGTCCAGTAATGATACATTACGTGTTATTATGAGCATACTCGAATTAATACTTGAAAAACTGCACCAATTTGAACGACGTATAAAATTTAACCGTCTACATTAGTGGATTCTACATCGTTTGCGGGTTTCCTGCGCTCAGTCTAATGTTCTAATTAGTGAGCCCGTTATGATCTCCTCCGCATATCAAAAAATGACGCGCCGTTTCCTTGCCGATACGGGCGGCAATTTTGGCATGATGACGGCAATATTGCTGCCGGTGCTACTTGGTTTTGCGGGAGCCGGCATGGAGCTGGCGAATGTGATGCAGGTGAAAGCGGACCTGCAGAACACGGCGGATTCGGCGGCTCTCGCGGCGGCGACCGAGGCCCGCTTGAAAGAAGGCGCTCTGACGGACGAACAAATCAAGGAAATCGCCAAGGCCTTCATCGCCAGCCAGATGGAAAAGACCCTGACCGAGGAGGAGAAGAAGGCGCTCGAGAAAAACTCTCCAGTCAATATTGGCACAACGGACGATGCGCGCGGCAAGACCTACACCATCCAGACCACGATAAACTACCAGATGCAGCTTAATCCGCTCTTGGGGTTCTTCGGGGCGAAAACACTCGACCTTGCCGCGACAGGCACCGCGGTAAGCACTGTCAACAAGGGCGCGCCGATCTCCATGTATCTGGTGCTCGACCGCTCGGGTTCGATGTCCTTCAAGACCGATACGCTCAACACCAAGAAAACGTCGTGCCAGAACTACACGGTCGATAACTGGGGGAGTTATCCCAATCTCAAAAATACATCGCCCTGCTACGTCAACAAGGCTACTTCGCTAAAAACCGCGGTCGGCTATCTCGTCGCGACGTTGAACAAGGCCGATCCCACTTATACCGCCAACGGCGGTTCCGAACTGGTTCGAACAGGAGCCTCGGTCTATACGCATGAGACCTACGCGGCCCAGCCTATCACCTGGGGTACTAGCAGCATTGCCACCTATGTCGACAAACAGATCCCGGAGTTTCCGTCTGGCGGTACGGATGCCCGCAGCAGTCTGAATGCCGCATACAACGCCCTTAAAAAAGCGAATACCGTTGAAGCGAAAGAACACAAGGACAAGAAAAGCGAATCCTTCGAGCGATACATCGTTCTCATGACGGATGGCGAAATGACGGGAAACAGCTCCTCCTGGAGTTCCAGCATCGACCAGACCGTGCGCAATACCTGCGATACGGCCAAGAAAGACGGTATCAAGATTTTCAGCGTCGCGTTCATGGCGCCGGACAAGGGCAAGTCGCTGCTGCAACATTGTGCGTCCAGTCTCGACAATTATTACGCGCCTGAAAACATGGAGCAGATCGTTACCGCCTTCGGCGAAATTGCCCGCAAGGCTGCCGGCAGTTTGGCAACGCTGACCAATTAACGGAAAATCGAGCCAGCATCCCCCGGAAACGACCCCGCTTCCGGGGAGCGATGTTCCCGGGGCGACCTTGCCGGGTTGCATGGCTGGCACAGCGTGCGCGGCAGGTGACAGCGCCGGCGACACATGGCATAGGAGAGCCGCTCCCATTCACAGGCCCCTGTCATGATCCGCATCGAAAATATCAGCAAGTCGAACAGTCACCGCATTCTCTACATCGAGGCCTCCGCTGCGCTCAATCGCGGCGAGAAGATCGGCCTTGTCGGCCCCAACGGTTCTGGCAAGACCACGCTGTTCCGAATGATGACCGGCGAGGAACAGCCCGACGAGGGACAGGTCGTCGTCGAAAAGGGCATGACGGTCGGTTATTTCAACCAGGACGTCGGCGAAATGTCTGGCCGTTCCGCCGTGGCCGAAGTCATGGAAGGCGCCGGCCCGGTCAGCGAAGTCGCAGCCGAACTCCGGCAGCTGGAAGCCGCCATGTCCGATCCCGACCGGATGGACGAAATGGATGCCATCATCGAGCGTTACGGCGAAGTGCAGGCGCGGTATGAAGAACTGGACGGCTACGCGCTGGAGGGCCGCGCGCGCGAGGTTCTGGACGGGTTGAGCTTCAGTCAGGAAATGATGGATGGCGATGTCGCCAAACTTTCCGGCGGCTGGAAGATGCGCGTAGCGCTCGCCCGCATCCTTCTGATGCGCCCGGACGTGATGCTGCTCGACGAACCATCGAACCATCTCGATCTCGAAAGCCTGATCTGGCTCGAAGATTTTCTGAAGAACTACGACGGCGCGCTTTTGATGACCTCGCACGACCGCGAATTCATGAACCGCATCGTTACCAAGATCATCGAAATTGACGCTGGCAACCTCACCACCTATTCCGGCGACTACGGCTTTTACGAACAGCAGCGTGCGCAGAACGAAAAGCAGCAGCAGGCGCAGTTCGAACGCCAGCAGGCGATGCTCGCCAAGGAAATCAAGTTCATCGAGCGCTTCAAGGCGCGTGCCTCGCATGCCTCACAGGTGCAGAGCCGCGTCAAGAAACTCGAAAAGATCGACCGCGTCGAGCCGCCCAAGCGGCGCCAGACGGTCGCTTTCGAATTTGCGCCGGCGCCGAGATCTGGCGAAGATGTCGTAGCGCTGAAGAAAGTCAGCAAGGCCTATGGCAGTCGCACGATCTATGGCGAACTGGACTTCATGGTGCGGCGCAAGGAGCGCTGGTGCATCATGGGCGTCAATGGTGCCGGAAAATCCACCTTGCTGAAACTCGTGACTGGCACGACCACGCCGGATTCCGGCAATGTCACTCTCGGCGCCAGCGTCAAGCTTGGTTATTTCGCCCAGCACGCCATGGATGTTCTGGACGGCGACAGCACCATTCTGGAATGGCTGGAGGAACGTTTCCCGAAAGCCGGGCAGGCACCGCTGCGCGCCCTTGCCGGCTGCTTCGGTTTTTCCGGTGACGATGTGGAGAAGCGCTGCCGCGTTTTGTCCGGCGGTGAGAAGGCCCGTCTGGTCATGGCTGCCATGCTGTTCGACCCGCCGAATTTCCTCGTGCTGGACGAGCCGACGAACCATCTCGACCTCGACACCAAGGAAATGCTGATCAAGGCCCTGTCGGAATATGAAGGCACGATGCTTTTCGTTTCGCATGACCGCCATTTCCTGGCCGCCCTTTCCAACCGGGTGCTGGAACTGACGCCTGACGGTATCCACCAATTTGGCGGCGGATATACGGAATATGTAGAAAGCACCGGACAGGAAGCGCCGGGCCTGCGCAGCTGAGGCAGCTTGACGGACGTATGAGACGCAGAATTCCCGGGACAGGTTTCATCTTTTAACGTTTGCAGAGCGGATCGGTGGACTAACAAATGCAACTTAAAGACTGCTACAATTTCCACGATTTTCGCCGAATGGCAAAACAGCGTCTTCCCGGACCGATCTTCAACTACATCGACGGTGCTGCCGACGATGAGGTGACGTACCGGAGAAACACGGCCGCCTTCGAGAATTGCGATCTCGTTCCCGAGGTGCTGCGGGGTGTGGCCGATGTGGACATGTCTGTCACCGTCATGGGGCAGAAGCTGGCGATGCCGGTCTATTGTTCCCCGACGGCGCTTCAGCGTCTCTTCCACCATCAGGGGGAGCGGGCGGTTGCGGCCGCAGCCGGAAAATTCGGCACGATGTTCGGCGTTTCTTCACTCGGCACCACCAGCCTCGAGGAAGCGCGCCGGATCAGCGGCGGCCCACAGGTCTATCAGTTTTATTTCCACAAGGACCGTGGTCTCAACCGCGATATGATGGCGCGCGCCAAGACTGCGGGTGTGCAGACGATGATGCTGACGGTGGACAGCATCACGGGTGGGAACCGTGAGCGCGACAAGCGCACCGGTTTTGCCATTCCGTTCAAGCTCAATCTTTCCGGCATTGCGCAATTCGCCATCAAGCCGGCCTGGGGGATCAATTATCTGACGCATGAGCGCTTCAGCCTGCCCCAGCTCGACGGCCACATCAAAATGGACGGCGGCGCGCTTTCCATCAGTCGCTATTTCACCGAAATGCTCGACCCATCCATGACGTGGGACGACGTCGCACAGATGGTGCGTGAATGGGGCGGCCCTTTTTGTCTGAAGGGTGTCATGTCCGTGGAGGACGCCAGACGCGCCGTCGATATCGGTTGCAGCGGCATCGTGCTTTCCAATCACGGCGGTCGCCAGCTCGATGGCTCGCGTAGCGCCTTCGACCAACTGGCCGAGATTGTCGACGCAGTCGGTGACCGTATCGATGTCATGATGGATGGCGGTGTTCAGCGCGGAACGCACGTCCTCAAAGCCCTGTCTCTGGGGGCGAAGGCCGTGGGGCTTGGCCGCTATTACCTTTTCCCGCTTGCCGCCGCCGGACAGCCGGGTGTCGAGCGGGCGCTTGAGCTGATGCGCATCGAAATCGAGCGCGGCATGAAGCTGATGGGCTGCACCACCGTCGACCAACTGACACGCCGGAACCTGCGGTTTCGTGACTAGAGCGGTGTCAGCGCGAGAAAATCGAGGCCTGTCGAGCTTATCGACAATATAGTCGGATAATCACCCGTACCGAATGACCCCTTTGAAACCACCATAGCGGTTTCGAGAGGTTTTCACGCTATCGGCGCTGCGCAGTGGTGACCTTGGCAAGACCGATCGAATATGATTATGGTTGCATGATGCATGCCATAATGGATTTTGGCATGTCCGAAAGACCCTTTCCCATAAACGATATCCGCTCCACCTCGCGTCGGCTCGTGCGCGAACTCGGCTTCATGGGTGGAGACTTTGCCGGCACCGATCTGCCGCCCTCCGCCGTGCACGCCCTGATCGAGATCGAGGCATGCCCACGCATTACCGCACGCGATCTGGGAAAGATGCTTCGGCTTGAAAAGTCGAGCATCAGCCGCATGCTTCGCAAACTGGTTCTTTCGGGCGATGTTCTGGAAGAAACGGACGAAGAGGATAGTCGTATCAAGCGGTTGCGCCTCGCCGGGCGAGGACAGAAGCGGGTCGAAGCCATCCACACCTTTGCCAACCGACAGGTATCAAACGCACTGTCGCGGCTCGCGCCTGCGGATGGCCAAAAAATCCTTGACGGGCTTCGCCTTTATGCCGACGCGCTGGGAGACCGGGCCTACGCCGCGGCTCCCCCGATCGAAATCGTCAGGGGCTACAGGCCCGGCCTTATTGCCCGTATCACGCAAATGCATGCGCTTTATTATGCCCGGACATCAGGCTTCGGCCAGCGCTTCGAATCCGTTGTTGCCGAAGGTCTCGCCTCCTTTTGCAACCGGCTCGAAAGCCCGCAAAATGCGATCTGGGTCGCAATGCGTGGAGACGATGTCATCGGCTCCGTTGCAATCGACGGTGAAGATCTGGGACCGGGAACCGCGCATCTACGCTGGTTCATCGTCGATGATGGCGTGCGTGGCGGCGGCGTCGGGCGAAGGCTGTTGGCAACCGCCCTTGCGTTCACGGACGAAAAAGTATTCGCCGAAACCCATCTGTGGACTTTCAACGGACTTTTGGCGGCACGGCATCTTTACGAGGCCCAGGGTTTTACCTGTGTAGAGGAACGTCCCGGCAGCCAGTGGGGAAGCGAGGTTCTGGAACAGCGCTTCGTCAGGCCGCTTCCTATGGTTGGCGACGCTGAACGTGAAGCGAACTAAACCCCGTGGCGGCCGATCAAGCCGCCTTGAGAGCCCCCCGATGAGCAAGTGCGCCTGAACCCAGCTCGAACTGGCCGAGCAACCGGTTCAGCGCATCGACCTCGCCTGCAAGATTGTGGCTTGCGGCGGTCATTTCTTCCACCATCGCGGCATTTTTCTGCGTGTCCTGATCCATCTGATTCACGGCGGTATTGATCTGCTGAAGGCCGGACGACTGCTCTTGCGCGGATTCGACGATCGCGGCGACGTGCTGGTTGATCTCCTGCACTTCGGCGACAATCGCGTCGAGTGCCTTGCCGGTGTCGCCGACAAGATGCACGCCCTCTTCGACCTGCTGGTTCGATTTTGTGATCAGCGACTTTATTTCCTTCGCCGCGCCGGCAGAACGCTGTGCAAGTTCGCGCACCTCCTGCGCCACCACGGCAAAACCCTTGCCCGCCTCGCCGGCTCGCGCCGCTTCCACGCCGGCATTGAGCGCAAGCAAGTTGGTCTGGAAGGCAATCTCGTCGATCACACCGATGATACTGGAAATCTCGTTCGAGGATTTTTCGATCCGCTCCATCGCGATTACGGCCTGACGCACGACTTCGCCCGATCGTTCCGCACCGATGCGCGTGCGGGAAACCAGACGGCCCGCCTCGTGCGCACGGTTCGCGGCGTCTTTCACGGTTATTGTAATCTCTTCAAGAGCTGCGGCGGTTTCCTCCACGGCAGCAGCCTGCTGCTCCGTCCGCCTTGCCAGATCATCGGAGGCTGCCTTGATTTCATTAGCGCCGGCATCAATACCGGCGGCATTATCCGATACCCGCAGAAGCGCGTTCTGCAACTTCCCGGCAGAACCGTTAAAATCGTTGCGCACGGCATCGAACCGCTCGACAAAGGGATCGTTGATACGACAGGACACGTCGCCATCTGCGAGCCTGGCCAACGCCTGAGCCAGACTGTCAACCGCGAAACGGATGCCGCTCGCCTCATCGGCCGCCTTGTGTTCGCGGGCCACCCGCTCCTGTTCGCCAAGAGTTCGGTTGGCTTCCGCTTCCTGCTCCAGCAAGGCTTTTTCACGATTGTTTTCGCGCAAAACGTCAAGCGAGCGGGCAAGATCGCCGATCTCGTCCCTGGTCTCGATATCCTTCAATGTCAGCTGGAGATTTCCCCGAGCGATCTGGGCGGTCTCATCGATGACATTCGTGATGCGGTTGATGAACCGCCGTGCAATAAACCAGCCGGCCATCGCCAGCAGCACCGCCGCCGTTACGATCGTCAGGACGGCGTCACGCATCATTGCATGCAGCTGCGCAAAGACCGTGTCTTCCGGAACCGAGACGATTGCGTACCATTTCATGTCGCCGGTGAGCATGACCGGCAAGGCGACGGCAAGGGAAACCGTGCCGTCCTGTGCCGTCATTTCCAGCTCTTTTCCGGGATTGGCGATCAGTTTATCCCAGCCTGCAGTTTGTGCGCCGCCATCTGCGAGGTTCTTACCCATTATCGTCGCATCGGGATGGCTGATGATCTTGCCGCCGCCACTCACAAGGCTCATGAAGCCCGTTCCCATCGGCCGGACGGCTGACAACGCCTTGTTCGTTTCCTCCAGCGACAGATCGAGGCCAGCGACGCCCAGAGTTTTACCGTCGACGATGACAGGTTTGGCGACCGAGGTAATCAGAACCTCCTTGCCATCGATTGCGTAAGAATAGGGTTCGATGACGACTGTTTTCTTCAATGTGAAGGGCAACTGATAATAATCGCCTGGACCCGCGGTGGTATAATCCGTCAATGCGGTGTTGCTTATTTTGCCTCCGCTCCGCACCCAATAGGGTACATAACGACCAGTCGCATCATATCCCTCCTTGTTGACGAAGTCCGCATCCTTGCCATCGAAGGCATTGGGCTCCCATCCGGTCCAGAGACCAAGCAAATCGGGATTGTTCGCCAGCATGTGCCGGATAAGCTGATCGGCCTTGCTCCGATCGGCATCGCCCGACTGCTTCATCGATTCCAGAACCGAGCCGAGGCTATTGACGATGTGAATCATGCCGCCGATATTTTTCTCGGTCGTCAGGGCTTCGGCTTGCGCGATCTGCTGCATACGCTCCATACTGTTGGCCCTCGTATCCTCAAAGGACCGATAAAACAGCACGGCCGAAGCCGCGATCGTTGCAACGACGCCGCACGCGGCGACTGCGAAGATATTACGGCCCGTTGTCGATTTAAACAGCATGTCTCATCCTCACAAAAAATCCCGGCCGCGACGGCTGAGGTCACTGCGCGCAAGCCCAAAATGTCAACAACCAGACCGGAGGATAATATTAGAAAACTATGCTTAAAAATTACTTTAATTCATATTTTTAGCGCAATTAAGAAAACAGAAATAAATTATAAAACCGTAATATTACAGTACATACAAAATATTACGCGATATCCGAACCTTCCGAAACGCCAGCATATATTGCAAGCTACGAGCAAGCTCAGCGGCACGCATCATTGCGTGCCGCTGATCAGGAAAACCGGGAGCCTTTAGTCCTGCAAACGCAGATCACTCCAGAAGCCGCGCAACTGGTCGGTCAATTGTGTGTAGAGGCCGTAGCGCCGCCGATAATGCGGGAGTTGCCCCGCATCCGGCCGGTAGGCACTGGCCACGCGGGTCATCGCTGCGACCGCCGCTTCATAGCCGGTATAGAGACCGACCGCCACGGCCGCGCCGATGGCCGCACCAAGCGCGCCGGTCTCGCGGGCCTCCGCGACACGCAGCGGGATTTCAAGAACGTCCGCCATGATCTGCGGCCAATGCTGGCTGCGGGAACCGCCGCCGGACATGACGGCACTGTCGATCGGCAGCCCCGCTTCCCTGAGAACGCCGATATGGCGGCGGTGTTCGAAACACACACCCTCGAACAGGGCTCTCAGCATGTGGCCTTCGCCATGCCATCCCGCCAGACCATAAAACCCGCCCCGAAGTTCCGCGCCCAGTCGCGAGCCGAAGATGAACGGGTGGAAGAACGGATCGTCGGCGCGTTGCGAAACGGAACCGACCAGATCGTTGCAGCGCTCGAAGGCATGGTCACCATGGTCACCGCGAACACGGTGCACGTACCATTCAAGATTGGCCGCAGAGGTGGCGCTGGACTCGATATTGACATAGCGGCCACGTCCAAAGGTCGTGACCATGAAGACATCGGGGCTGATGACCGGTTTATCCGCGAAAACCTGATTAATGCTCCAGGTGCCGGCGATGATAGAAGCCTCCCCGGCGTTGATGACGCCCGACCCCATGGCGCTGGAGACGACATCGAAAAAACCGCCGATAACGGGTGTGCCCTCGGAAAGCCCCGTCAGAGCCGAAGCCTCAGCTGTCACATGGCCGACGATATCCGCCGATTCTACGAGGCGCGGAAAAAAGGCGACGGCATCCTCAAGCCCGTAGAGCGACAGGAGTTCCCGGTCGAGCTTCGCTCCGGGGAAGGCAAGCAACCCCGCACCACTGAGATCGGAAATATCATTGGCAAGACAACCGGTCAGGCGGAAGTTCAGGAAATCCTTGCAGAACAGCACCGTTCCGATCTGGGCATATGTATCGGGCGCATGCCTTTTCACCCAGGCCAGCAGGCTGGGCGTTTGCGCGGGCCAAGGCCGTTGCAGACAACGGTTCTGTAGTTGCGCGCCGCTTTTCCGGTCAAGCTCTACCGCCACATCGGCGGCTCGGCTGTCAAGCGACTGGATACCGATCAGGGGCTGCTGATCCTTGTCCAGCAGGTAGAGACCGTTGCCGTGGCCGGCGCAACCGACGGCAAGGATGCTCCGGGGATCGACGGACGATTTTGCCAGAAGCTGGCGGATCGCCTCGCATCCGTTGCGCCACAACTCCTCCAGATCGCGCTCGACGTAACCGGGCTGCGGAAATGTCGAATGGCCGTCGATGGCGTGTTGCGCGACCTGCCGGCCGGCCGTGTCGAACAGCACCGCCTTGATAACCGTGTTGCCGACATCCAGACCCAATATATGATTTTTATCAGCCACGATTATAGATGTCCCATGCTTCTTCGCTGCCCGCACCCTGATGGATGATAGCCATCAAGGCCGCAACGACGGCCTTGGGGTTGTCATGCTGGTAGATATTGCGTCCATAGACCATCCCGTTCGCACCTTCGGCCACCAGTGCCGCTGATTTCGCCAGCACGTTGCGCAAGTCCTCACGCCCCCCGCCCCGCACCAGAACCGGGCACCGCGCTGCCTCGATGACCTTGTGAAAATCCAGCGGATTGCTGGTGGGATCGGCCTTGATGATATCGGCTCCCATTTCCGAGGCAAGACGCACCAGGGTGACGATCTTTTCAGCATCGCCATCCACCTGGTAACCGCCGCGCACATCATTGGGCAACATCACCAGCGGTTCGATCATCAGCGGCATGCCGTAACGATGGCAATCGGCGCGCACGCGGCTGATATTCTCGACGCATTGGCGAAACAGTTCCGGCTCGTCCGGCAACATGAACAGGTTCACGACGACGCAGGCGGCGTCCATCTCCAGCGCGCCGATGATCGGATCGTGATAGTTCTGGAGCTGCGACCACATGGTTCTGTGGCGCGTTGAATTATAGGGGTTGCCCATGTCGATGCGCATGACGAGCGCCGGCTTGTCGCGCTGCGGCCTTTGCTGCAGCAGGTCCGCTTGTCCGTAGGTCATCTGGATGGCATCGGGAGCTGCTTCCACCAGCCTGTCGACAGTTTGAGCCATATCCTCCAGCCCGACGAGGAAGCTCGGCTCGTTGCAAACGCCGTGGTCAATGGCAACGTCCAAGCATCCACCATTGCGGAACAGCCGGTTCATGCGCGCCTTTTTCGAAATCCGCATCATCATGCATTCTCCTTGCATCTGTGTTTAAGCATTGCCGTCGTGACCCCGTAAAAGGTCTCCAGTTCATCAACGAGCCGCTGCCGTTCGTCCGCCGCCTGCTGTGGCGCCCATCCCAGCTCGCGCGCTGCGACGCCAAGGATCGCATCGATCAGATCGGCATCGATGACGCCGGTAATGGCAAGCGTCGTGCGGCGCAGGATGAGATCCGTCAGATGGCGGACATGTTCGCAGCGGATCAGCCAGACCACCTCTGCCGCCGTGATCGGCGGTTTCTCGCAAAGCGGACTGTCATCCGGACGGCCCCGACAAAAACCCATCAACTCGAAGGCACGTGAACCATAGGCCGATGCCAGATACTCGGCCCGGTCCCGGTCGATCGAAAATTCCTCCGACAGCAGGGCCGGCAGGCGCCCGGCACCGCTGGGGAAGTTCCTGCCGCCGCCGATCGGGCGGTTCATTGTGCCAGTCAGCCGCTTGCGTCCGAGAAAGGCCAGAGCCTCGTCGGTCACCTGTTCGCCAAAGGCTCTGAACGTCGTCCACTTGCCGCCGATCATGCAGAGCTGCGGCGGATCGCCCTCCACGCGGTGGATGAAATGGCTGCGGGATATTCTTCCGGTAAAGGCCGCGTCGCTGCGCGGCAGCGGGCGGATGCCGCTGAAACTGTAGACGATGTCGGAATGGTCGATGGAAATATGCGGAAAGACCTGACGGACCGCATCGAGAATATAATCACGCTCTTCCGGTTCGCATCGCACCCGTTCGGGACGATCAACCTTGATATCTGTCGAACCAGCGAGAACCCGGCCAAGATAGGGAAAGAGGATACAGACACGGTTGTCGGCATTCTCGAAAAAAATCATATGGCCGTTCAAGGCCTTAAAGAGCGCCTCGTTGGCGAGGATCAGATGCGATCCCTTGGTGCCGGAAACGGTCGGTTTCGCCCTCCCCGCAACCTGTGTGGTCGTTAGCGCTCCAATCGTCTCATCGATCCAGGCGCCCGTCGCATTGACGATGATGCGTGGCCGGACGGGCAAGGTTTCGTCCGTGCCCTCCACCTTAAGACCATAATCACCGCCAGCACGGACAAACTCGGCATAGTTCAGCGCAATGCTTTGCGGCGCATCGGCCCGGGTGTCGATCAGAAGCTCCAGCGCAAGCCGTTCGGGCTGGCTGATCCACGCATCGTAATAGGTGGCCGAATATCTGATGCCTGGCGTCAGGCCCGGCCAGCGTTGCAACGTCTTGCGTGCGTTGCGGAAGGTGTGTCGGGGAAGGATGCGATTTTTGCGGGTGACGAAATCATAGAGCATGAGGCCCGCCTTGATGGCCAGTGCCCCCCGGCTGGCGGGTTTTCCGCCGGAACTCACAAAGGTCGCAGCCGCGTTGAACAAGCCGCTGAAGGTTGAGAATATCGGGATCGTCGTCGGCAGCGGATGAACCATATGCGGTGCCAGCGTCAGAAGCGCATCACGCTCCCGCAGCGATTCCGCCACAAGGCCGAATTCACCGTTTTCGAGATATCGCAGGCCACCGTGGATCATGCGCGAGGGTGCGGCACTGCAACCGGACGAGAAGTCGTTGCGCTCTACCAGAAGCACCCGCAGTCCCTGTAAAGCGAGATCGCGATAGGCGGCGATACCATTGATACCGCCACCGATGACGACGGCGTCGAAATCACCGTCTTGCCGGATGCGGCGTAGAGCGTCCTCGCGAAAACTGGGCATAGGAATACCGTTCGCTGGCTAACAACCAGCGTCCCAATGTTGTTAAACGTTTAAAGCGACGAGAGTGAGGGGTGGCGAAAATTATGCGCTATTCGCCTGAAGCCCCGTCTCAGCTACATGATTTACGCATCGAGCCCCACGAGATGCTCGGCAACGCCGGCGCTGATGAGAGCCAGTTCATTTTCCGCGAGGCGCAGGCGGGCCGCAGCAGCGTTTTCAACCGCCTGAGCCGGATCGCGCGCGCCGCACAGCGAGAATGTTATGCCGGGCTGGGCAATCGTCCAGGCAATCACGACCTGCGCAATCGACGCCCCATGCGCTTCGGCCACCGGCTCCAGACCCCGCGTCAGCCGCGCGATCTTCTCGCGGTTTGCCTGGCTGAAACGCGGATTGCCCTTGCGCTGATCATCCCCTGCAAAAACCCGTTCGGGTCCAACCTTGCCCGAGAGGAGACCGAGCGCCAGCGACGAGTAGCTCAGGACCGAAACAGCACTCGTGCGGCAAAGCGGCAGAAGTGTCGTCTCGATGTCCCGCCGCACCATTGAATATTCTTCCTGGATGGCATCCAGCGCGCCGGTGGCGATATAGGCTACCAAATCCTCCGGCGAGACGTTGCTCGCGCCGATCGAACGGATCTTGCCTTCGTCCTTCAGGCGCACAAGCGTTTCCACCGTCTCGGCAATCGGCGTCGTCGCATCCTGCCAGTGGGTGACATAGTGGTCGATATAGTCGGTTCCGAGCCGCTTCAGGCTCTCTTCGACCTCATGCCGGATCGAAGCGGCGCCGAGATAACGGTGAACGGGCTTGCCATCCTGGTGGAAGAAATAGGCGCCCTCGTTCACATGCCAGACCAGCCCGCATTTGGTGACCAACACCACCTTGTCGCGCCGGCCGGCAATCGCCTTGCCGACGATGGTTTCCGCAAGCCCCATGCCATAGGCTGGCGCGGTATCTATCAGGGAAATGCCGGCGTCAATGGAGGCATGGATAGCGGCGATGGATTGCCGCTCGTCGGTGCCGCCCCACATCCAGCCGCCGATGGCCCAGGTGCCCAGCCCCACGGCTGATGCGCTGATACCGCTGCCGCCAATCGTCCGGGTCAATATTGAATTGTCCGTCACGAAGTTTCCCCCTCTTCCTGATCCAGTAAATAGCCGGCGATCGCCTCGTCCACGACGAGCGAGGTCAGATAGCGGCCGGCAAGCGTGGCTGCCACCGGTCCGGCCTTGATGGCCCCGGCCGCCACGCCGATGATGTTCGGGCACCGGGCAAGCTGCCCAGGGTCCAGCGCCACCACGCGCGAGTTGAGATCGATCCGCGCCAGCTGCCCATCCGCCATGGTGAGATGGGCAAGGAATTCCCCGGCAATGCCCGCATCCACCAGCGCCTGCCCGCCACGGGCCGCATCCGGCAGCAGATCGTAATAACCGGAACCGGGCGCCTCCACGGAACCGATGCCAACCAGTGCCACCTGCGCCTGTCGCGCTAAGTCGAACACTTCGCGGATCGAAGCGACATTCATCAGGAGATCACGCTGTTCTTCATCCTCGGCAAATAGCGGCGCATGAATGAGCGACGCGCTGCCGCCGAGCTTCTCCGCCAGTTGCGTGGCCAGATGATTGACATCCGTATAGTGCTTGCCCTGGACACCGCCGGTCAGCGGCACTACCCGCACATCGAAACGGCGCTCGGCCTCCAGATTATCGACGACGGCACTCACCGCCTTGCCGCCGGTAATCGCAATCACGTCGCCGTCGCGGATCGTCTCCAGCAAGTGGTTGGCGGCCACGCGTCCGACCATCTGCAGCGCGGTTTCCGGATTGTCGGACACCGTCGGTGTCACCACCGACTGTCTGAGGCCGAAGCGGCGTGTGATCTCGTTTTCGAGGTCCACCAGCCTCTGATAGGGACTGGCGATAGTGATCTTTACCATGCCTGCCTTGCGGCCCGCCGCTATCATGCGGTTCACCTTGGTGTGGGAAAGATTGAGCCGCTCGGCAATTTCCGACTGCTTCACGCCCTCGATGAAATGCAGCACCAGGACGGAGTACATCTGCCTCTGTTGATCGAAATCGTCCTTGGTATCCAGCATGATCGTATATCTCCAATTACCACAGGCGCTCAGCGGCGACGCTTGACAAGATAGTGGTCGAACAGGACCGCCGTCAGCAATATGCTTCCCCTGATGATGTCCTGCCAGTAGACAGACACATTGAGCAAGGCAAGCGAACTGGAAACGACCGACAGAAGGATCGCCCCGAGGATTGCGCCGAGAATGGTGCCCGAGCCGCCCGAAAGGCTGGCGCCACCGATGACCGCGGCTGCAATCACGTTAAGTTCCATGCCGACTCCGAAGCTCGGCTGTGCTGACCCGAAGCGGGCCATGTAGATCACGCCTGCGACACCGCACAGCATCGAACAAAGTGTGGTGGTGGCAAACACCACCCGGCCGACGCGGATGCCGGAATAAGCCGCCGCTTTCGGATTGCTGCCGGTATAGAACACCTTACGGAATGCCGTCGTGCGCCGCAGCAAGAGATCGAAGCAGACGACCACCATCGCGAATATGATCAGCACCAGCGGAATGCCGCTAAGCGCGCCCTGGCCGATGAATTTGAATTCCGGCGGCAGCGAGTAGAGACCAAGCGGCCGGCCGCCCGTTGCGAGCAGGCAGACGCCGCGCGCAATCACCATGACGCCGAGCGATACGATGAAGTGATGCAGGCCGATGACCGTTGTCAGAAATCCCATGGCCATGCCGACCAATGTGGTGAGGCAGATTGCCAGCCCGGCCGCGACCCAGGGATCGACACCGTTGAGGAATAGCCAGCCAGCCGCAACCATCGCAAGCGCCGTGACGGAACCGACGGATAGATCAATGCCGCCCGAGATTAACAGGATCGTCATGCCGACCACGACGATGCTTTCGATGGCGAAAACCATCGCCATGGCCCGCAGATTGTCGACCGTCAGGAAATACGGGGATATGAAAGACATCACCGCGAAAAGGGCGAGGATGATGACGATAAGTCCGGTCTCCCGTGCCTTGAGCGCCGGTTCCCACCAGCCTGTGCGGCGAACCGCCACTTCTGCAATGCCCGAAGGTGTTTCCGATGTTGCCATTTTCCCGCTCCCTCAGGCCCCTGCCGTGCTCTCTGCAATATTGATCGATGCAAGCTGCATGATCTTTTCTTCCGTCATGTTCTCACCCTCAACCTCGCCGGCAATGCGCCCCTCGCGCACGACCAGCACGCGGTCGCTGACACCGATGAGTTCCGGCAATTCAGAGGATATGACGATCACGCCCACACCCTCGCGTGCCAATTCCCGGATCTGGCGGTGGATTTCGGCCTTTGCGCCCACATCCACCCCGCGTGTCGGCTCGTCGAGAAAGACGACCTGTGGCTCCACCGACAGCATCTTTGCCAGTGCCACCTTCTGCTGGTTGCCGCCGCTCAAGGTAGAGACAGCGTCGCCGACGCTGTTTGCCCGCAATTTCAGCCGGCGTCCCAACTCGTCGGCGCGCTTCATTTCCTTGCGCCGTTCGATAAAGCCCATGCCGTTCGATATCCTGCCGACATCGAGCGCCGAGACATTCGCGGCAATGGACATGTTGAGAAACAGCCCATCGCCCTTGCGGTCTTCCGACAGATAGACCAGCCCCTCCCGAATGCTGTCGCGATAGTCATTGAGCCTCAGCGGCCGGCCGCGCAACGTGACCTCGCCTTTTGGTTTTCCCTCCAGCCGGCAGACCGCACGGACAATTTCGCTTCGACCTGCGCCGATCAGGCCGGCGAGCCCGAGGATTTCGCCCCGGCGCAGATCGAAATCGACATCGAAAACGCGCTTTCCCTCGTTCAGTCCCCGAACAGAGAGAATGACGTCATTCGATTTCTCTTCTTCCGCAAGTTTCGGTGGGTAGAGCTTGTCGAGCACCCGTCCCACCATGCTGTTGACGACTTCCTCCGGGGAAATCTCCGAGATATTCTCCGTCCTGATGTGGCAACCGTCGCGCATCACCGTGATGCGGTCGCAATGCTCAAAAATCTCCGCCATCCGGTGCGAGATATAGATGATCGCAATTCCGCGTTCCGCCAGCCGGTGCATGATCCGGAAAAGGGTCTGGGCCTCGGTTTCGGTCAAAGCCGCCGTCGGTTCATCAAGGATCAGGATACGGCAGTCCAGCGTCAGCGCCTTGGCAATCTCGACGATCTGCTGTTGCGAAATCGACAGATCACCGGCACGGCTGGTGGGATCGATATCGCCGATTTCTTTGAGGATGGTTGCCGCCCGCTTGCCAAGATCGCGATAATTCATGAACCAGGATTTACTCTGGCCGGTCTCCGACATGAACATGTTTTCGGCAACCGAAATTTCCGGGCAAAGCGCAATCTCCTGATGCACGAAACCGATACCGAGCCGGTTCGCCGCATTGGGCGAGGAAATCTTGACCGATTTGCCGTCCAGCAGGATTTCGCCGCCATCAGGCTGCAAAATGCCATCGATAATATGCATCAGCGTCGATTTACCGGCGCCGTTTTCACCCGCGAGCGCATGGATTTCTCCCCGCCGCAGCTCAAAGGCAGCAGTGCGCAACGCCCGCACGGGCCCGAACGCCTTGTGAATATTCGTCATGTTGAGGATGACCTCTCCCATAACGCCCCTCCCGAACGTGGCTCCCCTTTGCCGGCGAGGCGTAAACCTCGCCGGTTTCAGGGCGGCGCGTCAGCGCCCCTTCATATAGTCATTGAGATCAAAGGAAGCGGCGTTCGCCTTGGTAATCACGGCGAAACCATTGTCCATTGAAGGAACCTGCATCGGGTTGAAGCCAGATACCTTGTAGTCGTTGAAGGGGTCGATCAGATCCGAATGGGCACCCAGAAAGGTGTTCATGAAACCCATGAAGCCCTGAACGCCCTGATTGGGATTGATGGACATGTAGATGTTGCCCTGCTTGATGTGCTCCAGCGTCGCCGGGGTAATATCCGCATGCAGGATCAGGACCTTCTTCTTGGCCTCGAGAACAGCGGTCGTTGCGCCTTCAGCCGAGCCGGCTTCAGGAATCCACAATGCGCCTAGATTGGGGTTGGCCTGCAACAGGGCACCCACCGCCTGATAGGCGACGTTTGCATCCTGGTTGGTCGCCTGGCGGCCGACGAGCTTCATTTCCGGATAAGTGCGCCCCATGTAATCGATGAGTGCGGTGACGCGCAGATCATGGTTGCTTTGGCCCGGATTTTCGAGAACGGCATATTCGCCCTTCTTGCCCAGCTTCTTGACGATCTCGTCAGCCGCAAATTTCGCCTCGGCAACATTGTCCGAGGTGATGTAGGCGGTGCGTTTTGACTTCGGCGAATCTGCCGCAAAAGTCGTCACCGAAACACCGGAGTCGATCGCCTTGTTGATCGGTTCGATAAAGGGATCGGCCTGCATCGGATGCAGCAATATACCCTTCGGCTTCTTCACCAGTTCCTGCTCGAAGGACGCGATCTGCTTGGTGATGTCGTATTCGGGCGTACCGGTGAAAACGGCCTCGCAGCCCAAGGCCTTCGCGGCCTGCTTGAAACCTTCAAACACCGGCACCCAATAGGGGTGGCTGGAAACCATGACGTTCATCACATAGGTCTCGCCCGGTTCACAGGCGAATTTGCCCGCAGCAGCGGCCTGAGAGCCGGCGCCTGCGGAAATCGCCACGGCTAAAACACCCGCGGCAACGGTCGATTTCAGAAAAGCCAACATATTCCCCTCCCAAGGACAATGACCAATCCGCAATAAATTTTAAGTCGTGTAATTTATTGCATGACGTTTGAGATATCGGGAAACCGGGCAAGCGTCAATCCGGTTTGCATTTTATTTTTTTGAGTGAAATTTATTGCGGAGCGCATGGATAGTTTGGAGGCTGCCTACAGGATAGCCCGTCGCTCGAGCGAACTCCGCGGATCGAATAGGCAGTCAATCAGCTTGCCTATACCAATCAGCTGGCGGCAGTCGGATGTCTTAAGAACAAGGGACGGCAAGGCGCGATGCACTCAGGACGCCAAATGGCGGGTAGCGCGTAAAGGCTTCGGTTCATCACGCCCTCTTCCATGTCCATGCCGCATGGAAGGCCGCAAAGTCCTCCTGCCGATCCTCTTTGCCCTAGTTGGAGTGGTATTTATGACGGTGTCGCAGCGGGTTCCTGTGATGGGACCGTTGACGCGTACTCCATAGGGGACAGGTTCAATTGACACTGAGGCCACTATGCAAAAAGGCCCTGCGATTTCTCGCAAGGCCTTGATATTTAAGAATTCGGATGGTGGGCGTGACAGGGATTGAACCTGTGACCCCTACGATGTCAACGTAGTGCTCTCCCGCTGAGCTACACGCCCTCCGTGGCGGCGGATAGACCACAAAACCGGTTCATGCGTCAACTGCTTTTTTTCGGTTTTGTGAAGGTTTTTTGAGACCCCTTACGCCACAAGGAGTTTGTTGACCTCATCCACCAGATCGCGAAGATGGAACGGCTTGGAAAGCACCTTGGCATCCTTTGGAGCCTTCGAATCGGCGTTCAGCGCGACGGCCGCAAAGCCGGTGATGAACATGACTTTCAGGTCGGGGTCGAGTTCAGTCGCGCGCCGGGCCAACTCGATGCCATCCATTTCGGGCATGACGATATCTGTCAGCAACAGCGAGAAAGGCTCTTCGCGAAGCCGGTCGTAAGCGCTTGCGCCATTGTCGAAGGAAGAAACCTTGTAACCGGCTTTTTCCAGCGCCTTGACGAGAAAGCGGCGCATATCGTTATCATCTTCAGCGAGAAGAATTTTCTGATTCATCATAAGTGACCGTAACTGCTCAATGTTTGAGATACCCTAGCCCGATTATAGGATTTTCACGGTAAATATCATGTGAACACAAGAATCGGTATAGCGCTGCATGGTCGATAGTATGGACTTGCCGCACCGTAACTGGCAACATGAACATCCTGATAGTTTACGACATGGTAAATGGCACTGAATGGACTGGATAACGGGTGAATACGAGCTGTTCGAAGTAACGGAACCTGCCGTTCAAACCCTGCCATTCGTCTATAATTCACCCCATAGCGGTCGCTGTTACCCCATCTCCTTTCTGGAATCGGCACGGCTTGATTCGCACGAGATCCGGCGCTCGGAAGATCATTTCGTTGACGAGCTGTTCGCCGCTGCGCCCGACATCGGTGCGCCGCTGCTGAAAGCCAATTTTCCCCGCGCGTATCTCGACGTCAATCGCGAGCCCTACGAGCTTGATCCGCGCATGTTCGAAGGCACTCTGCCTCCCTACGCCAATATCGGCTCCATGCGGGTTGCCGGCGGCCTGGGAACGGTACCCCGTATCGTCGCCGAGAATATGGACATCTATGCCCACCGCCTGCCGGTGGACGAGGCGCTGTCACGGATCGAGACGATTTACAAACCCTACCACGCCTGCCTGCGCCGGCTGCTGTCACGCACCCACGCCAATTTCGGCATGGCGGTACTGATCGATTGCCATTCGATGCCGGGCAATATCCGCGTTGCCGGCTCGAACCTGCGGCCGGATGTCATTATAGGCGATCGCTACGGCACCAGTGCTTCCCAGGAGGTCTCCCGCGCCGCTCTGCATTTTCTTGAAGAACTGGGTTTCGTTGCGGTCTGCAACAAGCCCTATGCCGGCGGCTTCATCACGGAACATTACGGCCGACCGATCCGCTCTCTTCACGCGCTCCAGATCGAGGTCAATCGGGCGCTGTACGTCGATGAAAAAACGCTTTCGAAGAAAGCAGATTTTCCCGCCATTCAGGCATCGCTTGAAATATTCATGCGCCAGCTCGGCGCTTTTGTTTCGGAATACGCGATCGAAACCTCGCTCGCCGCCGAATAACACATCAAATTCCAGGATATTTCAGACCTCTGTTCCAGACAGCCTGGCCACGCGCCGGACAAAAAAAACCGCGCCTTGGCGCGGTCAAGTCTAGGGAGGAAACACCCAAGGAGGGTATTTACAGTCAAAGACTGCAGGGTCACGCTACGCATTATATGCACAATTGTCAATCATTTTATTTTATGCACTTTTTTTAGGCTTATGCTGAAAATTTGGAATCGGCCGTGCCTGCATCCGTACGTGTGGACGGCGGGTGCAATTCCGGTCTATGCATTTCGCCATACAATTCAGGCCCAATAATTCAGGCAATGAGGTTTCGCATGCTGCCCGACCGGGATTTCTTCTTCAAACTTGCCGAAGCCGCCAGCGCTGAAACGCTTCCCCGCTTCCGCACAGGCATTGCCGTCACCAACAAGGAGGACGGCGGCTATGACCCGGTGACGGAAGGCGATCAGGCAGCAGAAAGCGCCATTCGCGCCCTCATCGAGGCACGTTTCCCGCAACACGGCATTCTTGGTGAAGAACACGGCAATGTCGGTCTCGATCGCGAACATATCTGGGTTATCGATCCGATTGACGGCACACGCGCCTTCATTTCCGGCGTGCCGGTCTGGGGCACGCTGATCGGCTTCCAGTCGGCCGGCCGCGCTTCGATGGGCATCATGGACCAGCCCTTCACGAAAGAGCGTTATTTCGCCGACGGCGAGGCCGCATGGTATTTCGGGCCGGATGGTGAGCGCAAGATCCGCACGCGCGAATGCGCTTCGCTGTCGGATGCTGTACTGTTCACCACGACACCCCATATCTTCACGGCGGAAGAAAAGCCCCTTTACGACAAGGTGCAGGATCAGGTTCGCCTTTTCCGTTATGGCGTGGATTGTTACGCCTATTGCCTGCTTGCCGCCGGCCATGTCGATCTGGTGATCGAATCGGGCCTGAAGCCCTATGATGTCGGCGCGCTCATTCCGGTGATTGAACAGGCGGGTGGCATCATCACCACCTGGGATGGGGGTCGTCCGGAAAATGGCGGCCGCATTCTGGCAGCCGGTTCCAAAGCCGTGCACGAACAGGCGCTCGCCATTCTTTCAAAACTGTAGATGGTGCGACTGACGGGGATGGCGCAAACCGCGCCATCCCCGTCATCGCCGCGTCATTCCGGCGCGAAAAAGGCGTCGATGGCCGCCAGCGCCTGTTTGCGGAAAACGTCGCGCTCATGCAGCAATTCATGGCGCGCGCCGGTTATGGGAAGAAGCTGCGCCGCGCGGAAGTTGCGCGAGAGTTCCTCCTGCGCCTTATAGGGCGTGATCGTATCCAGCATCGGCGCAAGAATGAGGGTAGGAATGGTTATGTCCGTCAGATGGTCCTGACGGGTCACCCGACCCATCGTTTTCAGCGCTTCATAAACCCATCGCGCTGTCGGTGCGCCGATGAAGAGTTCCGGAAATTGCCGATGCAGCGCAAGATTTCTGGCAAAACGTCTGGCGTCAGAGGTCAGCGGGTTGCCATCGAAATCCCGTTCGCGCTGATCCCTGCCGAGCTGAAGCTTTCCAAGACCCAACAGGCTTAAAGCGGTCGCGACCAGCCGGATGACGGACGAAGGAACGGATTGCTGGCTGTCCAGCTCGATAAAGGGCGAACAAAGCGCCAGACGGTCGATCCTGTTCGACAGGCCGGGTGCTGCGGCCAGTGCTGCAAGTGCGCCGGTTGAATGCGCGATCATGAAGAATGGCAGCCGGGTATCCGGCAGCACCACCTGTTCGAGAAACAAACTTATATCGCGCTTGTAGTCGGAAAAACGTCGTACATGCCCGGCGCCTGGCTTCTTCAGCAGCCGTTCGGAACCGCCCTGCCCGCGCGTATCGAAGGTCGCGACCCAGAATCCCATGGCCGTCAGATCGCTGACGGTCTCGAAATATTTCTCGATACATTCGTTGCGACCATGCAGCAGAACCACAGTTCCGCGCGCAATGTGTCGGCTGGCGCGGAAGATCGCGTATCGAAGCTGTTTGCCGCCGTGGCCGGTGAAATAACCGACGGTATGGTTGCCGGGAACCGGGTTGTCTTCGCTCTCGCGCAATGTGGCTTCGATCATCGGTCTTTTCCGGCTTCTCTGCCTTTTCGGGATAGGTCGGCGACGGCGGAAGGTCAAAGAAAAAATTGCCGGAACCGTCGGTTAAAGCAGTCGCGGTTCCGGCGAATAGGACAGAAGAAGAAGGGACGTTATTGCTTCTGCCACGGAGCATGTCTCCGATGACGGATATTTATGGCTCTCAAACTGAACGTTGCTGGAACCGGATGTTCAGCGATGGTTCATCTTGTTGTCGCCCTTTCCGCTTTAAAGCGCCCCCTTGACGGAGCGCCAAGCCATTCCCATCTCATTCATGCGGCCGCCAGAACGGGGCCGCGCCATATGTCCGGCCGTCGCCAGAACGGGACGCCGGATCAACCGCAAACAGTCGCTTCATAAGGAGGACACCATGCGTCACGTCGATTTTTCCCCCCTCTATCGCTCCACCGTCGGTTTCGACCGTCTTTTTTCGATGCTCGACGGCCTCGGCCAGCCCGAACAGGCCCAGTCCTATCCGCCCTATAACATCGAGCGGACGGGTGAAAACGCCTATCGTATAACCATGGCGGTTGCCGGTTTCGATGAAACGGAACTAAGCATAGAATCCCGTGCCAATACGCTGACGGTGAAAGCCGAGAAGGCTGCAGATGAGAAGTCGTCTGAAGGCGAGTTCCTGTATCGCGGCATTGCAACGCGCGCTTTCGAACGCCGCTTCCAGATGGCTGATCATGTCGAAGTCCAGACCGCTTCCCTGAAGAATGGCCTGCTTCACATCGATCTCGTCCGCAATATTCCGGAAGCCATGAAACCGCGCCGTATCGCGATCTCCTCCGACAGCGCAGATGCGCCGAAGACGATCGAAGCACAGGTCACGCCGGCCCAGGTCAACTAAGCCGATCCGGATGTCAAACGAACGGCCCCGTTAAGGGGCCGTTTTTGTTTGCCTAAAATTCAGCCCTCAGCGGGTGGATACTGCCGCGCCTTCCGCAGCGACAGTTTCCGTTATCGCTGCTTTTTCATGGGCCTTGCGGGCATAACGCTGGGCCAGCACTGCGCAGACCATCAGCTGAACCTGATGGAAGAGCATGATTGGCAATACGATTGCGCCGATGCTCTGGCCGGCGAAGATCGCTCCTGCCATGGGCACGCCGCTGGCAAGGCTCTTCTTCGACCCGCAGAAGGTGATGGTGATTTCATCCGCCTTGTCGAAACCAAGCGCCCGGCTGCCGAACATCGTCACGCAGAGAACAAGCGCCAGAAGAACGATATTGATGCCGATGACAACGCCGATATCGCGCACGGAAAACGTCTGCCATATGCCTTCGATAACTGCTTCGGAGAAGGCAAGATAGACCACCATCAGGATGGAACCGCGATCGACCGGCGACAGCAATTTCTTGCGTGCCCTGATCCAGTCACCGATCCACGGCTGCAGCACCTGGCCGGCGATGAAGGGCAAGAGCAGTTGCAGGAAGATTTGCAGGAACGCATCCAGCGAAAATCCACCACCATGGCCACCGACCGTGAACAGCAGCCCGACCAGCAGCGGTGTCAGCACCATGCCGAAAATATTCGAGGCGGAGGCTGAACAGATCGCGGCAGGCACGTTTCCGCCTGCCATGGATGTGAAGGCGATGGACGATTGCACCGTCGACGGCAGGACGCAGAGAAACAGCACACCCATATAAAGCGGTGCCGGCAGAATGCTCTCGGGAATGAAACCGATCGCCACGCCCAGCAACGGGAAAAGGCCGAAGGTGACGAGAAGGATCGCCATGTGCAGGCGCCAGTGCAAGATACCCGCAATCACCACATCCCGCGACAGCCGCGCGCCGTGGAGAAAAAACAGCAATGCGATTGCCAGTTTCGTGGCAAGCCCGAAATACACCGCCGGCTGTCCGCTGATCGGCAAAAGGGAAGCCAGGATCACGGTGGCCACCAGCATCATGGTGAAACGGTCAGGCAGGAAGCGGGTCATGGGAGGTCTTTCCGACATCGGTTTTGCTTGAAATATCCCATACTATCGCTCATCATGAATTCGGATGCAAAGACTAACAGTTATCACGATATGAGATAAATGCTGAACCTTCAACATCTTGCCAGCTTCGTGATGCTTCAGCAAACCGGCAGCTTCACGCTGGCTGCCGAGCGGCTGGGCATCGGCCAATCCACCGTCAGCCAGCATATTCAGCGGCTTGAGGCGGCACTTGGCCGTCGGTTGATTGCGCGCAGCACCCATCAGGTGAAGCTGACGGGCGAAGGCGAGGCGCTGCTCGGTTATGCCCGCAATATGCTGGAGATCGACAGCAGAGTTTCATCGCTATTCAGCGAAAACCGCCTGCGCGGGCGCTTAAGGCTTGGCGTTTCCGAGGATTTCGTCGCTAGCCGGCTCACCGCCATTCTGGAAGAATTCATCCGCCTCTATCCCTTGGTCGATCTGGAGCTGACGGTGTCGCTGAGCGGCGTGCTTTACCAGATGCAGGATAATGGCGAGTTGGACGTCGTGCTCGCGAAACGTCGACTCGGTGATAAGCTCGGCCACTTCCTGTACCGCGAACCTCTGGTATGGCTCGCGCGTGACCCGGAGCGAATGCTGAGCCAACCGGACGCCCTGCCGTTGATCGCCTTTCCGCCGCCAAGCATTACTCGAAAGGCGGCACAGGAAGCGCTGGATCGGGCAGGTCTCGCGTGGCGGATCGTCTGCACCTGTGGCAGCCTTAGCGGACTGACCGCTGCCGCAAGGGCGGGCATGGGCATCCTCGTGCAACCGCGCAGCATGGCGCCAGCCGGCCTCAGGGAGATTGCGGCTGATGTCCTGCCGGCGCTCGAAGACGTGGAATTCGTGCTTCAGCCAAGTAAGGGCGCGGACACAAAACTGGTGCGCGCCCTTTCCGATCTGGTATCCAGCAAGAGCATCGCACCGGGCAGTTTTGCGTAAAAAAGACGCTTGCTCGAGTCAATCTTCCCGTTTCGAGAGGCAGCGGCCAACACTATCACGCCACCCCGCGATGGCGCTCTTACGCTCCGTCTCATCCATATCTGGCAGAAAACGGCGATCCCGTTTCCAATGGGCGGCAAAGGCCTCCCGGTCCGGCCAGATGCCGGCGCGCGATGCTGCGAGCCATGCCGCACCGAGAATGGTGGTTTCCAGGAATACCGGCCGGTCGACCGGTGCAGCGAGAATGTCCGCCAGCCGCTGCATGGTCCAATCCGAGGCAACCATGCCGCCATCGACCCGGAGCACCGTCTTGCCATTGTCGCCCGCCCAGTCGTTGCGCATGGCATCCAGAAGATCGAAAGTCTGATAGGCGACGCTTTCGAGTGCCGCGCGGGCGAACTCCGCAGGGCCGGTGCCACGCGTCAGGCCGAAAATCGCGCCCCGCGCTTCGGCATCCCAATAGGGCGCGCCAAGGCCGGTGAAGGCCGGCACGAGGTAAACCCGCTGCTTGGGATCAGCCTTTTCGGCAAGCGCGCTGACTTCAGACGCGACCGATATGAAACCGAGCTCGTCACGCAGCCATTGCACGGCGGCGCCGGCAATGAAGATCGAGCCTTCGAGCGCATAGGTCGTCACGCCATCGAGGCGATAGGCAATGGTCGTCAGCAACCGGTTTGTCGAGGCGACCCGGTCGGTGCCGGTATTGAGAAGCGCAAAGCAGCCGGTGCCATAGGTCGATTTCATCATGCCGGGTTCGAAGCAGGCGTTACCGATAACGGCAGCCTGCTGATCACCGGCGACGCCGAGGATCGGAATTTCCGCACCCAGAAGCGCCTTGTCCGTTACGCCGAAATCGGCCGCGCAATCAAGCACCTCCGGCAGCATGGCGCGGGGAATGTCGAGGATGGACAGCAATTCGTCATCCCAGGCATTGTCCTCGATATTGTAGATCAGCGTTCGCGAGGCATTGGTAGCGTCGGTCACATGGCGGCGACCGCCGGTGAGGCGATTGATCAGGAAACTGTCGACCGTGCCGAAGCAGATTTCGCCCTTCACGGCTTTTTCGCGAAGGCCGCTGACGCTGTCGAGAAGCCATTTCAGCTTCGTGCCGGAAAAGTAGGGGTCGAGCAGCAGACCGGTCTTTTTCGAAAAGAGCGGCTCCAGCCCCCTTCGTTTCAGATCCTCGCAAATTGGTGCAGCACGGCGATCCTGCCAGACAACGGCCCGATGCACGGCCTCGCCCGTATTACGGTCCCACAGCACAGTCGTTTCGCGCTGGTTGGTGATGCCGATCGCCTCGATATCGGAAGCGGAGATACCGGCATCGGCAAGCGCCAGCCGGATTGTTTCAAGCACGCTTTTCCAGATATCCTCGGCATCGTGTTCGACCCAGCCAGAGGCCGGGAAATGCTGCGGAAATTCTCGCTGGCCGACACCGATGACCCGCATGTCGCGATCAAAGACCATCGACCTTGTCGATGTCGTCCCCTGATCGATCGCCAGAATATAACCGCCCATTATGTCACTCCCTTTCAAACGCAATGACGGGGCGGCAAAGCCGCCCCGGTTTAAGATTTCACGCAGACATTACTTCTGCCAGCTTTTGACCAGCTCGTCGTAATTGACGGTGACCGGCTTTTCCTTTTCGTTGGCAATCTTCAGCTGCGGTGCCAGATTGCCCTTCGAAACGGCGTCCTTGTTCCAGTAGTCGATATCGTGTTCTTCCGCCAGTTTTGGGCCGATATCGCCCTGCACACCGGCGCGCTCGATACGGGCCATGACTTTTTCCTGCTCGGCGCAGAGCGAGTCCATTGCGGCTTGAGCGGTTTTGGCACCCGAAGATGCATCGCCAATTGCCTGCCACCAGAGCTGCGCCAGCTTCGGATAGTCAGGCACGTTGGTGCCGGTTGGCGACCATTGCACGCGAGCGGGCGAGCGATAGAACTCGATCAGACCACCAAGCTTGGCGGCCCGGTCCGTGAAGCTCTTGTGATGGATGGTGGTATCGCGAATGAAGGTCAGACCAACATGGCTCTTCTTCACATCCACGGTCTTGGAAGTTACGAACTGCGCATAAAGCCATGCGGCCTTGGCGCGATCGTCAGGGGTGGATTTCATCAGCGTCCACGAACCCACGTCCTGATAACCGAGCTTCATGCCGTCCTTCCAGTAGACGCCATGCGGGGAAGGTGCGACGCGCCATTTCGGCGAACCGTCCTCGTTCACGACAGGCAGGCCGGGCTTGGCCATATCGGCAGTGAAGGCCGTGTACCAGAAGATCTGCTGGGCAATGTTACCCTGCGCCGGCACCGGACCGGATTCGGAGAAGGTCATGCCCTGCGCTTCTGGCGGCGCAAATTTCTTCAGCCATTCGAGATATTTCTCGATGGAATAGACCGACGCCGGACCGTTAGTATCGCCGCCGCGTGCCACGCACGAGCCGACCGGCTGCGACTTGTCGTTGACCTTGATGCCCCATTCATCGACAGGCAGGCCGTTTGGCAGGCCCTTGTCGCCGTTGCCGGCCATGGAAAGCCAGGCATCGGTGAAGCGCCAGCCAAGCGACGGGTCCTTCTTGCCATAGTCCATATGGCCGAAGACCTTCTTGCCGCCGACATCACGGCCGGTGAAGAATTCGGCAATATCCTCATAAGCCGACCAGTTTACGGGCACACCAAGGTCGTAGCCGTATTTGGCCTTGAAATCCGCCTTGTTCTTGTCGTCGTTGAACCAGTCGTAGCGGAACCAGTACAGGTTCGCGAATTGCTGGTCAGGAAGCTGGTAGAGCTTCTTGTCCGGTGCCGTCGTAAAGGCGCTGCCGATGAAATCCTTGAGATCTAGGCCAGGATTGGTGACGTCCTTGCCCTCATTTGCCATGAAATCCGTGAGGTTGCGCACCTGCTGGTAACGCCAATGCGTGCCGATGAGGTCGCTGTCATTCACCCAGCCGTCATAGAGGTTCTGGCCGGTCTGCATCTGGGTCTGAATCTTTTCGACGACGTCACCTTCCTGGATGATGTCGTGCGTGACCTTGATGCCAGTAATAGCGGTAAACGCCGGTGCCAGGACCTTCGATTCATATTCATGTGTTGTCAGGGATTCGGAAACGACCTTGATGTCCATGCCAGCAAAAGGTTTGGCGGCATCGATAAACCATTGCAGTTCCTTTTCCTGATCTGCACGCGAAAGCGACGACATATCGCCGATTTCCTTGTCCAGAAATTGCTTTGCCTCCTCCATTCCGGCGAAAGCGGAACCTGTCATTGCCAGCAGCATGGCTGCCGTCGTCGTCATCAGATGCCGTCGCATATCAGTCCTCCCAAGGGTTGCGATTGCACGAAGTCTGCCGGGTGCGGTTTTCCTCCGCCGCACCGTTCTTCCTGCTCTAGACGAAACGGAAAACGCCAATTGCGTAAACCGCCGACAGAGCGAGAGCCCACCACAGGTTCGGGCCGATCAGCCCGAGCCATGCAAGATGAATGAAAGCGCTGCCGAGCAGCGAAATGAACAACCTGTCGCCACGCGTTGTCTCGAAACGCAGCAGGCCGAAGCGGGGGTTGCCGCCGGGCGAGAGCTGTTCCCAGAACCACATCCCAACCAGCAACACGGCGATGGCACCGAAAAACGCGGCCGTCTGCCAGGTCCATGCCATCCAGGTGAAATCGGGCATCTTCGTCATGTCAAACCCTCCCCAGCGCAAAGCCCTTGGCGATGTAATTGCGAACAAACCAGATCACCAGCGCACCGGGTATGAGTGTCAGCACGCCGGCGGCGGCAAGCAGGCCCCAGTCCATGCCGGCGGCGGAAACGGTTCTCGTCATGGTCGCGGCAATCGGCTTGGCGTCGGTCGTCGTCAGCGTGCGGGCGATCAGAAGCTCGACCCACGAGAACATGAAGCTGAAGAAACAGGCGACACCGATGCCGGAGGCAATGAGCGGCATGAAAATCTTCACGAAGAATTTCGGGAAGGAATAGCCGTCAATATAGGCGGTCTCGTCGATTTCCTTCGGTACACCCGACATGAAACCTTCGAGAATCCACACCGCCAGCGGCACGTTGAACAGGCAATGCGCCAGCGCCACGGCAATATGCGTGTCGATCAGCCCGAAAGCGGAATAGAGCTGGAAGAAGGGCAGCGCGAAGACGGCAGGTGGCGCCATGCGGTTGGTCAAAAGCCAGAAGAACAGGTGCTTGTCGCCCAGGAAGCGGTAACGGGAGAAGGCATAGGCCGCCGGGAGTGCCGCCGAGACCGAGATCACCATGTTCATGACGACGTAGATGATCGAGTTGATGTAACCCGAATACCAGGATGAATCCGTGAAGATCGTCCGATAATTCTGCAACGTCGGCTGGTGCGGATAAAGCGTCATCGACGAGACGATTTCTGTGTTCGTCTTGAAGCTCATATTGATAAGCCAGTAGATCGGCACGAGCAGCAGGATGATGTAGATCGTCGGCACCAGCCAGGAAAAGCGCGATGGCCCATGGCGGCGGCGCGATCGTGAATTCGCAGCAAGGCCTGATATTCTTGCCGAACTGGCTCTTACCGGTGGATTGCCGATACCGTTGAGTTCCACGCTTGTGGTGACATCAGAGGCGCTCATGTCTCAAGTCTCCGCGTCGTGGCTGGTCATCACGGTGTAGAACACCCAGGACAACAGCAGGATGATGAGGAAGTAGATCAGCGACATGGCCGCCGCGGGACCCAGATCGAACTGGCCGAGCGCTACCTTGACGAGATCGATGGACAGGAAGGTGGTGGAATTTCCGGGGCCGCCGCCGGTGACGACGAAAGGCTCGGTATAGATCATGAAGCTGTCCATGAAGCGCAGCAGGAATGCGATCAGCAGCACCCGCTTCATCTTCGGCAACTGAATGAACCGGAAAACCGCAAAACGCGATGCGCCATCGATCCTTGCCGCCTGATAATAGGCATCCGGAATGGAGACGAGGCTGGCGTAGCACAGGAGGACGACGAGGCTTGTCCAGTGCCACACATCCATGATGACGACGGTGATCCATGCGTCGACGGGATCGTTGACATAGTTGTAATCAAGCCCAAGCTGATTGGCGTAATAACCCAGCAACCCGATATCGCTGCGACCGAACACCTGCCAGATTGTGCCTACCACATTCCATGGCACCAAAAGCGGCAGCGCCATGGTGACGAGGCAGACCGGCACGCCGATGCCGGATTTGGGCATCTTGAGCGCGATGAATATGCCGAGCGGAATTTCAATCGCCAATATGATGCCGGAAAATACCAGATTGCGTCCGAGCGCGTTCCAGAAACGGTCGGAGCCAAGAATTTCCTGAAACCATTGGGTTCCCGCCCAGAAGAATTGGTTGTTGCCGAAGGTATCCTGCACCGAATAGTTCACGACCGTCATCAGCGGGATGACGGCGGAAAAGGCGACCAGCACCAGAACCGGCAGCACCATGAACCACGCTTTGTTGTTCCAGGTCTTTTCCATGGTCAGGCCCCCATCTTCACACGCCAGGAATCGGCAAAGACACCGATAGCGGCCGGATCGAAGCGAACACCCGCTTCTGCCGGAATGTCCTCCTCCTCCGGAACGACAATCGCAAGCTTTTGGCCGGCGAACCGGGCGCGAACGATTTTTTGCCGACCGATATCCTCGACCTTGTCGACGGTGATGGGCATGCCACCCCGCTCCAGCCGAACGAATTCCGGGCGGATGCCGATTTCGATCCGCTTCGATCCATCCACCACCGGCACGCCGGCAAGCGGAACGCCAAGGCCGCCGACAACCGCCGTTGCGCCATCAATGCTGGCAGGCATCACATTCATGCCGGGCGAACCGATGAAATAACCGACGAACGTATGTCCCGGGCGTTCGAAAAGCTCGGCGGGTGTGCCGATCTGGACGATCTGTCCGTCATACATGACCACCACCTTGTCGGCGAAAGTCAGCGCTTCGGTCTGGTCGTGCGTGACGTAGACCATGGTGAAACCGGACTGGCGGTGGAGGCGCTTCAACTGTGAGCGCAGCACCCATTTCATATGCGGATCGATCACCGTCAGCGGCTCGTCGAAGAGGATGGCATTGACGTCGGATCGCACCAACCCGCGCGCCAGCGAAATTTTCTGCTTCTGGTCCGCCGTAAGTCCGCGCGCGTGGCGTTTGGCCATGCCGGAAAGATCGGTCATCTCGAGAATTTCCCGCACACGGCGGTCGACTTCGGCTTCCGGCACTTGCCGGTTGCGCAGCGGAAAAGCCAGATTGTCATAGACTGTCATCGTGTCGTAAACGACCGGGAACTGGAATACCTGGGCGATGTTGCGATCTTCGGTGGAAAGATCGGTGACATCCGTTCCGTCAAAGGCGATGCGACCTTCCGAGGGGCGCAGCAAGCCGGAAATGATGTTAAGCAACGTGGTCTTGCCGCAGCCGGAAGGGCCAAGCAGCGCATAGGCACCGCCATCCTCCCATTCGTGATGAACTTCCTTCAGGGCATAATCACCTGCCGCCTGCGCCTTGGCGTTGTAAGCGTGGCGAATATGATCGAGCGTGATGCGTGCCATGATCGATCTCCCCTTAAGCCGCTTCGCCGATGGCGTGGCCGTGCGTATCGAAAGCCATCAGGTGCCGCGTATCGAGAAACAGTTCGATCTCCGTGTCCGGCTCGATGTCGTGAATGCCCTGCGCCAGCATCACCCAACGCTGGCCTGAAAATTCCACATGTACGAAGCTTTCCGATCCGGCGATCTCCGAGATCAGTGTCCGCGCCCGGATGGATTGCGCCGCCTGCCCCTTTTGCTGTGGGAAAAGATGATGTGGCTGGAAGGCAATGGTCACTGGACCGTCAGGCATGGCAGCAAGATGCGCCGGCACCGGCACAACCGCATGGTCGGCGCGCGTGAAGGCGCCGCCCGTCTTGATGACCTCGATGGTGTTCAGTGGCGGATCGGCAAATATTTTAGCCGTTACGATATCCACCGGACGCCTGTAAACTTCGATCGTGCGGCTGAATTGCGTTACCTTGCCCTCGTTCAGCGTCGCGGTATTGCCACCAAGCAGCAGAGCTTCGGAGGGTTCCGTCGTGGCGTAAACAAAGATCGCACCGGATTCGGCAAAGATGCGCGGCAATTCCTCACGCAACTCCTCACGCAGCTTGTAATCGAGATTTGCGAGAGGCTCGTCGAGGAGCACCAGATTGGCGTTTTTGACGATGGCGCGGGCAAGTGCCGTGCGTTGTTGCTGGCCACCGGAGAGGTTGAGAGGCGTACGATCGAGATAGGGCGTCAGCCTCAGAAGCTCGGCGGCCTTCCTCACCTCCCTGTCGATCGTTGCCTTGTCCTTGCCGGCAACGCGCATCGGCGAGGCGATGTTTTCATAAACGCTGAGCGCCGGATAATTGATGAACTGCTGATAGACCATGGCGACGTTGCGCTTCTGAACCGGCCAGCCCGTCACGTCCTCCCCATTGAAGAGAATCGTACCGCCACTTGGCTTGTCCAGCCCGGCCATCAGCCGCATGAGTGTCGTCTTGCCCGAAAGTGTCGGTCCAAGCAGGACGTTCAGGCTTCCGCGCTGCAACGTCAGATCGGTCGGGTGAATATGATATTCACCGCCGGCCATCTTCGAGACGTTTCGCAATTCAAGCATGGTGATCCAAAGCCTCCTCCGCTTTTTGATCGGATCGTCAGATTGCCTTCAAGCGTCCACCTGCAATGTCATCGATATAATCCTCCAGCCCGCGCACCTCTTCTTGGGTAAAGAAAAGCCCCTGCTTGGTGCGGCGCCACAGAATATCCTCCGCCGTCAGCGCCCATTCCCGGGCCATCAGCCAGCGCACCTCGGCCTCATAAAGCGTGCCGCCGAAATGCCGTCCTAGCCCTGCCATGTCCCCGGCATTGCCAATAATCGACGCAGCGTCCGTTCCGTAGCAGCGGATGAGCCGCTTCGCATGCCGCTCATCGAGGAAAGGATAACGCGACCGCAGGGCCGTGACCTCTCCCGCATAAGCCTCGGCACCGAAATTTCCGCCCGGCAAATGTGAACCTGCCGTCCACGGCGAGCCCTTTTCACCCAGCGCATCACCGATTTTTTCAAGAGCATGTTCGGCAAGCCGTCGATAGGTGGTGAGCTTGCCACCGAAGATATTGAGAAGCGGCGCTTCGCCTTCAGCTCCTTCGGTTTTCAGCACATAATCGCGGGTTGCCTCCTGCGCTTTCGATGCGCCGTCGTCAAACAGCGGCCGCACGCCGGAATAGGTCCAGACGATATCGGCCGACGTCACCGGTTCAGCGAAATATTCGCTCGCCGCGTTGCAAAGATAGCTGATCTCCTCGTCGCTGATCTTAACAGCCCGGGGGTCGGCGGTATAGTCGCGATCCGTCGTGCCGATCAGGGTAAAATCCTGCTCATAAGGGATGGCGAAGATGATGCGCCCGTCCGGGTTCTGGAAAAAATAGGCGCGCGGATCGGAAAACTTCTTGCGCACGATGATGTGGCTGCCCTGCACGAGGCGGACATTGTGGACATTGTTTTTACCGAATGTCGCAGCCAGAACCTTGTCTACCCAGGGGCCGGCCGCATTTACAAGCATGCGCGCCCGGTAGGTCGCGGTTTCTCCGGCACCATTTGTCGTTTCGACCCGCCAGAAGGCGCCTTCGCGGCGTGCCGAAACGACCTGCGTGCGGTTGAGGATCAAGGCGCCGCGATCGGCGGCATCGCGGGCGTTCAGCACCACAAGACGGGCATCGTCCACCCAGCCGTCAGAATATTCGAAAGCCCGGGCAAAAATCGGCTTCAGCGGTTTCCCTGCGGGATCACGGCGCAGATCGAGCGAGCGGGTGGCGGGCAAAAGCTTGCGGCCGCCGAGATGGTCATAAAGAAAAAGCCCGAGACGCACGAGCCAGGCCGGGCGCACGCCGCCCTTCTGGAATGGCAGAACAAAGCGCATGGGCCAGATGATGTGCGGCGCCATGGCCCACAACACCTCGCGCTCCATCAGCGCTTCTCGCACCAGACGAAATTCGTAATGTTCGAGATAACGCAAACCGCCATGAATGAGCTTTGTGGCGGCCGAAGAGGTGCCGGAGGCAAAATCGTTCATTTCCGCAAGCGCAACGGAATAACCCCTGCCGACAGCGTCACGCGCGATGCCGCAGCCGTTGATGCCGCCGCCGATCACGAAAACATCGTGGATTGCCTCGTCAGACATGGACCCTCCCGCGCTTTCATCGACGCTCTCCTCATCGATATATTGAAAGCACGGACATCTAATTTGAAGACAAAACGAATGTCAAACGAAATTCCGGGACGGTTCGGATCAAGGCTCCCCAACCTCGGTTTCAATCAACCTGACGTCATGATCGGCACAGATGGATCGGATCGAATCGACCGGACAATGATCGGTAATGAAGGTGTGCACCTGTGAAAGATGGCCGATGCGCACCGGCGCCGTCCGCTCGAATTTCAGTGAATCCGATACAAGAATGACGTGGCGAGCGTTGGACATGATCGCCTGGGCAACCTTGACCTCGCGAAAGTCGAAATCCAGCAAAGCGCCGTCTTCATCGATTGCAGAAACGCCGATGACGGCGAAATCGACCTTGAACTGGCGGATAAAATCCACTGCGGCCTCCCCGACGATGCCGCCATCGGAACCGCGCACGACGCCGCCAGCGATCACCACCTCAATGCCCGGAAAAACCCGTAACCTGTTGGCAACATTAATATTGTTGGTGATGACCATCAACTCGTGATGATCCGCCAGCGCTTCGCCCACCGCCTCGGTCGTCGTACCTATATTGATGAAAAGCGAGGAATTGTTGGGGATGAGGGCAGCGGCAGCGGCGCCGATCGCCTGCTTTTCGGAGGAGGCGATCGCACGGCGTGCCTCGTATTTGACGTTTTCGTTGCCGCTCGGAAAAAGTGCGCCGCCATGGATGCGCGTCAGCACCCGCGTATCGCAGAGATCGTTGAGGTCCTTGCGGATCGTCTGTGGCGTTACCGAAAACCGCGTGGCCAGCTCGTCCACCAGCACACGCCCGCTTGCTTTCGCCAGCGCAACGATTTCATCCTGACGCGGTGTGAGCATCATTTCACCCTCCCTCCTCTTTCAATTTTTTCGTTTTATTGAAGAGCGAACGAAAAACCAATGTCAAGGGACGGTTTTGTGGCGCCGATCAGGTCCACTTGCGGAGGTACGCGAAAAACGTATCCGCACGAACCAGCAAGATTATTAGCCGGCTTTCTGAATTGACATCGGGACCGGCTTCGGCAGGCCGATCTCGGAAAACGCAGAGATTGCAGCACCAAACGCATCACCGATGCCGATCAATATAGGCTCGTTCACGCCCATTCGCTCAACCGCCGCAGCCAGTTGCACCAGCGAACCGCACCAGCGCTGCTCATTTTCGCGGCTGACGGAAATCATGATGGCGACGGGCGTCGAGGCCGGCATGCCATGCGCCAGAAGGGCTTCCTCGATGCTGGCAGCGGTTCGCCCGCCCATGTAAAAAACCGTGGTCACGGAAGGGTTCGACAGGGACTGCCAGTCTATATTCTCCGGCAGCTTGCCCTGTCTGGAGTGCCCGGTGACGAAGCGGACCGACTGGGCGTGATCGCGGTGGGTGAGGGAAACGCCGAGCCGCGAAGCCATGGCGCTTGCCGCGGTGATGCCTGGCACGATTTCGACCGGGATGTTTTCAGCCTCCAGCGCTGCGATCTCCTCGCCGGCGCGTCCGAAAATCATCGGATCGCCGGATTTCAGCCGCACTACCCTTTTGCCGGCCTTGGCAAGGCGGATCATCATGTCGTTAATATCTTCCTGCTTGCAGCTTTCCCGGCCGCCGCGTTTGCCAACAAGCATACGCTTCGCCTCCCGCCGCGCCAGTTCCAGCACCTCGGATGAAACGAGATCGTCGAACAGAATGACATCCGCCGCCTGCAAGGCGCGTACCGCTTTCAGCGTCAGCAGCTCGGCATCGCCCGGTCCGGCACCGACCAGCGTCACAAGGCCGCGTGCCGATCCTTTCCGACCTGCCTGCGTGCCGATGTCTGTCAGCAGCCTTTCTTCGCTGCCCTCATCCAGCCTTTCGGTAAACGCCCGGTCGACAAATTTCTCCCAGAATGATCGCCGCGCCGTGCCGGGCGCGAGGCGTATATTGACCCGCTCTCGGATGGTCTGGGCAAGCGCGCCCCAATCCTTGAGAGCGAGCGGCAGCAAAGTCTCGATGCGCCGGCGAATGGCCTGCGCCAGAATGGGTGCGGCGCCATCGGTGGAGATCGACACCACCACCGGCGAACGATTGACGATGGAGCCAAACTGGAACTGGCAGAATTCCGGCTTGTCGATGACATTGACAGGCACGCCGGCAGAGCGCGCGGCATTGTAAAATCTTCCCGCCTCTTCGTCGGTTTCACAATCCGCCAGCGCCAGTTCCGCGCCTTTGAAACTATCCGGACCCCAGGAACGGTCATGCCATGTCAGCATCTGGCTTGTCGAGACGAGCGCCGCAAAGCAATCCGAAAGCTCGCTTTCCTCGCAATAGAGGTGAAGTTCCGCCCCGCAGGCAAGCAGCAGTTCCGCTTTCCATGCGGCCCCATCCGATCCGCCCGCCAGCACCACGCGCTTGCCCTCAAGCCCCCAGAAGACCGGCAACTTGGCGAGCTTCTCCATGCGGTTCGGTTCATTCAGCTGCGGTTTTAAGGCATCCATCGATGATCCCCCTGATCTCGGCGCGGCAGGAGCCGCAATTGGTTCCGGCATTCAACGCAGCACCTATGGCTTCGACGCTGTGGCAGCCATTGCGGATGGCAGCCGTGATATGGTTGACCCCGACATTGAAGCAGGAGCAGACCGTCGCCCCCGGATCGGCGCGGCCGGCGCCGGGACGCCCGGCGACCAGCGCAAAACGCATGCGCAAATCCTCATGGCGTTCGTTCAGCTGTGAAATCGCCCAGTTGCGGGCAACGGCCACCGGCTCTCTGGCGACGAAGAGCGCCGCCAGCAGGGTATCACCGTCGAAGAAAGCAAGCCGCAGATCGCCCGTCTCCCGGTCACTGTAACCCAGAGGCTCAACCCTGATATCGATGCCGAAAACCCGTCGCGCCCAGAGCGTCCAGTCCTGCGGCTGTTCCTCGAAGGCAAGCTCCATGCGGTAGCCGCCATCCGCCTTCGCAACTGCCCAATAGGCGCAGCCCGGCGCATCAGGCCGGGTGCGGGAGATCGCAAATCCATAGGCTTTCGCTACAAAACGTCGTGCACTCACGCCGACATTCTTCGAAGCGGGCTGGCCGGAATGCGGGTCCGTGACCGCTGGCACGAGCATATCGATGCGGGCCTGCGAGGCGAACTGGTCGTTCCAGTGCATCGGCGCAAACACAGCTCCCCGTGCCTGCCTCTCGCTGACCAGCGCCCGCAGCAGGACCTTGCCGTGCGGGCTTTCAAGCTCCACCAGATCGGCGCTTTCGATGCCCAGCGCCTGCGCATCGCGCGGGTGAAGTTCGGCAAAGGGTTCGGCGATATGGGCGGTGAGCCGCGCGCTTTTGCCGGTGCGGGTCATGGTGTGCCATTGGTCGCGGATACGGCCAGTATTCAGCGTCAGCGGGTAGTCCGCCGATGTCCTGCGGGTCTCCGGCAGTGCCGTGGCGATGAAACGGGCCTTGCCATCCGCATGGAAAAAGCGGCCATCCGCGAAAAAGCGGGTATTGGCGGCTTCACCGCGTCCGGCTTTTGGCCATTGAAACGGTTTCATCGTACCGTAGGAATCACGGTCGATCCCGCCGATATCGAAATCGCGGCTTCCGGCGTTCTCGAAGCCGGAGAGAGCGGCATGCTCGGCGAAAACCTCAGAAGGTTGCCGGAAGCCGAAGGCGGCGTCAAAACCCATGCGCCGTCCAACTTCGGCGAATTGCCACCAGTCGGCCTTTGCTTCGCCGGGCGCGTCAAGAAAACCGCGCTGGCGGGAAATACGTCGTTCGGAATTGGTGACCGTGCCGTCTTTTTCACCCCAGCCGAGCGATGGCAACAGCACATGGGCGTGGCGGGCGGTATCGGTATTGGCGATGAGATCGGACACCACGACAAAGGGACAGGCCTTGATCGCCGCCTCGACGGCACCGGCATCCGGCATGGAAACGACGGGGTTGGTGGCCATGATCCACAGCGCCTTGATGCGGCCATCGGCAACCGCCCGGAACATATCCACGGCCTTGAGGCCAGGCTTCTGCGCAATCGCCGGCGAGGCCCAGAAGCGCTGCACGCGGTCGCGGTCTTCAGCGCTCTCGATGGCCATATGGGCCGCCAGCATATTGGCAAGCCCGCCCACCTCGCGTCCGCCCATGGCGTTGGGTTGGCCGGTCAGCGAAAACGGCCCCATGCCCGGCCGGCCGATGCGGCCTGTGGCGAGATGGCAATTGATGATGGCGTTGACCTTGTCGGTGCCGCTTTGCGACTGGTTGACGCCCTGACTGTAGCAGGTGACGGTTTTTTGCGTGCGTTCGAACAATTCGTAAAAGGAAATCAATTCCACGATTGTCAGACCGGTCTTGTCGGCAATCTCCGGCAGGCTGTGCCCGGTCGCTGCCTGCATCGCGGCATCGAGGCCTACAGTGTGGTTTCCAACATAAGCATTATCGAACGCGGAACTGCCGGAAAGATGGGCCAGAAGACCGGTAAACAGCGCCACATCCCCATCCGGGCGGATGGCGAGGCGCATATCGGCAATATCTGCGCTCATCGTCCGGCGCGGATCGATGACCACCACCTTCATGTCCGGCCGCGCCGCCTTTGCGGCAGCAAGCCGTTGATAGAGGACGGGATGACACCAGGCGAGATTGGATCCGGTGAGGATTACCAGATCGGCAAGCTCCATATCCTCATAGGTGCCGGGCACCGTATCGGCCCCGAAGGCGCGGCGATGGCCGGCGACCGAAGACGACATGCAAAGCCTTGAATTCGTATCGATATTGGCCGATCCGATGAAACCCTTCATCAGCTTGTTGGCGAGGTAATAATCCTCCGTCAGCAATTGGCCGGAAACGTAAAAGGCAACCGAATCCGGGCCGTGCTCGGAGATGGCCTCGGAGAATCTTGAAGCAACGAGTTGAAGCGCTTCGTCCCATGCCACCCGCTTTCCGTGGATTTCGGGATGGAGCAGCCGTCCGTCGAGGTCGATGGTTTCGGCCAGAGCCGAACCCTTGGAACACAGCCGGCCGAAATTGGCGGGGTGGTCCGGATCGCCTTTGACGGAAACGATGCCGTCATCGGCAACGGTGGCGATGACGCCGCAGCCGACACCGCAATAGGGACAGGTGGTTTTCGTTTCAACGGGCATTGGTTTGCCCTCTTGGTGCGTGGCGTTTACCCCCCTCTGCCCTGCCGGACATCTGCCCCTCAAAGGGGTAGATCAATTGTGGCACCGGCTCTATTTTACAGCTTGCGTCTCCGACAACAGAGATGAAGCGAGAAGCGTGCCACTTGTCGATCTTGCCCCTCGAGGGGGAGATGTCCGGCAGGGCAGAGGGGAGTATCGTCGCCAACATCTGATATCACTCCGCCGCAATCATCAAAGTTTCGAGCGCAATCGAAAGCCGCCCGTCGAGATTGCGGAGAGGAATGGTCCTCACCTCACCCTCATCCGCCCCCAACGCCTTGCCGGTCTCCAGCGAAATGACCCAATTGTGCAAAGGACATGTCACCGAAGCCCCGTGCACGATGCCCTGAGACAGCGGGCCGCCTTTGTGCGGGCAATGATCCTCGATGGCGAAGACCTGATTTTCAGCCGTGCGAAACACGGCGATCTTGCCCATAGGCGTTTTCACGCAGCGCGCGCCGCGCAGCGGAATGTCGGAAATGTCGCCAATATCGATCCAGTTGCTGTCCATCGTTCTCACTCCGCTGCCTCGTTGAAACCGATTGCCGCCATCGGCCTGAATTCGTGCTTGTCGTGGCCGGACACACGTTCCGACCAGGGATCGACCTGCGCGAATTTCTGGCTGAAGACGAAGCGGTCAAAATAGGCCCGGCGCTTGTCGGCATCGTCCATGATCTGGCGGCGGACTTCGTCGTAACCGATGCGCTTGGCCCATTTATAGATGCGCTCGAGGTAGCGCGCCTGCTCGCGGTACATCTGGGTCAACGCCACGATATGCTCCAGCGCCTCATCCTCGGTATGGACGAGGCCCAGCACTTCCGTACCCTTGATATCGAGACCAGCGGCACCGGCGAAGTGGATTTCGAAACCGGAATCGACGCAGATGACGCCGATATCCTTGCATGTCGCCTCAGCGCAGTTTCGCGGACAGCCGGAAACGGCAAGCTTCAGCTTGGCGGGCGTCCATGAGCCCCACATGAATTTTTCGATGCGGATGCCGAGGCCGGTGGAATCCTGCGTGCCGAAGCGGCACCATTGTTCTCCAACGCAGGTCTTCACGGTGCGAAGCCCCTTGGCATAGGCCTGGCCGGAAATGAAACCGGCCTTGCCGAGATCGGCCCAGACCGCCGGCAAATCCTCCTTCTCGATGCCGAGAAGATCGATGCGTTGCCCGCCTGTCACCTTCACCATCGGGATTTCGAACTTGTCGACCACATCCGCAATCGCCCGCAGTTCGGAGGAAGATGTGACGCCGCCCCACATGCGTGGAACGACGGAATAGGTGCCGTCCTTCTGGATATTGGCATGGACGCGCTCATTGATATAACGCGACTGGTAGTCGTCGGCATATTCGTCGGGAAAATCGCAGACGAGATAGTAGTTGAGCGCAGGTCTGCACTTGGCGCAGCCGCAGGATGTCTTCCATTCCAGTTCCTGCATCACGGCGGGAATGGTCTTCAGGCCCTTGGCCTTGATGAGACGGCGCACATCATCGTGGCCGAGATCGGTGCATTTGCACATGGGCTGCACGGCAGCGGGATTGTAGCTGTCGCCAAGCGTCAGCGTCATCAGTTTCTCGACAAGGCCGGTGCAATTGCCGCAGGAGGCGGATGCCTTGGTATGGGCGCGCACATCATCCAGCGAGGTCAGCCCCTTCGAGGTGATGACCGAGGTGATCTTGCCCTTGCAGACGCCGTTGCAGCCGCAGATTTCCGCATCATCCGGCAAGGCTGCAACGGCCGCCATAGGGTCCAGCGGGGACCCTCCCTGATAGGCCTGGCCGAAGATCAGGGTTTCGCGCATGGCGGAAATGTCGGTCGATTTCTTCATCAGGTCGAAGAACCACGAACCATCCGCCGTCTCACCGTAAAGAACCGCGCCGATGATGCGATTTTCCTTGAGGATCAGGCGCTTGTAGACACCGGCGGTGGCATCGCGCAGCACGATTTCCTCGCGGTCGTCGCCCTCGGCAAAATCGCCGGCGGAAAACAGGTTGATGCCGGTGACCTTCAGTTTGGTATTGGTGACCGAACCATGATACTCGGCTGAACCGCCGCAAAGCCGGTCCGCCAGCACCCGCGCAGATTCATAGAGCGGCGCGACCAGCCCGTAGCACATGCCGCGATGCTCGGCGCATTCGCCAAGCGCATATATCGAGGCATCCGACGTCATCATGCCATCATCCACGACGATGCCGCGATTGACGGCGATGCCGGCTTCCTTGGCGAGACCCGAGGCGGGACGGATGCCGACCGCCATCACCACCATGTCGCCTTTAATGACGCGACCGTCTTCCAACTCGATGCCTTCGACCTTCTCCGCGCCGAGAATGCATTTGGTATTGGCCTTGGTGATGATGTCGATGCCGCGCTCGTTCAGCGCCTTTTCCAGAAGATAGGCCGCTGCCGGATCGAGCTGCCGCTCCATGATCGTCGGCATCAGATGGATGACGGTGACGTCCATTCCCTGGCGCTTCAGCCCATAAGCTGCTTCCAGACCCAGAAGGCCGGCGCCGATGACGATGGCGCGGCCCTTGCCTTCGGCGATTTCAAGCATCTTCGTGACATCGTCGAGATCGCGATAGGCGAGAACGCCCGGCAATTGATGGCCAGGGACGGGAATGATGAAGGGCAGGGAACCGGTGGCGATCACCAGCCTGTCGTAGGAAACGGTGATGCCGTTTTCGCTGGTTACGGTCTTGTTGTCGCGGTCGATGCCGGTGACCTTGGCGCCCTTGTGCAGCGTCACATTGTTGGCCGCGTACCATTCGTCATTGTGGATGATGATATCTTCATAGCTCTTTTCGCCTGAGAGTACTGGCGAGAGCATGATGCGGTCGTAATTGACGCGCGGCTCGGCGTTGAAAATGGTGACGTCGTAGAGGCCGGGGGCGGTTTCGAAAAGGTTTTCCAGCATGCGCCCCGGCGCCATGCCATTGCCGATGATGACGAGTTTTTGCGCCATGGTGGTTACTCCGCAGCTTCGACGAAGCGGTGACGTTCGTAAAGGAACTTCAGCACGGCCTCGCGGCATTTGAGGTAGGTCTTGTCGGATGCAAGCTCGATGCGGTTGCGCGGGCGCGGCAGCGGCACGTCAAGCACTTCGCCGATATGGGCGGCGGGACCGTTGGTCATCATTACGATACGGTCGGACAGCAGCACCGCCTCATCCACATCGTGGGTGATCATGACCATGGTGTTGCCAAGCCGGGCGTGGATTTCCATCACGGCGTCCTGAAGGTGGGCGCGAGTCAGCGCATCCAGTGCGCCGAAAGGCTCGTCCAGCAGCAGGATTTTCGGCTCCATGGCGAGCGCCCGGGCAATGCCGACGCGCTGTTTCATGCCACCGGAAATTTCAGACGGTTTCTTGTCCTTGGCATGGGCCATCTGCACGAGATCCAGATTGCGCATAACCCAGTCGTGGCGTTCCGCTTTGGTCTTGGTACTGCTGAAGACCTTCGCGACGGCCAGGTTGACGTTTTCATAAACCGAAAGCCAGGGGAGCAGGCTGTGGTTCTGGAAGACGACGGCGCGTTCCGGGCCAGGTTCGTTGACCTCGCGGTTTTCCAGAAGCACGACGCCTGCTGAGACTTTGGTCAGCCCGGCGATGAGGTTGAGCATGGTGGACTTGCCGCAGCCGGAATGCCCGATGACTGAGACGAATTCGCCCTTGCCGATGGTCAGGTTGATGCCTTTCAGCACCTCGGCGCGCGAACCGCCCTTGTCGAAATATTTGTCGATATGATCGAGTTTCAGATAAGCGTTCATGATGGTCGCCCTTTTAGTTGGCCGCAGCGCCGCGGGTGATGACCTTGCCGAGCGCCGCTACCAGCTTGTCGAGCATGAAGCCGACAACGCCGATGTAAGCGAGCGCCACGATGATGTCGGGCAGGCGCGAGGAGTTCCACGCATCCCAGATGAAGAAGCCGATACCGACGCCGCCGGTCAGCATTTCCGCCGCCACGATGGCGAGCCAGGAGAGGCCGATGCCTATGCGCAGACCGGTGAAGATGTAGGGGGCGGCCGACGGCAGCATGATCTTGAAGAAGAATTCGATCTGGTTGAGCCGCAGCACCTTCGCAACGTTGCGATAATCCTGCGGAATGTTGCGCACGCCGACCGCCGTATTGATGATGACGGGCCAGATGGAGGTGATGAAGATCACGAAAATGGCCGACGGATTGCTGTCCTGAAAGGCGGCAAGTGAAAGCGGCAGCCAGGCAAGCGGCGGCACGGTGCGCAGGACCTGAAAAATCGGGTCGAGGCCGCGCATGGCCCAGACCGACTGGCCGATGACCGCACCGAGAATGATGCCGGCGATGGCCGCAAGGCCGAAACCGTATGCCACGCGCTCCAACGAGACCAGCACGCGCAAGCCGAGGCCGATATCCTGCGAACCATTATGGAAGAACGGCGATACGATGAGATCGTAGCTTTCCTCGAATACCTGGCTTGGCGGCGGCAGGGACGAGCCGGGGGCGGAACAGAGCACCTGCCAGACGCCCAGCAGAACGGCGAGGACGACAAATGGCGGTATGATATTGCGGGCCGCCGCAGCACCCAGTTTACGCAGATTGAACCGCGAGGGATGTTTGGGCGGAAGGGTCACGACGTTTGCCTTTTGTACCATCGGTTGCTGCGGCTGTTCCTTGAAATTTCGAGCCAATGCGGACATGGCGTTTCCTTTGGATTTCGGTTGCGGTCAGGGTCTCGCCCCTCATCCGGCCTTTGGTGTCCATCATTAAATGGCAACCCGGCGGAGGAGGGGCGACACCCGTGTCTCCTCCTCAGGAGGCTGCCTTGATGGAAAGACTTTCGAGATAGGCCGACGGGTTTTCCGGGTCGAAGACCTTGCCGTCGAAGAAGGTTTCCTTGCCGCGCGACGTGGAGGCGGGAATATCGGCAACACCGAGATCCTTTGCAGCGTCGCGCCAGATGTCCTCGCGGTTGACCTTGGCAACCAGCGCCTTCACGTCCGTATCGGGTGCAAATTTACCCCAGCGGATGTTTTCCGTGATGAACCAGCTGTCGTGGCTGCGGAAGGGATAGGACGCGTGATCCTGCCAGAACTTCATCTGCAGACCGGTATTTTCCAGCACGCGGCCGTTGCCGTAATTGATATTGCCCTTGAGGCGGCCAAGAACGTCCTTCGGTGGCACGTTGAACCATTGGCGCTTGCCGAGGATCGTGGACATCTCCTCCTTGTTCGCCATCTCATCGCACCATTGCTGGGCCTCCATCACGGCCATCAGCAATGCCTTGGTGGCGTTGGGGTTCTTTTCCACCCAGTCGGCGCGCATGCCGAGCGCCTTCTCGGGATGCCCTTTCCAGAGTTCCCCGGTGGTACAGGCAGTGAAGCCGATGCCCTGATTGACGAGTTGCTCGTTCCAGGGTTCGCCCACACAGAAGACGTCCATATTGCCGACCTTCATGTTGGCGACCATCTGCGGCGGCGGAACGACGATGGTGGAGACGTCCTTGTCCGGGTCGATGCCGCCGGCGGCCAGCCAATAGCGGATCCACAGATCATGCGTGCCGCCGGGAAATGTCATGGCAGCCTTGATTTCCTTGCCTTCTGCCTTCTTCTTCTCGAAAGCTGCCTTCAGCTTGGACGCGTCGAGCTGAACGCCGGTTTCAGCATATTCCTTGGCGACGGAAATACCCTGGCTGTCGAGATTGAGGCGGGCGATAAGCGCCATCGGCACAGGCACGTTGTTCTGCGTCACCTTGCCGGTATGCATGAGATAGGGCATCGGGGTCAGGATATGCGCGCCATCAATGCCGTTCGATGCGCCGCCGAGCACGAGATTGTCACGTGTCGCACCCCAGGATGCCTGTTTGAGAACCTCGACATCCGGCATGCCATGCTTGGCGAACAGTCCCTTTTCCGCCGCGATGATAAGCGGGGCGGCGTCGGTCAGCGCGATGAAGCCGATTTTCGCGCCCTTCACTTCCGGCTCAGCCGTGGCTGCGAAAGCGCCTGACGGAAAAGCGGTGCGCACGGCGGTAACAAGGGCTGCGGCGGCTGTCGTCTTCAGTATGGTGCGGCGGCTGACATCGCCCGAGAATATCTTTTTCATTCGCATCTTCCCCTTATTGGACCACCGCATGGGTGGCGCGTTCGCTTGCGAAAAAACCTGAAAATAAAAAAACGCCGCTCGGAGTTTGCGCCTTCGGAACGGGAAATGTTCCGGGCAGCAAAACCTTGCGACGTCTATGTCTGTGAAAGCGCTTATGCCGCGCCCTGCTCGCCCCGATCGCCGTTGACCAGTGCAAAGACGAAGACGCAAGAGGCGTGCCAGTTTTACTTATGGAAGCTATCGCCTTGGAAAAAAACGGAATTTCCGAGATTGAATCGGACGATTAAATTTTAATCAGTAGGAATTTTGTCTATGGTTTGCGCAAATGGATAAATTCCGCGCTTGAAATTTGCGCAGCTTGCCCGGCCGACGGCTGTCAGGCCTCGCCTTGGGAGATGGAAAACGGGGCAGAACTGCGCACGGAAAAGCCATTCACATATCCAGCAATGTCTGCGGGATCGAAAACAAAACCGTCCACGAACCGGTCACCCGCCTCCTGCCCTTCGACTCGAATATCGGCATCATCGGGCGCATTGGCATCGCCCAGTGCCGCCCGATAAATATCTGGACGGTAAGCGGACAGGGTGGCCTCCACACCACCTTGCGAAAACTCCGTCTGCCCCCAGCGGATCATCTGGCTGTAAATCCACAGTGCCTGGCTCTGGCGCGGATAATTGGCATGGCCGCCGTGGAAGAGGAAATATTTGTCGATGACCCGGCGGTTGCCCTGGCTGTCGATGTTGAATTCACCGGCAAGCACATGGCGGATGATGCTTTGCGGCGCACCGATATAACGCGGATCGGCAAGTGTCCTGCTCAGATCATCGTGATTTTCCGCAAGGTCGCACCAACGTGCGGCGGCATCGAGCGCCGTCAGCAGCCGGCTGACCGTTTCCTGCTGGCTTTCGGCCCATTCAGGCCGCATCCCGATCACTTTTTCCGGCGCAGACGGCCACAAATCCTGCTTGGCAGCGACGATCCTGCCCACACCGCGCTCGGCAGCAACGATGTTCCACGGTGCACCGACACAGAAACCATCTATGGCGCCCGCCGCCAATGCATCCGACGTCAATGGCGGTGGTACGACCACCAGTTTGACGTCGTGATCGGGATGAATGCCACCAGCGGCGAGCCAATAGCGAAATTCGTAATTGTGAGAGGAAAACGGGTAGGTCATGCCGAGCGTCGGTGTAGCTTCGCCCCGCGCTCGCATGTCATCCAGCACCTGCTTTAAGGCCTTCGCATTTTCCAGCGCCCCCGCCGTTTCGGAAAGCCCCGTCAACGCCTTCATCCGGGCAAAAAGCCGCGTCGAAAGCGTTATAGCATTGCCGCCGCGCCCAAGTGAAAACGGCGTGATCGTCGGCGAAGGGTTCGAGCCGAGTCCGAGCATGGAGGCAACCGGCATCGGCGACAGCATATGGGCAACGTCGAATTGCCGGAATGCCAGCCGGTCGCGCACATTCGCCCAGGACACATCCTTGACGAGATCGAGCGTCAGGCCTTCGCGCTCGGCAAAGCCGAATTCCGCCGCAGCAATGAGGACGGACGCATCGACAAGAGGAATAAAACCTGCCCGCAGGATTTTTTGCCGGTCGCTGCCAACAATTGCCGGCGCGCCCGCTTTTGAACCGGCCGATTTTTCCTGTCCCGCCATATCATACACTCCTCGACTGTCCCGCCGGCGGGTTCGTTACATCAACAGACCGGCCGCGGTGACCACGCTTTGCGCGATCTCGGATATTTTCTTTTTCTCGTTCATCGCCGTTTGCCGCAGAAGCGCAAAAGCCTCCTCTTCGGACAGGCCACGCATTTTCATCAAAATGCCTTTGGCGCGCTCGATGACCTTGCGCTCCTCAAGCGCCGATTTTGCTTCGGCAAGTTCCTGTCGCAGACGGCTGAAAGCGTTGAAGCGGCTGACCGCCATATCGAGGATGGGTTTGACGCGTTCTTTCTTCAGCCCGTCAACGACATAGGCGGAAACACCGGCCTCAACGGCCGCCTCGATGGACGCGGTATCGGAGCGGTCGACAAACATGGCGATCGGCCGGCCGACCGTGCGTGTCAACTGAAACAGATGCTCCATCATGTCGCGGTTGGGATTCTCAAGATCGATGAAGATGACATCGGGCTGCAGCGTCTCGATGGTCCGCGCCACGCCGTGCACCTCATGGATGACCGTCACGCGATTATACCCGGCCTCGCGCAGCCCCTCCTCGATGATCGAGGCGCGGATCGCGTTTTCGTCTATAACGAGAATGGTGAGGTCGCGAAGCGTCATGTCGGCATTGATGACGCACCGCAACAAACTTGGCAATCAGGCGCCGATATAAAAATGGAGCGGACGTGAAAGGGACGTTTTCATCCCGCTCCGCCTGATTTCTCAGGACGCCCGCTCGAGCGCCTTCAAAACCGTCCGCTCGGAAAGATTGAGATAGATTTCCATCTCGTCACCGGCCTCAGCCGCCTTGCCCTCTTCCATCAGCGACAGGATCTTGCTGTTCATGTCCACAAAGGGGGAATGGAGCTGCTCCGGGTCTTTCAGCAGGCCGAAACAAAGCCTGAGCTCAGCGGCAATGCGCTCGTAAAAATCGCTGAGACGAGCGCTGTCGAGAAGGTCGACCACGGCGGCGTGGAACTTCATGTTGGCGCTGCCCACGCCTAACCAGTCTGCCTGGTCGCGCTTTATCCTGGCATCATCGACCGCCGTGCGCATTGTCCGGATGGCCGGGTGCTTGTGCCAGGCCTGACGCAGCGCCCCGCATTCCACCATGCGCCGCACCCTGTAAATATCAATCACCGAAGCCAGGGTGGGAACGGCGACAAAAACGCCGCGATTGGCCTCGTGACGCAGCAGACCATCCTTGGTCAGGAGACGAAAGGCTTCACGCAGCGAATTGCGGGAGACCTCGAAACGTTCGCTGAAGGCTGCTTCCGAAAGACGCTGGCCCGGCATCAGTTCACCGGAGATCAGCAGGGTGCGAATACCCTTTGCCAATCGATCCGCAAGCGGCAGACCCTCTATCGTTTCCGTCATGGCGCTTTCCTTAAGAGCAATGCAACGTTGGGAATTCCGTGACAGGCATGTTCGGACACGGCATGATTGCCCATAGCACAAAGCTTCAGCAAAGCGCCAAAAAAACGTGATGAATTCATACTCATAACGTCCAACAAATAGACAAAATAAAAGAACGATTATCATTTATTGTTGAACAATATTGACAATCTCACGGAACAAGACAAGATCGGTTGCATAAAGCATCCGCGAGGGGCGGATTGCGACAGGAGCGGAGAAAATCCATGGAGCAGAAAAAGCTCACCCCGACTGCCGATCTCAAAATGTCAAAACGTGCATCTCTTTTGGGAGCAATCTTCCTGATGGCAACATCTGCCATCGGTCCCGGCTTCATCACGCAGACGGCGACATTCACCATGCAGCTTGGTGCCGCATTCGCCTTCGGCATTCTTGCTTCCATCCTCATAGACTTCGTCGTTCAGCTCAACATCTGGCGCATCGTAACGCTGACGCGCATGCGTGCGTCCGACATCGCCAATGCTGCCATTCCGGGCTCCGGCTATCTTCTCGCCATTCTCGTCATCATCGGCGGCCTTTTTTTTAATATCGGCAATATTGGCGGCACCGGCCTCGGCCTGAACGCCATCTTCGGGCTCGATCCGAAAATCGGCGGCGCCATCAGCGCAATTTTTTCCATCGCCATCTTCGTTTCCAAACGGGCTGGCCTCGCCGTCGACCGGTTCATCATTTTCGCCGGTATCCTGATGATCGTGCTGACGCTCTACGTTGCATTCGTATCCGCGCCGCCGGTCGGTGATGCCTTCCGCCAGACCTTCCTGCCGGATACAATCAATTTCGCGACCATCACCACCATCGTCGGCGGCACCGTTGGCGGCTACATCACCTATTCCGGCGCACACCGTCTGCTGGACCGGGGAATGGTCGGCATTGAAAACCTGCCCGCCGTCAACCGCGCCGCTCTGACCGGCATCGCTGTCACCGGCATCATGCGTTACGTGCTGTTCCTCGCCATTCTCGGCGTTGTCGCCAGCGGCGTCGTCATCGATACATCGGGCCAGGCCGCCAATCCCGCCGCACAGGCTTTCCGGTCGGCCGCGGGCGATCTCGGCTTCCGCCTATTCGGCATCATCTTCTGGGCTGCGGCCATCACAAGCGTCATCGGCGCGGCGTATACCTCCGTCTCGTTCCTGCCCGTGTTCAAGCAGGACATGACCGAACGCGCCCGCAACATGGCGACGGTCATCTTCATCGCTGTCTCGCTCGTCTGCTACCTGCTCATCACGACGCCGCCCGCCGCCATGCTGGTCTTCGTCGGCGGCCTGAACGGTCTTATCCTGCCCATCGGCCTCAGCATCTTCCTGTTTGCCGCATGGAAGCGTGAAGACCTGATGGGCGGCCATCGCTACTCGCGCATTCTGCTCGGGCTTGGCGTTCTGACATGCGCATTGACGTGGTACATGGGCTACAAGTCCGCCGGCACCATTTTCGGCCTGCTCGGCCTGTAAAAACTAGAGCGTTTCCGCATTTCGGAGAAAAGCGGAAACGCTCTATATATTTGTTATTACGCATTTTCCCGACGCAAAACCGCTACGCACTTTTGCTGGAAATGCTCTAAAGGGAGGCAAACATGGCCGCTATCGATCTCAACAGCGATCTTGGCGAAAGTTACGGCGCGTGGCGCATGGGAGACGACGAGGCGATGCTTGCCATCGTTTCCAGCGCTAACATCGCCTGCGGATTTCACGCAGGTGACCCGGCCGGCATCTACCGGACCGTTAAGGCCGCTGCCGAAAAAGGCGTGGTCGTCGGCGCCCATGTTTCCTACCCGGACCGCGTCGGCTTTGGCCGCCGCGATCTGGATGTGACCTCCGAAGAGCTGATCGCCGATGTCATCTACCAGATCGGTGCACTGAAGGGTGTTGCCGCCGCTGCCGGAACCACGGTGCGTTACGTGAAGCCGCATGGCGCGCTTTACAACCGCATCGCCAATGACGCGAAACAGGGACAAGCGGTCATCGACGGTATAAAGGCCGTCGATGCCTCGCTGGTGCTGATGGGTCTTGCCAATGCGCCCATCCTCGATCTCGCCCGCAAGGCAGGCCTTGCCGTCGTCGCGGAAGCCTTCGCTGACCGCGCCTATACGCCCGAAGGCCAACTCGTCTCGCGCCGCGAGGCGGGCGCCGTACTGCACGACGCTGCCAAAATCGCCGACCGGATGGTGCAGCTTGCCCGCGAAGGAACACTCGAAGCCATCGACGGCAGCAGCATCAAGATCGAAGCACAATCCATCTGCGTGCATGGCGACAGCCCCGGCGCGGTGGCGATCGCCCAGGAAATCCGCCGCCGTTTCGAAGCCGAGGGCATCGAAATCCGCTCTTTTGCATCCATTCTCTAAAAGGGCGACCAATGACGATACCCTTATCCTTTCTGAGCCACACCAATGCGGATGCCGCCCGGACGGCCCGCGCCGATTATCGTGGCGGCCTCGTTGCACCGACCTCCGGCATCGCTCCCGGTTTCACGCAGGCCAACATGATCGTGCTGCCGCGCGACTGGGCCTTCGATTTCCTGCTTTATGCGCAGCGTAATCCCAAGCCCTGCCCGGTGCTAGATGTTTCAGATCCCGGCTCACCAACCACGCTTCTTGCCCCCGGTGCCGATCTCAGGACCGACCTACCGCTTTACCGTATCTGGCGGGACGGCAAACTTGCCGAGGAAACGGCGGATGCGACCGCCGCATGGGCAGAGCGTGACGATCTCGTTGCTTTCCTGATCGGTTGCAGCTTTACCTTTGAAACGCCGATGGTCGAAGCGGGTATCGAAATCCGTCACATGACCGACAAAAGCAACGTTCCGATGTATCTGACCAACCGCCCCTGCCGGCCGGCCGGCCGATTTAAGGGCAACATGGTCGTTTCCATGCGACCGATCCCGGCTTCGCGCGTGGCCGATGCCGCGACAATTTCAGGACGTTTTCCGGCGGTTCACGGTGCGCCCGTGCATGTCGGCGCGCCGGAAGAAATCGGCATATCGGATCTCGCGAAACCGGATTTCGGTGATGCGGTGCGGATCGAACCCGGCGAGGTTCCAGTTTTCTGGGCCTGCGGCGTGACGCCTCAGGCTGCAGTCATGGCGTCCGGCGTGCCGTTCGCGATTACCCATGCGCCCGGGCACATGTTCATCACCGACATTCCCGATTCTGCCTATCACGCGTGAGGATATGATGCGTTTTCTCCCCGTCAGCCTCACCACCATTCTCGTCGAACTTGCCGATCTCGATGAAACGCTGGCGCTGTTCGCCTCGCTTCAGAACGATCCGATCGAGGGCATCGACGAAACAGTTCCGGCTGCCCGCACCCTGATGATCCGTTTCCGCCCCGAAAAGATTGGCGCAGAGGCGCTGGTTGCACGGCTTTCCAGCCGCGATCTCTCCGCAAAAATCGCGCCCTCGGACAATCTGGTGGAAATCCCCGTCCATTATAACGGCGAAGATCTGGCCGACGTTGCCGAACTGACCGGCATGAGCATCGACGAAGTCATCCGCCGCCATACCGAAAGCGAATTCACCGTGGCCTTCTGCGGTTTCGCGCCCGGCTTCGGTTATCTGGTTGGCGGCGATACGGCTCTTCACGTGCCGCGCCGGCAAAGCCCGCGTACCCGCATTCCGGCGGGTTCGGTGGCGCTGGCTGGCGCCTTCAGCGGCGTCTATCCGCAAAACAGCCCCGGCGGCTGGCAGATCATCGGCACCACACCGGTGAAGATGTGGGATATAGACCGTGATCCCGGCGCGCTTTTCCAGCCGGGTTATCGCGTGCGTTTCTTCGATATGGACAAGGCCGGAAGAACGGTTGATGTTCCCACCTCATCGCCGCGCACCGCCCGGCCTGAGATGACAAGTGAAGGCCCGCATTTCGAGGTGCTCGCGGCCCCCATGCCCGCCATTTTTCAGGATCTCGGCCGCTTCGGCCAAACCGGACAGGGCGTCTCCGCCTCCGGCGCACTGGATCGTGGCGCGTTTAACGCCGCCAACCGTATCGTCGGCAATCCCGTTAACTCGCCGTGTCTCGAGCTGACGCTCGGCGGCTTTTGCTTCAAAAGCACGAGCCGCGCCGTCATCGGCATTGCGGGCGCGCCCTGCCCCATCACCGTCAAGACCGCAGATCGCAGTTTCACCGCACAAACCCATGTTCCCGTGTCTCTCGAACCCGGCGATATCGTAACCTTGGGTCAGCCGCCGAAGGGCATGCGCTGTTATCTTGCTGTGCGTGGCGGGTTCGATGTCGAGCCCGTGCTGGGCAGCTATGCGACGGATACGCTCGCCGTAGTCGGTCCAGAAAGCGTGACTGCGGGCACTACTCTGCCGCTGAAGGGCGAAAAGACAGGACTTTCCAGCGTGTCTGTCGACGAGGCTCCGGCCTTCGATCCGCCGGCAACCGGCGATATTGTGACGCTCGACGTGGTTCTCGGACCGCGTACCGACTGGTTCACGCAAAAGGGCCTCGATACGCTGACCGGCCAGCTCTGGCAGGTCACGCCGCAATCGAACCGCGTCGGCATCCGCCTTGCCGGCGAAGTGCCGATGGAGCGCAGGGACAGTGCCGAATTGCCGAGCGAAGGCACGGCCACCGGAGCAATCCAGATTCCCCATAGCGGCCAGCCCGTTCTTTTCCTTGCCGACCACCCGTTGACCGGCGGCTATCCCGTCATCGGCGCGGTCGCGGAATACCATCTCGATCTTGCGGGGCAAATCCCCGTCAATGCCAAAATCAAGTTCCGCCCGATCGGCCCTTTTGCCGAAATCGCGGCGGCTAAAAGTCTGTAGGGAGAATAGCGATGAAAAAAGTGCTGATTGCCAATCGCGGCGAGATCGCGGTGCGGATCATCCGCGCATGCCGTGATTACGGCCTGCAATCGGTTGCCGTTTATGCCGATCCCGATCAGGATGCGCTATTCGTTCGGTTGGCGGATGAGGCCTATGCGCTGGAAGGCGTCCGCCCCGCCGAAACCTATCTCGATATCGCCAAGCTGATCGCGATTGCCAAACGCGCCGGCGCGGATGCCGTGCATCCCGGTTACGGCTTTTTGTCCGAACGCGCCGAATTTGCGCAGGCGGTTATCGATGCCGGCCTTAGCTGGATCGGCCCCGACCCACATGTCATTGAAGCGCTGGGCGACAAGGTGGAAGCGCGGCGCATCGCCACCAGCGTCGGCGCACCGCTGGTGGCCGGCAGTGACGGCCCCGTCTCTACCGCCGCCGAAGTCACCGCTTTCGCCGAAGAATACGGCCTGCCCGTCGCCATCAAGGCGGCGCATGGCGGTGGTGGGCGCGGCCTGAAGGTCGCATGGAAGATGGAAGAGATCGCCGATCTCTACGAATCCGCCGTTCGCGAAGCGACCGCCGCTTTCGGTCGCGGCGAGTGCTTTCTCGAACGCTTCCTCGACCGGCCCCGCCATATCGAGGCGCAGGTTTTGGCCGACAAGCACGGCAATGTGCTGGTGCTGGGCACCCGCGATTGCTCGCTGCAACGTCGAAACCAGAAGCTGATAGAGGAGGCTCCGGCCCCGTTCTTGTCTGCCGAACAGCGACAAAAAATCCACGACGCGGCAAAGGCGATCTGTGCCGCCGCGGGCTATTCCGGTGCCGGCACCGTCGAATTCCTGCTCGGCGTTGATGGCACGATTTCTTTCCTGGAGGTCAATACGCGCCTGCAGGTGGAACATCCCGTCACCGAGGAAACCACCGGTATCGATCTCGTCATCGAGCAGTTCCGCATCGCCGAGGGCCACACCCTGCGGGTGGTTGGAACGCCGGAACCGCGCGGCCACTCTATGGAATTCCGCATCAATGCCGAAGATCCCGGCCGAGGATTCCTGCCAACACCCGGCGCGATCTCGATTTTCGATGCTCCTTCCGGCCCCGGCATCCGTGTGGACAGCGGCGTCGTCAGCGGCTCCAGCGTGCCTGGCGTATTCGACTCGCTGATGGCGAAGCTCATCGTTACGGGTACCGACCGCGATCAGGTTCTGCGCCGCGCGCGCCGCGCGCTGAAAGAATTCCGTATCGAAGGCATTGCCACGGTTCTGCCGTTCCATCGCGCCGCAATCGAGACGGACGACTTCATCGGCACCGACGGTTTCAAGGTTCATACCCGCTGGATCGAGACCGATTTCGCCGCCATGCCTGACGCCATGGAACGTCCTGCACCGGCTGAAGACCCTTCCATCACGCGCACCTTTCTGGAAATCGACGGCAAGCGTGTTTCTGTCGGCCTGCCGAACCTGCTGCTCTCCGGCCTCGGCGCTGTCAGCGGCGGCAATGCCGCTGCCCCCGGCGCGTCGGTCAAGGAGAAGGAAGGTGAAATTATCGCTCCCGTTTCCGGCACCTTGCAATCGTTCAAGGTGACCGATGGCGAAACTGTTTCCAAAGGCGATCTTCTGGCCGTCATGGAAGCCATGAAAATGGAAACGCAAATCGTGGCGACGAAGGCCGGCAAGGTCCGCCTGATCGTCAAGGAAGGCGACTATCTTCAGGCGGGCGCGGCACTTCTCGAAATTGCGGAATAACGCATAGACCAGGCCACCGGACCCATCAGGGAAGGTGGTCCCCTCACAATCGAAGTTTGGTCAATACGGTGGCGGAACCCTTTCGCCGCCGGGCCGTTTATGGCGCGACCTGCTAACCATCATGAGGGAAATATGGCCGGACGCACCTTGCTTCAATTCTTCCATTGGTACTATCCGGACGGAGGGAAATTATGGAGCGAGGTGGCCGAAAAGGCGGAAAGCCTTGCCCGAATGGGTATTACCGACGTTTGGCTACCGCCGGCCTACAAGGGTTCTGCCGGCGGTTTTTCGGTAGGTTACGATACCTATGATCTCTTCGACCTTGGCGAATTCGACCAGAAGGGAACAGTCGCGACCAAATACGGTGATCGCGCTGCCCTCGAACAGGCTGGTCGGACGCTGAAGGAAAACGGCATCCGCGTCATTCACGACGTGGTTCTCAATCACAAGATGGGCGCGGATGAAAGGGAGAAGGTGCGGGTTCGCCGCGTCAATCCCGATGACCGCACCGAGATAGAGGACGAGGATTTCGAGGCGCACGCCTATACGCGCTTCACCTTTCCCGGCCGAAACGGCACGCATTCCAAATTCATCTGGGACCTGAAGTGCTTCAGCGGCGTCGACCACATCGAGGAGCCTGATGAGGACGGCATTTTCCGTCTCGTCAACGAATATGGCGACGGCGAATGGAATGAAGAGGTCGACGAGGAAAACGGCAACTTCGATTATCTCATGGGCGCAGATGTCGAATTCCGAAACAGGGCTGTCTATGAGGAACTGAAATATTGGGGCCGGTGGCTTGCCGAACAAGTGCAGGTGGATGGTTTCCGCCTGGATGCCGCCAAACATATTCCGGCATGGTTCTTCCGCGACTGGGTAGGCCATATGCGCGACACGATTAATCCCGACCTCTTCGTTGTGGCGGAATACTGGCACCCCGATATAGACGCGCTGAAAAGCTATCTCGATCTGGTCGACAAGCAGCTGATGCTCTTCGATGTCGCCCTTCACCACCGCTTCCATGACGCTTCCAAGCAGGGCGGCGATTTCGACATGCGCACTATCTTTGATGGCTCGCTGCTTTCCGCTGTTCCAGATCACGCCGTCACGCTTGTCGACAACCACGACACGCAGCCGCTGCAATCTCTGGAAGCGCCCGTTGAACCCTGGTTCAAGCCTCTGGCCTATGCGATCATTCTGCTGCGCGAAGAAGGTGTGCCCTGCGTCTTTTATCCCGATCTTTTCGGTACGACGTATATAGACACCGGCAATGACGGCAACGACCATGAGATCGTCATGCCGGCTATCGAATGCCTTCCGAAGCTTATCGAGGCACGCAGCCGCTTTTCCAACGGTGCCCAGACGGATATTTTCGACGACCCGAGCTGCATTGCGTTTATTCGCCACGGTACCGCCGATGAGCCGGGCTGCGTTGTGGTGATGTCGAACGGCGAGGCGGCGGAAAAACAGATAGATCTCGGCCCTGAGCAGGCGGGAGCTGTATGGCGCGATTTCCTTGGTCACCGTCACGAACAGATCACCCTTGACGAGCATGGCAAGGGTCTGTTTTCCACCAATGGCGGCAGCGTCAGTGTCTGGGTTCCGGCCGACGTCGAGTAGGAACAATTGCTTTTAAAGCGGCCAGCCGGAAACCTTGCTCATTTGACGGATACGAGACGGCGCGGGCCCGCGCCGGCATCGGCCAGAACATCGTTTGGATTGCGTAAGGGACAATCATCGAGTGAGAGGCAACCGCAACCGATACAGCCGGTAAGCTGGTCGCGCAGCATAATCAGGCTGTTGATACGAAGCTGCAGCATTTCCCGCCAGGACTGCGAGAACACGCGCCAGTCAGCCGTCGTCGCCACCCTGTCCTGCGGCAAATCCGCCAAGGCGTCTCTGATGATGCTGAGCTGGATACCTGCTCGCTGCGCAATGCGGATAATGGCAATGCGCCGCAAGACCGCGCGATGATAACGACGCTGGTTCCCGCTGGTGCGCCAGCCTTCGATCAATCCCTTCGCCTCGTAAAAATGGATGGTGGAAACGGCGACGCCACTACGACGCGCAACCTCCCCAACCGTCAGGCTGTGTTTAAAGATGGTATTTTCCATGCCGGCTCCGTTTTCTGAACGGCCTCCGCTCTGAAAAACGCGGAAACACACTAGAGAGCAGCCGGTATAATTCCTCAACCTTAGTTGAGGTCAATAGGATGGATGGCAAAAAGAGGCGCCCATCGGGCGCCTCTGAATTCACAAATATCGCGGATCAGAATTTGGCGGTCATGCTGATCCAGAAGCGGCGGCCTTCCATGACCGTGTTGAAATCGTCAGCGCCGACTTCCTTGTCGAATACATTGTAAACCGCCGCGTTGAGATCGACATTTTCGGCCACCGCATATTTCGCCCCGATGTCGAGGGTGGTGTAAGCGTCATATTTACGCCCGGCCTTGCCGTTGATCGTAACCGGTTTGCCGTTCGTACCGATGCGCGGACCCGCATTGATTTCCGATCCGTGATAATTCACCGAGGCCCAGGCTTCCAGCCCGTCCACCGGGGTGACCCATTCGCCTCTCAGATTGGCCATGTGCTCGGGTGTCCGCGCCAGCGGAAAACCCTCGTAATCGCCCGTCTTCTGTTCGGAATGCATATAGGTATAGTTGCCGCGCAATGTCAGTTCCGGCGTCGCATACCATGCTGCCGTCAGTTCTATGCCCTGAATGACCGCATCGTCGATATTATAATTGTACCAGAGGCGATAATTGCTATCTTCGCTCCAGCGGGCAGGCGTTCCATCCGGATTGAGCACCAGCGCGTTGGAAATCTTGTCCTTGAAATCTGTGTAGAAATAGGTGGCACCGAGGGCAACATCACCATTGTCCCAGAGTGCTGCCAATTCATAACTCGTGCTTTTTTCCGCCTCCAGACCCGGATCGCCGATGATCACGCCGCAGGTACCGTTCGAGGCATAGGTGCACCCACCGCCGCCAGTCGTATAGGCGTAACCCGGTGCGATCTGGCGGATCTCCGGTGCGCGGAAACCTGTTGAAATGCCGCCCTTGATCGTAAGATCGTCGGTTGCGCTCCAGACGCCGTAAAGGCGCGGGCTGAAATGATTGCCATATTTTTCATGGTTATCCAGACGAAGGCCGCCCGTCAGCGCAAAGCTATCGACGATGCGCCATTCATCCTCGACGAAGAGCGCCCATTGCGTCGCCGAGAAAGTTTCGTCGCGACCGGTACGGCGTCCCGGATTCTGGTCCTTCAGCTGTGCCTCGAAATATTGACCGCCGGTGACGAGCGTATGGTTGCCGAACAGTTCGAACGGCGTGGTGAACTTGCCGTCGAGAACGCTATTGCGAACCTCCGGCGAGCGCGGATTTTCAGTGACGCGTCCCGTGCGAAAGTTTCTGGTGAAGTTGGTGCGCTCGGCCCATTCCTGCTGGAAGGAGAATTCAGACGTGGTCGGTCCCCACCGGCCGGTATGCGACAATGACCAATGGTCGCGCGTATTGGTGTTGTAGGTGCCGTCTGCATTGGCTGCCAGCGTCTCGCCGGACTCGGCATCGCGGCGCAGCCGTGCTTTGCCAGCCTCGAGATAGATGTCGTGATCCTCATTCGGCGTGAAGGTCAAACGTCCATTGAAATCATATTCCTTCGCGCCCGTCGTACCATTCAATATGCGGTCTTCGCCGCGCGTGAAGCCCCTGCCCCAGATCTGCAGCCCCAGCCGGTCCTTCAGGATCGGCCCATTGGCATACCAGGACACCTGACCGCTATTGCCGAATTTTGAATGTTGCTGAACCGTACCCTCGCTGGTGACGGAACCAGACCAGACATCGCCAACCTTGCGGGTGATGATGTTGATGACGCCGCCCATGGCATCGGAACCGTAAAGAGAGGACATCGGGCCGCGCACGACCTCGATGCGTTCGATCGCCGAAACCGGCGGTACGAAACTCTGTTCGAAGCCGGAATTACCATTGGTACGGGCATCGCGCGTGCTCTGCCTCTTACCGTCAACCAGGATCAACGTGTAAGCGCCGGGCAATCCGCGAATGAAAATATCCTTCTCATTGGCAATGCCGGTGACAGACACGCCCTGAACTTCGCGCAAGGCGTCTGTCAGATCGCGGTAAGACCCCTTTTCCAGATCTTCTCGCGTCACAACCGTGATGCTGGCCGGAGCATCCTTTACATTCTGCTCGAAGCCGGACGCGGTCACCACTATCTGCTGAAGAACGGTGGTTCCGTCGGTCGCCTGCTGCGCGACAGCAGGCAAGGCAACGCTGAGCGCCGTTCCCGCCATAGCGACGGAAATGCCAGCCTTTATTATCGTCGCGGCCATATCCTGCCCGCCGTACTTCAATTCCATGTTACGCCCCCGCATTTAACTTGAGAATTTACCCCCACTTATTTAGGAGGGAGGTCTGGCGCAACGCGTTTGTTTTCGAACAGTTCTAAATTCCAGAAATTGCAAAAAGGCCCCCTCTAATCGGGGGCGGGGTAAAAAAACAGCAAGATGACAACCGGCAAGAGAAAAGAAGAACCAGCTTCCCCGACAAAGCCCGACAGGCTTGGTCAGCTGAAACTACTTGTCGCGTTCGATGCGTTGTTGCGGGAAGGAAGCGTCAGCCGCGCAGCGGCAGGCATGGGACTGCCGACATCATCGATGAGCCGGATATTACAGCAGCTACGCGAGAAATACAGCGACCAGCTGTTCTTACGCACCGGCCAGGGTTTGCGACCCACCCCCTTTGCCGAGACCATGCGGCTGCGCATTCGTTCGCTGGCGGCGGAGGCGGAAAACCTGATCGATTATTCACAGGAAAAAGCGGCAGCTCCCGCCGCCGCCAATGTTAGCGGCTGGGAACGGCCGGTGCTGATGAAGGCGCCGCCTCTTTCGCTGCGCCCCAGCGTTCTTCTGGAAGGTCAGCCGACACCGGAAAATATAGCGGACCGCCTTGCCCGCATCGGCCACAATGCCGATCCGCAGCACAGGCTCGCCAAATATATAGCGACCTCGGCGATGGGCATCGGCAACAGCCGCCCGCTCAGCCAGCAAGAGGCGATGGACGCGCTTTCGATCATTCTCGAAGGCGATGCAGATCCCATACAGATAGGAGCGCTGCTTGCGACCATGCAATATCGCGGTGTGACCGCGGCAGAGCTTGCCGGTTTTATCGAAGCCATGTGGGGCCATATAAAAAGAGACCAGCAAGCGCCCGCATCGGTCGATCTCGACTGGCCGGCCTATATGTCGCCCAAACATCGCGATGCACCCTGGTTCCTGCATTCCGCGCGTCTCGTTTCCATGGCGGGATATAGCGTCTTGTTACACGGCCATGTGGGCCAGGGAGAAAATGGCGGTAAGCTCGAACTCGCCGCTGAAGCCTGCGGCATACCGCTCTGCCATTCACTTTCGCAGGCGGCCAAGGCCACTGCCTCGCAAGGGATCGCCTATCTGCCGATCGGTGGACTATCGTTACAGTTTCAGAGCCTGCTTGGCCTGCACGGCATTCTGGAAATGCGCCTGCCGCTCAATACGGTCGTGCATCTTCTCAATCCGCTTCGCGCCAGAAGCACCATTATCGGCGTCGCCCGCCCCTCCTATCAGGAGCTTCATCGCGATACGGCGCGGCTGCTTTCCGTCGAGAGCCTTGCCATTCTCGGCAATACGCGGGATTTCGCGCAATTTACTCCCTTCCGCAGCACCCGGATCTTCGGTCTTTCCAGGGGCGAAGATGTCGAGTTCGTCATTCCGGCCCGCGAAACCCCACCGGCCGAAATGCCGACCATGTTCACCACCTTCGAATATTGGCGCGCCGTCTGGACGGGGGCGGCCAGAGACGAGAGAGCGGAAACCATCATCGTCTCCACCGCTGCCATCGCCCTGATGCTGGTCAATGATATGGTGCTGCCTTTCGATGAGGCCTATGCCCGCAGCCTGAGGCTATGGAACGACAGGGCACGCAATTTCGCCACTGCCTAGGCGTTGGCGACTGATTTTTTCAGCGCCAGATATTCCCACAGCGCCACCAGCAGCAAAATCCCCGTGCTTGCCAGTTGCAGCGCAAAAAGCGGCACGCCCGGCACCGGCAGAAGCAGGCAGAGCGCCGCTACTCCGGCAAAATGCGAGATCGGCCGCTGATAGGTGGCAGCAATCTTGACGCCGATATTACCGGCTAGAAACAGGATCGGGCCGCCAAGAATGGCGAGTGACTCCCTCATCGTCGTCCCTTCATGGGCATGGGACAGGCTGAAATCCTCTCCAACTGCCGTAAGGATGATGCCGGCCACGATAGGCAGATGGCCATAGTTGAAAAGATTTTGGGCGATCTTCGCTTTCTCGTCGGCATGTTCGGCCTTTCTGGAGGCCTCTTCCTGCCCGTGATGGAAATAGATCCACCACATTGTGACGGTGCTGACGAAGGCCGAACAAAAGACGATGAATGTGAGGCCGGAATTCATATATTCCGTGGCCGTGCGGCCGGTGGTTAGGATCGTTTCCCCGAGACAGATGATGACGAAAAGCGCACAGCGCTCCGCAAGGTGCTCGCCGGAAAGATGCAGCTTATCCGCATCGCTTGCTTTCAATCCCGGGACGACATAACGACAAGCGGGTCCGGCATATTCTATCGCGAGCGCTATACCCCACAGGATGATTCGATCCGTCAGATCGACAAGCCCACCAGCCAGCCAGAACAGGCTCGATACGACTAGCCAGATCGTCACGCGCACAAAAACCAGAAAAGACTGCCTGTCCTCTCCCTTGAAGGCATAAAGTGCAAACAGGCTCCGTCCCACCTGCATGGCACTGTAGATAAGGGCAAACACGAAACCCTGTTCCGCAAAAGCCTCCGGCAGCGCGATGGCCAAAAGAACCCCGCCGAACATCAGGACGAAAAGCAGAATCCGGACAGGCTCCTTTTCGGTATTCAGCAGGTTGGTGATCCAGGTAGTGTGTATCCACAACCACCAAAGTGACAATATCAGTATGCCCGCCTCAAGCGCCGCTGTCGGTCCGAAGTCCTTTGCTAGCGCATGGGAAAGCTGAATGAGCGCGAAAACGAAAACCAGATCGAAGAACAGTTCAGGAAAGGTCGCCTTTTCTGCTTCGTGCCCGTCCTGTTTGATCCAGGTTTGCGCATCCGGTTTCTGCCCGGACGTTTCGCTTTCGGTTCCCATTCTGCCCCTGTTCGTCAATATGAAATATTGCGATCGCGTTAGCGTTGCGCTTCAGCCGAAGAATTAACATTCGAGTCCCGGCCGGGAAACTGCAGCGCCCGCGCATTGTCGGGATAAAAACGCGGTCCTACCAGACGCACTGTCTTGCCGGAGACATCGGTAATATAATTCGATGCGGTCGCCCCAGGCGAGAATTCGGCGCTACGGGTCTTGGTCGGTTCCAATATGCTGACCTCTAGAGGCTGAGCAAATATCGGGTGGCTCGTCGCGGAGATGACAATTGTCGCGATAAAGAGGGACTTGGAGAACATCGGCACATCCTGTCACAATTGACTGCGCCATAAACAGCCCTCGCCCGGTTTGGTTCCAGCCGTCTTTCAGCTGTCCTCGTCCAGATAGGTGCGATATTGCACATAGTCTGAACTTGGTTGCCCGTCGATAATTTCCGGCGGCCGCCCCTCACCTCCGGTTAAATAACCGGCATCTTCAAGTCCCGCCTTCAAGAGCTTTTCGATGGCGGTATGTCGAGGCAAGGCAATGTCCGCCATGTAAACAGCGACAGCCAGCTCCATATCGTCTGGAAAAACCATAGGCTCACCGCCCCCTTCCCACATAGGTAGGGAAACGCACGATCTTAAGGAAGGTTCAGTTCCAACATAGTGCCATATCGAAATCTCGGCATTACCCCGGTCTAGTCACGCAAGAAACGCATAAAAATCACGCTTTTCCTGCCCGTATCATCGCACTACCGCTAAAAGATACCCGGACTCAAGCGATTGAAACCAATCATGGAATAACTCAAACGAAAGTCAATCAAGGCTTAACTTTCATTACTTTGCATTAACCATAGGGACTCCTGCCAGCGCAGTCTGTTTGTAAACACTGGCAGCCTCACAGCGAATCTTCGGAGTCTTGCAGAAACAGCGTCAATGTAGCTGCAGACTGGGAGTTCGGCAAGCCGACGCCATTTTCTGTTCGTCCTCAAGAACTCATACGGCCATGCTTCTCTCTATCCCGTCAGTTCGACCCCGCAGTTGCGCCAGAAGCATGGCCTGAAGATCAAACCCGCCCTCATGGGCCTTACGGGTGAGATTGCGCAGATATCCGCCCAGCGAGCTGATCTGGTCCGCCTTTTGCAGCAGGCAGGCAAGAATCGCCGCTGTTCCCTGTCGACCGAAAGTGGTGAGGGCGTCCTGGTAGGCCGACTGGCTAACGTTGAACATGGTTTTGATGACTGATGTCGCCACTTCCAGATCACGCCATCCAGTCACTGCTCCTCCGGGTGCATAGAGGGAAATGTCCGGGCAAGCCTTCACAACCAAAACAATATCAGGAACAAAAAATTGCTTATGAAGAACAGGCTTTGGCTGTTGCGATGACGGTTTTGCATTGACGGGTACGGCGTATTCTGGCTGTACGACTGTCGTGTCGGCAGGTGCGACGATTACCGGTTCACGCAAATTTTGCGGTTTAGATATAGATTCGGATTCTGAATTCTTTATGAGGCGCTCATTTTGGCAGTCATTGCCGCCCGATTTCTCCGAATTTTCAATATTTTCCAGATAGTTGGTCACTTCTGCACGCAGGGAGACCAAAAATCCGGCGATTTCCTTGAGTTCGACAGGCTTTGAATTACGGCCGAGAGACCGGGCAATGGCATTGTAGCGCGCCTGGAATCCTTCTGACGTTACGACTTCACCGCTGGCGGCTATCATTTCGCAAAGCTTCTGGATATCGCGGCGGCACAGGCTGATGTTTTCACGAAGCCGCTGAAGGTCGAGCCGCTCGCGAACGATGCGTTCGGCGAGTTCCTCGATTTCCGATTTGCGGGCGAGAAGCGGTGCCAGCGAAAAACCATAGGCTTCGCTGATTTCCCCGCCCCTGTGCTTACGGGCGTAGCGTTTTCCGTTCGGACTATCCTTGCGGATGATGAGACCGGCCTCGACGAGAGCCGAGAGATGGCGGCGCAATGTCTGTTCTGCCATTCCATGTGCTCGCAATGACAATTGCGTATTCGACGGAAAGACGACCAATCCGGCTTCGCTGGAGAGTTCATTTTTCGGATAAAAACTCAGAAGGGCGTTCAAGACCGCGAGAGAACGATCGGTCACGCCGAGCAATGGTCTGGCTTCACAGACCGAACGGTAGAGTTTCCATTTATCGACCGCCTCGGTCTTTTTGTTTTTCTGTGCGGCAAACTGAGTTGCGAGGACGCCAAACGACATCGCTCGCCGCCCAAAGGGCGTCGTTACACATGTGCTGTCCATGTCTTTCACCTTTCACAAGGCAAAAGAAAATCGCTCACCGAAAAATTCGATGCCAAGACTCTTGACTATGATTCGCGGAAATGAGATTCTTTGGTTGCTTAGATCAAAGAAAGGCTTCCGTGCGGCAACGTTCGGGGGCTTTTTTCTTTTGTAATGCGTCTCCTGTTAGTCGTTGGTATTAACAATCACTGCTTGGACCGGTATTCGGCAAACAGCGCCTGAAGGTGTTCCAGAACGAAATCGGCAAATTCCGGCGCCTCGTTCTTGTCGATGGATATATCCAGCTTGCGGTCGCTTTCGACCACCTTTGCCAGTCTGCTGCCAGTTTCCGAAGACCAAACACCGGCTTTCTTTGCCTGTGCCTTGGGTTTCAGAAAATCCAGAAGCGACTTGAAGCGTTCTTCGGACGGAAGAGCGGCAACGGATGGCTCCCTTACATAAGCGCGCGCAGCTTCCTTGACCTGTGACGAGGAGAGCTGATCTGCGAGATCCATCCAGTTACGGCGACCGACGGTGGGTGCTGGACCAATAAGATCGATCAGATCCTCGGGAATGCGACCGACAACCGATAGCATGTTGGAAAGATCGCCCTTGTGCAGGGACATCGCCGCCATGATCGTATCACGCGGAAACCGCATCTGCAGTTTCTGGGCGAAGCGCGCCTTTTCGATATAGGTTAGGTCACGGCGCTCGTTGTTTTCCTGTCCCTGGGCGACAACCAGCTGTTCGTCGCTGAGATCGCGAACCACGGCCTTGACCGGAATACCCAGGTTGGAAACGGCGCGCAGACGGCGATGGCCAAATGCGACCTGATAACGTCCCGGAAATTCGGGATGAGGGCGCACCAGAATGGGAACCTGCTGGCCCTGCTCACGAATAGCCTCCACCAGGCCTGCATCCGCCTCTTCTGAGGCTGGCATGCGGTCGGGTATGAAGGACGGATCGATATCAGCAGGATTGAGCGAAACGATCGTAAGGCCCTCTGCGAGCCGTTTTTCGATCTCTTCAGCACGCTTGGAGCGTTCCGACACTTCGTTCAGAGACTGGCCGATCATGCCGACTGGCGAGTTCGACACATCCGTCACCAGTTCGGGAGAACCGAGGATGGGTCTGACACGCGGACGGGACCGCTCGGGAGTGGTATCGTTGTCTGTGCCTGGCGTGCCAAGATTGGCGAAAATCTGTTTTCTGCTCATGCTGCCCTACCCCACGCTTTTTTAATCAATCCCTCGATTTCAGCGTTCACGTTGTTCATGGCTTCCAGTGCGCGGTCATAGGTGGAGCGCGTGAACTGGGTTCTTTCCACCTCGAAAAGCGTCTGGTTGGTCAATCCGGCATCCGAAACGGCCGTGCTCTTCAGCATCGGGTGAATGAGGACGTTTTCACCGAAGATCGAGCGCAGGAAAGCCACCATCTGGTTCTGCGGCCCATCGCTCGGTTCGAAACGCGTGATGAGGTAACGCATCCAGTTATAATCGGAGCGTGCGCCGGCCCTGCCGATTTCAGCGAGAAGATCGCCAGTCATGGCAAGGAACTGGTTCATGGACATGACATCAAGCATTTGCGGATGAACTGTCACGAGAACCGATGTTGCTGCCGTCAGCGCCGAAAGCGTCAGGTAACCGAGTTGCGGTGGGCAATCGATGACGACGACGTCGTAGAAATTCTGGGCCTGGGCGATTGCCTGGCCGATGCGGGCGAAAAACAGCGTGTCGCCCGGTGCGCGACGCATCAGTGCGCGCGGGGTATCATGTTCGAACTCCATAAGCTCCAGATTGCCCGGAACGATATGAAGGTTGGGAATATAGGTGCCGCGAACGATCTCGGCGATCGGCCGGCGTTCGTCATCGTAGCGGATCGCGCCGTAGAGCGTTTCATTCGGGCCGACATCCATTTCGGGCTGGTGACCGAAGAGAGCGGAGAGACTGGCCTGCGGATCGAGATCGATAGCCAGGACCCTGTAACCACGCAGTGCCAGATATTGCGCCAGATGCGCGGATGTCGTGGTCTTACCCGAACCGCCTTTGAAATTCATGACGGCGATGACCTGCAATTCCTCGCCGTCGCGACGGTGGGGCAGATAGCGACGCGTGCCGCGCGCGCCCTGATCGAGAAACTTTCTGATCTCGTCCATATCCTCTACCGAATAGGAACGACGACCGGATGCCTGCGCTGCATCGAGCTCCGGACGCTCAGCGGCGATCTGACGAAGATAGGCTTCACCGATGCCAATCAGCCGGGCGGTTTCCGCCGGCGAAAAATGGCGCATACTCTTTTCGGTATGCGGCGAAAACGTATTCGCATTATGCGCCTGCAATTGGGCTGACAATGCAGCCGAATGCTGTTGTATAAGGCTCGTGAGGTCGGGTGCCCCTGCAGCAAATCTTGAGTCGGCACTCTGTGTCATGGATCTACTTTCGCTCGATATTGCAGTTGCGGTTTTTTTCGAAAAAGACGGTTTTTTCCGCAACTGAGATATAAGCGCCGATTCTCTTTTTGGCGCAATAGGCTTTTTTCCCGGATGCAGAAGTACCGCTAAGGCATTGTGGAAGAATCAGTTTTGCTTTTTGTGACAGTTTTTCGGTTAGCCGCGGCTAACTTCATCTTCGTTCTGGCTGAGACGCGGTTTTTCGACTTCCTTCAAAACTGACAAGGAGCGATCAGAGCGAAAGTTCGCCGCGGCTAACTTTGACAATCCTGCGCACCAAATGTGCAAGGCGCGATCCCGCCGGCGGAAAGTGAAGGGTAGACATTGGCAGGTGTTTAATCTCTACTCATCGACTAGAGTATCAACGGGTCCGGCGCCCACCGCCTGACCTTTCGTGCTGTCGCAGGTTGGAGGAATAAATGTCCTATGATGTCGCTATCGTCGGTTCGGGTTTCTCGGCCATCTGTACCGCCGCTCATCTCTTATCATCCCTGCCCGGGGACGCGTCGATCGCCATTGTCGGCGACGAGTCGGATTTCGGGCGCGGTACGGCCTATCGTACCGAGTTGCCCTATCACCGGCTCAATGTGCCGGCAGGGCGGATGAGCGTATTCCCCGACAGGCCGGATGACTTTCTCGATTGGCTGATGGAGAATGGGCTCGGCAATGATCCATTGGCTTTTGCCTCACGTGGCGACTACGGCCTCTATCTCAGGGACAGGCTCGCCAGCCTGCTGAGAAGCCGGGATCAGCGGGCGAGGGTGGACTTCATCCGTGCCAAGGCTTCAGCCTGTCGCTCGGATGGCAATCGCGGTTTCTCTTTTGCACTGGAGAATGGTGAGAAGCTGCGCGCTAAAAATGTTGTCTTATGTGTTGGTGTCGGCGCGGCAAGTTTGCCGGTGCAAACTCTGGCGAAAGATGACGACGCGCCGCATCGCATTATCGGGCATTGCTGGCAGTCCGGATGGCTGTCGAAAGTAAAGGCGGGGGACCGCATCTGTATTCTGGGTTCTGGCCTGACGATGATAGATCAGGTCCTGACGCTTCGAGGAAAGGGACATCGTGGCCCAATCCACGTATTGTCCCGCCGCGGACTTGTGCCGCATCCACATATCAGCCCGCCACTGTCGCCAGCTGATCCGCGCTTACCAGAAGGTTCGACCGAGATCAGCCGGTTAGTGCAGGCTCTGCGTAAGCAGGTGAACGATGGTGCGCCGTGGCGTAGTGTCATGGATGGTCTACGGCCGAAGACCCAGCTGCTTTGGCAGAGCCTGACATCTGAGCAGCGAAGCCGGTTTCTTCGCCATGCTTTGCCGTGGTGGAACATTCACCGGCACCGAATCGCGCCCGAAGTGCATAAGGCTTTTGAAAAGCTATTATCTGACGGCGTTCTAGAGATTCACGCCGGTTATCTCCGCTCTCTCGACGAGCAGGACGAGGGGATCGCCGTACTCTATCGCCGTCGGCATACGGAGACGCTTAGAGAGTTTCAGGTCGATTGGGTCGTTAATTGTACCGGAATGGAGAGGGCGGGGATCGGTCATTCACGGCTTCTTGAAACCATGCGGGACGATGGCGTACTTTTGCTCGACGCCTTTGGTCTTGGGGTCGAGGTCGATGGCCAGTCGCGCTTGTCAAACGCGGACGGGCAGATCTGGCCTGGCCTGTTTGCCGCCGGGGCGCTGACGGCGGGCCGCTTTTGGGAGATAACCGCCGTGCCGGATATCCGCGCGCAGGCGCAAAAGATTGCGCAAGCTGTCACGGACAGAGTGGTATCGGACCGGCGGGTTTCGGCACACGGTTGATGTGAAGGAAAGAACACTCGCACAGTGCCAGGTCTTGAAGAGTTTGCGCTTGAGACTGCTCCTATAAATTTTCAGATACTGAGGTTTGCCGCGGCTAACCTCTCTATTTCTCTCATCGGGCAGCCATCCGAATGTACCGGGCTTCCTCATTACGCGATAGAGCTAAGGGTTAGTGAGAGCCGTGGCTCAGCCAATAGCCGCTTCCATAGATCGCGACAGACAATGGGTTTTGAGCCTCATTATTCGGTTCGACAACGTGCGGCGATACGAATAGCTCACCGTGACGTCCATCCGTCCGCGAGTTGATGATTTACACAATTGCTAAATTATTTACATCACTTATGGAATATTGATGCAAAACGAGCTATTTAACCCTTAAAAATATGATTTCTATGAAAATTATTTGCGAGGCATCTATGGAAAAGCAGAAACTGGTACGATTCGAGACGGCTGACGCTCAGGCTGGCGGACAGCGCAGGCCTTTTGCCAAGGCCGTGCGGGCCGGTGATTTCGTCTATGTGTCTGGACAGGTGCCAACAGTCGATGGTGAAGTAGTAACTGGCGGCATTGTGGCTCAGACCGAGCAGGTTGTGGCCAATATCATGGATGTTCTGGCGCTTGCGGATTGTACACTTGCCGATGTCGTCAAGGTCAATGTCTGGCTGGATGATGCTCGGGATTTTTCGAGCTTCAACGCGGTCTTCCAGAAATATTTCATCGACCATCCACCGGCACGTTCAACCGTGCAGTCGCCCCTGATGGTCGATGCGAAGGTTGAAATGGATGTTATCGCCTATAAGCCACTGGTTTGATTGCCAATTTCCGATTCTGAGAGCGTTTGACGATGACCTACCCCTGGCCTGACGAAGGCACCCCACTCGATGCGATCTCGACGCCGATGCCCGTGATCGACGAGGACCGACTTGCCGCAAATATTGCGCGGGCGCAGTCCTATCTTGATGGACATGGCATGGCTTTTCGCCCCCATATCAAGACACATAAGATACCAGCCATTGCGAAGCAGCAGCTTCAGGCGGGCGCCATCGGCATCAATTGCCAGAAGGTCAGCGAGGCGGAAGTTTTCGCGGATGCCGGTTTCGACGACATCCTCATTACCTACAATATCCTCGGCGTGGCGAAACTCTCGCGGCTGAGGGCATTGAATGCGCGTATAGGGCAGCTGAGCGTGGTTGCCGACAGCGCCGTGACGATTGCCGGCCTTGCCGGCACATTCGATGCGGAAAGACCGCTTTCCGTTCTTGTCGAATGCGATACCGGCGGAAAACGCTGCGGTGTGCAGACCCCGGACGCCGTGTTGCAGCTTGCAGGAAAGATCGTCGCGGCACCGGGTCTCAATTTCAAGGGCGTTTTGACCTATCCGGCACCCGGTGGCGCTGAAAAGGTGGAGAACTTCATTCGGGAAACCATGGCGTTGCTTGCGGAAAAGGGCATCGACTGCCCGGTTCGCTCCAGCGGCGGCTCACCGGATTTTTTCTCTGCTCACCTCGTTCCCTCCGCAACCGAATATCGGGCGGGCACATATGTATATAATGACCGTTCGATGCTGCGTGCCGGACATTGCACCGCTGGCGACCTGGCAATGCATGTTCTTGCCACAGTGGTGTCGCGACCGACAGCTGATCGCGCTGTGCTCGATTGTGGCTCCAAGGCTTTGACCTCCGATCTCCTTGGGTTCAGCGATTACGGGCTGATTGAAGGGTATGAAGGCGCGAAAATCATGTCGCTTTCGGAAGAACATGCGGTGGTCGATTTGTCGGGCTGCACATCGGGCCGGCCGGAAATCGGTGAGCTGGTCAAGGTTGTGCCGAACCACACCTGCGTCATTACTAATCTTTTCGACAGGATGGTTTTCCATCGAAACGGTATCGTGACGCGGGTGGAAGACGTCACAGCACGCGGCACCGTCTGGTAACATTACCCGGCTAATTAAATTGCAAAAAAATGCTGCTGAAAAGCGGGCATCGGCAACGAGAATGACAGTCATGCGCATATTCACGGCATCGCTTGCCACCGAAACCAACACGTTTTCACCCGTCCCGACGGACATGGACGCCTTTCGCGCGGCTTTTTACGCTGGGCCCGGCGAACATCCGGAAACGCCGACACTATGCTCCTCACCGGTACCAATTCTGCGCCGGCGCGGCAAAGCGGAAGGGTTTACGGTAATCGAGGGTACCTCCTGCTGGGCGGAACCGGCGGGCCTGATACAGCGCCAGACCTATGAAACGCTGCGCGATACGATACTTGCCGAGCTTGCCGCCGCCCTGCCGGTCGACGCGGTAATTCTTGGTCTCCATGGCGCCATGGTCGCGCAGGGTTATGATGATCCGGAAGGCGATTTCCTGTCACATGTCCGCACGCTTGTTGGTCCCGACGTACTGATCGCGGCGGAATTCGATCCCCACAGCCATTTGACCCCTTTAAGGGTCCAAAATCTCGATATAATGGCGACGTTTCTGGAATTCCCGCATACGGATTTTGAGGAACGTGGTGAGCACGTCGTTGAACTGGCACTTCGCACCCTGCGCGGAGAAATCAGGCCGGTTATTTCCACTTTTGATTGCCGCATGATCACCATTTACCCCACCAGCCGCGAACCGATGCGTTCTTATGTTGACCGTTTGAAGGCTTTGGAGGGTAAGGACGGCGTGCTGTCTATTTCCGTCATTCACGGTTTCATGGCAGGCGATGTCCCAGATATGGGCACGCGTATCGTCGTCGTGACAGATAATGACAGGGCAAAAGGTGACGCAATGGCCGAAAAACTCGGTCATGAGCTTTACGCCATGCGCAAGTTGACTGCCATGCCGATGCTCGACACGGAATCGGGTCTCGACAGGGTTCTCGCCATTCGAAGTGAGCATCCGGATATGCCGGTCGTGGTGTCGGATATATGGGATAATCCCGGTGGCGGCGTTGCGGGTGATGCCACCCATATTCTGCGGCGCATGGTGGAGCGCGGCATGGACAATATCGGTGTGGCAACGATCTGGGATCCGATTGCTGTGTCTTTCTGTCACGCGGCAGGCGAGGGGGCGGAGATTGATCTGCGTATTGGCGGTAAATCCAGTCCCGAAGGTGGCGAGCCGCTCGATTTCCGGATCAGGGTCATGCGCACTGCAGAAGCAGGGTGGCAGAGTTTCCGAAACAGCCGCGTCACGCTCGGCCGCGCCGCCGTCGTTCGACCGGTCGGAACGGAAATCGATATCATTCTCATTACCAGCCGCACGCAAACTTATGAGCCGGATATCTTTTCCAATCTCGGCATCGATTTTGCCAGGAAAGACGTGCTGCTGGTGAAGTCCACCAACCACTTCCATGCGGGTTTTGCGCCGGTCGCTTCCGAGATCGTTTATATCGCCGCGCCCACTTCCTATCCGACCGATCCGGCCACAACCGCCTATCGCAAGGCAAGCCTCCAGCTATGGCCACGGGTGGCCGATCCGCTGGGGTTGGACTGAGGCAGCGGCGCTTCAGATATCTTGTAGCGTGATCAGAAAGAATATGCCTTCACCATGATCTGCCTCGATGGTGAAGGGCACGCTTTCCGTGATGAAAACGCTATCCAGCTTCTCCAGCCGGGCTGTGTCGTTGTTGACGGCGACCGTCAGAGGATCGAGCGCGAGGATCAGCCTTGTTCCCGTTGCCGCCTGCATCGAGCGGCTGCCGGATAGTCTTTGCACGCTGTGGGCGAAGGATGAGCGGCGGGTCATGACGTTCAGGTCGACGATCGCGCCGTCCATCAGGGTCGCATCTACGGGAACATCGGCGGCAAAGGGCAGGGGGGTACTCTTCGTCGTCAGCGCCACCGGCTCATGACCCGAAATAGCAAGTTCAAGGCCGTTTCCCTCGATAATCGCAAGCGTGCGGTCTATGCCGGGGAAGCTGGAAAATGGCCCGTCCTGAGCAACGGTCGCCATGCTGACGCGCCAGTCGAATGCATCCACGGAAGCACCCGGCGGATGGATGGCGATTTCCACCGTAACGCCGCCGCCATTTTTCCACGGCATGGTTTTGTATTCGGAAGCGCGTAATATTCTCATGTGATGTCCAGAATCGGGTCGTTAAGGGGGCGGGGGCGGAAGTTTATGATCCGCGATCATTCTCGATGCGTCGCTCAATCGTTTTTTGGACCGCCTTTAAATCGGATGGCCGGCCGGCAACCTTTTCGATCGCGGCAATGGCAAGGTCACTGGCGACATAGTCAGATTTATGCCCGAGATTATGCACGACGATCAAAGTGGAGCCGCGAATATCTCTGGCCAGATGACGGGAATGCACCTCTGGCGAGACGATCGTGTCCGTATCACCGGTTATGATGACGGTTGGTGCCGTGATGCGCCGATACTCCGAGGAAGCTCCACGCGCCCATTCATTGAGAGCCGCGACCTCCTGCGCATTGTGCCGAAAGGCCCTGGGCCGCAGGGCCGCCACGGAATGCGTTGCTTCCACATAACCGGTGGGTCTGGAATTGGGTGCAAAAACACCGCGCGTTGCCTGATCCAATGCCAGGAGGCCGGCGGGCGGAGCAATGAAGGTGCTGAACAGCGGACCGGTAAAGGGCGCATTTGCCGCTGTGTAATACCAGGCGATGCCGCCCTCCCACGGATAGACAGCGGGAGAAAGGAATACGAGGCCCGCGACCATCTCCGGATGACGGACCGCAAGCGATGCCGCGATGGCGCCGCCAAAGGAATGTCCGACGATAATCGCTCTCGGGACGCCTCGCTTTTTCATAAGCTGGGCAATGGCGTCCGCCTGTCCATCCGGGAGAATATTTGCCTTGCCGCCGATATCCGAATTGCCGTGCCCTGGCCTGTCGACAAATAGCAGTTTTGCACGGCCTCTGAGCTTTTCGAGAAACGAAAACATCGGATCATAGAGACTGGCGCTTGCGCCGTGAATGAAGAGGATCGGCGGAAGCTCGGCGCTTTTTCCCGGCTCGACCAAGATGCTGTTCAGCTTGTAGCCGCCCACATCGATCCGCACGGGAACATTTTGCTGCTTTTCGGACGCCACGGCATTCGTAGCGGAAACCGGAAGAAGTGCCCCGAGCAGGAGGGTAAAGGCAAGCGGAAGGAACCTGTACGCCATTCTTTGATCTACCATGTCCTTCATGCCTGCCTAACGGTTAGCGCGGCTTTCAAACGAGCATACAGTCGGTCGGTTAAAAACAGCAACGTAAGAAAGCCGCAGACAGACCAGAAGTTCCACCGGCCGCCGACAGCGGCGTCGAAACTGATGCGGCACCGCTGTCGGCACTGTACGATGGGTGGATCGCGGCTCTCTTCCCGGATCAGATAAACGGCGCAGCCTGAAGACTGCGCCGAGTTTTTTCTTTAGTTACCGAGAATGCCGGGCAGTCGCAGGCCCTGCTCTTTTGCGCATTCCACGGCGATTTCGTAACCGGCATCGGCATGGCGCATAACGCCGGTTGCCGGGTCGTTCCACAGCACGCGCTCTATGCGGCGGGCCGCGTCATCGGTGCCGTCGCAGCAGATGACCATTCCGGAATGCTGGGAAAAGCCCATGCCGACACCGCCGCCGTGGTGGAGGGAAACCCATGTCGCGCCGGATGCGGTATTGAGCAGCGCGTTCAGCAGCGGCCAGTCGGATACGGCATCCGAACCGTCCTGCATGGCTTCGGTCTCGCGGTTCGGCGAGGCGACGGAGCCGCTGTCGAGGTGGTCGCGGCCGATGACGATCGGAGCGCTGAGCTCGCCGTTCTTGACCATTTCGTTGAAAGCAAGACCGAGACGATGGCGATCACCAAGGCCAACCCAGCAGATACGCGCCGGCAGGCCCTGGAAGGCGATGCGCTCGGCGGCCATATCAAGCCAATTGTGCAGGTGCTTGTTGTCGGGCAGCAGTTCCTTCACCTTGGCGTCGGTCTTGCGGATGTCTTCCGGATCACCCGATAGTGCCGCCCAGCGGAACGGGCCGACGCCGCGGCAAAACAGCGGGCGGATATAGGCCGGAACGAAGCCCGGGAAGGCGAAAGCGTTTTCCAGCCCTTCTTCTTTTGCCACCTGGCGGATGTTGTTGCCGTAGTCGAAAGTCGGTATGCCCATGTCCTGGAAGGCAATCATCGCTTCGACATGTTCGCGCATCGAGGCACGGGCAGCTTTTTCGACGGCTTTCGGGTCGCTCTCGCGCTTTTCCTTCCACTTGGCCATCGTCCAGCCCTTCGGCAGATAGCCGTTGATCGGGTCGTGCGCTGAGGTCTGGTCGGTTACCATGTCTGGACGGATGCCGCGGCGGACCATTTCCGGCAGGATTTCAGCCGTGTTGCCGAGCAGGCCGACGGACTTCGCCTCACCGGCGGCTGTCCAGCGCTCAATCATCTCCATCGCCTCATCAAGAGTTTCGGCGCGGGCATCGACGTAGCGGGTGCGCAGACGGAAATCGATCGAATCGGGATTGCATTCAATGGCAAGGCAGCAGGCACCGGCCATCACGGCGGCAAGTGGCTGGGCGCCGCCCATGCCGCCAAGGCCGCCGGTCAGAACCCATTTGCCTGTGAGATCGCCATTATAGTGCTGACGACCGGCCTCGACGAAGGTTTCGTAGGTGCCCTGCACGATGCCCTGGCTGCCGATATAGATCCACGAACCGGCGGTCATCTGGCCGTACATGGCAAGACCCTTTTTATCCAGCTCATTGAAATGATCCCATGTCGCCCAGTGCGGCACGAGGTTGGAGTTGGCAATCAGCACGCGTGGCGCATCCTTGTGGGTGCGGAAGACGCCGACCGGTTTACCGGACTGGACCATCAGCGTTTCATCTTCGTTAAGGTCGCGCAGGGTCGCGACGATCTTGTCGAAATCCGCCCAGGTGCGGGCGGCACGGCCGATGCCACCATAAACCACAAGTTCATGCGGGTTCTCGGCCACTTCAGGATCGAGATTATTCATCAGCATGCGCAGCGGCGCTTCTGTCATCCACGATTTCGCGGTCAGCTCGGTTCCACGCGCAGCGCGGACGTCGCGGATATTGTGACGAGGATTGGTCATTTGGTTCCCCTTTTGGTGTGTGCGAGTGTCAGCGCAGTCGTTTCGATGCGCGTGAGAATGTCTTTCAGGTGGATACGAAGCTTGGTGGCCTTCGCGTCGTCATAGGCAAACGGCGGTGCCTCTGTCGTTAGATGGGTGGATTGCGCCAGTTCCATCTGGATGGCGTGCACGCCGGTTTCGGGCTTTCCGTAGTGGCGTGTCGTCCAGCCACCCTTGAAGCGACCGTTGAGAATGCTGGTGTAACCTTCTGCCGTAGCGGTCGCTTCGACCGCCATTGTCTCGATGGCTGGGTCGCAGGTCCTGCCCATATCCGTACCGATGTTGAAATCCGGCAGCTTGCCTTCGAACAGGAACGGGATATGCGAGCGGATCGAATGGCAATCATAGAGAATGGCGATGCCGTGAATGGCCTTAACCCGCTCGATTTCCGCGGCAAGGGCCGCGTGGTAGGGTGCATGAAACGTTTCCAGCCGAGAGACTATGTCGTCCTGATTCGGTTCCTGCCCCTCATTCCAGATCGATTTGCCGTCGAAATCGGTTTCCGGAACAAGGCCTGTGGTGTTTTGTCCCGGATAGAGGCTAACGCCTTCAGGATCGCGGTTGGCATCGATCACATAACGATGAAAGGTGGCGCGAACCGTCGTCGCGTCGGGGAGCAGATCCGCGTAGAGACCTTGAATATGCCAGTCGGTATCGGCAAGCATCTTGCCGTTGTCGTTCAAGCGTTGCCAAATCGCTGCCGGAACATCGGTGCCGGTGTGGGGCAGGCCGAGAATGACGGGCGATGTGCCTTTTTTAATATCGAAGACGCGCATCTTACGCCTCCAGCTTCGGAAGAATGCCGTCGGAGATCACGGACACAAGAGCGCCGGTCGCAATAAGGTCGGATGCCGCCTTCAGATCCGGCGCCATATAACGGTCCTCTTCCAGTGAAGGGATCGCCTGACGCAGCACGGCGATTGCCTTTTGCAGCTCCGCGCTGGTTTTCAATGGCCCACGCAGCTCAACGCCCTGAACCGCCGAAAGCGCCTCGATGCCGAGGATGGCGAAAAGGTTCTCCGTCATCGGTAGCAGGCGGCGCGCGCCGTGGCAGGCCATGGAGACATGGTCTTCCTGATTGGCTGAGGTTGGCGTCGAATCGACCGAAGCCGGATGAGCCATCTGCTTGTTCTCGCTCATCAGCGCAGCGGAGGTGACTTCGGCAATCATCAGGCCGGAATTCAGCCCCGGTTTTTTCGATAAAAATGCCGGAAGGCCATAGGATAGAGCCGGATCGACAAGCAGCGCCACGCGGCGTTGCGCGATCGCGCCGATTTCGCAGATGGCAAGCGCCGTCTGGTCGGCGGCAAATGCCACCGGTTCAGCGTGGAAGTTGCCCCCGGATACGACGGAATTGTCGGAAAGCACCAGCGGATTGTCCGTCACGGCATTGGCTTCGATTTCAAGCGTGCGGGCTACCTGTCGCAGAAGATCGAGGCAGGCGCCGTCCACCTGCGGCTGGCAGCGGATGCAATAGGGATCCTGAACGCGCTCGTCGCCTTCGATATGGCTGACACGGATTTCGGATCCTTCCAGCAGGTTGCGCAGTGCAGCCCCCGCATCGATCTGGCCCTTGTGGCCGCGCAATGTGTGAATATCGGGATGGAACGGAGCCGAAGAACCCATGGCGGCATCGGTGGAAAGCGCACCTGTTATCAGCGCTGCCTGTGCCGCGCGGTGAGCGCGGAAAAGACCGGCAAGCGCCAGCGCCGTCGAGGTTTGCGTGCCGTTGATCAGCGCCAACCCTTCCTTGGCGGCGAGCACGACCGGGGTCAGCCCGGCTCTAGTGAGAGCTTCGCCGGCGGGCAGAAGCGTACCTTCATAGAAAGCCTCGCCTTCGCCCATCATCACGGCGGCCATATGGGCAAGCGGTGCGAGATCGCCCGACGCTCCGACCGAACCCTTTTCCGGAATGGAAGGGATGACACCCTTTTCCAGCATGTCCTCAATCAGCCGCACCAGTTCCAGCCGCACGCCGGAGGCGCCGCGACCAAGCGAAATCAGCTTCAGCGCCATGATCAGGCGCACGACATTTTCCGGAAGCGCCGCACCGACGCCGCAGCAATGCGACAGGATGAGGTTACGCTGCAGCGTCGCAACATCGGCTGCGTCGATCTTGATCGAGGCGAGTTTGCCGAAACCGGTATTGATGCCATAGACCGGCGCATTGCCGGCGGCGATCTCGGCGATGCGGGCCGCTGCTTTTTCTATGCCGGCATCGAACGAACGGTCGAGTTTCGCTGTGCCGTTATCCCAGTAGATTGCGGCAAGTTCAGCAAGGGTCACATTGCCGGGGTGAAGCGTGATAGTCATGTAGAAACCTTCTGTCCCTTGAAAATGCGGGCGTGGAGCGGGTTGAAGCCGATGCGGTAGACAAGTTCAGCCGGGCGTTCGATATCCCAGATGATGAAATCAGCGGATTTTCCTGCTTCCAGCGTGCCGGTTTCCGCAAGCAGGCCGAGCGCCTTTGCGGCATTGCGTGTGGTCGCCGTCAGGCATTCCTCCACCGTCATGCGAAAAAGCGTGGCACCCATATTCATGGTCAGCAACAGGGAAGTCAGTGGTGAGGTGCCAGGATTGCAATCGGTAGCCAGCGCGATGTCAGCGCCTGCATCGCGCAGGGCCTGAACCGGGGGCAGCTGTTTTTCCCGGAGCGCGTAAAAGGCCCCGGGCAGAAGCACGGCCACCGTTCCTGCTTTAGCCAGTGCTTTTGCACCGGCCTCATCAAGATATTCCAGATGATCGGCGGAAAGCGCACCGTAGGATGCGGCAAGCTCCGTACCGCCGAGGTTGGAAAGCTGTTCGGCATGCAGCTTGACGGGAAGACCGTACTGTTTTGCCGCCTCGAAAACCCGGGTGATTTCCTCAACGGAAAAGGCGATGCCTTCGCAAAAACCGTCAACCGCATCCGCCAGTCCTTCCGCATTGGCTTTTTCCAGCCCCGGCAGAACCACGTCCATAATGTAGTCGGCGTTACGGCCCTTATATTCGGCCGGTGTCGCATGCGCGGCCAGGTAGCTGGTGACGATTCTAACGGGCCGTAGTGTCTCAAGTTTGCGGGCGACGCGCAGCATTTTCAGTTCGGTTTCGATATCAAGACCGTAACCGGATTTTATTTCGAGGGTCGAGACACCCTCCGCCAGAAGCGTATCCAGACGGGGCAATGCCTGTGCCACCAAAGCCTCTTCCGAGAGGGCGCGCGTGTCGCGTACCGAAGAAACGATACCACCGCCCGCTTTGGCGATCTCCTCATAGGTCGCGCCATTGAGGCGCATTTCGAATTCCATGGCGCGGTTGCCGCCGAAGACCAGATGTGTGTGGCAGTCTATCAGGGCCGGGGTGATCCAGCGTCCCTCACAATCGGTTATCTCGTCGGCCGTTGCCAGGTCGGCGGGCAGATCGCTTTCAGCGCCGGCAAAGACGATGCGGTCGTTGCGTATGGCAATGGCTGCATTTTCGATAGCGCCGATGCCTTCCATGGTAGGATCAAACGTCGCCAGCCGGGCATTGCGCCACAATGCGGTAGTGTCACCCGTCGCCATTCCCTTTGTATATTTGTTCCCTGGCATTTGCTTTTCGCCTTTCTTTTATGTGTCAAATGTATATACATAATAATCATGTTGGCAAGCCGTAATTTCGTATGCGACGTGGCCTTGTCAGAAGAGATCAAGAGGAGAGGGTGGCATGACGGTAATTCACGCGGGCGCAGCACTTCTGGCCGATGGGTGGGTGCAAGATGTTCGCATCCACTGCAGGGGCGGTGCTGTTTCATCCGTCGAACCCGGTGTTTCTCCGCAGCCGCAGGATGAACGGCATGCCGTTATCGTGCCAGCCATGCCCAATCTCCACAGCCATGCCTTTCAGCGGGCCATGGCAGGGCTTGCTGAAATTCGCGGACCTGCCGATGACAGCTTCTGGAGCTGGCGCACGGTCATGTACAAATTCGCGCTGTCGATGACACCGGATCATGTCGAGGCGGTTGCTGCCCAGCTTTATATGGAAATGCTGGAAGCCGGTTTTGGACGGGTCGGTGAATTTCATTACCTGCATAACGATATGGATGGTTCACATTACGGCAATATCGCCGAAATGGCCGAACGTATCGGTGCCGCCGCCTCGCAAACGGGTATCGGCCTGACTTTGCTGCCGGTATTTTATGCGCATTCCGGTTTCGGCGGTCAGGCGCCAATAGACGGTCAGAAACGTTTCATCCATTCGCTCGACAGTTACGAAAGGCTCATGCAGGGCGCCCAAGCCGTGGTGAATGGGCTTCCCGGTGCAACGCTCGGCATCGCGCCACACAGTCTCCGTGCCGTAACTGGTGAAGAACTGGCGGCGATCGAACCGCTGGCGAAAGGCGGCCCGATCCACATTCATGTGGCGGAGCAGGTCAAGGAAATCGAGGACTCGCTCGCCTTTTCAGGTGCGCGGCCGGTGGAGTGGCTTTTGCAGAATGCGCCGGTCGATGAGCGCTGGTGCCTTATCCATGCGACGCATATGACACAAGCCGAAACTCGCCGCATGGCAAAAAGCGGTGCCGTTGCCGGCCTTTGCCCCATCACCGAGGCCAATCTTGGCGACGGCATCTTCCCCGCTCCCGGTTTCATCGCGGAAGGCGGCCATTACGGTGTCGGTTCGGATTCCAACATTTTGATCTCCGTGCCGGAAGAATTGCGGATGCTCGAATATTCGCAGCGCCTGTCGCTTCGGGCGCGAAATGTCATCGCCGATGTCGGCCGTTCCACGGGCGAGAAACTGTTCCAGCAGGCGCTTCAAGGCGGTGGCAGGGCGCTGGATTCAAAAAATCAGATAGAAGCGGGAAAAAGCGCTGATTTTGTCGCGCTTGATTGCTCGGCCGTTCCCCATCTTCCGGCATCCCAGATTCTCGACCAGTGGATGTTCGCGAGTAGCGTCCACGTCGATACCGTCTGGGTGCGCGGTAAAAAACTGGTGCAAGCGGGCCGGCACGTCCATCGCCGCGAAATATCGGATCGCTTCAACAAGGTCATGGCCGAACTTGTCGATAGCTGATATGCGCTCGATAGGAACGACATCGAGCCGTTGGAAGGCATTGCGGACGTGACGAAAGCATCGGCCGGGCAAACCCTGCACCAGCGAATCCTCGGTGATATCGAGGGCCGGATCGTATCGGGCGAATGGCCGCCGGGTCACCGGTTGCCTTTCGAGATTGATCTCGCCACCCACTACGATTGCTCCCGCATGACCGTCAACAAGGTCATGGGCCAGCTTGTGAAGGCCGGCTTGATCGAGCGCCGCAAGAAATCCGGCAGTTTCGTCCGCCAGCCGCAGATCCAGTCCGCGGTTCTCGAAATCCACGATATCAGGGCGGAAGTCGAATCCCTTGGCCTGGAATATGGCTTCAAGGTCCTGAAGCGCACACAGCGTGTCGCGAAGCGTGAGGATCGGACAAGTCTCGATATTGCCATTGGTACATCGCTGCTCGATATCGTCTGCATTCATTTTGCGGGCACGCGGGAATTCTGTATCGAGCAGCGTCTCGTCAATCTGGCAACCGTTCCCGATGCCGCTGAAATCGACTTCACGGAGATTGCACCCGGACCCTGGCTGCTTGGCCATGTTCCCTGGAGCAATGCCGAACACCGCATCAGTGCCGAAACGCCCTCGAAAGATGTGGCACGCCTGTTGGGTATCTCCGACAGGCAGGCCTGCCTTGTCGTGGAGCGGCGCACATGGAGCAATTCGGGTGCCGTCACCTATGTACGCTTCACCTATCCCGGCAATGCGCACGCTCTGGTCGCCCGTTTCAGCCCGTCTTCCGAATAAGACTGGGAAGGGCGCAATGCCTGCAATGCCCAAGAGAGCGCCCTCGTCGTGGTAGGAAAAGTCCTAGCTCCCGTCATGCAGCTCCGAAACGTTAAAATCTGTTAGTTTGTATGACTAATTTCAAACTCTCATTTAAAATCAATATTTTGAATGTTTTTTTTAGGATTTGTATTTTGGTGTGTTGACTTGTTTGTGGGTGATCTCTTATAAGTCCGCTCACTGAACGAGGGCGGCGGCGCTGCTGGCGACGAAGTCTTTCGTTCTAAAGAAATCATGTTGATGAGCTGACTGCTTGTTGTTTTCCAAGGGCTTTTGCTTTTGGGGTTTGATTTTGTGACTGCATTGAGCGGTCTGTTTTTTGACAATTGAATATGAGAAGAAAGAGAAACGTGGGCGGCGAAGCTTGCGGGGTCTGAAGGAATTCAGGC